>NZ_BIFQ01000001.1:4800000-6133338 GCF_003967515.1 Dictyobacter aurantiacus | reverse complement strand
GGGGGCAGCGCTCTCCTGCTGTCGCAGTCGCTCGGTCGATTCGCTGTCGCTCATCTTGCAGTCCATCATTGTCTTACCATGTTGCAGTATCACTTGCCACCATTCCACTTTATACATACTCATATTTACACTCTCCATGCACATCATTCTACTCACCTCTTTTCGGTGCTATACGAAGTATCATCGGGGGTTACTCTCTCCCCCGAGGGGTATCACCCACAAAAATCGCTGAGAGCACTTTTTTCTCCGTCTGCGTCCATCAGTACCCTTCTCTTTTCCACAAGGCTCTCAGCAGTCTCTCAGCGCGCCGATTGAATCACACGCACTATGAGGGCCGCGCTGTCGCGCTTCCTCTCTCACCTGGAAGAAATATCCTCATGCCTTCTTTATCATGCCTCCAGCGACACGCACTTCTCATGGGTGAGAGCCGCCAACTGGCCCTTTTTTTCTCGTGACAGCCAGTAACCAGACGCATTGATTCCATCCAAACAGATTGGTGCTCCAACCGCTCCACGCCTTGCATTTTGGGGTGTGTTCGAGAGGAGTACTCTCCTCTCGATCCCCACATATCTCTCCCCCTACTCTCCAGCCCTCTCTCTGCATCTATGTCATCCTCCACTCCTTTCGTTCTCTCTCCCAATCACACGTCCACAGCACTACCCAGGCTCCCCCTTCATCGTGTCTGCCTCTTCGTTCGTCTCTCTCGCCAGGGTGAATCCTTGCAACGTATCGTGTATCGCTCTCCCTTGTCTCTCTCATGACATCACTCTTCTTCCAGCACTGTTTGCCGTGCTCTCGCTTCCATGCTCATATCTTCTCGAGGATGGTTCTGTGACAACAGAACCATCCCTCCTCCCGTCTCAGGGAGTCTTTCTAAACAGAGGCCAGTGGGCGCATTCCTGCCAGCCAGGCGCATAGCTAGCCGTATCTGGGAGGGGCAACGTGTCTCACCAACAGGCAGAGGTGCTCTCTGGGAAGCCATAAGCAGGAGCAAAAGACAGGCAGCCGCCAGAGCGCGCGGCAGGGCCGTCATAGCAACAGAGGGAGCCACGGGGCTACGTGGGGCCAGTGAGAGCGCTCCTCTTACCCGTGAAGGGGCGTCTCATGCGCTGAGAAGCGGCAGGAAGGCAGGAAGGTGGGACGTGTGCTGTACGGCAGCAGTCGGGGCAAGATGCGCGTCCTGTAGCGTTCTCGCAGAGAGCAATCGCCACAGCATGGGAAGCACAGCAGGCGAACGCTGGCTAGGCTGTAGCATTCCTCAAGCCAGAGGAAAAGGAAGATCAAACACACGACGAAAACAGGGACCGAACACCCCATTATTCACCTGCTTATCAGTCAGTCGGCACGCATAGGCAGAAGCGTGCGGCAGCGATGATGCGAGTACCCCTTCACCGCTACAGGCCAGTGCACCTCCATCACCTCCTCGCATCATACTGGGATCCTGACAATATTCCCAACGATACGAATCCGTCACGATCCTCACGCCAAACGCATTGTGAGCCGGTGGATCCACGGGGCGATCTTCTCCAGAAGCAAACGGTCCATCTCCCCAATAAAAGAGACTCCGAGCACCGGCCGCACAGGCATATTCCCATTCATCCGCACTGGGCAGACGGCATCCCTGCTGTTTCAGAAACGCCACTACGTGACGATGTGGCAACGCACGATGGATGGAGCGCGTGAAATAGCAGGAGTCCTTCCCCTTCCAGCGATACCGCTCGTAGGTGAGCACTGGCGCGGGAAGCACCTGCTCAGCTTCTTGCGCGATTGTTTCCAGCAAAAACGGGGCCAGGGTGACCGTTCTCAGTGGGAGCAGGTGTTCCGCCAGTTCGGCCGCCAACGCATTCTCACCCATGGGGATAATCTCTCTCACCAGAGCGCCATCCAAAGTCACCCGTTCCCCATGCAGGCTCAGCATTCGCGTGTCCCACCAGTCACGCACCAGTTCTTTATCGGGAGCAAGAGGCGCCCTGCGATCATAGCCCAGTGTCACGGTCCCACCGGGAAGCAGCGCATACGTCACTGCTGAGGATGTTGAAGGCGGCCTCCAGGCAAACAACGCAATCGCATGTCGTTGGCCGCCTACCTCATACGTCTCCACGCCCATCAACTCCCATAGCGACGGCAGCCGTTGCTCGACCGCATGGGCCACGGCTTCACAGTCCGTCAGCGAGCACGCATCCCACAACGCCACCTCCTGCAGCACGCGCGCCATCTCCTGATCCATCTCTGTCCTTCCTTTCTCGAACGAAGGCCAACTGGTTCCTTTTTGGGTATCAACAGATCACCGTGTCTACGCACCAGCGAGGCTACGGAATCGTAAAGATGCTAAATTCCCGGCCACCCGTGGCTGACACAACGCCTTCGTTTTGTTCCTTGGCTAACGCTATCAGCGCACCACTGACATCACCGGGTTTCCAACTGTCGCCCTGTTGGGGCTGCGCGATGCGTGAGAGCAGCGTGGCGGCCGTCCAGCCATCAGGCAGTTTGCCCGTTACCCACCCCGATTTCGTGGCGTCGCTGATGGTACGGATCGTTTGAAACAGCACGTCCCAGCGCACGTTTTTTCCGGTCTGGGCGGCCAGATCCAGCAGTTTCTGCAGCGTGGCACTCCCCTTTTTCACGCGGGCGGCGTACTGCGTCTCCCCCTGCTTTGTCTTGAATTCACGAATGCCTTTACGCACGCTGGCCACGTTTCCGCTCTTGGTTTTGCGTCGCTCTGGCAGTGTCGCGGGCCTGGTGCCTGGCGCCGTCCCTTGCAGTTGCTGGAGGACCGGGACGTATTTGGCAAGGGGTTTTTGGCGCTGGCCCGGACTGGGATGAATCGCCTGCCGGATGCTCGAACCGTTGATCCCCAACGAGCGCCCAATTTCAGCATATGTCCAGCCCCCGGCCAGTAATCCCGCGATCGCCTCGGCCGCCGGTGTCATCTCTGCCATGGTTTCTTCTCCCTCATTACCGGTCCCGTTCCTTCTCTTGTTGCCGCTGCAGCAGATCCAGCGCTTCGTAGGTATGCGGGGCGTTCACCGACTGCCGGATCGCCCACTTCAGCCGCAACGTGCCTCGCTTCGTGTTCGTGTTCCAGTCCGGGTGTTCCTCGGTCAGCGCGATCGCGTCCGTGCGGATGGCAATGATCGATTCCCGTGGCAGCGTCAGCGCGGCCTTGATCATTCTGGCACGACAACGCGCCCACACCTGCGCCGCCCATTCCGGGTGATCAAACTGCTGGCTGTAGCCTTCCGTTGCCGCCGGCACACTGTACCACACCGTCGTATCGTCAATCTCCCGGCGACTGCTGTATCCATCAGGGGCCGGCTCGTCTATCCCAAGGATGTATGTCACGTTGCGGCTTGACCGGTTGAACGTGCCAATGCCATGCAGGACAATATTACGGATCCCACCGCGCACCAGCTGATAGAGTCGGGCGTCATCGGGGGTTTCCAAAGCATCGCGTTCCACCTTCTCGCGCAGGTTCGCCAGCTTTTCGACCAGGCCGTCCAATGGCTTTTTCTGTGTCGAGGCTTTCTCCGCCTTGAAGACAATCCGCTCCAGGATCGTGATACGCCAGACCGCAAAGCCCTCTTCGATACTTGCGTAGGCGCTCGAGAGCACGTCCAGTTCGGAGCCGTCCACCCACGTCTCATAGGTCTGGCCAGCAGACTCTGCTCCGGGGAAACTCCAGGTGTGTCGATCCCTCTGGTTCCCGGTGATAGCATCGCGGGGTGTCATGAACAGGCCCAGATGCTGCCAGTCGGTCGGGATCGTGTAGCGGATACGGTAGCGTGCTGCCACCTTCCCGGCGTATTCGTTGCGGCTGTCATGGATCGCCAACTCCGTCGGTAATCCCCACGCCAGCGCACTGTACATGAAGATGCCGTCGTAGTAGTACAGGCCAGGCAGACGCTTCAGCTCCGGCAAGGTGCACAGCTCAATCCGGCCCTGCCCCGCGTGGGACCGGATCGTCTCCCGGATCGGGGCCGGCAGTGGCGCAAAGCTGCGCTTCTGGAGGCGATTCAAACGTGTCCACAGCGCCTGGAATGTCAGCGCTGGCGTGGCGTACGCGCTCGCTTCTTCTCCAAAGGTGGCCTGCAGGTACCTGCTCAGCAAGCGGATCGCTTCGTAGGCTTCGGTCGCCGTACACTCGGTCCCGAACCACGAGAACACGTGGCGAATCTCCAGCTCCTGTTCGCTGCCTCGCCGTCGGTAGCGAGCGACGGTTTCCTCTGGACGCTCATCGGAGAGATAGTGCCCGCGCGCACCGGTCGTGTACCGCTGCCGCAGTTCCCTCGCCAGCACCCAGCCCTCATACGAGCCACTGGTATCCGTCGGCAATTCCCCACAGAGCCACAGACGCACCTGGTTCGTATCACCCAACTGCGGTACCGCCGCTAACACCTCCGATAACGAGGCCTGCGCCCCGAAGGTGAAACGCTCACCGGCGTCCGTCATTCCCTCCCCGCGGCGCACATCCATATACGCGATCAATCGCCGTTGGCGACGTGCTGACACACCTGCCTCTGTGGCTCCTGCCGCCTCATCCACTGCATCCTCCACCACCGACACAACCAGATCTGGCTCACGCACTGGATCACCATGACGTGCACGATCCATCGGTGCATCCCCACCTGAGCTTGGTGCAGCTCGTCGATCTCCCTCCGCTGGTGGTTCCTTCGTCACAGCCTCTTGCTGCTTCTGCTCTGGCTCCCGCCGCGCTTCCTGATGCACTGTCGGGCTACCAGCCATCTCATGGGCCTCCTGTGGTGGCACGTCCATTCCCTCTTCCTCCAGCAGACGCTGCTGGGCCGCTTTGGCTGCCTGCTGTTTGCGATACCCTTTCACGCGGGGATGATATTCATGCCCCCGCAGCCACTCCCAGAAATCCGGATGATCCGTCTTGATCAGCCAGGCGTCTCCCGACCGATACGCGCTCCGGCCCAGTACGCCCGCCTTCGCCGCCTGTGTGAGCGTCGTCCGGTGAATCCCATAGGCTGCTCCTACCACCGTCGCCGTCTGCACGGGCTCCCCAAATTTCTTTCGCTCCATCTCCGTTTTCGATTCTCCCTCTGTTCATCATACGATGCACTATTCATCAGACGTATGCTCCTCTCATCCATCCACATGGACAGGACTTCTCTCCTCCGACTTGCTGGCCTATCTGTACTCTTTCATCCACGATCTCTTGTGCTTTTCTTCGGTACACGCCCACACACTCAGGATCAGCCAGAAACCTCTCTTTGAGATGCGCCATTGCTTTCCCTCGGAAGATCACTCATCTTCCACATTCTTCCTTGGTCAGCCCTTCCAGCACCGGGCATTTCCCCAGACAATCAAACCCATTCCCGGCAATCTCAACCGCCTCAAACGCGATCGTCTCCTTCCAGGCTCCAAACGGCGTCGGAGCAGGCGGATACGCCATCGCATCCATCACCTCCAGGTGCCGCCCATCCCTATCCACCTTCACCACATACCCATACCGCAGCTGTCCCTGCTCATCGCGATACTGCACCTACCACCCATGGCCTCCCTCAAACTCCAGCGGATGCACTCCCACCTCATGGATCACATACATCCCCGCTGGACGCAGCTCGATCCGTCGGTTCATCATACCCGTCCACTCCTTTCCTTCGTGCCTTCGCAATTAAATACATTCTATGATTTACTATAGCATTATATGATGCATTATAGCGGAGAGATTCCTGCCTGTCAAACCCCTTTCCTTCTCCCGCGCTCCTCTTTCATACACACAAAAGGAGAGGTACCTGCTCGATACCTCTCCTGTCTTCTGGCTCCTCTGCTTGCCTTTTCCCTCTCTTCTCACCCTCGCCCATAGACCAGGTGCTCCCACGCTGCCTCCACTACCTCCTTCCTCACCACCTCCGCCTGCGGGTTCATCTGCACGATCCTCTCAATTTGCATCAATACATGCTTTTGCCGTTGAAAATTTCCCTCCCTTATCCCGATCATCGTCGCCAGCGCTTCTTGATCTACCTGCAATTGAACGGCTGTGTGATCTGCTCGAAGTGAATCGCAGTTGGTACTACGAGCGTTTGGGCCAGCTAGATACGGATCCGGAAGCCATTGCGCTGCGAGATAGGATTGAGCACATCATCCTGCAGTTTCCAGGTATTAGCGCCGACGTAATTACGAGCCGGTTTAGGGCTGAAATAAATCCTTTCTTAGACAAGAAAGAAATAACCATTTTTTTCGCTTCAATGGCACAAAAATTCTCTGAGCAGGCTTCTCACGTGGTGTCAAGGGGAAGCGCAGCGGCCTTGATACCACGTGAGAAGCCTGCTAAACTCACCCTGCCATTGAAAGAAAACGCCTCTAAATCGGCTCGTAATTACACCGGCGCTGACACCAGGCTATGGATACCGGCGCGTAACCCGGAAATTGCATCGGCAAGGATGGGGTGTGAACCACAAGCATGTGCTTCAGATGATGCGCGAAGAATCCTTGTCGTGTCATCTGAAGAAACGTTTTGTAATCATCACCACGGATTCGTGTCATGGGTTTCCCGTCTATCCCAACCGGCTCGCAGATGTTCTCCTTTCAGCCCCGGATCAAGCCTGGGTGGCGCCTTTACCTCCATCCGTTTGCAAAATGCGTTTGTGGATCTGGCGTGTATTCTGGATGCTTACTCCCGCCGCTGCGTTGGCTGGCACCTGTCCCGGGATATGACAACTCAGCTCACTCGCCGTGTCCTTCAGCACGCCCTTGCCGAACAGCACCCGCTCCTGGTCTCATCCATCATTCCGATCGAGGTGTGCAATACGCCAGCCGAGCGTACGTGGAGCAGCTTGAAGGCATTGGCGCGCAGATCAGCATGTCGGCGGTCGGCAATCCCTATGACAATGCGAAAGCGAAAAGCTTTTTTAAAACACTCAAACAGGAAGAAGTGTATCTTAAGGAATACTGTTCTTTTGAGGAGGCGGAGCAGAATTTGACCGAATTTTATGCCTCTCTCCAGCGTCACCGTCCACACAAGTGGGAAGGCGAGAAGGGTAGTCCTCTTCCTGATCCTCCGGCGACATGCGCCGCAGGCCTTCCACAAGCTCCATCACGAACACAGGTGCATGCTCAATCAATGTTGCCAGGGTATCGAGAATCTCCGCTGGGGGATCATTCTCGATCACATTGACCTGAACCTCATAGATAAAGCAGGCCAAAAGATGGGGGAGAGAAGCATCTTCCTTCCTCTCTTGCACCTCCTCTCGAGTCACAGCCGTCTTTTCGTCCATTAGAGGTGGGAGCGAAAGCGTCTCCAGATCATCCTTCACTGGTCGCTCTCCTTCTTCCTCATCTCTTGGTTGAAACTCCTCTAACACTCTCACACCTGGCTCTCCCAGTTTGATGCCCCGACGCCGATCAATGGTGCCATCCTTCCCGAGAATCACCGTTGACAGCGAGAGGCGCAAGACTTCCAGGTCCTCCGCATCCCAATCATCATCCATGTTCGGATCGGCCGCGAGGGCAGCCTTTACCTCCTCCAGTGTCCAGACATGGCCAGGGGGGAACTCCTCGTCTGGCTTGTTTGCTTGAAATACAGAAAGCACTTCGACGCCTGGCTCTCCCAGCCGAATGCCGTGTCGCTGGTCTTCCACACCGTTTGTATCCATCACCACATACTCCCGATATCCAGCAGCAAGGGCCAAAGTGAGACGTTCCTCTTCAGACGTCGCTTCCAAGATCTTTCGATGATACTCAATGGTGGCCATATAGACCAATGGGTCGACGTTGGTCGGGCAGTATAACCAGGCCGCCAGTTGCGGATACACCTCATGGGCCAAGCGCTTGTAGGCATTGCGCTCTTCAGGGCGTAGAGGCACCAGGCTCCAGGCCTGTTTATAGGCCGCCTCCTGGATCTGGGGCCGACACTGCTGGCTGATTTCTCGCCGTCGCAGACCCTGAAAATGCTTCCCAAAGTACTGGCGCACACGATCAACTGCCGCAAGCACCACCTCCACACGCACCAGGGTCGGCACCTCAAAGGGCACACACAGCACTTCATACACGGTCATTGGAGCCGCAAAAAGCAGGCTATAGGCACTTTTCCTCGTGAAATGTCCCGTGTGCAGAATCTCAACGATCCCTCGACCAGTAGACAGGCCAATTCCAACCACCAACTCGGGCCATGCCTGGCTTTGCAACAACTGCTCCACTTTTTTCAGCACATCCCAGGGGCGCGCAAGAGGCAGCGGACGCTCACGACGCGTCTCTACCTTCTCCTCGCGGGGCATCTGCATCTGGATCCATTCCTCGGTCGAAAAGTTGAGGTATTTGAGGGCCAGGTGCTCCTTCTGACTCGATTTGGGATTGTACCATCCATTTTCCTCCGTGAGTGGCAGCACCTCCCGAATACGGTTCCGCGTTTCGCTTAACGGCTTCTGCAACGAGATCGCTCGCTTCAAACTTGGCCGCCGACGCCACACCTCCAGTTCCTCTTGACAGATCCGTTTCATCTCCTCTTCCTGCTCCACCCCAATGGCTGCCAGCCTCGGCAGCAACACCTCCCAACGCTCTTCTAACCACGTGCTTGCCATGCTCCTCACCATCCTTGCGTACGACGCGTCCACGCCAACAACGCACTAGCGCTTCTTGCGCAAACGCTGCACATTCTTTTGCGTCAACAGGCGATCTCCTGCCTCTTCTATCACCTCAGCCGTCACCACATAGGTCCCATGACGCAGAAGCAAATAATCCAGATGGCAGAGTACCAGGTACATCTCCTGAAAATTGCCCTCCGTCTTCTGCACAAAGGCTTCGGCTGCTCCTTCCGAGAGCGACAACCCCATTTGCTGAATCTGCTGTTCCAGCAAAACGCATGTCTCTGGTTTTCCAAGGGCCCCAAACGCATGCAGCACCCCCACACGCGATGACAGAGCTGCCATCTTCTGCAACCGCTCGGCACTTCCAGAACGGCCCAGCAAGACCATTCCTACGCGACTCCGATCAAAGACATCCCGCAGCACCTCCAGGCCCGCCTGTGAGAGGCCATCGACTTCATCCACCATCACCACACCCACTCCATCAGGACGAATCATGCCTGACATCGGCCCGCTCTCTTGCGCCACCGCACTCGCATGATCAGCAATCATCTGCAGGCCCCACAGCAGCAAGGCCAGATCTTGCTCAATACTCTTGGGCGTGGACGTCGCCTTCGGGCGATAGTAGGCCGTTCGTGGCATCGGACACTCCGCTGGAAAGGCCACCCCCTGGGCCATCAACAACCGCTCAAAAGCTGCCCACTGAGCATACTCTCGCGCCGCCCACGTCTTTCCCACCCCACGATCTCCCACACACACCACCAGATACCGATACCGACGGGCAGCTTCACATACCTGCACAAAACGACGATATTCCCGCGTCTGCTCAAACGTGGAGAAGGGGATCTCCAAGCCGTGCTCTTCTCCCACACGCAGCACTGACTGCCCGGCTGGCGGTCCCCCCTGGCTCCTTTCAAGTATAGGTTTTTGGAGAAGGAGGAAAAAACCTGGCGAGTCATGGTTTTCTGCTATAATACAAAACGATTTCCACATCATTTGTAGGAGAAAACATGAATCGCCATCATTTATTATCGCAATGGTCGGACCAGGTGTCAACGGCCTTTCCTCATCTTCGCTCATCGCAACTCAACGGGCTCGTCCTCTGGAGCGTTGGCATGACGCTGCTGGGCGCTTGTGGATGGTCGCAGATCAGTGCTCTGCTCGCGTGTGTCCTGGGTCAATCCGAGGACGCAGTAGCTCAACGTTTACGGGAGTGGTATCTGGATGCACATGACAAATGCGGTGACAAGCGACGGGAGATCGAGGTCTCCACCTGTTTTGCTTCCCTGTTGCGATGGGTGGTGCGCTGCTGTGGACCTCACACGCGCCGTATGGCACTGGCCCTTGATGCCACCACCCTGGGAGAACGCTGGACAGTGCTCTCGATCTGTGTGGTTCTTCGCTCCTGTAGTATTCCAGTGGCCTGGAAAGTGTTGGGGGCGCATGAGAAAGGGTCCTGGCGACCGCATTGGGAAGGCTTACTCGCGCATCTGCACGGGTGTGTGCCTGGAGAGTGGTTCGTGATCGTGATGGCTGATCGCGGACTCTATGCCCAGTGGCTCTATGAAGGGATTCGCACCTGCGGCTGGCATCCCTTCTTACGGATCAACGGCAACTGTAAAGCTCGACGAGTTGGCTCAGACGACTTTGAGATGATCGCGCAGTGGGTGCCCACACCTGGTCTATCGTGGAAAGGGCGTGTGGAGTGCTTCGCGAGCAAGCAGGCGCGGGTCAACGCGACGGTGTTGGTGCATTGGGAAGAAGGCTACGAGGGTCCCTGGGTCGTGCTGACGGATCTGCTTCCGCAGGAGGCTGAGGTGTGTTGGTATCGCATGCGCACCTGGGTCGAAACGGGGTACAAAGATTTCAAGCGGGGACTCTGGGGATGGCATCACAGTAAAATGACGCAAGCAGGGCGTGTGGAGCGTTTGTGGTTGGCGATGGCAGTTGCCCAACTGATGAGTGTGAGCATGGGGTGTGTCGCTGAAGAACAGCAGCGAGCGGCAAACAGTGAGCAGGAGTTGCCTGCAAGCCATATTGCGCGCAAGAAACGCTGCAGGCCCAACCATCAGCCGCGAGTGCGTCGATTGAGTTGTGTGGTACGCGGGCGGTTACAGGTGCTAGCAACCGTGCTCAATGACGAGCCGTTGTTGCAGGGGCAGATGCTCGATGAGCCATGGCCGCAAGACATGCAACCACCCAGAAAGCTACCAAGCGCCTCAGAGCGACACAAGCGGGAGAAGAAACAGGAGCGTAAGCGCCGAGCCCGAGCTCGTGAACGGGCCAGCGCTTAACGTTCCCCAAAAAACCTATACCTGTAAGCCCCCTGGCTCCCCTGCAACCCTCTCTCGTTCTTATTCATCTTCATACCACCTGATCTGCGACGCTGGCTTGGCCCCGTCAGGCTTGGCCCCATCCCTCAACTCACGCACTTCACTTCCACTCTCATCCCCCGCTGGCTGATCGGGCGCCCCTCCCTCACCGGCGTTCACCTCATTCACTATCGGAGCCGCCCGCGAAAGCTCCCGCCTCGCTTGCTGCTTCGGCGAGGCATAGCGAACCACCACCGCTTTGCGCTCACGTAAGGCGTTGCCGACCGCTTTGCGGCGCTTGGTTCTCTCAGACACAAGAGCCTGCAAACTCACCTCTTGCCCACCACGTTCCACACACGATGCCTCACATAACAAGCTTTCCTCCTGCTCCCCCACATACACCCACAGCATCGCCAAATTTCTGGGATCGTAGCGAATCATCACCGCCTCGCCTACATAGCCTGCAAGCAACTCGTGCATGTACCAGGCGCCCTGCAGCACAATCCCCTCCTGATGCACCACTCTGCGACGACGAGGGTACAACAACAGCCCCTCGACCTGCCGCTCATTCTCTGGCAGCATCGGCATGATTCCTGAAGCTACCCACCGTGCATGGGGCGTAGCCTGCGTCTCGGCATGCACGCGCTGATGATAGATGTCCAACAGCCAGTGCTCAAAGATGGCCTCCAAGTCTTCCAGCGTCAGACATGCCACACTCCGCGCTTGCGCCTCAATCTCCCGCTGCCGCCTCCGATCCCCTTCAATCTTCGGAGCATAGCCCGGCAGCGTCGATAACACCTGCTCTCGTACCGTTCGAAAAAACCGCTCCAGCTTGCCTCGGCCACGGGGACGCCCAACCTGGGAAAAAACCAACGCGATCTTCAGGTCGACCGCAATGGCTTCTACATGCTTGCTCGTGAAGTCAGAGCCATGGTCCGTATACAAACACTCCGGGATCCCATACATCGGCCAACGTCCATCTTCTTTCGGATTGATCGCCTGATGCAATGTCAGAGCCGTCAAGGACGACGAGGGGGCTTCAAAACTCAATCGATACCCACATATACTGCGGCTATAATCATCCTCAATCGCGCTCAATAACGGCAGTTGCGCTCGGCCTTGCGCATTGCGCACATAGCAGCGCAATTGGCAGTGATCGGCTTGCCAGATCGCATTGGCTCGCCGCGCCTCGCGCCGATACACCACATCAAAGCGCTCTCGATACCTCTCGGCTCCCGCTTGCCCCAGGGTCACCAGATCTTTGGGAAGACTCCCAACGATACGTGAAACTTGGGCATAACTCGGCTCCTTCCAGTGCTGCTCACGAGCCACCTGGCACACCATGCGATGAATACTCCTCAGCGGTCGCCGCACCGCCTGCAACGCCAGCCCCTCGATCAGCAAGACCAACTCCTTGGGCAATCCCCGCCGCTGCCCCGCATCAGCACGCTTTTTCGTTCCCAGTCCCCACAGTCCTTCCTCTCGATACGCCTGCACCCAGCGCTGCACCGTCCGCAGTGAGAGCTGATGCACACGGGCAATCTCCGTTTGACACACGCCTTCCTCATAAATGCGGACGAATGATCACAAAACGCTCCCATGCCTGCCTGCCCACATCCCCTCCTGCTCCATGTGCCTGCTCTCTGGGGCCCCCAGTGCCTTCCATTCGAGGCCTCCCTCCTCCACGACACGCGCTCTCCACCATACACTCATAGCTTCTTTCCAAGAACTATAAGCAATACCATAGAAAGTGTCTATTAAAAGTATATTAAAAATGTAAATATACAAATTATTATAAAAAGAGATATATATTATCCAAGATGTAGATCGAGATCATCTCCTGCTCTCCCCAGCTCTCATCTGCCTGGACGAGGTCTGCACACGTGCGGCACGCACCGACAGAGCCCAGCACCTACTGGCAGAGAAAGGAAGACAGCGATGGAAAAACAACCAGGAGAGAAGCATCACGGCGCCACAAAACACTCGACTCCTCCACAACGGAACACATGCAGCAGAGAAAGCAAGCACGCAATCAGACCAACAAAGCCTCGTCAATACGCGCAGCAAAGGGCGGTCTTTTTTTCACACTCGTTGGCGAAACAGCCAGTGTTCTTTCGGGGGGCAAGAACCACCGGGAAGGGCTTGCAAAGGCACACGAGCAGCAACGAGAGGAGGAATGGATCAGCGTTTCCTACGACAACCCATTCGTCTCACCATGCGTCATTTATTTCGTCAATTTACAACTTTTGCTTAGCGTGGTTTTTCGTACGGTTAATACTCAACCCCCTACTCTTTGCCGTCAGGCGTGCGTTCACTGTTGAGCAAGCCACAGCTACAACGCACGTACTTCGTGGTCCCACTGTTAGCTTGCTCGCTGCTCAGACTCAGGCTGGTGTAGACGGTGATCGCGCTGTTGTTGCTGACCCGATCGGTCTGGTCGCTGTCACTATAGCTGTTGATGTAGGAAAATTTCACTGACAGGAACTCAAATTTTCATCTTTGCTTTTTGGCGTATGTATAACCCATAGAGTAACAGGATAAAGTTGCACACAGATAAAAGAAAAAAGAGGAAACTGTCAATTCTAGAACTTGGAACAAGACCGGCAAAAATTGGTACTTGTATTAGTATCAATATCGCTATACCAAGAACTACCAGGGAGATGATAAATTGAAAGCGTTGATACCATCTTCTTCTCCCACTTCCTTCCAAGTTTTGTTTTTTCAAAGAGGTATAGTCGACATAAAACAAGAAAAAAGCACAAAGTGCAAATGCTAATCCTAAAAGTGCGAGTAAAACACTCAAAACGATTGCAGTCAAATCTGTACTTGCGAAAGTAAGGTAAAGCATGTAATCACCAACAAATGTATACTTACAAAAAACCTTGCAAAAAGATTTTTTCGCTCAAACTAGACAAAGGCTATTCATTACAGGATGTGGCAGGCCTTCTTGGAAGAAGGCCTGATTTAATAAACAACATTGCACTGAGATACTAAACAACCTCTGCCATCACACACACTTGGAGTCAATTTGACTCATATCTGCTGAAAAAGGACTAAAGCAGGAATCTAACTCAGCAGCCATAATTGTAATGCCATAACTTTTCGCAGTAGTGATTAAGGGCCGCCTCGTATCCACTGAGCAAAACCTGATACAGTTGGCAGCCAAACACCATTGCAATCACTCGATCTTCCTACGGTTGCACCTCCAAGTACTACAAGGGCATAGCTTCCCACTACGAGAAAGACTCCTACGCCTTCAGGAACAGTAACTATTCCAGCTACTATACCAAGAATACCTGTAAGATATACACTAGCAAGCTCAAGATAGCATTGAATTGCATCTTTACCGCTCGGATCCACCTTATTCACCGGATCATCATCAGCATACACATACGGGTTGGCCTTGGTCGCCTCCTGCAAACTACCACCTACTTGGCGTCGCCTGTGTCCAACGTCCCACATGGGCATCGTAGTAGCGAATGCCCAGCTTGATGAGCCCCGTATTGCTATCATAGTAGCCACCCGTATAACCCCAGGGATTGTATACGCCGCTCTGCACGCTCTTGCTGCCGTAGTTGCCGAAGGGGTCGTAGCCATAGCTGGCCACGATGGCTCCCGTGCTATCGGTCATCGCCACCACCGAATCCTGGCCGTCGAAGAGGTAGTAGTAGACCTTGCCGGCTGAGGTGCGCTCGCTATTGAGCAGGCCGCAGCTGCAGCGCACGTACTCGTAGTTTGTGGTCCCCACCGTTTCGCTGCTCAGTCCCAGACCACTGTAGACAGCGGTGTTGCCGGTGTTGGTGACCCGATCGGTCTGGTCGCTGCCACTGTAACCGTAGGTGTAGTTGGTCGAGGTGCCCGAAGCCGTCCCACTCCCGCTGATGTCCTGGTTGGCGGCGTTGTAGGTGTGCGTCTGGGCGTGGGTCAAGGGTCCAGAACCGCTACTGCCGTTGGTGACCGAGGTCAGGTTGCCGTTGCCATCATAGCTATAGGTCGCCGACCCGCTGTTGCTGCCGGTGGAACTGCCCGAGGTCAGTTCGTTGTCGGCGTTATAGCTCATGGTGGCATCGAAGGTCGAGGCACCAGCGTAGGTACGCGTCAGATTGTTGCCGTTGGCATCGTAGCTCAGCGTCCAATGCTGGTTCGGGTTCTGCACGTCGATCAACTGATTCTTACTGTCATAGCTCCGGGTCGCCGTGACCGAAGAACTGTAGTTGTTGACGCTATGAACCGTTATCGTTTGCATCAGCTCCGTCTGGGCATTCTGGGAGTTCGTGTAGGTATAGCTGTAGCCGGTCAGCGGCGTACTGACCTGCGATGAGCTGCTACAGGTGAGCCCGTTCATCTTGCCCCCGACGTTGTTGGTCTCGCGACCCGCGGCATCGTAGGACAGCAGCATGCCGATCTGGTTGGGATAGATGATGCAGGTGCGGCGATTGGCGTTGTCATAGCCATAGTTGCTGGTCGCGCTGCCCGGATCCTTCAGGCTGGTCATGCGATTGGCGGCATCATAGCTATAGGTGGTCGTGCCCGTCCCATCGTTGAGGCTGGTCAGGTTGCCCACCTTGTCGTAGCCCGAGATCACTTTGGTGGCGTTTGGCAGGGTCTTCTGGGTCAGGCGATTGAGCTCGTCATACTGGAAGCTGGTGATGCCGGTGGCGTCCGTCTCCGTCAGCATATTGCCGTTGTCGTCGTAGGTGTAGCTGACCGATGAGGCATCGGCGTAGGTAATCGAGCGTACTCGGTCCAGATTGTCATAGGTATAGCTGGTTTTGTGGCTGTTGCCGTCCTGCAGCCAGGTGACGCGGCTGGTCAGTGTGTCGGGCTGCAGGGTCGTCTTGCCCATCGGCGCCGGCGGGGTAACCGAGGTCAGATTGCCATGGCTATCGTACCCGAACGTAGTGGTGTTGCCATTGGCATCTTTCTGGGAGCTGACCGTCCCGTTGCTGTTATAGGTATAGGTCAGGCCCTTGCCGGTGGTATGATCGTTCACCGTCAACATATTCCCGGTACCATCATAGGTATAATCCGTTTGTTGTTCTGGGCGTCAGTTGACGAACTGGGATAGTACGGGGTCGTGCCAGCCGTGTTATAGGCAAAGCTGGTGGTGGCGCCCGTGGGGTCCTGGCTCTTCGAGAGATTATTGTAGCCATCGGTCGAAAACGTCAGGGTGGACAGGTCATTGAGCGCATCGCCGTACTGGGTAACGTTGTAGGTGGCAGGGTCGACCTTCTGCGATGAGATGTGACCCAGGGCATCTTTGCTGTAGGCAGGCTGGAATTGCGTGTTGTAGGCGACCGTGGTCGTGTGCCCATTGGCATCGGTGACCACCGTACAGGGCAGGGCCGACTGACCCGAGGGCACGATGCCGCTACACGCGCTGTCCGTGCTGGCGTGGTAGGCAAAGCTGGTCTGCCCATGCTGCGCGGTGGGATCGGTGATCGTCGCCACCTGCCCGCCGGTATTGTAGGCGACGGTGGTCGTGTGGTTCAGCGGATCGGTGATGCTGGTGAGCTGCTCACTGGCATTGTAGCCAAAGGTGGTTACCTTCCCATTGAGGTCAGTGATCGTGGTCAGATCGGCACCGCTGTAGCCATACGTGACGGTACGGCCGCTGGGATCGGTGATCTGCGTGATCTGGCCATCGCCATCGGCCTCGTACTGGAATGAGGTGGTGCGCCCCTGGGTATCGACCACCGAATCGACCAGGCGATTGTCGGTCGCGTTGTAGTTGAAGGTGATACTGTTATTATTCTTGTCGGTGATCTTCTGCAGATAGGTTGAGCCGCTGGTAAAGGTATAGGTGATCCCGTTCTGGTGGAAGAAGAGCGTCTCCTGCTGGGTCGCATCGTGCCAGACCAGGTCCGCATTCATACCGGGAGGAGAGACCCAGCCATTACTGCCTGGCGTAAAGGTCCAGGGATGGCCCGTCGGATCGGTATAGGTCTCGGAACCGTCGGCGTTATCGATAATGTTCACCGAGTAGCCGAAGTTCGAGCTCCAGTTCTGGCCGTGCGTGGTCCAGGTGTTGCTCTGGCTATTGTAGATGCTCCCCAGGGAGAGATCGATACCCGTGCCCGCGATGTGCAGATCGTTGGTGGTGAGCACCAGGTTGCCGCTGCCCTCGTTGACCTGTAGCTTGACATAGTTATTGATAGGATGGCTGGTGTAGCCATAGAAGGAGGTCTGACCTAAGGCGCTGGTCGTGCTGGCGACCGCCGGCGTCAACTGGGCAAACGGACGCCAGGTGGTGGACTGTGCCGTCGCCGTTTTGGTTGCCATTGCTATTTTCGCGCTGGCACCATGCATGGCGCTGGATCCGACGCGCAAGAAGCTATCCTGGATCTGATCCTGCGCATTGAGCGCCAGGACCTCGGGCTCTCCGGCGCGCGTCAACGCCAGAGTCACCTGCCCGTGTACTTTCTGGCTGGTCGGATTGAGCTGCTTCCAGGTGGTGGCGTTCCCCTGCCAGACAAACACGTTATCTTTCGCATCCTGCGCAAAGAGGAAGCGCGTACCATCGTTGCTCAGGGTAGCCTGCAGCGAGACACTGCCTTTGGGCGCCTGCCCAAGAGCGGTCAGGGTTGTCAGATTTCCCGTACTCTGGTAAATCTTGCCAGTATCGCTCAAGACCAGTAGCGTGAGGGCGCCCTGACTATCGGACTGCAGCACCGGAACAGCCGAGAAAGAAGTCCCGGTCGGCGCGGCAACCTGTGACCAGTTGGTAGCTCCCGATCGTAGGGTATAGAGAGCATGGTCTGTTCCAACTACCACGGTTACGAGGGATCCATCCGAGGTCTCGGTGACCGCAGGTGTGCTGGTCAGTGCTGGTGTTCCTTGTGGCGTAATCGGTGTGAAGCCTCCCCAGGTCGAACCGGTTGCGCTCTGTTTGTTTTGGTACAAGACATGATCAACCCCGATAACAGAGAGGACCAGGCCGCCGTTCTTTTGTAGGGTTAATACGGGCTGGCTGGCAATATCGGCGGCCGGCTTCCCAAGCAGTTGCCAATCACCCCATGTCCCCTGTATCTGTGTCAGGCTATAGAGCTGATGATCGCTCCCCAGGGCTACCAGCACCACATTCTTGGCGGCATCTTGTGTCGCGGCCAGGGTACCTGTAAGCGCGACCGGGGCTGGCTTTCCGATGGCCTGCTGGTTGTTCCATCCCTTGCTCGCCGTTCCGCTCACCTGCGCGATGGTGTAGATGCGGGCATCGCTGCCAATGGCGAAGACAGCCAGGCGGTTATCCGCAGAGTGGATGGTGGTCAGCGATGAGGGGAGCAGATGCGGCTGGTTCGAGTTAACCACCGCCCTCTGCTCTGCCGGCAGCTGCGCGAGACCAGCATGGTTGGTCTGCAGACTGCTCAAGCTCGCGGCATAGGCAGAAGGAGCCAGCGTGGCCAGGTTGGCCAGGGCAGTCAGGGTGGTGAAGATAACAGCTAAGGCGATGCGCAGCCAGAGGCCACCACGCCAGAGCAAGCGCACCACAGCGGCACAGCGAGCACGCAACTGCTCAGCCTCCGGGTGCGACATGCGTGATTTGGGCATACAAACCCTCCTGTACGGCAGAAGCGCGTACATAAATATAGAGACAAATGTCGATGATATGTGAAAACGAAGCACAGCAAAGAAAACATGACAATGCATGTGCGGGTTCACCGTTGTGGCTTCGAAACACAGCAAAAGCAAGCCAGTGCATCCTTACATGGCCGGGGGAAAGGGCGTCATGCTCCTTAACTATTGATGAGAATGGGCCAGAGGTAGTATATAAAAGAGGTGAATGGCACGCTATCCTCTCTTACATGACCAGGTATAAAAATAAACCTCTCAGGAAACATTCAAATCAAAAAATAAAAAATATGCGACTAAAACATTGTATTGAGAGAGAAAAACAACTGGTGTTTTTTTACCACTAGATGCATTACCTACACTATGTAGTATAAACAAGCATGGATAGAAAAGTCAACCTCAGATAGAAAATTATTAATCATTCTAATCTTATTTTAATTTTTTCTCATAAAAGGAGAATTTATACATATAAAAAACTCAACAGTTATATGCCTAATACGGGGTAGCGCTACGTAAGCTATCAGGTTGTGTTGCAAGAAATGAGACAAAGGAGGCGTGCGAAACTGTCCCGTTCTGTTGAGTGTAGACTGCCACTCCAAACAATCTCGCGATGAACTCTGCTTGACTGAGGCTATCGCCTTTGTCCACTTTTTGCACCTGGCCTTTCCTGATCATATTCATCACTTCGTATCCCTGTAACGTGTTCCATGCGGTCTCAAAAGACCAAAAAAACATCCCAGGTTTGACGAGGCGTTTGATGAAACGATGATCTTGTTCGACCAGATTGTTGAGATACTTGCGCTGCCGCAATTCACAAGGCGCAGTAACAGCACCAGTTGCTTGCATCTCATGGAAGGCTTTGGGATACGCAGCGTTCTTGTCCACAGTGATCGCACGAGGGGAGACCGTGTGAGAGGAGGCAAGTGTTTTGTAGAAAAAGCGTTTGGCTGCTTCAGCGTCGCAGGTGGGACTGAGCAAGAACTCCAGCGTGTTCCCCTGCGAATCCACTGCTCGATATAGGTACATCCATACTCCCTTGACCTTCAGGTAGGTTTCATCGACGCGCCACGAGTCGGTCGTCCTTTTGAGATGAGGGCGACAGCGTTTCTCCAACTCTGGCGCGTAGCGCTGTACCCAACGGTAAATCGTCGTATGATCGACGCGCAGACCCCGCTCTTGCATGATTTCCTCCAGATCTCGATAACTCAATGGGTAGCGCAGATACCAGCGAACGCACAGCAAAATGATCTCGGCTTCAAAATGACGCCATTTGAACGGGGCTTGCGTTGTCATCACACTTCTCTTCTCATCTTTTCATCCATCATATCTGACGAGTTTTATTTTTGCAACACATCCCGCCTGCATGCCCATATTGCTAATATTCGTAAAGATGCACTTCACAAAGCAACCGCTCAATTGGTGATGAAAACCAAGTCACCAAACGAGCGTCCTGCGGTGATCGTATTAGAAGATTTGAATGTGTCAGGGATGCTCAAGAACAGACATCTCTCACGAGCCATTACCGATGTTGGCTTTTTTGAATTTCGGCGCCAAATGGATTATAAAGCGCAACAATCAGGTATTCAGGTGAAGGTTATTTCTCGATGGGAACCCACGAGCAAAACGTGTTCACGTTGTAAGGCTGTTCGAGAAGAAATAGATTTGAGTGAGCGTATCTTTATCTGCCATGAGTGTGGGTTCGTCATTGATCGCGATCTCAACGCTGCCTATAATCTGGCAAACCTAGCTTGAGCATGGAGTACCGTGAGTTGCACGGGATTGTATGCCTGTGGACAGGGCAGCTCTGGCTTGGTAGCAATATCAAGTGAAACTTCCCTGGATGAAGCAGGAACTAGACAGCAAATGTGACTTGTCTGCATTTGTCTAAGTTCTAGACAACGGTTACACCACTGCCGCGAGTTGGCAACCAAAACACACAACGACCAGGGAGACAGATAGACAGACAACGACAATCTCCAGTTGTGGCAAGCGATCGCTCTTCACAATGCGCGCCAGGCTCCGGTGATGTATCTGCCACCTGGCCGTCACAGTCGGTGAGCATCCACCACGCGGGGAACACACGCTCGGTCCCCTGCTATCACTCCCTTTACAGCGTCGATCTCCAGCAGGAAAAGGATGAGCCGCTTTTAGCTTACAAACTACAAAGCTCATCCACAAAGTGCGTAATCAACTTCACGAGCTCTTGTGGTTGCTCTAACTGAGCATAATGAGAAGTTTTCTCAATAACCGTTAAGCGACTATTGGGAATCAGCGCCACGATCTTCTCGCGTAAGAAGTCCGGTGTCATAGGATTATCAGCCTCAGGCGCGATTACCAATGTTGGTGTCATAATACGCTTTACTTCATCCGCGAAATTCAGTTGTCGCCAGGAGTCAAAACTCTCCAGGCAAGCTTCCGGTTTGACGGTCATGCTTGAGTCAAGCAACATCGTAAACGTTTCTGCTGCCAGAGGATTCGCAATAAAGACCTTCCATAGAGCCTCGGTCTGACTACGATTGCCTGCCGCACTGCGGAAAAAAGCTTGAAAATCAGCAGGGAGTTCCAGTCCACTGGCGGGAACGGACGCAATCACAATCAATCCCGCCAGCAATTCGCAGTGGTCTGCGGCAAAGCGTTGGGCGATTGCTCCCCCCATCGAGTGACCTACCAGCACAAAATTCTTTAACTCAAGGCTTTGCACCAGGTTAAAGAGGTCTTCGCTATGCTGTTCAACCGTATAGGGGCCAGGAGCAGCATTCGATGCACCAGCACCACGTAAATCAACGATAATGAGCTGATATTTCCTGCTTAGCTCATCAGCCACTAAATTCCAAACAGCACTACTCACCTGCCAACCGTGAACCAGTACGAGCGTTTTCGTTCCCGAGCCCTTGAGGGTATAATGTAGCTGTATACTGTCATTGGTGGTTATGTATGCCATCGTTGCCAACCTTTCTTCTCATTTCACTTCAAATTGTACAGGTAAGGACCGTAAGCCGCGAAATCGGAAAACGTCACGCCATTGTGGCTCATCGATCAGCAATTGCATATTGTGCGTGCGCAGAAGCAGCGTAGAGAATGCAATATCGGCCTCCAGGCGTGCGGTTGCGGCACCAATACAATGATGTAAGCCGTAACCGAAGGTTAGATGTGCATTTTTCTTGCGCGTAATATCAAACATATTCGACGCTTCAAAAACATCAGGATCACGATTAGCTGCGCCAAATAGAAACACGAGCACCTGTCCCTTCTTGACAGATTGACCGAACAGATCAAAATCGCGTCGGGCCATACGGAAGGTATACTGCATAGGGCTCTCATAGCGCAGCGTTTCTTCAATAAAACCCACCACCAGCGAGGGTTGGCCACGCAAAAGTGCCAGTTGATCGGGATGGCGGAATAAACAGAGCATGCCATTGCCAATCAAATTACTGGTTGTTTCATGTCCCGCGAACAGAAAGAAGACGCACTGGGCATACAACTCATCCTCGCTTAGCACATCACCCTCTTCCTCAGCCGCCACCAGAAGAGAAATCAAATCCCGGCCCGCGTGTCTACGTCTCTCTGGCAGTAGCTCACGAAAATAAGTGGTCAGTTTCTCAAGAGCATCTTTGGCATGCCGCGCCGCCTCCACTGTCGATGAAGCGTTACCCAAAAACATGGCAAGTTCGTCCATCCAACGCACAAACAGCATGTGATCTTTGTCTGGTATACCCAACATGGCACAGACAACCCGCACTGGCAGTAAATAGGCGAAATCGCTCATCATGTCGAGCCGTCCCTCAACCATACCCTGAGCGAGTAGATTATCGACAATTTCCTGTACACGAGGCCGAAAACTATTGAGCACTTCGGAAGTGAAGCCCTTTTGCAAGAGGCGGCGAATACGCAAGTGCTTCGGAGGATCAATGAAGGCTAACCAACGGGCCAGGTATTCATCCAGGCTACGTAGTTCAGCATGATACTCAGGCGGAAACTGCGCAACCAGGCCACCGGCCTTCTCCGTGGTCAATCGCTCACTATCACGCAGGAGTTCAGTATTATCTTTGTAATGAGGCAGCACCCATGCCCCACCAAAGAAATCCGGCGACCAGACCACACGCCCATGTTTCAGCCATTCATAATACTGCGGGTAGGGGTTCGCAATGAAAGCACGGTCAAACATTTCTATTGCCTCTTCTACCTATCATGAGTTCATCTGGGATCTCATCAGTATATCATGCGTGTATAAGGTGTAGCAAAAGGAAGAGTATTCACTCAGGGCAAGTTAATTTTCGGTGAGAGAAGGAAAGTAGCAATCCAGTCAGACTCTCATTGCATGCTACAGATGATGTACACCCACCATAGATGCTCGACAGGGTCTGTCAAATATTTTACAGACTCCGGTTACACCGAAAGGACCATCATGATAACCGACGACACCTCCATCCTCACAACCTGGTATACCTTCGCCGCCAGCGCCCCTGGCTTTCTCGGCTCTGCCCTCCATCTCTATCGTCAGCGCACTGGCCTCTCGCTCGCTCAGCAACGCGCCCTGCTCGGCCTGCACGACGCCTCCACTGATGCCATCTGGACACGCCTGCAGGCTATGCCTTTGCCTCGCCCCGATCACGTCGACACCGATCTCCAGCACATCGTCGCCCACCTGCTCACGTCTTTCCCTGGTGCCACCATCCACACCGCTCAGTTGGCTGCCCTCCTGCGCACACCATTGGAGCCATAACAGCCTCCAACAACGAAAAACAGCGAGCAGGTCTGGCACGTTCACCAGACCTGCTCGCTGTTTTTCCACTCTCACGTAGTGTTCACAATTTCATCTCATCTATCGATCAAAGAATGACACAAGGAGGCTGGCACAGTCAATTCCATATGTATTTGGCCGGCTTTTTTCTTCGCTTTTTGAGCGCTCCTTCTCCTCCCTCCATCGGCCCCTGTCCTCTCCCCACGCGTTTTCCCTCCCTTTTCGCCCCTCCCTCTTTCTCCCCAGGCCACCACAAAAAAAGTGATCATGTATTTTTCGCGTTTACAATGCCAATCCAGAACCGATTTCCCTGCCGCGGCGCCGGCAGATAGCGCACAAAGACCTCCTGCAACCGCTTGCGGTCAATGCGCCCATCTTCAAAGGCTTCGTAGACACTCGACCAGCGCCGCTCAAAGCGAGGATATTGCGACAATTCGGACAACGAACGAGCCTGAGTTTGGGCGATCAGGGCATCCATGGTCGTAAAGAGCGCATCTTTGGCTCGCTCACAACAGTCATAGATCTCGTGACGAAAGCGCCTCAATGTGCTAAGGTTCATACAAGTAAAGCTCCGTCTTTGTTTTACTATCGAAACTTTACTTGATCAGGCCGCCCGCCGCAAGGTTGGGGGCCTTTTGTCTGCATTAGTTTAAACGTCAAATCCTGCAGTCGAATGTGAAACGACTGTGAGGGTGTGCTGCGTTCTATGATACAGCAGGGGTCCGATCGCCTGCTTTCGCCTACTATCCATCAGTGAGCAGCCGTTGACACCAGGCAATGACTACATTGGCAACCTGCTCCGGCTGTTCGGGAAAAAGCGCATGGCTGGCGTCGGTAACAATTTCGGTGGTCACCCGGTCGCCCAGTTGCTGGCGAAGTTCTCCCCAGTACGCGCGCGGCTTGAAGGGATCGGAATCCGGAATGATCTCCAGTATCGGGGCCGATCCAGCAGACCAGTACTCCGCCTGCGGTACTGTGCTGGCACAGTGTACCTCCATCTGCATGGTCTCGGGATACCAGCCCTGTAACCAGACAGCGGGGTCATGACCAGGCGCGAAGAACCCTTTCTTGAGCGCGGCAAGTCGCTCTTCGACCGGTGCATTAAGGTCGCACGCCTGGTGTGGCGTTTTGCTGATCTCGGGCGACACCGAACTACATTGCGCGGCCGCCATAATGATGCCCCGGACAAGGGAGGGATGATCCACCGCCAGCATACGCGCCACCCCCTGGCCGAACGCGTGACCCAGCACGATCGCCTGACCAGACCCAAGCGAACGAATCACCAGCGCGATATCGGCGGCAAGGTCGTGCACGGTCAATCCACTCATCGTGCCCTGTGAACCTCCGATGCCGCGCGGTTGCGGACGCAGAACGGTGAAGCCAGCCGCGCTCACCATCTGTGCGAAGGCATCGAAGTCCTCTCCACTTCCACGCCCATAGGATGGCAGCACAACCAGGGCGGGACCACTGCCGTCGACAAGAACTTCAAGCGTCACGTCGATTCCCCGGATACATTCGCTCCGTTTCTTTTGTATCATCTATTTCCTCCATTGAATCTAGTAGTCTGTCAGACTCCATTGAAAAGGTTGCACCCGCTACGCGGGCGAGAGGGGAGAAGAGCCAGGGCACAGCCCTGGAACCCAGTCAGGGGATTGCATCCCCTGCACCCCTGCCTGTCGCATCAACGTTGACAGGCAACTAGAGTCGTAGCACACTTCTCATGGCGTTACTGCTGCAGAACCTGCGGCACCTCTATACGCAGCACCTTTGCCGAACGGCGCACTCCGTCGGCCGGCGGCGAGACGGTGCCGCCATCGGTGGCGAAATAGGCGATGTGGCCAGTCTCACCGACCTGCCGACCCCACGCGCCGCTGGTGGGTCCCACCAGTTCTGTATTGAACGGCTCACCTGCAATGATGATGCGTGCGTCGTTTTTGGACGGCTCCAGCGAAACGCGGTCGAGAGTGTTTTCCCGGTGCGTGGTCAGATAGGCAACTCCGGCCTCTTCGTCGATCCAGAAGTCGTCCGCCATGCGTCCCACCGAAACATGCTCCGGCTCGCCGATCGCCTCCAGCGTCTCAGGGTTGACCCGCACGCGCATGAACAGCTTCTTGGCGGTCGCCGTGTAGTAGATATAGCCCAACTTCGCTGCGTAGCGGATGCCGTTGATGCCAGGCTGCTCAGGCTTCATCTGACCCCGATAGTATCCCATGCTCTCATGCTGCAACCAGACACGTGCGACTGGAGTTCCACCATCGCTGGGCAGATCGACTCTCCAGATCAGACCGGCGAACGAGTCCGCCAGCAGAATGACGTTGGGCGCGAGGAGGCAACTGCCATTGAGGCCACGCACGTTCTTAGGGAATTGCAACACCTGCTCCAGCTGCACCGCCATGCCGGGCGTCCAGCCGCGCAGATCCAGTCGCTCCAGAAACGCTTCGTCCGTGTTGTAAAACTTGCCCGTCGAAATGTAGAAGACGTCGGGCTCTGTCTCGACAATGCCGGTTGGGAGTGTGGCAAAGGTAGACAGTTTCAGGGGTTCAACCGGGATGGCCGTAGCGGGTGAAGGAATAAACCAGAGTTCACGGTGACTCGGAACGGTGACGAGCATCGAGTTGTCACTCCGTACGGCGATGTTCTCCAGCATGAATCCCTGGGGAAACTCGGCGATCGTGGTCAGCTTCACTTGTGGTATAGTGTCAGATACCATGATATTCTCCTTGAATATGGTTCCAAAGCCTGTGCACAGACTTTACTCTACTAGAAAGGTTGGAAGTGCCTCCGGTTGATGGGATCCTGGCTCTCATCTCAAGCCCGTGGCACGCTTATGAATACTTCGTTTAGAACTGTTCGGAAGGCGCAGGAATGTCAAAGGCGTTTAACAGCGCACAGGTGATGTGGTAGATCCCGACGAGATACGTGAGATCGACGACTCCTTGCTTGCCAAAAGCTTGCTCGGCAGCGCTGTACAGAGCCGCATTCACACGATGCTCAGCAGAAAGGTTCCGTGCGTACTGTTGAGCGATCTTCTCCTGCTCACTCAGATCATCCGGGAGCCCACCAGTCGTAAGCGTTCGGATGGCGTCCTCAGAAAGACCAGCCTGGCGTGCCGCTGCTGCATGAGCGTACAACTCGTAGTCCGACTCCCACACAGCCCCGACGGCAAGAATCACCACCTGGCGAACTCGCTCGCTGAGCGACGTATACTTCTCTTCAGCATCGTGTAAATCCAAAAAGGCCGTGCCAATGCCAGGGCTGTACAGCCCCGGGTTGAACGGACCAATCAGTCTTCCATCATCGGTCTTGCTCTGAAATTGAGCGCGGTCGGCCCATTGAATCATGGTCTTATTGAGGCGATCATATACCTCTTTTTGTGCCTCCGACATCGCCGTTGGATTGAGCAGGGGCAGACGACCGCCCATTCTTTCAGGTTGGTGAGACATCGTACCTTCTCCTCTCGCAGTGATCAAAACACGTGATCTTGAAATGTATGCATATTCTAGCAATCCTGCTAGCCACGCTAGCAGCCTGGGAAAAAAGGAGGCATCAACGCTCTAAACCAATGGCATTGGAGGGAACGTCGTACGCCCGCAGCGTCAGCGAGACGCTGGTAAAGTACCCGATGAGAACGGTTAAATCCGTCAGGCCCGCATCTCCTAGCAGGGAAACCGCACGTCGATAGAGGCCGGTGGGGACCACGCGTGGCGCGATCAGCGCGGACGTGATTTCATAGACGACCTGCTGCCGGGGGTCCTCAAACGACGTGGGCAGTCCAGCAATCAACGCCTCGACCTTCTCCGCTGGCAGACCACCGAGCTGTTCGGCGATCCATTCGTGTTCGTAGTTCGAGTACGCCGCTAACCACCGGGCATTTATCAGGTTCGTGGCAATCTCGATCTCCGCTTTAGAGAGCGATGAGCCCCCCTGGTAGTAGGCCCCCAGAGGCACCATGACATCGATCAGTTTCGGGTTTTGTAGCCAGATCTTGTACGGCCCGGGCACTTGCCCGCGTGCTTTCACGGTGAACTCATACGCCCTTTTTTGCTCAGGGGTCATCTCCTCCAGGGAGAGTTCCTTATAGCGACCAAACGTTCCGAAATCAGACGTTTCAGTCATCTGTCTGTTTCCTTTCTTGAAAAACCTCAAAGTCTGAGTGAAGCCACACAAGAGCCAGCCTTCCTGTTTCGGCAGGGTCGGCTGGAAGCGTGGAAGCACCACTCAGAACCCCTCGTTCTTTCGACGAGGGAGTCTTCAGATTACTGGTGAGGCAAAGCACCTAGATCTAAGATGAGTCAATTCACCTTTGATTGGATACTGTGCGGCATTACCTCGAATTGGAAGAACAGCATTTTGGAGAGATTGGAGGAGTTTTGCAGACACCTCCAGCCTCATTTCATCAAAACAGCTGCCTTTCGTGCAAGATAGATGCCGATGGTAGGTTATACCGGCTTCTAGAGAAGAGGCCTGCTACTCTTGTTCAGAGAAAAATGTATTGAGGCGTTGGAGCAGTTCTTCTGGTTGTTCCTCCGCAATATAATGGCCACACTCGGGGATGATGCCGCCGGAGACGTTTTCGGCGAGTTGAGCGAAACTATAGAAAGGCCAGCCTGCACCGCTATATTCGCCTCCCAGCGCTAAAACCGGGATGCGTAACTTTTCTTTGCTGTATGCTCTAAATTGCTGTGCATTGGTTGAGAACGAGCGATAATACTCAAATCCGGCTCGTAAGGCATCTCGACCAGAGTAGCAACGAACGTACTCAGCAATATCCTCTTGCGTGAAGGCAGCCGAATTTCTCGCGCGGGCGAAGAACCACTGCAGCAGGATGTGCTCACGTCCCTCGACAAGGGATTCCGCCAGGCTCCTGGGAGCCTGGAACAAGCCATAGTGCCAGACACTGTTTTTGGCGGCATACTCTTCGCGCCCAAAACCTTCGAGGGGAGCATCCAGAATCACGAGACGCTGCACGGCCTCCCGGTATCGTGCGGCATAGGCATAGGCGGCTGAGACGCCCAGGTCATGACTGATGAGGAAAATGTGCTCAAAACCCAGAGAGCGCACCAGCGAGAAAACGTCCTCAGCCAGCGTGGAGGCATCATAGCCGCTTTCCGTTCGTTCCGAATCGCCCATCCCACGTGAATCGGGCGCGATCACCGTATATTTCTCGGCGAGTGCAGGCATGATTTTTCTCCATGCGTACCAGGTCTGAGGCCAGCCGTGGAGCAGCAGCACCGGAAATCCTTGACCGCCAATCACATAATGCAAACGGACCCCATTGACCTGTGCTGTTTGATGGGTAAAAAGAGGCTCTAGCTGAGCTGGAAGTGGTGTCATCATTTTGTTCCTTTCTAGACTTTGAATTTCTGATGAAGATCTTATCCGAAAACCAACGCCGCGCTAGCGGCGTTGCGTAGCCAGTGGATGATCGCCGGTTCCCAGAGCCCGCTCCTGCTCTCCTCGCTGTTGAGCTGCAGACCAGGCACGATCATCAGATCGCCTGGCTGGACGGGTTCGAGCGGCTGGAGATGGGCAAAGACCAATCCTTGTGCACTGCACACCTCCTGTCGATGGGCACAGAAGATCAGCCTGTAGGGCATGCCCAGCCGCGCTGCGGCGTCAAAAACCTGTGCTGGTCCCGCCAGGTCCAGCAGGTTGATCTGCGGCAGCATCAGGAAAAGCACGCGCCGCTCCCGCGTCTCCAACTCGCCCGCTTGCTGGATAGTCGTCAGAAACGAGTCGAAGACCGGCATGGCTCTCATTCTCCTTTGCACTTGCGGATCTCTTTCCATGCTTGGATGGTTGGACCAGGATCAATCAACCACTTGTTGATACTATAGCCACCGGCGCAGGGAACACCAATGGTCGATCAAGCCAGGAAGCGGACGGATCTGGCCATTTTGTGTGAACATCTGCAGGAGTGACTGCTCAACGTACATCGGTTCATTCACATCATCCTGCAGGACGGCATTGATGTGGAAGAACAGTACATCTGGACGGAGGATGCAGTGCGCGTTATTCATCGATATTCTTTATCTTTGGACAAAACGCATGACCTCGGGAATCTGGCAGGAACACGAAAAGCTCTTTGTGCAATGTGCATAATGGTATGCAATTTTACCCCTACAGTGGCAAACTGGGACCCCGCAAGTGCTTCAGGCCTCGCCAGAGCATGTTGTCCGAAAGAGCGCGTCTAGCGTGTTTCCGCAAGCTCTGCATCGCGTTTCTGCAAAGCGTCAAGCCAGGTCAGAACTTCGCGGAGAGCCAGCCCGTAGTTGCCAACCTGACAGTGGTTCTGCGCCTGTTCATACTCAGTAAATGCGCGAGCAGTCAAGGAGCGAGCATTGGTCAACAGAGCGATCTGATCAACGAACTGATGAGTTGGAATGTAGTGGTCTTTGGTTCCATGGAGCAGCAGAACATCTTGCGTGACCAGTGGAGAAACCGAGGCGG
Organism: Dictyobacter aurantiacus; assembly: GCF_003967515.1. Classification (GTDB taxonomy): domain Bacteria; phylum Chloroflexota; class Ktedonobacteria; order Ktedonobacterales; family Ktedonobacteraceae; genus Dictyobacter; species Dictyobacter aurantiacus. The sequence continues at coordinate 6,103,720 of NZ_BIFQ01000001.1, read as the reverse complement.
TCTCATAGGCTTGAAGCGCCGCAAAGACGTCAAAGGGAGTCTGCTGGCCGAATGTGTGCATGGCTTGCTCCATCACCCATTCCAGGAGGAGGCTCTTTTTCTGGGCTTCCTGGACAAAGGAGTTGAGGGCGTCAGCGTTGCCACTGTTTAACCAATTTAGGATCTGCGCACGCACAGGCTCTAAAAACATGCGCAACTGAACGTCTAGAAAGCTGGTCATGATGCCGTAGGAGATGATGCGCTGAACGCGTTTTTCATAAGCAGCAGAACGCACAACCAGGCCCCCCCCCATGGAGAAACCCATCAACGTCACGTCAGAGAGCTGGTAATAATCCAGCACTGTTTTGACAACTGTATCCCAGGCGGGCGTAAAGGTGAGCCCGGCATCTTCCAGTGGCGTGCCCTGACCAGGACCCTCGAAGAGGACCACATCGTAGCCAGCCTGCTCAAAGGCAAAGCCGCCCAGGAACCACTCTTCGATGTAACTATCAAAGCCGCCGAAGACCACAATCGTTCCTTTTGGATGTGCGGGGGTAAAGCGATAGGCCGATAGCCAGCCATCTGCGAAGGGGATCTGGCTATGATTCTCGGGTGTCACTCCATAGTGGTCCCGTACAAGTTGGATAAAGCGCCGTCGAATTGGCTGTTTCCGCTCATCATGAACAGAAAGAAAGAACTCGGCCAGGCGAAGATAGGTAGCGCCTTTGAGCGTTTCACCCAGAGCCAGGTATTTTTCGCCCAGATTGATAAAGATGCGCTGGAACGTCGGGTAGTCGCTGACGCCAGCCGAGACGGCACGCATTTCGTCGAGCATAGCAGGATCACCGACCCAGCTATAGAAGCGGTTCAGTTGAAAGTTGACGCTTTCATCTGAATGCAAGTGATAGTAACCAATCGGAAATGAGATAGTAGTGCGAGTTGGTACTGTATAGGTAGTCATTGGAGTCTTGTATCCTTTCTCTGTGATCTATGCCAAGGATACAGCGAGATGCCGTATCAGCGCGGTATACCAAAGCAGTAGAAAGGGAGTAGATTTAGAGCAGACCGCGTTTGCGAGCCTGGGCGAGGGCCTGGGTTCGACTGCTTACGTTCAGCTTGCCAAGGATATTGCTCACATGCTTTTTGGCGGTGACCAGCGTGATCACCAGTTCCTCAGCAATCTGCTGATTCGAGAACCCGGCGGCGAGCAGATGCAGGACTCGCGTTTCTTGCGGCGTCAGGGTTTCCAGAAGATCAGAGGATGTCTGAGCGGGCATTGCAGCGGAAAGCAGGCGAGCCACAAAATCGTGGAGCGGCTGATCCTGGAGATCAGGCAGCAGCGCGGCGAGCAGGGGTACCAGTGCGTCGCCTTCATCAAGGAAGAGGCGGAGATTCTCCTCCGGCTGAGCACGGGTGAGCGCCTCACGCAGGCTGCCCTGGGCCAGATTAGAAGCGCCGAGTGCCTGGTGGGCCAGGGTGGTCAGGACGAGCGTTTCGAGCAAGACAGTGACATGCTCGTGTGCCTCCCCATCGGCCTGGAGGATTGAAAGCTGCGCCAGTGCCTCATCGGCGCGCCCTTCGGCGAGGCACAGGCGGGCGAGGAGCAACTGCTCCTCGCAGCGGCGGATATAGGGATAGTCTCCGTCAGATCCGGCCAGAAGCTGCGCGGCCCAGCGCTGGGTATGCGCGAGATTCCCCTGCTTGAGAGCTAGCCAGGCCTCAGCCAGATTTGCTTCACGTCTTTCCAGTGGCAGCTTCGCGTCTGTCACGTGCTGCTGGAGAAGCGTGCGAGCGGATACCGGTGAGCCGGGAGTCAAAGCAAGACGGAGTTGCAACAGGAAACCGGGCGTTAACGTAGGGAAGAAGACCATCGGACCCTGCTTCAAGGCGTTCTGCATGGTTGATCGAGCTTCGTCGATCTCATTACGAGCGTAGGCAATGGCGGCCAGACAGTAGAGGGCCATGCGGTCGTAGTGGTTGAGGCGCAGGCCAGAGGCCTGGACAAGTTGGAGTTGACTGAGATGCAGATATTCTTCCGCAAAGGCCTGGGATTGACGGAAATAACTGGCCGCCTGACCCAGTTCGCCACGCCGTAGATAGACCTCGCCCAGGTACACGGCTGCGTCTTGCATGGAAGGTAACCAGCGGGCTGCTGTGGAGAGGGTCAGAGCTTCCTGGGCCTGCTCGTATGCGGCCCGCAGATCACCGTGGAAGACACTGCCTAGAGCGGCACCCGCCAGCGCGCGATAGCGCCACTGACGATCGTGGGCGGGCAGCACATCCAGAGCCAGGCGTGCCTCTTCAATGCTTGTGGAAAAGTCGCCCTGGTTGGCAGAGACAATCATCCGCATGGTATGCACCTGCCCGACGCCATACACGTTGCCAGCAGCCCGAAAACCCTCCTCAGCCTGTTGGAGTGCGGCCAGGATGGTCACACTGAGACCGGGATCGCTCAGGCGGTGCAGAGAGGTCAGGATCAAGGAAAAGGCCCACCAGAAGCTCAGATCAGGATGGGCAAGCACTTCCTCCCGCGGCAGCCACTCCAGCCAGGTGAGCAGTGTGCGGTACTCATTGCGCCAATGCTGCGGGCTGATAAAGCGACGGATAAGCTGGGCCGCGGTGGGGTAATCTTGCGCGGTCAGTAGGTGGTTAATGGCCTCGTGAAGCTGTTCGTGCTCTGCGAGCCAGATGCCTGCGCGCTGGTGCAGCCCAGGAAGAGTCTCTGGTTCCTGCTCGCACAGAAGCGCAAGCAGCGCTTCGCGAAAAAGGGTGTGGAAGCGAAACCACTGGCGATCTTCATCAAGCGCAACCAGGAAGAGGTTTGAGCGTTCCGCTTGCTCAAGGAGCATCTGACTGTTCGGCTCACTCAGAACTGCCTGGCAGAGATCGGCCTGCAAGCGCTCCAGTATTGAGGCACGAAGGAGAAAATGCCTGACCTCCGGGGCTTGCTGCGCCAGGATCTCATCCTGCACATAGTCCAGGAGAAAGCGCTGCTTGCCACTCAAGGAGGGCAGCACGCTGGTCGGATCAGCTTGACCGCGCAAGGAAAGTGCTGCGAGTTGCATGCCGGCAATCCAGCCTTCGGTGCGCTCCAACAGGCGATTCAGCGTCTCCTCAGACAAGACCTGGCCAGCGACTCGCTGGACATAGTGAGCGGCTTCAACTGCGTTCAAGCGCAGTTCGGAAGTACGCAGTTCGCCAAGTAGACCGCGAAAGCGCCAGCGAGCCAGAGGCAGATCGGGATCAACACGACTGGCAAGCAACAAGTGAAAATGGGACGGGGCATGTTCAACCAGGAAAGTGATCACCTGCTGGATCAAAGGATTTTCCACGATATGGTAGTCATCCAGCACCAGCATGATATTTTGCTTCTCCTGTGCAATTTCGTTGATAAGCGTGGTGGCCAGTGACAGCAGCAGTGGGGGCTGTAGCGCGTTCAGCTGAGCTAGTAAAGATTCCCCCAGATATGGCCAACACACTCGCATGGCTGTCAGCAGCGAGAGCCAGAAGCGAGCAGGATCGTTATCCAGCGCATCAAGTTGGAGCCACGCTACAGGCGATTGCTGAAGCCGAGCCCAGCTTGCCAGCAGGGTCGTTTTTCCAAAGCCTGCCGTTGCCGAAAGGAGAACCAGCGGATACGGTCCCAATGCCAGCATATGGTCCAGGAGTCTGGTGCGGTCAAGATAGTGTGTGCGGACGGGCGGAACCAAACATTTGGTTATAGGAATAGTGAGGTCAGACACGAGGTTGAGCCTTTCAAACTCCTTTGCACTTGTGGATCTCTTTCCATATTTGTATGGTTGGACCTGGACCAATCAACCACTTGTTGATACTATAACCCACTGCGAAGTGAGCGTCAATGGTAGATTACGCCAGGAAGCGGACGGAACTGACCATTTTGTGTGAACATCTGCAGGAGTGACTGCTCAACGTACATCGGTTCATTCACGTCATCCTGCAGGACGGCATCGATGTGGAGGAACAGTACATCTGGACGGAGGATGCAGTGCGCGTTATTCATCGATATTCTTTCTCCAATTGAATGGGAACTGCAGTTCGTCACCAATTACCTTGGCCACTTCACCCTGAACCTCGGATTGCATGACGCCCTCGCCATTGGTGCCCGCGAACGGGGCGAGGCACGCATCGTCTCAGTCAGCTCCACGGCACATATGAGATCACCGGTCGTGTTAGACGACATCCATTTCGAACGGCACGAGTACGACCCACAGGCAGCCTACGCACAGTCCAAGACCGCCGACTCGTTATTCGCGGTCGAAGTTACACGCCACTGGGCCGCTGACGGTATCGTCGCCAACGCTGTCAACCCCGGCGGTGTCGCCACGGGGCTGCAAAGAGACTTCACACAGAAACAAAAAGATTACTTAAATCTCGTTGCGCACCCCGTGGGTCCTTCCCACGCGATGTGGAAACATCTTGTTGCCAGTGAGAGACAAGTCCGTCTCTCACTGGCAACGGCATTAAAGCACACCTGCATCTCTAGCAGCATAATACGAAGGATAGAAGGGGCGGAAACCCAGTTCATCTCGGATGCGAAGGATATCAACGATCCCTTCCCACGGATCGTTGAAGGGAGCTGCTGCGTCACTTGCACCTTCCGGCAGACCATTCAGGTGCCGCAACTCTGCGAGACTCATGGGTGCATCATCAGCAACATTGTAGATCTGGCCATCGATCCCAGAGGTGGCAACAGCACGCAGTAATGCCTGTGAGACATCGGCATGATGCACCATATGCAGCCGTTTTGCCGGATGCCACGATTGCGTGAGTGGCAGGAAGTCGGTCACATGCGGATCTCCTTCTCCATAGACAAAACCCAGACGCAGGATACGCACTCCCAACCCTCGCGTGCGATACAGTTCCTGTAGCGCCTGTTCAGCTGCGGCCTTGGTCTGCGGATAGGTGGATGCTGGCTGGAGGAGGTCATCTTCGCGCACAGGCCGACCACGACCCGGACCATAGACCAGGTTCGTGCTGGTGAAGACAAAACGCTCAACTCCTGCGGAAAGGGAGGCGTTCGCCAGAGCCAGAGCACCTTCCTCATTGGTCGTCCTGATTCGCTCCTGGTCAGTTCCCCGGAAGAAGGCTGCCAGATGAACTACGGTCTGGACTCCCGTAACAGCCGAAGCGAGGCTCTCTGGCTGGCTCAGATCTCCCACGATCACCTCAGCTCCCAGCTTGCGGAAAGCCTCAGCCTGCTCCGCTCGGCGAACGAGAAGACGCACGGTATGTTCGCGTTGCAACAGACGGGGTACGAAATGGCTCCCAACCTTACCAGTTGCACCAGTGACAAGAATGGTTTTCATGATCATTTGACTCCTTGTGGATGAAAACTTCTCTCTTACTGTCGAAAGAGAGGCATTGCCAGGTCTCTTCGCACGTTTCGCTTGACCTGGATACGACATGCTTAGTATGCTTGAGAGAGAATCAGATAACCAACCTCTCGTGATCGTATGATTGCGAGTAGTAGGATAAGGAGATGGAACAGATGGAAGAGACAGAACGAGAACGCCGACAAGCGCTCGCGGCCTTCTTGCGCACCCGCCGCGCCCGGCTCTCTCAAGCAGAGGTAGGATTACCAGCACGCAGCAGGCGCCGAACGCCAGGGCTGCGGCGCGAAGACGTGGCGGAATTGGCGAATATCGGGGTCTCCTGGTATACCTTGCTGGAGCAGGGACAGGAGGTTCATCCCTCAATGTCCGTTCTGGAAAGCATAGCGCAGGCGCTCAGGCTCACCCCTGCAGAGGAGCAGCATCTGTTCAGGCTTTCAGGTCACACCCTGCCAGCGAAAGCGCCAGCAGAGGAAGAAGAGGTTCCACTGGCATTACGACGCACGGTGGACGCGCTAACTCCTCATCCAGCCTTTGTGATCGGGCGGCGCTGGGACGTTCTCTTCTGGAATCGGGCGGCTGGCCTGCTCTTTCGCTTTGATGAGCCCTTTCCACCGCACTCGCTCAATGTGGTCTGGCGCTACTTGCAGTTGCAAGGACGCTCGCCCGATCTTGACTGGGAGGTGCAGATGCGCAATCTGGTGGCCCAATTTCGTGCCGATTACGCCCGCTATCCGGGCGATGCCTCGTTTGAAGAATTACTCCATGATTTGCAGGACATGAGCCCATTATTTCGGGAATGGTGGGAGCAACAGGATGTACGAGGGTTGCCCAATGGACCACGATCCATGATCCACCCGGCGCTCGGTCTCCTGGAATTTGACCATGTGACCTTTCAAGCCTCTTTTTCTTCCGATCTCCGTGTGAAAGTCTATGCCGCTTCCCCTGCAACCGCTTCAAAGCTAGAACAGGCGTTGTCTGCTACCTCTTGATGGGAGATCATAAGCCAAACCCGCGTCTCGTTGCACATCTCGTGGGTTGGTAGATATCAAGCCGCTGCTCCAGCGTCTGCGACGGCCTGTTTGAACAGGGAGCTGAACGCTTGTATTGCCTTGCTTTGTGGAAGCGGAACTTCTCTGGTGATGAGACCAAGAGGCAGATGCAGCTTCCAGTCTTTGATACGTCGGATAACCGTGCCGTCTGGAATATGGTATGTGGCGAGTTTCGGCATGATTGCGACGCCCATTCCTTGCTGGACGGCTTGCTTGATAATTTCGAGACTCCCGATCTCAATGCCAATTGCCAGTGGAAGTCCGCGTGCCATAAAGGCTTGCTCGATCGCCATGCGATAGGCACAGGGCGGATCCGTGAGGAGCAAGCATTCAGCACATAGATCGCTCAGCACGATCTCGTCTTGTTGCAGGAGAACATGGTTTTCGGGGAGGAGTAGGACAGGCGTTTCGGTCAGGATTGGTTCGAAGTTGAGTCCTCCGTTGGCGGGTGGTGGTGTTGAGATGCCGAGATCAATCTGATTGGCTAGGAGTTGTTCGTGCGTGCGGTTTGTGCTCAGGATCTCGATGGTGAGACGGATCCGGGGATAGCGCTCATGAAAGGTGCACATGACCTGCATAAGATAGAGGCGTGCTATTGGCTCGATCATGCCCACACGTAACGTGCCGCTCTCTCCTGCGGCGAGATCTGAGAGATCCTGCTGCATTTGCTCGACGTGATTGAGGACATGCTGAGCGTGGATGAGGAGTGTGTGTCCCGCGGCAGTCAGCTGAATTTTTCTCCGTTGGCGATCAAAGAGTTCGACTCCCAGCTCCGCTTCAAGTTGCTGAATGTGTAATGTGAGTGTTGATTGCGCGTATTGCAGTCGCTCGGCAGCCTGGACAAAACTCCCTGTCTCCGCAATCACCTTGAACGTCTGCAAATGCCGTAGATCCATAATCCTCCAACTATCAGTAAAAATGAATGTTTGCTTCGAATACTTTGTGTTGTTCGATATATCATACTCTGGTATGCTGATGGAGCGCAAGCACATGATCCGTGTGACGACGTATTGTAGGATACGTCTGTACAGAATCCTGTCTGCTCAAGAGGGATTCAGCAAGAGAAAGGACAAAATGACGACACCACTTCCGGCTCCATTAGAGCCTCTCTTTACGCATCAAACAGCACAGGTCAATGGGGTCCGTTTACATTATGTGATTGGCGGTCAAGGATCTCCGGTGCTGCTGCTCCACGGCTGGCCCCAGACCTGGTACGCATGGCGCAAAATCATGCCTGCACTCGCCGAGAAATATACGGTGATCGCGCCCGATTCGCGTGGGATAGGCGATTCGGAACGAACCGACAGCGGCTATGATGCCTCCACGCTGGCTGAGGACACCTTCTCGCTGGTGCGCTCTCTGGGTTTCCAACAGGTTTTCCTCGTCGGTCATGATCTGGGGGTCTTAACCGCCTATGCCTATGCCGCTCGGTACCGTGAGGCTGTGCAGCGCCTCGTGATCCTGGACAGTCCCGTTGAAGGCTTTGGAAGCGAAGATTTTGTCACCAAACTCAAAATCTGGCACTTCGGCCTGTTCCAGGCTCCCAGGAACCTGGCGGAATCTCTTGCCGAAGGACGCGAGCACATCCTGCTGCAGTGGTTCTTCTCCCGCGCAAGAAATTCGGCTGCCTTCACGCAAGAGGATATCGATGAGTACGTTCGTTGTTACTCTGGCCGAGATGCCTTACGAGCCGGATTTGAATATTATCGCTCGTTCTCATCCAATGCCCAACTCTTTAAAGAATACAGCAAAGAAAAGTTACGCATCCCAACCTTAGCGTTGGGAGGCGAATACAGCGGTGCTGGCTGGCCTTTCTATAGTCTCGCTCAACTCGCCGAAAACGTCTCCAGCGGCATCATCTCTCAGTGCGGCCATTATATTGCGGAGGAACAACCAGAAGAACTCCTACAACGACTCAACGCATTTTTCTCTGAACAAGAGCCGTAGGCCGCCAAAAGCAGGCACAGTATGTGCACATGTTGAGAATCAATGGTTCTCCGCCATCTTCCCGGGGCCTGTGAATTATTGCTGAGAAAACTTCTTGGGAAGGAGGAGAGCAAAAGCCTTGGGGGGTGAATTGTTTTTGCACGGCTAGCTCTTGAATGGTTTGACGGCCTTACTCTTCATAAGAGAAGAGTATCTTTATAGAGATGGGATATCTTTCATGACAAAGAGGAGATGGATTCCATAGTTATGGACATACATCTCCCATACCAATCGTTCGATACGGATCATGTTTGGGGCAAGAACGCCATTGGAGCGCAACCGTTCCAGAGCGGTTTCAATGAGCGGCAACGGGCGATCACTCTCCATCGCGTCAGGCAAGAAGTGCCCGTGCCTTGGGACTTGCCCCGGCTTCGCCGTTCCTGATCATCAATCAAGGGCGCGCAGCGAAGGGACAAACAATCCACCGAGCGCGCTCAGCGCCGTCAACAGGCCCGCGCCGAGGAAGAGGATCTGCACCCCCGCGCTGGCTGCGATGTAGCCCGAGAGCGATTGCGAGAGCGGCACAAAGCCGACGCTGGCCAGCATGAAGAAGCTCATCACCCGGCCCAGCAGCCCCTTGCTGACGTGCTCCTGAATAAGCGACAGGAAGACCACGAGCAAGATGCCGTTCAGGAAGGCAACCACAGCGAGGCAGAGCATGGCCAGCAGCAGGGGCGCGAAGGCTACCCCGATCATGATCGGACCCTCAATGAACTGGAGCAGGCAGAAGAAGCGTCCCCGCCGCTGACTGGGACTCCTGAAGAGCGGCACGAGGATGCCGCTGATCTCGCCGGCGGCAAAGCTCCAGATCAGCAGGCTATAGCCGCTGGCCCCGATGTGCAGTACGTCCCGTGCCAGCAGCGGCAGGCCAATGGTGATCGGCCCGATGGCCGCGATGGCGGTGCAGGCATCGATCAGTAGCAGCGAGAGCAACCACGGCGTGCGGCCAAGATAGGCAAAGCCCTGCAGCGCGTCCTGAAAGACAGACGACGTTTCGCCCCTTTCCATGCGCTCCAGCGGCTCCATCAGCCAGGTTACGAAGACCGCCACCGCGAATGAGAGCGAGTTGAGGGCGAAGGCCAGCGCCGGACTGCTGTGCGCCACGATCAGGCCCGCTGGTAGCGCGCCCAGGAAGTTGCCTACTTGATTCAGGATCTGCATCAGGGCGTTGCCGCCGCTCAGCGCTTCAGACGGTAGCAGGTGCGGGGTGATGCTGCGGGCCGCCGGATTAAAGATACCTGTGGCCAGGCTGTACACGATGAGCAGCAGGCCCAGCAGCCAGAGCGGCAATACCCCTATCAGCGCCAGCAGCGCGATCGCGCCTGACATCAGCAGGCGCGTCGCATCCGTCCAGAACATGACGGTGCGTGCATCGAGCCGGTCGGTAATCACACCTCCCGCCAGCGTGACCAGCGCCTGCGGTACGCTGATAGCCATCAGCATCAGCGCCAGGTCGAGCGGCGAGCCGTGGCGCTGCAGAACCAGCCAGATCAGGGCCACGCTCTGGAATGGCAGGCCCAGCGCCGAGATGGCCTGCCCGATCCATAGCAGGCGAAAGTTGCGATAGCGGAAGGGCTGAAATCCCTGTTTGATGCCCTGAAAGATCATGCTTCTCTCCCTTCCGCCGCCTCTTTGCCTGGTTCCGGCAAGGTATGCAGCAGATAGGCCAGCGCCACATAATGTTCGCGGCTCGCCCGCTCAGGGTCCTGCATCGCCTGGTATATCTCCTCACGGAGTGCATCCAGATGACCCTGAATGCGTTCCAGTCGCTCCGTCGAGACGCGGATAGGCTCGTAGGCAAATGAGAGCTGTGGCGGATGATCATCGAAGTGCCGGTTGGCCTGCATAAATTCCTGGCGTACCACCTCAAGCGTCTTCGCCGTTAGATCTTCCGCGTTCACGGCCGCCCCCGTCTGACTTCCCAGGCGAATGACGCGCGCCACCGCCCGGTAATACTTCTCGATTACGCCCCCCTTGGGCTGCTCCTCAACGATCTCGATCAGACCGGTCGTCAGCAGCTCGCGCACATGAAAGTACAGCCGTGGCGGCGACACCTCGAACCTCGTCGCCATCTGCTTATTGGTATAGGGCGCATCCGTCAATAGATTCACAATGCGCTGCCGCAGCGGGTGCGCCAAAGCCCGCACCTGCTCCGGCGTCTCAAGCACAAGTTCATCTCGCATCACTCCCCCTCTTCATTGATTAAACTTTTATTTAATTGATAAATATTATTTTAATCAATAGATCGGAGTTTGTCAATGCCAAACAAAAAGCGTGCATCCCCCGTAGGTTCGGCCCTCGTGGCCGATTTCCCCTCCACGTATGTCCACATTCATGTTTAAGGAACATTTGATCTTGCCCCGCTTTGAAAAAGTCCCTGAAGCTGAGATATACTAAGACAAGCTTGAGAAAGAAACTAACCATGGGCAAGGTTCAAAAAGTCTACACAAACGATTTTTTTGACAGGAGTATTCTTTTTATCGTAAAATGGAAATACGTAATATGTAACGTATTACATATGCGAACGATGTATTCATCATTCAGGACGCTTTTTTGCGCGGCCAGCACGCGCCGCTCTTCTTTTCTCCCTAAGGCAATCGGAAGACCAACGAGCCACCTTAACAAGGCTTTGTCACACGTACGGTCTACCCGACTGTGCCTCCGCGTGTCGAGTATGAGCTCACGTCGCTGACTCAAACGCTGCTTCCAACGCTCTGTGCGCTCATCGAGTGGGCCCAGACCCACGCTGCCGAGTTTCCTATGTTTGAGGACGAGGCCACATAAGCGGGTAGGGGAGCGAGCCCCTGTTGCTGGACAGATGAGGAAGTTCACTCCTGATGGAGCAAGTGACCCGCTCTTCCGCTCCTTGTGATGGTCATAATTGGGTGCCACCAGTCCATGACCATCACACGTGCCCAAAAGTCCGGGCTTCCGCTCCAACCCCACCCCAGGTCGCTACGCACGTGAAAAATTGAAAAATGGTTCGAGATGTCTCATCTCGGGTTCAGGTGAGCGAAGAACTGCGCGATATCAGGGATCATATTTCCAGGAGGCGGCTCACCCAAGTCGCTTTTCCCATTCCTCCTGCCGTCCAAGCGGGGTCAATTCGAGATAGTTGTACGAATTCAGCAGGATATCAACACCGCGCTGGAACGTCTGGTACGTGTGATAGATGGTATCTCCGTCGCGCTGGAAGACACTCAACGACGACACCTCGCCTTCATCGTTCGACACATTGAAATCGAAGTTAAAATCGCTACCATATGAGGAGAACCAGGGAACGGTCCAGCCCATCTGCTCCTTCCACGCCTCAAGTTTCGCAAGGGGTGCACGCGAGACGACGGCCACTGAGGTGTTCTTCTCATGAAGAGTAGGTATGTAGCACATCTCATTGACCAAGTTCGTGCAGCCCATGCAGCCCTTCTCCCAGTCGGGACCATACATGAAGTGGTAGAGGATCAACTGGGTGCGTCCCTCGAAGAGATCGAGCAGACTCACCTTACCGTTTGGCCCCTCAAAAACGTATCCCTTCTCGATCTTGACCATAGGCAGCTTGCGACGAGTTGCGGCGAGCTGGTCCTTTGCGTGGGTAAGTTCCTTCTCCTTCTTCAATAGCTCCTCACGGGCAGCAAGCCACTCCTCCCGAGAGACAACTGTTGGGTAACTCATAAAGTCCTCCATTCTTTTGACGACCGGATTGTTCTGCTTCGCTCCCATCAAGAGAGCACGTGTGATGTGCACGTAGATGTACTCTACAAGAAACCAACCAGAAAAACTTCTTGCATCTTGCTCTCTTGAGAAGGAAGCAACAGACACTCATTCCACCTGGAGGAGGGATACCATGGAAACGACGATGCCGCGCAGCGTCTTGCGCCACAGAATGATCAGTACCGACCGCACGCTACCCCGGGTCGCTCTTCATGCTTCAAAAGCACACCCAGAACCAACCCACATGGCCTCACCGATGCACAACTCGCCGCGCTCCTGCGGTGCTCGCTCGACACCCTGACGCATCTGCGCCTCTGCCGTCTCCCGGCCACCGATCAGGAACTGGCCCACATCGCGCACCGCTTCCACGTCGACCAGGCCGCTCTCTCTGCGCTCCTCTCCGACGCATCAGAGGATACGAACACACACTGAACACACAAGGGCTGCCGATCTTAGCATTATCTGATCGGCAGCCCTTGTTCTTCTCATCCTCACACGAATTTCCTGCCAATGTTCCACATTCATCCCTTTTCATGCGACACGTTCACGCGGCGGCTGTATAACTCAAGTGAAACCATTTGAAGACACCGCTTCAGGCGGTTACACCGAAAGGACCATCATGATAATCGACGACACCTCCATCCTCACAACCTGGTATACCTTCGCCGCCAGCGCCCCTGGCTTTCTCGGCTCTGCCATCCACCTCTATCGCCAGCGCACTGGCCTCCCATTAGCACACCAACGCGCCCTGCTCGGTCTGCACCACACCTCCACCGATACCCTCTGGACACGCCTGCAGGCCATGCCCCTGCCTCGCCCCGATCACGTCGACGCCGATCTCCTGCGCATCGTCGCCCATGTGCTCACGTCGTGCCCGAACGCCACCATCCACACCGCCCAACTGGCTACCTTCCTGCGCACACCATTGGAGCCATAACGGCCAGCATCTCCTCACGCACAGCAAGGCGAGCAGGCCCGGCACGTTCACCATGCCTGCTCGCTCACCTTGTTCCCCTCTCACGTAGTGTTCACAAATTCATCTCATCTATCGATCAAAGAATGACACAAGGAGGCTGGCACCGTCAATTCCCTGTTGCTTTGGGGTGCTGTTCCCTTCGCTTTGTGAGCGCTCCTTCTCCTGCCTCCATCACCCTCCGTCCTTCCCCCACGCGCGTTCCCTCCCGTTCCTCACCCTCCCTCTTTCTCCCCAGACCACCACGAAAACACGTGATCATTTATTTTTCGCATTTACACGCACGGCCCCCGGCTGAGAATGTGCTGAAAGAGCTCCGTAAGCAATTGTTCTGGCTTCGGCGCGAGGTCGCTGGAGCGCCAGCATACAAAGCCATCCGGCCGTACGAGAAGGGCTCCCTGAGCTGTGATGCCACAACTGGCGTGCCAGGACTCGTCTCCGCCAGGGAACGTGAAGTCTATGCCCACCTGGTATACAGCAAGCTTCAGCCTCATACGCTCTGCAACTGTATGAGCGGCGCCTCGCCATGCACCTCCCAATGCCCCTGGAAGAAGAACAAAGTGTCGCCCAAAAAGATCGAGCGTAGAGATACGCTGATCGCGGTAGGTGAGCCAGACGTGCGATGCCCGTGTTCCCGGTCGCCCGGCTGCTGCCAACCCAGCGATACAGCGTGCACTTTCATCATGCCTTTGCTCCATAATGGCCGATGAAGCATAGCTATAGCCTAGAATGGAGGTGAGTAGATCCCCCGGCGTGCCCGGCGTATCAGGTGTCTCTGCTTCGAGTTCGCGCGTCGCCTGCTTTACAACGGCGCATGCTAATGGGTAGCGCTCAGCGGCATAGGTATCTAATAGACCCGCACCCGCCTCCCCTTCAATAACCATGGCAAGCTTCCAGGCGAGATTATGAGCATCCTGTATCGCTGTATTCATGCCAAAGCCGCCTGCTGGAGGCATCGTATGAGCTGCGTCACCGACTAGGAAGATATTGCCGACCTGCATCTGTTCCGCAACCCGCGCTGCCGCCTCCCAGAGGAGGACACTCAGAACTTCAAGCTCCAACTCTGGTCGGCCAATGGCCGCGCGCACAAGCTCCTGGCAGCGGGCCGGACTACAATCCGTCGCCTGCGCTCCTCGCTCCGGTGCATATTCGACGTTCAAAAGCCAGCGATCCGTATTATTAACCGGCAAGAGTACGCCCTCAAGTGCCTCGTTCTCAACAAAACAGATTCCAAACGGACGATCGCATACGAGGTCGCGCAAATCAGCGCGGAAGTAAATGTTGATAAAGTTTCCCAGCCCGGCTCTTCCTTGCATAGCGAGGCCGAGCTGCTGCCGAACCTGGCTATGCGCACCATCGGCCGCGATGAGATAGCGCGTGTGAATAGTGCGCTGCTGACCAGTGGTCGTATCAAGAACGGTTGCCTCGATCCCATGCGCATGGTAGGTGAGCATCTGCAGCTCCGTGTGAAATTGGATGTGCGCTCCCTTTTCGCGTGCAGCAGCCAGCAGGATTGGTTCAAGTTCATCCTGGGCGCACTGGCACCAGGTACAGGGCGTAATTGCTTCGAGCTCCTTGCCGACCGGCAGAAGATCTGCATCGGGCACGCGTCTGATCTCGCGTCCAGCCAGCGTCTCGACGAACAGCATCAAATGGTTGTCGGCAAGAGAAGCACCAGCCTGTTGAATCTGCTTTTCTAGCCCCAGGCTGCGAAAAATCTCCATCGTGCGCAAATTCAGTCCGCGCGCACGTGGATGAATTGAGGTGCTTGTATGACGCTCCACCAGGAGCGAAGGGACGCCAGATTGGGCCAGGAGCAACGCAGTAACAAGTCCCGCGGGACCACCGCCAACGATGAGCACTGGAAAATCGTGTTCCATACGCCTCTTCTTTCTTATGAGCCGTAACGCTTACGCTTAGAGCAGTAAATCTTCATCTCGACCGAGCGATAAAAACTCTTGCAAGCCCCGTAGAAGGGCTTCCTGACCGCTCGAGCTCATCCTACGAAATTGGCATAAAAGACTTTTCATGAAACGTTGATGGATAGCTTGCTGCGTGGCCTGACCTTCCGCAGTTAACGACACGATGACCTGGCGACGATCCTGGGTGGAGCGGCGGCGCAGCACATATTGGCGTTTCTCAAGGTGATCAAGAGAACGAACAACCGTGGCTGGGTCAAGATCCATCTGGCGCGCCAGCCAACCAATTGTGCAATAATCCTCACCCTGCGCCTTCTCAATCAACCCGAGTATGGTAAATTGCGTCGCGCTCATCTCCTGCTCGTGAGATAGCCGGAAGTTGCGCCTGGTCCCCTGTTGCCGCACCTCGTTCCAGACCGAGAAAAAGACCTGCTCCTGTGTATCGAGTGTCGAGAATACATCTCCTTCTTGACTCATATGTTTTATTCTTTCCAATCACTGTCCCTACGCAAAATTTGTTCTTAAACAATAATTGCATAGAAACAATAATATACTGCGTGCAAACACCTGTCAAGTATCAAACATCAAACGTTTATATAGGGGTAACGCTGTAGGTGATTTCACCATTTTTGTAGAGGAGCGAAACCTTCGGATATACTCTTCTCGAAGGAGCATGCCCCTCCCTCGCCCCCAACACGTCGACGCCGATCTCCACCGCATCATCGCCCACGTGCTCACGTCTTCCCCAGCATGCAGGTCTCCAGTGGCATGACACCGCCAAAGAGAAGAGGCGCTGGATGGAAGCGCCTTCCTCATCTATTCCTGTTCAATTATGGCTTTTCAGCGAGTAGTCTCCAGCAGACACATACTCAGAAGGCCGCGGACCCAGGAGTGGAGGAAGCTGCCGCCCTTCTTGGGCATGCGGAGTGTCACAGATGGTATACTGCTGAAATGATATACAAGAGGAGGAGCAAAATAACAGATGATGCATTCGCACTCATGGTGGCAAACGGGGGTGATTTATCAAATCTACCCGCGTAGTTTTCTCGATAGCAATGGCGATGGAATAGGGGATCTCTCTGGTATTACGAGCAAGCTGGATTACTTGCGCTGGCTCGGCGTTGACGCACTCTGGCTCTCGCCCATCTACCCATCGCCGATGGCGGATTTTGGCTATGATATTACAAATTACACCAATGTGCATCCCCTTTTCGGGACGCTGAAGGACCTGGACACATTACTGCATGAAGCCCACCAGCGCAACCTCAAGATCATCCTGGACTTTGTTCCCAACCATACCTCCGATGAACATCCCTGGTTTCAGCAGTCACGCGAGAGTCGAACCAATGACAAACGCGACTGGTACATCTGGCGAGATCCTGCTGATGATGGTGGTCCACCGAATAACTGGCAGAGCAGGTTTGGCGGTTCAGCCTGGAAATTCGATACGCCCAGCGGGCAATACTACTTGCATCTGTACGATGTGAAGCAGCCTGATCTGAACTGGCGCAATCCTCAGGTCCGTCAGGCAATGTATAATAACATGCGCTTCTGGCTGGAGCGCGGAGTCGATGGCTTTCGCGTCGACGCGCTTGAGGTGCTACTCAAGGATGAGCAATTCCGAGATAATCCGCTCAATCCAGCGTGGAAGCCCGGTGATCCCCCCCGTAGACGTCTCATAGAGCACTACATCGTAGACCAACCAGGCATGCATGACATTATGCAGGAAATGAGGGCGCTGACCGAGAAATATGATCAGCGCGTGCTCATCGGTGAACTGGCTCTGCCAGTAGAACGTCTGATGTCATACTATGGTGAACAGCTTGATGAGATCCACCTGCCCTTCAATTTCCAATTCGTGCATCTGCCAACGTGGGAGGCACACGCCATCCGCCAGACAGTCGAGGGCTACGAGGCCGCTCTCCCTGAGGGAGCCTGGCCCAATTGGGTGCTGGGCAACCATGATATGTCTCGCATTGCGACGCGTGTGGGTCGTGAACAGGCGCGACTGACACAAATGCTTTTGCTCACGCTGCGCGGGACCCCGACCTGCTACTATGGGGAGGAACTCGGGATGCAGAATATTACACTCGCACACGAAGAGATGCAGGACCCACTGGCCAGGGAGCATCCTGAGTATAGCCGCGATCCGGTACGCAGCCCGATGCAATGGGATGATAGCGCAAATGCGGGCTTCTCTCCTGCCGGGATAAAGCCCTGGTTACCGGTTGCTAATGATTACCAGACCTATAATGTGTCGGCTGAGCAACAGGACCCTCGCTCCATCCTGATGTTGACGCGAGCCTTACTCGCTGTTCGACGTTCTTATGATGCCCTGACCCTTGGTTCGTATCGGTCCGTTGAGCAGGAGAGCGCCAACTGTTTTGTCTACCAGCGCCAGTATGTTCATCAGTGCTGCCTGGTGGCTCTTAACTTCTCAGCACAAGACCAGGTCGTGACTTTGTCCAGACAGCGTCAGGGTCGGATTCTCCTCTCGACACACATGGATCGTGAAGGATTGATCCCGTTATCAGAGATACATCTCCGAGGAAATGAGGGGATACTGCTTGAGGTTGAGGCTTGACCTTTGCTCGGGTCATAGGTTCTCTAGCCACACAGATTGCAATACGATCATAATACCCCATTTCATCTGCGCCCAATGGGCGCAGATGATTTTTTCCTCCCTCTGCGCTCAGAGAAACCTCGATGTTTCTGTGTCCCCTGTACTGGCTCACGGGTGGAGAGGTCTGTGCCCTGCTCCCACCTACGGTTGGCAAGCCGACGCGCTTCCTGGAGGATCGTCGGATGGCAAGGATAAGCCTCATCCTCCGTGAGAAGGAGGTATGCTTTGTTGAGTGACCAACACGCGTCACTCTTTTTTTCTGCCTCCTTCAACTGGCCTGCGCTCCCTCACTCCTAAAGCGTTCTTCTCCTCATCGTCTCACGCTCCTCTCTGTAAAATGCCATCACTCTGAGCGATTTTCGAGTAGCCCTGGGCTTTCTTCTATGTGGAAGATCACGTTTGCTTTCCTAGCATCAGTTCAGAGCCAGCCTTCTGGCGTCCAGTTATCCTGACCCAATAGATAGGTGAACGGCGTCTGTTGCGCAGCCTGAGCAGGCGTCAACTGGGGACGATTGGCATTAACTCCGGCACCGGGACCCCGGTTGTCATATTCCGCATAGCGTACCGTATGCCAATCGACGGGGGGGCTCGTCCAGTTTTGCCAGGGAGATGATGAAATCGCGGCAGGCAACCAGGTATCACGCACCGTTACCTGTGCCCTGGCATCTGACGTCGCAGGCCACGGTCGCCCCAGATGGGCATTCAATGTAGCGGTCGCGCTCCCGGAGGTGCCCAGTGTCCCGCCGCCTGGTGCCGGGCTCCTAGACCAGTTATCAAATGTAATCACAGTATCTTCCGGTCGAGCAGTTCCCCCCAGTAGCGTGATATACGGCTTAGTTGCAGGAATATTGATGACTTCACGATATGTACCGGCTTTGATGGCGATGATCACGTTCTGCGCATTGTTCAGTGGAACTGAATCATGGCCGCCTGTACGGTAGTAACATCCCCTTTCCCTTTCGCATCCACAGTAATCAGGCGGCCTGCTCCAGCAAAGCTTTGAACAAGATTGGGCACTGCAACAGTCGGATCGATGATAAGATGGTACATTGGCGTCCAACTTGTATCATTCGTGAGATCAGGGTCATTTCGCGAATTACCTGATCTCTATATAGCTACACCTCTGAATAAATGTGACCGATCACAATTTGGTATAACCGCATATTTCTCCAAAAGTCAATAATTGATGCCCATGTATATAGCGCTTTTGAGCTTTCCCTTTACGACCATCCACGATGAGGAAACACTCAATCCCACCTTTAGTCTCCTTTGACAGCCCTTCTGCCCAGGCTCACCACCTCTTTCTTATCCTCTTCCACCTCCTTGAAATAATCGCTCAAAAAGATGAAAATGCCAGATTGCCCACAACCAGATACCCCAGCATACACACGCCCCTCCAATACCCATATATGCCACAAAACTCAGCATCTGTAAGTTAAACAAAGTGCGTAACCACGGCACTGCTATCACTCCCATAAAACTTATAGCCAGTACTAGCACTAACACCACGGGCCCCCAGTTCTTCTTCCTCCTCGCATGCCCCGCTCCCCATCGATTCGGCGGCTCCACTACAACTACCAATATCAGTCCACACAACACCAAAAACAGGATCATTGCTGTCTGCGCCAGTGGTATTGGCCCTTCACGGTACGGATTCGCGGGCACCGGCAATCTGAGTAGCGCGGAGATAAAGACACCAAGGTAGACACATAGAGCCACCACTCCCATCGTCACAGAGGCAGGGACTACAAAACCCAGCAATGACCACCTCCCTCTCTCATCCTGCGACACCCGCTCGGCACGCGCCCAATACGCTAGCGCCAGCGTTGGCACCCCGACCGTGAAAAAGGTCAGAATCGAGATTTGCCGTGGTTGAAAGGCAATCCCTCCTACATAGGAAATCGAAATGAGCAACATTGTCACCGCGGCCACACGCGTCAAGAATAGCTTCAAAATATCTTGCATCCCATTCCGAATACGTTGCCCTTCCTGGACCGCATATGGTAAGGAGGCAAAGGTATCACGCAATAAGATCACGTCAGCAACACCACGGCTCGCCTGACTTCCACTCTGCATGGCAATGCCAATGTCCGCCTGCTTGAGCGCTAACACGTCATTCACCCCGTCACCAATCATGGCAACATAATGTGTGTTACTATGTAGTGCCTGCACCAGGCGCTCTTTCTGAGCAGGGGCGATGCGACCGAAAATCGTCGCTTCCTCTACACATCGCTTCAGTTGTTCCTCATTCAGCATATCTATGTCTGCCCCGGTCAAGGGAGGCTTCGTGACGTCCACGCCTAATTGCTGAACAATCCGCGCCACCGTCTGAGGATGATCACCCGAGATGATTTTGATCTGTACACCTAACCGGGCAAATCGCTCTAGCGTCTCGCGCGCTTCAGGACGCAGGTGATCACCCAGGCTGATAGCACCCAACGGCACCAGGTTGGCTGGCAAGCACTCACCCACTCCAGTCAATACCGACTCACCTACAACCATATCTGCATGCGCAAACAGCAGTACGCGTCGGCCCTGCATCGTCTCCTGCTCCACAAATATTCCTAGATCAGCCCCAGGAACCAACCACGGCTGAAGCGTATCCGGAGCCCCCAGTACATATACCCCGGCCATTCCACTCCCCTCCACTACCAGTGCTCCCCACCTGCGCCTGGCCGAAAACGGAATCTCTCTCCTTACCTCTACCCCTTCTCTCCCTTGCTCAATACAGGCCGCTTCAATCGCCGCACTGGTCGCGTTATGGTTCGATAGGTGCCTGCAGTACCTTCCCAATAGTCGCCTCAACTTCACTTCATCCATATCCCCGTATGGCTGCAGCGCCACAAGCTCCAGCATATTCGTTGTTAGCGTTCCCGTCTTATCAGTGCAAAGCACATCTACATGACTCAGCGACTCCATGGCGTTGAAGCGCTGTATGAGCGCCCCTTTCCCGGCCATGCGCACCGCCCCTAAGGCATAGGCAACACTGATGGAGAGAAATAAACCGTTGGGAACAATACTGATGATGACCATCGCCATCCTGACAACCTCCACCATCGGCATCCCACTTATTAATGCCGCCGCTACCTGCAGAAACTCCAAAAAAATAGCGACACACAATAGCAGGCGAATGATGATCACGATTTCTCTCTGCAGCGGCGTTAAGACTACGCGATACGCCCGCGCCCCGGCCGTCAACCTGCCTGCTACACTCTGCACCCCAACCTGTTCCGCCCGGTAGTATGCACGACCTGCAATGCAGAAGGTCCCCGCATATAATTGGTCCCCTTCCCGCTTGGTCATGAGGTCTGATTCGCCCGTGAGCAGCGATTCGTCAACTTCAATACATCCATCTCCCACCAGAGGCCCGTCAACAACTATTTGATCACCAGGGCCTAGCACCAGGATGTCTCCGACAACCAGTTCCTCCGGTTCAATAAGCTGCTCTCTCCCATCACGCAGTACCAACGCATTGGGACGCGTGAGTAAGGCAATACGGTCAAGCGTTCGCTTTGCCCTCACTTCCTGGACCAGGCTGATGATCATATTAAATGAGACCACGCCAACTGAGACGATGGCATCAAGGTATTGCCTCAGCAAAACAAGGGCTAACGCGATAGAAAACAGGATGATATTGACGGTGTTGAGTACGTTCTCTCTCAAGATCCGTAGGTATGAACGACCCGTGGCAGGCGGAGGCACACACCCTAATCCTCGCGCACGCCGCTCCTCCACTTCAGATGTGCTTAATCCTTGAATAAGGGGACGTTGCTCTTGCATGTTCATCATTGATCTATTTCACACGGCCTCACAGACTATTCAATGCCTTTCTTTATTTTACCAGGAAAGCTAAATTCATAAACCACCATAACAAATTTAATTGACTAATTGTAAAACGCTCTATAGCTTAACTGCATCTTCCTTCTACCTATAGTTCGGCTTGCTGTGTATAGCTGCCATACTCTATACTATGACAGTTCACCATATGTCAAGCTCCATAGATATCTGCAATACAAAGGTAAGCGGAAAAGCGAAAAATACGATGCCAGACCACAATATATCGGCAACGCAAAGAAAAAAGTATCAGGAGAAGGACTTTCATGCAATTTTTAACTCTATCACTGATGGTGCCTTCATCTATGATGAGCTTGGCCATATCATATTTATGAATACGGCTGCCGTCCGTATTTTAGGCCTTGCCACCGACACCGATTACCTGGGTCACTTATATCGAGAATATATGCACCTTGTAAAAGATGATAGTGGACAGGTCCCTCTTTCTGATAATGCTGATGATATACTGCTGCACGCCTTGCATTGCCAGGAATCAGTTTCAGCGAAACCCCATCACGTTTTTATCCAACAACCTCAGGGGAAGGTCGTGTGTGTGGATCTGTATTGTGCCCCGGCCTTTAATTCACCACATCAGTTGCGCCGTGGCATTTGCTTGATGCACCTGGAACAAAAACAACATAAAAACGAGAAAAGAACACAGCAGATTATTCAGGTCCTGTTCGCCTTGATGGGCCTCTTTCCTATTGGCGAGGTAGAGGATTCAGACGTTCATCTGGCGGCCGAGTTGATCGCGTCCCCCGATATGAAGGCCATTACCCAGTCTATCGTTGATCTGTTGCGATCTCACCTTGCCTGCGACTATACCTGGCTCCTTACCTTCGATATGGCACAAGATCAGGTGCGCTTTGTGGCTATGAGTGGCTTTACGCGGGAACAGGAAGCAGTACGCTATCAAGTTGCCGCGACATGCCCACTTTCAGAGTTCATTAGTACCGCACACCTGGCCCGCCTGTTAACAAACGAGATACTGGTGGTGCAGCGGGATGAACTTCCTATCCATCACGATTTACGCATTAATATGGGACCACAGACGATGCTGTGCATCCCGCTTTTTGTGTTCGATCAGATTCTCGGTTGCCTGGTACTGGCGAAAAATGGTCGCTACGTTCGCTACCCATCTGCGGATATTGAACTCGTTCGAGCTATGGCACTCCTGATCTCCCTCATTCTCAGGCAGTTTCATTTACAGACTCAGCTTTCTCGCACCCAGGCCCGTGAACAGGTGTTGAGTGAGACAAATCAGCGCATCAATGAGTTCCTGGATCTGGCCAGCCATGAGCTTTTTACGCCGTTGACGATCCTGATGGGTAACCTGCAACTGGCACAGCGGCGCTTTCAACGTGAGCCAATGCCAGAATCCGTTGAGCAGTGGCACCTCTATCAGGCAAATATGATGCAAGTATTGGACAATATATTGCAGGGAGCTCGCATTCAAGAGCGCATGATTTATGATATGCTCGACGATTCGCGCATTCAAACTCAGACGCTTACGCTGCAGCTGCGCCCCTGTAACCTTCAGGAGTTAGTCAGCACAACTGTAGCGGAGCAACAGGCTGCCTCCCCTGAACGAACTTTCCATCTCCATCTGGACGTTGCCGATCAACCACCCATAATTATGGCTGAACCTTCGCGCATTAAACGTGTCGTGAATACATTTCTCAGGCAGGCGGATGCCTATTCACCTTTGGATCGTCCGGTCTCTATCCGCCTTTGTGCCCGGGATGCCGTAGCTCGTGTAGAGGTTCAGGATCAAGGCTGGGGCATTCCATACGAGGAACAGCATTTGATCTGGCAGCGCTTCTATCGCTCAACCGGGCTCTCCGTTCAACATGAGCTGGATCTGAGCCTGGGACTTGGGCTGTATCTGTGCCGCGCATTCATTGAGCTACACCATGGCTCGACCGGCCTCGAAAGCCATCCCGGTCAGGGAGCAACCTTCTGGTTTACCATCCCCGTTATTCAGGCACAAGAATAGGTGTACGTTAATTTACATAACCTTCACTGATACAGGAACGCGTCATGTGATTTTATCCACAGCATGAGCGAGTTCTCCACAAGTCATCCACAGCATTCGTCGGCAACGTGTGGATAACCCGCTAGGCAAACGATGAGCTCCTCAGCTATACTTTTCTTATCAAAGAAGTGACTGACACTCACATCCATCATCTACGGTCTGCAAAGTGCTTTCGCATGCAGTGCCCAGTAGTCCATTGTGTGTGGGTTGTGGGTGTGTGGGATGCGCAAATGCGCATCCCACACACCCACACACAACAAATAAGTGCGGCCGCGCAGCGGACGCCCGTGCGGGGGCGCTCACGCTGACCAATAACACAAAAGTAAAACCCATTCACGGAATGGGTCCAATGCATCCATTCGCGAAGGAGCAGGCATATGTCTTCATCCATGGGACTTCCTCGGAGCGCCTTGCGCCATCGTCCAATCTATTCCTATGCTGAGGCGGATATCCCGGCCTGGGTTCGTGCTTCTCGGCAGCTTGGCAGACGCCAGCGGGCATGGTTCCATTCACTGCCCGGATCTTCTATCCTCTTGCGTCTGGCCGCTCGCTTCCCATCAGCCTCGCTAGCAACGCTGGTTGGCCTGGGTATGGCGATCGCACTGCTCGCCATCCTGCTGGCACAGTGGCTGGGAGGATGGGTCTCGCTCATCAGCGATGACCTGCACTATGGCCGACCACGCACCTTTCAAACCGATGCGTTTGTTGGCCACGAGCAGACGGGGCAGCCGAGCCATTTTGTCGCGCTCAATATTAAAGGCCAGATCGAGGTTATCGAGCTTCCTGGCAATAATCCGGCTCATGCACGCATCTTTATCGGGCCTCGCCTCGCAGGCTCTCACGTGGAACTCGTCCCCATTACGCTGCAGTTCACCTCCTCCACCCATACCCGCTACCCCGATATGCTGCTCCATATCGGCCCCGATACCATCCGCTTCCGCAATACCCACACCGGCTTTCAGCTTCAGCCATAAAATAACAAGATCCGGGGGAGACCATCTCCCCCAGATCTTTGCTCCAGCACTGATTTCAAGCCAAACAGCATTAATCAATAAATTTAAATACAGTCAATGATAAATGAGGCCGGGAACCTCGCCATAGGCGCGAGCCGCCCGCATGCGTGGCAAAAATATGCGTTGATACCGGTCTACGGCATCCTCCAGGTCTTCGTTGAAGTTGGAAGGATACAGGCGGAAGTGGGCCTCTTCTTCGTCGTAGGTGACATAAAAAGCTGTTAGATAGCTAAGCTCGTCGCTTTCACGATAGAAGGTGTCTTCGATATCCTGGTCCTGGTTTTCGTCGACATCCAGGGAACGCTCGGCGTCCTCAATAAAAACATAGATAGCCCGCAATTTCTCTGTATCCAGCGGCTCAAGCTCCAGGATGCGTACCTCATCTTCTCCCACTTTTGCCTGGACAATGTGGCCTGCATCGGCCAGTTCGGTGATGAGCTTGCAGAAACGCTCAATGTCACAGTCAGGTGGCGCTACCGAGAGCTCAAAAAGAACATCCTCTATATCGTCTATGAGCCGCCCGTCCACCATGACGCGTTGCTCGGCTGCCAGCTCTATTTTTTTCCAGATGCGCAATGAAATATCTGACGGATCGGCCCCAGGTACGGCGTCGTCTTTGTCCTCGTCAACATAACCTTCAAACTCCATCGTTGTGTTTAAGCTGACTATGGTTCCGGCATCCAATAACTTCTGGAGAATGCCAACAAAAATATCAAGTGTCGTTGTCATCATTTTATGTACCGCCTGGCTTCCTCAGCGATAACCCGCCGTACAAGTAGCTGGCTAAGCTCACCATTTTCATGAGCCTTTCCATCCTAAGAGCAGGGAGGCAGATTACTGCTGAAATGGGAAAGGAAGCTGCATCCATCATTGATAAAATTTCCATTATTTTATCACAAGACACAGCCATTTCGAAAGAAACCTTTTTACTGAATGGCGGTCTGTATCCTCTGGAGCAGGTCGGCATAGTTCAAACTGTCGGGCGTGGTGGTATCGACTTCGACAATCTGGCCGTTCAGAGGCATCGGCGTAAGACGGCCCTGCAGGAGGCGCTGCTTGTTTTCTTCTAACCATGCCACGTCTGGATGCCCGCTGTGCCGACCCTCCGCACCGATCCGTGCCATGAAGCGCTCAACCAGGACGGCACCATCAGCCTGGCATAGGATCTGCAGCGGTTCAAAATCGTGCTTGCTTTGCAGCTCTCGGAACTCGGCTCCCCTGAGATCCGGCCGTCCAAAAAAGCCTTCGACAATGACCGATTGGCCTCCCGCCAGCACCGATCCCAGAACGTAATACAGCAGCGTAAACGTGGATTTTGCCAGCAGCGGCGGCATCCCATGGCTGTTACAGTCCAGGGCATCGTACAAGGTCTCGTAGATACCATCCCTGGAGAAAATCGGCAGCGGCACATCCACGGCCAGTCGCCTGGACAGGGTCGTCTTGCCGCTACCCGGCAATCCATTTACGATAATCAATGTCGGCTTTCCCATTCTTACAGCTCACCTTCCTTGTGAAGGGACGTCATGACATCATCCTATTTTTTTCTCAACCACATTATATTACCGTATCTCCCCTCTCGATGCCAGCCCAAATCAATATAAGGGTATCATGCAATCTTTTCAAGATTGGTAAGACGCCCGCTATCAATCAAAAAACAGCGGCAACTGTTTGAGCGTCTCCCACTGGACAAGATCATGCCCAAAGATGACCTGCGAAATATGCCTTCTCTCGACCAGTTCCAACAGCTTGCGTGTGCTGGCGATGGCCCCCGCTCCGTCAGCGTCGGTGGGACCAACGGGCCGCGTGGCCGTGAAGTGGTCCCGCAAGGCAACAGCATCAATGGCCAGCAGCACAAGACCGCTGTGAGGCAGATCTACCAGCACCGCCTGGTGACCAGGGACATGCCCACTGGTTTCGATCAGTTCAATGCCGGGCAGCAGTTCCACGTCTCCCTCGACTAGCTGGTAGCGCTCCGCGGGCTGGTCCCATTGGGAGCGCGTGGCCGCGAAGCGTGGATGTCCGGCGCTGGCGAGCTCGTGATGCTGGCGCTGGACAATGAGCCGGGCATTGGTAAAGACACCCAGGTTGCCCGCGTGATCGTCGTCATAGTGCGTGCAGATGAGCAGGTCGATGTCGTCAGGTCGCATGCCAATCATAGCCAGCTGTTCAAGCACACTCTTCCCATATACAATGGTCATGCCACGCCCCAGGCTATCCTCTAGCACGACCTCACTCTCTCCCGCTCGCGCCATATCCAGCGAAAGACCGCTATCAATCAAAATATTTTTGCCATCTTGCGTCTGGATCAGGTAGCACGGCACCGGCAATGTAAAGGGACCTACCTTCATCACCGCCACCTGCATCAAGTAGAGTCGCTGTGGACGCATCGAAATACTGGCCATACGTTTATCCTTTCATTATTAGCCAATCAGCCCCAAAAGTATAGCAGGCCCGCATAACTAGCAAAAGCAGAAATCTATGCTGAGAGCATACCTATGTCAGGAAATATGTTCTTAGCATAGATTCGTTTTGTGTCACTAACCAGGCTCAGTGCTGCACATCCGAAGCGATAAAGAGGCCCGTTTCTTTGGCTATATGAATAATCCCGCGCGCATTGAGCTCTTCCGTCAAAAGAGCGCGCAGGGACCGCAACTGCTCCTCGCTGACGCTCTCTGGAGCCCGACCCGAGAGAATAAAGGCAACCAGGGGCTCTACCTCGCTGACGGCGAGATTCCCCTCAAATAAACGCGTTTCAATCTGACTGAACCAGGGCGCCATCTGCTCACGCCCATTCTGCAGGTTGAAGACGGAGCGCGCCTGCGCGCCCATGATACCACCCGCGGCTATCCCGGCCCGCGTGGAGAAGTGCTCGATCTCGCGCAGATGCGCTTCCCCGTTGGTGGCTGCATAGAAACATCCCCGTGGTCGCAACACACGCTGGATTTCAGCGAAGGCGCGCTGGCGATCCGGCACATGATAGAGCATGTGGTTGGCAATCACATCATCGAAGGTATCATTGGGAAAAGGAATCGCCTGGATGTCTATGACCTGGAATTGAAATCTCTCAGCCTTCTCCCCCAGATTTTTCCTCGCATCCTGCAACATACCCTCGGAGAAATCAGAGAGCGTGATCTGCCAGCTCTCAGGGATGCGATCCAGGTTGTGCACCCATAGCTGTCCGGAGCCCGTACCCAGCTCCAGCACGCGACTACCATCGGGAATATCAAACTGCTCAAACACCCAGCGTTGCCAGTCCGTACGATTGGTGCTGAAACGCTCATGCAACCGTATGCGCGCATCAAGATTTACCGCCGAATGATATTGCTTATTCAGAAGATATCGCTGATCTATCGTGTCTGACATGAAAAAAACATCCCTCACTTTCATTCGCCAAACTCAAACCTGCTAACATTTTAACCTATATCCTGTAACTCTTGTTCTATCTCTATCTGCTTTACGTATTTTCATCTTTTGCCTATGCCTTTGTCTTCACCAGCTTATTCTTCGCCATAGGTAGCCGCTCCTATAGCATCGATCACTATCTCCTCCCTAAACTCGGTCCCCTCCATTTTCTTGCATCAAGCCCGCGTGCCTCATTTACCTCCACGAAGGATATTCCCATGCCTGAAAAGGTCACGCCAGACCAATAACCACGAAGGCACATGATACAATGAGAAAGATGGTATCTATAACAAGATAAACCAGGAGGCGTACGCAGGAAGTACGTGTCCTTCAAATCAGCGTCGAGGCTGGATCTTAACCCGGGCGTCTGGCCCACATTTGATTCACAGGAGGTAGTAGGATGCACGTCGCACAAAGCGGCATCTTCGCATTAGGGACGGGGTCGCACTCTTACCTGGAGTTCGATCTACTTGAGTCCGCCGATCCAGTTGCGCTGGTGCAGGCAATCGCTAATCTGCGTCAACCAAGCATAACAACCGGAGGCGTTAATCTGGTGGCCGGCTTTCGACCTTCCCTCTGGAAACGCGTGGCGTCCAGGGGCATACCGGCAGACGTCACCGATTTCGAGCAGGAGGTGCGTGGCGTTGATGGGTATACGATGCCGGCCACCCAGCATGATCTGTGGCTCTGGGTGGCCGGTCATGCCTACGATAAGGTCTTTGATGTCACGCAAGAGGCTATGCAGGCACTGGCATCGGTGGCTACCCTCGCGCTGGAGGTGGCAGGATGGACCTACCGCGATAATCGGGATCTAACCGGCTTTATCGATGGCACCGAGAATCCTACGCTCTCGGAGGCGCCCGAGGTGGTCTTGATCCCCGATGGCTCTCCCGGCGCGGGAGGGAGCGTGGTACTGGTGCAGAAGTGGATGCATGATGCCACCGCCTTCAATTCGCTTGCCGTCGAACAGCAGGAAAAAGTCATCGGGCGCACAAAGGATACCAGCCAGGAGCTTGATGAGGAGATACGCGGTCCGCAGTCTCATGTCTCACGCACCGTGATCGAAGAAGATGGAGTCGAGCAGCATATCTTCCGCCGTAATACACCGTTCGGCACGGCCACCGAGCATGGGACGATGTTCATCGGCTTCAGCAGTGACCAGCAGCGTCTGGCCCGCATGCTCGCGCGCATGGCGGGAGCCGAGGATGGCATCCGCGATGCCCTGACGCTGTACACGACAGCCGTCAGCGGTGCCTATTATTTCGTCCCCTCGATCGAGGCGCTGCGCCAGTTCGCCTCTCCCGAAGATGAATAAAACACAAAATACCCTCGTAGGTGCCAGGCTTGTTCTGGCCTGGGGCCTACGGGGAGTCCCTGGCACACTCACTCCCATACCTCGTTCTCCCTCAGGCATACGTGCGAAAGATATCGACACGTATGCCTTTTCTCATTCCTGAACAGAATACAGAGCAAAATGTGCTGACCCCCCAACTCCACCATAGAACAGGCCGCAATGCTATGGCAGGGTGGCATTGAATAGTTTTCACCATCTTTTTTGCGAAACTCCTTGCAAAGATGGTGGTGATATGGTATACTCTTCCCATACCCCCTGGGTGGGGGGTATAGAAAAACAGCATGGCACATTAAGAGTATCCGTTAGTTCCTGACATGCACTGGTTAGCTATCGCATCAGTCATTCAAGGAGAAAAGGGCCTCTTTTTTTACCCCCATTATACCCATACCCGGTGGGTGTGGGTATAATGGTTGAATACTGGATGCCACAAACGGCATGCTGGAACGGAGACACATCATGAATCACATCCACGAACACCAACAACATCAGCCGTTGCCTTCTGATACCAACGACCACCATCCTACTTCCCAAGCCCAGGCTGATCATGGATCCCAGCACCACCAGGCAGGGCACGAAGGGCATGCCGGCCATCATGCGGATATGTTCAAACGCCCGTTCTGGATCTCACTCGTGTTGAGCATTCCAGTGGTCCTGACCGCTCCAATGCTGCATATGGCATTGGGCTTACAGATGCCGGCATTCCCGGGCTCAGGCTGGATCGCTCCTTTCCTCGGAAGTATCATCTTCTGGTACGGCGGTTGGGTCTTCCTGAGCGGTGCCTTCTCAGAAGTGCGCGCGGGAAAACCCGGGATGATGACGCTGGTCTCGCTGGCCATCTCGACGGCGTACTTCTATAGCCTGGCTGTGACCTTCCATCTTGTACAAGGCATGGACTTTTACTGGGAGATGGCCACGCTGGTTACCATTATGCTGCTTGGACATTGGATGGAGATGCGGGCAATTGGCAGTGCCCAGAGCGCGCTACGCGAGCTGGCCAGGCTGCTCCCGGATATGGCCGAGCGCATCGTCAATGGAACGATTGAGCAGGTCCCTGTCAATCAACTCCAGGAACACGACCTGGTCCTGGTGCGCCCCGGCGGACAGATTCCGGCCGACGCGCGGGTGATAGAAGGTGAGAGCCAGGTCAATGAAAGCATGATTACTGGTGAGTCTCGCCCGGTCCAGAAACACACGGACGACAACGTGATTGCGGGTACCGTCAACGGTAGCGGATCTCTCAGGCTCCAGATTACGCAGACCGGTGATAACACGATGCTGGCGGGCATTATGCGCCTGGTTGAGGAGGCACAGCACAGCCGGAGCCAGGCTCAGGCGCTGGCGGATCGGGCTGCGTACTGGCTTACCTTCATTGCGGCTGGCGTGGCTCTGCTGACCTTGATCGCCTGGACACTGGTACAGGGATTCAATGACGCGACCCTGGAACGCGTGGTTACTACTCTGGTTGTCGCCTGCCCCCATGCCCTGGGACTCGCCATCCCACTCGT
Source organism: Dictyobacter aurantiacus (assembly GCF_003967515.1). GTDB lineage: Bacteria > Chloroflexota > Ktedonobacteria > Ktedonobacterales > Ktedonobacteraceae > Dictyobacter > Dictyobacter aurantiacus. The sequence continues at coordinate 6,072,986 of NZ_BIFQ01000001.1, read as the reverse complement.
GATCGCTATCTCTACAGCCCTGTCGGCCCGTCATGGGATCCTGGTCCGCGATCGCCTGGCCCTTGAGCAGGCACGTCTGCTCAAGGTGGTTGTGTTCGACAAAACAGGCACGCTCACACAAGGCAAACAAGGACTGGTGGCCATGCAGACAGTGGAAGGCATCAGCGCAGATGATGCTCTGGCGCTGGTCGGCGCCCTTGAAGGGGACAGCGAACACATTATCGCTCGCGCCCTGGTCGCGGCCGCGCACGAAAAACACCTGGCGCTGCCACCAGTGTCCAATTTCCAGGCGCTCTCCGGCAAAGGCGTGCAGGCGCAGGTCAATGGACGCATCCTTAAGGTGGGCGGTCCACGCTTGCTTGAACAGGATGTAATTCCGCTGCCCACAGCGTTCGCTGAACAGGTCCGGGAATGGGGCGCTCGCGGTCAAACAGTCGTCTATCTGGTGGAGGATCAGCGCCTGCTCGCGGCCTTCTCTCTGGCCGACGTCATCCGTGAGGAGAGCCGCGAGGCCGTTGCCACGTTGAAGCAACAGGGATTACGCGTTGCTATGCTGACCGGAGATTCGCATGAGGTCGCCAGCTGGGTTGCCAGAGAACTGGACATCACAGAGGTGTTTTCACAGGTCTTACCAGAGCACAAGATCGAGAAAATACGCGAGCTACAACAAGGAGACACAAAGGTCGCGATGGTTGGGGATGGCATTAATGATGCACCTGCACTCGCGCAGGCAAACGTTGGTATTGCCATTGGAGCAGGCACAGATGTGGCGCGAGCATCCGCGGGCATCGTCCTGGTCAAGAATGATCCACGCGATATCGCACGCATCATCACGCTGAGCAAGGCCAGCTATCGAAAGATGCTCCAGAATCTCAGCTGGGCGGTCGGGTATAACGCGATCGCCCTGCCCCTGGCGGCCGGCGTGCTCGCTCCCATTGGATTCGTGCTTCCCGCCGCCTTTGGCGCGCTGCTCATGTCGCTTTCCACCATCATTGTGGCGCTCAATGCGCAAACCCTGCGCAGGCTGCACCTGGCCTGAGAAAGCGAGGAAACAGCGTAGCCCCCTCTTTTGCTTCAAAAGAGGGGGCTACGCTGTTTCCTCATCCACCCTATTCAAATCGAGATACAGCCGCTACAATTGAAGATCTCCTGCACGCTATGGCCGACTTTCATGGAGCATGCGCTGTGTATCCACCGTTTGAAGTCGCTCACGCATCTGTTCAAATGTCGCGGTATCAATTTCTCCTCGTGCGTAGCGCTGGCCCAAAATCTCTAGAGCGGACGGACCATGAACCAGGGTACGCGGTCCACCTGGTCCGGAGGCGCTCGATCTTCGCTCCAACCAGCGAATTACCGCCCAGACAAGGAGGCCAAGTAGCGCAATCCACAGGATATTACTCACACCCATCATCAGCCACCCGGCCCAGCCAGGCTCATATCCATATCCCCACATCATCATAGCATCCTCACTTTCATTTGCCGCTGGTAGAATACGTTCTACTGGCAGGACTAATGAATGAATTTATTTATCTCCTGGTACGAGGATGGCATCCACATCTCACACGCAGTTCTCAGAACTGGCATCGAAAATCACAATCAACGCACAATCTTCACCTACAACGCAAACATTGGGGCCCAGGCAGCAAGTATTATCTGAAAGGCCACGATCACTATGCCAGGTGCAGCGCGGACGCGGCACGCAAACATACTTCGGTCGGAGCACGCAGTGGGCGGCGTAGAGCCGTCATGATGCCTGCTGCCGCCAGCCCAGAGGCAGCACCTCCCACGATATCCAGCGGGTAGTGAACCCCGACAAACACGCGTGCGATGCCAATACTGCATGCCATCAGGACAGCCACGCCCATCAAAACTAGCGGCAAAAGGAGTGTGCGCCATCCCTGCGCTTCTGTGAGCGTGACGCGCTGTTTCCAGGCATGCATAAGCCAGGAGGGCAACGAAAACACGAGCGTGCCAGCCAGCGCGAACGAGACAGCGGTGTGGTCACTGGGAAACGAGTCATCGGCGGGATGTGCAATAAGCAGGTGGACCACATGGGTCACAAACGGGCGTGGCTCAAAGATCATATGCGAAAGGCCCATATTGAACACGATAGCCAGGACGACTGCTCCGATGCTCCAGAGAAAAGTCGCGCGACAGGCCCGAATGATCTCCTCTTCCCCAGGACGCAAGGCACGCCTGCGCAGAAAAGCAGGACGCCCCCACAACAGCAGCAGGACCAGCGGACAAAGAAAGATCAGGTCGTTTGCTCCAAAAATCATGAGTTGGTCAAGAAAAGGGATACGACCAGCGTATTGATTTATATCAATAAATAGACGGTAATTTTCATATAATATCCAGGACATAACCGGGTTCTCCTTTAAACATACCATTGCCCCCGCAGCGACTTATCTGCATCTGGCTCATCTACTACCGGCACTATACCAGGCGAACATGAAGTGAAAATGAAGTACCTGGTTGTTTGACCAAATGGGAGGACGCCTCGGAGAGAGAACCATTCCGTTTCACCTCCTCTTCATCTGGACGTGGTACAGTACCAAGGAAAGAAAAGCTAAACTTGAAAGCTTCCATGACAGAAACAAAGGAGGGAGGAATGCGCTTATTAGTTGTCGAAGACCATCCCGAATTGGGGCCGGATCTGAAAACAGGCCTGGAGGAGTGTCATTATGCCGTGGATCTGGCCACCAATGGCGAGGATGGGCTGGCAATGGGTAGTCTGGTACCGTATGACCTCATTATTTTGGATATCTTACTCCCAGATCTCGATGGATGGGAGGTCTGCCGACGCCTGCGCGCGCTGCGTAGGCGTATGCCTATTCTCTTTCTGACCGCCCTTGGGGAAGTGAACCATCGCGTGCAAGGGCTCGATCTGGGCGCGGATGATTACCTGGTCAAACCGTTTGCTTTTCGGGAGCTTGAGGCACGCGTGCGCGCGCTGCTGCGCCGCGAGACATCCGAGCGTTCCCCCCTCTTACGGTTTCTCGATCTCACCCTGGACACCCGTACCCACGAAGGCAGGCGCGGCGAACGGTCTTTCTCGCTCTCCAGCAAGGAATACGCCCTGCTGCATCTGCTGATGAGCCGTCCGCGCGAGATTTTGAGTCGCACTACCATCGCGGAACATATCTGGGACTACGATGCGGACCATCTCTCCAACGTCATCGACGTGTATATTCGCCATTTGCGTAAGGCTCTCTGCGCGGCAGGAGAACCTGACCTGATTCAGACGGTGCGGGGATCAGGCTATCGCTTGAAGGAGCCGCTACCATGAAGTCCCTCGCGTCACTACTCACAACGTTGCGCCGCTCAGTACCGTTCAGTTTACGCCTGCAACTGGCCGCCTGGTATACCAGCGCGTTCGCGGTGCTTCTGCTCCTCACCGGAATGGTGTTTTATCAATACCTCGAACGCTCTCTAGAAGCGAGCGTGGATACCGATCTCGGATTGCGCGCTCAGCAGATCGCGAGTTCACTCGTCCTCCACCAGGGAACCATCACACTCCGTGATTTGAATCTCGCGCTGCCCGGTTTGGACACATCAACCCACGGAACAGATACAACCTCTTCGGATGTCAGTCAGGGTACATTGGTACGCCTGCTGGATGCTCACGGCAAGTTGCTGGGCGAAACATCCGCTTTTCACACCCTGCACGCACCACAGAGTAGCGTCACGCAGCCGTTGCAAGGCACGCCCTGGCAGGGCACGGTGTTGTCCACCAGGGATCAAGAGGTGCGCCTTTACAGCCGCACACTTACGAGTGCGGGCCAACCTCTGGCCGTGATCCAGGTTGGCGAGTCGCTTGCCACCCTACATGCTCTGCTACATCAACTGGTGGCAGCGCTGCTGGCGGTAGGCGCACTCGTGTTGGTGTCCTGCGCGCTGGGCAGTTATTGGCTGGCAGGCCGGTCGTTTGCGCCGATGAAACGGCTGGCGGAAACGGCCAGCAAGATCCAGGCTGGTGATTTGCACCAACGGGTGCCCGTCCCTTCGGTGCGCGATGAAATGCAGTATCTCGCCCTGACGCTCAACAAAATGCTCGATTCGCTCGACGAGTCTTTCTCTCGCCAGCGCCGCTTTGTCGCCGATGCTTCCCATGAGTTGCGCACTCCCGTCACTGTGATCCGCAATAAGGCAGATATAGCGCTGAGAAAGTCGCGAACACCACAGGAGTATACTATCGTGCTCCAGAGCATCTCAGCAGAGACAGAGCGTCTCTCTCAGCTCATCAGTGATTTGCTGGCCCTGGCTCGTGGGGATGAGGGACAGGCACAATTTGAGCGTGAAACGGTCCACCTTGATACGCTGATAGAAGCGGTCGCCGCGAATGCGGAGGAACTGGCTCACAAACGGGACATTTGTCTTTCCGTTCAGACACTCCCACCGGTCACGCTCCTCGGGGATGAAGCGAGACTGATACAAATGATACTGAATCTGCTGGACAACGCGATCCGCTATACCAATCCTGGTGGTTCGGTCCAGGTAGGCCTGCTGACCAATTCGTCCGAAGTGCAGTTCATCGTTCAGGATACCGGGATCGGCATCGCGCCAGAACATCTCCCGCACATCTTTGAACGCTTCTACCGTGTGGATCCCTCTCGCACACGGACCGAAGGCAGTGGCACAGGCTTGGGACTTTCCATTGTTGAATGGATTGTCCGCAAACATGAGGGCTCAATAGAAGTAAGCAGCCAGGTGGGACAAGGCTCCTGTTTCATCGTTCACCTGCCCATCTTCCAGTAGCTTGTCGCCGGATACCTTGACCAACCACGACCATGCGCCCGTAGAAGAAAAAGCCAGTAGACAAAAGGCAGTCAGAAGGGGCCATCTTCCAGCAGGCTGTGCCGCCCCATCACATGGCCCTTGTTCTGTGATTAGCGCAGGTGCAGCATGAACCGCACCAGCCATTCAAGGACAACGGCCAGCATCAGCCCGGAGAGCGGACCGATGAGCCAGCCGCGCAGAATGGCGAGCATCTGCTTGCGCTGGACAGTTTCGCGCCCACGGGCGAAACCTGTACCAGCCATCGCTCCGATGAGGGCCTGATTCATGGAGGTGAACAGGCCCAGCGTCACGGCAATCAGCACCACGAGCGCCTGTACACCCTGGGCAGCGCTGGCCATCGTCAGGTCCATCTTGACGACGTCAAAGGCGACCGTATTGAGAATGCGCCGTCCCCATGTCAGCGTCCCAACCGCCATCGCGACGCCACCAATGAAGCCCGCCAGCAGAAAGGAAAACAGGTGGGTGAGGATGAAGACCCCGGTTGCGTTCGAGACATCGTTCGCTCCCAGCACAAACGAGGCCGCCATCCCAACGCAGACCAGCAAGAACGGGAGCCAGCGCAGCGCGAAGAGGGTCGCCTGGGAGACGGGCGCCTTCTTCAAGGGAAATACCTCTTGCGGGAGCGCGACGCCGGGAAAGGCGCGCGCGAACCAGGAGTGATGGCGGAGCGCCTGCGCGTCCTCCTGGGCTAGCGCCTGCGTCTGGGCGCGGGCCAGCTCTGTCGGGATGATGAGATCAAGCAAACGGGTGAAGAGAAAACCCAGGCCAAAGGCGGCTACCGGCGCGCAGACCCAGACGATGGCAAGCTTGCCAATGGTCTGCCAGGCGATCGGAATGTTGCCAGCCAGGCCAACTCCTACAACGCAAAAGACCAGAATCTGAATCGTGGAAGTGGGGATTTTCCAGTAGTTATAGAGCAGCGTGAGCGCTCCCGCAGCCAACACAATCACCAGCGCGTCAGGGACCGTCACCAGGTGGCTGTCGATGATCTGTTGTCCCACCGTCGCTTCGACACCATGGCTGGCAAAGGTGGCACCAAGAATCGTCAATATCCCAATGAGGATCAGTGCAGGCCACAAGGAGATTGAGCGCGCGGCGTAGGGCATCCCCATGACGGCCCCGGTATAATGCACGCCCAGATTCCAGGCAAAACCAACGGCCACAAGAATGAGCAGGATCGTCATGATCATTATGCCTCTCCATATCTTGATGAAGGATGCTCTGATGAAGCGCCTGGCTTTTCCAGGACCAGTTCCTGGTAGAGTTCGCGGATGCGCTGGCGTATCTGCTCAAGGTCGCGTACCCCCTGTTCGGTCGCGCGATAGTACTTGCGCAGCTGACTACCTTCACGTCGTTCTTCACACGCCAGGAGCCCTTCCTGCTGCATGCGATGGAGCATGGGATACAGCGTCCCATAACTGATCGTATATCCGTGGTGAGCCAGTTCGCCGGCCATCCAACTGCCATAGATCGGCTCGATGGTCGCATGATAGAGGATGTGCGCTTGCATCGCGCCCAGCTCTAAATCACGGAGAATCATGATCACGCCCTTTCTCAAACAAACAACAAATCCATTATCAGTATACGATAGCGGCTGCCGATATCGCAAGAGCTAATGGTATCTCCCGGGCGTTCCTATGATGCATACTCTTCCACTACGGAGACGGTGCTGATCTGAATCGGAGCCGCGTTCGGGAATGGGCTCGGAACCATTGGGCCGCGTGCGCATCAAGGGACCAGCTTCCCGCTCCCACGATGAGCAAGAAGATGGATCCCAGGAGCATGGAGAAATCGATTCGTGCTTCGTGGGCCATGTTCCAGAAACCGTGCTCAATCAGGAGGGGAAGCTTGGTGGTGCTGATGGCGACGAGCATGTCAATGATCAAAGGGAGAGCGGCGAGCCTGGTGAACAGACCCAGAAGGATGAGCACGCCGCAACTGATCTCGACGATCCCCACGAAGGGGGCCATGACGTGCGGCCAGAGAATACCAATCTTCTCAAAACGCCCCACCCCAAGCTGCGCCGGGAAGAGAAACTTCTGTAGCCCTTCGGAGAGAAAAACACTTCCAACAATCACACGCACTAGAATGGTAGCCGCTGGTGCTGAACTGGCTACGATACGGGCAAGCCATTGCATATGAATCACCTCACTGTTCCATAGGTATTGTCGTAACTCGTGCCTTTACTACTTAGGAATCGGCTTTGATCGAGTCTGACTCCTGCAGCCAGTGCGACTGGGTATCAATCCAGGGTGAGAGAACCCATCCCACACTTGATTGGGAGCGTCAATACTGGCCGTTTTGACCAAATTCTCGTAGACGCCATACCCATGCTTCGAGTTTGTGGTTGGCACAACAAGGATTCTTCTTGCATCACTCGTAAGACCCGTTTGTGATTGACGCTCCATCCTTTTCGTTGGAACGCTCGGGTCACCCGGCGATAGCCAGTCTTTTAATTAGCTTGAGGCGGTGGGCCTGAGCTTCCACTTGCCCTTGACACCAAGGCTGATCAAATCCGGATCGCACTGCCTCGGTAAGGTCTTTTTACACATGGATAAGATACCGCAACACTCGGGAAAGCAGGGCTTCTTCAAAAGGTGAAGAGAGAAACAGTAAGGAGAATAGTCTGATACCTGATCTCAGCAGCAGGAAATCAGATCAGCGTGTTCATGTTCCTTTTCTCGCAGCAGGAAAGAAGGAAGGCATTACGCCTTGCAGTGAAGCTTTTTTTCTGGTATCTTAATTACATCAATAATATTTGTATCAATATATTTTGAATAAATGCGCAGCGAAGCAATTTCATCCAGCTTCGTACCTACATGTTCAATACAAGCGCCTTGTTTTACGAGCATACTGATAGGTAAAGGAACAACGCAATGAAACAACGGGTCCTTATCCTGTGCACAGGAAATTCCGCACGTTCCCAAATGGCGGAAGGCTGGCTCCGCCACCTGGCTGGTGAGCAGATGGATGTTGAGAGTGCAGGCACCGCGCCTTCTCGGGTTAATCCCCTGGCCATTCAGGCTATGGCTGAATGCCAGATCGATATTAGCCATCACCGCTCCAAACATCTCAATGAGTTTCTTGATCAGCCCTTTGATTACGTGATCACTGTCTGCGACAATGCTGCAGAGCAGTGCCCTGTATTTCCAGGGAAAGCGACACGCATCCATTGGAGCTTCCCCGATCCCGCGGCTGTTCAGGGAACAGAGGAAGAACGACTTACCTCATTCCGACAGGTGCGTGATGCGATCGAGTGTCAGTTGCGCGCCTGGGTCGAGGATCCTGCTATCTTAGGGGTAGCCTGATGTTGCAGACATCCTTACCACGAAAAGCCGTCGCAGAAGGTGTGGGTACCTTTGCCCTTGTTACCGCTGGTTGTGGTGCCATCATGGTCGATACCCAGACCCATACATTAACACATGTGGGGGTCGCACTCACCTTCGGCTTGATTATTATGGTCATGATCGCTGCCACGGGTCATCTCTCTGGCGCACATTTTAATCCAGCGGTCACCATTGCCTTTGCACTCACGCGCCATTTTCCCTGGAGACAGGTCCCTTTCTATATTTTGGCTCAGATCCTGGGCGCCGTGCTCGGGGCCGTTGCCCTTCGCGGGCTCTTCGGCCCCATCGCATCATTAGGAGCCACCATCCCAGCAGGTGGCGTCTGGCAGTCATTTGGCCTGGAAGTGCTCCTGTCAGCGGTCTTAATGATGGTCATTATCTCTGTGGCGACTGATACCAGAGCCGTTGGACAACTGGCAGCGCTGGCAATTGGCGCTGCAGTGACCCTGGATGCCATGTGGGGGGGCCCGATTAGTGGCGCGTCCATGAATCCAGCTCGTTCCCTGGGACCTGCATTGATTGCAGGAGCCTGGCAAGATCAATGGGTCTATATCATTGCCCCCATCATTGGAACATGCCTGAGTGCGGCTCTCTATCAATGGTTACGAGCGACGCCCGACATCACACCAATCGAGGCAATAAAAAAACCGGACCGCGCCTAATCTTCACATCGTGCGAGAAAAGTGCCTGTCTTACCTCGAGCTGGGCCTTACTTCGGAGGAAGCGTCCTGGTACCACCAGCACTTTTCTCATAGATCTTGCCAGTAAAAGGGAGAACGACGAATATGAACACAACACATTCGACACCACACGTCCCCGAATTCTTGAAAGTCCTGGCACATGAGCTCCGCTGGAACATTGTAACGACCCTGGCGCATAGTGATCGGAGCGTGCAAGAAATCATTCAAGACTTCCATGAACCCCAGAATGTTGTCTCGTACCATTTGCGGAAACTGCGTGAACACCATCTGGTCACAGAGCGGCGCAGCAGCGCGGATGAGCGATCGCTATACTATAGCCTTGATCTCGAAGCGCTGCGCGTGCTCTATCTGAGCGCAGGCAGCGTCTTACATCCAGCAATTGGGAGCCTGGAGGTGCCATCTGATCCGCAACAGTGGCCAATCCCGGAACGACCACTCCGCGTTCTGTTCCTCTGCACCCACAATAGCGCACGTTCCCTGCTGGCGGAAGCCCTGTTGCGGCAGATGAGCAGTGGGCGCGTTGAGGTCGCCAGTGCAGGCACGGAGCCGGCCGGTATCCACCCTGCTACTATGCAGGTATTAGCGTCCCTGCATGTTGATCATAGCCGCCTTCGTTCCAAGCATATCGATGAACTGGGCGATCAGCATTTTGACTATGTCATTACGGTCTGTGATCGGGTGCGCGAGTCATGCCCCACCTGGCCAGATAACACGGAGCTCATCCACTGGAGCTTTCCCGATCCTGTCCAGGCAGAAGGAACCCCGGAACAACGCTACCAGGCCTTCGAACACACAGCCACGCAGCTCGCCACCCGGATCCGCTACTTTTTAACACTTGTAGAGCATCGGTATCAACAACAGCAGCCCGCTAGCGTGGAGCACCACAGGGTATGAAACCTGCTTCTCATGCCTCCCATTCCCATCGGAGCCCATTACGACGGCGTGGGAGATGACGCGGGTGGGCAGCGCCCGCCCGTGCGCATCGACGGCATCAAGAGCAGCGAGATACGCCACATTCGGAACGCTTCAGCCTTTCACAACCATCCCTTTTGTTCAGCCAACCGCGCCGCCTCCATCCGATTGCGTGCCCCTAATTTCTGCATCGCTGCGGAAATGTGATTGCGTACGGTCCCCTCGGATAAAGAAAGGCGTGCGGCGATCTCGGCATGGCTGAGGCCGGGGAGAGCAGCGACCAGCACTTCTCGCTCCCGGTTGGTGAGCGGATTATTCCCCTCAGAGAGCGCGGACAGAGCCAGGTCAGGATCAACTACGCGCTCGCCTGCCATCACGCGCCGAAGCGCGATCGCTAAGTCCGCGGCCGGCGCATCTTTGAGGAGAAACCCGACTGCGCCACTCTCCATGGCCCGACGCAAATAGCCGCTACGTCCAAAGGTGGTCAGGATGACACTCCGACAGTTGGGCAGAGCATCGTGCAGCGCCTGTGCTGCTGCGAGTCCATCAAGACCCGGCATCTCAATATCGAGCAAGGCAACATTTGGCTGCGTCATCAGCGCCATGTGTACGACTTCATCGCCTCGTCCCACCTCCGCGACCACCTCGATATCTTTCTCTCGACTCAGCAGAGCAGAGAGCGCTCCACGCACCATCGCCTGGTCCTCTGCGAGCAACACTCGGATCATGAGCCATCTCCCTCCGCAACCCATGCTTCTCGTCTGGTCTCAAACGGCAGTTCCACATAGAGGCGAAAGTGTTGTTTACCCTGGAGGAGATATGGACCAGCCTCCAGCGTTCCCCCCAGTGGTGATATCCGCTTCTGCAGACCGGCCAGGCCAGAGCCCCTCTGAGGAGGTCTTTCTTCCGTCCTCCGTTCCCCGCCATCGTTGAGGATTTCGGCGCTGACTCTCCCGTTCTTGTGTTTCAGGTGAATGCAGCATTGCTGTGCACGACTATGGCGGATCAGGTTCGTTACCCCTTCGCGCACCGTCCAGGCGAGTACGGCATCCAGCGTAGGCGGCAGGGGTGGTTGGAGAGATTCAATCTGTGCCTGAATCCCTGCTGCCTCTAAGAGTTGCCGGGCTCCCTCCAGTTCGCTGATCAGGGTCGGCTGTCGATATCCAGCCACGGCCTCACGCACTTCGCGCAGCGTCTTTCGCGACACGTGTTCGATCTCGGAGAGTTCCTGAGCACAGCGTTTGGGATCTTCCTCAATCAGGCAGGAGGCAAGTTCGCTTTTGAGGGAGATCATGGAAAGGGCCTGCCCCAACAGGTCATGCAAATCGCGGGCGAGGCGCTCGCGCTCTTCGATGACCGCCAGGCGGGCCAGCTCTCGACGTGCGGTATGCAGTTCCTGAATGGCCCTGCCCATGCGAGCCACTCCCATCATGTCCAGACCCAGTCCTCGCACCAGCAGCATGAGCGCGATGAGCCACCACCAATCCACGCCTGCCAGACCTCCTGTCATCCCTACCGTAAGGAAGAGTGGGAGGAGCGTGAAGATCACGATAATGGCAAACGCGCTGCGCATCGGGAACAGCACTCCGGCAAGAGCACTCACGCCAATCAAGAGCCAGAGAAAGGACAGACCATAGGTGAGCGTGAACGCGAGCACCAGGAGCGAGAGGGTGGCAAAGAGGAGGAGTGAGAGCCAGGAGCCTGCCCACGCAGATGCTTTCCGACTGGCGGGATGGGGCCACATCAGCCAGGTATAACTGACCGCGAACCCCAGGAGGAACACCAGGCCCAAGACGAGACGCCAGGTGGCGAGGGGCTCGCGAACCAGCGCCAGCAGCGGAAAGAAGAGGCACACAAGCCAGGCATGCTGGTAGAGCCGCCAGAGATGGAAGGTGATCCCACTCGAAGTAATCACATCCTCTGAAAACGTGGTGCCCCCAGGACCTTCAGCGTTCATGGCGTGTTCTCTTGTTTGCTGACCCTGGCTGATGTGCATGTCTTCCTCCTGTTGCCTGCACTCGACCTTCCCTTGTTCACACCCTCATTGTACCACTGCAGAGAGCAGGGGTGGCCTGGCTCACTCCCTGGACTCAATGGTGACGATTCCCGCGCTGCCGTCAAGCGTCAGAAGGCTGCCAGTCGTAATCCGTTCTGTCGCGCCAGCTACCCCGACGACAGCGGGAAGGCCATATTCGCGGGCCACAATCGCCCCGTGTGCCATGGCTCCTCCTGCCTCCATCACCAGCCCTGCGGCTTTGAGAAACAAGGGGGTCCACCCAGGATCGGTTGAGGGAGCAACCAGGATCTCCCCTGCTGCGAGCTGAGCCGCTTCGGGGTCGAGAATCACGCGTGCCGGAGCCGTCACCCGGCCTGGGGAGGCAGGCGTTCCCCGCAGGGCCGCTCCTTCCCGCTCAGACGGTCGCACCAATGCCGGTTCGGTCCCATCGGAGAGCAGGACCAGGGGAATATGCCGCCGTTTCAGTTCCCGATCAAAGGTCGTTCGTCGCGCCGCGACGGTCGCTCGCTGGTCAGTTCCCCCAAGGGCCGCATGGATTTCGGGGAAGGTCAGAAAGAAGACATCAGCGGCCTTTCCGAGCCTCCCTGCTTGCCGAAGTGCTTCCCCGACAGGCAGAAGCAGAGAGCGGGCCTGGGCAAGCCGCAACCCAAGGACAAAGCGCGTCATCTCGCGGAAACCAGCAAGCGCATGAGCACGGATGAGCAACAAGCGCACCAACCATCCGCGCAACCAATGCTGACGCTTGGTACGTTGTGAAAGTGTCTCGATCATGGCAGATGCAGCATCCCCAGCCCGTTGCAGTTGAAGATCTGGCGTGTGTGCGCTTTCCGGCAACTGGAGGTATCCGGTAAGGAGATCAAACACATAGGTCGGGTCCTCTGACCAACGCGGCATCCCCAGGTCCAGGTCGCAGATGCTCTGGTGGCCGTACTCCTGCAGGAAATGCGTCATCCCTTCTTGCAAGAGCGCGGGGAGTTGTCCCAGCTGATAGTCCTGGGCCAGATGTGCAGGGGGCGCCGTCGTAAGCAGGTGCAGGCTCGACTCATCTGCCTGCAGAAGCTCGGAAAGTTTCCACAGGGCCAGGTTCATCTGCGTAGTGGGATTGGCCGGTGAGCCACCCAGGACGCGCTGACACTCACTCTCCGAAGCCAGATCCCCAAGCAGCCGTCTCGCCAGCACAAAGCTCTGCATGCCAGCTAGCATGACAGGTGAGACACGAAAGGCCACACGGGTGCTCTCCAGCAGCAGGCGCTCCGCTTCTGCCAGATGGGCACGAGCTGGAGCATCTGGGTCGAGCTGGAAACCGGAACGGAGCTGTGAAATGTCACGCTGCACCCGTCTGGTAGCAACGCGGGGCGCGATAAGAGCTTGTAGCAGATACCAGGGCAGGTGGGTACGAGCAAACAGGAGCAGGAGGGCGCGGGCAACGGCAAGCCGGCGAACCCTCCGCAGCGACAGTCGTGGGTCGGTGGTGAGCTGCTCGAAACTGGTGGCTGCATGGACCTCCGCCTCGCGCATGGATTCGATGAGGAAACGACGACCAAAGGCGCTGCGGAGCGCCGCCGTGACCTCGAAGAACGGACGGCTGGCGGCCTCTTGCACAAAGCTGGGGCCGGATAACGGATCGGCAGGGGGATGACCGATGAGCGTGAGCAGTCCGGATGTAAGGAGCCGCCAGCTGGATGTACCCAGCGGCGTGAAAGGGCGATAGGTGCCTTGTTGAACGCCAAAGGCCAGATAGACACGTAGCTCCTCATCGGAGGATGGAGCGCCCGCCGGAAGGGGGAAAAGTGTCGTAATGGGTCGTGCCTGGAGCAGGAAGATGGAGCCTGCGGCATCAAGGGCCCACTCGATATCCTGTGGTGTCCCATAGAGCGCCTCAACGCGCGCTCCAAGAGCTGAGAGCGTGTGGATCTGCTCATCAGAAAGACAGAAATGCGGGTGAGAGGAACGCGCCTCGATCGTGCGTGTCCCACCAGAGGCATTGGCCTGGATCACGACCTGTTTCTCGCCCAGACGCCGTTCGATGATCTCACCCGTCCTCGTTCGGACGACAACGTGATCTGGGTTGGTGATACCGGAAACCACAGCCTCACCCAGATTCGGATTGGCCTCGATGACGGCCTCTCGCCGTTTCCCAGTGAGGGGATTAGCAGTAAAAAGGACACCAGCCACCTCGGGCACCACCATCCTCTGCACCACGACCGCCAGGCGCACGCTTTGTGGACCAATGCCGAGACTAGCTCGGTACGCTATCGCACGATCTGTCCAGAGCGAGACAAAACACTGGTGGACAGCAGAGAGCACCGCATCGATGCCGATCACGTTGAGAAAGGTTTCCTGCTGACCTGCGAAAGAGGCATCGGGCAGATCTTCGGTCGTCGCGGAGGAACGAACGGCAACCGGAATGGGCGAGCCGTCGGAGAGGGCCTGATAGGATTTCGTGATGGCTTCGACCACCTCTGGTGGCAGAGAAGTCTCTCTCAAGGCCGTGCGGATGGCGATTGCCAGTTCGACGAGTCTTTCTGCGCGGCCCTCACGGGAAACAGACGCCAGCTCTAAAAGCTGGGTGTGAAGCCCCGCATGAGCTGCGATCCGCTCATAGGCAGTCGTGGTGACGCAGAAGCCCGCCGGGACGCGCAAACCTGCCTGGATCAATTCCCCCAGATTGGCAGCCTTTCCACCAGCGAGTGGAAGGGTTGTTCGGTCAAGTGTCTCCAGGGGGGCAACGAGAACATCGGCATCAGGTTGGCTTCTATCGTTCGACGGGAAGGCCTGGCTCTGTCTACTCATAGTATTTCCTTCTTTCCATGCTTGATCTCGTGGATGGTGCAACCCAAGCACGAGCAAAGCGAGGGAGGGACAGCACGAGAAATGGAAAATCGATCTGGCAGGAAGGCACCCACAGCGTGAGCGGTGGAAGGTGATTGGGCAATGAGATGCGACGAGTACTATCGACATAAAAGGCGGTCCACAGAACGATGTAGGAACTCATCATGCCTCGCTCCTCCTTCAACGCTTCGTTTCGATGGAGCGCCTGCTCCTACGCCCAAGTGTACCCGTGCATGAACAGAAGGAGAAGTGAAATCTCTCCAGATTTGCCCATGACAAATATCATGGTGGAGAACCTTTGGTGCGCGGTGAGCAGATGTTTCGTAAAGATCGAGCATGCTATCAGCCGGTGAATGCCATATGTTGCTATTGCATTTGCCGCTTCCTCGCCTTTGTCGCGCTTCACTGGCACAATGCCTGGCTCAATGCAGAAAAGGGGGCGATCCTCTCTTCTTTACAGAGAATCGTCCCCTTCGGGAGCCATATCAGGCTCAGGAATCAAACGCAGCACTGGGGGCGGAGCGGTCCGGTGACACTGGCGGAACTTGGCGTAACTTGTGACGTTGCACTGCAGCCAGTGCGGTGGTATTTTGCAGCAAGCTTGCAGGACACTCGTCTCTCTCATCAATGCTGTTTT
Organism: Dictyobacter aurantiacus; assembly: GCF_003967515.1. Classification (GTDB taxonomy): domain Bacteria; phylum Chloroflexota; class Ktedonobacteria; order Ktedonobacterales; family Ktedonobacteraceae; genus Dictyobacter; species Dictyobacter aurantiacus. The sequence continues at coordinate 6,057,740 of NZ_BIFQ01000001.1, read as the reverse complement.
CTCCAATAAAAGATCATCACACGCTCTGAGTACTTTTGCCTCCGGCACACAATTTTTTACGACATGGAATTTCCCCGCATTTGAGAGTCAGAGAAGAGAAATCTGATATACCTCCAATGGGAGGGTTCAATGGGTAAATCTCAACCACATTATTCAAAAATGGGTGGAAGGGATTCGCCAGTCTCAAGCACGCTTTTCAGATTGGAGAGAACATAGATCCAGCCAACATGCATTTGCGCCTGCTCAAATGCAGCGTCGTTGATATCGGTATGAGTCAGTTTCACAAGCGTTGTGCCATTTAACGGCTGAAGATTCCAGATCACCGTTGAAGTCTCATTGCCAATCCATAAAGGTACCCAGGTCTGCTTGAGATGACTGTGTGGCTCAATCTCTACAACTTTTCCTTGTGAGACAACAGAATTATCTGGAGCGTAGAAATGATAATCAGAACCAACTTTCCAGTCAGATTCCACGCGACCATTGTAAAAATACTTCTGCGTTTCCTGTCCATCGGTCAATGATTTCCAGACAGCTTCCGGATTGGCATTCACAATGATCTCATAGACATGGTCTGTAGCAGTCTTGCTCATGATGTACAACCTTTTCTTCATGTTCAGAGCAACACAACTCCATGTTGTTGCGCATGAACTCATTAACTCTAACACTACTAAATTACACTGTTGCGCACAAAATACTCAATGTTCATGAAGCACATTATAACATGCACACAAATGCCCTACTTCTCAGATCTTGCTCTTTTTGAGAACATGTTTGATTCCTGCAGTTCCCCCTTTAATCAAAATCCCATTCCTGAATGGGTATACTAAGATCTTCGGGTTTACTATAACGCTGCAAATAATACGCCAGGCCGCGAGGAAGTTTAACTACTTGTGCATAGCTAGCCAGTAGTTTGAAAAACTGCGGATTGCTGATGTGCTGTCGCATAGCAAAATATTGATGGCTACGTATCAACTCTGGTGATTTATGGAGGAGAGCAGCAATCTCGGCTAACGTATAGCATTTGCCATCTTTCAGCCCCATGCGTAAAGAAAGAATACGCTGATCTTGCTCCGTAAGCAGGTTTATGGCTACTAATTCCCTCAATAAGGCATCTATTTGTTTCGCCAGACTTTGAGCAAGTTGATTCTTGTGAGAAGCATCACCATGGGGAGAAGGGGAAGTATTTGTAGCCATGTTTCTCCTTATGTGTATACTAAAAGCTCACCGGTAGATGATTTAATCCCAGCGCAATCGAGCCTGGACGCCAGGTCAGGGTCGCCGGATCAACGGACAATTTGATAGCAGGGAATCGGCGTAGCAGAGATCCGATCGCGATCTGCCCTTCCATCCGTGCCAGAGGTGCCCCAATACAATAGTGGATGCCTTTACCAAAGGCAAGATGGGCATTCTCGCGGCGTGTAATATCCAGATGCTCTGCATCAACAAATGCCTCATCGTCATGGTTGGCAGCGGCCAGCGAGACCAGTATCCCATCCCCACAACGGATCTGTTTGCCACCAATCTGAATATCTTCACGAGCCCAGCGAAACGTCGCTTGCATAAATGGGCTACGATAGCGCAGGAACTCCTCTACCGCAGATTTGATCAGGGAAGGATCTTCTCGGAGTAAGTTCATTTGGTCAGGATGGGTTAATAGTGCAAGCATACTATTGCCGATCATACTGGCTGTGGTATCGTGTCCGGCGACGATCAGCAAAAATATCATCGTCATCAGTTCTCTTTTAGAAAGATGTTCTCCCTCGCTCTCCGCCTGGATCAGCCTGGTTGCCAGATCATCGGCAGGGTTTCGGCGTTTTTTCTCAATCAAGTCATGCAGGTATGTGTGGAAAGCCTGTAATTGCACGCCCGCCTGCTGAAAAGCAACCGGATCACCAAGCGCGTCAGCAATAGTTTTTGTCCACACATGCAACTGAACGCTATCTTCAGCAGGCACACCTAACATCTCGGCAATCACCCGCATCGGAAGCGGAAATGCAAACTCCTCGATGATATCCATCGTGCCCTTCGCTTCCACCCCATCAATGAGCTCATCCGTGATCTGCTGAATACGCTCACGCCGCTGTTCAACCATACGCGGGGTAAAGGATAGATTCGCCAGCGAGCGCAATCGTGTATGAGTAGGTGGATCAAAGTCGGTCATCATCAGACTCATGAGATCAGCGGGTGAAGGAGGAGTTTCTGGTATGGGCGCCCTTTCCTCGGGAGGCAACGTGTTACGTCGTTCCTTGACAAATCGGTCGTCACGAAGAATTGCATCCGCATCTTTATAGCGTGTGATCAGCCACGTTTTGTGTTCAGCTGTTGAAGCATACAGGTGAACCGGATCCGTAGCACGCAATTGAGCAAAGGTAGGATAGGGGTTGGCTTTGAATATGGGTGAATTTAAATTGAGTTTCGTTGACTGGCTCATCGTCTCCTCCTCGTCATAAAGCATAAGTACACACCGATGGAACTGCGTCTCACTCCCAGATATAAAAGCAAAGGGGCGATCCTGCTCCCCTCACTCCTTTTCCCTGCGCCGCTAGAAGCGGCACCTTATCATACAAAGTACATCATAACAATAATAAATGGTTTTCCAATATTTTGCTTCTTTTTAATTGCTGTATTAAAGAAGCAATTAAAAAGAAGCATTCTTGGAGATAATACACTATACTTTTTCAGAAGTGAGATTTGCTACTTAATTTTCATTACATGTATTTCAACATGACAGTATGAGAGAACTCGCAATGGGAGGTGCGTTTGATGCTAGATCATATGGGTGTATCCCTGGTAAATACAGGGGATTTATCTATGCAAGAGATTGTACAATATGCCCGGGAAGCCGAAGAACTCGGATATGAAGGCTTCTGGGTAGGTGAAGGCGATGGGAAAGAGAGCTTCGCCGTTCTGTCTGAGGTCGCAGCGGGAACCACCACGCTTCGCCTGGGAACAGGGGATGTGAACTTTTATTCTCGTACGCCTACACTATTAGCAATAGGAGCAGCTACGATCTCGCGACTCAGTAACGGCCGCTTCCTCCATTATGGTATTGGAACAGGTGGCGGTAGCTGGATGGAAGCCGCGCATGGTATTGCGCTTGATCGTCCGATACAGCGAGCCAGAGAGACAATCGATATTATACGTGGAATACTGACACCTCAAAGCGATGAGCAATTGGGTGGCCCGATTGTTGGCCTCCCAAGTGATGCAGTTGTAAAGGCAGGCCAACCCAGGCGCTTCTCCTATCAGGGAAAAATTTATAACATATTCGCATTCCGTCTGCGTGAGGGACCATTAGAGACACCACCACGTATTTACCTCTCTGCTCTAGGACCCCAGATGATCGCGCTGGCGGCCAGGCAGGCCGATGGTGTCATATCCAATGGACTTTCCGAGGCATCTTACTATCGCTATCGAGAAATATTTGAGCGTGAAGGCAAAGCAATTGGGCGCAACCCCGATGATATCGCTCTCTATACCCTCACCATGACAACCGCCGACGATAGTGATGAATCACTAGATGCCTTGAGAACCTGCCTGACATACTTCTTTGGCGCTCCACACTTCTTCCCGGTCATGGAAGCATCAGGGTATGGACCAGCGGTGCGCAATCTATGCGAGGTCTGGCGCACAGAAGGTATCCTTAAGGCACGCCATCTGGTGACAGATGAAATGATGGAGCAATTTGCTGTCATTGGCTCGCCAGCACAACGCCGCAAAAAAATGCAGTGGATGATTGATCGCAACATCTATCCCATTCTCTATCCCGTTTGTCGCGAGGGACGTGTGAAAGAGGATTGTTTTGATACTATGCGGTTTGTGGCTGAATATATGAAACTCCCGGCATCCGCGTAGAGTATGCCTGCTGCTTGCACCCTGGTCTACCGCCTGGTGGCAGCAAAATTGGGCCTGGTATCGTTTGATCGTACCAGGCCCAATAGCATACATATAGATAAAGATCAGAAGGTCGGGAACCAGCCAATACCAAAATGTGAAGGGAGACGAATCCCCCAGTATGCAATCAAGAAAATGCCACCGACGACAAGAGAGAAAGCCGTGAGAGCTCTGCTCCGCGCCGGATTCGCCTGCAGCCAGCGCACAAAGCGTCCGCGGGTACCATAGATCAATAGCACAAATACCAGGGCCATGATCGCCATATTGCACAGTCCCTGGAGTGCCAGTAAAAGAGCGGAGAGCAGCACATTGCCAGATCCGCTTGCATATGTCAAAAGCTCCTGGAACAATGGATAGGGGCGGCCCACGCTAAAGAAACCAACAATGATTCCCAGGAAAAGGGAGACTAGCCAGGAATGGCGCTCAACCAGTTTCTGAAAGGGGTTTCTGGCAAACTGCAGCGCCGTCAGTCCCCAATAGCACAGGACGATGCCTAGAATAACAAAGACGACGCTCGACTGCAGCAAGCGTACAGGAAATTGTTGTCCAAAAGGCAACACGGCATGGGAGAGCATAGGAATCTGCTTGTTCAGCAATGTACCGATAATACCGTACAGCGTCGTCACCACAATAATACCAATAGCCATCCACATGAGCAGCGATGCGACTCCACGCTTTGCCCCTTGACTTTGCTGGCTGGAGAGGGGCGCGATACAACTGAACACCACACAATTGCAGGCGGTAAAGGTATTTGCCAGGCCGGCGGCAATCGCAAAGATAATGCTAAACCAGACATTGGTAAATACAGCCGTTGCGGGGTTGCTTCCCAGCACAGTACGGGCGATGTTCATCCCGATCACCGTATCAACAAATGTGGGTGACCAGAAGGTAGCGATGAGCAAACCGACAATGATAGCGGCACACAGTACGATCCAGGGTCCGAACGCTTGAGCAGCGCCTGCCCCCTCCAGCTTTTCACGGCCCTGTACAAAACCATCTTCTGTAACTTCGATACGATAAGGCTCTCGACTCATATGTACCTCCATAGCTGCTAGATTGTGTATTCCGTCAATATCAACCGATCAATTCTTGCTGGATCAATTTGTACGATTTCATGATATGGATCAGCGCAGCCTTTACCGCCTCCATCATCGTCGGCGCCTGGCCACTGGCATGCCTCCACTTCCATGCGAAGGTACCATCGGCGCGTTGCACAATTGAGATAGGGATGGGCAAATTGTCGAACACCTCAAGCAAGGAATTCATAACGTCATCATTTTGTGTAGAGGTCAGCTTAGGGTCAAACTCTTTGGGCATGACCTCCCAATCAATTACCCCTGACACCTTGCCAATAATGTCGAAACCCATAGAGGCACGCACTACATTCTCGTCCTCGTACTCTTCAATCTCAGTGATAATAAAAAAATAGGTCTTTGTCTTATGGGTTACCTCCTCTGGTATTTCAACCCGGTGCCCAACCGTCCAGGATAACATCCCAGCGGTCTTATGCAGATCTTCCTCTCTGCACCACACTCGGATGACAACTGGCTGTTTTGCCATACGTTCCTCCCTGTTCACAACAACACCTCTCAGCGAGATGAGAATGTCATGCTATTACGAAACTTGCGTCTGCACATCATGGTGAAGAAAAGTAGTAAAGTAGAGTAACTCCTTTGCGAGCAGCGAAAAACGTTCCAGCAGGCGCGTATTCGTCAAGACATGCTGATTATCCATCGGAAGAAAATCTGCCGGGATAGTAACCAGTTGCGTAGGGATGGCAATGGCTGATAACCCTTTGACGACACTGCGTAGATGCTCGCAGGGAAGACAAGCTGTGCGATCACTATTGCCATTACTGATCAGTGCAACCGGCTTATGGAAAAGGTGTTGGCTGGAAAGCAGATCAAGCGCGTTTTTCAAGATGCCTGAGTATGAGTTATGATACACGGGCGAGCCAAGCACAAATGCATCGGCCTGCTCTGCCAACTGGGTAAACTGGTGCACGGGAAAAGGAACGCTCTGCGGCGTCGCCATGAGAATGGAAGGGCACAATAAGGGTAATGGCTGCTCCGCGAGATCCCAGAGGTCAACCTGAGCGCCGCTCTCACGTAGCGTATTTGCCAGTATCTCCATACTGGTACGAATATACGAGTTTTTATCTGCACTACCAGCAATGAGAAAAACACGCGGTCCTGATTCAGTCATAACAAACGTCCTTTCAACGGCTGGCCGCCCCTGCATCCTCGCTGTATATACCCGGGCTCGCCCTGTCCTGGGACGAGCCCCAATTGATGAGCCCTGCCGCGATCGAGCGGCACTTCCAGATGCTTTAGCGTGTATGCTAAGAAAGTAATTCGTTAAAATGCAAAGGCATATGATAAAAATCACCTAATCTGGATAAAAGTAACCAGGGCAATGCCAGCAAGATAGGCGTATCTGTCCAGCTCTTCATATTCAGTACAAGGTCCTCGGTTTTTCGCATATTTTCATGTGGCATAGAGATAACCGGCTGCCTTGTACAGCGTAGATAGGCCCCGGATTCAAACATAGTGCGAAAGTCATCGGATCGTGGTAGAGCGGTTGCGAACAGATAGTATTTCCCTGGCGGCACTAGAGGAAGACAATAATATCCCGTCTCGGTTAATACAGTGGCGCTCACAGGATCCCCCTGTGGAATAGGATCGCGGAACAGGCCAATAAAGATCAGGCCGTCGAAGGATTGCGGAAAAAAAATGTTTCCCTCAATAGTTCCCTTCTCAGGATAGTGACGAAATACCTCAAGGGAGAGCTTGAGATCATCCCAGTTCTGGAAGAGTGCCGCTGCCTCCTGGTCGCGACTGATGCGACGCAACTGGGTTGGCGTCACGCCAACCAGTTGTGTGAAACGAGTTGTAAACGTTCCCAGGCTGTTATAACCAATATCGAAACAGATACTGGTCACGCTATAGTCGGTTCGTAACAGCATTTTTTTTGCTTGATCAATACGCAGAGCCGCCAGATAAACGCTTGGTGGCACTCCGGTTATGCTGCGAAAGATACGATTAAAATGAAATGGGCTCAGCTGAACATAGTCAGCGATGGTCTGTAAGGTCAGAGGTGTATGATAATTGTTTCGCATCATGGCAATAGCCTGCTTTACTGCCTGATGACGTGATTGTTCCGTCTCTACTTTTCGGCTTCCACTATGGAAGAGATGAGGAATTATTTCTGAAGCAGGTGCAGAAATAGGAAGTGCCTTTGTCTCAAACAAGGTACGCTCTCTCTTTCTCTACTAATGCCGTGGCAGATTTAATTTACAAATCAAGGAGCAGTCTCCAATCTTACTAAGAGGAAAGTTGGTTATGTGAGATAGCGGAGACATGTCCTCCAACAGGTGCGGCAATATCCGGCTGCACACGTTCTCTGTCGTGATCATTCGCGCTTTCCTGAGCAAGCGCTTCCACTGGTACACTTTCACTGCTGTGACCATTCGCGCTTTCCTGAGCGAGCGCTTCTACCGGTACACTTTCACTGCTGTGACCATTTGTGCTTGCTTGAGCAAGAGATGCCACCGGTATACTTTCACCGCTATGGTCATGCGCGCTTTCCTGGGCGATAGCCTCCAGTTGTACTGCTTCATTGTTGGATTCACTGGCAGCTGGCTGCCGATTCCAGTTCATGGTGATCAGTGCCTGGTATAGCGAGAAACATGCCGAGACGACAAACAGGGCAATAAACGGCGAATACTGATTATTGACCAGGCGTAAAAGGCCATCGATCAACGCGATCGCGAGCCCAAAGGCGATGCGCATCCCGCGTGTACCAGGCGTCGTCTTCGGATCAGTAATCATACTGAGAATAAAGAGCTGCAGTCCCGCGCCAAACAATGGACCAAAGGCGACCGAGTAGCCATTGTGCTTGATCAGCTCTTCAACGAGCGCCATCACACAAAAGCCGCCAATAAACGAGAGAACCAGGTCGATACGAGAGACACGGAAGGAAGAGAAAGAGCCGACGACAAAGATGATCCCAACCATCAGCAGCGAGCCGGTCCATTGCGTTGCCGTGGTGGTAATGAGGGTCGGAAAGAGTAACAGGAGCACAACGAGGCCAAAGTTGGATGGATTGAAAATGTGGCGACCATTTATGCGCACCACAGATTTGGATGCGATCGCAATAATGGGAGCGACAACATATGGCCACAGCAGCGTCGGTGATGCCGACTCAATCAATAATCCCAGGCCTAACCCTGTAATCACACCACTGATCGGCAACACAATCTGACGTGTTTTCCACAGGTTCATCACTACATCCACGAAACAGGCCACAAAGAGCGACAGCAAAATTTGTGTCCAGCCGTGATCAAAGGTTAAGATCGTTTGCCCGACGATGGTATAGACGATGAGTACACAGCTCATAAAGACACGTGGATCTTTTAGCTTCACCCCAACAATTGTCATGCCATAGAAATTCCATGTCTTCATAAATGTTACCCTTTCCTCCAGAATATAGTAATATCGGTATCAACATAGACACCCAGGCCTCTCAGTTGATTGTCTTCTTGCGAGCGAATCTGATCCTGTGGAATAGCCAGGCGTTGCTTTAACAATGTTTGATCATGGGTAGCATTTAAACCGTTTAGCCAGACGTTGCGCGCTTCTTTGGGGTTTCCGGATTTTCCAAAGACATCGCCAAGGGCCACATATCCCTGCGCGGTAAACGCGGGACTGATTTTGGATTGGGCCTGGCTTAACGCGACTGCATACTGAAGGTCGGTCTGCGACTTGGGAAGGTGTCCCATTAGCGTTGGCCAGTAGAGATGATTCAACCCGCGCGCATAACGGGCGATGATATTGTATGGGTTGTCCTGCAACACTTTGTCCAGAATGCTGATAGAGTTATATGAATCTTGCGCCTGGCAAACCAGCCCATCTGGCGGCTTGGGACACGAGCGCATCATATCGACATAGGACAAGGCATGCTCAATAGTGACATTTGTCGCCGCATTCTGTTTGGACAAAGAGGAAAAGAATGCCAGCTCTTCCTGATAGCGTTGATGGTTGCGGAGCTCCACGCGATAATCATTACTATAGCGTAGATTCGCGGGGTCGGCCTGGACGGCAGCCTTCATGTAAGCGAGTCCGCGCGTCAGGTCGCCTTTCTGTATCAAAGCCTGACCGGCGGCATCCTGCAGTAAAGCCTTGCTTGCATCGACCTGGGGGGTCGCAGGCAAGGAAGGATCGTCCAGTGGATGCGCAGGCAACGGCTGTTGATAGACCTGCCATTGATCTAAACCTAGTTGGCTCGCCGTCACATTCGCTGGAATTTTAGGCAATGACAGCGGGGTCACCTGTGTCTGCAACAGGAAATAAGCGATAGCAGCACCAAGCAGAATAACAATCCCGATAATAGAGCCTATCATCCAGCCTTTCAGCTTTTTACGGGGTCGTACACCTTCTTTCTGCTGAGGAACCGAAGTAGTCCCTGCGTCTGTGATGGATGTATTGCTGCTCATATCTATGCTCCTTGGGTGATAGTGTGATACCGATCAGTAACCAGTGGTGCCAGGTGCTCTACGCGCCCATCGGGCCAGCGAACTTCAATTGCATCGACTTTCGTCTGTGACCCCAGACCAAAGATGAGCCGGCGATCCGACTGGGAGGCAAAACCGCTACCGGGATCGACCCATTTCACATATGTGCGCTTGCCAGCAGTCACCGTTACGCGAGCACCAATGGCATCGTGATTGCTCTTCCCTTTGCCAACTAGCTTTAGCCCTAGCCAGTGATTCTTCTGCGCGGGATAATTTTTATAGAGGACCAGAGGAGCACCCTGGCTGGCGACAAACAGTTCGGGTAACCCATCATTGTCGAAATCAGCACAACACACGCCACGACCATCGTAACGATCGGTCATGCCCGCATCCAGAGCGATTTCGTTATAGTGATCGCCCTCTTTGACAAAAAGACGTGATGGCTGATACCCTGAAATACTCATGTCGCCAATCGGAGGCCAGTGGCTGGCATCTGAGACTATCAGGCCGGGGGTTGTTGCCATCGTGCCGAGATAGTACCAGTAATCTCCTTTACCAGCCGAGACAAAGCCATTCATCACCACAATTTCCATCTCACCGTCGTTATCAAGGTCTACAAACTTCGCCCCCCAGCTCCAGCCACCATCCCAGACCCCAAGGTCGACCGCTTTATTGGTAAAGGTGCCATCGCGATTGTTTTTCCAGAGGAAATTGCCCTCAACCAGGTACCCCTGTTGGGTTACATTAGAGACATAGATATCTGGATATCCATCACCATCCAGGTCCGCGAAATCGACGTTCATCCCCTTCCTGGTATCAATTGGAAGGGCAGACTTGGTTACATTCGTGAAGGTACCGTTGCCATTATTCTTGAAAATAACATCCTGCCCAAAATCGTTGGCCAGGTAGAGGTCCATGTGTCCGGTGTTAAAAAGATCGCAGGCCCCTACATCAAGCGTCCAGCCTGTATCAGCAACGCCTAATTCATGGGCGACGTTGGTGAAGGTGCCATCTCCATTATTGCGATAGAGTACGTTGGGTCCGGCGTTACGCGCCATCTCAAAATCGTCATGCATGATCACTGTCGTCTTAAGATGCCAGAGATCGTTCTCAGGGCGGAAATAATTGCCAACATAGAGATCAAGCAGGCCATCGCCGTTGTAGTCAAACCAGATGGCGGCATTGCCATTGGAGACATCGCCAGTTCCTGAGGAGACGGTAATATCTGTAAAGGTCCCATTGCGGTTATTGCGGAACAGACGATTGGGCGCGCTCCACTTGACGACGTAGAGGTCGGGCCAACCATCATTGTCGAAGTCTCCCCATACCGCATCCATAACCCCACCCTCCTCATTCAAATTGGCCACCCCTGCCGCTTCCGCGACATCGGTGAAGGTGCCATCTCCATTGTTGCGATACAGATGGCATGGCGTATTGCGACCGGAGGAAGAGACAAAAACATCAATCAAGCCGTCATTATTGAAGTCAGCCGCGGCAACCGCGGCACCAACCGAGGCCATCCACGGCATGATATTATTCAGTTTGGGGTCAAGCTGCACCTTATGGTGCGTGGCCTGCACACCGGCTGCTTTGGCGATGTCGCGCAGTTGAAACATCGGATAAGTCTTTTTGGGAACTGTCGGCTGTATAAAGTTCCCAAGAGCGTTGGTGGCACCGGTCTGGTAGGCAACCAGTAGTGCCCCTGCCGTCCCTACGCCAACACTCGCCTGTGCTATCTGCTTAAGAAAATTACGACGCGTCGATAGTTGATGGGCCTTTTGCATACTACGAATCCTTTCTATCGTATTCATACTGCTTTAAGGCAGTTCGTAGGTCTTGAGGAACAGGAACCGGTTCCATGTGCTCTCCTTTTCTCATCATGCAGGCGACCTGTTGCTCTCCACGCGCGATCAGTTCTTCCCCGGCCCGCCCTTTCCGCCAGTACTCGAAGGATAAAGAAATGCGGCTCTGCGTGAGATCTTCTAGCCTCATGCGAATGACCAGTCGATCAAAGGCATAGAGTTCAGAGAAGTATTCACAAGAACAGCGAGTGGTTACAATCGCCAGCCCCTCTTGAAATTGCCTGACAATGGAAGGCGCATTGTCTAATAGAAACATCTCCCGGCAGCGTCCCTGCCAGCGAATATGATTCGCATAATAGACATTGCCAACCAGATTGGTATCTTCAAAGGAAACCGTGTAGTGATATTCATAGGCGCGTTTCACCGTCGTAATCCTTTCTCTACTCCAGGTACAGATGCGGTTTTCTCAATATCGGTAGTCGGGGGACAATAGAATGCGAATGCGTATGGATGAGGCTGTGTGCGCACCGAGATGACGGCGGTGAGCATGTGATGCGACCCTATCGTCAACAGTTGCCACCCATCCTGTTCGACCTGCATCTGCATCCATGGCAGATCGCGTGGCAGGGCAGCTGATTTCAGCACCTCACTTACCGCCAGCACGCGAGACGCAGCGATGTCAAACGCTTCGCCGTTTTGCGCCGCGAGCTGTTGCGCGAACGCATACTCTTGCGCGCATAACAGCGATCTCCAGAGCTCATCCGAACGTGGCCTGGCAATCTGAAGATTGCACAGCTTCTGATCAAGGCCTGTGGGCTGCACGCTGAGCGAACCATCATCTGTAGCACCATGCACACTTAAAAGTAGTGGCTGCATCCATGGAGCCAGTTCAGCTATACGTCGCTCGGCATATGGTCCGAAAAGCGCCTCTGTCCATTGCTCATGGGACACAGTTTCACCAACCATATGCAGATACAGTCCACGCCACTGCTCTAGAATCTGTCCATGGCTATTGCAGGCTTCCAGATCATAGATAAAGGTATTGCCCTGGCGAGCACGCTCACGTGCATGGACCTGTATATGCTCTCCCGGTGCTAAAACCGAGGAAAAGGGCTGGTTTATAACCGAGATAGACTCGACATGTACAGGCAATAAGGTCGCCTGGGGGATGCAAGATTGAATAACATGAATATATGCATCTCTACTGGCAGGATCTCCCAGCACAAGCTCCTGAGGCAGGTAGCGTGCAAACCATGCTCCCTCTGTGTATGGTGAGATCTCGGCGACGCACTCCCTGGCATGCAGGAGGGTATACTCCTTCAGCCTGCGGAAACGGCCACGGTGGAAGAAGATACCACCATAGAGCTCGCCTGGCTGAGGCAGCCGCGCTGCTGGCTCCTGCGCTACCGGCCCCGACAGCATCGTTGTAAGCGTCTCAGGCTGCTCCTCAAAGAAACAAACGGCCTGGAAGTGATTGACCTGATAGCCTGTTTCAGAGCAGCGGATGGCAACCTCTACCATGCCATCGGGATGGGCCAGGGCCAGCATACGCAAGGTGACGGAACCCCGTTCTGCAACGATCAGGGGACGGAGAAATTGGACGTCGTTGAAGCAGGGGCGCTCATACTTTCCCGTGACCGCCCGCGCGACCTGCGCCATAGCTTCCAGCCCCATAACGGCTGGCACTAACCGTTCACCCTGCAGCTGATGTTCATCAACATATATGTCGGTTGTTCTGGATAATTCGGCCTCAGCAATCAATTCAATGCCGGGATAGAAGACGCGTGCCTTCTCCAGGAAGCGCAGGAACGGCAGTGGCGTGGACGCAAACCGGATGGTGGGAGCCGAGCCAACACGTCCCGAGACTACAATCCTGGTGCTGGATTGACGGTGCGTCTGCAGCTGGCGGAAGAGGGCAAGCCCCTGTTCAACGGGAATGGGGGTAATCCCTTCCGCGCGCAACGCCTCAACGCGTCCCAGCCGCTCACCCATACCAACGTCAGACCAGACCGACCATTCGATACACAGACAGCTGGCGGTCGGATGCTGCTGCTGAAATGCGGCGGTGATATGTGCGAGCCATTCATTGGCGAGCGCGTAATGCGCCTCACCCTGCATCCCTGTACGTGCAATCACAGAGCCAAAGGTAATCAGAGACTTTATCTTCGTTGGAGATATGGCGGCCAGGACATTTTGCAGGCCCTGTACTTTGGGCGCGATAGTTCTGTTGATCAGCTCCTCGTCTAGCATGCTCAAGAGGGTCGGCTGATTCATGCCCGCGCCATGAATGATGGCCGTTACCGTTCCCAGGCTGCTTTCGATTTCACGAACGACCTCTGCTATGGCGGTCGCATTCTGTACATCAACCGAAAAATAGCGGTAACTCACCCCGGCTACGTCGAATCTTGAGAGAGAGTCCCGCAAGACGGTATCCTGCTGTGGCCGGGCTCTTCCCAATAACGCGAGCGTAACGCCGGTATCCTGGGCGAGCGCCAGCGCGCATTCGGCTGCAATACCTTTGCCACCTCCAGTTACCAGAACCACATCGCTTTGCTGCAGCGCTACCGCTTCCCCCCTCCTGACAGGCTCGTATGGAACAAACTCCGATAGCGTTCGCTTTCCTGCCGCATCATAACTGACCTCAACGAAGCCCTGGGCGGCCCTCACTTCAATCGCAATGTGCTCAACGAGGGCGGCCTGCTGATCCGGCAGATGCACCACGCACACCGTCAACTGTGGATATTCGAGATACAGGCTACGAGCAAAGGCTGCGCCAACCGCTCCATGCTGGACAACCACGACGTGCGTCATCTCCTTTTTTGCCAGCACGGCTCGCGCGGCCTGGAAAAGCAACCTAACATAGCAGGAGTCTCGATCCTGGGGCAGGCAAACGATACAGCCGGTACCCTTGACCATAGCGAAGGTACGCTGGAGATCGTTGGTAAGGCTATAATCCGGTGGTGCAAACATCTGCCAGTCGCCCGCTTCAGGACTGGAAAAGTCGCCCGCCAGGGGATATTCTTGCTCGATCGTAGAGAAGCACCGTATCCACGGGGCCAGACCCTCCGGTTCGCGTGCCTGCTCGCTGATAGCTGACGAGTTCCCTTGCTGCTGAAGATCTTCAAGCGTCTGGGCAATCTCGCTCAGGCTGGCATCTGCGTATTTCAAGAGAGGGCCAGCATGGGTAATTTCAAGCGCGCGGCAAGCTTCGGCAAAAATTTCCCCGACGCTGATAGAATTGAGGTGCAGGTCACTCAGCATCCGGCATTCAGGGACAAGGAGATCCAGCGGCATCTCGGTACGGGCCGCGATGATTTTTTGTACCAGTTCAAAGGTCGTCTGCCCAGCAGCATAGCTGAGCGCGAGCAGGCTGTCGAGGCTGTCAGACACCTCTTCATTACGCTCTATCTCTGACTGAGGAGCCTGCTCACAGGGATTCACCAGGAACGAGGGATTCCAATCCAGATCGATGGGTCGTGTAAAGCGATGGGAAAAAAGTGCCGCTGCGTTTACTGGTGCCCCTAGCACAAATGCCGCCGCCGTGGCCGAAAGGATACCCCGCATTGATGAACTACCGGCGTCGGTTGCGACGGCTGGCCTGGGGGTGATATCAGACAAGAGTCTTTGTAAGGAATGCCCTGGCCCCACTTCGATAAAGAGATCGATATCCTCGTGGATACGCTCTACGGCTTTGAAGAAGAGCACCGGAGCAGTTACCTGTTTGAATAAGAGCTCGGTAATGTCATCATCCTTCACTACCTTACCGGTCACTGTTGATACGATCGGGCGACGTGGTGAGGTGAAATGCTCCTGCGCCAGATGGCTCGCTAGAATATCAGCTGATGGCGCAACAAGCGGTGAATGAAAGGCATGCGAGACGGCTAATGGCACACAGGGAATACCCATGGCATGAGCGCGCGCGGAGATCTTATATACAGCAAGCATGCCCCCGGCAATGACCGTCTGGCGAGGTGAATTAAACCCGGAGATGACCACGGGCTCGTCGCCAATCAGGTCAGTGACGACTTCCGCACTGGCCTTGATGCTCAGCATGGCGCCATCCTGATCTTTCACCTGCGCCATTGCCTCGCCTCTTGCCCTGGCAACGCGGAGAAGGGTAGCACTATCCATCACACCAGCCCAGTGGAGCGCGCTGAGCTCTCCCAGGCTATGGCCGATGGCTGTCTGAGCATGCACGCCAAGCCTCTCCATCATGTGCAGTCCAGCTAACGAAGCCAGCGTAATCGCGGGTTGAGCGATTTCTGTCTGCTTCCCATCAGCATCCTCCGGAAGATTCATCTCGCGGTAGAGCTGCTCGATCTCAGAGAAGTTGGTGCGCAAAATGCCACCGCTCAGATAAGCGGGAGAACCCTGGCCCGGAAAGAGAAAGGCGATCCGCGGAACAGTCGTGCCACTGCCCAGGTAGATATGCAATTTTGTATCAATATGCGTGGAGGCTCCAGCTGCGAGAATCTCCTGCAGCTGTTGCAGGTTACGCTCAAGTTCATGTGGCCTGGACGCGATAACTGCGGCACGCATTGAGCCTGGCTGAAGATTGCCGGCGAGATAGGCCGCCAGGTCCGTCAGTTCAGCATAGGAGAGGCGTGGGGCCATTGACAGGAGTCGCACGATCTGCTCCTGCAAATCCTCTGCATTGAGCGCGCTGAGCAGGAAAATCTCTGCATCCTGATGTGTTGTCAGCAGCTTTTGCTCTAGATCGCTCAGGTGGTCGCGCCGTTCTCCAGGCATCCCCTCCAGCACGATATGGGTATTGATGCCTCCAAATCCCATGGAGCTCACACCCGCGACCAGGGGAGCCTCAGCGGGCCAGAGCCTTCCTTGCCGTAGGCCCTTCACCCTGGCATCGGGACGCATCATTTCCGCATGCGGCTCAATCATCCCGGTCGTTGGTGGAATAATCTGGTTTGAGAGCGCCATGGTCGCTTTGATGACCCCTGCGATGCCAGCGGCCGCTTTTGTATGACCGATATTGGCCTTGATCGTACTGATATAGGTCTGCTTCTCTGGCGCGAAGTGCTGCATTTTGTCCCAGGTCAGGGTGATGGCCTTGAGCTCTGTGGCGTCACCTACCTCCGTTCCAGTACCATGACCTTCGATATAGGGAACCGTATCAGCGCTGAGTCCGCTGCGCCGATAGGCGCGCATCAAAGCGATATGCTGCCCCTCTGCTTCCGGACGAGTGATGCCTCCACTGCCATCTGATGATATGCCCCAACCACGAATACATGCATAGATATGCCGGTTCTCGGCCAGTGCATCCTCATAGCGCATCAAAACGACGAAGCCACACCCTTCACCTGGCAGGAAACCGCGGGAATGGAGATCATAGACGCGCATTTCTTCAGCTGCCAGGGCGGACGTCTTGGCAAAGCCGATAATCTCAAATGGATCAATACTGAGATCGACGCCACCAGCCAGCGCCAGATCAACATCGAATGACTCCAGGGCGCGACATGCATGGGTCAGGGCCAGTAAGGAGGAGGAGCATGCGCCATCAACAGTATAACCACCTCCCTTTAAATCGAAATAATTGCATATTCTTCCCGCGATGGTGTTGGAAAGGCCACCGGCAAGGCTTTCCTCGTTGACGGGCGCGAAAGGTTTTTTATACTCTTGTTCGAGACGAGTGAGAAATTTTTTGATGGCCTCAGGCTGCCAGTTCTCCTGCAGGAGCTCTTGTGTGACAACGCGTGCAACATAAGGCCAGCGCAGTCTCATCATCTGCGCACGCGAGAACTCGCCCGTGAGCGTATTCCCAACGATGACGCCCGTAGAAAGATTGGGCAGCCCATGATCTTTAGCGAAACCCGCATCAGCCAACGCCTGCTCAGCGGTTTGGAGAGCCAGCCAGTGCGTTAAATCGGTCGAGCGATACGTTTTCCCTGAAATACGAAAATGCTCACGATCAAATGCGTAATCCGTCAGAAAAGCGCCTTGCGAGGAATACGTACGATCGGGCATATTCCGATTGGAATGATAATAGTCATTGAGATTCAGGCGTTGCTGGGGAATGGTGCGAAAAGCCCTACGCTGAGCAAGAGCATTTTCCCAGAGTTCTTGCGGTGAGCGTGTATCGGGATAACGACATGCCATTCCTACAATAGCTATGGTTTGCATAGGCATTCTCTCTCTCGTCGCATAGTATGCTTATTGCTATGGAGTTTTTGACAACAACTATTCCTCTGACACTCAGCCATATAACCGTGTGCCACGGTATTAATCTTCTTATCAGACTGTCAGGTAACTAACACACACGGTCCACCATGAGCACGGAAGTGTACACTCCCATGCTTTGGATTGTCCGCCGATAATACTAGATGGTATGTGTCGGAAGATGTAATGAATCCCGAATACGGTGGCGCCAGAGTTCAAACGCTGGCTCGGTCTGGTGAAGAGGAAGGTTTTCAAGCGATATATCGACAATTTGTATGACATCATCAACTGGAAGTCCGCAGAGAATATCACTGGCAAGATGGGTATGTGGAATGATATTGTGGGCTCGTTGCCGGGCTTTAATCGCAAATGCTGCTCCTTGTGCCATATATGGATAATATTTGGTGGTAGCCTGTCGCAGTTGTTGCAGAGTCTCAGACGAGACTCCTCCAGCATAAGTGGCAGCAAGACCAATTCCACTCCAGAGTTCCGCCTGCCGTAAAGGTGGAAAAGCGCTGATAATGTCAGAAATATAGAAAATATCGCCGCAGCCAACGAACCACAAACCTCGACCCAGGCCCTGATCAAAAGCTTGACGAGCATAACCGCGAGGGAGGCTGATTGGATAGCGCTGCTGTAGATAGCTCTTTTTCCACGAAAAAAACCCCTCGTGAAAGCCGTAACCATCATATGAAAGCCAGGACAAAAGAGGATCATAAGGAGCCCGCTTCTCAGGCCTGATGCGTTTACGAGGAAGTCTTCCCATGCTCCAACCCCACCCCACATACAATAGATAAATATAGTCATTTCCCTCATTGAGGGTCAACGGCATGAAACGCTTCTGCCAGGGGAAGATAAAATCAAGAATAGCGAGAGCCATACCCGCGCCTTCATAGGCAAAACCTCTATATTGCTGTTCAACCTGATTGAGCCGGTTGATAAGAATCGCATTTGTTTCGCTGCTGAGGGTTGTATTATAGCCATGAACAAAAGAGAGGGCACACTGTTCTAACTGTTCACGCGTAGCAGCCGTGCCGGAATGAAAACCATGCCTGTCAAAATCTGTCTCTGCAGGCCCTATCCTCAGAAGAGTACTTAGTAAGCCTCCACTGGTAAAACTCACAGTATTTCTCCTTAACAATCCTTATAAAAGCATACATACAACGGACTGTTACAGTGACAAATAACAATAGATTCACTACAAATACTGTCAAGTTTCTCTCACCTCACCCACCCGCTACACACACCCAGTATAACGTATCCGTTAAAATGTTCGCTTCTTCAAGTTTGCTCATTCTATTACCTACAGTAATCGCATTATATACTATAAATGTCTGTCGCTCGCTTCGTTTTAATACATCTTTACTTGCATTATCCGCATAGCCAATGATATCCTGCATAACAAAATAATGGCTAAATTCCCTTGTGGAGCCGCATTAGCCGCCGCATAGATGAGGATTGATTCGTTATGGGGGAGGGCACGATGAGTTTACAGCTTCGCCTTCATCATCCAAACACCACCTACGCTGAAAGCACAGCTGTATAAGCTTAATAAAATTAAAAATTTATAAAGAATTACACAACTTATATGGGAGAAAATAAATTGCTCATTTTTCTAGCAAATATGAGATTACCCCAGAGCAAAAGCTTTCTGCCCAGAATCGCCTGCGGCAGTGCCAGCTGACCGGTAAAAAACTGGCAGAGGGTATCCGCGTTCGCGGCCCAGAGTGTGACCTGCGGCCCAGGAACTTTACCCGCACTGAAATCACAGCCAGACGGAGTAATGGAGAGATACCACTGACCGCCAGCGGGTCCGGCGACAAGAAATTGTATAGTGGTATGAATGGCTCCGCCCCGTTCAGGCCAATAGATGAGCGTCATCAAGCGAAAGAAGCGATCCAGCATGCGGTGCATATAATCTTGTTCATAACATTTCCAGAGTGGCTCTTTATTGGCCGGCACGGCCACCTGGGATGCATGCACAATGCCAGGGTGCACAAGTTGCATTTCAAGGAGCTCGATTACACTAACAGATCGATTGAAGACGGGCACCACCACAGAGCAGCAAAGCTGGTCTTCGGTTGCCTGTTGGGCAAGGGTAGCTGTATTGACAAGCGCCTGGTGTAAAGCGGCAATAAGCTCGGCCGGTTGCAGGTGTTGGCGGCGCAGAATTTCTTGCGCATTAAGTGGAGCCAGATCCTTCCTCTGGCTAAAACCCTGGATGGTCAGTGTCTCATGCTGCAGCGCACACTGCAAGGTTAACAAATAATATTCGCACGCAGAGACAAGGTGCGCGACGGTCTGGCGTAACGTCCATTCGCTTTTCCTGACGTGCTTGCCACGCTGCTCCCACGCCTGCGGATGGCAGCTCTGGAGAAATGGCAAGAGCTGATCCGCCAGAGAGAACAGATCTGTAGCGATGAAGTGTTGTCGTGTCTCTAATGAAACTTTTTCCATCATGCTCTCCTATGGAATATCGTAAGGTGGACTGCCGGTCCGCATTCTTTTTCTTCGCTACAAAGCCGCTCCGCTCATTGTAATCTGTCCGAACAATGCCGAGAAGCGACGCACATCCATTTATACATATAAATGGACAATGCCACCTGTATGTACTTCCTGGACGTACGTCGCCTCTAGCTTAGAAGAAAGTCACGCGAACTTACTTTTTCAGCCAGCTACCGATGTGGGTTTTCACACGATGCAGGATAGCGACAGGATCGCCGTCTGGATCGTCTTTGCGATACAGGGGGATGTCAACGCGCTCTTTGGTGCCACCGCCCTGTCCCACTGGCGGGATATGGGTGATGTTGTGCTCAAGAACGATTGGCTCTTTGTTGAAAACCGTGATGCCAACATCCTGCAGGTCAAACTGCATGTAACCATACATCTGGCACAGTTTTGGCGAATCAGGAGCTGTATAGGTGGTCCCAGGACGTACCTGGCCGCCGGAGATCTTGCCCAGATCAGGGTTGACGCTGGCATGGATGCGACCAAAGCTCTTGCTGACGCCATCAACGTTGAGTTCGTGCATGCGGATATCAACAGAAGCTTCAGCCCAATCTGCCGATGTTGGGTTCGCACGGTCAATCATATAGTAGCCATGGAACTCGACAACTTCCTCACCCTGGCCAATCAATTCGATGGTGTCCCAGGTTATGAAGTTCAACTGATCCATTCCGCCCTCTGGCATCGTAAAGAGCTGGAGTTCGTCAAGGCTTTTTGGGCTGGGAACTAAGGTCTTGGTTGTCTGCTGGGTCTTTTCGTTGATCATTGTTTCCTCCACTTGCTTGGGGTAACTACTGCACAGACGATACATACGCCAATCGTTGGCAAAGCCACAATAGTAGGAGTATTGCGATAGGCATCAACCGCTGCTATCCAATTGTCTCTTTCCGCGTAGGCTTTGCCAGGAAAACGCAAGCTGGTGTACATCTCTCTGATAGGATTCGTTCTCTCAATAGCCGTATATGTGATGCCAGATAAGCTATCATTTAGCAAGAGCTCAATCCGCTATCAGACGATTCACTGTCCTTGCTGTTCTTGCTTCTAATATAATGCCCCACCCAGGTTATGGTCTTCTCTTACATTGCCACTTTCTGCGTGTTCTACTTTTCGTTTGCTCAAAATGAAAATCCAATCATAAACCAGACTTTCCAGCTTGCGCGGCATTCTCATCGCGCTTCCTTACCATGGCTTTAAATAAGAAAGGCCTGGCCTCGGTCTGAAAATCTAATTGAGGATAGAGCTGCTTGGCAATTCCTTCAAAAACGAGTAATGACAGAATAGCCATGGTAAAATCGGTGGAGCCCCGTAGTCCAAAACGCTTCTGGATCGCAAAAATCTGGTAGGCGAAGGTGGCAACCTGAAAGTTTGCCGCGTTCGCGCCAGAGCTTTTGCGAATAAGCTCTCTCACCTCTTGCTGGAACTGCTCCTGGTCAAAGGTCGCGGATTTGTAAGACGCGGTTTCATAGAGGATGCGAGCGCAGCGCTTACCTGCGTTCATAGAGATGCCCAGGAAAAATTCAACAAACTGATGGCGATCCTCACGTTTGAGTTGCGCGACAAATCCTGCATCCAGAATGACCACCTGCCCGCCTTTGCGCAAATACATATTTCCTGGATGCAGATCACAATGGATAAAGCCATCAAGAAAGATCATATAGTATAAGGCTCTCAATGCCGTCAGGAGCGATGCCCGATACTCTTCCTCGGTCCAATCCAGTTCATCAAGCCGGACGAGATTGTCGAAAAATTCCATGACCATAACAGCTTCGGTGCAGTATTCATCGACCAGTTCTGGTATATGAACCAGAGAGTCATGCGCAAGCTGTTCCCGAAAATGGCGCGTGTTCGCCGCCTCAATACGCAGATCCAGCTGCTGCTTAATGCATTGTCCCAGTTCATCTATCATCTCAACCATAGGAATCAGGCGCATAGCCGGGAAGCGAGCCATAATAGAGGCCATCGAGCGTAACAGATAAAAATCGTTATTCACCTTCGGCACGATGCCCGGACGGCGTATTTTGACGGCTACCTCTTGCCCTGTGTGGAGCCGAGCACGATAGACGCTGCCAATACTGGCGCTGGAGATAGGTTGCGGCTCAAACTCACAAAAGATCTCCTCTAAAGGGCGCCCCAGTTGCTGCTGGATAATGATTGGAACGTGGTGAAAAGGAAATGGTTTGATGCAATCCTGTAGCCTGCTTAACGGCGCCATCATATCCTGGGTGAAGAGATCACAGCGTGTGCTGAGAATCTGACCGATTTTGATGAAGGTTGCTCCGAGGGCGTCACAGAGCTCGGCTATCGCCTGGCCGATGAGACTCTGACGCGAGCGCTTCTGGCGCCTGAAGGTGTTGAAAAATAAGCGGAGCGCCAGACGGATACCATGCACACACACATACGCGATGATTTCCAAGAACCGATAGCCGACTTGAAAAACGGATGCGTGTTCCTGCGTCTTCTGAACGATGAAGGGCCTATTCGTCGCCTTGATCCCTTGAGACGTAGCCATTTTAGAGCTCCTTATTGAGTACCGAACATGCGCAAATCAAGAATATGCCAATCATCAGGTAGTATAGATGAATCGCTAAACATTTATCTTCTTATGGATTGCGAACTATGGCGTGCCTGAAGCATGTATGAGGTTAGGAGCGCTCCAATACATAGTTTATAGCTATAGTGGTCTGTGCGAAAAAGCATCACGCAAGATGTGAGAAGAGATACTGGTGGAAAAGCACTATACTTTAGACGAACGTTAAAGATGGCCGTGCCGAATCTAGATCCAAGGAGTAGTTATGGGTGATCCACGATTACGCCGTATGGCGCAGGTGCTACTACACTATTCTTTAGAGGTGAAACAAGGAGAACGACTGGGCGTCCGAGCAGAGCCGGTAACGCTTCCCTTGCTCCAGGAAATTGCGGATGAGGCAATCCGTATAGGAGCATTTCCAGAAATATTCATCGAGGTTCCAGGCGTAAAAGAGATGCTTCTCAAGCATGGCTCAGACACACAGGTAGCGTATATACCTGATTCGTTTCGTTTGATTGCCGAAGAGTATGAAACAGCGATCGACATCCTCTCGCGTACAAATACCAGTGATATGAACAACGTTGATCCAGCACGCCTCGCGCTCTTGAGTCAGAGCCAGAAGGATACCTTTCAAACCTTGCGTGCCCGCTGCGAGGATGGTTCACTGCGCCGCTCTATTACGCTATACCCGACAAATGCCTATGCGCAGGATGCAGGGATGTCTCAGCGCGAATTCGAAGATTTTGTATATCATGCTTGCTTTCTTGACGATGAAGACCCTATCGCACGCTGGCAAGAGCTCTCCAGGCAACAAGATCAGCTTGTGGCATGGATGCAAGGGAAACGCAATGTGCATATACAGGGCCCGGATACTGATCTCACATTTTCGATTGCCGGACGTATTTTTTTGAACGATGATGGGCGCTACAATTTTCCTGGTGGTGAATTTTTCACCGCGCCCGTTGAGGATTCGGTCAATGGATATATCCATTACAACATTCCTACCTCCTATGGAGGCCGCTCAGTAGAAGATGTGCGTTTACGGTTTGAGCATGGCACCGTCGTGGAAGCACAAGCAAAGCAAGGGCAGGCATATCTGGAAAAGATGCTCAGCGCGGACGCCGGCGCCAATCGTCTGGGTGAATTCGCCTTTGGGAATAATCCTCATATCAACCGCAGCATTAACAATCCTCTCTTCGACGAGAAAATGAGCGGCACGATTCACTTTGCCCTGGGCGCAAGTTTTCCCCTCACCGGTGGAGTCAACCGCTCTGTCATCCACTGGGACATGGTGTATGACCTGCGTGTGGGCGCCGAAGTACGCATCGACGGCGAGCTAGTCTGTAAAGATGGTCAGATCATCGTTTTCTAGTAGTGCATGGGGACGCCTGCGTTCCCCATGCATCCTCTTATACATAACCATAGGCCAGCAGCATATCTGCTGAGCGAGAGAAACCTTCGGCGGAGGGGATAGCGACATCGAGGGTGTCGGCGACACGGGCAATGATAGAAAAGCAGGCACAAATCAAGAGAGCATCTTCTATGGCGCGCTCACTGATTCCTATTTGTAAGAGCGGTAGCACATCAGACGATGTGACAGATGATGGCGAGCAGGTAACCTTCTCCAGTAATCCCAGGGTCGCGCGAAGCTGTTCATGAATAGGCGCCGTTCTCCAATCGCTGAGAACAGCCTGAACCAGATCGTCATTAAGAGTTTTGGATGCAACTGCTCCATGAGCGCCCGTTCAATAAACACATTGTAGCCGCGATGCGGTAAAAGAGGCAAATAGCTCACGCTCTCCAACACTCCAATCAGAGTCGCCTCTCAGGAAGCGCTGTAAGCAGATTGAGAAGTGCTTGCCAAACAGATCGTAGCTATAGCGAATGATCCGCCGGATGTCTGAAACAGGTTGATCTCTGTCAATTTCCTCAATGTGACCTAATCTCATTGCTGGCTTCCTCCAGTGCTTTTAACCCCCGCGTCAGGCAACTCTGACTGACGCCTGAGGCAACGCTTAACGTGATTTCGAGGATAGCATGGTCGCTATAACCATGGGCGCGTACCTGCTCAACATCTTGATCGGTAACGCGGTAGGCATGACACGCCACTTTTTTGACCAGCACCGCTAACTCTGATGGGAGGTCTCCATCTTCAGAGGTGGGATCGTTATACAGTCGCGCGGCCTGCCGTGCAAGAGAAGTACGTAAAGAGGAGGAGGTATCACCCGATGTGGTTAGAATTGCCGTCATCATATGCTCAAAGAGCTCTACACGTTGATCCGCCATAAAAGCACATTCCCCCTATAACAATTTGGCTCAAGACAACAAATACATATACTGTTATTGCTGTCGGTTAATTGTATTGATACCTGCAAATGATAATAGCAGAAATTAATGTAATTTTCAATGCTAGGCGCGATCTTACAGGTCATTCATGTATCGTCAGAAAGCGACAAGACCAGGCTCGCATAGGTGCCAGGCCTCCTCTATTGCCCTTTTGCCGCCATAATGAATAACATTCCCACTCACACTAGCCATTCATCATCCATGCCTGCAGGCGGCATAGAGTCCAAACGATCAATACAGGCGACCAGAATGCAGCAATCTCGAAGAAGCATTCTCAAAGGAAGCACACTATACTCAGAAAAGGTGAAGAATAAGGCTGATCGTAGGCACTATCCGTTAGCAGGTCGCTCCAGAGGAGGATTTGATGCTTGATTCCATCATAGACATACAATCTATTCGTCAGGAATTGCCTGGCATTACAGACCACATCTATCTCAATGCGGCCACCTTTGGGCCTTTGCCTCGCTGCGTGTCCCAGGCGATGCAGGAATGGCTACAGAAAGAGTGCGCGAATGGGCGTTTAGGCATGGAGACATACGCCACAATGGCCGGGCTATACGCGGAAGCGCGCAGCCATTGTGCACAGCTTCTGCACGCCGATACGAACGAAATCGCGCTGACAGAGAACACAGGCGAGGGGCTCAATATCGTCTGCAATGGCTTCAATTGGCAGCCAGGGGATGAGGTGATTCTGACCAATCATGAGCATATCAGCGTTCTCTCTTTGCTGCATCATATCCGTGATCGTTACCAGGTGAACCTGCGCGTCGCGGATCTGGGACTCGGAGAGCGACCAGCTAAGGAGACTATTGGTGAGCTGATCACTCCTCGCACGCGGTTGATCGTTCTTTCTCACGTGACCTTTACAAATGGAGCCATCCTGGATGTGCAGGCGGTCGCGCAGCTAGCCCACCAATCAGACATCTGTGTGCTGGTCGATGGAGCGCAGTCGGCGGGCGCGATCCCTGTAGATGTGAAAAAGCTTGGCATCGATTTCTATGCGTTTCCTATGCAGAAATGGTTATGTGGGCCGGACGGTACGGGCGCGTTGTATGTACGCCGCGAATCGCTTGAACGGCTGCATCCAACCTATGTTGGCTGGTGCTTACTGAAATTCGAGCCCGAATGGAAATGGTCCTTCCATGACTCCGCACAGCGTTTTGAACTGGGAGCACGACAGACAGCCGCCGTTGCGGGCCAGATCGCCAGTTTCCGCTGGTTGGAAGAAACTATTACATATAACCGGATCTTTGAACGCACCTGCTCTTTGAGTAGCTATGCCTATAACGCTCTCAGAGAGATTGAAGGCCTGACGGTTATCACACCACAGCCCGGAACCAGTGGATTGCTCACTTTTGTGCTTGATGGCTACGATGCAGAGGTAGCCGCCCAACGGCTCCAGAAAGAACACGATATCTATGTGCGTATGGTGCATGAATACAATGCCATCCGCATCTCGACGGGCTTTTATAACACAGAACAGGAGATCGATCGCCTGGCTCAGGTACTGCGTAGCTGGCGACAGAAAAGAGCATGAGCATTTACAGAGCAAAAAAATATTGGGCACAATGCATTCCAGGAGAAGGAGAAGAAGATGAGCCAGTCAACAGACTTTGATCTCACATCATCTCAAACGGCAGAATTCGATCTCACAACGGTAGCGTTTAAGTCGAATCCCTATCCAATTCTCGCGCGCTTACGTACGCACGATCCGGTCTATCAATATACCTCTTCT
Source organism: Dictyobacter aurantiacus (assembly GCF_003967515.1). Taxonomy (GTDB): domain Bacteria; phylum Chloroflexota; class Ktedonobacteria; order Ktedonobacterales; family Ktedonobacteraceae; genus Dictyobacter; species Dictyobacter aurantiacus. Next base: position 6,031,245 of record NZ_BIFQ01000001.1, on the reverse strand, counting down.
CCCGATGGACAAAGCACCTGGCTCATCACGCGCTATGAGGATGCGGAAATTGTGTTGCGCGACGAACGCTTTGTCAAGGACAAGCAGTCAACCTTACCTCCAGAAGAGCGTGCTCCATCGGCCGGCCCTGCTCCATCGGTAAGTGATCTCTTCGATCTGGGTATGCTCAAATTTGATCCACCAGACCATACACGTTTGCGCAAGGTTGTCAATCTTTTTTTCACGCCTCGCGCCACGGAACAGTGGCGAGAAAGTGTGCAAAGAATCAGTGACGAACTGATTGATAAGGTTGAAAGCCAGAAGCGAATGGATCTCATCGAAGACTTCGCCTCTGTACTGCCAATCAGGATTATTTCAGAGATGCTGGGCGTGCCTGCTGAAGATAGTATGCAGCTGCACTTGTGGACGAAGCGGATCGCGGATGCCCTCGATGATCCCGCGGCGTTTGAGCAAGTAGCCTCAGACCTGCAAGCTTTCTATACCTATCTGCTGGCATTGGTTGAGAAAAAACGCCAGGCATCCACGGATGACCTGGTCTGCAAATTGATGCATGCCAGCGTCGAAGGAGACCAGTTAACCGAACGAGAGCTGGTTGCCATGATCTTCCTGCTGATCCTTGCCGGACATGAGACGACCACGAATCTGATTGGCAATGGCATCCTGGCCTTGTTGACCCATCCAGAACAAAAACAGCTCCTGCAAGCACAGCCCGAACTGATCAAGCCTGCGATTGAAGAGTTTCTACGCTATCTAGCCCCGTTTACGATCACTACACACCGCTGGGCGCGTGAAGATGTTGAGATGAGAGGGAAGCTGATACGGCATGGTGACGCAGTACTCGTCTCATTAGCCGCGACGAACCGTGACGAAAACAAATTCGACCATCCTGACACATTAGATATTACGCGTCAGGAGAACCCGCATATCGCCTTCGGGAAAGGGGTCCACTATTGCCTTGGTGCTCCTCTAGCACGTTTGGAGGGGCAGATTGCGATTAACACCCTCTTGCGCCGCCTGCCTGCAATGCAACTGGATATTGAGCCGGAAGCCCTGGTCTGGCGGACAGGCTCTACCGTTCTCGGAGTGAACCATCTTCCGGTGACATTCTAGTTGCCCTTATCGGCGACACCATTACTGTTATTACAACAAATAAGGAGAAAGTTCAATGAGTAACCTTGTGCAGACCTCTGAGCAGAGCGAGACCCAGAATATCCCTCAATTAACCCTCTGGCGTATGATCACCGGTGGACAAATTGCGCAAGCCGTCCATGCCGCGGTACAGTTGAACATCCCAGACCTATTAATTGACGGGCCCAAAAGCGCGGAAGAGTTAGCGCAACAGAGTGGGACGCATGCACAAACTTTGTATCGCCTGTTACGGGCGCTTGCGAGCCTTGGTCTATTCTTGGAAGACGATCAGCAACGTTTCCGTTTGACCGATGCCTCGCAGATGCTGCGTTCAGATGTTCCTCAATCGTTACGCCCACTGATCTTGCTCTGCCATACTTCTGCTCACTGGAATGCCTGGGGAGATTTTACCAACAGTGTCAGAACAGGAGAAAATTCATTTCAACATCTCTATAAGCAGCAATATTGGGCCTACCTGGATACACATCCTGACGAACAAAAGCTTTGCTATGAAGCGCTTTCTGGTCTCTCTGTCGGAGAGGTCGAGGCGATATTTAATGCCTATGACTTTTCGCCGTATCACAATATCGTTGATGTTGCAGGCGGTTGGGGAAAACTGCTCACGCTGATTCTACAAGCACATCCTACAACGCATGGTATTCTTTTCGATTTACCATTTGTAGCAGAAAAAGCGGCTGCGCAAATTCAGGCGACCGAAATCGGGGAGCGCTGCCAGGTTGTGGGTGGCGATATGTTCAAGTCGGTGCCCACGGGAGGCGATCTGTACATGACGAAAACGGTCATCCACGACTGGGACGACGCCCATGCACTGACCCTCTTACGCAATTGCCGCTCCGCCATGAAACCAGGAGCCAAATTGCTCTTAATAGAGCTCGTCCTTCTGCCCGGCAATGTACCTGACATTGGCAAATTCATGGATCTCTTCCTGCTCGCGGTCATCGGCGGTCAGGAGAGAACTGCGGATGAGTTCCAGCGTCTCGTAGAGGAGGCCGGCCTGGTATTCGAACGCGTCATCCCAACCGGACCCATCCTCCCAACCCAGTCTGGCATCGCCATCATCGAATGCAGCAAACGCCCCGACGATATCTAAGAACAGGAGGTTGGGAGAGTTTCACAGGGGCGACGAGCCCCTGTGAAACTCTCCCAACCTCTTTTTTTGTGGCGTGCGGCGCGCGCCACAAAAAGCTATTCGCTTTTTGATGCCATCGTTCGTCCAACGACGCGTACCATAAGTGGGACCAGCACCAATAAGATTGTCAGGCAGATGCCAAGCACCAGCAAACTCTGCGTAAATGCCTGGACAACGTCCTGTGCTCTGACCGGTGTCATGTCATTGCTGCTCCCGATAACGCTGAAGAAGACCAGCCCGATCAGTGGAGTGCCAAGAGCGAAGCCAAGCTGGATCACAGTCTCCATGACGCCTGAAGCGGAACCAGCTTCCTGGGTAGGAATATCGCGCAGCGAGAGCGTCATCAAAGACGGCACACCTAATCCCAGGCCAAAGCCAATCAGTAACAGTGTGAACAGGAGCAGGCCCCATGCAGGCGGAGTCTTACCGCTGGCATTCGCTACCAGCAATAGACCAAAAGTGCCGGCAGCAGTCAGCCCAAGAGCAACCGCAAACGTCCAGCTACCCAGGCGTATAATCAACTTGGAAGCAAGGGCAGCCGCCATAATGAAGATGACGCCGATTGGAGTAAACGTCAATCCCGCCACCAGAGCCGAAAATCCTATCCCTCTTTGCAGGTAGAGCGCGAGGATAAAAAAGAATGCCGCGGTACTCGCACACCAGACCAGCGCGAGGAGCCCTCCCCAGACAAAGCTTGGTAAACGAAAGAGTGCAGGATTAATAAGTGGGGTAGCTCCCCGTATCGTTGCGCGGCGTTCAAACCAGCCAAAGCCAACGAAGACAAGCAGGGCGAGTGGCAGACAAAGCACCATCCACCACGGCCAGCCTGCATTGCTTCCCATAACGATAGGATAGAGGAACAGTAATATGCCGACAGCTACCAGCAGCGTTCCTGTCAGATCCAGGCGCACCCTTCGTGGAGCGCGACGCTCAAAGACAAAGGCCCAGGCACCAAGCAAGACGATGACCCCTAGAGGAACATTGACAAGAAAGATGGAACGCCAACCAAGTCCAAAGACGTTGGCGGTAATGAGACTTCCCCCAATCAGCTGGCCAAATATAGATGCCAGGCCGTTGACCGCTCCCCACATGGAAAGAGCACGTGGCCGCTCTTGCTCCTGGAAGCTCAGTTGAATAAAACTCAGCACCTGGGGATACAACAAAGCCCCGCCAAGGGCCTGACCAACACGAGCAGCAAGCAGCAGAATTGGATTAGGGGCCAACGCACAAAGAGCCGAGAATATGGTAAAAATCGCCATACCGAGCAGAAACAGCCGTCGCACACCAAAGAGATCTCCCAGGCGTCCTCCAGTAATCACCAGGAGCGCGTAAGGAAGCGAATAAGCCGCGCCTATGAGTTCAATTTCGATCGGATTCGCATGGAGGCTACTCTGGATGGAGGGAACTGCTACGTTGACGATAAAACCATCTAGCATTGCCATAAAGGTAGCAATTAGGACGACCGTCAACCCCAACCAGCGTGAGGAAACTGGTGTCAGTGCATCGGATACAGTTGACTGTATCTGCTCTTCTCCAGTATTCAAAGACATATTGATTTCTCCTCATGTATTTTATGCTTCTCATATTATAGCATGCTGTAAAAGCATTTGAAAATACCGCTCACGCGCGGCTAGCTCTACCGCCACAACTCAATAATTGAAAAGAGTCTTTTCTCAGCACCATTAGCTGCTACCCAGGCGGCTTCACCCATCCAAATGCATGGCATTGCCGGGAAACTTCATAAAGGAAGCACCCGGCAGGAATTTATAGGATTGCAGAGAGAGCGAGTGATGGTTGAGTCGTCACGAGCTATGCTCCCTGGAGGTATCCTACAACTGACTGTAAAAACTCCTCCAGGTGATGGTCGCCGTAGAAATGGTCCCCATCACACATATGGACGTGAAAGGGTCCTGATGTATATGGTTGCCATGTTTGCAGCAATTTAGGGTCGACCACCTGGTCGTGCAATGAGGCAAAAGCTGTCAGCGGGCATGCAAGAGGCGTATCCAATGGAGGCAAAGATTGATCCGCCAGGTCCGCGGTATGCATCATAGCTGGCACACGCGAGAGCACATACTGATATTCGAGCGAGTCAGGTGGGAAGTAACTGGTCATGATCTGGATAAATTTTTCGGTACGCATAAACGCTACGGCCGATTCCCGCTGGTCTGGCGCGGGGAAGGTCACTACAATCATGTGATCCAGCTGTACTCCGGCACGATCACGTAAATAGCGAGCCACTTCATAAGCCCAGATCGCGCCCAGGCAGATTCCCATGAAAAAGAGCTTCTTCCCCGGACGAATGTTTTGAAGAAGTGACTCGGATACCTGGGAGATGACAGCCGAGACATCGTGCTCTTGCTCGGGCAACTGCACAGCACAGAGATTGATAGATTCCGGCAATAGTCGTACCCAGCCATCATACATGAATGCCTCGGCACCAGCGGGTGGAAAACAGACTAAATACGCTTCTTCGTTTTTTGGGGGACGTGGGAAGCGGAGCAATCCATCTGACGAAATAAATACCTCTTCAGTTGAAACGGCCCATTCGCGAGGGGTCCCTTCTTTGTTTTCTAGCATGCTATGCTCCTTTCAGCATGGAAAAAGCCCGGGAAGTTATTCATAATAGATTCTAGACAACAACCTTCTGCCGTTACAGATCAATGCAGTACATTGATCTTTGTTGAATCCTGCAGAGGCAAAAACGGGTCTGCCACCAACACGTGTAGATCCTCATGCTACCAGGGGAACATAAAGAAATTTACTCTGACCTTCATCCTTACCACCTAACCCGGCTAGATACGAGGATGCTCTAGCTTGCTACCATCTATAAAAAGTATAGAAGGTTTCCTCTTATTACGCTTCTTTCAAATTGCTATATTCCAACTACACTTTGAGAAAGTCGGGACACCCCAGACCCCGCCCTCCCTTTTCCCTCCGCGCCGCCGTCGGTGGCGCGAGAAAAAGGCAAATAGGAAGAAGCATATTCTATGAGAAGAAAGTATACTTTTCTCCAACTGTGGGAGGGCAGTGTGTCAGGACAAAAGAAAGGATGCATGAATGTCTACTGCCATTTTCTTTAGCTTACCTTTTACCGGTCACATTAATCCAGCATTACCAGTTATTCGTGAATTAGTGCAACGCGGTGAGCGAATCTTTGTTTATGCCAGCGAAGAGTTCCGAGGCAAGGTTGAGTATACAGGGGCGCACTTTCGTAGCTACGGCCAGTACGATCTGGCAGAAGCCTCGATGGTGGGTAATCCACTCAAAGTCATGGACCTCTATCTTAAGCCTTTGCCAGATTTGATGGAGAAATGTCTGCCCGAAGCGCGCGAGATCCAACCTGACTATATCATCCATGATGCTGCCATCCCCTGGGGGGCGATGATCGCCGAGTTGCTCCAGGTACCTGCCGTAGGTTCGCAGGCGGTACTGCTGATCAAGAGTAAGATGCTATTATTCAATCCCTCCCAGGCTTTTCGTATGATGAGCTTTTTCATAGAGGCAAGAAAAGAGGCACGTGCAATCGATGCTGTATTGAAAACAGTCGCCCAGAAATACCAGCTTAAGCCCAAGACTGGTCTCGAAGCGATCCATTATGATGGAGATATTACTCTTGCCTACACATCTCGCGCTTTCCAGCCGATGGAGCATCTCTTCGAAGAGAACTTCATTTTTGTTGGTCCCACCGTCGAAGATCGAGGCGAACAGATTGATTTTCCTCTAGAGCAATTGGGAGATCGACCGCTTATTTATATTTCGCTAGGTACCATATTTAACAATCACCCCGATTTTTATCGTATGTGCCTGGAAGCCTTTGCCAATACAAAATATCAAGTCGTGCTCTCAACTGGACGCTGGGTGCAGCCGGAGGATCTGGGCCCACTACCAGAGAATTTTCTCGCTGGTCAATATGTTCCACAACTACAAGTTTTGTCTCGCGCAGCCCTATTTATCAGCCATGGAGGCATGAATAGTGCGATGGAAGCGATGTGGTATGGCGTGCCTCTACTACTTGTCCCTGCATGGGGAGATCAGTTCTGGATTGCGCAGCATATTGAAAAATTAGGGGCCGGGAAAGTATGCCTCCCCTCTCGCATCACAGCTTCACGCCTGCGTTCCCTGGCTGAGGAAGTACTTTCTCAACCTGCTTATGCCCAGGTAAGTAAACGCATTGGGAAGAGTTTACAGGCGGCCGGCGGAGCAAAAAAGGCGGCGGATGCTATCGAAGATCTAAAGCTGCGTAAAAATATTCTCCCCGGAGGAGATATTGTGCGCCAGGGGTAATCATCACCAAAGAGAAAGCCGGGTTCACCGGGGCGACTGCCCCGGTGAACCCGGCTTTCTCTTTGGTGGTGCCGCACTTTGGCGGCACCAGGGGATTCTTTAGCTGACGGTTTCTATAACTGTCACGGCCTCAATGTTTGAGAGGACAACCGAATGCGTTCGTGGTTGGCCAACAAAAAGACCCGCTGTTTCATGGTTATCGATATAATCACCAAATCCTGCTTTGTACCAGATGTCCAGTGTGACACACTTCTTTTCAAGCTTGTAATCTGGAGACCGACGTTTGAATGCGCTCACGAGTGTGGGCATATCGTATGCAAACTGCTGGCCTCTTCTAACATAGTAGGTCTCTCCATTTTCATGTACAACTTCAACCTGGTCCAATGCTAGCACATCCCTGCCCTCGGGATCATAGATTGGCTTGGTCATCCAGTCATATCTGAATACCTCCCCCAGGAATTCGCTGACCTCGGCAGGCAGACGCGGCTCCATCTCCTCTTTCCACCATTGAGCAAAAAGCCGGTTACAGCCGGGTTCGCTATACAGGTTGTGAAGAAATGCAGGTACCATACTCGGCCTCAGCAGCAGTTCCTGCCTGAGGTTGAGCCCTTCAGCGGCCGGATCAGTGCAGGAGCTAAACCAATTTGCCATGCTCAACAATACCTGTGACTGGGTAATATCCGTCAACTCTCGTAGAGGAGCCCAGATCTCTCGCAGGACATGATGCTCTGGGATGCCGCGTGCCCATAGCAGGAAGCGCTGCATGCTCATGTTTTCTTCAATACTGATATCTTTATTGGCGACTACATATTCAAAGTCATCGTGCTCCCCCCTCACCGTCACAAACCCATGTTCATCGCGATTTTTAGTATAGGCCGTGTTGGGAATCAAAATTAGCGGATATGTGGCAATACGAGGAACATAGCGGGCCAGGCGATCATAACCCGCAAGAAACGTCTTCGGAGTCTCGCCTGGCGCTCCCCAGATCATTTCTGCATAGCATTCTAGCTCCTGGGAATCAAGCCATTCTACCAATCCCTCCCAATCATTGACCCGCATATTGCGTCGTCGCATCAGTGTAAGAGCGTCATCATTGAGGGTCTGCAGCGCGAGTGTGAATGAACTATGCATATCATTCTCCTTCAAACGCTGCACAATATCGTAGAAGGTCGTTGATTTATTTTTAGCCCAGCTGGTAATGAATGATCGCGGGTAACCATATTTCTCACGTATGTGAATCAAATCTTCGACAAATTGCATGTCAGCTTTCAGCATACCAAAGTTGGAATCGCACAAAGCTACGCTGGGAGCCTTATAGAATGCCAGCATCTCCAATTCTTCACGCAAACGGTCCTGAGGAAAAGCTCGCACTTTTTGACCAACCGCCCCACCCCAGTAGCAAAAGGCGCAACTATAGGGGCAGCCACGGTTCGTTTCCATGAGAGCCACGTCATAGCGAAAATCTCCGTGGTGGTCAACCAGGGGAACAGCACCAGAAAGGATGGGCGATGGAACCTCTTCAAGGTGAGCAATGCGTGGACGTTCAGGGGTAGTTACCAGGACACCCATCTCATCTTTGAAGGAGAGACCCTGAATGTTGGAGAGATCATGACGCGATCGGTCGTCAAGGTAGGCCAGCAACAGATCCCGAAAGACAAATTCACCCTCGCCATTGACCACAATATCAACACAAGGAAATTCCCGAAATACCTTCTCAGCCTGATAGGCAACATGGTTGCCGCCAAAGACGACCCAGCCAGAAGGATTGAGCTGCTTGAAGGTTTCAGCTATCGCTCCAAACATGCGATAGTTCCAGCCCAGGACAGAAAAAGCCATTATATCGGGGAGGCTATCAAGGGTAAACAGCCTGTTGGCCATAGCAATCTGACCATCACCACCATCAAAATTAAAAATCTCTATATCCATCTGGTCATGAATCGTCTCGTTGGCCAGAGCGGTCGCCTTTATATACCCAATAGCCAGCGGCATGGACTCCTTAGGCATATCCCAGACCCCTTTTTGAATGAGCCAGACATGCCGTCTGTCCTGCTTGGATTTTCTCATCGCGCTCTCTCCTTTGCTTGGTCTACTATCGTCGAGAATATATCAGCCTGGTTGATATCCGGGAGGATACTGGCAAACACCAACCTTCGACGTTGTAGAAAGTATAGAGCACTTGTTGATAATATCGCTTCTTCCATCTTGCTTGGTATGTTATTACCACAAATAGTATTATATTAGTACTTTCTTATAACTATCCTCTAATGGAGATCGTCATGCTGTTCTTCTTTTTTACATATTATTTCATTTTGCTATTATGTACTGCATACCATATCAATAACGAATATAAATATAATGCGCAAAATAGAAGAAGAGATATTACTAACAAGTGCTCTATACTTTCTACAGCATTAATATGTTTCACCTGTTTGCAAAAGGTGGAGAGAGCGCCCATGCATTCATGATTACCTTTCTATAGTCAAGATCCAAGTGTCGTGTCAAAAACATGCATAAAAAGGGAGGGATAGTTATGGTTAACCAGCCAGCAAAGGCCGTAGATCTGTCGGCTATCAAGGCCCACCAACAACAATCATGGACGGTAGGGGATATTCCTATCATTGCCAGACCCCTTGTTGGAGTGGCGGAAAATCTCTGTGAAGCTGTTGAATTGCACCCCTGTCAAAAGGTGCTTGACGTGGCTACCTGCACGGGCAATGTCGCTCTTGGTGCCGCGCGCCGTTATTGCGAAGTTACAGGGATCGACTATACGGCCTCCTTTCTTGAGGTGGCACGAGAACGCGCCGCCGTTGAGCGCTTGTCAATTGACTTTATTGAGGCTGATGCAGAGAACCTGCCATTTCCTTCCGCCTCTTTCGATGTGGTGCTATCAGCGTTTGGAGTAATGTTTACTCCCGATCAGGAAAAAGCCGCCAGCGAATTACTTCGCGTCTGCCGATCCGGCGGAAAAATTGGCCTCGTCAACTGGACGCCCGACGGCTTTTTCCGCAAGTTGAATAGTGTCATGCAAAACTATGCACCAGCTCCCCTTGGTGTAAAACCACCAGGCCTGTGGGGAAACGAAGAGTATGTACGTGAACTCCTGGGTGATGAGGTCGTTTCTCTACAAGCCAGGAAACGCTATTTTTACCATCGCTATCGCTCACTTCAACATGCAACAGACGTGACCTGCAACGATTTCGGCCCAACCATAACAATGCTACAGATGCTTGCTCCAGACGCCCGTGAACAGCTCATTCGCGAGATGCGGGAAATGTTTGAGCAATCAAATAAAGCTACCGATGGCACTGTAGTTGTCCCGGCTGAATATCTGGAAGTCGTTGCTGTTCGTCGCTAACCCCATGCTACTCATAGGAAAAAAATCGCGCCCGCTACCAGCGACAAGAACAAGGAGATAGAGAACGTGCCTCAACCCGGCAGTCTTTTATCTCCTTGTCTCTTTATCTATCTATAACCCACCATCCTTGAGATTTTCGAGCCTGCGCTTGATTTCCTGGAGGAAGCGCACTGCATCAGCTCCATTAATGCTGCGATGATCATACGCCACACCGAGTGTCAGATAGTGACGTATACCTATGCTTTTATCCTTATTCAGATAGAGTTCCTCCTGCTCTGAGCACAGGGAAAGCATACATGTCTGAGTCGGAAAAATGAGGGGGATCGCCATGAGAATATCCTTGTCGGTATGAAGCGAAATAGTCAGGTGTCCGTCGCTCAACTCCTCTTCTCTCAGCGTTTTGCGCAAAGCCTTGAGCCGTAACTCCATCAGTTCATTGGCAATTTCAGCCAGTGATTTTGTCGCGACACCTTTGATCACAGGAATATACAAGCCTGTCCCTACATCGATAGTGACGCCAATATTCGGATTATTCTTTTGTTGGGGCGCGACTGCCTCTCCCGACGCCAGATGCTGATAAAAGGCAAAATAATCCTGCTGCATTTTTCCTAATTCGTGAATAAGCACTTCTGGCCATCCAATGATCACATCTTCGCGCTCAATGTATTCCGCCATCGCTTGTAGGGCTGCATCGCAATAGATCTTGATCATAGAGAATGCCGCTGGTATGCTCTGATGAGCAAGAGTTACCTGCCGCGCGACGATGGCCTGATTGTGAGAGCGGTGTTCTGATGTGGCCTGCTTCCTCATGGATTGAGGGGGAGTAATCAGCGCCTGCACATCGTCTTTTTTCAGCACCTTCTTGCCAAGAGAGGCAAGCTGTTCGTCTGCTATATTGTATCTCTTCACCAGTTCTTGCGCATTGCGTGTCAGGACAAATGAAACTGGCTTGCTGGCGTGAGAAGAAGCTACTGGACCAGAACTGGCAGAGTCCTCATCCATCAGCAGATACCCGATACAATAACCAGGTTCGTATTCTTCCCCTGGTGGTGCCAACTCATGCAAGATGCCTGTTCCCGGACTCAGCAAGTCTTCCGTCGCCTTTGAGGTTTCGAGGTAAGCCAACACCTCCCCTTCCCGAACCCGCTGTCCGCTGGTATATAGCCATTGCACGAGGGTGCACATGTTGTCATTGCTATTCGTTCTCGGCATGTTAATCGGTAACATAGATGGCCCTCCGTATCGCGCAAGAAATGTCTTCTGCCTGTACCAGTACCTGCTTCTCAAGATGGGAAGCAGTTGGAATAACACATGCACGCGAATGGATAAGCTGAATTGGCTGCTTTAGTTTCCCCCACAGTTGGGGATAGAGTTGCTGAGCAACCTCACTCCCCCATGTTCCACCTGCTGTGCTCTCTTCGACAATAGCAATATGTTTGATAGACGGCAAAGCCGTCACGAGAGTGTTCACGTCAAACGGATAGAGCTGCGAAGGTACAATGAGTTGCGTGCTTATCTCATCATTGAGCAGAAGATCTTTCATTGCATGCAGGCAGCGCGCAACCATGCCGCCCGGGGCAATAAGCAGACAGTCGGGAACAACCGCGCCATCACCATCCAGAAAAACCCGGATGAAATTCCCCTTGTGATCAAGCGCTTCCCAGGCAAAGTAGTCATCGATCACCCCATCGACCGCCATACGCTGGGTATAGAGAACCTTATCCTCAAAGAGGATGCAGGGCTGTCCAAGATTGATCAGTTTGTTGAGTAACAGTGTATTATCGTGGAATGGGGATAGCTCAAACAGACTTAAATGAGGAATACCAAGAAAATATTTTTGCATACTCTGACTGTGTGTGGGACCGTAGGCCCTGTTCCCTCCTACCGGGCAGCGTACAACCAGATTGATAGCCAGCGGACGACCATACATAGCGGTTGCTTTGCTCACAAAGTTGAGAATTATGTCATATCCCAGGGCGAGAAAATCTCCAAACATGATCTCTACAATTACTTTTTCTCCACAGAGAGCCAGCCCTCCTCCTATGCCCAGAAAGGTTGCTTCACTCAAAGGGGTTGCGAGAACCCTACCTGCAAAACGTGAAGAGAGACCACGACTCACTTTAAATGCTCCACCATAGGGATCAAGAATATCTTCACCTAAGAGAAAGACCCGCGGATCACTGGCAAACAGCTCATGCAGGGCTCGGTTGAGATTTTCAACCACCCGCTCATTCTTATTCATCTGTACAACTCCATTGTACGAGAGGTCGTTGCTCTACCTGTGCAATTACATCAGCCAGTTCGTGTCTGACATCCTGCTCGATACGTTCCAACTGATCTGGAAAACGACGTTGATACAACCCATACCAGTCGTTCTCCTGAATTGCGCGTAGCGTTTCTTGATCTCTGGTATCGTCTCCTTTACTGTGCGGGCCAAGCCGATGCGTCACAAACTCAATGACCAGAGGAGCACACAATGTACGTACATGATGTATCCGGGGAGCGACTTCAGTTCGGATAGTAGGAATGTCTAGCGAGGTGACCTTCACATAATCGATGTGGAACGCACGCACCCGTTCTTCAATCGTGCCTGCCATCTGTATGGAAGTTGGAGTTGATTGCGCGATGCCATTATTCTCAACAACCACCAGCAGGGGAACCTGCCATAATTGAGCGATGTTCAATGCTTCGTATGTTGTTCCTTCCCCCCATGTGCCATCACCAAGATAGACCACGGCTATTCCACCCCTCTCTTCGCGTTTCGCATGCAGAGCAACTCCTACGGCGACCGGGAGATTCTCTCCTTGCACGCCTGTCGAAAGATAGTGATCTCGAAAGAGATGCTGGCTGCCTCCTATTCCATTACAGAGCGCCCCCGTCCTTCCCATGATTTCCGCAAGAAGACTGGCCGGATCGCGAAAACGAGCCAGATAATGGCCATGTCCCCGGTGATGACTGAAAAGGAAATCATACTCGGTAAACAGGGTACTCAGAGAGACAGGGATGTATTCCTGGCCAAGGCAGGTATGGGTCGTTCCATGGAGTTTTCCCTCACCGAACAGCGTGAGCAACAAACGCTCAAAGTGCCTGATGAGGAGTAACGAGAAGAGATCACTATCTTGCAATTCGGAATATATAAGTGTATTCATTTCGCCGCTAGCATCCTTATTACCCGCAGATATTCCCATTTCTCTTCAGCTATCTTCTAAACAAGTGAAAATATCTGGTATCTTTTATAGGATCTATACTTCTATGCCTCTTTCCTGCAAAATTCGGCGCACCTTTGCCAGTGATGTCAATCGCTGCATCTCATAGGCATTCAACTTTACCCCATAGGCTTCTTCGAGAGCCGCAACCAGCTGAATGTGTTTCAGACTACTCCATGCTTTCAGGGTAGCCGGGCCTGAAGAATCCTGAAGAGTGGAGAGCGGCACCTGCATAATTTTTGCTACCAGTTCTTCTACTTTCATCGCTTGCTCCTCTAAGGATCAGTACGCTCGAACGTGTGCGTTCACCCATCCCACAACGGCCTCTCGCCAGAGCAAAATTGCAATACTCGCCCTGAGCTGACGAGACATGCCAGCGGGCTATAACCACAGGAGAAGTATAGAGAGTTTCTAAAGAGAATTGCTTCTTCTATATTGCTGTATCTTCACTCTGCTCGCGAGGAAATGAACCTGCCAGTGAAAAGTAGAAGAAAAAGTTCTGCAATAGGAAATAATTTCCTTATGGCGTAACAGATTACGTCAAGCTCAGGAAGGATTGGCTGTAAAAAATGTGATCTTTAATATTATTAGTGATCATTAAATTCAAAGGCACTTTCAAATATAGCAAGATAGAAGAAGTCATTTACATGTATATATGCTATATTGTGAGTGGCAAGACAATTTGCAGAGGAAACCGCTAAAAACTTAGTATCAGACTATGGAGGAGTAAAAGGCATATGGCAGATACATTTAACTGGGTTGAGATTCCAGCCACTGATTATAACCGGGCATTGAAGTTTTATAATACAGTGCTTAGCGCAACCATTGAGCCAGGAGAATTCGGCGGCATGCAATATAGTTTTCTGCCGTCTGATGGAGGAGTGAGCGGCGCACTGGTGAGCGGTGAAGGATATGCACCCGGTGATAGCGGTCCTATTGTCTATTTCAATGGTGGTGACGATTTAACGCCGATGCTCGCTCGTGTTGAGCAGGCGGGAGGAACGGTGATCGTCCCCAAGACCGAGATCGGTGGTGATAGCGGATTCTTCGCGCTGTTCATCGATACTGAAGGGAATCGCCTCGGCATCCATTCCACTCACTAGGTTGTGTGTAAGCTTGTAGCCAGATAGAAACAATCGTCATTTCATCGTAAGAAATCTCGTCGCTCGTTTTTCATAGCGAGTGATGAATTTCCTGGATTTATCGTAATTTGTGACTTTGCAGTGCAAAGTCACAAATTACGGCACTAGTTACGCATACCCAACGCGTAATATCGCCCGCAATCGATAATTCATTCAGAATACTTCAGGTTGACATCAATCAACCTCTTAAGTACAATATGCTCAGGCGGCTCATAAGATGTTAACCAACGAGGAACATGAGATTTGTATCCTCAAAAAAGTCTTTGTGAGCCGTCACCCAAACCACTTCTCGCATTCCTCCAGCAATATATCTGTTGTTGATGACCCCTTTTTTACTATTGACTGGTCAGCCTGGCGATTGCTACAATGGGGCGATAAGGAAATAACGTTACCCTTCCGCTGGCTCTATTGTCTCTTTCTGGCCCCCGGCAGGAAAAAAGAGAGGCTTCCTCATTGAAAAAGAAAATCATGGTCGCAGATGATGATGCCGCCATCGTAGATGTGCTGCAGATTATGTTGGAAGACGCCGGTTTCACCGTCGATACCTATGCTCAGGGACAGCCTGTAAAAAATATGCAGGCGCCATTCCCCGATCTGGTCCTGCTTGATATCCTGCTTTCAGGGATGGATGGTCGAGCTATCTGTCGCTACTTAAAAGATCAGCCAGCGACGCGGCATATCCCTATTATCCTCCTTTCTGCCCATACCGATGCCGAACAGACCGCGATCGGTGCCGGCGCCGATGCATTCCTGGCCAAGCCGTTCGATATCGATGATTTATTGGATCTGATCGAAAAATTCTTGCGCTAAAGCCCTATGGATGAGACGCGATTCCTGTGCTTTGCCCGTATCTACTATAGTGTGCCCGTAATGAATCATTGTACTCAGGACCCATCATCTGTGCGCTGATTCATATTCGGGAATACACTCTTATGCTGAGATAGAATGAAAAGATAAAGGAATAATATTTATGGCGTCTACAGAAAAAGTGGCATTGGTTACAGGGGCTGGTTCGGGTATCGGTAAGGCTACGGCAACTCTGTTAGCGCAACAGGGCATCAAGGTCGCGGCCGTCAGTCATACCGCTGATGAGGTGCAGGAGACGGTAGACGAGATTACGCGCGCTGGCCATGAGGCCCTGGCTATCGTGGCCGATGTCTCTCAGGAGAACCAGCTTCGGCAGGGGATCCAGCAGGTCATCGATAAGTGGGGCCGCCTGGATATCGTGCTGGCGAACGCCGGCATCAATGGCGTCTGGGCCCCCATCGAGGAACTGTCTCTGCAGGATTGGTCCAATACGATTACGACCAACCTGACCGGTACCTTCCTGACGATTAAGTATGCCACTCCCCACCTGAAAAAGCAGGGGGGCGCGATTACGGTGATCGCTTCGGTGAACGGTACCCGTGTGTTCAGCAATACCGGCGCGACGGCCTACTCCGCCAGTAAAGCCGGCCAGGTGGCGATTACAAAGATGCTGGCCGTGGAACTGGCTCCCCACAACGTTCGCGTCAATGTGATCTGCCCCGGCGCGACCGATACCGAGATCAGCGATAATACCCGGCAACAGGACGTGGATAAAATTAAGTTCCCGGTCGAATATCCGAAGGGCCGCATCCCCCTGGGTGAAGGAAAGCCCGCTACCGCCGCACAGGTCGCGCAGGCGGTTCAATTCCTGTCGTCGGATGCCGCCTCCCACATCACCGGCACCGAGATCTGGATCGATGGCGCCTCTTCCCTTATCACCGGCTAACCTCCATATATATACATCACCTTATTGCCAGCAATGAGGTGATTTTTGTTGCACTCAAGAAACCCGCAACGCCCTCGTAAGTGTCGGGCTTGTCCCGAATTTGCCGCGCTGCTCTTGATAAAAAGGAGCTTTAGTCCATTTCTCTCCATCGGGAAGGTCCGCAGCATATCGCCTTACGCGGCGGGTTGGCCGATGAGTTCGAGCGAGATCTTCCACAGTTTCTGGGCGGTGGCCGGGTCAAGCGCCCATTGCTTGACGCCGTCACCATTGTTGAATAGGTCGGCGTCGTTGGGCACCGTGTGGGCCTCCTGGCAGTCGGTAAGATAGTGCCCGCCGGTGTGGGCGAATTCAGGGGCAACCGCCGCGACGAGAGTAGTAGCGGCGCCTTGCCCCACAGTCTTGTAGACGAAGACTCCTGCCGCCTCGGCCTCGGCCAGGTAATCTTTTTGTTTCTGCGTGAAGTCTCTTTGCAGTCCGGTGGCGACGCCGCCGGGACTGACAACGTTGGCGACGATGCCGTCAGCAGCCCAGCGGCGCGTGGCTTCGACCGCGAATAACGAGTCGGCCGTCTTGGACTGCGCGTAGGCGGCCTGCGGGTCGTACTCGCGTCGTTCAAAGTGGATGTCGTCGAATACGACCGGTGATCTCATATGTGCCGTGGAGCTGACTGAGACGATGCGGGCCTCGCCCCGTTCGCGGGCGCCAGCGGCGAGGGCGTCATGCAATCCAAGACTTAGGGTGAAGTGTCCAAGGTAATTGGTGGCGAACTGCAGTTCCCAGCCTTCCGCGGTTCGGGACAGCGTGCTCGGAATGGCCCCTGCATTGTTGATCAGTAGATGCAGCGGACCATTCCAGTTCTGGACAAAGTTGGCTATTGAGGCTTGATTAGCGAGGTCCAGAGCGGTGACAATCACACGCTCATTTCTGGTTGACTTCACAATGTACTCCGCAGCCTTCGCGCCCGCGGCGGTATTGCGGACGGCGAGGGTAACTTCCGCGCCAGCACCGGCGAGGACGCGAGCGGTCTCAAGGCCGATGCCAGACGAAGCTCCGGTGATAATGGCGCGGACACCGGAGAGGTCAAGACCAGCCACGACGTCCTCAGCGGTGCTTGTGGCGTTGAATCGGGTTGTGATAAGTGAGTTAGATGCTTGCATGAAAACCTTCTTAAAGAAATTTGAATGTGTGCGATTGTACCAGAAGTGTGGAGAGCTGTGATTGATGACACCCACGCTCCCTTTGCTCTGGCACGATCTAATCTACATGTGACAAAGGAAACCAGAAAGTCTGGCAGTTATGTGTTTTTTTTTAAATGAGTGCTTACATACTCATTTAATGGCAAAAAATTTTTAAGGTCCTGTCACCGCATTCCAGAATGCGGTAAAGCCAGCATCCCAAAAACGCTCTACCTCTGTAGGATGGTGTGCAATGAACTCAATCGTCATATTCATGAGAGAGAGGAGTAAGGCTGTGCCAAACTCATAGGGCTGGTCCTTGAGGGCACCATAAGTAAACAGCTCTTGAACCATCGCATGAAGAGCTTCGTATCCTTCCATACTCAGACGTTTAGTCTGTTCCCAGATGGAATCTGAAACGCTCAATTGGGTTATGACTTTGTATTTGTCAGGATGGGCAAGGCCGAACCTGACATACATGTCCCAAATGTAGCGAGCACGGACCTCTAAGTTTGCATGGGCGGGATACGTGTCGAGCATGTTTGCTCGCACTTCAGCCTTCAATTCCACATACAATTCATTGAGCAGCGTCTCCTTGGTCTCAAAGTAGGTGAATAGCGACCCTTCTGAGACTCCAGCTACTCTGGCGATTTTGGAGGTAGAGACGCTCAAACCTTGCTCGGCGATCACCTGAACTGCTGCCGCAAGGATAGCCTCGCGTTTCTCTGGACTTTTTGGTCTTGCCATACACTCTCACCAATCGAATAATGACTGAGTACACACTCATTATAACAGAGGGATAGGCTTTTTGCAAGGCTGAGTGAATACTGCTACCCACTATCCTGCCAAAAACGACAACAAATTATATCCACAACTTCCCATATCAACAACCCGCTCTGAACGGCGTACACAATGGGTTGCTTGAAATTCAAACGGCCTCCATCTATATACTTACATGGTAGAATATCTAGATACAGTTTCACTGAAAGAATGCAGGGCAACAAACATGACAACCTATACCATCGGACCCGACTCACAAACGCTTCACGGCACCTTCTCGCGGGAATATCCCCCGGTGCTCACCATCGAGTCAGGGGACACCGTACAATTCCGCACCCTGGATGCGGGCTGGAACCTTTCCTTAGGTGAGGATGGCGAGCCAGACCACAAATTTCAACCGCGCGATGAAACACGTGACCGTGGTCACGCCCTCTGCGGACCCGTCGCTATCCGTGGCGCGCAGCCCGGCATGGTGCTTGAAGTCCATATCAATGAGATACGCCCCGGCCCCTGGGGCTGGACCGTCGCCGGTGGCTGGGAGAGCGCCGTCAATAAGAAGCTCGGTCTGCTCGAAGAGAAGTTGCGGCTGCGCTGGTCGCTGAACATCGATCAGATGATCGCGCGTGATCAGTATGGCCATGCCATCACCCTACGACCCTTCATGGGCGTGATGGGGATGCCTCCCGATGAGCCGGGCATCCATCCCACCTCCCCACCGCGCTATTGTGGCGGCAATATCGATTGCAAAGAACTGGTCGCTGGCACAACCCTCTATCTCCCTATTTCCGTGCCCGGCGCGCTCTTTTCGGTTGGGGATGGGCACGGCGTCCAGGGCGATGGCGAGGTGAGCGGGGTCGCCATCGAATGCCCCATGGAGCGCGTCGATCTCACCTTTCATCTGCGCGACGATCTCTCTTTGAAGACACCTCAAGCCAGGGTCGACAACGCCTGGATCACGCTGGGATTTCACGAGGACCTCCACGAGGCCTCGTTGATCGCGTTAGATGCTATGATCGACATCATGACCGATCACTACCATCTGCCGCGAAACCAGGCCCTCGCGCTTGCCAGTCTGGTCGTTGATCTGCGCATCACGCAGATCGCCAATGGCGTCCTTGGCGTCCATGCCCTCTTGCCCGATGATCGCCTCGCGACTCTATCTTCATAGATTTTTCTCTGTTTTCTGTTTTGTGGCATCCGCTGTAGTCAACGGCGCTCGCTGGCAACACCTCCAGGTGTGACCAGCGCCATCAAGTCATGACTTTCAGCGCTTGCTACATTAGCGTTCTCCCATACTCAGGACAACCCCACGAATAAAGTACTTCTGCGAGAAGAAGAAGGTTACGATGATCGGTAGAATGGTCAGAATAGATACCGCCATCAGCTGATTATACGCGGTGACGGACTGACCATAGAACAGGTTGAGGCCAATCGCCAGCGTGAACTGATTGGTGGAGCGTAGGTAGATCAATGCCGATAGCAGGTTGTTCCAGTTGCCGACAAAGGCGAAAATCGCCACGGTTGCCAGGGCTGGCTTGGAGAGCGGCAGGATGATACTGGTCAGGATGCGTAGATTCGAGGCGCCCTCAATGCGCGCGGCATCATCCAGCTCATTGGGAATGCTCATAAAGAATTGTCGCAATAGAAAAATCGAGAAGGGATAGCCAAACCAGGCCGGCAGGATCAGCGGCCAGAGCGTGTTGACCAGGCCTACTTTACTGAAGAGGATAAACGTGGGCACCAGCGTTACCTCGGCCGGGATCATCATGGTTGCCAGCATGAGAACAAACATAACATTGCTGCCGCGCGCGCGCAGGCGCGCGAAGCCGTACGCCGGGAGCGCGCATGAGATCAGGTTTCCGAATACGTTGGCGACCGTGACAATGATTGTATTGATCAAAAAGTGGGTGAAGGGAAGCGTTGTCCAGCCATCTATGTAGTTCTGCCATTGAAAGGTGCTGGGGAAAAACTGTGGCGGGAAGGTAAAGACCTGCTGCGATGGCTTGAGCGATGTCGTGACCATCCACATAAATGGCAAGATGAAAACGATCGCCCCCAGCACGAGCAAGACATAGATCATGATTCTTCCGGGCTTTATAGCAGTCCTCCTGCTCTGTTGCGCTGGCTTCAACGTCTCTACTACAGGCGAATCGGTGGTTGCGCTTACTTTCATAACCTATCTCCTTTGTATTGCGCCTTCATAGTGGACCCAGCGCCGGGCCAGACCAAGCTGGATCATCGTGATTAGCATGATCAGGATGAAGAGTACCCATGCCAGCGCGGATGCATAACCCATGTCGAAATACTGGAAGGCCTCGCGATAGATATAGAGCCCATAGACCAGCGAGCCATTGGCGGGACCCCCATTGGTCATGACCAGGATCAGCACAAAGGCTTGCAGCGAGGCGATGAAGCCTGTAATCAGGTTGAAGAAGATGACCGGTGAGATCATTGGGACGGTGACGTGCCAGAACTTGGACCAGTTGCCCGCTCCATCGATCGACGCCGCCTCGTACAGGTGCGCGGGTATGCCCTGCAGGCCCGCCAGGTAGATGATCATCGTGCTTCCGGCACTCCAGGCGCTCATGATGATGAGCGCGGGAATCACCCACTGCTCCGATGCCAGCCAGCCTGGTCCCTGGATACCAACCAGCCCGAGCAGGAAGTTGACCATGCCAAAATCTGGATGGAAGATGTTGATCCAGAGCAGCGCGGTCGCGATGCCCGAGACAACCGATGGCAGGTAGAAGATAGTGCGAAAGAAGGCGATGCCGTGTACCTTCTGGTTAAGCAGTAGCGCCAGCAGAAACGAGACCACCACACTCAGCAGAACGCTGCCGATGCCATAATACAGCGTGTTCTTGAGGGCAACATAGAAAAGGGGATCCTGAAAGAGACGCTGATAGTTTTGCAGCCCGATCCATTGCGGGCTGGAGAGCAGCGACCAGTTGGAGAAGCTGAGGAAGGCCGAAGCGATGATCGGTCCCCCACCAAAGAAGATGAATCCTATCAGCCAGGGTAAGATAAACAGGTAAAACTCGCGCTCCTCGCGCCGCGCCCGCCGGGAAGTAGCCTTTTTTACGGCTTTCTGCTGCGGACTCACTTTTTCGCTCGTCAGTTGCATGCTAAACGACTCCTTTCACAGCATCGTACACATCCTGTCATGCAAACACGGCATATATGCTGCGTCTGCATGACAGGATGTGCCGCGTGTAGCTAATCAGCTGCCGGAGTTGGCATTCTGCGCCAGTATCGGGCCTACCTGCTGAGCAACCTGCTTCAGGGCATCCGCTACAGCCAGCTGACCCGCTTCAACGCGGTCCCAGATTGGTGTAACTGTGTTGGATACCTTCGGCGTCGTGGGCTGGTGGAGCACCGCGTTCGAGCCATACTTCTCCAGCGACTCCAGTACCAGCTTCGCGCTTGGCGGAGCGTATTTTGATTTGAAATAGGAATCCCAGGCCGACGAACGAGCTGGACTGCCACGCCCGGTCATCCCCCACATAAATTGCTGACCCGCTGAGGAGAGGTACTCGTTCAGATAGATCCAGGCGGCATCTTTGTTCTGACCATTTTTGGGAATCATGTACGCGCTCCCTTCAGCAAATGTCGAGCGCCCTTTGGGCCCCTTGGGCCAGAGGGCGAAGTCCCACTTGAAACGGGCATTCTGGCTGAGGGCGGGTGTCGACCAGGAGCCTGCCAGCATCATGGCCGACCTTCCCAGCGTGAAGGGATCGAGCTGCTGAATCTGGAAGCCCTGCGCCTCGGCTGGCGAGGGGACGGCGTTGTGCTTGAGCCGTATCTCCAGCCACCATTGCATGGCCTGGACGGCCGCCGGCTGGTCGAGATAGCACTGCGTCTCCTGAGGCTCGTTGGTGTACTGGCCCCCAAAGGGGAAGAGATAGTTGGGCCCGATACCACCATCGGAGGGATTGGGAGTCGCACTGATGCCAAAAATCCTGTCACGCCCCTGGCCGCTGGCCAGCTTGATAGCGTTCTGCTTGAGATCATCAAGCGTCCAATCGTTGGTGGGATACTTCACGCCAGCTTTATCAAATAGATCCTTATTGTAGTAGAGCAGACCAGGGCCGCAGTCGTAAGCTATGCCGTATGTTTTTCCTCCGCGCTGATAGAAACCCATCGATGGCTTGGTGAAGTCGCTGAGGTTGAAGTCGGTCTGCTTGCTGATATAGTCGTCGAGCGGCGCGATTGCTCCCTGTGAAATAAATTGCTGCGCCCAGGCAAACTGACAATACATCACATCAGGCAAGGTCCCGCCAGCCGCCTGCGCGATGTATTTCTGCAGATAATTGTTAAACGGTGTATTCTCGGCGCTGATGCTGATGTTGGGATGGCGTTTCATGAATAGCGTGTCAAACTGCACCTGGCGCGTCCAGAACGTAGCATCCCAGGAGTGAGAGATACTAAGCTGAACCTTCGAGGTCGGTTCGGGCAGGACCGTTTTGGGCCATTGCAGGCCATTGGCGTCGCTAATTGAGTAGATTGATTTCGTGACCGGGGTCGGTGTACCGGCGGCAGCCTTGCCTTGCGAGGTCTGCGGCTTTACACTTCCACAGGCGGCAAGCAGTCCACTCACCCCGACTATCCCTGCTAACTTGAGAATTTCTCTCCTACTGTAACCGCGCTTCAAAAGTTCACGTTCGAGTTCAGGTGTGATGCCGTCCCGATTAGAATATTCCATTATCTAATCCTCCCTTGGATTGGACCTGGCTCTGACCCGTCACGATGCCCGCTAGTCCATTCATAGCACATCCATGACAGGATCATCACTTGTTCGATAAGATACGTACCAACGCTGTACAACTATCTTCTTAAGAACGTGTCTTACACCCATGATCTTTCGCCTGCGGCACTCCTGATCTTTCGCACCTACTGCTTTGTCAAACTTCGTTTGATGGATTGTTCGCCCGCTACGCGGGCGAGAGGGGAAGGAGTTGCCGGGGGCACAGCCCCCGAACCCCCGTAGGTGCTGGGCTAGCCCCAGCTTGGGGCTAGCCGCTTGATCATGCCCCCGGCATGCTCGCTTGCATCCCCGCTCCCCCATCAAATGAACTTTGACAGAGCACTACGGTGCTCAACGAGTCCGTTGTGTGTTGGTGCATAGGGTGCGCGGCTGCGCACCCTATGCACCAACACACCAAACCAGCTCAGCCGCTCATACCATGCACCAACACACCAAACCAGCTCAGCCGCTCATACCATGCACCAGCTCACCAAACCAGCTCGGCTGCGCAGCGGACGCGCGTGCGGGGGCGCTCACGTGCCCCTATGGTAACGGCAGTCAGACACTTCTGGACCCTCATGATTACGGCCAGCGGCCTGCATAAGGTGCTTAAGAGTCCTCTGGTTGTTGGTGCACCAGGGGCGCGGATGCGCCCCTGGTGCACCAACAACCAAAACCGGTGCGGCCGCATAGCGGACGCGCGTGCGGAGGCGCTCACGTGCCCCCATGGTAACAAAAGTCAGACACATTCTAAGTGGGAAAGCGCTTTCTCTACACCGCTTAAAAATAAAAGCCATCACCTGCTAAAATGAGTATGACACATTTTAGCAAAGATCACCATCTTCTATCTTTTCTTTTTCATTCCTCCCTTTAAATCAAAGAATATCAATTACTGGTTAGAGGTTATATAAAACAGTATTTGCTTCTTGTCAAGAGGCAATACATGTGCTTGTGGTGGATAAAGCATGCATAGTAGCACAAATATGGGTTTTCGTACATGAAAGAAAAGTATATTATTTATTACCTCCTGCTCAGAAAAAATAAGTTCTATACATCCTTACCCGGACTTTATCTGCCAGTGGTCATCTTGCCTCCATGAGTTGCCGCGCCTGAGCGCTGGCCCAGGTCAACGCCTCTTCGACGCTCTTGCGCTGGTGCAAAGCATCGTCTATCGCGACGTTCAAAATCTCGGTGATCGCCGGCCACTGGGGAATGGGGGGTGGACTGTCCACACTCTTATGCACGGCTTCAATGGTGGAGTAGACAGGAAACTGGCGCAGAATCTCGGGATCGCGCCACGTCGTGTATCGCGTGGCGATGCAGCCATTAAGCGCCGTGACCTTATCAAGGGCAGGCGATGCCGTTGAGCGCAGAAACGCATAGGCCAGCTCTTTCTGCGCGCTACCCGCCGCGACCGCCAGTACCCAGTAGACGTTGATCGATGTATGCGCACCATGGGCGCTATCACCACGCGGTATCAGGCCCAGACCGTTCTTGCCCACTACACGCGACTGCTCTGGCACCTCGGCCATCGTGGCGAAGCCGCACCAGTTAACCATCATGGCGGCGCGCCCACTTGCGTAACAGGCCCCAGAAGCTACCGAATCGAGCTCTTTCGCCTCCGGTGGCACAACCTTGTAGCGGTTAAACAGGTCGACGTGAAATTGTAGGGCCTCAATGGCGATCGGGTCGTGAAAGATCGGTAGCCCCTGGTCATCAAGCAGGCGACCACCACGGCTCCAGGTGTGAATCATGAAGTCGTAGACGTTGTTGTGCGCGTCGTTCAGGCCAGCGGCCACCACGCCATACAGATCCTGCTCGGGCCGTGTAAAAAATTGCGCGATCTTTAAATACTCGGACCAGGTCTCAGGAGGTCGTAGCGCCTGTCCGTAGCGTGCCTGGAAGTCGGACTGCTCACGCGGATCCTCAAACAGGTCGCGCCGATAGATAAACATCATGGGACCATCATGATACGGCAGGGCATAGGTCCGGCCGCCTGCGTCACGCTGCAAGCTCCGCAGGCTGGGCGACCAGCCATCCGGCCATCCTTCGGGTGGTGCCTGCTCCAGCAAAGGGTCGAGCGCCACCAGCAGGCCACGCTGCATTGCTTCGGGCAGCCAGTCTGTCAGGGTCAGCGTTACGTCAATGTCGCCACTCGCCAGTTCGGCTCGGGCAATCGTACTCTCGTAGAGTGCCTGTGGTTCGCGAAAGGTCAGCTCCACCTTGACGCCAGGATAGGCCTGCTCAAAGGCCGCCGCCTGCTCGGCCAGTGCCTGCTCGAAGCCGACAAAGCTGCGCCCCACCAGGCGTAGTACCGTTTTGTCTCCAGTGACCATACGCTTTGTGCCTCCATTTCCGTCTCTGACATAAAATCAATTGACGTTCATCAGACTTTTCTCTGACACCATTCCTGATGGATAGGTCATGCATTTGGATGGGAGTGGTCGCTTGAATAGTTAACCGCATTATAGTGATTGTGGATCAACGGCGCAGTGGCTGGTCATAGAACGATAGGCGGCCATGACGATGCGCAGCGTGCCCAGATTGTCACGCAGCGATGTCTCGGGAGCGCCAGGAGCGCCCTCCAGACCACGCATGACGCTGGCCATCGTGCCGATAAAGGCATCAGGAAACCAGCTGCCGGCAAGATCAGGGCTGATCCAGGTACCAGATTGCAGATTATGGCTCATGTAACGGAAGCTATCGGGGACGCCGGTGGGATAGTTCTTGAGCAGACCCAGCTCCGCTACCGCGCTCCCCTCGGTCCCCTCAACGCGAAAGGTTGCGAACTGGTCAACCAGTCCGCCGCTATTGTGATGGGTATCGACGACCGTGGCGCGCAATTGTCCATCGAAGATGAGTTGGATCGTCGTGCGTGTCTCGCCTCCGGTCGCGAAGCCGGGCACAGTGCTGCCATCGGCGAAGACCAGGCGCGGCTCACGTCCCAGCAGGGCGCGAATAGTATCGAGATAATGGATCGAGTGATACATGACTTCGACGTGCTCGCCCGCGACGATCCAGGGCCAGGTATCCCAGGGGGTCAGCACGTTGATCAGAAACGTGACCTGGTAGATTTCTCCCAGCAGGCCGCGCCTGATGAGGTCTCGCATCGCCAGCGCCGCTGGCATCCAGCGCGCCTGCTGGTTCACCGCTGCTACGATGCCCGCCTCTTCAACGGCTGCGACGATCGACCCGGCTGTGGCAAGGTCCTCCGCCATCGGCTTCTGCAATAAAAGAGCCTTGCCCGCCTGCGCGACGCGAGTGGCGATAGCATAATTCTCGCGCGCCGGGACCGCGACATCGACGATAGCCGCTGGACTGGCAAGCACATCGTCCAGACTGGCATAGACGGTATCAATGCCGTAGCGCGCGGCGGTCGCCCGCGCCTTATCGGTCTGCTGATCATAGATACCAATGACGTTGAAGCCAGCCTTCCGATACGCCGGCAGATGCGCGTCATTGACGATGCTGCCCGCGCCAACAATCGCGATGGGATAATCGCGGCGCCTCGGCAGCGGAATCTCCGACGAAACCTGCCAATCACCACGTGGGGGCCCCTGTATTGCATCATTGCTCATAACGGCATATCCCCTTTTCCCCGGGCGCACACGTCCACCCGTACGTGCGCCCCTTGCGGGCGCTTGCCGCAAAGCGGCCACGTCCCCGGAAAGCACATGCCCACCCTCGGCTTTCATATGTTCGTATATGAATATTGTAATCACAGGTGAAAGTTTGTCAAGGGAGTCAAAATACCTTTTCCTCGTACCGATTCCCTTCACCGTCCATACCGGACATTGTCTTCCTACCACCCCCTGCCTGCGGTGCAAGGACAATATCTCCAATGCTCGCAACTTAAACCAGCTTGACAATTTTTCACCTGTGATTACAATATTCATATACGAAAACATATTTCGACAAAGCCTATTTGCAGAGGAAATATATGTCCGCTGTCATCACTCTCAACGGCATCACCTGGAATCACACGCGCGGCTATCTACCGCTGGTGGCCAGCGCCCAGCGCTTTAGCGAGTTGAACCCTGGCATCGAGGTCCACTGGCATAAGCGCTCGCTGCAGGAGTTTGCCGATTTCCCCGTTGACCAGCTGGCGGATAAATTCGACCTGCTGATCATTGATCATCCCTTTGTCGGTTACGCGGCCAGCCATCCCGTCCTGCTGCCGCTCGATGAGCATCTTCCAGCGGAGTTTCTGGCCGATCAGGCCAGCCATAGTGTTGGTCGTTCGCACGAGAGCTACACATTTGGAGATCATCAGTGGGCGCTGGCCGTCGACGCGGCCACGCCGGTCAGTTCCTGGCGCGCCGACCTGCTGGCCCGCTGGCGGATCGAGCTTCCGCGCACCTGGGATGAGGTGCTGGCGCTGGCGCGTCGCGGCCTGGTAGCGCTGCCCGCCATTCCCATCGATAGCCTGATGCATTTCTACATGCTCTGCTGTGGACTCGGGGAGGAGCCGTTCGCCAATGGACGCAACGTGGTCAGTACGGAGGTGGGTGTGGCCGCGCTCAACTCCCTGCGCGAACTGGTCGGTCTGTGCGATCCGGCGTGTCTGCGGCGCAATCCCATCGCCACCTACGAGGCCATGATCTCCAGCGATCAGATCGCCTACTGTCCCGCCGCCTATGGCTACGTCAACTATGCGCGACCCGAGTACGCGCGGTCGCCGCTACGCTTCGGCGAACTGGTCAGCCTCAACTCTATGCAACTGCGCTCGACGCTGGGTGGAACCGGGCTGGCCCTCTCGGCGCGCAGCGACCAGCGGGAGGCTGCGCTCGCCTACGCGCGCTTTGTCGCCGACCCGGTCAATCAGCGTGGGCTGTATTTCGTCAGCGGTGGTCAGCCCGGCCATCGTCAGGCATGGCTGGATCATACCGTCAACCAGGCCTGCGACCACTTCTTCGCCCGTACCCTCCCCACGTTGGATCAGGCCTATCTGCGCCCCCGCCACTCCGGCGCGATCCCTTTCCAGGATCACGCGGGTCCGCTGGTACATCGCTACCTGAGCGAGGGAGGAGATCCTCGCGCGGTGCTGCGCGAGATCGACAACCTCTACGCCCATTCGCTCGCATAGCTCTATCTTCTTACGTTTCAGTAATGTTTATGAAATTGATAAGTTTAAAATTCTGAAAGCGGGAAAGCAGGCAAGCATGAGCCAGCATTACGACAGTACAAAGCCGTTGAGCGGACTCCTCGTCCTCGATTTCAGTCAATTCCTGGCCGGGCCATTTTGTTCGCTGCGCCTGGCCGATATGGGCGCGCGCGTCATCAAGATCGAGCGCCCCCAGGGCGGTGACCTCTGCCGCCAGCTCTACATCTCCAACCTTGATCTGGACGGTGACAGTACGTTATTTCATTCGATCAACCGTAACAAGCAGGGCTTCGCCGTCGATCTCAAGAATCCGGCTGAGCTGCGGCAGGTGAAGAAGCTGATATCACGCGCCGATGTGTTGATCCAGAATTTCCGCCCGGGCGTCATCGAGCGGCTGGGGCTCGGCTATGATCAGCTGCGCGCGGAGTATCCACGCCTCGTCTACGCCTCGGTGAGTGGCTATGGGAAAGAGGGCCCCTGGCGCGATCTGCCGGGACAGGACCTGCTCGCGCAGGCCCTATCGGGAGTGACCTGGCTGAGCGGCGACGCGACGCAGGGTCCGGTCCCCTTCGGACTCTCCATCGCGGATATGCTGACCGGTACCTACCTGGCCCAGGGCATCCTGGCCTGCCTGGTCCGTCGTGGCATCAGTGGTCAGGGCGGCCTCGTTGAGGTCAGCCTGCTCGAATCCATCCTCGATTGCCAGTTCGAGCTGCTCACGACGCACCTCAATGATGGCGGAAAGCTGCCGCTGCGCAGCCAGGTCAACAATGCCAACGCCTATCTGAGTGCCCCCTATGGTATCTACGCGACCAGCGATGGCTACCTGGCGCTGGCCATGAACGACATCCCCCGCCTCGGTCAGCTCTTGAACTGCCCTGAACTTCTGCTCTACACCAACCCCAAAACCTGGTTTAGTGAACGCGATACCATCAAAGCCCGGCTGGCCCAACATCTCCTGGGTGAGACGACCGCGTACTGGTTGCGCATCCTGGAGCCGGCGGGCATGTGGTGCGCCGAAGTCCTCAACTGGCATCAACTGCTGGCGCACGACGGCTTCAAGGCCCTCGATATGGTCCAGCGTGTGAGCCGCGCCAACGGTGCCGCTCTGACCACCACGCGCTGCCCCATCCGCATCGATGGCACCCTGCTAACCTCGCCGGTCGGAGCGCCAACCATCGGCGAGCACAACGCGCTCATCGCCCAGGAATTTGACCTGTTTGATCTATAAGCGAAGGGGGAGATAACGATGTTCCAGGACCGCTATTTCGAAGATTATCAGATCGGTGAGCAGCGTCAGACTATGGGACGCACCATTACCGAAACCGACATCGTGATCCACGCTGGACAGACCGGCGATTTCTATCCGCATCACATGGATCGCGAATGGTGCAAGACACAGGATTTCGGCCAGCGCATCGCCCACGGCACCCTGATCTTCAGCGTCGCCATCGGTATGACCGCCGGTGCCATCAATCAGCTTGCCTTCTCCTATGGCTATGACCGGCTGCGCTTCATCAAGCCCGTCTTCATCAACGACACCATCCATGTGCGCGTCACCATCAGCGACAAGCGGGAGCACGCCAAACGCACCGATCACGGCGTCGTCGTAGAAAAGTGTGAGGTCTTCAATCAGCACGATGAACTGGTGCTGGTCTGCGAACACCTCCTCCTTGCCAGGCGTAGAACGCCGACGACATCTATTTGATCGCTATACATCTGACCCGAAGAGGAAAAAGAAAGAAGGGAGAAATTACACCACGATGCCTGCGGCACTCGCGATGGCGTCGGCACAGTGGCGCAATGGGGGCAGCATCGTATCGAGGAATGAAACATGTCTGCGCGAGAGCGAGCAGATCGCCAGCGCAGCCTGCAAGTGCGAGGTCTGCGAGCCAACCAGCAGCACCAGATCCTGCACGCCATCGTTCGACTCGCCCACCACATATTCGTAGCCACGAGCACGGATCTCGTCGAGACGCGCCGCCAGCTCCTCGCGCTCCTGCGCGGATAAGCTCGCGTACTCCTCATCCAGCTGGTAGGCTTCCTCGGCCGCGACCGGGCTCATGTGTGCCAGCAGCAGACGACCAGAGGCGGTATGCAGGAGCGGAAAGGTCCCCCCCACCTCAACCGAGAGTCGCAGGCGAGCATGATTCTCCTCCTGCGCCAGCACCACCAGTCTGCCCTGATGCACCACGCTCAGATGACAGGACTCGTTGATCTCATCGACCAGCTCGCGCATGGGACGCGCCGCCGCCCGCAGCAATCCCTGGTAAGGAGAGTGAGTATGACCCAGCTCAAACAGGCGCAACGTCAGACTGTAGGCGCCCGACACCGGATCGCGCTGGATATAGCGCCGCCGTTCCAGACAGGTAAGCATACGGAAGAGCTCACTCGCGCCGCGCCCCAGCAAACGTGCCAGCTGCGCCTGAGTCAGCGGCACCGTATGCGCCGCCAGGCACTCCAGAATATCCAACCCCTTCTCCAGCGCCGGAACATGATACGCCGGCTGCGACGAGCTCGTATCAATATCGTCTAACTTCTTATCCATGCCTTTTTGCCTCTGCCGCTCTCAAAAATAATAGAATGGCTAAATTTCACCTACAAATGACTATATTCATATATGAAATATTGTAATTATTCAGCCAACAACCTGTCAATGCAGGTACCACGACCGGAATGCCCCTGTAACGACGACCTTCAACGGTTCGCCAGGCCGATTGCGGCCCCACGTGGCGCCCAAATGAAACCTTCCCTTTGGGCACCACGCACCACCCCCTTATACCAACCGTCCCTTAATGTGCTCGTCATTATCTTGCCAGAATGGCACAATCTTAATGGATACATCGACCTCGTCAGAGCCAAAATCAAAGGTAAGAACATGAGAGAATGGCGTTTCGATATACTGCCACGTCATCACAAATGTATGCTCATTCACCCAACCACCATGGGCCGCGACAGGCATTTCTGTCGATAACTCCCGGCGATACCCCAGCGCCGACGTCCCGGCGATCCAGTCGGTGCGTCCGCAGCGAATGGTATGCCGAGCGCCCTTGTTATCAAGGGCCGTAAAGACACATTCGTCTTGCCCAAACTCAAACGACACTTCCTCAACATGCAACTTATTCGCTTCCAGACGAATGGTCCGCTTCTCTATCCTCGCAGCCGTTGCTGGCGCCACGGACAACACTTCCGGCAGAGGCAATACCAGATCGGCCAGGCGCTTTCCTCAACTTCTGCGTCGCCTCCGTGTTGTCCGGCAATGGCTCCGCGTGCATGCCTGGCAAGATATGCCTCCAGACCTCATCTAAGATGGCATGCATGTCGCTTGTTCCGCTGGTAAGAGCAAGAACAGCATTTTGCTCAGGCATGATCACGCTGAACTGCCCAAAGGCCCCATCCGCGCGGTACGCGTTATGCCGACAACGCCACATCTGGTATCCATACCCCTGCTGCCAGTCATCGTTTGGATCGTCCCCGTTCGGAGTGTGAATCGAGCTTGCCTCTTCAATCCAGTCTTCAGGGACGACCCTCTTTCCATTCCATACACCACGCTGCAGAAAGAGCTGACCAAACTTTGCCAGGTCAAGCGTCTTTATGCTCAAGCCGGTGCCGCCTAAATTGATGCCATCCCGATTGGACTCCCATGTCGGATTCTCAATACCCAGCGGCTGGAAGAGACGTGGGCGCAGATACTCCAACACCGTCTGGCCGGTCAAAGATTGCAGAATGGCCGAGAGCATAAAACTGGCCCCGGTGTTGTAAAGAAAATGCGTACCCGGCTCATAGGTGATAGGGGTCGATAGGAAGATCTGTACCCAGTTCCCTTCCGGCTCACGCGCTAAAAGAGGAAAAGTATCCTTTTCGTGACCCGTACTCATAGCCAGCAGATGACGGACCTGCAGGGCTTCCATATTCTCTTTGATCTCAGGAGTTACATACGCCGGAAAAAACGAGAGCACCGCGTCGTTGACCGATAAGCGGCCTTCAGATACCGCCAGCCCTATCGCGGTCGCCGTAAAGCTCTTACTCACCGAGTACATACTATGCGGAAGTTGCTCCGCATACGGCCTCCACCAACCCTCCGCTACGATCCGCCCGTTACGCATAAGGATCAAACTCTGAACACCAAGCCTCCTCTCCTCAACGGCATCAATGAACGATTGAATGGCAGCAGACGAAATTCCCTGAGCCTCCGCCGTGCTGCGCTGCAATGAGGTAGCATGATCCATCACTTTTTCTCCCCAAAAATACGTCGTCGTAGGTGCCAGGCTCACTCCGGCTTACGTGCCGGACTCGCCCGGCCTTTCTTTCTACACCATAAACATACATCATAGATACCAAGCCTGACCCAGCTTTCAATACCATATATGCATCATACGACATATATCCATCTCCATGACAGCATACATTGTCCGCAAGCGCCCCCTCCCCCCTTTGCAAGTATAGGTTTTCAGGGGCCTTGCCCCTTGAACCCGCTTGTGCCGCCTGACGGCGGCACAAGGAGAGAGGAAATCAGGGGACACCCCTGAAACCCCGCCAGGGGCCGCGGCCCCTGGACCCCGCTCCAAAAAACCTATACCTGTAAGCCTCCCCCCCAAAAAAAATGCAACGCCCAATTCCATATGAAACGTAATCGTAAGGTCGACCTTCAACGGTCGACCGGGCCGCGAGCGCCAGCGATTGCGGCCCCCATACCCGGCCGATTCGGCTTCTCGTGGCACCCACGCCGGCCCACGTGGTACCCGCACGCCACCGTACCGCACACGTACCCAAAAGCTCCTTCGCCACTTATTCCTTGACAACGGAAAACATAAAATCTATACTTGCAAATATAACATTTCCTTTTTTATTTTGCGTTTATCGCGTATCGGGATTTTTTGCAGCGCTTTGCACACGTGTGCATTGATAGTGTGAGCTGGCATCAATGCCGGTGGAGGGAGCAAACGTTTGCGCCAATCTGAGGTCTCTATCTCTGATATCGCCCGCATCGCCGGTGTCTCTCATACCACCGTTTCGCGCGCGCTGCGCGAGAGCCCACTCATCAGCACCAAGACGCGTGAGCGCATCCAGCGCCTGGCGGGAGAACTGGGCTATACTCCCAACGCGATCGCGCGCAGCCTGCAAACGAAGCAGTCCAGCACGGTGGGCCTGGTCGTGACCTCGATCGCGGACCCATTCTTCGGCGATATCGTCAAGGGAGTGGAGGAGGTGGCGCGCGCCTCTGACTTTAGCGTGTTGCTCAGCGCGTCCTACAACGATCCCGAGCAGACGCTGGATATCATCGAGACCTTCCATCGCCGCCGCGTCGATGGCATCCTGGTCGCTTCTTCGCGCATCTCCGACAATTACAGCCGTCGTCTTCACCATACCCACATCCCGACCGTGCTCATTAACAGTCAGGTTGAGGGACAAACCAATCTGCTCCATTGGATCTCGGTTGATGATCGCCGGGGCGCTCAGATGGCCGTTGAACACCTGCAGCAACTGGGACATCGCGCGATCGGCTACCTGGGGAGCCATAGCCGTCCCGCATCAAGCTCTCAGCGCTATCAAGGGTACCTCGACGCTCTGCGCGCCACTGGCGTGGAGCCGTCGCCATCCTGGGTGGTGATACCTCCGGGCAATGAGGCTTCTCAGGAGGAGGACATCAGCGCGGGACAGCAGGCGCTCTCGCGCTTCCTTGCCGCCGGCGTTACTGCGGTCTTCTGCTATAACGATATGACGGCGATCGGTATGCTGACTTCCTGCCATGCCAAAGGTGTTCGCGTGCCGCAGGATCTGAGCGTCATCGGCTTTGATGATATTACGATCGCCAGCTGCTTCACACCACCTTTGACCACCATTCATCAGCCGCGCGTAGAACTGGGGCGCCTGGCAACGCAGGTCATGCTGGACTTGCTGCAAGAACGTCCGGGAGCCAACCATACCCTCTGCCCCACGCTCGTAGTGCGCGCCAGCACCGCTCCCTTGTCGACATAGTTATCTGGAAAGGAAATAATCCATGCGTCAGTATACTTCCGACAATTTGATTGTTCATCCTGATAGTGTCAGCGATACCGCTGTGATTACCGAGGTCACGCCAGAACTGGCCGGATGGGATTATCTCCATTTTCAAGCCCGCCGCCTGCCAGAACATGGCTCCTGGACCTCTACCACCGATGAGCATGAGATGGCGCTGGTGCTCCTGAGCGGCCGCGTCCGCGTCGAGTCGAATCGCGGGCAGTGGTCGCGTATCGGCGAGCGTGATAGCGTCTTTAGCGGTCTGCCGCACGCGCTCTATCTGCCGCGCCGCACCTCATTCAGTGTCCATGCCGAGACCGCCTGCGAATACGTGGCGGTCTGGGTACGCACCGATCAGGATCATGAGCCGCGCCTGGTGACGCCTGCCGATGTCTCGATCGAGATCCGGGGCGGCGATAACGCGACTCGCCAGATCAATAGCATCATCCCGCCCGGCTTCCCCTGCCATCGCCTGGTCGTCGTCGAGGTCTATACGCCCGGCGGCAACTGGTCAAGCTATCCACCACACAAACACGATATCCATAAGACGGATAGCGCCGGCGGCATTCTTGAGGCCGATCTGGAGGAGATCTATTTCTATAAAATCGACCGCCCCGAGGGCTACGCTTTCCAGCGCATCTATACCGATCCCGAGTCTCCTCTGCACCGCGCTGGCAAGCCCATCGACGCAGTCCTGCTGGCCCGCGAGAACGATGCTGTGATGGTGCCCGAGGGCTACCATCCCGTCGCCTCACCTCCCGGCTATACCACCTATTACCTCAATGCCCTGGCCGGCAGCGCCCAGTCGCTGGCTAACAGTGAAGATCCACGTTACGTCTGGGTCAAAACAGGCTACCAGGGACAGGATGCGCGCGTGCCGATCTACGATATCGGGCACAAGGCCTAGAGGAGAGGTGCAAGCATGGAAACGCAGCAGAAATTCGATGTGATTACGATGGGCCGCTCTTCCATTGATCTGTATTCCAACGACATCGGAGCTCCCTTCGTCGATATCAGTAGCTTTGCCGCCTACGTCGGCGGCTGCCCTACCAATATCAGCGTGGGCACGCGCCGCCTGGGCTTGAACGTGGCGCTGCTGACGGCGGTTGGAGACGACCAGGTCGGTGACTTTATCCTGCATTTTCTTAAACGCGAGGGGGTCGATACACAGTTTATCTCGCGCAAGCCGGGACTGCGCTCAAGCGCGGTCGTACTCGGCATCGAGCCGCCGGATCGCTTCCCCCTGACCTATTACCGCGAGAATTGCGCCGATATCGCCCTTACCATCGATGATGTCCTGGCCACACCGATCACCGAGGCTCGTGCCCTGCTGATCAGCGGCACCGGCCTGTGCAAGGAGCCCAGCCGCAGCTCCACCCTGCTGGCAGCGGAACTGGCGCGGCAGGCCGGTGTCACCGTCATGCTCGATATCGATTTTCGGCCCGACCAGTGGCACGATGCGCGCGCATTCGGCATCACCCTGCGCTCGGCTCTGCGCCTGGTCGACGTAGTCATCGGCACCGAAGACGAGATCAACGCCGTCATGCTGACGGAGGCCAGCCAGGTCAATCTGACCCACTCCCAGGTCTCGGATGCGCGCGTCAGCGGCGACAGCCTGGCCGCCATCCAGGCCATGCTCAAACTCGGGCCCGACCTGGTCATCCAGAAACGTGGCGCCGGCAGCTCGCTGATCCACACCATCTCCGATGGCGTCATCGCCGAGCCGCTGGAGGTGCCCGGCTTCCCCGTCGAGGTCAAAAACATCCTCGGCGCCGGCGATGGCTTCGCCTCCGGCGTGCTCTACGGCTTCGTCAACGGCTGGGACTGGTATAAAACGGTGCGCCTCGCCAACGCCTGCGGCGCCATCCTCGTCACCCAGCACGGCTGCGCCAACTTCATGCCCACCCACGACGAGGTCATGACCTTCATCCAAAACCACGGCGGATTTTAACCCGAGAGGTGCAAGAAGGCCACCAACCTTCCTACCAGGGGTGTGGGGGTGTCTCCCAACACCTTTTCTCCCCCCTTCGTGGCCGGGAGGTGCAGGAGGGCGGCGAGCCCTCCTGCCAGGGGTTTGGGGCGAGCATGCTGGGGGCATGATCAAGTCCCCCAATACTCTTTCTCTCCCTCTTTGTGGCGGGGAGGTGCAGGAGGGGCGGATAGCCCCTCCTGCCGGGGGTTTGGGGGTGTCCCCCAATACTCTTTCTTTTTCTCTCTCCCCGCCGAAGGCGGGGAATAAAAACACAGGAATAACGCATGAGCAAACCGTCAACGCTGACGATGGCGCAGGCCATCATCTCCTTTCTCAAGAACCAATATATGGAACGCGACGGCGTCTCCCACCCCTTCTTTGCCGGATGCTTCGGCATCTTCGGACACGGCAACGTCTCCGGCATCGGCCAGGCGCTGCAGCAGATGCCAGAGTTCCGCTACTACCAGTCGCGCAACGAGCAAGCGATGGTGCATAGCGCAGTGGCCTTCGCGAAGACCAAAAATCGGCTGCAAGCCTTTGCCTGCACCTCCTCAATCGGTCCCGGCGCGACCAACATGCTCACGGGGGCAGCGCTGGCGACGATCAATCGCCTGCCAGTTCTCCTGCTTCCGGGGGATATCTTCGCGCGCCGCAATGTGGCACCCGTGCTGCAGCAGCTTGAATCACCACACTCGCAGGACATCTCGGTCAACGATAGCTTTAAACCGGTCAGCCGCTATTGGGACCGCATCAACCGCCCGGAGCAGATTCTGACCTCGCTGCCGGAGGCCATGCGCGTGCTGACCAGCCCATCTGAGACTGGCGCGGTCACGCTCGCCCTCCCGCAAGATGTGCAGACCGAGGCCTTCGCGTACCCGGCGGACTTTTTCCAACCGCGCACCTGGCGCATCGCGCGCCCACGAGCCGATCGTCAGGCCCTGCGCATGGCCTCCGAGTGGATTCGCGCCAGCCAGCGTCCACTCATCGTCGCCGGCGGCGGCGTGATCTATTCGGAGGCCAGCGAGCTGCTGCGCCGCTTCGTCGAGCAGACGGGCATCCCGGTAGGCGAAACCATGGCCGGCAAGGGCAGCCTGTGCTACGATGATCCGCTGAACCTGGGCGCGATCGGCGTTACCGGCACGTTCGCCGCCAACCGCGTCGCCCGCGAGGCCGACCTGGTGATCGGCATCGGCACGCGCTACAGCGATTTCACCACCGCCTCCAAGACCGCCTTTCAGCATCCCGATGTGCGCTTCATCAACCTCAACGTGGCCGAGTTCGATGCGTTCAAGCACGCGGCCTGCCCACTGATCGGAGATGCACGCGAAACGCTGGCGGAGCTATCGGAACTGTTGGATAGCTATACGGTCGCTGCAGACTACCGCTCCCTGGCCACGCAACTGCATACCGAATGGGACACCGAGGTCGAGCGCCAGTACGCCATCCGCAACGAGCCTCTACCAAGCCAGAGCGAGCTGATCGGGGCGGTCAACGAACTGAGCTCGCCGGAGGCGATCATGGTCTGCGCCGCCGGTAGCTTGCCGGGCGATCTGCACAAGCTGTGGCGCGCCCGCCACGTCAAGAATTATCACCTCGAATATGGCTATAGCTGCATGGGCTATGAGATCGCCGGCGGACTGGGCATCAAGATGGCCGCTCCCGAGCGCGACGTCTACGTCATGGTCGGCGACGGCTCCTACTTGATGATGAATAGCGAGATCGTCACCTCGATCCAGGAAAATTACAAATTGATCATCGTCCTGCTCGACAACCATGGCTTCAAGAGCATCGGTGGCCTCAGCCGCTCACTGGGCCAGCAGGGCTTTGGGACGCGCTACGCCTATCGCGACAACGGTATCCTTCCAGGTGATGCGCCGGACTCGGAGATCCATACCCTGCCAGTCGATCTGGCCACCAACGCGCGCAGCCTGGGCGCACACGTGATCGCGTGCCAGACCCGCGCCGATTTTGTGGCCGCGCTTGAGGAGGCGCCAAAAAACGATCGTACCACGGTCATCTATATCCAGAACGACCGCTATCTCGGCGTACCGGACTATGAAAGCTGGTGGGATGTGCCGGTGGCGGAGGTTAGTGAGTTGTCTACGGTGCAGGACGCTCGCACAGACTGGGCCGAGAAGCGCCAGCGCGAACGCTACTTCTTATAAGTATTCACGACAAGGAGATCAACAAGATGACGATCCGTGTTGCGAACGCTCCCTGCTCATGGGGCGCGCTCGAATTTGAAGGGCTGGCCGGCGAGAGCATCGGCTACCAGCAGATGCTCGATGAGCTGCGCGCTACCGGCTACGTCGGCACCGAGCTAGGAGATTGGGGCTTTATGCCCACTGATCCCGCGCAACTACGCTCAGAGTTAGTACAGCGTGAGCTCACCATGGTGGGTGCGTTCGTGCCGGTGGCGCTGGCTCAGCCAGAGGCTCACAACTCCGGTGAGGCCGAGGCTCTCAAGGTCGCTCGCCTGCTGGCCGCTGTGGCCAATCCAGGCGATCAAGCCCCCTTCCTCATTCTCGCCGACGCCAACGGAACCGTACCGGAACGCACCCAGAACGCTGGTCGCATCAAACCCGATCAGGGCCTGAACTCGCAGCGGTGGACAACCTTTGCGCGTGGCGCCGAACAGATCGCGCGCGCCGTTCACAACGAGACGGGCCTGCGTACCGCCTTCCACCATCACTGCGCCGGCTATGTCGAGACCCCGCAGGAGATCACCCGCCTGCTCGAACTGACCGATCCGTTGCTGCTGGGACTGGTCTTCGATACCGGTCATTATCTCTACGGAACCGGTGGTACCGATGGCCAGAGCGTCCTGGATGGCCTGCAGCGCTTTCGCGAACGCATCTGGCATGTGCACTTCAAAGACTGCCATCCCCGCATAGCCGAGCGGGCCCGCTCTACCGGCCAGGATTATTTCGCCGCCGTACATGATGGGGTCTTTTGCGAACTGGGCCAGGGCAGCGTTCCTTTCGCGACCATCAAATCGTGGCTATACGAACAGCACTACAGTGGCTGGATCGTCGTGGAACAGGACGTCCTGCCTGGCATGGGTAGCCCCAGAGAGAGCGCGCAGCGCAACCGGGACTATCTGCAGACGATCGGGCTCTAGGCGAAGGGAGAGGAGAAGCCCTGTGCCAGCACACCCTTTAAAGATTGGCCTGATCGGAGCGGGTCGCATCGGCTCACTACATGCCGAACATCTCGCGACCCGCATCCCCGCCACCCAATTGCTGATGATAGCCGACTCCAATGAGGAGGCGGCGCGCTCCTGCGCGGAGCGCTACGCCGTCCCCCATTGCACTCAAGACTATATGAATATCCTGCGGCATCCCGATATCCAGGCGGTCGTCATCTGCACATCAACCAATACGCATGCGCAGATCATTGAAGAGGCGGCGCGAATGGGCAAGCATATCTTCTGCGAGAAGCCGATCGCCCTCGATCTGCGCTCAATCGACCGCGCACTCGCGGCGGTCGATCAGGCAGGGGGCAAGATAAAGCTGCAGATCGGCTTCAATCGGCGCTTCGACGCCAACTATCGCCGCGTGCGCCAGGCGGTCGAGCAGGCGGAGATTGGTCGCCCGCATCTGCTGCATATTACCAGCCGTGACCCTGCCCCACCACCCATCGAGTACATTCGCGTCTCCGGAGGCATCTTCCTCGACATGATGATCCATGACTTCGATATGGCCCGCTTCCTGATCGGAGATGAAGTTGAGGAGGTCTTTACCCTGGCCGGAGTGATGAGCGATCCCGACATAGGCGAGGCGGGAGATGTAGATACGGCGGTGGTGATGCTGCGCTTCGCCAGCGGCGTCATCGCGACGATCGACAACAGTCGCCGTGCCGCCTACGGCTACGACCAGCGTGTAGAACTGCTGGGCAGCGCCGGAGCAATCCGCACCGACAACAACTATCCCAACACGGCTATCATCAGTGATGGCCAGAGCGTGCATCGCGACCTGCCACTGCACTTTTTCCTGGAACGCTACACCGAAAGCTTTGTCCGCGAGCTCACCGCCTTTGTAGAGGCGGTCCAGCACGACCAACCCGTACCCGTCAACGGACAGGACGGACGCGCACCGGTGCTGTTGGCCATAGCCGCACGCCGCTCGCTGGACGAGCAGCGACCCGTGCGCCTGAACGAAGATTTTTAATAAAGCGGGAGGTACAGGAGGGGCGTTTAGCCCCTCCTGCCGGGGTTTGGGGTGTCCCCAATATTTCCCTTTTTCCCTTCCCCGCCGTAGGCGAGGAAACATAGGAGAGACCAACAATGGCAGTCAAAATGAGCCATGGCAAATTCACGGCGTTAAACGCCTGCTCCAACGAGCAAGGCGTGATCGCCGCACTGGCGGTCGACCACCGCTTGAATCTCTTGCAGGCCATCGCCGAGGCACGCGGAGCCAGGGCAACGGTTCAAGATCTGCAGACGTTCAAGGCCACGGTGACCAGGGTACTCTCGCCCTATGCCAGCGCCCTGCTGCTCGATCCCGAATATGGTCTGGAGGCGATCACCAGTTGCGCGCCCAGCACCGCGGTGATGCTGGCCTATGAGAAGTCCGGTTATACGGGCGAAGCGGGCGATCGTTTGCCCGACCTGCTACCAGCCTGGAGCGTACGCCGCCTCGTCGAGGCCGGTGCGCGCGCGATCAAGATCCTGCTGTACTATAATCCCCGCGATCACGCGGACGTCAATGCGCGCAAGCAGGCATACATTGAACGCGTCGGAGCCGAGTGCGCGGCCCTGGATATCCCTTTCTTCCTGGAGCCACTGGTCTATGACCATACGGTGGGTGGTAGTCAGGGATTAGCCTTCGCCCGCCAGAAGCCAGCCTATGTGACAGAGGTGATTGCGGAATTTGGCCAGCCGCGCTACGGCGTCGATGTGCTCAAGGTCGAGCTGCCCATCAATCCCGCCTTTGTAGCCGGGACGCGCGCCTTCACCGGTGATACAGCTGCATATACACGCCGGCAGGCACTCACATATCTGCGTGAGGCCACGCTGGCTGCCACACTCCCCTTGATCTATTTAAGCGCCGGGGTCTCCGACGCGGCCTTCTGCGAGATGCTGGAACTGGCCGCTGAAGCGGGAGCTCGCTTTGCGGGCGTGCTCTGCGGACGCGCGACCTGGCAGGGTGGCATCCCCATCTACGCCCAACAGGGACAGGAGGCGCTAACAGACTGGCTCGCCGAGCATGGCGCGCGCAATATTCAGACCATCAATCGCGTGGTGGTCGCCAGCGCCACCGGATGGTGGGATGTCTACGGGGGCCGCGATGCTATCGAGATCGTCTGATCCGACCTGTATGCGTTCTCCATCCTCAATTGCTGGCAACCATCCAGCGGAACAGCATCAACGAAAAAGCATCAGTTGCTTCAGTTCGTCGTCAGAGAGCCGCAGGCGTGCATTCAATGGGACCGGGAAGATCTGGGCTCGCTCCCACAATGGGCCGGTCACGCTGGTGCTGCTCCCCAACTGAACGCCGCGCTCGCGCAGCGCATTAAGCAGTTCGCCAGCATGAAAGAGGAAGACCGCGTCGATCAGCCAGGGATTGGCGAAGCTCGGTGTGGCGGCCTCCGCTGGACCCGTAAACACCAGATAGTAGTCGGGCCGCGCGTCTACTTTGATGTTCATCTGCCCATCACGCCTGGGACGCCATTGGACATCGACCGTCTGTCCCGCCAGCGGGCCCGTGGTAAAACGTCCATCGTAGCCCTGCCGCTTCCTCTCTTCATCAAGCGCTATATGAAAAACAGCCGCGGCAATATATTCCCCCACATTCCCAACCTGGGCCGCGCACCCGATCAGCGTGGCAATCTTAGCATCAATGGTGTTTCTCGATTTCAGCAGGCTTGCCAGCCACGGAAGATCACTCATCGCATCGCTCCTCTCGCGTCACAATAATCCGGTTAAATAGTTCCCTTATTGTACACGCAATCAGGCGCTCGCGTTCAAATCGGACCCCCTCACCCCTTGAGCGGCGTCTCGCGCACCTGGTACAGCGGTAGGTGCAGATGCCAGAAGATCGCGGCCAGGCGCAGCACAATCACACACCCCATCGCCAGCAGCGTCACCAGCGTATTATCCCAGCCTGCCGCCATCTTTAAGATTACATAGATACTGGCACCGGCCAGGGCGGCCAGCATATAGATGTCTTTTTGCAATACGAGCGGAATCTCTGCGCAGAGCACATCGCGGATCACGCCGCCAACCACCCCGGTCATCACCGCCAGCAGGACGACAATCACCATAGGAAGCGCCGCCACAGAGGCGGCATTCGCGCCCAGTACCACAAAGGTCGCCAGCCCGACAGCATCCGCCAGCAGGAGCAGGCGATGAGGAGGTCGAAAGAAACGCGTATAGAGCATCGTCGCTACCGCGGCAGCCAGTATGACATAGAGATAGGTAGGATCATGAAACCAGAAGATCGGATGACGTCCCAGCAGCACATCGCGCAACGTTCCCCCACCAATGGCGGTAACCGCGGCGATCACCACCACACCAGAGATATCCATCTTCTTCCGACCAGCCGCCAGCACCCCACTGATAGCAAACACCGCCGTACCAAGTATATCGAGTATATGGATAAGCATAGAGAAAACCTTTTGTATAACCTTGTTCTAATATATTTTTTGTGGGTATATTCCCCTTAACAACCGGACTCTCCACTCACTCTGTGCGTATGCCGCTTTTGCCGGCATACACATCGTTCTATCACCTCAAGCGCTCGCTTGTAGGAACGCATCCACACTCTGCATGAATTCAGCGAACTTGCTGCGATGAATATTATGCGAAGCGCCAGGGATCTCAACAGCCATACTGGGCGCGGACAACTGCTCCCGTACAGCGGCCCAGGCTCTATCGTCCAGTGTCGAACCCAGATTCCGATCGGCACGCACAACCAGCGTTGGAGCCTCTAACTGGCTCAGCAGCGGCAAGAGCTCACCCTCTTTTTCCGTGTCCGCGAACACGCTCACCACCGCCTCCTTGCTGACCTTGCTGTTGGCATCGAGCTTCCCCTCAATATCCTCTTCCGTCCATTCTGGATTGCTTTCCATCAATCTAGCCCGTAATATATCAGGAGCAACCCCGATATCGGCGGTAAATTGCGCCGCGCGCTTCTCGGGATTACCATGCCCGAAATTATGCGCCGGATCCTCCAGAATAACCTGCGAGAACTCAATACTCGGTCGCGCCGCCCCGTTGCCACTGGCCAGCACCAGCGCCGTCGCCCCTCCCCACGAATGACCTACCAGCACAGGATTCCTCAGATCAAGACTCTGAATAAAGGCCTCGGCATCGGCCGCCGTCTCACGCAGGCTGTACACCCCTGCGGTCGGCTTGACACTATCACCATGACCGCGCATATCCAGCGCGAACACCCGATACCGCCCGGCCAATGCCGGCCCCACACGCACCCAACTCAGCACCGAACTGGTAATCCCATGCAGCAAAACGCACGCCGGCAGCTCACTCCGCTCGGCCCCCCAGCTCAAATAATGAAATTCACCAGCCGGTAACACAATCCGGTTTGACCTCGCCCCGCCTTCAAATTGCTCCATCATATCCCTAACCTTATCCTTCTACATTTATATATAATGATACTGATCCCGCGCTTTATTTAGAATGTGTCTTACTTCCGCCATGTTGAGGGCACTTGCGCGCCCCCGTACGCGCGTCCGCCCTGTTTATGGTGTGTTGGTGCAGCAGGGGCGCGATTGCGCCCCTGCTGCACCAACACACCATAAACTATTAAACACCTCAGGTGCGAAAATGCATCCAGGCTGCCAGCGATAATCATAAAAGTAAGACGCATTCTTAATAGAGAAGTGCTCCACATAGAGAAGTGCTCCACCCGCACTTTATTTAGAGAGAGGTGCTGCGGGTCGCTGTGCGACCCGCAGCACCTCTCTCTAAATAAAGTGCGGGTGCAAAGCACCCGCGCGTGCGCGGCCGCGCACTTCCCCCTGCACGGGAATGCTCCCCCTATTCTCACACAACAGGAAGAGAAAAAGCAAAAA
The DNA here is from genome assembly GCF_003967515.1 of Dictyobacter aurantiacus. Lineage (GTDB taxonomy): Bacteria > Chloroflexota > Ktedonobacteria > Ktedonobacterales > Ktedonobacteraceae > Dictyobacter > Dictyobacter aurantiacus. The sequence continues at coordinate 5,987,415 of NZ_BIFQ01000001.1, read as the reverse complement.
TTGACCCCTCCCCTTTTCTGCTTTGCAGCCAGATCCTCCCGCTGTGGCGCTCAATGATCTGACGCGAAAGATAGAGGCCAATCCCTAGACCCGGATAAGGCTCGCGCGGGTCCGTTACACGATAGAACTGGTTGAAGAGCTTGTCCTGGTAGCCCGCATCGATACCGATGCCAAAATCTTGTATCTGCGTTACCGCCTGCTGGCCTTCTCGAAAAACCTTTACAACGATGGGAGAGTTGCGGGACGAATACTTGATGGCATTGCTCAACAGGTTGACGATCACCTGACCAATCCGGTCGCGATCTCCCATAATGGTCGCGTTCGCCTTTCCTACCAGCTTGATATGTTGCGTGGCCATGGTCGTCTGCATATGCTCAATCGTCTCGCACACCAATGTGTCCAGGTCAAACGGCTTCTGCTCCATGATCAACTGGCCACCCTGCGCCTTCGAGATGTCGAGCAAGTCGCCAATCAGCTTGGTGAGCTTGTTGAGCTGCACATCCATAATCAGGAGCATGCGTTTGATATCAGGCTCGTCGCGTTGCTCGAAGCGCTTAAGCAACACCTGGGTGAGACCCTTGATGCTGGTGACCGGGGTCTTGAGCTCATGGCTGGTCATACTGATGAAGTCGTCTTTACGCTGGTCGAGCTCTTTCTGCATGCTGTTATCCAGAATAAAGGCGATACATTCGTTGGGATTGGCCTCATCCAGGGCGGCAGCCGTGACGACCACTGGGAGCAGGGTCCCATCCTTGCGCCGATATGCTTTTTCATATGGGTGCGGGATGGCGCCTCGCGCCCGTAAGTCACTGATCGCCTGGGCATCAATCTCTTCATATTCCGGTGGCGTCATCCTGGCCCAGTCGATTCTGCCCGCCCGCAGGTCCTCTCGCGTGTAGCCTATCATCCGCAAAAATACGTCATTGGCTTCGTTGATACGACCCTCCAGGGTGCAAAACGTTACCCCGACAATGTTGGCATCAATGAGACGACGCAGCCGCGCCTCGCTCTCCTGGATGCGCTGGCGCGCCAGCACCTGTTCCGTTACCTCCATGATGTATACAATGATGCTCTCAACACTGCCCCGCTCGTCAAAGATGGGCTGATATACAATATTAAAGTAGCCCTCATCCCGTATACCGCTATCCTCCCGATCAATCAGGGCCAGCTTCTCATTGGCGGCATACGCTCTACCAGATTGATATACCCTGTCAAGCTCTTCGAAGAAGTCTTGATCCTCCAGGTCCGGCCAGTTCTCGCGTACGGTCTTCTCAAGCACAAATTCTCGCCTTGGGTAAAGCTGGCGAAAGGCATCATTGACCAGTTCAAGTCGGTGTTCAGGACCCCGCAATACACAGACCATGGCTGGTGCCTGCATGAACAGGTCGTTTAGATGCCGCCTGGCTACCTCTTCCTGCCTGAGTACCGCCTGCTCACGGGCGAGCAGCGTTTGAGAACTCTCCTTGTTCCTCCTCAAACGCTCTTCAGTTCGCTTTTGCTCACTGATATCATATAGAGTACTTAAGATCGCGCATACCGGGGGGCGAGTCAGCATATTGGTAAAGGTCCCTCTAAACCAGCCGTGATCACCATCTTTACACAGAAACCGATATTCAATGGTTTCTGTGCGATCAGGGATAGCCAGCACCGTTGCCAGTGCTGACTGTACCATGGCCAGATCGAGAGGATGAATAAGGGTAAAGCTATTCCGCTCCACCAATTCCTTGCAGGTGTAACCGGTGTAGCCTTCCGTTGCGGGACTGGCATAGGTAATACATCCATCAGGCTGCAAGAGGACGAGCGCATTCGTGCTATGTTCTATCAGTGCTTGAAAGAATGCTTCATTGTGTTCATAAGTATTCGTTGCCATTATTTTGTCCCGGTCGCTTCACATATATTCATCAATACGTGGTGATTGCATAGATAGTATCACGTGGAGTACTCAAAAATGAGTTGCAGACGAAATATATTAACGAGTTACTACACTCATTTAGCTCAACTATAATAAGATACCGTACTGGCGTCGTCAAGCTTTTTCTCCGATCAGCTATCCATTCAAAACTGCTCACCGCTGGCTGAGAATAAACAGTGAGGTCCTCTTCCTTAGAAGAGAACGCCAACCAATACATCGGGTAACTAACAGGTGTGGCCCGTTCTGCATGCTACCTGGACAAAACAGAACAGGTATTAATGCACCTATTTCTCTATCAAACCACATCCTGCTCTACAAATCTATATCCCGCCATCACAGATGGATCACAATCATCCAAAATGCATATACTCGCCGCTTTTCACTATGAGAACGGGAAAATTTATGTTACTATTAACCTGTGCAGTATGTTACAATACAAAAACAAATTCAAGTACTACTCTATCAAACAGGTTACATTTGTAGCATCGCCGCTTGCACAATGTTCCTTAACGGAAAAATGGATGATCATCAGGCCCTCCCGTGACCTGCACCGGTCATCCTTTTTATGCGCTCTGCCCTGGCTTGCTGTAGGGTTTTGACCACCTTTAATACATCCCTGCTTCTGTATATATCGTGTCGTTGCGTATAACATGTTTTGTTTGTGTAACAAAACGAGAGGCTTGTATGGAAGATAGCAAATTTTCGCCTCAGCCTTCTCAACAGGAGGAACGACAAAAGCCTGTTGTGCTTATTTCTCAACTATTGAGCCAGGTCACCAATTCGCGACATGTGGATGAATCGCTTCTGTGGCTGTGCCGTGCCATGGGGCGGTATCTGGGTGTATCCGCGATTCAATGCTGGGCACCTCAGCTCGATACGCAGGGTAACTCCCATCTCCTGCTGCGCGCCGAAGCCAATTACTTATTTTCTCCCTCGCACCCTGTATATGCCAATAAACAGATAGAGGCCGTTGTGCAGCGTTTCTTGCAGGAGGAGCGCAGCGCCCTGTCGCTCCCGATCGAGCAGGCCTTTCAACCTATCCTGGTGAAGATGTTCAGGCAGTACAACATCCATTTTCTATCGGACTATTTCTTGCGCTATCCAGCTTACCTTCCCGTACCACAGAAACCATCGTCGATCACCTATGTACCTACTGCATTGACGCTGGTTGTGGCTTTTTTTACACCACAACCATTGACAAAAGATCAAGTGCGCGATATTCATTTTATGCTGGGACAATCTATGCGCATCCTGGCCTCCCGACAGTTTGTCCTGCAGGTGCCATAGGCTCCCCCGTGCGTGCCGCTCAAACACACCTGTCTCCTATGTTTCCCAAAAGATCAAGTGGAGGTTGGGCCAGTCGTAGCAATCGCTTCCGCTCTGGCCCGCAAGGCCTCCACGCTGGTTCCAAGCTCGGTCAGCAGGTCCGCGATGATGCCCTTCTCTTCGCGCAACAGGCCAGGCAGCAGGTGCTCGCTCTTGATTGGACTCCCCGGACCATCCCTGCGCTCCGCTTCGTCTGCCGCGAGCAGTATGCAGGCCCGCCCCAGGGCGCTGTACACCAGAATGGGCGCGGCCACTTTTCTTTGCTGCCCTTGCCTGTCCTTGAGCACCTTCTGCACATTGCCCAACTGCACACGCGTGCCTGTCAGGATCTCGTTCATGCGTGTGCCCTTACCTGCACCCAGATACGCCAATGCTGCCAGCAGATCTTCCGGCCCAACCGGCTGCTCCCGATTCGTGGCTGATAGGCGAGCATGCTCCAGCACAAACCTGGCTTCGATCGTAAATGGATACACCGCTAGCAGCATTTTATGCCTTTCCATCTCCTTTGATGAATTCAACCTCTTGCATTAATGGCCTATTTCATTCCATTATTACCTATCATTCATCCAAATAAACTTATGGCACATACACATAGACGTTGTCATCATTAATAATTGGAATACAAAGCAGAAATCTCCATCGATCGGCTGATGTCCTTTCCTTCGCTTTGCTTTATAAGAAATATTGTGATCGTTGCCGCTTGCTTGATCGCAGCGGTTCAGAAAGGATTGCAAGATGACACATTATAATCCCGATACCCGCCAAAACATTTCTTTGCACGCTACACCCTCTTCAACCACTCTGGCCGCCAACGCCAGTGTCCTGACACAGTTGCCTTTTGAGCAACAGGATGATTTTGATCAGGCCACGCGTGGCTTTGTCGGCACCATTGCCGATCAGGCCATCGTTAACGCGCAGGGACAGGTGGTCTGGGACCTGGCTCCATACGATTTCCTTTCTACCCAATCAGCCCCTCCTACCGTGCATCCCAGCCTGTGGCGCCAGGCCCGGCTAAACTATATCCATGGCTTGTTCAAGGTGACCGATCGTATCTACCAGGTGCGGGGTCTGGATCTCTCCAATATGACCATCATCGAAGGTGATACCGGCCTGATCATCATCGATCCGCTGACGTCGCTGGAGACAGCCCATGCGAGCCTTCAGCTCTACTACGCGCATTTTGCGCCCAGACCTGTGCGCGCCGTCATCTATACCCATAGCCATACCGACCATTATGGGGGCGTGAAAGGAGTGGTCTCTGAGGATGATGTTGAAGCGGGCAAAGTACAGATCCTGGCCCCGGCAGACTTTATGGCACATGCGGTGAGCGAGAATGTCTTCGCGGGCAATGCCATGAGTCGGCGTGCCATGTACATGTACGGAGCCTTGCTTCCGAAAAGTGAGCTGGGACAGGTTGACGCGGGCCTCGGCAAAACGATTCCACTGGGGACGATTACGCTGATCCCTCCCACCGATACGATCCGCCAGAGCGGAGAGTGGCGCACCATCGATGGGGTCGAGATGGAGTTCCTGATGGCGATGAATACGGAGGCGCCTTCCGAGATGCTGATCTTCTTCCCACAATTCCAGGCGCTCTGTGCCGCTGAGGATATGACCCATACCCTGCATAACCTCTATACCCTGCGTGGCGCCGAGGTGCGCGATCCCGTTTCGTGGTGGAAAACCATTAATGAGACCATCGAGCGCTTTGGCAGCCGTACCGAGGTGGTCTTTGCGCAACATCATTGGCCCACCTGGGGACAAGCACAGATCCTGACCTTCCTCAAGAAGCAGCGCGACCTGTATAAGTATCTCCACGATCAGACGTTGCGTCTGATTAATCATGGCTATACCATGCTGGAGGTGGCGGAAAAGATACAGCTCCCCGCGGAACTGGCTCAGTGCTGGTATAACCGGGGATATTATGGCAGCGTCAATCATAATGTGAAGGGCATCTATCAGAAATACCTGGGCTTCTATAGCTCCAACCCGGCCGACCTGCATCCCCTCCCTCCCGAGGAAGCGGCGCGCAAGTATGTTGAATATATGGGCGGCCCCGAGCAGATCATGCAGAAGGCACGGCGGTCGTTCGACGCGGGTGAGTATCGCTGGGTGGCCCAGGTCATGCATCATGTGGTTTTCGCCGATCCCACGCTACAGCCCGCGCGCGAACTGCTGGCCGCGACCTTCGAACAGCTCGCCTATCAGTGCGAGAATCCTACCTGGCGTAATGAATACCTGATGGGTGCCCTGGAACTCCGCCAGGGACATGCCATTACCTCCAGCACCAAAACCGATAGTCCGGATGTCATTAAAGCCATGACCATCGATATGCTCCTTGACTACCTGGGCATTCGCCTCAATGGACCCAAAGCCAATGGCAAATCTATCGCGTTGAACCTCTCCTTCAGCGATACCAATCAGCGCTACGCCATACAGCTGGAAAATAGCGCCCTCACCTATACCCCCGATAAGCAGTTTGCCCGACCCGATGCCACCCTGACCCTGAGCAGGGCCATCCTGGACGCTATCAACCTGGGCGCCACCACCTTTGAGAACGAGATCGCCTTCAACGCCATCCAGATTCAGGGCGACAAAAACAAGGTCCTTGAGCTCCTCTCCCTCATGGACACCTTTGAACCAACCTTTAACGTCGTCACCCCATAAATACCAACCCCGCCCTGCCGGTTCTCAATTATATACATGAGACATCCCGAATTTTAAGGTCGGGCTTGTAAAAAGACACCTCCTGAGCGAGACTGAAGAAAGCAACCAACCATCATTCAGTCAATCCAGGAGGTGTTGTTCATGTCATCCCAGTATCTCACACGGCTTGAGGAGCCACAAGTTCCACCATATCCCCCTGCCGAGATGGCTCAGGGATTGTACACCGCTCTCGCTCGGTTTCTAGCTCCGTTGCTCATGGAAGCTGATACCCGCATGGACAAACGACTGGTGCGCACGATGTTGCACACGGTCGCAGTGATCTTGACCTTTCGTGATCGCGTCAATGGCTTGCTCCTCTCGGAAATGGGCGGCTATCTCGAAACGCCTGACAAAGCCCCGGCAGGCACCAAGCGGCTGTCTCGGCTGCTGCATTGTCGCAAATGGTCCGCTGAGCTGATCCGCTCGTATCTGTGGCATCGAGCCAGCCAGCGCCTCACAAGGTGGAAACAGATGGGAAGGGATGTGCTGGCGCTGTGGGATGAGAGCGCCTGGGAGAAACCAGAAAGTATCGCCTCCGATGATCTTGCCCCGGTGCGCTCAAGTAAAGCGGCGCGACTCACCCATATCAAAAAGGGCTACTACACCCCACCGCGTGGCCCCATTTTTGTGCCGGGCCTCCATTGGCTGGCCGTGGTCCTGGTCGGTAGCGAGCAGCAAGACGACCCGCCTGAACTAGCCAGCATGCGGTGGTGGACCAGCCGTGGGGCGCGCGCCTCCTTCAAACGCGATGAGCAAGCCAAACTGTTGCTGCAAGGCGTTCTGCTCTGGGGACGCGAGGTGATGCATGTCTTTGATCAAGGCTTCGCCAGCAGTTTCTGGCTGGGTCTGTTGCTGGCGTTCTCGCTCCGCTTTGTGCTGCGCTGGAACAAAGACTATCAGCTCGTGGATGCCCAGGGTCAGCGACGTGCAGCCTGGAAAATCACCCGCGGCAAACGAGGATGGCAAGAACGCTGGGTGTGGGATTGCCGTCGTCACCAGTGGGTCATGGGCAGCATTCTTGCCTTTCCGGTGACGCACCCCGACCATCCTGAGCAGCCCTTGTGGTTGGTCGTAGCTCGGCGCAAAGGTGGCTTGCCCTGGTATCTGCTCACCGCCGAGTCCATCACCACCGCGGAAGATGCCTGGCGGATCATGTTTGCCTATGCGCGCCGCTGGCAGATCGAACTGACCTGGAAAGAAAACAAGAGCGAATTGGGCTTCCAAAGCCCGCGGCTCTGGGAGTGGGAGACGCGAGAAAAACTGCTGCTGTTGGCGGCGCTGGCCTACGCCTTTCTGCTGAGCCTGCTGGCGCCGTTTTACGAACTCTTACGCCGCTGGCTGTTGCGGCACTACTGTCATCGCACAGGCCGTCATGCCCGGCAAGCACACCAGCCGTTTGCACGGCTGCGCCTGGCCTTGAGTCGGTTGTGGCAACGGATCCCTGCGCGCTGGGAGGAGGTAGCTGGCCGGCCCCGGCCCCAGCCTCGCGTCCAGATCATCATGCTCTGAGGTGGTGTGGAGGTTCCCCACGTGACGAGAGACGCTCTGGTCGGCATCGGCTGACCATGTGGGCGTGTGTCCGGTGTTCATCGGGTACAACGCGTCTTGCCAACAGAGGATGCGAATGCGTGCAAAAAGAGCATACCCCTAGGCCCTGTGGAAGCCGCTGGGATGCTTTGGGAGTGGAAAGTCGGTTGACCAGCTCCTTTCTCTTTTTCCGTTTTTTGGCACAGTGGTGCTTTTCAGCGAGCCAAACGGGGAAAGCACGTTGTTCTGCAAGAGAAGAGAAGCGAGCAGTTCTCCTTCAAAAATGGAGAACTGCTCGCTTCTTTCACAAGTTCATCCCTAAAATTTGGGATGTCTCATGTATTCTTTTATACCCGCGCGAGCTGACGCGCTTCGCGCTTGATGGATGAGGAGACGCGTTTGGCCGCCGCATCCGCTCCGATGACGAAGCGATAGAGCGGACTGAAGCTGCGTACCGATGAGTAGCCGATGAAGTAGAGGCTGGGAATGCTGGACTGGAACCAGGTGTTCAAAACGGGCGATCCCTGGTAGGTCCGGACAGAGTCGATGATCTCTTGATCAAGCATGGGCAGGCGCTTGAGGTCCGCCTTGAAGCCTGTCCCCAGAATGACATGATCTACTTCGGTCTCTTTGCCACCCGAGAGGGTGAGTCGGATGCGTCCGCCAACCTCTTCGACCTTTAAGACTGAGGTCTCTTCCAGGATCTGGACCTTGCCGAGCAGGCGGGGCTTGAGCCAGTGAGAGCCCGCTGGTCCGTGCGTGGTGTCTACCAGGTTGTCCCTGCGCTCCTGTGGCAGCCGCTGCAGCATATAGGGATAGGTTTCGAGCAGGAGATTCATCCAGCCGCTCCCCATGCCAGCCCTGGGGGCACGTAGCTGTTGCAGCCAGGGGGGAAGCTTGCCGCTGGCGATCTTGACCCAGCGTAGCGGGCTGCGACTGATGATCTGAATATTGGCCCCCGCCTCCGACGCCAGCGCCGCCGTCTCCAGTGCCGCCTGCCCACGTCCAATGATGGCGACATCCTTGCCGGCCAGGGACGTGAAGTCCTGGTGATCGGTCGAATGCGAGACCAGCGACAATGGCAGCCCCTGGTACTCTTCAGGGATGTAACGATAGTAATGGAGGCCCGGAGCCATCACGATCGTTTTACTGGAGATAGTGCGCCCATCAACCAGTTTGACCATGTAGGATTGGCCGTTGCGTGCAATCGAGGAGATGTAGGTTTCATCCAGATCGGGAACCGCGTTCCGCTGGAACCACATCGCGTAGTCGATAAACGTCTGGATGGGAAGGGGATCAAGATCGGGGGATGGCTCCATCCCCTGCTCAATCAGGTAGTTTTTAAAGCAATATTTTTGCGCGGGATCAGAGAGGTTGGAGGCCCACCAGTATGAACGCAACAACATCCCTTTCGGCATGTGCTCCCTCCACAACACCAGTGGCTTGCCAAAGGTGGCAACCTTTAATCCCTGCTGCTTCAGGTGAGCCGCCGCCGAGAGTCCATAGGGGCCAGCGCCCAGTACAGTAACATCATAAGTGGTATTTGAGGTATCAGATGCCTGGCCGGTGGCGCCTATAATAACACTCATATTTTCTACTCCTGGCTGTCAATCTTCCATCATCTTTTTGTAATATATTTTATGGTTATTGGTAATACACAAAAATTATAACATGTCTCTCTGGTCTTTTAGCAGATAAGATGACTTTTGGGCTGCAACCTTCTTCACCTGACTCTAGTAACATTATTCCAGGGCGTGAAGACAGGAACATAAAAACCGTATATATATAGATACACAAACAACAATGAGTACCATAATGATCGAAATATGGCCCTTGTCATGCAAGTAGAAAAGGATTTCCACTATGTTTGCTACCCCTTATCCAAACCATCAGTCCACGGTTCTAAGGCGCATCAGAGGCTCTCTGGTGCCACTTCTCCTGCTCTGTATCCTGTCTTATGGCTGCGCTTCAACCCCATCCGCCAGCACCGCTACCCCGACAAACACCAATGCCACACCCACCCCGACGAAACAGGCGGCAGGCGTGGTACTCTATCAATCTGACTGGTCGCGGGGACTCAAAGACTGGCATGCTTCGGCCGGGTGGAAGATTAAAGGCAATACGCTTCAGACCGATCTAGGTGAGAATCGTTCGCTCCAGATTCCCTATACCCCGACCACTTCCAACTATTCGGTCGAGTACCGCGTCCAGATTGTGAGCGTGCCCAAAGATGGAGGCTACTTTATGCTCAATGCCGATCCGGCAACGGGCAGAGATGGCTACCAGGCCCACATCCTCAACCTCCTCACGCCAACCCAGCATGGCTACGCCACCCATCCGCTCTCTGAAATCGTCATCGAACCATTTGAACATGAGATGGATGACGCTAGCCCCCAGGTTCTCGACTACGTGCCGGGCAACCAGTGGCACACCTATCGCGTCGATATCCGAGGAGAACGCGCCCTCTTCTATATCGATGGTCACGGCGTCAGCCGCGCCAGTAGCGCCAAAACCAACAGCCTGTCCCAGGGGCCCATCCGCCTCGTCTGCGGCAAAGCCATCCTCAACATCGGCCCCATCCGCGTTCTCTCCCTGTAGGTGCCGGGCTTGCCCCGGCTTGGAGCCGAAGGCGACCCCGTCCCCGGCCACCCACTTCCCACCGGAGGTGCCGGGCTTGCCCCGGCTTGGGTCGCGAGCTTTGCGATGCGGCCCCTCGCGGGCGCTTATAACGCGTTGCCGCTCTCTTCGGGCGCGCCCACCCGCAGCACAAGCTCCCATCCGGTGGCGGCCTCGAAAGTGCTGCGCGCGTCATCTTTGGCCTGCTGGCTCATGACGCCGTTGCCGGTGAAGATGATGCGCTGCCGCCCATGATCGATCTGGGGCGTGCCAATGATCCTGGCGTCGATCGGGATCAGTCGGCGGGCGGTGTTGATGAGGGCCTTCACGTGGACGCGCTCGTGGAGCTCAACGCCCCAGCCGGTCTGTTCTTTGATCTGCAGGAAGCGCTGCGCGTAGCGTACACGGGCCCCCTGTGGAAAGTAGAAGTGCAGCCATAGGCAACCGCGCCTGGCATCCACGCCGATCTGGTACAGGTCTTCGGCGTCGCTGAGTAGCTCGCTGGCTTTGGCCATCGCCTGCACCTGGGAGACGCGAGCACCGGGATCCTCCTCAACCAGCATTGGGCTCGCTTCCTGCGTCTGCTCTTCTACCGTCTGCTCCTGATTAGGGGACAGCTCTGGCTCCAGCTGACGACCGTCCTTGGAGATGGGGCCGCTCTGCAGGGTCATGCCCTGCATTTCGAGCGTCCAGGCCGTCTCGGCCGCGAACTGTCGCTGCGCCTCGTAGACCGCTTCGACCTCGGCGCTCCCTTTGCAGAGCACGCCTACGGTGTTGCGGTCCCAGTAGATGGAGGGACGCCCGAGGGCTTCCAGTCCATCCGGTAGCATGCTGTGCGCCATGGCGACCAGCGCCTCCTGGCTCGGCGTCAGCGGATAGATCTGGACGGTCCAGCCGGTGCTCTCTTCGATCTGCTGGAAGATGGCTCCATAGCGCTGCTGCGCGACCTCGGGAAATTCGAAGCGTGCCCGCAGCACATAGTTGGCCTTGTCCATCCCAACCTTGAGAAAGCCAGCCAGTCCACTCAATAGCGTGCGCGCATAGCTGATCGCCTGTTGCTCCTGTACGGGCGCGCCGCCGCTTCTCACTGGCCCAACCGGTGCGCTACTGGTTGGAACGCTCTCTGGGGATTTCATGGATCGCTCTCCACCGACCTTGAGGCCAGCCACCTCCAGCTGCCAGCCGGTCTCTTTCAGGACACGCTGCTGGGCCGCTTCCAGCTCTTCCTCGCTCGCCTGCCCCGAACAGGTGAAGCGAATCACGCGCTGCTCCACAAAGATGGAGGGATTGCCCTGGGCGCTGAGGCCCTCGGGCAGCATCTGCAGGACGAGCTTGCTCAACTCTCCCAATGGCGTGTGCGGGGAGATGATGATGTTGACACTGGTCTCTTCGGCGGCGGCCTCCAGCCGTTCGTGATAGCGCTCCCAGGCTCCCTCGGGATAGATGAAGGTCAGGGTGACGTCTCCGCTCTCGCCATCGACGCTGCGCCGCACCATGTCGGATGGCGTTCCTATATAACGCTCGATGGTGGTGAGGATCCAGTTCTGGTCGGGCCGTTCGCGCTGTTCGGGTTCGGTCAGGGCCTCACTCCACGTCGGCGCCAGCCCGTAGTGGACCGGGCCAGACCCCTCTACCAGGTCGTCGAGCTGCTCGAAGAGGCGGGGATGCTGCTGCACCAGCTTGGCGATCGCCAGTCGTTCCTCTATCTTGTGCTGTGAGACCCCGGCTAGCTCACACAGATCAGTCAGGGTATAGCTTTCGTCTGGCTGGCAGCTGCGGGCCAGTTCATGGGCCGAGAGCCCCCGGCGTATCCTGCGCGCGTTGCGCACGCAGCTGGTCAGCGTCTCCTTCTCGCTTAACCCTTCCTCATAGGGCAGGCGTCCAACCACCTCGATCAAAGATCTCAGGGGGAAGCGCGTGCGATCATTCGCTTCGCCGCGTGGGAAGAGGACACGCAGGGTCTCGCGGGCAGCGATGGCCCGGCATAGCACCGGCTTGGAGGCGGATGGATTGGTGCGCAGCAGGATGATGCGTCCGACCAGCTGGCGCAGGCGGTCTTCCTGCTCGTCCTCCTCCGTATGCCTCACATAGTAGGCTTCAGCGATCTCGCCGGCGGGGATAAAATATGGCTCGTCGTAGGGCTGCTCTTCTTCCAGGACGTCGTAAAGCCACATGGCGTGCTCGGGGATGGCGCGCTCACCATACCAGACGTTGACAAGGTCGCGCACCGTCACCACCTGGTACGAGGGGACGTGCTCCAGGGCACGCCAGAGCTGTTCCAGGTTGGAGGCGTTGAAGATGCCATCCGGCTCGCCAATCCCATACGGCAGGCTTTCGGGCTCGATGACCATCTCAACCACTGGCGCAGGCTCAACCGCCAGTTTCTTCTTCTGCCGCGCGCTCAGATCCAGGGTCTCGCCATTGCGCGGCAAGAGAACCTCGCTCTGCTCCAACAGGGTCTGCAGGGCGCGCCGGGCGTCGTCATCACCGTGCACCAGCGCCACGCGTTTTGGCTTGAGATGCGCCGCGTACGAGGCCAGCTCCCCTCCATCGGCGTGCGCTGACAGGCTGTACTTGGCCACCGTACACTGGACCGCGATCTGCTGGTCCTCAAGTTCCAGCGTCTCTTTCTTGTTTTCGGCCAGGTCCAGCAGCCGCTTGCCCGGCGATTCTTCGTCCTGGTAGCCAGTGATCAGGATGGAGGCGTTGGGATTGCTGGCCAGCCGGGCGGCGTACCAGGCGCTGGGACCACCGGTCAGCATGCCTGAGCTGGCGATGATACAGGCGGGGGGACCATCCAGGATCGTCTGCCGCTCCCTGGCGTCGCGCACAAAACTGACATTGTCGCCTTGAAAGGGCAGGAAGCCCTTGCGAATCTGCCTCCCCAGTCGTGGCGTCAGGGCTTCGGGCATCAGCTGATAGGCCGTGCAGACGCGCCGCACCAGCCCATCGACGTAGATGGGGAAGATCGGCACTACCCCTTGCTCCTGCATCGCCTGCAGCAGCAGCAGGATCTCCTGTCCACGTCCCAGACCAAAGCAGGGCAACAATACGTGTCCGCTCTTCAGCCCTTCGGCCACCGCCTCGGCCATGCGCTGCTCTTCCGCCTGTCGATTGGGATGCAGCCGGGCGCCATAGGTTGATTCCAGGATTAGTAAGTCGGGCCGCTCGATCTCCGGCGGCACCGCTCCCAGCACGGTCCGTTGCGGAGTCAGACTCAGGTCTCCTGACACCACGATGCTCTCCTGCTGGCTGCTGAAGCCCAGGCTCATAGCGCCCGCGATATGCCCCGCCCGGCTGGTGTGAATGGTGACCCCCGGCAGCTGCGCCACCGTGCAGTTCTCGCCTACCGGAATCGGCCTCACCCGGCTCAGCATGCTCCCTACCAGGACCGCTGGATAGAGCGGGATCTCCATCTCTTCAACCGCGCGCTTGTTCATGATCTTCAGCGCGTCGGCCAGCATGATCTCCATCAGCAGATGCGTGGCCCGCGACGTATAAATAGGCGCGCTCGGAAATGCCCGGTGCAGCAACGGCAGCGCCCCAATGTGGTCCGCGTGCGCGTGCGTCACGAAGATCGCCCGCACATCCTTCCCCTCCAGCAGCGCCAGGTCCGGCAACGGATCCGCCGACCGATCCACCCGCACCCCGGCATCAACCACAATCCACTGCCCCGCGATCTCGATCGCCACGCAGCTCGCCCCCACCCCGGCAGCACCGCCAGCAAAAATAACCTGCATACTATCCCATCACCTTTTCTAGCTCGTATTCTCTCACGCCTTAAGATACCGAATACATCCCATTGCATACGCATTCTATTTCTCCCATCCCACCTTGTCAACGCCGTTCTGTGATTGCACTTCCACCAATGTCTCCATAACGGAAATCCCCCCACCGATAAAGAAATCATGCCTGACCACATCATCCCACATGAAAACGTTCCCCTCCTACGACAACCTTCCGTAGGTGCCGGGCTTGCCCCGGCTTGGCCGCGCAGCGGCCCCTCCCCCGTTACGCACCTTCCACCAGCGATACCATCTCCCTCTCTATTCGCCAGCTCCTTCCAACAAACGCGTCAGCAGGTCGTACAAAGTATCGCGTTCCGCCGGCGAAAGTGGCGCGAATGACTGCGCGATCACCTCATTGTAGATGCCAAACCCTTCGTGCAGGATCGCCTCTCCGGCAGGCGTAATGCGATGGCGGATCGCCCGGCCGGGTCCACTGATACGCTCAATCCATCCGTGCGCCAGCAGCCGGCCCGCCAGGGCGCCAAAGGATTGGTCGGTCTGAAATGTCAGCTGCGCCAGCCGGTGCGACGACGCATCTGGATTACGGCTGATCGCACGCAACGCATCCCACTGCACAAGCGTAATCCCCAGCGGCATCAGCTTCGCATCAAGCGTGCGATGATGCCGATACTGCATCCCCTTAATGGCCAGCGCCAGATTCTCAAGTGTGGCCCCCATAGCCTCTCCCTCCGCTGCATTCTGCATTTATATTATGATTCATATATAAGCTTCCTTATATAAATTTGTTTATGAAAGTATAGCAGTTCTGTCGTGGAGATCGCAAGCACCTGACTACTTTAGCACTTTAAAGCACCGCAACACTGTTTGTATCGCTCCTCAAGCTACGTATGACAAAAAAAGCGCGACCATACACAATCGTGCATGGCCGCGCCTCCCATCCTCTCTATCACTGGGGCGCGTTCAGCACGTACCCCAGCGATTCTTCATAGGTCTGCCCTTCGCAGCCGGGATCAATCGACACAAAGTGGTCACTACCAGTATAGCAACGGTAGATCTGTGTCGTCCCCGCCGCTGGGCTGCTATAGATCCAGCCTTCGGTCCGCAGGACACTGGTCCCCTCACAATTGGATGTCAGTGAGATAAAGTGGTCGCTGCCACCATTGAGACAACCATAGATGGGCACCGTTCCGCTCTGACTGCTGCTAAAAACGTAACCCAGCGTCGATTCTAGATGATAGCCGCTCGTGACGCTGCCGCTGGTAATCCAATGATCGGTCGACCCATTGTAGTAGCGGTTCAGCGCGGGCGTTCCCAGCGCTGTATAGCCGACCGAGGGGTCCCAGCTGGTGGTGTCATAGGAGTTATCCCCATTATTGGCGACCTCGAAACGTACCACGTCGTTGGCGTTGACGGCGATGTTATCCACATTGGCTTCGATGCCGACCTGGTCGTTATAGGCGACCGTCTGGGGACCCCAGATGACGCTGCCGTTTTTGGTGATGCGGGCCACGATGCCGTTGCCGCCGCCAATATCCCCCTTCAGTACGCGGCCGCGTACGCTGATCGTGCCGCTGCTGGGCGAGGTCCAGGCCCTGCCGACCCAACATTGTGAGCAGCTGTCGGGATGCATGCCGAAGCGGGTAATCTGGGGGACGCTGGATGAAGTGGGCTTCCAGATGCCAGTGCTGCTGTCGTAGGGCAGGTTGCTCCAGTTCGTGCCGTCATTGCTGTATTGATACGACCACTGCTGCTGTCCCTGTGTGCCGCTATAGTCGTTGCCGGCGTTGTAGAGCGCGCTGGCCGTGGTTGCCTGTAGATTGTTGCTCAGCGTGAAGCCGCTAAAGTCGCCGCCGCCCGCCGTCGTGGTCAGGCCGGCTGGCTCGGAGTAGAGGTTATCACGAATAATTCCGGTCGGCGTGATGTCCGCGCCACCGCGTTCAATGCCACCATAGCCATCGTTGACGAAGACGTTGCCGGATACCTCGCTGTTCGTGCTGTGGTCTCCGCTGCCATGGACGGCCAGAAACTCGATGCCCGGCCCGGCGTTACCCGCGATATAGCTGTCGCGAATGCGCACCTGGTCATTGCAGCACTCATAGTCAAAGCCAGTCTGGTCGGGGGATCCAGTATTGGGGACGTTGGTCATGATGCTGTTGACGAATGAGACGTTCTGCAGACGACCAAAGATGATGCCGGCCGTCCCGGTGTTGCTGTGGCAGGCGGCTTCGTCGTTGAGGCGCGAGTTGAAGACGGTGACGTTCTGTATGTTGACCAGCCTCATCCCCTCGTCGCAGCCGGCCGCCGGGCCATTGTCGTCGTGCAGATAGAGGTCGCTGAGGGTGACGTTCTGTACCAGGTTGTGACCATCACCGCCATCGCTGGATTGCACCCCGTTGAACCAGTCGAAGGAGATGCTGTCCTGGTTGTGGGTCCCTTCAATGCCGCTGACCGTGACGTTCTGCAGCGCGTACTGGCTTGAGGTGAAGGAGACACTGCCCGTGATCTCGATGCCGGCCGAGTTCCAGATGCGGTCGTTCTGTCCACTGGTCGTGTCTCCCTGGTGGATGCCCCGGATGTCGTGGACGTAGATGTTGGAGAATTGCAGGCCCTGGTGCGATAGCGTGTCGTAGTAGACCAGGATGCCGGTGCCGGCTGAGCCGATCTCCAGGTTGTTGACGCTCCAGTAGGATGGGTCGTTCATGCGAATGGCGCGGTCGGCTTCGTTGCCGTTCCTGATGATCTTTGGGCGTGCCCCCGAACCGTAGGCGTCGATCCTGGCGTAGCTGGCGGCCGAGCCGGAGCCGTTGATAGTCATCTGCTGGTTCCAGCTGGCTCCGCGCGCCAGCAGGATCTGGTCGCCAGGGCCAAAGGTTTGCCCGTTGATGGGCGTGAAATCACACCAGGGCGCTCCCTGTGATGTTCCAGATCCGGCGTCGCTGCAGTTGGAGCCGCTCTGGTTGTTGACGTAATATGTGGTACTATTCGCCCGCGCGACTTGAACCGTAACCAGGTTGAGCGAACATAACAGGATGATAATCACTGAGACGCTACCGAGCAAAGATCCCAACTTCCTTATTGGCATTATCCTTTTTCTCCTTTGATATTAGGGATATTAAAAGATGAGGGCTCCTCCTTCTATGGGCAGAACGATTCCGGTGATAAACGAGGCTTCGTCCGAGACAAGATACAGAACTCCGTTGGCGTAGTCCTGCGTCTCCCCTGGTCTCCTGACCAGGCTATGGCGCTGGATGCGCGGCATCCCGCTCTTTTCCCAGGCCTGGCGCTGCTCCTCGGCGTTGGCGTTGATGGCGGTGGCCGCGCCGAGGGGGGCAACGGCGTTGACGCGTACGTTGTAGGGTGAGAGCGCCACGGCCAGCGCTCGCGTGAGGGCGTCAACCCCACCTTTGGAGGCGATGTAGTGGACCTGGTGGGGACTACAGATCTGGGTGGAGACCGTTGAGATATTGATGATGACGCCGCTCTGCTGCTCCATCATGGTGGGCGCGACGGCGCGGGCCAGGTAGAACATGCCGCTCAGATTGACGTTGAGCGTCTTCTGCCAGATCTCGTCGCTGATCGAGAGCAGGTCGCGAAAGGGGCAGATGCCGGCGTTGTTGACCAGGATGTCGATGCGGCCATAGCTCTTCAGGACCTCCTGTACGGCGGCGTTAACCTGCTCGGAGACAGAGACGTCGACCTCGATCGTCTGCACGCGCCGTCCCTGCAACTCGATCTCACTGACCAGGGCGGCCGCCTCCTCGTCGAGCATCCAATCCAGGATGGCGATGTCGGCGCCGTAGGCCGCCAGGGTACGGGCGATGCTGGCGCCGATGCCGCGCGCGCCACCGGTGACGATCGCCACCCGGCCATCTAGTTTATGCATTCTACCCCCCTATGTCAGGTCCAGCACGTCTTGATTTAAGCTGATGCCCAGGCCCGCCTCCTCGCTCGGTCGGATGCGGCCGTGCTCTGGATCGGGCACGCCGAGGATGGCTGCCGCCGGTCGTCCCGCGTCTCGATTCCAGGTGCGTACCCATTCGGCGAAGGGACAGTTGACCTGGCTCTTCATCAGGTGGAGTCCGGCCGCCTGCAGCCCTCCGGCGTGGGGAACAACGATCAGGCCCCAGGCGGAGGCCATGGCGCAGATCTTGCGTGTCTCGCTGATGCCGCCAACCCAGTTGATGTCGGGCTGGAAGACCGAGATGGCGCCGGTCGCCAGCAGGTCGCGATGTCCCCAGCGCGAGTATTCGTGCTCGCCGGTCGCCAGGGCTACGGGACCTGTGTAGCGCGCCAGCTTTTCGTAACCCTGAATGTTGTCGGGCGGCAGCGCCTCTTCGATCCAGCGAACCGCGTAGGGCTCGACCAGGTCGATCATGCGAATGGTGTACTCGACATCCCAGGCCATGTAGCAGTCGAGCATGATGTCTCGCTTGTCGCCGATGAGCTGGCGACACTCTTTGACCAGGTCGCGGTTCTTGAGCAGTCCCTCGCGCCCGTCGGCGGGACCATACGGCATGGCCAACTTGACGCCAAAGAACTCGTGGTTGTCCCAGTCGACGCGGTCGTTGGTTGTTTCGTAGACCGGCATGTCCTCTTTGGTGGCCCCACCCAGCAGCCGATAGACCGGCTGCTTGAGCGCCTTGCCGAAGATGTCCCACAGGGCGCAGTCGACGGCGCTGATGGCGAACATGCTCAGCCCCTTGCGGCCATAGGGAGTAGAGGCGCGGAACATCTGGTCCCACAGGCGCTCGATGTCGGTCGGATCTTCCCCCACCAGCAGGCGCGCGAAGTGCTGCTCGATGATGATCTGAACGGCCTCCCCTCCATCGGCGGTGGCCAGCCCCTCAATCCCTTCGTCGGTCTCAATGATAACAGCTAATCCCCCGAACGGTGCGGTCCAGGATGAACGCCGGGCGGCATAGCGGGGATAGATAGACATCGGATTGGCGATCACGCTCTCCGACAGCCAGGACGGCTGTGAGGCGACCTCTTGTTTTAAACGTAAACGTTGGCAGCGAATGGCGGTGATTTTCATGCTCTACCTTTCAATCGGGATACCACGCTACGCCGTCGCACCGTGGCACCCCGATATAACAGGTCTGTATCAGGATGGCTATTTGGCCCAGCTCTCGTTCCCCCAGCTGGGATTCTGCTGTATCTGGTAGTCGGCAGCGGACTTCCAGGAGGCGTCCAGCTTGCTCTGTGTGGCAGAGAGACTGGTGGTGCCGAGCAGATAGCCCTGCATGATCTGGGTGTAGTCCTGACCCTGCTGTGGCGAGAGCCCCTGCAAGGAGTAGCCGTTGGACTTTGGCGATTCTCCCCATGCGCCTTCTGAGAAGCCGCTAATCACCGATGGCGCCGTGACCCCACTTACCGAGGGGACGCCGGTGGTGGCGGTAATCCAGTCCTGTGCGTATTTGGGCGCGGTCATAAACTGCAGGAAGCGCACTGCATACTTCAGGTGATCGCCCTTGACGGTTGAGGGGATCATATAGCTGGTACCACCAGCTGTGACGCCGAACTGCGCCGGAGCGCCGGTGGAGAGCGGTGTGGTATCACTGGTGATGGTCGGGAAGCCCATGCTGCCAACCTTGAAGGTGGCCTTGGAAACCTCGGCGGCGCCGAAGTTAACACCCCAGGCCATGGCGGCGCGCCCGGCCAGGAAATCGTCCAGGTTGACGCCTGCACCAGAGAGACCCTTGATACCGGACCAGTTGGGCGTGGCACCCGTGGAGTACATGTCTTTGGCCAGCTTTAACGTCTCAACCACCTCGGGCAGACTGGCGTTGAGCTTGCCAGTCTTGATGGCGCGCACCAGGTCTTTGTTGGTCAGCGTCGAGTAGCTGCCGGGCTTGCCAGATGCATCATACCAGTTGAAGTCATTATAGTATTTGTTCATCATCTGGTTGAGGATCGAGCCAACCGGCCAGGCAATGCCGATCTGCGAGTTGTCCATCGCCATCGGCGTAATGCCGGCGGCCTTGAACTTCTTCAGCGCCGTCTCCCAGTCACTATAGGTCTTGATGGGGAAATCCACACCAGCCTTCTTGAACAGGTCCTGGTTCACGAACAAACCTACGCTCACCAGGTTGAGCGGCACCCAGTACAGGTGACCATCCGCCGCTGATGAGGTCGTCTGGTTGTATGCACGTGAGTCAAACCAGTCCATCCAATGTGGCTTTTCAGGCGCGTAAGGATTGGGCTGCTGCAGATAGCTATCCAGCGGCGTCACCTGGTATGGCTTGTAGCTGGTCTGGTTGAAGATCAGGTCGGGCGCGCTCCCCGAGGCCAGCTGAGTCGCCTCAATCTGCGAGAAATTGGAGAGCGGCAGCACGGTAATCTTGACTTTTACATTGGGATTAAGCTTCTCAAATTGCTGCACAGCAGTATCCCAGGCGGGACCAAAGCTTTTTCCACTACTGTTCCACTGGTTCGGTCCGGCCAGTGTAATGGTGATGGGGCCACCACTGCTCCCCTGCGCCTGCGACCCATTTCCGCACGCGGTGAGCAGCAACGCTCCCAACAAAAAGAGCAGACCAAACACATGACCTGAACGCCAGACAGACATCGTCTTGTTCATAGACATAAAATGAATCCTTTCCCGTAAAAATATACAAATCGCCCCCATAAGTTCGGACCTCGCGTCCGATTTCCCTCTCCCCGCACGATCACACCCACCATATGTCCGGACCTCGCGTCCGATTTCACCCTCCCCGCACGATCACACCCACCATATGTCCGGACCTCGCGTCCGGTTTCACCCTCCCCGCACGATCACACCCCCGCCGTAGGTGCCGGGCTTGCCCCCGCTTTGCCGCGTAGCGGCCCCGTCCCCGGCCGATCACACCTATTTCAACATGTCCCCACCTCCAACGACACCACCAACACCGGCGATAAAGTAGCGCGAAGCCATAAAGTAGACAACGACCAGCGGCAGACTGGCCAGCACATAGCCGGCGAAGAGAGGTCCCCACAGGGTGACGTTCTGCCCCTGCAGAAAGGCCAGTCCAGTGGTGACCGTTCGCAGGCTGTCGTCGTTGAGCGTGAGGAGCGGCCAGAAATAGTCGTTCCAGACCGTGGTCAGGGTGAGCAGAATAATGGTGCCGATGATCGGCCCCGAGAGCGGCAGCATGACGTAGAAGTAGGCCTGCCATCCCGCCGCCCCGTCGATGTGGGCGGCTTCAAATAGTTCATTGGGCACCTGCTGAAAGAAGGTACGCATTAAGAAGGTGGCAAAAATAGATCCGCTGGCGATATAGGGCAGAATCAGGGCCAGGCGCGTATTGATCAGCCCCATGTCGCGCACCAGGATAAAGAGTGGTACCAGGCTGGAGATCGATGGTACCATTAGCAGAACGGCGATCATCGTGAAGAGAAAGTTGCGACCCGGAAAACGGTAGCGGGCAAACACAAAAGCCGCGATCGAGCTGAGTACCAGTACTCCAACCATGGAGCTAACAGCAATAACCAGCGAGTTCATGATGTAAACGCTGATCTGGTTCCAGGCCACCGTGTAGTTCTCCCAGTGGAACGGCAGCGAGGGACTCCAATACGATGTATGAAACTGATTGTTGTCCTTGAGCGATGTTATGACCATAAAGACAAAGGGGAACAGGGTCAGTATGACCAGTATCATCAAGATACTGCCAATCAGAAGGTCACGACGTTCCTGGCGTGTTGCCATGCTCGGCCATCCTTTCATTCTCTCGTCGATCTTGATCTTACATACCAGTGCTCGCTGCCTCAGGCTGCCGTGACGGCCTGCTTCCTTGTGCGCAGCGATACAACGCTAAAGAGTGCGGTGATGATAAAGAGTACCGAGGATAGGGCGGCGGCATAGCCCCAGTTGCCATCGTAGAAGGCCTGGTTGACCATATAGAGCGCCGGCGTCATGGTAGAGTAGGCCGGCCCCCCGTTTGTCAGCAGGGCCATGGGGATGGCGAACTGCACATAGTTGATGATGGCCAGTACAAATAGCAGCCGGAATTGGCCTGAAATCAGCGGGATATCGATCCGTATGATGCGCGTCAGCCAGGATGCACCGTCGATGGAGGCGGCATCAAATACCTCGCCCGGAATGCTCTGCAGACCAGCCAGAAAGAGCAGAAACGGCGTGCTGGCGATCCAGGGAAATCCCAGAAACATTAACGAGTAGAGGGCGATGTTGGGATCTCCCAGCCAGTTGCGCTCCAGTGAGCTCCATCCCAGCCCGTGCAGCATGGTGTTGATCATGCCGATGTTGGGCTCATACATAAATCCCCACAGGTAGAAGACCACTACCATCGGGAACGCAATCGGGATGATCAGCAGGGTGCGAAAGATGAACTGCCAGCGCTTGCTTGAATGCGCCAGCACCAACTCGGCCGCGAACAACGGCACCACCCAGGCCAGCGTGACGCCGAAAATAAAAAATTGAATGATATTGGTAAACGAATGCACAAATACGCCATCCGACAACAGTGCCGCGAAGTTCTTCATCCCCACAAATGGCGAGTCGAACCCCGGTCGCCAATCAAAAAAAGCGTGATAGAGACCGCTTAGCGCCGGATAGTAGCTGAAGAGACCCAGCACCGCGAAGAGAGGCAGCAGCGGCACATAAAACTTCCACAGTCTGCCAACACGAACCAGCCGCCCAACCCACCTGCCATTGCGTGCCGGACCACCTTCATGCACATCAACCCTTTCAGGACGAGAAATAGTCTGCATGCAAATGCTCCTTCAACAGAGAACCAAATAAGCGCCATGCCCGGAGCATCACTGCGCCAGACACCATTGTGTTTATTTTATATGCATGAATGGATGAGCCATTCCCACCCACAGAAGTTCGCAACGTGCATAGAACAATCGATAATTCGATTTAGTAAATCAGTTTACCTACACGAAGTATAAGCAACAACCCATCCATATGTCAATAGCTTTCGAATAATTTCATTTATTTTCCTTTTCATCCACCACCATCCCTCCTCATCATGGGGACGCGTGCACGCCTCCACACGCGCGTCCGCTGCGCGGCCGCAAATTTTGTGTGTTGGTGCATGGGTGCGCATGCGCGCCCCACGCACCAACACACAACGGACTCTCCCAAAATCCCCCCCCGTAGGTGCCGGGCTTGCCCCGGCTTGCCGCGCAGCGGCTCGTACCCGAGCGCACACGATCCCCCGTAGGTGCCGGGCTTGCCCCGGCTTGCCGCACAGCGGCTCGTACCCGAGCGCACACGATCCCCCGTAGGTGCCGGGCTTGCCCCGGCTTGCCGCGCAGCGGCCTGTGCCCAGGCACTCATTTCCCCAACATGGAACCGTTCCCAATCATCGTTGGGGAAATGCGCCCTTCATATTGACAAAGAATCAATCCTTTCGTTATACTCTAGTAGAGGTAAATCGATTTATTGATTCGGTTTACTGAAGAATCCTTACCATAAACAAAGAAGCAGGGTGCCGATAGTCAATGGAAAAAATACACGCGAAAAGACCGACAATCAAGGATGTGGCGCAGTTGGCCGGGGTTTCTCGCACCACGGTTTCGCTGGTACTGAACAACGTGAGTTCCGCCAACATTTCGCCCGAGACGCGCAGCCGCATCCACAATGCCGTCGTTCAGTTGAATTACCAGCCACTGGAGGCGGCACGCAACCTGCGTACCCAGGCATCTCAAACACTTGGCGTGGCCATTCCCGATGCCCATAATCCCCACTATATGCAGATCGTGAGTGGCATCGATACCTATGCGCAGAGCCAGGGCTATAGCACATCGGTCTTTATCACCAACTTCAGCGAGGAGCGTGAACGCCTCTGCTTTACCTGGCTGCAGCAGAAGCGCAGCGATGCTTTGATCCTGCTGTCAGGTACCGGACGCGCGCTGCTCGGCGATGTGCGTTCCCTGCACGAGCGCGGCAACCTGATCACCAACCTGAGCTTCCGCAGCGATACCATGTTCGATGCCGACATCGATAGCGTGGTCCCCCAGGCCGATCTGGGTGAGCAGCTGGTGTTGCGCCACCTGGCCGAACTGGGCCATCAGCGCATCGGCTACATCTATGGCGTCGCCAACCACGAACTGCTGCGAGACCGCCTTGACGCCTGCCTGCGCATCCAGCAGCAGCTCGGCCTGCCGATACATGAGGAGTGGATCTATCGCTGCGGCCCTACCATCGACGATGGCTATCGGGCCACCCAATCCCTGCTGCAATCCCTGCCAGAAACAGACGACCAGCGCCCTACGGCACTGGTCGTCGTCAATGACCTGCTCGCCATGGGGGTGCTGGCCGCCCTCGCCCATAGCCATATTCGCGTTCCCCAGCAGATGAGCGTGATCAGCTTCGACAATATCCCCCAGGCCTCCTATACCATCCCTGCCCTGACCACCGTCGACTACAACGCGCGCCTGATCGGCGAAGAAGCGGCCCGGCTAACTATTGAACGCCTGGCCCAGCGCGACCGCCCACCCATCCTCACAGAAATCCCTCCCCGGCTCATCATCCGCCAGTCCACTGCGCCCATATGTTCGGACCTCGCGTCCGATTAAACCTCTCGGCGCACGATCACCTCACCTCAATTGACCCCCGTAACCGAGAAGTTGCGGTAATTAGCGGCCGTATCCTCGGTGACGAGGCCCGGCTGACCATCGAGCAGCGAGAAGGAGCGCTGCTGCATCTGCGCACCGTCCAGGTAGAAGGTAAAGGTGTTGCCGGCTTTGCTGACCTTGATGGTATGGAACTGCGTCGGATCAAACCCCGAGGGCAGGTTGGCGTTCTGCCAGCCCTGAGCGCTGCCGCCTACGACGGCATAGGTGGCGTAGACCCCATACTGGCGATCGAGGAAGGCGACCACATAGTTGTTGTGATCTACATAGGCGGCGTAGATGCCGTACTTGGGATAGGACGAGGTGGTACCGGTCTGCACCCATTGCGCGTCCGCTTGCACGGTGTAGTTCTCGTAGTTGGGATTGCCACGGAAGATCTGCTGCCAGCCGGCGCCCAGACTGCTGCCGTTGGCCGCGCCAGGACCCTGGATCGACCAGTTGCCGGTCTTGAGCCCGTCGGTCGTATCCCCCTCCGCGCTATCACCGAAAGCGTCACGCCATCCCTGGCTGTTGTCGGTCACCAGGAAATTGCGGTAGTTGGCTGTCCGGTCTTCAGTGACCAGGCCGACCTGCCCGCGCCGAATGTTGAAGCTGCGCTGCTGCATCTGGACGCCATCCAGGTAGAAGGTGAAGGTGTTGTCGGCCTTGCTGACCTTGATGGTGTGGTATTGCGTGGGATCAAAGCCGGCGGGCAGGTTGGCGTTCTGCCAGCTCTGGGCGACCCCACCAACCATAGCGTAGGTGGCGAATACGTTGTATTTCGTATCGAGCCAGCCCTGTACGTAGTTATTGCTATCCTGGTAGGCGGCGTACATCCCATATTTGGGATACGCGGAACTGCCAGTGGCTACGCCCTGCGCGTCCACCTGCACCGTGTAGTCGAACAGCATTGGATCGCCACGGAAGATCTGGTGCCAGCCTGTCCCCAGCGAGGTGCTGTCCGCGCTCGTCACGCTGTTGTTCGACCATGAGCCCACCACCGCGTCACCCGAGGCCGATGGACCCCAGCCAAACACACCGTTCTCGCCCGAGGGTGGCGTCAGCGGCACATTGGCGTCAACCGGATAGCCGAGCAGCGGCGAGCCATCAGAGTCCCAGGACATCTTCTGAGCCTGGACCGTGCGTGTGCCGTCGCATGCTCCTGGCGTGGTGTGATATAGGAACCAGGTCTCCGTTCCGTCTTCCGATTGCACCGGCACAAACGAGGCGGGACCCTTGATGCTGTCGTGCTGCTCCAGGATGGGACCGGTCTTGCTCCAGTTGCCCGCGCTGAGATAGCTGTTGCCATCGGTGCTGTTATCCGTCAACAAGCCAACGGCATAGTTGGGGGTGCCGCAGAAGCTGGCCGAATAGGTAATGAAGGTCTTGCCACCGTGGGTGAAGCCGACCGGACCCTCGTTGACGCCAAAGCCATGCGTCTCCCAGGATTGCGTGGGAGCGGAGATCTGCACGCGATTACTGCTGATGTGCAGCGGATCGCTCATGGAAGCGATGTAGATATTCTGCACCCCTCCACTCGCCGTGGGCCAGCCCGACCAGACCGCGTAGAGCTTCCCGCTAGCATCCTGGAACACGTCGGGATCGATCGCCCAGAGACCACTCGACTCGGACAGCTGCCCGTGCGGGTTCCCGGTATTGGCCTCGCTATAGCTCCCCAGCGGATCATTGCTGTTGGCTTGCAGCACAAACATGCGATGACTGCTATCCGAACCTCCATCAGCCGCATAGTAGATATACCAGGTGTTGTTGATGTAGTGCAGCTCAGGTGCCCACACATCACAACAGTTAGGCGCCCCCGACGTAGGCGTCCATACCGTCACCGGCGTCGCCGAGGCCAGACCCGCGATCGTCGCCGAACGCCAGATCTGAATGTTGACCGCCGTCGTCCCCGTATAGTAATAGTAGCCGTTCACATAGATCACATATGGATCAACTGGCCCCGTCAACAGCGGATTCGTCAGACTCGTCCCTGCCGCCTGCGCCCGCTGCACCCGCCCCACTCCCATCAGTACAGTTCCTGCCACTAAGGCTATAAGAAAAATAAACATAGATATACGCGCGAATCTCTTCATTGACCGTTCCTCCTTGATGTTACGCATGGTGTTACTGTTGACCTGACATCATGTCACCAGAGTCAGAAGAAAAAAACTATTTGCACGCGCTACCAGCATTGCCCCGCCCATCCTGCATCCGGTTTTCTAAGTATAGAGGGGAGGCATACAATTTACAACGTTGTATCTCATTAAGTATACCATCTAATTTGTGGTACGGTCAATCTATTCAGCAAAAACATTTCACGCAACGCATTCACCTGCACATACAGTCTGGCGATCCCCGAAACAGCGTGCGCGCACGCTGTTTCGGGGATCGCCAGACTACGCAGGGCACACCTGGTGCACACTTATCTGAAGGAAGCGGGCCGCAGAAGAGGCTTGATCAGGCCATGTACTTCTCGAACCACTCTAACATCGGTTGTGGGCGGCGCTGGAACTCGAGGTAGCCGTCGAAGCGGGCCGTGGTGCCATAGATCCACTGTAGCTGCTTCTCGGCGATGGGAATGTTGTCGAACATGGTCTGTACATCGCTCGGCTGCGTCAGCACGTCGTCGTGGACCTGATAGAGGAACGTAGGGATGCGGACATGCTTCGCCCACTCCTTCGGGTCTGTTTGTGCGAACCTGATGCCTGTGCCTAACACGATGCGCTGTTCCAGATCCTCGATGCGATTGGCGGGAACTCCCGCCCGAGCCAGGCGATGCGCGAGGATGGTCTGTGTGGTCACGGGCTGAGGTGCGACCAGGCAGCGCACCTCGTTGAACACCTCAGGGAACCGCGTCATCGCAAAGAAGGTGGAGTTGCAGCCCAGGCAGCGGCTGAAGAGGCCAATTGTCATGTCCCGCGTCTCGTCACGGTTGCGCACGTACTGCAACGAGCCTACAACATCACGCGCCTCAAAAATGCCGCTGGACACGATACCGCCATTGGCCGCGCCACTGAGACCATGGTTGCGCAGGTCATAGGTCAGGACATTGTACCCGGCGTCATGGAGGATCTTGTAGTCCGGGATGAAGTTGACCTCGAAGCCGTTCCCGCTGGACACCCACCCTGAGTGCCACGGCTCGAACTGCGTGGGTATCCCGGATCGGCTGAACCCCATCGGGTGATTAGCGATTATGAGCTTGTTGGACCCGGCTGCCGGGATGAACCATCCCTCCAATGGAACTCCATCAAGGGACGGAAAGGTGACATCCTCGTAGTCGAGGTTCTGCTCCGCGGGTGTGTGCAAGACCGGCGACCGCTGCGGCTGGCTGAACCTATCGGCGATTTGCTGCAATACGCCCATGATCTGATCATCAGAGAGGCGAGGCGCTTCATTTGTCGGTACTTCAGTCATCTGATAATCCTTTCGTCTTCGGGGATACTCATGCCAGCGCCGCTGGTTTGAGTACCTCTTCACACCACTGGCGGAAGCTGGTGGGCGTGCTGGACTCGGGGGTGCGCGGCTCAGCGGTGGCGAGCCCCTGATCATAGGCCGCCATCATATCGACCAGGGCCTGCGCCATAGCCTCGGACCTCCCATAATTGGTCAGCGTGGCTTTCAAGGACTCAGCAGGGATCTGCTGGTAGCGTACAGGCCTGCCCAATACCTCAGACATGATCTGCGCCATGTCGTTGTAGGAGAGGTCCTCGGGACCGAGCACCGGGCAACTTCCGACTCCGCTCCAGGTGTGATCGAGCAGCAACCTGGTGGCAACGGTGGCGATGTCGCGCGTAGAGCAGGTTGGCTGCCTGAGATCACCGGATATGATGTCGAAGAACACGCCCTGGTTCTTGATCGACCCGACCTGACGCAGCAGGTTATCCATGAAAGGAGCCAGGGCCAGAGCACGATAGCTGACCCCCGTGCTGGCGATCAGGTCGTCCATCGCCAGCGATGCCGTGACATTGCCAGCATTGCTGGACACTGCAGCCCCGCGACCAAAGGCCGAGACGCCAACCACGCGCTTGACCCCCTGAGTCTTAAAGGCCTCGCACGCCGGTCGGCTGAAACCCACATACGCGTCCTCGACGCTCTCGGCACGGGGGTCCGGGGGTACAAGCCAGAACACGCTGTCCGCGCCCGCGAACGCTCTGGTGACCACATCGAGGTCCCCATGCGATCCCTGCACGACTTCGACACGCTCGCGTGCGCGTGGGGACAGGCGAGAGGGATCGCGCATGATCACGCGGATCGGCTCGTCGCTATCGAGCAGGTTGTTAAGAACTTGATGGCCGATCAGGCCAGTTGGTGTTGTAATGACGATCATGAAAACTACCTCCAGGAAAAAATGGCAACACTGTTGCCTATGCAACACTTTCGTGTATACTACACAGCAGGAATAGTACATGGGCTCTGAACTGGAAACAATCAGCAAACAGACTGGATTGTTGTTTAGACAACACAAGAAGGCAACTGTTGGTTTTCAGCGGGAGATGTGAGGAGGATATTACCCGGGGTAAGGAGGGAACATGACCATACTGGCTAATAAGAACGATCCACGGGTTAAGCGGACCCGTCAGTTGTTGCTGCAAGCATTCATCTCATTGCTTGAAGAACGGCAAAATATTCACTCTATTTCAGTGCAGGACATCACAGAACGCGCAACGGTCAATCGGGCCACTTTTTATGCGCACTTTGAAGACAAGTATGCCCTCTTAGAGATCTGGATGCGCGAGAAGTTTCACCATGCGTTGAAGAGCCAGCTTCCCGCCACATCCACCTTGCAGATAAACACCTTGCGCCTGCTTATTCTCGCCGTGTTCGATTTTCTTGCCCTCTGGCAGTACCACCTCAAGCCAGCCGATAGGCAGTTTGTGCCGTTCTTTGAGATCGCTTTGCAGCAAGAACTCCAGGAGGTTCTCTTAAACTGGCTGAACCGGGTCCCATCTTCGGTTCCCATCTGTCAGGAAAAAGTAGAAACTACGGCGCAGGTCATCAGCTGGGCCATCTTCGGTCCCGCAATACAGTGGAGCCGGGGAGACCGGACCATCACGAAAGACGCGATGGCTCAGTATGTTCTGGTTGTTGTGATTGCTGGCCTGTCACCTGCTGTCACTGTGACTTGACCAATGCTCTCCTGCAATATGCCTGCTTTCATTATTTTTGCCCATAGCGGAGAAAAAGAAGTATGAATTTCCATTTAAATAACCCACTTATACACATTTATATAGGTGATCCAATGGTTGCAGCGGCGTTCGTAGCCGTTGTGCTGCTCGTTTTAATACTTACTCTCAGACAGCTTAGAACACGCCCTCGGCGCACCCAGAGACATCGCTCACGGCGCGGCTACGCCCCCAGGCGCAAACATCCACCCGCCGACAAGAAAAAGAAAAGCATCCCAAAGGGAAATGGACATATCCCGTCCTGGCAAAAGGACGCTGGCGCCAGGGTCGCTAATAAGTATGGCATGGCCCGCAGTCCTGAATGGCCCAGAGTCGCTCAGGAGCATCTTAGCCGCGAGCCTGCCTGCGTGGTCTGTGGTCACCGGGGGCAAGGATTGCAGGTGCACCACATTAAACCGTTCCATCTCTATCCCGAGCTCGAGCTTGATCCACGTAACCTGATCACCCTTTGCGAGATCAGGGGCCGCACCCACCACCTGCTCATCGGCCACCTCGACGACTGGGAATCATACAACATACATGTACGTACAGACGCAAAGCGTTACGCCCATCAGAGTGCGACCGCGATCAAGTCCAATCCCACCTGGCAGCATGAGGTAGATCAACGCCCAATGCCTTGACATGCCTCATCAGCCTCATTTCTATCGATTGGCTTTCTTGTCTCTATAGCCGCTATAATATGATACAGAAAAAGAAAAAACCTTTATCGCGTTTCTACAGGTGAGAGTGAGGGATCACATGCAAATACCAACTCTTGAAGGGACCATTGATCGACGCCTCCTTATCAATTATCGCGTCGATCCAGCGTATCTCCAGAAGCTGTTGCCTTCGCCGTTTCGACCCAAACTTCTCCATGGCATGGGGATAGCGGGTATCTGTCTCATCCGCCTTAAGCAGCTCCGCCCACGTGGACTGCCATCCCAGATTGGTTTAACATCGGAGAATGCAGCACACCGCATCGCCGTCGAGTGGGAAGAAGATGGGAATTATCGGGAAGGCGTCTATATCCCCAGAAGAGATACGGCATCTCAGGTCGTCACTCTGGTTGGCGGCAGACTGTTCCCTGGTATCCACTATCATGCCACATTTCAAGTGGAGGAAGATGATGAAAATTTCTCCGTTCGTATGCTGAGCGACGATGGAGAGACCAGGGTGGCGGTTCAGGCACAGAGCGCGTCACGCTTGCCTGACAACTCTCTTTTTGTCTCCCTGGAGGAGGCTTCTGCGTTTTTTGAGCACGGTCAGCACGGCTATTCGGTCACCAATAAGCCGGGAACCCTCGATAACCTGGCATTACACTGTAAGTATTGGAAGGTTGAGCCTCTGCAGATCATAGAAGCCCAATCCAGTTTCTTTGACGATCCGGCACGCTTCCCAGCAGGTACAGCCGAGCTCGATTGCGCCCTCCTG
Source organism: Dictyobacter aurantiacus (assembly GCF_003967515.1). Taxonomy (GTDB): domain Bacteria; phylum Chloroflexota; class Ktedonobacteria; order Ktedonobacterales; family Ktedonobacteraceae; genus Dictyobacter; species Dictyobacter aurantiacus. The sequence continues at coordinate 5,956,429 of NZ_BIFQ01000001.1, read as the reverse complement.
ATGCGGGCCATCCCCCATGAGTGGCATGTAGGAAAACCTTTCTCAACAGAGGAAAAACACCCGCTTCAAAACGTCTCCGCCATGATATAGGGGCAAACGCCCGCAAGGACCGCCGTAGGTGCGCCCCTTGCGGGCGCAGCGGCCCCGTGCCCGGGCGCGCACCTTCCACCAACGATACCTGTTGAATGTATTGCCCCTGGCGGCCTCACAAACCACGCCTTTACACATTGACGCTTATGACTGCGCGTTGTTCACATACGCATCCACCTGCTCTCTCGTCCAGGCTCCATTGGCGAACATGACGCGATAGCTGAGATTCATAAATTACAGGTCCGGCTATGATACAATGAGATCGGTCGAGATAGTGGAGGTTGTATGGGAGCGAGTCGACCTATATGCGGCATCCTATAAAGAAAAATGAGTGCTAACATGGACCAGCATCAATATATGCTCTTGATCTACCAGGTGCCGAGCCAGCCTTCGGCGGCACGGGTAAGCGTCTGGCGCGAACTGAAGAAGATCGGGGCCCTCTATTTGCAGCAGAGTGTCTGCATCCTTCCGGCCACCGATACCCTGGTGGCGGCCCTGCAGAAGATCACCGAGCGCATCACCGAGCTCGGCGGAACCTACCATCTGCTCCCCCTGCATGAGCTGCCGGAGGCGGAGGATTCCAAGATCGTCAATGGCTTTATTACGCAGAGCAACTTGCAATATGATGAGATCATTGAGGATTGCGAGGTTAATTTCAGTAAAGAGATCGAGTTCGAGACCTATCGCCAGAACTTTACGTACGCGGAGGCCGAGGAGATTCGCCAGGATCTGGATAAGATTCGCCGCTGGTACGACCGGGTGGTGGAGCGCGATCTGTTCGGGGCGGCCCGCCGCGATGACGCGCTGCGCAGCATCGAGCGCTGCGAGAAACTGCTGGAGGAGTTTGAGGAGAAGGTCTTCCTCCAGCAGGAGGAGGATGAGTCGCAGGACCCATCCGCCGAGGATGCGCGTAAGCGCCTCCATCCACGACGCTCGGAGCGCCGTGGCGGACACGCGCGGCCGTTCTAGCGCGCGCGGTGTCCGCGTACCTCACGCGTGAGGGTCAGCGTCAATACGGTCAGCGTCCCCAGGATCATGATGATGCCGCTGGCACCCCGCAACGCGCTCAATCCACTGACAGTGTTGAGCAGCACCAGGATCAGCACGGTGACGATGATGCCGATGAGAATAACCATGTCGCCGACGATAAAATTATAGATGGCTTTGATGATGTTCATCTCTCTACCTCTTTCCCTCTATGCTACTTTCTGCGCGCCGGCCTGGGCGCTGATGGCTCGCTTCTGACCCTTGAGCCAGTTGATCAGGGCGAACGACGCCAGCAGGTAGATGGCGGCCAGGATCAGGATGAAGGCGTCGGAGAACGGCCACTCAACATGGAAACCTTCGACGGCCCAGAAGGTGCCAAAGGTGGTGAGCATGATGCCGACGATGAACTTGAGGGTGTTCTCAGGAACCTGCTTGAGCGGTGCACGTGCCAGCGCTCCTACGAGGATGACCAGCAGACCCGCGACGATAGCGCCGATGGTGGCCGAGCCGATGCCTCCCAGCCCACATTGGGTGACGCAGGTCCGCGAGGCAGCGTTACTGCCAAAGGTGATCACGATGAACGCGACCTCCAGCCCCTCCAGCAGAACCGATTTGAAGGCCAGCAGGACCGCGTAAGGCTGCAGCTTCGTGGTGACCTCGCCGCGCGCGCGCAGTTCGGCCATGTTCTCTTCAAAGATGGCCTCTTCGTCGTGCAGGGCCTTCAGACCACTATAGCGGAGGATAGCCTTCTTCAACCACTTCAACCCAAATAAGACCAGAATAATACCAACCACCAGGCGCAATACATCGATCGGGACGTATCTCACCAGCGCGGTCCCAAAGATTGCCACAATCACGGCCAGGCTGGCCGCCGCCGCCAGGGTCCCGATCAAGGCGCTGCGCCAGTTGATCGTCACACCGACCACCAGCACAATCGTAAATGCTTCTACAAACTCTACCGCCGATGCCAGAAAAGCGGCTACGGCAATCGCCCATTCCATGCGCTTACAACTCCTTCTCAACTCTATACATCACGAGATCTTACAGCGTGTCTGACTCTCATGATGATGGCCTGCGGCCTGCATGGGTTTTCGCACCTTCGGTGCTCAGCATCCCGTTGTATGTTCGTGCATGGGGCGCGCTGATGCGCGTCCCATGCACGAACATACAAAAACAGTGCGGCCGCGTAGCGGACGCCCGTGCGGGAGCGCTCATGCGCCCCCAACATGACGGAAGTCAGACACGCTCTTAGCCACATTTTTCTCCATCCCCTTTTCCCCTTCCCTCAGGCGGGAGGTGCAGGAGGGTCGCCAGGGCCCTCCTGCCGGGGGCCTGGGGGTGTCCCCCACCCTTCCCTCCCTCTCCCTCCCCACCGAAGGCGGGAGGAAAAAAGACCACGTCTTTCTCGCTGAGCCTATTGTAACACATTTTATTTGTAACACATGCTAAAAATAGCAGGCTTTCAAATGCAACAAGAGTCTACAGTCCACCTGTTTCCCATGGGATTGTAGCCCTGGCGCGCGCAGCTTCGTGTTAAACAGTGATATACTCACAGGGGTCACTTATGCAGTATGCAGAAGCAATCAATGAGACCAGAAACTTTGTTTTATAGAGGAGATTGATAGATGTCAACCACATTGACACAACTACCCTCATGGAGGGCCTTAGAAGCACATTTTCAAAAGGTTCGCGACCTTCACCTGCGCTCACTCTTCGCCGATGATCCCCGGCGCGGCGAGCGCTTTTCGGCCGAGGCGGAGAACATCTATTTTGATTATTCAAAAAATCGCGTCACCGACGAGACGATCCAGTTGCTGCTGAAGCTGGCGGACGAGGTGAATCTGCGCCAGCGCATCGACGCCATGTTTAGTGGTGAGAAGATCAATGTTACGGAGCAGCGCGCCGTGCTGCACGTGGCCCTGCGCGCCCCCAAAGACGCATCGATCCTCGTTGACGGCCAGAATGTGGTTCCCGAGGTGCACCAGGTGCTGGAGAAGATGTCTAACTTCTCGAACCGCGTGCGCAGTGGCGAGTGGAAGGGCTTCACCGGCAAGCGAATCCGCAATATCATCAACATCGGCATCGGCGGCTCAGACCTGGGCCCGCATATGGCCTACGACGCCCTGCGCCACTATAGCGATCGCAATCTGACCTGCCGCTTTGTCTCTAACGTAGACGGCACAGACTTCGCCGAGGCGGTGCACGACCTGGATCCCGAGGAGACGCTGTTCATCGTGTCCTCCAAAACCTTTACCACCCTTGAGACCCTGACCAACGCGCGCAGCGCCCGCGATTGGACGCTGGCGAAGCTGCGCGATGAGAAAGCCATCGCCAAACACTTTGTGGCCGTTTCGACCAATGAGAAAGAGGTGGCGAAGTTCGGCATCGATACCGAGAATATGTTTGGCTTCTGGGACTGGGTCGGCGGCCGCTATTCTTACGATTCGGCCATCGGTCTCTCGCTGATGATCGCCATCGGACCCGAGAATTTCTATGATATGCTGGCCGGCTTCCATGCCATGGACGAGCACTTCCGCACCACGCCGTTCGAGAAGAATCTGCCGGTCCTGCTGGGCCTGATCGGCATCTGGTACAATAACTTCTTCGGCGCCGAGACGGTGGCTATCCTGCCCTACGATCAGTACCTTGATCGCTTTAGCGCCTACCTGCAGCAGCTGGATATGGAGAGCGACGGCAAGCACGTCGACCTTGAGGGGAACACCGTCAACTACCAGACCGGCCCGATCATCTGGGGACAGCCCGGCACCAACGGTCAGCACGCCTTCTACCAGCTGATCCACCAGGGCACCAAGCTGATCCCCTGCGACTTCATCGGCTTCTGCCAGACGCCCAATCCGGTGAAGCCCCACCACGATCTGCTGATGGCCAACTTCTTCGCCCAGACCGAGGCGCTGGCCTTTGGCAAGACCGCAGAGGAAGTGAAGGCCGACGGCGTGGCCGACTTCCAGGTTCCACACCGCACCTTCGAGGGCAACCACCCCACCAACACCATCCTGGCCGATCGCCTCACCCCGAGCATGCTGGGCAAGCTGGTCGCGCTCTACGAGCACAAGGTCTTCGTCCAGGGCACCGTCTGGAACATCAACTCGTTCGACCAGTGGGGCGTTGAGCTCGGCAAGGTACTGGCCAACCGCATCATCCCTGAACTGGAGAGCGAGCAGCAGCCGGATCTCAAACACGATAGCTCCACCAACACCCTCATCAGCCGCTACCGCAACCTGCGCAAGGCTGAGTAGCCCGTCATCCAACCACCAGGGGACATCAACGCCTAGCGGTTGGCGCGAACCGTGCACTATCGGCACAGTCGCGCCAACCGCACATCCTCACCCTTGCACAACACCTCCCTTTTAAGCGCCAGGCAACGGCGGTTTAGTAGTAGGTGATGTCCCAGTGAGAACCTTCATCGGCGTAACGGTTTCCTGAGGCGTCGTCATACATCGGTGCTCCATCGCCACGCAGCCCTTTGTAAGTGAAGTGGGTGTGGATATAGTCCGTCACACAGGTCGTATGTGCAACATCCACTTTGTAACCGTTCCAGTGGGAGTAGGTGCCACTGGCGTGTCCTGTTTCAGTGCCGCCCGTGATGGTGATCGCGCATCCGCTGGCGTTCTTGAACGCGATAACCCCATCAATGGTACCTCGTCGGATCTGGTCAAGCGAGGTACAGGATGAGTTATAGCGGTCAGTACAACCACCCGAGGATGTGACGCTGATGCCCGCATTGCTCAACATGCTCGCGGCCTGGCTCTGCGTCAGCTTGTCTCCCTCGCTGCCACCACTTCCACTGCCACCAACCAGCCGACTCCAGGTGTCCAGTCCCGCGATGCCATCGGCGCTCAAGCCATTGCTGCTCTGAAAGCTCTTCACCGCCGCTTCGGTTGCCGGACCAAAAGAGCCATCGACCGTCAGACTAGCGCCGTGTGCGTTTAACTGGCGCTGCAGGGCTGTGACGGCATCTCCATTACTCCCATTCTGGGTCGTCACAATCAGCTTTTCCCAGGTTTGTGAACCCACAATGCCATCCACCGATAAGCCACTGTTGCTCTGGAAGCTCTTTACGACAGAGGCCGTAGCCGGGCCAAACTGCCCATCGACCGTCAGGCTATATCCACGCTGTGCAAGCATATATTGAATGGAGCGCACATTCTCTCCGCTCGCGCCAGACTGATAGGTTGGCCAGCTTCGCGCCGCGTGCGTCGTTTGCACAACGCCAAATAGCGCCATCAGGATGGCTGCAACAAATAGAGGAGAAACACGCCACAAGAGGGATAGAGGTTTTCGCATTTCCTTGCTCTCTTTCTCTATACAAATAGACAATGGTACATCCGTGTACCTTTGTATTATGTATGCCTCGCCAGGGCACGTGCAGGACATAAAAAATGGAGTCGCGCTGCATCAGGAATGGCGGCACACCCACTCCTGGGAAAACAGAATATCCGCACTTAACAAGCATAATCAACTTTGTGGCTAAAAATCAAGGTTCTGGCATAGACACGAAGGGTATTATTGATTATGATAAATGAGAGCAAACTCCACTATAAGAGAAAGAGCATACCTCACCATCTTTCCATCTGTTGGTGCATGGAGAGAAAGAGCTACTCACCATCTTTCCATCTGTTGGTGCATGGAGAGAAAGAGCTACTCACCATCTTTCCATCTGTTGGTGCATGGAGAGAAAGAGCATACTCACCATCTTTCCATCTGTTGGTGCATGGAGGGCGCGAATGCGCCCTCCATGCACCAACAGATAAAATCAGCGCGGCTGCGCAGCGGCCGCGCGTGCGGGGGCGTTCATGTGCCCCCAGAGTGACGAGAGTAAGACACATTCATAGAAGGGAAACCATATAATCTTGGAAATTCGCGCTGCCATACTTGAGGATACGACGTTGATCGCGTCGATCTATAATCAGGGGATTGAAGATCGCTCGGCGACTCTGGAGACACAACTGCGCACACCCGAGGAGCGGGCCGAGTGGTTGGCGGCGCGTGGTCCGCGCCACCCCGTCATCGTTGCCGTCGATACAGAGGGCACGGTCGTGGGCTGGGGCTCACTCAACTCCTTCAATCCGCGCCCCGCCTACGACTACGTGGCGGACTTCTCCATCTATGTCGATCGCCAGCAACGCGGCCGAGGTATCGGCGACGCGTTGCTGAGCGCGCTTGAGATACAAGCTGCGGCCCTCGGCTACCATAAACTGGTCCTGGCCGCCTTCCCGCATAATAAAGCAGGCTTAAGGCTATACGAAAAGCATGGTTTTCAGCGCGTCGGCGTCTACCATGAACAGGGACGGATCGATGATCGCTGGGTCGATGTCATTATCATGGAGAAGATCCTGCCCTCATTGACCTGACCAGGCGTGAACTGATGGGCTAATCAACGCTGAGGCCTTTTCTGGTTGAGAATTTGATATCCTGAATCCCTTTGATGGCGCGCAACTGGTCGATGGCCTGCATCATCGCGTGCGCGTCCCTGACATGGCAATCGATATCCAGTTTGTGCTCGGTGCCTTGCTCGGTCTTCTGGGTGTAGATGTCGATCCGCACGATCTCTATGTGCAGAGCACTCAGGGTATCATAGATCTTCCCAAGCAGGGCGCCTTCTTCGGCATCCACGAAGCGGATAAACAATTCCTGCAGGTGCTGGCTCCTGAATGGCAGAAACCTGGCTTCCACGTAACGCATGCCGATCAGGATAAATAAGACCAGCAGGGTGGTGATGGCGGCCTCGATCAAGAAGCCAACGCCACAGGCCATGGCGATGGCAGCCACCACCCAGACCGAGGCGGCCGAGGTCAGTCCCCTGACTTTCTGCAGATCCTGCCGGAAGTAGATGGCTCCTCCTCCCAGGAAACCGATGCCCGCTACAATATAAGAGGCGACACGCGATGGATCGAGCTGGATATGCGGCAGATTCAACAGATCATAGAAGCCATAGACGGAGATGATGGTGAACAGCGTTGTTCCAAGCGCCACCAGGGCACTGGTGCGCACCCCCGCATGGTGCTCACTATACTCCCGCTCCCACCCAATGATCCCTCCCAGCAGCATCGATACGATGAGTCGTAATAACATTTCAGGCAAGCTAATCATAGCGTGTCGGCGCTTCCTCCCTCCATTGCCGTCGGGCTTTTATGAAACTATTCTTATTTCTTATACGAGATACCTTATTATATTCCATTCTTTGACCCATCCAACGGTACTTGCTTTCTATAGGTAACCCAAAACCACTACGCCAGACGTGCTATTGGTGGGAGGGTCTTTTTTGCGCTTCCCGGTCAGACGTTTTGAAACAGAGTTGTTCTATTTAGCGGCAGCGATGATGAGCGCCCAGTGATCGGTCGGTCAAGCTGCCCTGGAAAGGCGTTGTTGTATGGACTATCGTATACTGGGTTCCAGTCAGATCCGTGTGCCCACAATTGGCATGGGCACCTGGCGTACCTTTGATACACGCGGTGAGCAGTCAGCTATGAAGAATGCTCGCATGCTGGTCGATACGGCACTCTCGCAAGAGGTGTCGTTCTTTGATTCGTCCCCCATGTATGGATCGGCCGAGCAGGCCCTCGGCGAGGCTCTGCGCGGCCGACGCGAGCAGGCTATCATCGCCACCAAGGTGTGGGCGCGCACGCGTGAGGAGGGGCAGACGCAGGTGAAGCGCGCATTGAACTTTTTCAATGGATTCATCGATGTCTATCAGATCCACAATCTGGAGAACTGGCTGGAGCACCTGGCCCTGCTGGAGAGTCTGCAAGAGCAGAGACGCATCGGGGCCATCGGGGCGACTCATTATAGTCCCTCCGCTTTTAAAGAACTGCGCAAAATCATGAAGACTGGCCGCATCTCACTCATCCAGGTCCCCTATAACCCGCTGCAGCGCGACGTGGAAAAAGATATCCTGCCACTGGCCGCCGATCTGGGGCTGGGCGTGATCGTGATGCGCCCATTTGGCGAGGGGAGCCTGATGCGTCAGCCACCCTCGGCCCAGGCTCTGGAGCCGCTGGCCCCCTTCGGCGTCAAAACCTGGGGACAGGCCTTGCTCAAGTGGATACTCAGCGATGAGCGCTGCCACGTGGCCATTCCGGCTACCACAAAGACCCAGCGCGTCATCGAGAATGCGGCCGCCGGTAGTCCTCCCTGGTTCGGCCCCGCCGAACGCGACCTCGTGGCCCGCCTGGCTACCTCGTAACCTCAAGGCTATAAGAATTTTATATGGGTACATCAAGGGCGCAGCAGCGTCCCCGATGTACCCATATAAAAACCAGTGCCACCGCGCATGCGGCGACCTGAGCGGGGGCGCACACGCACCTCGGTAAAAAGTGTGTTTGACATCCCTCAAAGCCTGGGGAAGACCTCCTCGACCAGCAGACGCAGCGAGGTGGTATTGGGGAAGCTCTCGGGCTTCAACATAAAGTAGTCGACGCCGAGATCGATGAATGGCTTCATCTGCTCGATAACCTGCTTTGGCGTGCCAACAAAGGGATTGGGCGAGCGCACCAGCGAGGTGTCGATGTCGGCCTCGGCGGTCCCTTCGGGAACGCAGTAGCAGCCGCCGAACCAGGTGCGGCGCAGGGTGGATGGATCACGTCCGACGGCCGCGCAGGCCTCTTCACTCATCCTGACCTGCTCGCGATAACGCTTGATGTCGACCTGCGAGACGTTCCACCAATCGGCGTGACGGGCGGTGAGCCGTAACATGCGTGGCTGGCCTCCGCCAACCATAATCGGTGGGACAGGATCTGGCTTCGGTTCGCAAAAAGCCTCGGATACCTGGTAGTGCTTGCCCTTAAAAGTAGCCTGGGGCTGCGTCCACAGCGCTTTGACGATCTTCAAGGTCTCATCGAGCTCCTCAACACGGGTGCCTGCTCCGGGGAAGTCATAGCCATAGGCGTTATACTCCTCCTCGTGCCAGCCAGCCCCGATGCCGAGCACGAAACGCCCTCCGCTCATAAACTGCGCGGTCGCCGCCATCTTGGCCAGCAGGGCCGGATTGCGGAACGACTGGCACAGCACCACGTGCCCAAAGTCAAACGATGGGTAGAGCGCCGCCATATAGGCCAGGGCCGTCCAGCCTTCCAGCAAAGGACTCCCCTTGAACTGCACATGATCAATAAACCAGATCGAGTCAAATGTCCCGTCGACCACGTCCAGGTTCTTCTTGAGTTGCTCCATAAATACTTCACGGGCCATCCCGTCACGAGGACCACTGGGTAATGCCAGCCCAAACTGAATACGTGCCATCATACCCCCTTTATACGTATGTCTATTTATGTAAAGACGACGTTATGCCAACAGTATCTCACATGACGCTCTGCGCCGTCCCCTCTCCTGACGGCCTATCCAGCCAGTCCGTACGAGACACCCTGCCAAAAACCATCTCCCCCACCTCGTAGGTGCCGGGCTCGTCCCAATACATTCAATGTAGCACCATCGCAAATGAAGATCGTCGTAGGCGAGGATGCTGGGGGCATCCTCAACTGGGCTTGCCCCAGCTTGGCCGCGCAGCGGCCCCGTACCCGGGCGCGCACGTTCCACCAACGATCCATCCCCCCTCTCAAAGGGGCACCAGCGTATTATGTTGAATGTATTGGGCCTCGCCCCGGCTTTGTCACGAAAAGGACCATATAATTATTGGCACAGCCAATCCTTATAATTATTGGCACAGCCAATCCTTATAATTATTGGCACAGCCAATCCTTATAATTATTGGCACAGCCAATCCTTATAATTATTGGCACAGCCAATCCTTATAATTATTGGCACAGCCAATCCTTATAATTATTGGCACAGCCAATCCTTATAATTATTGGTGCTGCAGGGGCGCATTCGCGCCCCTGCAGCACCAATAATTATAACCGGTGCGGCCGCGCAGCGGCCGCGAGTGCGGAGGCGCTCACCTGCCCCCAGGGTAACAAAAATTAAACACACCCTTATATGTTTAATGCGCTCTCGCGCACAATCTACTGCGCCAGCGCGTCGTTACACTGCTGCTCCATCTTGCTCAGGGCCGCATCCGCGCTGCTCTGACCACTGAGGACGCTGGTGTAGTCGTTGGTAATCTCGTCGCGGCACTTCTGCCAGCCGGGCTGGAACGAGGCCACGAAGGCGTTGTTGATCTGCTCCGAGCCGACCTTGCGCGCCGGGAACTTGCTGTAGTAGCTGTTCATGGCATCGCTGTTGAACACCGACTGGCGAATCGGCAGGTAGCCGGTCTTCTGTACAAAGGTGGTATTCGCATCTTTGCTGATCAGGAACTTGAGGTAATCCCAGGCCACAGCACGGGTGTCGTCACTGACGCCTTTAAACAGCGAGAGGTTGGTGCCGTAGAGGACCGTGTACTGTCCGGCGGGACCAGCCGGGATGGCAGCCTCGTTGAAGGCAAAGGCGCCCTTGATCGAAGCCTGCAGGAAGCTATAGCTGGCCACGGTCGCCAGGGCGAAAACCGATTTCTGGGAGGCAAAATCGTTCTGCCACGCGTACTGCTTGGTCACGTGGACGGCGCCGGCTTTGACCAGCGGGGCCAGCGTCTCCAGGGCGCTTTTGGCGAAGGCCTTATTACCACCCTGCGCGAAGGCTGACTTCTGACCATCGCTGGAGACAAAATCTTTGCCACCCAGAGCTTTGTACAGAATAGACCACTCGTCGACACTGGGGGTCAGGGAGAGTCCCCACTGCGAGCCGTCGCTTTTGGTAACCTTGGCCAGGTCCACGATCAGCTCACTCATGCTCTTTGGTGGCTCGATGCCCATCTTCTTCAGGAGGTCGGCGTTGTAATACAGGACCTCGTCGCTCTTGTTGAACGGCATCATGTACTGCTGCCCATCGATCTGACCATCCTTGAGCAGAGAAGGATAGAAGTCAGACATCTCGCTTGAGCTGAGCCCGTTCTTGCCCGAGATGTAGGGCTGCAGCGAGACGATGTTGTCGTTCTGCTTGTACTGCATGGCCCAGTTCTCGTAGACCTGCGCGATAGCCGGAGGATTCTTGGCGGCGATGGACGCGTTCAGCTTGGTCTGCAAGGTAGTGTACGAATCATAGGCCTGCAGGTTGATCTTGACGTTAGGATGCTTGTCGGTGTACTGTTTGGTCAGGCTCTCCAGCACCTTCTTGTTGGCTCCGGTGGCGAACGCCTCCCAGAAATTAATCGTATACTGCTTTGAAGCATCAAAACTGGTCGGATCGCCGTTGCCGTTCGACTGCCCCTGGCTCTTGTTGCCCGAGGTCGCTCCACTATCACCGCAGGCCGCCAGGGCCAGCATTGCCAGAATCAACAACACAAAGGTCATATGTGACCATTTTAACCGCATAGAATTTCCTAATCCTTTCCTATGCTTGCAATAAAAAATAAAAAATAAACGAGTTCTTCCCATAGGGATCTCCGCGCTTGCGCGTCAAACAGATATCCATCTGCTGATGCATGGGGGCGCAAGTGCGCCCCCATGCATCAGCAGATAAAAATTCAATGCGGCCGCGCAGCGGACGCACGTGCGGAGGCGCTCACGCGCCCCCTACCCTTTGGTGCTACCAGCTGAGATGCCTTCGATAAACTGACGCTGGGCTAACAAAAAGACCAGCAGGACAGGCAGCGTGGTGAAGGCGGCGGCCGCCGCCAGACCGGTTGGATCGGTCCCTCCCTCTCCACTCATAAATGCCTGCAAGCCTACTTCGATCGGTCGGTGCGCATCGGAACTGGTGACCAGGTAGGGCCAGAGAAATGCGTTCCAACTACCGATAAAGACCTGTAACGCGACGACGGCGATGGCCGGACGCGCCAGCGGGGCCGCGACACGCCAGAGAAAGCCAAAGCGTGAGCAGCCGTCAAGCTGGGCCGCCTCCCATAATGAGGGCGGTAGCGAGAGAAAGAATTGCCTGATTAGAAAGATGCCTGAGATGCTGACGGCATAGGGAATAATCTGCGCCTGGTAGGTGTCGATCCATCCCAGCGTGGATACGATGAGATAGCTGGGGATCAGGGTGGCCTCGCCCGGAATCATGATCAGTCCCAGCACCAGCAGGAAGAGCAGGTTGCGACCGGGAAACTTCATGGTGCCAAAGGCGTAGCCGGCCAGCAGCGAGGTCAGCACCGCCAGGACCGCCGTGCAGGTGGCGATAAAAATACTGTTGAGAAAGAATTGTATCCAGGGCTCAAGCTGCCAGGCCCGCGTGTAGTTCGACCATTGCCAGTCGGGCCAGAAGTGCGGCACGACATCGGCGGCGCTACGCGCGTTCAGCAGCGATGAGATCAGAATCCAGTAGATGGGAAAGAACGCGATCAGCGCGGCCACCACAATGACCAGATACTGCCAGCATAACTGTATGCTCCGATAATTTACCTTGCGCCTCGGGGCGACCGGTCGAGTAGCCATTACCAGGCCCTCCTGCTCATGTTAATCAACTGTCTCTACCCCCCTGCGTGATATCCTCAACTGCACAATCGAGATAATGAACACCAGGGCAAACAGGACGACGGAGATGGCGGCGCCACGCCCATCATGGGGATCGGTAGAGAAGCCTTCGGAAAAGAGATAGAGCCCCAGCGTGTTGGCTGCGTTGCCCGCGCCACCTACGGGTCCGACCAGCAGGAAGGCAGGCTGGAACATCTTGAAGGCCTCGATCGTTCCCAGCAACAGCACCACCAGGGTGATCGGCTTGAGTAGCGGCCAGGTGATCTGGCGCAAGACCTGCCAGGAGTTGGCCCCGTCGACACGCGCCGCCTCGCGCAGGTCCGGCGGGATGTTCCCCAGCCCCGCCATGAAGAGCACCACGCTGAATCCGGCCGACTTCCAGGTCGTGTAAAGGATAATGCTGAACAGGGTTCAGTGGGGGTCCCCCAGCCAGTCGATGGGATGCAGGTGCAGCAGCCGCAGGATGCCGTCAAAGAGACCATGATAAGGATCAAACATCCAGTACCAGATAGCAGTGGTGGCTACCATGGGCGTGATAAAGGGCGAGAAGATGATCAGGCGCCAGAAGGCTTTGGCCCGGATACCAGACATCAGGCACAGGGCCAGAAATAAGGCCAGCACCATCTGCAGTGGCACCGAAATCACGACGTAGAGGATGGTGGTCTGCAGCGCGTGCCAGAAGGTGGCGCTGTGAAATAGATAGTCAAAGTTGCCCAGGCCGATAAATGGCTGCGTCCCCTGGTTGAGAAAACTCCACTTAAAGAGGCTCATATAAAAGACGAAGGCCGCCGGACCGTACGAGAAGAGCGCCAGGACGATAAATGCGGGTAACAGATACAAATATGCCTGTCCGGTGGCAAACCAGTGCCTTATATGCCAGAACTTCGAGTGTTTAACTGTCTTTGTCTGGATCATTACTATCCTGTATTCGTTTGAAAAGATTATCTCGACGAGCTATTGTGACATAGCAGCATACCCGATCATAAGACGATCGGCTGCCATAACATGGGTGTATGACGCACTCTCTCCGACCTTTGGCGTGATCCTGAAGAATGCGCGTTTCTACCAACCTCTGGTACACATCGAGCTTGCTAACTGCGTACCAGCGCGGAGCAACTTTTAAACGCTACCCCGCTGTTGAGCATACTGACCCATTTACCGGGCTATTTTACCATAACCAGTCTATATTCATCTACCAACTATCTCATGAATATCTGCTCGATTCATTTTATTCGCGCAAATTTAACAATATATAAACCGCAAGCAAAATCCTTGTTAAATCCCGTAAATGCCTGGCTTGTCTCGGCTTGTCACGCATCGATCCGTTCTGTTCCTCTACACCATCACGCCTGCATACCGGCGCGGAAACAATCATCGGTATGGTCATTCACCATACCGACCGCCTGCATGAAAGCGTAGCAGATGGTAGCGCCGACAAAGCGAAAGCCGCGCTTCTTCAGATCCTTGCTCATATGCTCACTGATGGCCACCGCCCGCTGCCTGTCGTCGGCCTCCAAAGGCTGACCATTCACAAACCGCCATATGTAGCGATCAAAGCTGCCGAACTCACACTGCACCTCCAGCATCGCCTTCGCGTTCTCCACCACCGCGTTGATCTTCAAGCGATTGCGCACGATGCCTTCATCCCCCAGCAGAGACTCCTTTTTGGACGCGTCGTACTGCGCGATTTTGTGAGCGTCAAAATTATCGAAGGCCGCCCGATAGTTCTCGCGCTTCTTGAGGATGGTGAGCCAGCTCAGGCCGGCCTGGGCCCCCTCCAGATTGAGCATCTCAAACAGCAGCCGATCATCGTGTACGGGGACACCCCACTCCTCGTCATGATACACATAGAACAACTCATTCGACTGCGCCCACTGACACCGTCGTCTCTCCTCATTCGTGGCTTCTCTTTGTTCAGTAGTCATTGTCTCCCCTTCCGGCATCGCGCTGTAGAATTACCTTCCATCAGAGATGATGCCATTTCTCATGTCTGTTATGGTTGAAGTATAGCCATGTCAAACCATCAGGACAAGCAGCGCGCAAGAGGAGGAAGGAGAGGCATATGCCCGACAAAGAAGAGGGTGCCATGCAGCGGCGCGAACAGATTTTACAGGCCGCCTTTAAGGTCGCGCTACGCGAACGTCTGGCGCGGCTGACGATGCGCCAGGTGGCGGGCGAGGCCGACCTGAGCATCAGCCAGGTCTCTCGCTACTTTCACAGCAGGGACACCCTGCTGGTCGCGCTCCTCGACTGGCTGCTGGACGACCTGTTCGCCACCTGGCAGGTTTCGGCGGCCCTCCCTCCCCATGAACGCTTGCTCGAACTGGTTGAGCAGGAGATGCGCGATGCCACCATCACCCAGAATCAAAAATCGCTGGCACGTCTGGAATTGCTCTACGATTACTGGACCCTGGGTAGCCGCGTGCCCGCCATTCGGCAGCGCATGCTGACCGGCCTTGAGCGCTGGCGCCAGATGTTCCTCCCCATCGCCTGCGATCTGATCGAGGCCGAACCGACCCGCTTCCCCGGCGTCACTCCCCAGACCCTGGTCACGCTCATCCTCAGCCTTAGCCACGGCTACACCCTCCAGACCCTCCTCGGACATCCCCCCACTACCCTCGACCAGTTCCTCACCGCCGTTCGCGCCCTCCTCTCCCCCTCCTCCTCATCACAGTAAATATATCCTTGCGAGCCATACGTTCTTCTTGTCTTAATTGGAACGCGCGTCCCCGGTCTGGGAAAACAATACGCCAAGATCATGCCGGCATACCGCGCACTCACAGTTGTTTTCCTCGATTGGCTGGCGGCCCCCTATCGGCTTCATAATATGGTCGATGATGGCTGACCAGTAGCCAAATTTCGCATGGAGCTCTCCCGTTGTTACGAATTGCTCTACAAGCTGAGACAGGGGAGGATCCCAGCCACGCAAGTCAGCCAGCAGCCTTTTGCTGCTGACCCACCATCGTCCCTGGATTTGATAGTGATAGTGGAGAAAATCGTCGAGACCAACGTGCATCGCGAGCAGGGCCGTAACCGGATCAGCATCCAGGTTCCTCTCCACTTTGTTATTGCCATGGAAGAACATAAACTGGAGCAATTGCAGTTCTTCCGGGCGCGCTTTCCAGGGCTGCACCTGCATTGCCTGCTCTCGCAGGGCGCTAAGCTGGCCCGTTTTGTCAAACACAGTCAGCGATTCGGCGATCATGGGAATCCGTTCACGCCTCTCCATCTCCTGCTGCGTTCTGGCCTTCAATTGCGCGAGCGAGAGAAATGTTAGATCCAACTTGACGCCCCCGATAACAGGATGATTGATGTTGGCACATGGATTATCTTCATCGACGATTACCTGCACATCACAATCGCTCTGATCGGTTGCTTCCTGGCGTGCCAGTGAGCCAAAAATAAATGCGCCCAGGTAGCGGTCCTGGAATTGCAGGCGTTCAATAGCCTGGACAGCAGCATGGAAACGTTCTGGAAACGCAGCCAGATCTTGCACCATAATTACATCTGCTCCTTCTTCTTTGTGGCGTGTCCACATCACATCCTGGTCTCTAACAGTATCATGTACCAATTACACCATTCTCTTCTCTACCCATCAAATATAGTAAGCTTGTTCATAATCTTTCCTGACCAGATGCCTTATAATTATACACATGAATGTATAATTATAAGAAGAATAGGTATCACTATGCAGCAGCTCCCGCCACAAGAGCCAGCATTCTCATCTCATTCAACCTGTACCTCCCTGCCACTACGACCACTATCCACAAAAAAGATTGCCCTCAAATATGGGCTCGTATTTGGTGCCATCCTCGTCCTCCGCTACCTCATCGGCAACGCTGTCATCGTAGCATTCAGCCAAGCTTCGCCCCAATTCATAGCAACCTACCACCTTAGCTTTATCATGATCAGCCCACGCAACCTCCAGATAACAACGGTCTTGCTTGACTGGATCATCTATTTTCTGGCCGGCTTCTTCGTCGCCAGGCGCGCGCGACAGGTTACCGCCTCCGTTATCGCCTGTATCTGGGCTAGCCTCTGCTACACCCTGGCTGGTGTAGTGACAGGAATTAGCGTGATCGCTGTACTGTCTCTACTGGCAGGCAGAGACAGCGGCTATCTTTTTAGTGTTCGACTGCACTTTATTGTCATGTTCCTCCTGCTACATTTCGGCATGGGAACCAGCATCGGAGCACTCGGCGGCTTGTTAGAAAAAAACATGGCCCCTCCACGCACGATCACGCCCCCGTAGGTTCGACCCTCGCGGTCGATTTCCCCTTCACGCACGATCACACCCTCGTAGGTTCGACCCTCGCCGTCCGATTTCTATTCTGTCTGCGCCGAGGAATCAAGCTGCCAGGAGCGGTGGCGCACCTCCAGGGGAGTGTAGCCGATGGCCTGGCGAATGCGGCGCGAGAAGTGGTAGCGCGATTGAAAACCGCACTGTTCGGCGATGCGACCCACCGAGAGGCCGGTCTGCTCCAGCAGCTTGATGCCCATGGCGATGCGCTGCTCCCAGACATAGGCCATCGGCGTGGTGTGCAGGTGCTGCTGAAATAAGCGGATCAGGTGGGCGGGACTGATGGCGGCAGCCTCGGCTATGATCGCCAGCGTCAATGGCTCGCCCAGGTGCTCATAAATAAATTGCTGGGCCTGCCCCACGGCGCTGTGCGCCCGCACCGCCTCGTGACCCTGGCTTAGCTGCTCTCCCTCACCGATGTAGCGCCAGCATATCTGTAGCGCCAGCGCACGCAGCATTTCTTTGATGGTGGGAAAAGTGCTGGCCTGCAGCGCCAGGGCGTCTTGCATCAGCTGCTGCATGGCCGGCGAGAGCGGCAGCGGCCACGGCTGCTTTTCGAGTCGGTTGATTATCTCCGCATCGACCAGCGCCGGAGCGATGTGA
Source organism: Dictyobacter aurantiacus (assembly GCF_003967515.1). Lineage (GTDB taxonomy): Bacteria > Chloroflexota > Ktedonobacteria > Ktedonobacterales > Ktedonobacteraceae > Dictyobacter > Dictyobacter aurantiacus. The sequence goes on along the minus strand of NZ_BIFQ01000001.1, from coordinate 5,939,029 downwards.
ATCCAGCTGTGAATGGTTTCGCTGTCCTCCGCAAAAGCAAAATATTCACGATGACCCGCATAGAGCACAAAGGCGCTATTGGCAGGTATCGCGTGCGTGCGCTCATCGATGCGAATGGTGATGCGCCCGGCGTGCACAAAGACAAACTGTAGTGTGGGCTGGATGCGCGGACCCAGCGTGCTGCCAGGCGGGTAGACCACCTCACCCAGCACTATCTCGTTAGACCAGTACGATGTATCCTGCTCGCGCTGCTGCAGCTCGGCCAGCCTTTTCCTCTTGTCCTGTGTGATGATGCGTTTATCCATATCAGGTTAATCTCAGACACATTCTTATGCATTTCAGCTATCGACCTTCCAGCTCTTTCCTTTTATGCTATATCTATCACTTGAGCCAGCTATCTATGCAGGTTGGAGTAAGACTGAAGCATACTATCGTAGCAAAGGAGCTTTCAGATGACGACCATTTCGCAGACCAGCCCGAACCAACCGGTCAGGCACTATGAACATTATCCCATCAGGGTGCAAGATTATGTGAAGTTTCGTGAGCAAGGCTTCCTGATTGTGCGCAATCTGGTGCCGCAGGAGGATGTGCAGGAGATGAACGCGCACATGGATCGCATTCTGGCCGGGGAGGAGCATTTCCCGGGCGTGACACCTCCGCCCGCCGACTGGGACCCCGATAAGAAGATCTCCTATTATCTGCGCGTCCATATGCTGCATCGCGTGCTACCCATCCATGAGCGCTTCCTGCTTCACCCACGCATCCTCGATGTGCTGGAGGTGTTGATCGGTCCCGATGTGCTGGCACTGCAGTCGATGCTCTTCTTCAAACAGCCGGGACAACAGGGACAGGGCTACCACCAGGATTCCTACTATATCCCGACCTTCCCGGATACGCTGTGCGGCGCCTGGCTGGCCCTCGATCGCGCCGATGAGGAGAATGGTTGCCTGTGGATGACGGTCGGTTCGCAGCATGAGCCGGTCTATCCGGATTCCGATGGTCAGTCGGAAAATGGACAGCGCGACCTGAGCGATATCGAGCCGATCTATAACGCCAGCCATACCGATGAGAACGCCAACGGCCTGACCCGCGTGGCCCGCAAATATCCCGGCAGAGAGGTCAAGGCCGAGGTCGATCCCGGAGATGTGGTCTTCTTCGGCGGCCACATCCTGCATCGCTCACACGCCAATCACACGAAGGATCGCTCGCGCCGCGCCTTCGTCGGCCACTACTGCAATGCGCGCTCATTCGTGCCCTGGAACTCCGGCGCACCCTACGAGGGCGACTCAGCCAACTACCTGCACATCCTGGGGCGCGGCACCACCCACCTGCCCTATGCCCAACCAAAGTTCGGCACGCCCTGCGCCGCCAATCAGCCACCCGCACCGCGTCCAAGACGCCAGCAGGCCCCCATGTCGATGATGGGCGACATGGACAACGACCTCATGACCCTCACCGCCCACCCCGACGAACCCGAAAACCACGCATCCTCGTAATCCATACGTTCGGACCTCGCGTCCGATTAAACCTCTCGACGCGCGTAAACATCTCAATCGCTCACACGCGCTCCAGACGCTGGTGCGGCTCGGCTGGCAATTCAACACGGATGACATCGCCGGGCCGCACCTCGCCTCCCACCAGTACCACACCCATGACGCCCGCCTTGCGCACCAGGTTCCCCTGCTCATCGCGGTCCAGCACCGCCGGCAGCAATCCAGCCTGCAGGCCGTTCAACTGCCCGCAGGGATTGCGCAGGCCCGTGACCTCAACCACCGCCTTCTCACCCAGGTGCAGACGTGTCCCCCTGGGCAGACCCAGCAGATCGATGCCGCGCGTCGTTATATTCTCACCCATCTGTCCCGCCGACACATCGAAACCAGCCGCCCGCAACTCCTCGTGCAGCTCGCTATGAACGAGATGTACCTGCCGCAGATTCGGTTGCGACGGATCGGCCGCTACTCGCGACCGATGCTGCACCGTCACCCCCATATGCGCGTCCCCATCGACCCCCAGCCCCTGCAACAGCCGAATTCGCTCCCGATTCGGCTTGCTGAACGCATGCACCCCATCACAGCTCACCGCCACCACTACACCCTCAAAGCTGCCCATAGTGAAAACCTCCCATATGTTCGGACCTCGCGTCCGATTAAAACTCTCGACCCACGAGTACCTTCCCCACCGGAATCAGGCTTCGCCCATCATCAACGTTTCAATCTGGTGCAGTTGATGGATCGGCTCCAGCGTGTCAACCAGCCGATAGGTCAGGTGATCGCGCACCTGCGGGGGCAGCGTCTCAAAGAAGCGATGGGTGATCTGCAGATCATGGTGATCCGCATTGTGGGCGGTCGGTGCATCGACACCGAGGACAAGCACCGGTCTCGATTTGTTCGAGTGGTTGGCTGTACCTCGGTGGATGGTCAGCGCCGAGCGAACGGAAATGTCCCCCATTTTCGGCATCTTCCTCTGCGCACGCTCTTCATAGCGCGGGTACAACGTCTTGGGCGGAAACATCTCGTGCTGGAACTCCACGGGCCGGTCCCACTGTGTTCCGGGCGCAACCTCAAACGGGCCCATATCCTCAAAGACATCGACGGTCGTGAGATTAAATGCCAGCGAAGTCAGATAACGACCAGTGAGGGTCTCCTTTGGAGCCGGAAAGTCACGGTGCCAGGGCTGGTTTTGCGCACCGGGCAACGGCACGTCGAAACCGATCTCGACAATCTTATACGGTGGACCCAGGATCGCCTCGCACACAGCTACTACCCAGGGATGGGTGGCGAGATCGACAAAACCACGGATGTCCTCCGGGTGGATCTCCACGTAGTATCGTTTGGGTCCGCGTCCCACCGCGCCACCAGGCCGTTTTAACGCTTCCTGGAAAAGAACGTCGATATCTTCTCCCAGTTGTTGAATCCACTCGCGAGAAAAGCCACCTTTATACCCGATAATTCCATCTCCATACAAGCCCCCCATGATGGTGGCTACATCAAATTCTTGAACCTGAGTCTGCTCTTTATTCATCATCATTGATATTATCCTTCTCGATGCATACATCTTCGGTCTTGACACTGCCCACCAGAGCAAGTCAGGAAAATACGTCTGTAGGAGACGATGACTCATTGTATCACCAAACAGGAGAATAGGAGGTACTTAACAATCTCACCCATAATGCACCTTTATATCGTTCCACGTCAATTCGAAGTCGTGCCGCTGCTCCAGGCGGAAAAAGTCAGTGATAGCCCGCGCTGCCAGGGCGCTCAGCATCAAGGCCAGCGGACGCGTCAGCGGATAGTCGCAGGGGTCGCCAGGCACCTCGCGCGGAACCTGGTAGCGCGGTTCCCAGATACCGCTGCCATACACTCCGTCGCCGCTGAACCCTATATGCAGACAGGGCAGATCCGCGTCGCGCGCGGCCCGGCTGACCGCCTCGCGTCCTTCTACATTATCAAAGGCATCCACCACCAGCGCGCTCCCCTGCAACAAACCTACCACATTCTCGGCCGTCAACTCAACCACCTTTGGATCAACGCGGGCCTGCACGGCCCGATAGAGCAGATTGGACAGGGCGCGCGCTTTAGGCGCGCCCACCTCGGCCCGGCTATACGGCTGGCCCGACAGGTTGCGCATCTCGATGCGATCCCTGTCGATCACGCGCAGTTGCGTGAAACCCATGCGCGCCAGCGTCTCGGCCACGTTGGCCCCCAGCGTTCCGGCGCCACAGATGGTAATCAAACGCCCGGCGAACGGCTGCAGACTCGCGTGCCGCTCCTCATGAAAGAAGGGGCTCTGGGAATTCAAGGGCTGCTGCTGTGTCATGCTTATATATCCTCCTCGTCATCGTAGCCGGCCCAGGAAGGGGAGGCCGCCATCACGTTCACCAGGCTGGTCAGATCGAAGTCGCGATCCTGTCCGCTGAGGCAGATGCCGCTGGAGACGACGTTGAGTCCTGGATCGACCAGTGATCGGTAGCGGCGCGTCTGTCCGTGTTCGCTCCACTCGACGACCATGTGGTGCGGTGAGCCATCGCTGGCGGCGACCTCGCTATAGCTGTGCAGTGTGGCGTCGGCCTTGCTCAAGGCGTGGCGCAACTGCTGCTCCAACGCGCGCTGCCGCGTCTGCCCGGCCAGCCAGTCGCGCTGTTCCCGCCGTCGCTGTGGCGGCCGCATCCCTCCGTCCGCCACGCCTCTCGTCAGTTCCAGCTGATGGATGCGCCACAGTAGCAGAGCCAGCCGCTCAGAGGACGCCAGTCCCGACAAAAGCTTTTCCAGTGGCTTGTCTGACTCCACAGCGGCCGCGTCGCGCAGCCACTCGGCGTGGCGGGGATCGGCCCGCAGGTCTGGCCCCTCGAACCAACGCATGCCGCCATCCACGCGCACGGTGACGCGCTCGAAGCGTTCCGCGCCCTCCATGGGATCGCACAGAAAGACCGGCACCGGCTCCATCGATAGACCAAAGCGCCGGCGCGCGTCATCCTCATTGTAGGGAAGCGCCCACCAGGTGCCGGGAAAGCGTCCACCGCTATCGGGCCAGAGCAGCAGCATCCTCAAGGCGGGAAACAGCTCAAGATAAGACCCGCGCTCCCACGGTAGAGCCTCCTCGATCAGATGCGCCTCGGACTCACCGGTGGGCCGAAAACGTCCCCAGCCCACAAAGCGCTGGCGCACCCGGAACTCGTACACCAGCCCGTTCAGCCGCGTGCGGATCCGCCCGCCAACCAACAGTGGCGCGATCAGCTCACACTCCTGTAGATCGCGACCCTGCTGACCCAGACGGGCGATCAGCTCGCGGGCATCCACCTTGCCTCTCGTGACTGGCGACTTGCGCTTATCCGGCATATGACCTTTCCATCTCTCTCAGCACTTCAAGCCTGGCGGGCCGGGACCTCGATCAGGTCTCGTGAAAGCAGGCGCACCAACGCGTTCGCTGCGACATGCCTGGGTACATCCAGGCGTTGGGCCAGCGTTTCGCTATCCAGTTCGGGCTGCGCTCGATACAGCGCCAGGATCTGGCGATCCAGTTCCAGTTCAGCAAACTGCTTTTGGAGCAGTTCCTCTATATGCACGATAGCCTTATCCGCCTGCCCGGCGGCGAAAAACTGTCCACCAGCCAGGGCGCTGATCTCGCTAAATGATGCATCCACGCTGCTTGTAAGGCCCAGCGCATGAATGGTAACAGACGCCTCTTCCGCCTGGCGCGTCACACTGGCAATAGTCTCTCCACAGGGACATCCACCGGCAAAGGAATCACCGCCAACACCGACTCCGTGCGGTGGTGCGTCACCCACCAGGACCAGCAGACGCAGGGCATGCCTGCGCCAGCATAGCTCGTGGCAGGCGGCTACAATACCATCCAGCACCGCCTCTGGAGCGTCGCCACCCTCGTCAGCACGCAGCGACATCAGCACCTGCTGCGCCTGTTCCAGATCATCCGTCAACGGATAGACCCTGGTCAGCAGCTTCGCCTGCGGCTCGTGGTCTCGATATTCGACGATGCCCAGCTGGAGCTGAATATCTGCTGCCGCCGCGACCCGGCACAACATCTCAATCATCTGCTCACGAGCGGCCTTGATTAATGGTCCCATACTCCCCGTGGTATCCATCACAAAAGCGAGGTCTACCTGGTTAATATCCTCATACATATGACCACCCTGCACTTCTTTACACACCCGATATATAACATGAGCATAGCAGATGGATTGGCTCCCATCTGCTATGCCCGCTACTTACACTATCAGCCTACACGCCCTGGAGAACGCGATCAGGGCGACGCGGCAGCTCGTAGCCCATAATGACCTCGACCAGTTCGGCCCGTGAGGGCTGAGCCAGCAGTTCCAGCACGTTCGGCAGCGAGTAGTAGTCGCCATCGAAGCGATAGCGTGTCAGCTCAACACCACGATCCATCAGACCCTGGGCGAAGCGGTCGTAATAACCGCCAACCTGCACCACCACTACTGAGGGCGCCGCCTTCATGGCCTCTCTGTAGGCGATCCAGGCATCAGCCAGCAGCGGCGAGGAGTTTTCGCCCTCGTCGGTTACGATCAGAATCTGCTCTACGTACTGCCGCTTCCTGGTCATCTGCGCCAGAGCTACCCCGATCGAGGTGCTCCCGTTGGCCTTGATGAACTGGAAGGACTTCTCCCAGTCACTCAGCATCGGACGCTTGCCCTCAGGCACCTTGACGGTAATCTCAAAGGCCGCCGAGTCAAAGGCGTAGACATAAAAGTCAGCCGTCGTAACGGCGCTGATCAAACCGGCCAGCTGCTTCGAAACCTCGATCGACTGTGACATCGAGCTGCTCTTGTCTACGAACAGGGCCGTGGGCCGCTTGATCTCGACCTTGCTGGCGACGCGCTGGTCCATGACCTCGGTCAGCACCTTCTCGGTCTCGGCATCCAGCATTGTGGCCGTCATGGCCTTCTTCGCCTTCAGGGTCGAGACGCGCTTGTCGGTCTTAGCCGCCTCCAGCTTCTGATCGACCAGCGCCTTGACCTCGGGATTGTCCAGTGCGCCGCGCTTCTTGAGAGCGGCCATGTTGTTGATGACCTCCTGCGGCGACATCGCTTCGATCAAGGCCACCAGCACCACCGGCGTCACGTTCTTGAGCGCGCCGACCGCCGTGGTGTACGGGATCTTGTGCTCAATAATGATGCGCGCCTGCTCCTCGGCACTGTCGGCCTTGGCCAGTTGCTTGAGCGAGTACAGCGGGCTGTCGGTCGGCGGCTGCTCGTCGAACAGAATCGCCTGCGCGCGCGGACCCGGCTTGATGCGCAGACTGGCGTAGAGATGCTTGAGATCGTTGCGCGCGCGCATGGCGGCACCGTCAAACTGCCGTGGATTATTCTCGCGCGTCTGCAGGTAATGCGCGACCGCCCCCTTGAATGAACGTGGCGTCTTGCCGATCACCTTCTTGGTGTGGTCGAGCGCGCGCGATACCTCGTACGGCGCCAGTTTCTGCAGCAGCACCCAGGCCGCCTCGCGGAACTCCGGATACTCGCTGGTCGCCAGATGCGCCACGAACAGCAGCTTATGATCGCGCACCTCGCCTTTAGCGAAGTACCACAGCGCCAGACGACTGTAGAAAAGCGGATCATTGGCCAGCGCGCTCGCATGCAGCGGCGCCAGCTCCTCAATTTTACGATGTGGTGTGGTCAAAAACGAGTTAAGAATCGCAACACGCACATCCAGCTCAACAGGGGGATTTTGTGTCATCACATCACCATCAGGCACACAGCAGGCACACCCCTTGCGGGCGCTTCCTACCTATATGCAAATGTCTGCAAACAATATTCTTTTATCGATACAACCAGGACCGGGCGCACGAGTCAATAGAGCTATAAGAAAGACATCCGCCTTTGGCCACTTGGCTACAGCTTTACAGCTGGTGGGATTCGAACCCACGAAGATTGCTCAAATGTTTGAAAGCTCTATCAGTCGGAGTGCGCCCGGTACCAGTCGGTGTCAACGCGGTATCTACATAAAAAGCCTGTCCTATGCGAGTTAACAAGAGCGGGCTCTGATGGCATCATCCAGCGGATGACTACAACCAGTTCAGAGTTCAGGACTCGACCCGCATCCAATCCAGAGGTAAAAGAGAAAGGTAACCGTATGTACGCTCTTCAGATTGGAGCACAGGACCGTAGGTGCCGGACTTGCCCCGGCTTGGCTGCGAAGCGGCCCGTACCCGGCCGCGCACGTTTCGCCAACAACACCATCTCATAGATCGATATCCAGGCCGAGGTGCGCGAGTCGCACGAGCATGAAAACAAGCGCTCTCCCACTGAGCTACGGGTTCAAACGATCCCGGCAGGACTCGAACCTGCGACAGCTGGATTAAAAATCCACAGTTTGTAAGCTCACACCGTCGGAGCGCACCTCGGCTAAGATATCATCGGCAAAAGAAAAGCTTGTAAAGAAAAGATCTGGCCGGCCCTGTACAAGTTTATTGAACACAGCCCCGAAGGGCTCAAAACCCCCGATTGGTGGTGGAGGTTGTTGGGATCGAACCAACCCTTCCCGCAAGGGCGGGAATTACCAGTTTGTAGGTTCAATCTATCAGGGTACAGGGCCGTATATATGCTTTTGCCCAAGAGCAGGATTTATCCGTAGGTGCGCCCCTTGCGGGCGCTTCCTGCCTCGTCTCTCGCAAATGCTTGCATCAGGGGCGGGCAGCAAGCCCGGGACGTACATGTCGCAAGGGCACAAAAAAACGATCCAAAGTCGTATGTAAGCCCTTCCAGTTGGAGTACGCCCCGGACACGCCTCACTCACTCTTTTTCTTCCTGTCCGGCCCTAGCCGTACAACGCCTCGGGACGGATGATGATGGCCTGCGTCGTACGCACGATCACGTGGTTGTTTAGAGACTGCGCCGGGAGATCAAGGTGGCGCGCCACGGCATTTTTTAGCTGGAGGTCGTCCGCGGCATTCATCACACCCAGCTGAGCCAGTGGAATCTCTTCACTGCGCCCGCCAATGCGGATGTGAATGGGAGTTGTTGCCATCTGCGTCATTTTGCACACCTCCATTTATCTTATTAACAGTTCTTAAATTCAATGCTATTTGTCAAGTACTTATCGTTCATAGCAATGATAACTGATAAATTTAAATAAATCAAGTGTTTACGCCACGTATTTTGAGCAGTTTCAAAATATTCGACATGCACCGGACAGGGCACGCGATTCGGCGGGTAGATACAGCATTGTCGAGCTACCTTTCAAGGGTAATACAGTAAACGATTACTTTTTAGTAATTATGGATGAAATGTCCATCCAATCTACATTTTTTATGTACCTTTCATCCACTTCACCCCGATTTAGAGCCTCATTATTCTCTGTCACATTTTCCTCTTCATAGCCACTGCATCCGCATGGCAGGCTGTCTGACTGCCTGTTGCCTGGGGAATTCAGGATCGGATAATGCCCGGACGGTGACGAGGTGCCGATTATAAGAATCAGGGCAGAGCTATGTCTGCGGGTGGCTCTGCAGACTCGACCGGTCCGGCACGTGTGATATGCTATTTTTGTCGTTAAAGAACAGTATGCGCCCCACGGCACCGTCCGCTGTTTTTGTAGCGCGCGGTGAATGGGCACTGGCGGTGCCTTCTATGCGACAGGTCGGACACCTGCCTGATTGATCTGGCCGTTCGTTGTTAGTAGAAGAAGAGGAACCTACGATGAAGTTTGGTATCTGCACATCTTTTCGCACTATCTCCCAGCTCAATGAGATCGCTCTTGACTATCTAGAGGAAAACGTCCAGCGCTTTCTGATCCCCGAACGGCCCCAGGTGGAGTTCGAGGAGCTGCTCCACGCGGTACGGCAGCTGCCTTTTCCGGTTGAGGCGGCCAATTCGCTGTTGCCGGCCGATCTCCGGCTCATCGAGTCACCTTCCCAGCATGTAGACCGGCCACGCCTGGAATCGTATATGCGTACCGCGTTGCGGCGGGCGGAGCAGGCCGGCATCCGTATCTTTGTCTTCGGCAGTGGCGGGGCCAGAAACTATCCGGCCGATATCGAGAAGGAGGCTGCGGCCCAACAGTTAGCGGAGCATATGGCGACCTGGAGCGGCTGGGCGCGCGAGCATGGCGTGCAGATCGTGCTTGAGCCCCTGCGCTACGAAGAGACAAATATCCTGAATACGGTGGCCGAAGGTGGCGCGCTGGTCTCGACCATCGCGGGCTCTGGCGCCCGCCTGCTGGCCGATGTCTACCATATGGCCTGCAACGGCGAGGATCCCGAGTCGATCCTGCCCTATCGCTCGCTGCTGGCGCACGTGCACGTGGCGGAGAAGCAGGATCGCGCGGCCCCCGGACACCATGGGGAGGATTTCCGCCCCTACTTCTCGGCCCTCCATCGCGCTGGCTACGATCAGCGCATCTCCATTGAGTGCAATTGGAGCGACTTCTCCAGCGAGGCGGTCCCCGCGCTGGCGCAATTGCGCACCCAGTGGGAGGAGAGCAGCAGACAGACCGTGTAATGCCATCGCTGCCCTCCCATAAAGAGGGCGGTTTTATTTTATCCATGTCAGTCGCATAGTTGCACATGAGCGGAGAACGCCTCTGCGGAGACCTTCCCGCTGATGCATAAGGAGTTGCATTTCTGATGGAAAAATTGCGTTTTGGTATCGTCGGGTGCGGTGTGATTGGACCCACCCATGCGGAGGCGTTGCAGAGCCTGCCGCAGGCTGAACTGGTGGCGGTCGCCGATGTCATTCCCGAAAAGGCCCAGAAGCTGGCCGATAAGTTTCACGCCACCGCCTACACCGATCTGCAGGAGATGCTGGATCGTGAGCAGCTGGATGTGGTCGATGTCTGCACCCCCAGCGGCATGCACGGCGAGCACGCCTGCCAGATTATGCGCTCCGGCCGCCACGTCATCATCGAGAAGCCGATGGAGATTCGCAAGGACCGTATCGAGGAGATCCTGCAGGTTCAGCGCGAAACCGGCAAGAAGGTAGCGGTAATCAGCCAGCATCGCTTCGATGAGGCTTCGCAGCAGGTGCACCAGTTGATCCAGGAGCAGGCACTGGGACGCATGGTATTGGGCAATGCGGCCATCCCCTGGTGGCGTTCGCAGAAGTACTACGATAGCGGCGCCTGGCGCGGCACCTGGGCGCTCGACGGCGGCGGCATCCTGATGAACCAGTCAATCCACTCGATCGACATCCTGCAGTGGCTGATGGGACGCGTCAAGACGATCCGTGCCTACACTGATACGCTGGTCCATAAGATGGAGACCGAGGATGTGGCGGTGGCGGTGCTGCGCTTCGAGAGCGGGGCGCTAGGAACAATCTCAGCCACTACGGGCGCCTATCCTGGCGCGACGACACGGATCGAGGTCTTTGGCGATAAGGGCTCGGCCATCATTGAGGATGATCGCCTGGGCTACCTGCACCTGGCCAGTCAGGATTCGGAAGAGGTCGGACCCTACGGTGGAGGACGCAAGAAATCAGACGCGGCCGCGGCCGCAGCAAAGTCGACGGCCAGCGATCCCGCCGCCCTGCAGGCCTCAACCCACGCCCAGCAGATCGCCGATATGATCCGCGCCATCCAGGAGGATGGTACGCCGCTGGTGGATGGCCATTCCGGTCGCCACCCGGTCGAGATCATCCTCGGCATCTATGAAGCCGCCAGCACCGGTAAGGAGGTTACCCTATCATGATCCGTCTATCCGCCTTCGCGGATGAGATCTCGCCCGATCTTGATGAGCAGATCGCCGTCCTGCAGAGCGAGAACATCCACTACATCGACCTGCGCTCGGTCTGGAAAGTTAACGTGCTTGACCTGTCCAACCAGCAGATTCAGGAGATCAAACAGACGCTGACCGCCGGTGGGATCGGCGTGGCGGCGATCGGCTCTCCCATCGGCAAGGTGCCCATCGATAGCTCCTTCGAGGAGCATCTGGCGCGCTTCGACCGCTCGATCGAGGTCGCTAAAGCCCTCGATACAAAGTATATCCGCATCTTCTCGTTCTACCCACCCGTCAAAGAGGAGGCTGGCTCCAGCAATCCGGCCGCCTACCGCGACGAGGTCATCAGTCATCTGCAGGAGATGACGCGCCGGGCGCGCAGCGCCGATGTCGTGCTCGTGCACGAGAACGAAAAGGCCATCTATGGCGATATCATCGAGCGCAACGTCGATCTGCTGCAGACCATCAACGATCCGCACTTCCGCTCGGTACTCGACCCGGCCAACTACCTGCAGTGCGACCAGGTGCCCTATCCGGATGCCTACGAGGCCACCAGACCCTGGCTCGAATACGTCCACGTCAAAGACGTGAGCCCCGATGGTACGCTGGTCGTGGCGGGCCAGGGCGACTCGAACTGGTCGGCCATCCTGCAACGCCTGCGCCAGGACGGCTACGACGGCTTCATCGCCCTCGAACCCCACCTGGCCGCCGCCGGACAGTTCCAGGGCTTCAGCGGACCCGACCTCTTCCGCAGCGCCTCCCAGGCCCTGCAAACCATGTTGAACTCCATGGACTGGTCCTACGAATAAACCCACCCATGCCATACTCTAAGTAATTACAATAAAAGCGATCCGGCTGCTCTAAAATAGAGCAACCGGGTCGTCTCTCTCATACTTCAAAACAGCATTAGTACTCTTCGTGCAGGTCAACCTTAATCGCGGTAATCGAGGCTCCAGGATCTATCCGTGGCGTCGCAACCCGGCGATCAGGATTCTGCCACGTACAGTCAAAATCAATCTCGCCCCACCTATACTGGCCTCCCCCATCCACGGTAACAGAATCAGTGACGGCCAGTGTCTCATGGTTTTCAGTCGTGTCAGAACTGGGTGCGGAATCAATCGTTACGGTATCCAAAGCGCCAACGGCCATCCCATCACCCTTTGAAATGAAACACAACAATTTTGGTGAGCTATTTGTCCCCGGACTGTCTATGCGCCTCGCGGAACCAGTAGCGGTAACGATATAGCTTTCTCCTGCAGGCACAAACAGCCGCACAATCTGCTGCGTTTCACTTGAGGTAAATGTGAACGCATCTTTCCTCACCTTATCAAACGCCCTGGGGTCTTTATGAAAGAACGGTGGTCCATAGTGACCACCCCCAGGCCCAGGACCCCAGCGATGCATCTGCCCCCAGGTCATAGACCGGCCCATCTTCATCGTGTGGCCGTCCATAGAATGCGCCGATGCCGCGCTGCAAAACAGGGCCGCATGCATGAGCATCCCCAGAGCAAGCAACACAACCAGCATGCCCACCTTGCTCATACGCATGACATTAGATAATGATCTCTTACCTGCCATAAAATTGTTCCCCTTCCTTTTTTACTTATTGCTATTATTTGATCCATAGAGAAAACATGTTTTCTCTACTACTTATATTACTCGCCTTCATAAATGGAAAATATAAATAATTACTGTATTTATTTGTACAGCATCTTAATGATTGTTAAGAATACATATATGCCTACAGGGCTGGGGCAACGCTGCTGCGCCAGGAAATCAAGCAGGCGTGCTCGCTCAGCGTTGTTTCTCACAATAATGAGCTTCTGCCTGTATTTTTCGAGATACTGGCGCATAAACGCTGCGGTAGGCGTCTGAATAATCTTTACCCCATACGTTTCACAACGCGTAAGCAGTTGCTCAGAATCGAGCGACGCTGGAATCTGCTCTGCCAGGCACCTATCCATAGCTTCTATCAGCTCGGGCCAACACTGATTCAAATAGTAGCGGCGACTATCCCTCAAAAACAGGATGAGTGACCTGATCCCTGGATAGGGATTGACACCGCGCAGGCTTTTGCTGATGTGACGACGCACAATGCGATAGGCGGCCGTACGCCAGGGAACCTCAAGCAAGACAATATAGTCGGCCTGAGCGAGAATAGGCTCATTCCAGATAAGCCCTCCACCTTCTATAGACCAGCCCGGCAGCGGGCTAATCTCGAAGGCATCCCGAATCCAGGCGCTATGCTGCATCCCATTCTTCATGCCAATAACATCGGTTTCATAAAAGGGAAGATCAAACCTGGCGCCTATCTCTGCCCCCAGCGTCGTTTTTCCGCTACCTGGGCCACCCAATATCTGAATTTTGAGCATGCGGTATCCTTTCTTTTGAAGCATAATGTTCTCTTCTGAAAAGGAAACCTGTCAGGAACCGAACAAAAGAACACCGGGCATCGTCACTCACAGGAGAAAGGCAGATTGAGACCAGGAAAGAGACATAAAAATCGGTATTGCAATAAGCGTTGCGGTCTCTGGAAAAGAAGGGGCTTATGCTGCTCGCTCATCTCGCTGTAAGGGACAAAAAAGCAAACCTCTGGCACAGGCCAGCGGCTGTGCTGTAGTGCTCTCTTGTCATATCCCCTGACAGGCATTAGCGATGATCGGGCATAACATCTCTTTTCACAAAATATTTGTTGCATGTGAGAAATGTGCAACCACTCCAAGCATACCCATCTTTCCCGCTTTTCGCAAGGTTTTCCCAACCCGAGGTATAAATTCATGTCTTTGCCAGAAGACATGGCAACAAGGAACACGAAACGCCCCTTAAAAAAGAAACGCCACGTAGGGTCGACCTTCAACGATCGACCGGGCCGCCAGCGCCAGCGACGGCGGCCCCCGTCGTACCCGAACGCAACGTACCACACACGAACCCAAAAGCGAACGTTCCTCCCTATGAGGACGATGGCGTCCTCTCATCGCCCCGCTGTACCTCTGCCGCCCTGGCGCGCACATCCTTCTTACGCCCATAGCGCGCCAGCAACAGACGGCGCTGCAAACGCTTCTGCCCCCAGATCCAGCCCACAATCAACAAAACCACGATAGCCGCCGAGATCAGGCCGAAGCGCTGCATAAAACGACCGAGCTGATCGGCCTGCGTACCAAGCCAGTAGCCGATCAAGGCGTAGGCGGTATTCCAGAGGGTGGCCGCGATGACCTCCGCGATCAAAAAGGTGCGATAGCGCATATGTGTCATGCCAGCGGCGATGGCCACGAATGAGCGGATATGGCCGATCAGATGCGAGAGCAAGATGGCCAGCGCCCCATACTTCGCCAGAAACGCGCGTCCCAGGCGCATGCGACCTGCCAGCCGCATGCGCCGTCCTAACCGGGTGCCGCTCCAACTCGCCGCCATCTTCCCGATCACAAAGCGCCCCAGCAGCAGATCCAGGTGGTAGCCGATAATCGTTCCCAGCGAGGCCAGCACGATCACCAGACCCAGGTTAAGCGTCCCCTGCCGCGCGTAAAAGGCGCCCAGCAACACAAAAGAGTTCCCGGGCAAAAAGATGCCCAGAATCGCTGTATTCTCGGCCAGTGCACTCAAAAAGACAATGACATATCCAAATTCGTCGTATGCCATGCGCAGATATTCCAGCCATTCGCCCAACGGAATAATCAATCGTATTATCTCCTTCTTATGGCTGGGAGGGCGACAGCTCACCCAGCCTGACATCCACGCTCCTCTGCTGCCGGCCTCGATAGAGCTTGACCGCCACACTGTCACCGGGATTCTTATTGATGATGGCGTCGCTGAGCGAGAGCACATTGGTGATCTGGCTGCCATCGATCTGGACGATGATGTCGTTGGGTTTGATGCCCGCGTTACTGGCGGCCCCACCTGGCACGACACTGATGACCATCGCCCCCTGCGTGATCGGCAGATCGTTCTTATGAGCAACCGCCGGGTCCAGGTCCATGGCCTGCATCTCCAGAGCGGCCCGCCCACTGTGTGTAACTTTGCCAGAAGCGATCAGTTGTGGCCCAATAAATTGCACACGATTCGATGGAATGGCGAAACCAACCCCACTGGCAGGCGTCTTAAACTCGGGGTTGAGCGCGGCCAGCGTAGGGATACCGATCAGGTTGCCATGCATGTCCACCAGTGCGCCCCCGCTACTGCCGGGATTGATGGGGGCATCGGTCTGGATGGTGCCCGGCAGAATCTGGCCGTTGTAGCCGGTGGAGATGTTGCGTCCCAGGGCGCTGATGATGCCGCTGGTCACAGTCTGGGAGATGCCCAGCGGATTTCCGATGGCGATCACATCCTGGCCCACCTGCAACCGGGAGGAGTCGCCAAGGGTCGCCACCGAGAGTTGGAGATGGGTTGGATCGACGTGCACCACCGCCAGGTCGTCCGCCGCCGACACGCCGGTCAGACGGGCGGAGGCCGTCTTCCCGTTCAAGAAGACCACCTGGATGGTCTCGCCGTTGCGCACCACATGGTTGTTGGTGATGATATAACCACGCCGGTCAATGACAACCCCCGAACCAACCCGGTTGCCGCTATAGGTCTTGACATTCAGCTGAACAACGGTTGGCTTGATGTTCGCCACCACCTTTTCGCGCAACGCCTCCCGGCTATCTTCATTAGGAGCATTAACGGTCTGCGCGGCCTCGGGTCCGGTCTGCAGACTGTCACCCGCCCCACGCAATGTAAGTTGCCAGCCCGCCAGCATTCCTCCCCCGAAGATGACAGCCAGCAGGAGAGCACCCATGATCAACGGCCCCACACCCCAGTGTCTGGAACGGCCCTGCCTCGGCGGATGGTCCGACTGACCATCCGCTTCAGGACGCGCCTCAAGCAATGGCTCAAGCGGTTCAAACGGTTCGTTCATCATAATACTTCGCCCTCCCACATCGTACGTGCCGGGCTTGCCCCGGCTTTTGACGCGCAGCGGCCCCTCGCCGGGCTTGCCCCGACTTATGGCTTTCCCCGACTTGTCACCGCCGCCTCGACTTTGGCTGACACCTGCTCCGCGGCACGGCGCCGCGCCCGCATGATCGACGCGACAATAGCGACTCCCAGCACCAGTGCGATAAACAGCAGCGAGAGCCAGGTCGGCACATGATAAAAACCTGAGACTACCATCTTCAGGCCCACAAAACACAGAATGACGGCCAGGCCAGCCTGCAGATAGTGGAACTTATGAATGATGTTGGCAAACACAAAGTACAGCGAACGCAGACCCAGGATGGCAAACACATTCGAGGTATAGACGATAAACGGATCGGTCGTCACCGAGAAGATGGCCGGAATGGAGTCGACGGCGAACAACAAATCGCTCGTCTCGATCACCAGCAGAACCAGCAGCAGAGGCGTGATCATCAGTGTGCCCTCGCGCCTCACCACAAAAAGATCCTTCACAAAATCATCGCTGACCGGCACGAAGCGACGCACGAACTTCACCAGCGGATTATGCTCTGGATTGACATTCTCATCCTTCTGTACGCCCATGCGTATGCCTGTAAAGATTAAGAAGGCACCAAAGATGTAGATGATCCAGTGGAACTGCTCGATCAGCACGGACCCCACCGCGATCAGGATACCGCGCATGACGAGAGCGCCCATGATACCCCAGAAGAGCACACGATGTTGATAGGCGGCCGGCACACTAAAGTAGCCAAACAGCAGCACAAAAATGAAGATGTTATCGACACTCAGGGACTTCTCGATCAGGTAGCCCGTCAAAAACTGCAGCGCCACCTCGCTACCGCTCACAAAGTACAATCCCGCGTTAAACGCCAGCGCCAGCGAGATCCATACCGCGCTCCAGATCAGCGCCTCCTTCGTCGAAACCGCGTGCGACTTGCGATGAAATATCCCCAGATCCAGTGCCAGCAACACCAGCACAAACAAGTTAAACCATATCCATGGCCATACGCCCGTCAACAACATTCCTTAGCCTTTCTTCTCAACCTCTTCTTCAGACAACCCATCATATGGTCGGATCTCGCGTCCGATTTCTTCCCCCACCTGTCATTTTTTCCAGGTACACAACTGGAAGAAATACCGATGCCTCCAGCTCAAACATGGCATATATTGTAGGTGTCGGGCTTGCCCGACTTTCCCGGTGTCGGGCTTACCCCGACTCGTAGGTGTCGGGCTTGCCCCGACTTCGAATCAAAGGATACATACATGGAAAATACGACTTACGACACCGCATTGTTACGCGCACTCTCCAACCAGATGGCTGACGCGGTTGCCCGGGCCACGCCATCGCTGGTGACCGTGATGGGCCGCGCCCGCCAGGCCGGTAGTGGCGTCGTCATCGCGTCCGAGCTGGTGATTACAGCGAGTCATATACTTGAACGTGAAAATGACATCAAAATCCAATCACATGAGCAAACAGAATTTTCGGCGACGTTAGCTGGTCGCGATCGCACGAGCGATCTGGCCGTGTTGCGCGTGCCGGGACTCAAACTACCACCTGCCGCAACTGCCACGGAGGCCGCGCGCGTGGGACAACTGGTGCTGGCGCTGGGGCGTCCATCCGAAGACGGAGTGATGGCCAGTTCTGGCATCGTCAGCGCGCTGGGCGGACCCCTGCGCACCGGACAGGGAACGATCCTTGAGCGCTACATCCGCACCGACGCCACACCCTATCCCGGCTTCTCCGGCGGTCCCCTGCTCGACACACAAGGACAGGTTCTGGGCATCCTGACCACAGGCATCGCCAATGGCGTACCCCTGGCGATCCCGATGGCGCAGGCAAAGGCTATCGCCGACGACCTGACGCAGCAAGGATACATCAAGCGCGGCTTCCTGGGTCTGAGCAGCCAGCTCGTACATCTGCCCGAGGCTCAGCGCGCCGGTCGCGCACAGGATCACGGCCTGCTGATCGTCAACGTGGAGGAGAAGAGTCCGGCCCAGCAGGCGGGCTTGCTCGTCGGTGATATCCTGGTCAGCCTCGATGGCCATACCATCACCGATACCGAGGATCTGCAGTTGCTGCTCACAGGTGACCGCGTCGGCACAGCCCTGCCGGTTGAAGTGATCCGTGGTAATGCTGTGCAGACCCTCACGGTCACACCCGGCCAGCGCCAATAAACCATCACCAGGCACGGTCCATATCATCTGGTAGGCGGAAGAAGAACCGGTTCCACGCTTCTTCCCTGGACACTTTAGGTATAAACATACAGTATTTGGACAGCATAGAGAACGGATCGGTTTTCAACATGACACAATCAACACCTTCAATACAGTCTTCGTCCCCGCTACCTGATGCCTTTTCATCCACGCTCAGCGGACTCTTTAACCACGTACGACCGGCCATCGTGCAGGTGCGCAACGAGCGCCACGGCGGCGGCACCGGCATCGTCTGGCAGGCGGACGGCCAGATCATTACCAACAACCACGTCGTCCCCCGCGATGGCGCCGACATCCAGATCCACTTTACCGACGGACGCACGCTACCGGCCCGCGTCCTCCATCGCCAGCCTCAGTTCGACCTGGCTCTGCTCAAGGTCGACAGCACAGAACCACTACCTACGCTGCCCGCCGGCGACTCCGCCAGCCTGCGCGTCGGCGAATGGGTCTTCGCCATCGGGCACCCCTGGGGACAGCGCTGGACGGTCACGGCGGGTGTCGTCAGTACGATGAGCACACGCCAGGTCGAGCCCGAGGTGAGCATCCCCTACATCAAATCGGACGTGCGCCTCGCCCCCGGCAACTCCGGCGGACCCCTGCTCAACGCCGATGGAGAGGTCGTAGGCATCAACGCTATGATCTTCGGCGGCGATCTCTCGGTCTCCATCCCCAGCAACGTCGTCAGCGCATGGCTCAAGGATCTTCCGAAATCCCAGGCCATCCTCGGCGTCGGTCTGCAGCAGATCGAATTGCCAGCCGCCATCAAACAGCAGCTCTCCAGCGGCCACGGCGACAACGCCCTGCTCGTCGTCAGCCTCATCGAACGCCCCACCGACCAGCAATCCATCTTGCTCGGCGACCTGCTGCTCGAACTCGAAGGTCAGCCCATCGCCGGGGTCCACACCATCCGCCAGCACCTCGCCAGCAAAGCGCCCGGCCAATCCGTCACCCTCACCATCGCCCGCGCCGGTACCATCCAAACCCTCACCACCATCCTCCTCCCGAAACCTCGCCAAGACCTTCTTGACACATACCTGATCTATCCATTGGACTAAAATCCTTGCGAAGATAAAGAAAAGCCTGTGATAAATGAACTCAAGGGCGGTATGATTTTAAGCACTGAGGGCAGGAATTGAATGTGAATCTTGGGAAGCAGCGGCTTTTCTTCCAAGCAACGCCGCTTCCCATCTCGTTGCCTTCCATCGATATCTCGTCAATCGGTTTTGAAATTGGTTGCTTCTTTCAACAATGCTTGTTACATGGGCAAGACTTCTTCCTTGTGGGGAGGGAAATCACTCATCCTGGACAGGATGTGCAAACAGAGGTCTTTCATACTCCATGTCCTGCCAAATACATTCGAGAGGATCATCACAGCGACCTCAGAACGTCGATTGGCGAAAAGACTTGCTTCATATCCAAGCACGGCCCCTCCGTGACCAACTGCCACCATGTCGCCACGCCGGAAAACCTGGAAACCTCGTCCATATCCTTCTGAGAGCGCGCTATTCATCTGGATAGCTGGATGCTCGAAGTGTTCTTGAATGGTGTGTGGCGAAAGAAGAAGCCCCGGTTGTCCACCCAGCAAAAACTGAGCAAAACGAGATAAATCGTTCATCGACGTATAGAGTGCTCCATTCGGTACTTTATAGCCACGTCCTTGATGCTCTTTCTCAGCAGTTTCCGTATCAATTGTTCCCTGTTTGAGGAAGTATCCTTTCGCGAGATAGGGCATGATTTCACTCGTGAGGTGAAATGCGGTGTGGCGCATCCCTAATGGCGAAAGAATATGGTGTTGCACATACTCTACATAGGGTTGCTTGCACGCACGGCTTAAGGCTACACCAAGGATGGCATAGCCGATATTTGAATAGAAACAGCATGTTCCCGGTTCGTACACGAATTTCGTGTGCGGCAGCGCCATCAAAAGCGTTTGCTCCCACTCGGCAACAGCGCCGGTGAAAAACTGGGGAAGGAGGGCCGGTTCACGATCCAACCCGGCAGTGTGTGTTGCAAGTTGACCAAATGTCACAGGAGAAAATCTGTTGTCCTTCGCTCCTTGTATCTCCTTCATTTCAGGAAGATACATTTCCACTGGATCAGAGAGGCGAACCACGCCTTTTTCAACAAGCTGGGTCAAAAAGAGTGCCGTGAACATTTTGGTAATTGATCCAATACGATAGACTGTCTGGCTACTCGCTTGGCGGCTTTGCTCCTGGTTAGCATAACCATAGCTTTTTGCCCACAAAAGACCCTGTTTTGCAACAATCCCAACCGTCAGACCTCCAGCGGAATCCAAGGCAAAACGTGCGGCCACAAGCTCATCGATCTGCGCAAGTGTGTGCGAGATCTCTGGGAACAACGCAACCTGCCCTGCATCAGGCTCAACATCATGATTTTCATCCAAAAAGTTTTTTGTCTTTTCCATTCTTTTCCTTCTCTTCTTCATGAGGGTTGTGTCCCATCAGCCAGCAGCGGAGGCTGTATCGCCAAGATTCGAGTCACGCGCTTACGCCGTGAGCGTGATCCATAGGAATGAGCATGAATGATCACGAACCACTCCACTTCCGAAGATGGCCAGAGTTCTAGCTGAGGGTTCTGATAAGGGTGGTCATAGAGGCGTGGGTTGCCAATTCGCCGGAGATGGGTATCATCTGGTTGCCACTCGACAGAATATTTCGCTAGAGGGTGTTCTCCATATTCGAGAGCGAGCGTATCCTGAAAGATATTGATCAGCACTTTTTTTCCTGCTAGGCCGCGCTCGCCGTAAAGCAGAAAATCGCGAAAACGCGCATAGCCTGCTTTGGTGAGCGTGCGCGTTTCACCAATAGCGGAAAAAGCGCGGTACATGTAATCCGGCTCGAACTGCTTTCCTGTCACCCATCCAAGCACTTCTGCGGGTGAGCGACGGCCGTCTTCTCGTTGCTCATGAGCGAAGTGCTTTTGGTAGTTGTAGTTACGAACCCATTTTTCGTGCGTAGCTAGCAGGTCATCCCAGGTTTTTGCTTCCTCAAAATACCAATCGGCCATACGTCTTTGAGTATTAAATGCTGTTTCTATATAATTTTGCCATGCTTGCCGTAATTCTATCTCTTCTTTGCGAATGCTGAAAGCATTGTAAATCTGCCTTGCTTCGTGCGAGAGAAAAACACCGCCATGATCGCTCACAATAGTATTGGGACAGCCGTGCTTACGGATAGCAGCATAGAGGACAGAAAGATACGCAGCAGCGTCTTGGCGACGACTGATCGCTGAGGCCAAGATCGCCCGTGAATAGTTCTCCAATATGCTAATACAGTAAATTTTGTCTTCATCCTCAATATGGTGCATGTCGATATAGCGAATATCCACTGACCAAAATTGATGCCTCCGATTGGCTCGAAAAGGCATTTCTTTCTTTGGACGACCGCTATGGACCGGCATTTTGATATGGTAAAGTTCCCGATTAAGTGCAAGAATACGACCGCAGGTGCGAGGGGAAAGCTTGATTCCCATCTGTTCTAACGCGGCGCTGACCCGATACTCTCCCAGTTCCGGGTTGATCTGCATTTTCTTGACCTCCTGCATAGCTTGGAGTGTCACCTTGGTCGCGGGTTGATTAGGGCGGCTCGACTTGTCAACCAGCCCAGCGAACTGTTCCTCAACCCATCGCTTGAGTGTGGCATAGATGGTCTGGCGCGACGTACCCAAATAGCCCGCTATCGAAGTCGGAGTCCAACCCTCGGCGTGCAGTCGAATGATAGCCAGTCGTCGCTCCCGAGGATCGGTCACGTCTTCGAACAGTGGAAAACGGCGCGTGGTACGGGATGGTTTGGGGCCATCAGCAAGAGTGAGCTTAATGGTTTGAGCTGAGGGCCTCCGACCAAATTGGATATACAGAATGCGGGCAATCTCATCAACATGATGCTCTGGATACTCCGCGTGCAAGTCTACAATGGCCTGGCGCATGGGGGGAGGGAGAATACGTTTATCGAGCTTAGAAATTGCCGGTAGTGGCTCTGGCGGAAGAAAACTTGCCATGCCTGACACATCAAAGAGGTTTGCCTGGTAGTAGATGGTACTGCGTGGCTCCCCGGTTTCAGCGGCTCGTTCCTTCGCGCTCACGCCAAATAAAATCACGGGTCTAATCAACTCATATTTGATCTGAGCAGCATCCTTGAGCTGTGGGCGGATCTGCGACCACTCATGGGTAGGTTCTCGACGCTCGTATCTCCGTTTGGGCATAGCTTCCCCTTCCAGGACAACATACCGTATTTCGATGCAAAACGTGGATATTCCCCTGTAAACATCTTACCCGGTTTATGTTGTCCTGACAAGGATTTTAGTCCAACGGATAGATCAGGTATGTGTCAAGAAGGTCTTGGCGAGGTTTCCCCTCCCCACCCAATAAAAGCGGGGATGCAAGAAGCGGCCAGACCCTTGCCTGGGTCTGGCCGCTTCTTGCATCCCCGCGTCATCTTACCAACTCATTTAAATTGCTAATCTGCTGAATGAGCCGCCTGGCTGGGGCGATAGCTGCCCGCCGGAGTGCGAAAAGCCACATTCAGACGATTCCACGCATTGATGGTACAGATCACCAGCGTAAGATTCGCCAGTTCCTTATCAGTGAAATGCGGACGGACACGCTCATAGACCTCATCGGGTATATGATCTTCGGCCACCAGGGTGACGGCCTCGGTCCATTCCAGGGCCGCGCGTTCTCGCTCACTGTAGAACGGCGCCTCTCTCCAGGCGGACAGCAGATAGAGACGTTGCTCACTCTCACCTTCAGCACGAGCATCTTTGGCATGCATATCCAGGCAGAATGCACATCCATTGATCTGTGAGGCTCGCATGTCAACAAGATGTATCAGTGAGCTCTCCAGACCACAGGTATTTACATACTCCTGGAGCTGAAACATGGCCTTTCGCGCTTCCGGCGCGGCCAGGGCATAACGAAGACGAGCATCCATATCGTTTCTCCTTATTCACTGGTTGAATTTCTAACACAAAACACGTATACTATCCTGGACAAATTATATCCATATTATATATTCATGGACAATTTTTATCAAGGATATTATCTGTCCAGGATGCGCAGTAATTCAGGCCAATACTATCCAGGATAGCCATTGTCGATGGTGGTATCAGATCATAGATTCGATCAGCATCAGGAGAAAAGCAGCGATGAAACTAAGCGAAGGAGTTGAGTGGGGATTACATTGTGTGAGCGTGCTGGCGGAGCTGCCGCCGGGGGCTACATTACCAACGAAAGCACTGGCCCAATATCACGGCCTTTCAGAGACCTACCTGGCCAAGCATCTTCAGGCACTTACCAACGCACGCATCATCGAATCATTGCCCGGTCCCAAAGGAGGCTACCGCCTGCAACGTTCGCCTGAAGAGATTACGGTACTAGAAGTGGTGGAAGCTATAGACGGACGTGAGCCACTCTTTCGCTGCACAGAGATTCGCCAGCAAGGTCCACTCGCCCAGGAACCTCAAGCATATCGGCGCCCTTGCGGAATCCATGTGGTAATGGCACAGGCAGAAAAAGCCTGGCGCGATGCGTTGCGCGAGCAAACGATTGCCGATCTTGTCGCACATTATCAGCACGATGTCGCTGTCAAACAACAGCAGAGAAGTACGCAGTGGGTCACGGAACGTATGCGCCGCGCATGAAAAATAAATTCCCCCTGCATTTTCTTGGAAAACCTTTTCTTGCCATGGTATGATGTTTACAATAAACTCTGGCATCATCGTGCCCTAACAGGAAGAGGAGTCTATTTCTACAATGACAAAGAAAACCAACGTAGGTGTGATTGGCTGTGGACAAATCAGTTCTATCTACCTGGAAGCCCCGAGCAAGTTTGACATTTTGAATTTCACCGCATGCGCAGATATCGATATGGATCGCGCCCGCGCCCAGGCCCAGCGCTACAATGTTCCCAAAGCCTGCACCCCTGAGGAACTACTGGCCGATCCCGAGATCGACATCGTTCTCAATCTGACCATCCCGAAGGTCCATGCCGAGATCGGCATGGCCGCCATTGAGGCCGGCAAAGCCACCTATAGCGAGAAGCCGCTGGCCATCAATCGCCAGCAGGGACGCACCCTGCTTGAGTTGGGCAAGGGCCAGAACCGGCGTGTGGGCTGCGCCCCCGATACCTTCCTGGGTGGTGGCATCCAGACCTGCATCAAGCTGATCAACGATGGGGCGATCGGTGAGCCGATCGGCGCAACCGCCTTCATGCTCGGCCACGGTCCCGAGAGCTGGCACGCCGATCCGAACTTCTTCTACCAGCCTGGTGCCGGCCCGATGTTCGATATGGGACCCTACTACCTGACTGCCTTGATCGCTATGCTGGGACCCGTGCGCCGCGTGACCGGCTCGGCCCGCATTACGTTCCCGGAGCGCCTGATTACCAGCCAGCCGCGCTATGGTACGAAGATCCAGGTCAATACGCCGACGCATATCGCGGGCGTGATGGATTTCGCCAGCGGCGCCGTCGGCTCGATCATCATGAGCTTCGACGTCTGGTCACACCAGCTGCCGCGCATCGAGATCTATGGCACCGAGGGGACCCTGGTCGTGCCCGATCCCAATACCTTCGGCGGCCCCGTCTACGTGCGTACGGCACAGGAAAAAGAGTGGCGCGAGGTGGCGCTGACGCATGCCTACGCCGAGAATAGCCGTGGCATCGGCCTGGCCGACATGGCCCACGCCATCAATTCTGGTCGCGTCCATCGCGCCAACGGCGACCTGGCCTACCACGTGCTCGACATCATGGAGGCCTTCCATGACGCCTCCGACCAGAACAAGCACATCGAGCTGACCAGCATGTGCGAGCGCCCGGCCCCTCTCAATCCAGGCCAACACGACTGGAGCGAAGATCGCTAATCTATACGGGCGCAAACCCAACGTAGCGCCGGGAATGTCAGCCATTCCCGGCCTGCAGCTATTCTCATATATCATCTACGCGTGGTATCCTTCATATATATCTCTCAATGGCAAAGGTACAGCAGTCACGCCTCACCACGCACGCATATCCACACATAACCGCTGTACCATAGTGACAGATAGGAGAACACTGCAATGGGCAGAGACGTAGCGAATCGACGATTACGAGCCGGCATCGTGGGCGGCGGCAAAGGTTCTTTTATCGGCGCGGTCCATCGCGTCGCAGCTGAATTGGATGGGCAGGCGCAGGTAGTGGCGGGCGCCATGTCGACCGATCCGCAGCGTGCCGAAGAGTCCGCCAAAGCCTGGTTCCTGGATCGCTCCTACGCCAGCTTCGAGGAGATGGCCGAGAAAGAGGCCAGCCGACCCGATGGTATCGACTTTGTAATTGTGGCTACCCCCAACCATATGCACTACCCGGTGGCCAAAGCCTTCCTGCAGCACGGCATCCACGTGGTCTCCGATAAGCCTATGTCCTTCAGCCTGGAGCAGGCGCAGGAAGAGGTGGCGCTGGTCGAGAGCAAGAACCTGATCTTCGCCCTGACCCACAACTATACCGGCTATCCTATGGTACGCCAGGCGCGCGACCTGGTGCGCAGCGGCGCCCTGGGCGAGATCCGCAAGGTAATCGTCGAATATATCCAGGACTGGCTGATGGAGCCGCAGGAGCAGTCCGGCAATAAGCAGGCCGCATGGCGTACCGATCCCACAAAGTCCGGCATCGCCGGCTGCGTGGGCGACATCGGCACCCACGGCGAGAACCTGCTGGAGTTCATCACCGGCCAGAAGATCGCCTCGCTGAGCGCCGACCTGAGCACCTTCGTGCCGGGACGCCAGCTCGACGACGACGCCAACATGCTGCTGCGCCTGGAGAACGGCGCCAAGGGACTGCTGACCTGCTCGCAGATCGCGGCTGGCGAGGAGAATAACCTCAATATCCGCGTCTACGGCACGCGCGCCGGACTCGAATGGCATCAGATGGAGCCAAATACGCTCCTCTTCAAGCAGCCGGGACAGCCGACGCAGATCTATCGCACCAATGCGCCCTACACCAGCGAAGAGGCCCGCGCGGCCGCACGCACGCCCGGCGGACATCCCGAGGGCTTCTACGAGGCCTTCGCCAACATCTACCGCATGGCCATCGCCGACATCCGGCGCGTCGAATCCGGTGAGAAACCCCTCGGTGGCTACCCCACCGTCTACGACGGTCTGCGCGGCATGCTCTTCATCACCAAAGCCGTCGAAAGCTCCCAGAAGGGCGCCACCTGGGTCGATATGAAACTCTAATCCCGACGCGCCCGAACAACAACCAGCAGCCCGGCGGCTATTCTTTCGCAGAATAGCCGCCGGGCTGTTCATTGGCAAGACATCGTCTATTAAAACAAAACCATCTTACTGTCCAGAAGAAGAGCAATTCCCTATACAAAGGGCCAGAACCTGTTCAGAAAGCAGGTCGTTGGTACTTCAGGCTATACTAAATGAGAGTGGGCTTGCTAAGAGGGGCAATATGCAGGAGGGATGGCAGCTTTCCCGCACAAGTGAGGGGGTATGAAAGTCATGGCGGCTGAGCAACAAAGCAGGCCAGAGGTCACCAGCAATGATCTGTACAGGGATATTGGGCGCGAAATCACGGCCAGGCTTCAATTGCAAAACCATATCCTGCTGGCCTTTGTCACGGTATCCAGCACCGTAATCGCCGCGTCCCTCACGCAACCAGACTTTAACTACCTCGACGTCGGCGTCGGCTTTCTAGCCCTGGTGACGGCCGCCCTCAGTGCCCATCAAGGTGTCATGATGAGCACGCTGCGCTTACATCAAAAAATACTGCTTGAGCGGGCCAACCCCAACTTATATTCCACCTGGCATCATCTCTACACTGAAAAAGTCAGCCATCAGCAACATATCAGTGATTGCATTCAGCTCTTCCTCTACCTCGTACTGGGAATCGCTGCCCTCAGCGCCATGAGCTTCCCGCTCTCCCAGTTTAAATGGATCTTCTTCTGGCTAAGCGCCACGTGCTTCAGCTTATCGCTCATCTGCATTATCTACGGCTGGAAAAAATGTGAACAGATAGATCTGCAACAACCGCAGCAGCAGAACGATTGTCCGCCGTAAATGTGCATCATATGTTTGCAGAGAGGAAGGCAACAAGAAAAAGGCAAGGCCTTGACAGCTTCATCCATCAACAAATAACATTCATGGACGAAAACACAGCTGGAGTAAAATGCTTCTATAGAAAGGAATCCATCTCCTTTGATGCGCAGTTTTTATTTGCTAGAACTCTGGGTCGATCCGGGTGGTGCTCGCAAGGCCGACTACTATCTCTTCTCCGGTGTTGAAGAGATCAAACAAGCATTGGCAGACGATTTGAGTCAGCAAAGGCTAGGACCCTATTTGGTTCTCTGGTATGGAGAGGTCATCAATTTGTTTGTCTATTCTGAGGGGAAGATGGTCTGGAAAAAGGACTTGCATCCTTACATCACCTTCCACCTTCCTGGTTATCCTCCCCTGCAAGGTACTGCTGATGGTTATATCCTCGACGTGAGCAACGTAGACCTTCTCCCCTCAGACCAAACGCGTCAGAATTCACAGCGGCAGATCTCTCGTGACGAGCTCATCGACATCCTTTGGCCGACAGAACCAGCGAGTTCTGGGCAGGAGTCAGCTGTTCGAGTGGAGATTGATTGGGCTGCGATAGATATCCCCGCACTGGAAGGACCACGCTTGCAACCAGGTGAGGTGGTGACGTGCAGGCAGTCCTACACCAATGAAGAAGAGCACTTCGAGTATGGTTACAACTCGTTGGAAGAGTGAAGCATCTTGTGTTGTTTGAAGCATTGCTCTTGTGGATCTCGTTTCTTGTCACTCGGTGTAGGGGCAGCTTTGCTGATGAGAAAATGCTGTCTCTACGCTCTTAATTGCAGAATGACTTGAGCCTCAATGTACCAGTAATCGACGCAGATCGGAGATAAGCTGTTCCAGCAGGGGCCGGGAAACATAGTGCTGGGGTGAGCGCACAAGGCCGACAGGCAAGGCCAGCTGTTCACAGTCCACCAGCGGCCTCAGGACAGTCCCCTCCAGAGGATAGGTGGCGGCCCTGGCGGGGATGATGGCTATCCCAATGCCGGACTTTACCCCCGACTTGAGCGCTTCAAAGCTGCTGATCTCCATGCACGGTTGAACACTCAGGCCACGCGGACTGAAAAAGTGCTCAATCGTCTCCCTGTAGGCGCAGTACTGACCGGTGAGGAGCAGACGCTGCCCCTGCAGGTCGGCTGGCGTTATCTGAGCCTGTTGGGCCAACGGATGGGACTCCGGGAGCAGTAAGGCGATGGGCTCAAAAAAGAGCGGCTCAAATGTCAGACCCAGTTCGGCTGGAGGAGGAGAGCAGAGGCCAATCTCAAGCTGGCCCGCCGCTACGCGCTGGCAGATGAAACGCGTCCCCGTTACCTCCAACGTTACGTGCACCTGTGGATGGCGTTGGCAGAGTGCGGCCAGCAGCGGCATCAGATAGACGCTGGCCGCGGGCTCAATTACCCCGATGCGCAGGCTCCCGGCCTCGCCGGCGACGATCTCCTTCATGGTCTGCTCAAGCGTACGCGCATGTTGCAGCAGGGCGTCCGCCTGTTCATAGAGCGCCTGCCCGGCGGTCGATAGCTGGATCTGCTTGCCCTGCCGCACAAAGAGCTTGAAGCCCAGTTCCGCCTCCAGGTGCTGCACGTGGAGCGTAATCGTGGAGGGTGCATAGGAGAGGCTCTCCGCCGCCCGAATAAAGCTCCCCTCGCGTACAATCGTCTGAAAGGTCGCCAGGTACCGTAGTTCCACGCCTCTCCTCCATTCAGTGGAAATGAAAGAAACATTCAAAAAGTTTATATTGACACTATAACACAGCCGACTCTATGCTTGGTAGGTCTTCATGAAGAAGATACCTCACTAGAAAACATCGATTGTAGACACGCTTAGCACACTTATAAGGCTGAATGAAGGGAGATCATAATGCAAGATGTTGAACTATACGCCGACCTCATTACACAATTGTCGAAATGGGCGCATCGTGAGGTGAAGAATCTCACAGAACAGGAACTGGCCTGGCAGCCAGACGCGGAGGGAAATTCAATCGGGGTGACGGTCTGGCATGTCGGCCGCTGGCTGGATGTGACCGCACGCCTGCTGCAAGGGCAACCAGCCACGCAGGAGCTCTGGCTTACACGCGGCTGGGCCGAACGCACCGGCTACAATCCGCAAGGCATCGGAGAGCAAGGACTGGGCACCGTAACTGGCTATACGCAACAGGAGGTCGCAGCCATCCCTCTTCTGAGCGCTCAGGATCTACTCCTGTACCTGCGTCAGACCAGTAATGCGCTCTCGACCTTCCTGCGCTCCCTATCCTCATCCGAGCCGCTGCAAGAGCCGCTCTATCCAGGTGCTCCATACACCAAACAACAGCTGCTCCAGACCGTCTTCCTCGGCACCTGCGGCCACATGGGCGAGATAGAGGCCCTCAAAGCCATGATGCGACGCCGCGCCAGCCTCACAGCATAACCTCTTCCCGCAATGGCTGTTTCTCATTGGCCCGATGGGAAACAGCCATTGCGGGAACAACAGGCCGAATTCTTCAGAAAACTCTTGACGAGCCTTGTACAATATGTCTGTAATAACGCTCTTATAAAGGTTTTTGGGAAAAAGAGCACCTATTCATTACAGCGCGCCTTTTGCGCTTAGCTATCCTTACCTAAAATACTTCCCTGAGGATCTCGAAGCATGCAACCAACTGTATCATTCTGGGATAAGTTCTCGCGTGAAGGTCGGATCAAAAAAGCTTTAATCGAGGCGCACAGCGAGAGGGACTCTCAAAAAAGCCTTGATCTGCTGCGCTTTGTCCGCAAAAAGCTCTCTGAACCTCCGTTCTACTTCCACCTCTGGTCCCCTTTTCTTACGGCCTTTCTCTCCCCAGAGCGCCGGCAGCACCTGAGTGATGAAGACCTGACTGATGTTGAAACCATGGCACAGTTCCTCCAGCAGCAGACCGCACCCACCGATGATATGTCTTCCGCCTCGATGATCTGGCAGCCACTGTTCGAAGCGTATATTGCTCGAGGAGCGCACACTTATGTTCGGCAGCTTGCCGAAAAGCTTTATAAAGATACAACTAGCGATCAGGCGATCCGCACGTATTGCGTGCATGAACTGGTGCGCCAGAGAGCAACCGAAAACCAGCACATAGATATCTACATATCCTACCTGGACATGCTTGCAAATCCTCAAGAGGAAACAGAGCTCTTCCAGCTCCTGGATACGCTCCTCGATCTGGACTTTCAAGCTTCAGACACTCGCCTGCTACAGGCCAACCATATTATGCGCTCACTGCTCCCCTTGCATATTCCTACCCTGCCAGTTCTGGTTCCTCATCTATTTAACGCCAGAGGCATCCACGCGCTACTCATCAATAGGGCGCCCGAAGAGGCCAGGGAATACTTTGAGCAAGCGTGCGGTCAGGATAATACAGACCGCATTGCATACCTGGGACTGTTAGCCTGTGAACTTCGCCTGGGAAACATGACCGCGGTCACCCGTCTGAAGCAAGGGGAAGCATTTCAATCCCTGCTTCGCGATTCCGATATCGCAACGCTGCTTGACCTGCATCTATTGATGCAGTGGCTCGATCAGCCAGAGCCATCCACACCTTTTCCCTTTGATGCCGACACAATACAACTTCTTACACAATGCCGCCTGCATCGCTATGTAGGGGAGGTAGCACTGGCAACACTCGGGCGTGCCTATCTGTTCAAAGGGCAAGCACAGCAAGCGCGCGCACAATTTGATATGCTAATGGAAGCAGATTCGCAATTGTCCAGGCAGGGATATTACGCTGCATGGACCTATGCGCTTTGCGGCCTCAATGATCGGATTGTAGAGTGCTTTGAACGCTGCGCCCGCTGGTCGGGACGCTGGACCATTGCCTGTATACTACTCCATCAGGACCCGGATCTGGCGGAGCGGTCCGGCGCGCTCAAGCTGCTCAAACAGATGGCCACGACAGAAACGCCGCTGGCTCCCATAATACAGGCTCGTCTGATGCCCCTTCCTCTGAGTATTGACGCGGCCACAACTATATCGACTAACACCCTCGTCTTTAAGGGAAACGCCTGGATAGAAGCTGGCTATAGTCAGGAAGAAGCTCTGGAGGCACTGCGTACCTCTCTGGCTCAGTCTCTTGCATTTAAATATGTGGATCAAGCAGCACACCTGATGACGCTATCCTGGTTTGCTCGTCTTCCGTTGGCCGACCAGACATTCTGGCGTGGACTGGCTGAACGCGATCAGAGCAGAAGCCTGTCCTTGCTGGAACAGGCGGCTAAAAAGGGTCAGCATCAACAGGCCGCGCGCTTTCTGCTGGTGCGCTACCTTCGTCAAGGTCAATGGAACCTGGCGTATCAATATGTAGAACAGGCAGTTGGGAAGCGCACAGATCCCGTCTCACAACTTATTCAAGCCTATATCAATGGACGCGATTTGCCGCGTGACGAGGCAATCGAACAGGTAAAACAATTAGCCATACGCGGCATAGACAGAGCATACTATCTGCTGGGTACACTCTATCTCTATAAAGCAAATGAGGATGCAGCGTCCCATCAAGCCCAGTCAGCGCGCCAGCAGGCGGCACTGGCCTGGCAAAGGCTGCTCGCATCTGAACATACACCGCTGTCGGAAGACCTGGCGCCGTTAGCGGCCTGCGCTTCCTTTATCGCCTATCCTCAACAACGCGAGAGCAACGCCCGGACACTTATTCAGTGCTTTCAGACTCTCAATCCCGCCATGCATCAGCCCTGGCTGGAGTGGCATGTGGCCCTGGCCGTGCTCTGGTATGGTACCCTGCACGAGTTCAGCAGCATACATCCTACCATGCTGCACGTTGCTGACATGGTGAGGCGCGTAGACGATGCAACGGCAGTGACCCTGGCGGGTGCATGTGCCAGTTTTGTGCTCAGATTGCGGGCGGAAACAGCCACGGATCAATTCTTCCAATTCCTGGAGCAGCTGGCGCAGGAGGATGGACGATCCATTCACAAACCTATCCTATCAATTGCGATCGTTGCGGGTCTGCGCGCATGGTATCCGGCCGCAGAGAGGCCGCAGCGTACACAGATAGAGGAGAGACTGCGTCGCCACCTGGCGCAGGATCCTGGCAACGGTCTGTTCATGCTTTATCTCACATATATCACCCTTAGTCACAATCTAGGCGCAGAGGCCATTGCATTGCTACAAAGCACCACGCCAGACGATCTCACCCAGGCCTATATTGTGGACACACTTCTGCGGCTCCTCACCAATACTCTTACGGAGCGTTCCACGCCGTCAGCCGAGGTACAGTTGACGGCCCTCAGTCAGAAGGCACTGGATCTGATCCAGACAATTACCTCTGGTCACATACAGGAAGTCTACACTCTCCTTCTGAGTCCGCAGGCAAGCAGGATTTTAGAAATCTGGCGCATGGAACGCATCTTGCCGCCCATGTGCCTCTACATGCTGCAGAATGCTATTGACCCTCCCATGTTCTGGATCTATGTGCTCCGTACCTGGCGTTTGAGAACACATGCCAGCGCCGATCTGATCCTGGTAGCACGCTGTATGTGTATGCTCGGATACACAGATGATGGCTGTCAGGCCTGGGAAGAAGCTCTGCATGCTAGCGCCAATGATGAGAGACAGATAGCGTGGCGCGAAGACTTTGTGCGCTTCCTATGCCGTCAGGCGGTCAGCGAACAGGCAACTGGTCAGACGCTAGAGGCCGCTAATAAGCTG
Organism: Dictyobacter aurantiacus; assembly: GCF_003967515.1. Classification (GTDB taxonomy): domain Bacteria; phylum Chloroflexota; class Ktedonobacteria; order Ktedonobacterales; family Ktedonobacteraceae; genus Dictyobacter; species Dictyobacter aurantiacus. The sequence continues at coordinate 5,905,965 of NZ_BIFQ01000001.1, read as the reverse complement.
CGCATGGCCGCGCGCTGGACCAGGAGCGAGTTCGGACTGCAATTGAGCGAGGCCCGCCTCCTGCTCATCGCCAATACCCTCGAATCACGCGCTGCACTAACACGCCTGTTGGCGTACCTGTTTCCCGACTTTGAGAGCGGAGATACACCGCTCGGACGTTACCATGTCCTGGAGCTCACGCTGGCCCACAATCCAGCATTGATCGAGGCACTGATGGCTCAGGATCGTGAGCGGATCCAGCAGCAATGGCAGCAAACGCTACAAGCACAATCCAATGATATGCGCCTGCTGCATACGCTCAGTGTGCTCTCCTGGGAATATGCTTTCTCTAAACAGGCTCGACATAGAGATACTGAAGCGGATTGGATTACCAGTACAGCGCTCTGGCTCCTCTTACTTAGCTCTGAAACGTTCTGGCATTACTTTGCGCAGGAGCGCGGAGGAGATGAGCACGATGAATCACGCACACTAACCCCTCGCCAGCAAGAGGATTTGTGGCAAGATGCGCTGGATACTATCCTGGTGTTCCATAGCACAAGCGCTAGAAAAAGTCTTGCCGCCGGCGCTATCAGCCAGGCTCGCATCCATGCTCACTGCCTTGCGCTCGGACGGCAAAGTTCACAATCTCTAATCGCACATTTGGAACACGCAGGCCTCCCTTTTTCGCTGGTAAGTGAGCCAGCCCGGCTAGAACAGATCAAAAATCAGGCCCAGAAGCTCCTCAATGACTGGAGCCAATCGCTGCTGAAGGATGCCGAGAGAAGTGTGGATGATGCCCGCAGTATCGCGCGGTTGCCCAACGGCATTCGCAAGAACTACCAGGGAGGCATCGCTATCCTGGAACCTTTTATCCAACTGGATGTCCCGGTCACGCGCATCCTGCTCGCCTGCCTCGATTGGTATAACGACTGGTGCAGAGACCTCAATCTCAATGGTACAAGCGTCCAGTTCAGGCATACCGCGCAGCAGGCAAGCGCGATCTGTGAGCAATTGCAAAAGCTGTGCAACAAGCGGAATACCTATGCCGCCGAGAATCAAGCGATCGCGCTGCACCTGTACTATCGCGGCCTCTCCTTGCATAAACCAGAACCAGGGCAGGCCATCCACTTTTACGAAGAGGCCAGGGATTGGGGCTCAACTCTTCCCTATCTCGATGACCAATTGAGCAGCGCACGCCTGCAATACCTTAAAGAGATCACAGATAGACATGCTAACCAGCACCAGTTTGAGGAAGCCTACCAGGCTATCGAACAGGCCGAACATTTGATTAATGATCACGATGAGCTGCGTAAACTGCGCATGAGAATAAGCTATCATCATGCACGCGAACTGAAGACCGAGCGAAAATACACTGAGGCCTTCAGCCGGGGCAGGCAGGCTCTCGCCCTGGATCCGACCAATAAAGACATACAAAGGTTCATCTCTGAGATGGAAGAACTGATCCCCGAGGAGGGCTATGCACAGACTATTCATGACGCAGAGCACGAGCCAGAAAAACAAGATAAGGTCCGCCTACGTCAGCGGCTCGCCAGCATCCCGGCTAGCTCTCGCTTCTTCAAGCAGGCCCAGGATTTACTCAATCAATTGTATCCATCACCAAAAGCCGAACCCAAAAGAGCCGGGCAAGATGAAGACGAGACACTGGACGAGAAAAAGATAGCAGAAAGAGAGGAAAGATTACGACATATGCTTGAGTCAGGCCAACACGAAATCAGCCCCGCTAAAAGCAGGGAGGAGTTAGCTCAGTTGCTGGCTCGCAGGGCCGCTCGTGACGCAAAGCAGGCCACCATTCCCAATGGCCTTAATCCCAAAACACAGCATGCCAGACTCGTTTTTGCCCGTGATACGGCCGAAGAGGCACTTAATTACGACCCACGCAACGCTATCGCAAAGCAGACTCTTGCCGAAGTCAACTCTCTGCTTGAAGAGAAGAGCAAGGAGAAGAAAAAATGATCGCAACTGATAAACCGAACCCATTTCAGGTGCTCCAACTGGCAACCAGCGCCACATTGGCCGAGATCGTCAGTCAGGCTGAGGATCTTCACCTGCTGGCCCGGTCCCGCGAAGATGAGATGCTGGTGCGTTGGGCCGCCGAACAATTGCGTACCAATCAGCGTACACGCCTGGAATATGAACTGTTCGAGCTACCTGATACACGCTACCAGGACGAGGAGTGGGAAACCTTCGCTCGCCCATACAGGCGCAAAGATACCCATCTACCAGACCAGTTTTTGGTCACGCCAACAGTAGCTGACATTGATCCCCTGGCCCTGCTGGACCTGCTGCTAGGTGAACTGCTGGCGTATGAGAAACCTGATCTGGAGCAGGCCATCAATGGATCTCCAGTAGTCCCTAAATATAGCTTGCCGTTACTAGAGGAAGAGGTTATCTGTGGATAAGCTGCCCGATTGGAGCGTCTTTCAGGAGCGCGAGACCCTCTCCCTGCCTGGCGAACTGCTGTCACCAGCATCAGAGATAGCGATGGCACTACGCCTTACCCGTGCACAACTGGCTGAGACCCGGCAGACCTTGCAACGTAGCGAACAGGATAACTTCTCTGAACTGGCGCAGCAGGCGGTACTGATCGTTCAACTAGGCCGGCTCCTGGAAAGCAGTTCAGCAGCATTCCTGACCTTCACTGAGAACAAGGTAAAAAATCCACTGTATCCAATTTATAAACAGTTACAGGTCATTCAAAAACAAATGCTGGATACGTTGAAGAAAGCGGGGGTAGAGATCGAGATTCCCTTGCACAAAACGTATGCAGAAGTAGCCGACTATGTAGAGATTGAACACTGGCGACATCAAGAGGATATCACTGAAGAAATGGTAATTGATGTTATAGAACCAGTGATTCGCAAAGGGGCATTGCTGCGTGCCGGCCGGGTCATTATGGGGGCCCCGCTCTCACAGCAATCTTATACCGCGTCGGAGGAGCAGCCAGCATCGGGACAGGCCAGCCAGGGTGAAAGAAAGGATAACCGGAACCATGCACAAGCAGATCATCAGTAAGGCTGTGGGGATAGATCTGGGCACCACCAACAGCGCGGTCGCCGTGATGGCGCTATCAGATGCCGAACTTGTCATTCATAGCGATGCACGCACCCGAAGAGAAACAACACCGAGCTGCGTCTGGAAAGATCCGCGTAGCCAGCAGAAGATCGTGGGTCCTAAAGCTTTTCAGCGCATCGGCACCATTCCCGAACCGATCCGCTCGATTAAACGCTCGATGGGGAAACAGATAACGGTTCAACTGGGCGATGAGTCGGTTACGCCAGAAGAGGTATCCGCGTTAATCCTGCGGGAGATGAAGCGCCAGATCGAGGAAGATGTGGCACGCTTCACCACCGAGACCAGCACATGGGTCGTCGAGCGCGCCATCGTTACGGTTCCAGCCTATTTTGATCAGCCTCAAATCGAAGCCACGCGCAAGGCGGCGGAACTGGCCGGGCTGCAGGTACTTGAACTGCTTCATGAACCGACAGCCGCCGCCAGCTACTACTGCTGGCAGAATCAGGTGCGCAATGGCGTCTTCCTGGTCTATGACTTCGGTGGGGGCACCTTCGATGTTTCGATCCTGCGCTGTATCGAGGGGGCCTTCGAGGTGCTGGGCATTAGCGGCAACAACCGGCTGGGCGGGGATGATATCGATACGGCTCTGGCCGAGGGGCTGCGCCAGAGGTTGGCCAGCGAGGGCTACGAGATGGAGCTTGATCCCCTCCATGATAGTGAAGACCGCTATCGCTTCGACAAACTCAAGCTGCTGGCCGAAGGCGTTAAAAAAGCGCTCTCGACCGAGGATGAGTTTATCCTGCGCAGCCAATCCTATCTGCAAGATAAGAGTGGGATGCCGGTTACCATCGATATGCCTTTTGAGCGCGGTGAGATCGAGGATCTGATACGCCCTATCGTGGAGCGCACCCTTCCCTATTGTCACCATGCACTGGAACTGGCACATCAGAAGGCGGGCGTGACTCTGGCCGATGTGGATGCAATTATCCTGGCCGGTGGCTCAACACATATTCCTCTGGTGCGTGAGATGGTACGCCAGGCCTTCTGCTCTGATCCCGCGATTACGGAGCCACGTGCCCACTGTTCCCAGCCTGTCTATAAAAAGGTTGATACCATCGTCGCGCTGGGAGCCGCGATCCGTGCGGCAGCAATTAGCGGACTGGTAATCTACAATGCCGAGCGATCGATCAAAGTTTCGTTTCGTGGCATCGGCTCGACGGCGGCTCGTCAGGCAACTATTGGCGGACGGGTAGAGGCGCTCAATCCACAGGTGGATCTGACCGACGGTTATATACGGCTCAGAATCAATGAACTGGGCTATGAGGATGAGCAAAATTTGAAGTCGGGTGGCTCCTTTGGCTTTACACGCGTCCCGTTACAAAGTGGCTCCGAGAATGTGTTGACCTTTGACATCTTTAGCGGCAATAGCAAGCACCTGGCTACGGTTACACGCTCCCTCTTTCAGAGCCAGGATGCCTTACGTCCAACCGGCGGCTCCAGTGGAACTGCTTCGCTCTCTAAAGCACTCTACCTGGAAGTAAGCCGCGAAGGAAAAGCACATCGCAAAGAGCTGATCGCCGCCTTGACCACGCTTCCAGCAAGCAAGGATGACGTGTTCTACCATCCTGGCGATACCACGCGCCTGCGCCTGCCACTGTATCAACAGAAAAAAATGATCAAGGAGATCGTCATCGATCAACTCCCTGCCTTGACCAGAGGAACGCCGGTTAACTTTACCATCGCGGTCGATGAACTGGCTGGCATCACCGTCAAAGGCAATGTAGGAACGACAACTTTTGAATCAAACATAGAGCCTCCACCTCAGCGTACAGCGCCAACTCCGGCTGAAGTGCAACAATTAGAGGAGACGTTCCGCCAGGCTCTCCAACAACTTCCAACTGATAAACAGCGCTATATTGAGGAGCAGCGGAAAAAAGCCAGGGCAAGCTATGAGGCCGCCCGGCAGCGCGGTGATATTGAGCAAGCCATTCACGATTTCGAGGAACTGGAGGAACTTGCCGCCCGCATCGAACAACCCGCCCCTACCAGGCTAGAGCCACCACTTGAAGTCCTGGAGAATATCGTCAGCGCGTGCCTTCAACTCAATCATTATATTGACTCCCTGCAGGACCAGCACACCATAGTTGGGCAGAAACATAACGCGGAGGAGCTTAATAAGGCCATCAACTCGCACTTTGTTGAGGGTAAACGCGCCTTTGCCAGCGGTGATCAGGCTACCTATGGCAATACGCTGGTCGCTCTGGATGCGATCCGTGACCATCTAAGTATGCTCTACTATAATGTGATGAGCGACCAGGATTCACGTAGCGAAACCGAGATTGCCGAGAGCATGGTGAAGGGGACGCTGGAAGAGATCGAGCATATCGAACAGCTTATTATTGGGCGCCAGCGGTCCGATCTATCAAGTGAGCTGGTGCTCCTCAAGAGCCAGGCACAGGCTTCTGCCCGTGATGTCCAGAGTAATCCACAACTGGTGCAGAGCCGATTGAGGCAGGTCCTGACACGCCTGCAGCAGATCAAAAATATGCTGCGTGGATCATCCGATGATTCCGGCAAAGGTAAGCTAGTGGATGATCATACAGCGTAAAGGCGATAACGAGAGAACGAAAGAGACGATGAAGATAGTATGTCCTGAAACTAGCTGCAGCATGGAGAATGACGTGTCCGCCAGCGCATGTATTCGCTGCGGCACGCCGTTACAAAACTACATCCAGCTGCTCAATTATCCCGCCCGGCTCTTCAATGAGGGATTGGTCAAAGCGCGCCACGGCGAGTTCGAGCAGGCGCGCGATCTGTTCGCAGCGGTCGTCTATTGGTGTCCCAGAGACCTGGAGGCCCGCAACGCTCTGGCTATGGCCTGTCTGGCCATGCACGATTTGTTGGAAGCCAGGCGGCAGTGGGAGTATGTCCTGCACCAGGCGCCAGCAGACGCTCTGGCACAGCGTGGCCTGCAGCAGATAACAGCACAACCACCATCAACATCATCACCGGAACCCGTGCCGGCTCCGAGCAGCACGCCGCAAGCGCATACGAATATTAAGCACGCCAAAAAGCAGTTTTTTGGTCGCAAGAAGGGCAAAAAGCCATCCTGACCCGGCCTCCTGGCCCGCAACGCTATACGTATGGCGCCTGCCAGACGAGCACCACCTGTTCCAGGTCATTCGAGGCAATCTGCGTCTCCTTGCCTTTGCGAGGAGACCAGGCAATCGCGCGTATCCCTCGCTTGTGACCTCGATAGGTATGTACCAGCAGGCCCGTATCAGGTCGCCAGATCTGTATCGTAGTGTCATCGCCTCCAGAGGCGATGAATACACTGTCAGGAGACCAGGCGAGAGCAAAAACGCCATCTGAGTGCCCTCGATACGTCTGCTGCAAACGACCAGTCATGGCTTCATATACCTGAACGGTTGCGTCATAACGAGCAGCCGCCAGGCGTGTACCGTCAGGCGACCAGGCCAGCATATAGATAGGAACAGCACCGCTGGACATCCAGGTCTGTTTGTGACTCTGGGAGTCATGCACCTGTATCGTTCCATCATAGCCGGTGGATGCCAGTCTGGCCCCATCAGGTGACCACGCCACCGATAAAATATCATCACCATGCCCCACAATAACAGCCTCTGTCTTGCCAGTCGTGGCATCCCAGATTCGCAGCACGCGGTCCGCCCCACCCGAGACCAATCTGGCGCTATCGGGCGACCACACCACCGTTAAGACCTCCTCGTGATGGCCGGCGCACGTTACTAATCCCTGACCATTGTCGGCGTTCCCAATCTGCACCGTGCAGTCACTGCCGGAAGTCGCCAGCCTGGAACCATCGGGTGACCAGGCCACAGCGGTTACTTGCTGCCGATGCCAGTTGACGCGGAAAAGAGCCTCCCCCGCTCCAACCTTCCACACACTGACCGCATCACTGCTGGCTACAGCCAGGCGTGTCCCCTCCGGCGACCATGCCAGAGAGAGGAGTTGTTTATCCTGTGGTGCAATAGCCTGTAACGTGGTGCCAACAGGGACCCTCGCGGCCTCCTCCAGCGCGGCCGCGAACTCGCTCACACTGGCAAAACGGTGCGCGGGATCTTTCGCCAGCGCTTTTAAGACGACCTGCTCGATCTCAGCTGAGATGGTCGCATCACGCCTGCGCAATGAGGGGGGCGGCGTAAAAAGGTGTTTGGCAGTCAGTTCTGGAAGCGTGCCCAGAAATGGTGGAACCCCTATCAGCCACTCATATGTCAACGCCGCCAGCGCGTACTGGTCACTGGCACGCACGGCGCGCGCCTGGCTCTGCTCTGGCGCCATATAGAGCGCCGTGCCAGCAGCCCCTGCTTGCGGATTTTCACCCCAGGTATACGAGGTTGTGACAATCCCGAAATCGCTCAATACAATTTCACCATTCATCCCGATGAGCATATTTTCAGGCTTCACATCACGGTGCACCAGGCCTTCATCGTGGGCATATTGTAGCGCGGCACTCAATTGTCTGACATAGGTGACAATCGATGTAAGCGGCAAGGGCTGACCACGTGGATGCATCTGGCGCAATGTGCCACCAGGCAGATACTCCATCACGATAAACGGAACATCACCTTCCATCCCAAAATCTCGCACACGTATGATATTGGGATGGGCCAGGCGAAAGACACGAGCCTCATTTAAAAAAAGCTGAAGGTTCTCCTGGCTCAAATGAAATCGTAAAATCTTTATCGCGAATAGCTCTTTGCGATGTATATGCTCGGACAGATAGACATCGCCAAAAGTCCCCCCACCAAGACGGCGAAGAAGCAGATAGCTATCAATGGTCTGCCCTGATATGTCCACCATATACCTGTAACCTATCTATAAATTGTTCGCTCCCTGTAGCTCAAAGTATAGCATAGAAACAAGTGCTGCTTACCAATACTTCATGAGCATTCCACCTCTTATATGCTTCTATCAGCTTATGAAAAATCCACAAGGACAATCATACCGCATACGCTGAGACAACTACCACCAGGTTATTTTTTCGTCGCGCAGGTCATAGAGTGGCTTGCCAGAACGTGCCACCACTACCTGCTGCAACCTGAGCGAGCGGTCACGGTACTCATCAAATGACATTCCCTCCGGCTTGAGCGCCGAGATGCTGGTGATGAAGGTGCCCTTTGGCCCTAGCTGGTTCCAGCGTACGACAGACCCATCATTACCAGTCACTTCAAAGGCAATGGTGGCGAAGCGTTTGGCGTTCCCCCACATGGCGAAGCTCTGTATCTCCGGCCACGGGATATATATCTTCTTACCAAACATGCTGCTGCCGATACCATAATCATCCACAATGACTTCTTGATACATAAATCGACGCATTAGAAGGGCAACGAGAACAAATGTAATCAAAAAGACAAAAAGATATATAGCGAAAAAGATTCCCAATAGAATAACAATAATCCTTATATCACGAGAAGAAGCAAACATGATGAGAGCAAAAGGCACCACGACAATCGTCAATAGTACCACAAAGATCAGCATCAAGATCGCTAATTTGCCAATATCCATACGTAGAACAATTTTCGCGGGCAATGCCAGCGCATCAGCATCTGGCTGTGGTTGCGGCCGGGCCAACAAGGTCTCATCACCGGAAAATGCCAGTTGCCGCCGCCGCTCCGTGCGCTGATGGCGCCGTCTGAAAGCAAAGAAAGCAAACGTTAGCAGTAGTAGCAAAAACACAGACATGCCCAGATTAAAGTAGTTGGGACGACCTGCCGTCAGGGATGATACAAACTGGCAAAGCAGGCCGCTGACAGCAAGCCCTTCGCAGATAAAGAAATATATGTAGTAGCGACGCATAGGATCATTTTTACGTATCATTCTACTTGCTCCAGATTCAACAAAATCAGATGACATCAATCAGGGATTACGATGGTATCCAGTGAGAAAAAGCTTGACGAAACTGAGGATCATGAATACTATTTAGCTCTACTGATGTATATACTCATTGGATGTGCTAAAAAGATACATATATAACAGTAAATACTTAATATTTAAAAGACGCGATCAAAGCTCCCCCTTCGTCTTGAAGGGCGAGTTGACCGGTATGGTATACTCTACAGGCAATCATTAATGAACATATGTCCTAATAGATACGCAGACAGAGAAAATTAGCATGGAGATTCATCTTAGAGAGGCAAAGAGCATCCTTGGTCCCCAGCGCGGCGGCTTTCTGGCGAGCGGGACCTATCCATATACCCATACCCTGTCGTGCTATGTGGGCTGCGGCTTCGGATCGACCACCTGCGGCATGTACTGCTACGCGCAGTTCCTCCCCAACTGGTCCTTCGTAGGGGGAAGCGCGACCTGGGGTAGCGCGGTTCACATCAAGGCGAACGCGCCACAGCTGCTCGATGAGACGCTGGCGAAGATGCGGCCCGCCACGCGCCAGAAGCTGCGTATCTTTATGAGCAGCTCGACTGATCCCTATCAACCCCTCGAAAACAAATATCAGCTTACGCGCCAGTGCCTGGAAGTCTTCGCGCGCTATCCCGATCTCGATCTGCTGCTCATCCAGACGCGCTCGCCGCTGGTGGAACGCGACCTGGCGCTGATCAAGCAGATTCCCTACGCCTGGCTGTCGATGACCATCGAGACCAACGACCAATCCTATCTCAAGAACCTGCGAGGTGGACCCCCGCTGGAGAAGCGCTGGCAGGCGGTGCGCGCCGCCAGCCAGCAGGACGTCCCGACCCAGATCGCGGTCAGCCCCTGCCTGCCCTACACTTCTGCCGAGCAGTTTGGACAGTGGCTGATCGAGAGCAGCGCCCGGCGCATCATCGTTGACACCATGGTCGATGGTGACGGCACGGCCGGCTACCGTACCTCCCACAGCCCCTATGCCCAGGCTGTCCCCGACTGGTCCGAGACGCGCCATGCCCGCCAGCTCTACGACCATCTTCGCCACCATCCGCAAACCAGAAACATCACCATCGGCTGGAGCCTTGATGGCTTCAGCATCCCACCGCGAATCCGGAAAACAGAGGATCTTGTGGCACAACCACGATTGCTCTGACACCGCTGGAGTACATGCTGCAGGCTAATACGTAAGCATTCCTATTGTTTCTCTCGATCAACAAGTCGCCAGATATAAAGAGCACATCGACAATAATATACATACCTTGCATTTGACGAGCACGATCCATATTCACGTAGGGCCGTCCCCGGCCCCCATAGGTTCGGAGCTCGCCTCCGATTACCCCTCACCGAACACTACCGTTCCCTTTGAAACGAACGTGTTCGCGGAGAAAACACCGTGTCTGGAAATTATTGTTCGGTAGAATGGTCCTTGCCAGTATTGAGCATGCCAAAGAGGTCTTGATGATAGGTTCTCTCGGTCGTAGTCGTGCCATCAGGCAAACGATAGACCTTGTCATAGCCAGCCGAATTACGGATCACCAGGCACTCAACGGGAGTGCTCACCTCAACCACCTGGTGAAAGGTGCCGTGTGGAAAACCACAAAACTCACGCGGCCCGATACTGACGCGCTCCCCCTCCACTTCAACAATTACCGCTCCCCGCAGCACCAGGAAAAATTCGTCGCTCTCACGATGGGCGTGCGCTTGTAGATCCGCCCAGCCCTCCATAGTATTAAAATAGCTCACCTGCAGCCGATCTGAGAGAAAGGCGAAATTATCCGGCGGCGTCGGACCCGCCAGCAGAGCCGGGAAATCAGGCAATCTACGGTGATGGAATTTCATCATCCGTTCCTTTCACGTCACAATATAACTTCTCATCAATTCATACGTCCTATTCTGTGGGCAAGTTACAAAAAACATTGACAGCAGGCTTGTATGTACATAAAAATTATACAGTAACAAATTATAATTGGTGATGAAGAAGGATCTCTGTATGCAAGACTTACTAAAAATTGCTTCTCAGGCTTCAATAGCAGGCGGCGCGCTCTTGCGTGGATATTTTGGCCAGGAGCTGCCCTTCAGAGAAAAGGCAGGTTCCGACATTGTTACAGAGGCGGATCTGGCATCAGAAGCAACTATACGGGCCATCCTGCAGACTGCATGCCCCGCTTTCAATATCTTCTCAGAAGAACAGGGACTTACCGACAAAGGTTCCGAGTATACCTGGTTTGTTGATCCACTGGATGGAACCCATAATTTTGTAACCGGCATTCCGCAATTTGGTGTCTCTATAGCACTCGTCCACTATCACAAGACAGTCCTGGGCGTTGTCTACCAACCCATGACGGATACACTCTGGAGCGCCATGGATGGTAATGGCGCTCAACGCAATGCTATGCCGTTTTCTGTGCGCCAAAGTGAGGATATCCAGCGCGCGACCATTGCCTACATTCAAGGCTATGCAGCCAAAAAAGCGAGCGCGAAAGTTATTCAAAATGCACTATCTGATCATGCGAAACGAGTAGTAGCAAATTGGGCTCCATCACTTGATTGGTGCTTACTGGCCGAGGGGCGTATTGCCGGGTTAGTCAGTCTGGACTCAGAGCGCGAGGATCAGTTAGCAGGCACATGTATCGCGCGAGAAGCAGGTGTGCTGGTAACTGATTTCACAGGCACAGCTTATGACCCCGGGATGACGCGCTTCCTGGCTACCACCCACCCGGCTCTTCAGGCCGCCATGATTAAAGTACTTGCCACAATTGATCTCGATGAGTGAGAAATTGACAGGTGTAGAGATATGGCGCGAGCTCGCGCCATATCCTCTCAAGGTGCCGCGTGGACCGGGCTCTTTTTTCAAGCGGAAGCGGCTCGCAGGAAGGCGTTGATGTCTGCGATGGCCTGCCCGTTCCCTTGAAAGGGGATAGCATGCATACCGCACTGGCGAGCCCCCAGCACGTTGGCTTCCGCGTCATCCAGGAGAAGGACCTCGGCGGGTTGTAGTTCAAGCAACTCGCAGGTTAGCTCATAGATGCGTCGCTCCGGTTTGGCCACACCGACTTCGTGCGAGTAGATGATCATCTCAGCCAATTGATCAAAGTGGTAGCGATCTTGCTCCCTGGCACGAGCTCCCACGAAGCTGTTACTCAGCATAGCGGTGCGATACGCGGGACGCAAGCCCTTGAAGTATTCCATCAGCTCAACATTAGGCTGGCCCAGATATTCATCCCATAATTCCTGCCAGAAAACAGCTATCTGCTTCTGGCTCATCCCAACGCGCTCTTTCAGACTCTCCAGCACCTGTTCTTCAGAACATCTGCCCAGAGAGCCATCATGCCACACCTGCTCCATGCGCTGATTCAGTTCTCCTGGTTGCAGCCCTAGCCGCGCCTCCCATTGTATCGTCCTCTCGGGATTAGCAGGCGTGATCTCTAACACGCCACCAATATCAAACACGACCGCTCGAATAGCCATGCCTTATTCCTTTCACTCTATATATCCGTCGCGGATACATCTCACACGGATATAATAGTGCATGGTACAGATAATGTCAAGGAGCAAAGAGGGGACCACCGCTTCGTCAACTTCTACCGGCATCTACGGTGGCTCGGCACTGTACCTTCATGATGGATTTATCTCGCCGCATAGATGTGATATTATTGGCGCAAAGGATCGAAAGCAATCATTCCAGTAGACGGAGCGGGTAGAAATGATGCGACAATTCCCTGTTGGAACGTTGACGCTGCTGTTCACCGATATCGAGGGCTCGACGCGCCTGCTGCGCCAGTTGGGACGGCAGTACGCGGATATGCTGCGCGAATGTCGCCGTCTGATGCGCGCCGCCTTCGCCCACAGCCATGGCTTCGAGGTGGATACGCAGGGCGATGCCTTCTTTGTGGTTTTTGAGCGCGCCAGCGATGCCATTATGGCCGCCGTGATCGCGCAGCATTCCCTGGCCGAGGCCCACTGGCCCGAGGATGTCACGGTGCGCGTACGCATGGGCGTCCACACGGGCGAACCGCAGGCGGTCGAGGAGGGCTATGTCGGACTGGATGTTCATCACGCGGCGCGCATCATGGGCGCGGCCCACGGCGGACAGGTACTGCTGTCGCAGGCGACCCATGACCTGGTGGCTAACGACCTGCCCGATGAGGTTGGCATACAAGATCTTGGCTCATATCGCCTCAAGGATATTCCGGGCCAGAGCCGGCTGTTTCAACTGGTCATCCCCGGCCTGCCCGAGACCTTCCCACCTCCCGCGACCGCTGGCTCACGCCGCTCGCTCCGTCCCCTTCCACAGCCATCCGCGTCCTTTGTGGGACGTGAACAGGAGGTGGAGATCCTCTGCCAGCAGCTCCTGCGTCCGGGGGTGCGGCTGCTGACCCTGATCGGTATCGGCGGCGTGGGCAAGACTCGCCTGGCCCTGCAGGTGGCCAGCACACTGGCGGAACGGTTGGCTAGCGAGATATGCTTTGTGGCGCTGGAGGAGGCCCACAGCAGCGATGAGGTGCTGTCCACACTGGCGCGCGCGCTCGGAATACAGGAGGAACAGGGAACCCCGCTGCTTGGGCAGATCAAAACAGCCCTGGCCGATCAGCCGCTGCTGCTGGTGCTCGATAACTTTGAACATGTCCTCTCCGCCCGCCTGGCGGTCGCCGAGCTGCTCACCAGCTGTCCAGGACTGAAGATGCTGGTGACCAGTCGGACGATGCTGCACCTGCAGGCCGAGCATCTGTTCGAGGTGCAGCCATTCCCCCTCCCGAACAGTGAACAGGCCATGGACCTTGTCTCCCTTTCTCGTTCGGCGGCGATCGCGCTCTTTGTGCAACGGGCGCAGGCGCTGCAGCCGGACTTCGAGCTCACCGCAGAGAACGCTCCCGATATCCTGCGCATCTGCGGCCGGCTGGATGGGATTCCACTGGCCATCGAACTGGCGGCGGCTCAGAGCCGCTATTTTACGACCGCGCAACTGCTGGAGCGCCTGCAGCAGGAGAGCATGCAGTTGCAGGGCAAGGTCCAGGACATTCCAGCACGCCAGCGAACGCTGCAGCAGGCTATCGATTGGAGCTATGATCTGCTTGAGCCAGCAGAACAGCGCGTGTTCCGTCGGCTCTCAGTCTGCCCGGCGGCCATTACGCGGGAGGCGGCGGAACAGATCTGTACGGCGGCGGGACCGCTCGATAAACCTATCGTTGAACTGCTTGAGAACCTGGTCGATAAGAGTATGCTGCAGCGTCGTGGTGGCAATGGCGAGGCGCGCTTCTGGCAGTTGCGCACGCTACGCACCTATGGTTCGACTCGACTGGCGGAGGCCGCCGAGACGGAGACGACCCTGAGCGCCCTGGGCAGCTATAGCGTGTCCAGGTGTGAGGAGATCGCGCCTCGGCTGGCAGGAGCCGAACAGGTATTCTGGCTCGACCAGCTCGACCAGGACTATGAGAATATCCGCGAGGCCGCTGCCTGGCTGCTCAATGAGCACAATCCCGATCAGACACGCAGTGAGCAGGCGCAGCGCCTCGGGGTGGCTCTGATGCGCTACTGGGAGATCCGAGGCTACTTTGAAGAGGGGGCCAGCTTGCTGACACAGGCGCTGGCCAGCCCGCAGGAGGTCCCGGCAACGATCAGGGCTCAGGCTTTGCACAGCGCAGGCTTTCTGGCATTGATGCTAAGCCAGGTGCCTCAGGCGGAGGCGTTTTTGCGCGAGAGCCAGTTGCTGTTCCGTGAGAGCGGCGATAAAAGTGCGATGGCCGCTATCCTGCGCCTGCAGGGTAATCTGGCCCTGACAAAAAATTCTTATAAAGTGGCGCGTCGCCTGCTTGAGGAGGCCCTGACCATCGATCGCGAGGGCGGTAATACGCGGCGGGCCGCCTCCACGCGCATCGCCCTGGCGCAGATCGCCATCGCCCAGGGTAGCTACAGTAAAGCCTATGCCCTGCTGGAAGAGAACCTGGCCGAGTACGCCTCTCTGGGCGAGCAGGACAGTACCGCCTATCCCCTCTACTACATGGCGCGTACGCTCTTCCTGTCCGACCAGAATATAGCGAAGGCACAGGAGCTGGTCGAGGATAGCCTGAACCTCTTCCGGGCGGTCGGCAATCGTCGTCTGGTCGCGCACGCGCTCGATCTGCAGGCCAATATCCTGATGGGCCGCAAAGACAGGCAGG
The DNA here is from genome assembly GCF_003967515.1 of Dictyobacter aurantiacus. GTDB lineage: Bacteria > Chloroflexota > Ktedonobacteria > Ktedonobacterales > Ktedonobacteraceae > Dictyobacter > Dictyobacter aurantiacus. Next base: position 5,890,897 of record NZ_BIFQ01000001.1, on the reverse strand, counting down.
CCGCGCAGCTGCTCGATGAGAGCAGTCAGCTGTTCAAAGCGATCGCCGATCCTATGGGCCGCGCGGAGGTCTTGATCTCTCAGGGCCGCCTGGCCTCCTCACGCAACGACTGGCAACAGGCGCGCGCCAGCTACGAGGAGAGCCTGGCCATCCTTAAACAGTTGGAGGCAAAAGAGATGATCGCGGCCGGTCTGGAGGGTTATGGCAGTGTCCTGGTCGTCCAGCAAGCGCCCGAACGGGCCATCCAATGCTGGGGACTGGCCGCCAGCATCCGCTCGACCATCGTGGCTCCCATGCCTCCCGTCTACCGGACCTCCTACCGCCTGGCCCTGTCCCTGGCGCGCGCTCAGCTCGATCCCGCCCGCTTCCAGGCCGCCTGGCAGGATGGGAGCCAGGCAACCCTGATATCACTCCTGCCATGATCACCAGGGGGAGCAAATCAAGGGCAAAGCTCCGACAAAACCAGACAAATTTTGTGCATTTTTCTCCTGTCCTCTAAATAGGATAAGTCCTATTCCGCGCCTTTTGATCGCTTGCAGCAGAGGCATTGATCAGCTGTTCGTATATCGTTAGCAAAACACCTCAGCCGGGTCCTCAACCGCTTCAAGCAGATGAGTTTGGTCTCTAAACACACAAAAACTCCCCACCTGTGTATCAGCCATCAAAGACAATCATACACTTCCAACTGGCTGGCAATTACTGTACGCTTGTCATATGATAGATATGTCCCAATATTTTATCCAGCGAGCTAGCAAGTGCGACCATACAAGCTCTTCAACCAGGGGGAAGCATGCATCACGAGACGCTGAAATATCCCAAATCATACCTGCTGTCACACAAAAATCGACTCGACTTGCAAGGACGCCTGCTTGAACTGGCCCATGATGCCATTATCGTACGCGATCCACAAAGCGCCATTGTGTTCTGGAACCAGGGGGCTCAACAACTGTATGGGTGGACGGCCGAGGAGGCGATGGGCCAGATAACCCATACCCTGCTCCAGACGCGCTTTCCGATCCCCCTGGCTGATATTCAACATATTCTGGAGACCAAAGGCTATTGGGAGGGCGACCTCATCCACATCGGCCGTACTGGTGAGCAGATCATCGTTGAGAGCAGGCATGTACTTGAACGCGATGCAAACGCGAAACCGATAGCGATCCTGGAGATTAACCGCGATGTGACGGAACGCCGTCGCCTGGAGAAGATCGAACAAAAGCTCCAGGCCGAGCAGCAGGCAAAGCTTGACTTTCTGCAGCTCATCGTTGATGAGCTACCCGTCAGTATTTATCTCGTTCAGGGTCCCGATGCCCGCTTCGTGCTCTCTAATCGGGCGGCCGCCAATGTCTGGGGCGTCGAGATGAAACCGGGGCAACCCCTGGCAGAGTTTATGAAGGAGAATAACATTCAATTGCTGGGCCCTGGTGGGCAGGCACTCTCTTTACAGCAGTTGGCAGTCTACCGGGCTACTACCACCGGTGAGAGCATCTACCAGTTCCAGGAAGTGGTGCGACGACCCGACGGTACCACCATTCCTATCCTGGTCTGCGCGATCCCCCTCAAAGAACATAAGGATCTGCGTCGTATTTCTCACCACCTTGCTAGCGATAGCCCACTCGATGAGCAGATCGTCCTCGTCGTCCATCAGGATGTGACCACGCTGAAAGAATCGGAAAAACTAAAAGATGAATTTATCAACCTGGCGACGCACGAACTGCGCACTCCGGTCACCATCGTAGCCATGGGCGCCGATATGCTGCTAACACGTGCGGCGCGCGGCCGGGGGCAACCTCTAGATACGCGGCAGGAAAAAATCATTCAGGATATGCGTCAGGCGACCCGGCAACTGAGCAAGATTACGGAGGATCTGGTGGACACGACGCGCATGCAGGCGGGCCACCTCAAGCTTGAGCGCAAGTCAGTCGATCTCATCTTGCTGGCTCGCCAGGTTATCGGTCGACTTCAACTGACCACGCAGCTTCACCAGATCAACCTGCATACCTCCCTGGACACGTTGTGCGCCTTCGTCGACGCCGACCGCATCGAACAGGTCCTGACTAACCTGCTCTCCAACGCCATCAAGTACAGCCCCCAGGGCGGTCCCGTTGATGTCACTATCGCTGATAAGACCGGAGCCAACGAGGCTTTAATCGCGGTGCAGGATCACGGGCTGGGCATCCCGGCCCACCAGCAATCGCGCATCTTTGGACGCTTCATGCGCGCCGACAACGCCAAAGCGATGCATATCAGTGGAACCGGCCTCGGCCTCTACCTGTGCCGCGAACTGATAGAGAACCACGGCGGCCATATCTGGTTCGACTCCACCGAAGAGGAGGGGTCAACTTTCTTTTTCACGCTGCCGCTCTGCAGCCCTCAGAGTGTGTCAGACCCCCATCACCCTGGGGGCAGGTAAGCGCTCCCGCACGCGCGTCCGCTACGCGGCCGCATTGGTTTTATATATTGGTGCATCGGGTGCGCGAATGCGCACCCGATGCACCAATATATAATAGGCAGTTGAGCAAGGCAGTGTGAACCCTCAGGAGTTTTAAAGATGGTCAAAGATGCAACAGCCGTGCGCTCGGCGCACGGCTGTTGCATCTTTGACCATCTTTCATAAGAAAAAGATTGGGGGCGTCAGCGCCCCCACGCTGGCGAGCACTCCTGCCCTGGCTCTTTAGAGCGTAATAACTTGATCGGGAGGGTTGCCCTCCAGGGCGGCGTAGAGATCGGGGAAGCAGCCAACCTGCACCCCTTCGACGGTGTCGACAGGATCATACTTGCCATCCTCTCGGAGGACGGCAAGGTTGCGCTCACTGGCACACTGGTCACAGAGCATGAGCAGCATGCCGTTCTCGCGGGCAACGGCAGCCAGGCGCTCTCCCAGCGGATTCCCCTTGCGCAAGGCGAAGGTGTTGTCGTCGAAAAAGAACATGCCGACCACCTCGGCCCCGTGACGATGCTCCTCAAGCTGAGGCAGGATCATCTTTCCAAGCTTGTAGCTGACGGTGTGTCCGGATGTGCTAAAGATATAGGCAACTTTCATAGCGATCTTCTTCTCTCTTGTTGAGGCGATGCGCGTTTGTCGTGGTGACGACAAAACGCGCTACGCTTGTCTGTTATACCAGTCTATCTGACAACAACACAACATGGCGCGACCCTGCAATGAAGCAGCCACAATCCTTCCCTCATAGATACCTACCAGGGTACAATCAGGTAATCCTGCTAAAGATTTCCGGCTGTCATCCAGGCACCTTGCACGGACGCAAAGGGCGCCTGCTGTGAGATCCAGCCGGGATCGGCACTGTTGAGGGCAATGCCTTCGGGCGACTAAATCTGTTGCCATCGTTAAGGTTAACATATTTAATGCCGCTTTCGCCATATTTGTGGGGAGCGCGTCCGATTTTCTTCTACGCTCGCAGACGCGGGGCGCGGACATGCATGCACAATCGAGCATGGCGCGAATCAGGTAGCAAGAATGAACCTTTACGGTAATGACCTAAACTATTTGGTGGCACTCTGTATAGTGAAAGTGGTAGACAACACTACGCTATTCAATCGGAAAAGCTGTACAGCAACTAGTCGCATCAGCGGCTCACCTGATTGCTGATTACAGGACTGCCAATGCGCAGGGTTACTGTTCTGTTTTATGCAGCAAGTCTGCCAGATAACATTGACAATGCGATAGAGCATTGACGTTATGAGCAGAGGCACTATTTCTCTCTGCAAAACCATTTGTGAGGAGTTACAATTTTTATGAGAACAAGTTCGACAGATAGAGAACACGTTGTAGTTGGCAAAGACGAGCTGATCCATCAGATCGCGGCCAAAGCTGGAATGAATCTGAAAGAGACGAACAAGGTTATCGATGCTTTTACCGAGGTTGTTCGTGAAGGCGTCGCCAAGGGCTACGAGGTCCGTTTGATGGGCTTTGGCACCTGGAACCTGCGTGATGTCGCCCCCCGCCGCGTGAAATCTATCCGCGGTGGCGCCCAGATTACAATCCCGGCCCGCAAACGTGTTGGCTTCTCAGTCGGTGCGGTCCTTTCACAGGCGGCTATGGATGCTTCCGCAGGGCGCGGCAAGAAATCTGAGCAGCAGCGCAGCGGTACCCGCTAGCCTCCTTCCTCGTTTGATACGTGACCTCCTGGCATGCTATGCTGACAGTGCAATAGTTCCTGTGCGGCAGTATGATAGGAGGTCTTTGTCATGCCTCAAGAGAACGTTCCTTTTTTGCTTGGCCCGGAAGATGCTTCCAGCGCGTGTCTCCTGATCCACGGTTTTAGCGGCTCGCCGCGAGAGATGATCGGCCTGGGAGAGGCGCTGGCGAGCCGGGGCATTCGCGTCTATGGGGTGGCGCTGGCGGGCCACAGTGGCGATCCAGAAGAACTGCTGCGCTATGGACGCAAGCACTGGCTAAAGTCAGCCGAGGCTGGCCTGGATCTACTGGCTCGCTACCCACGGATCTTTGTGATCGGCTTTTCTATGGGAGGCGTTCTGGCCCTGCTGCTGGGTATTAAACATCCCAGGCGCGTCGCGGGCGTGGTGGCACTCTCAACTCCTACCAACTTCTACGATAACTGGCCCTCACGCGCGGTCCCCCTCTTGCGCTATTTTATCAAATGGTATTATCCACTGGCCCGCCTTAATTTCAACGATCCCAAAGTACAGGCTGAGACACTGCGACAGGCGCGCCTGCGCGATCCACAGGCACAGATTGATTTTTCTGATCAGCATACGGTCGCTGCCATCAAGCAGATGGTGCGCCTGCCCATCCCGGCTCTGGCCGAGCTGTTCGCGCTGACCGCCTACTGTCGTCGCCGCCTTCACAAGTTACGCACCCCCCTGCTGATCATACAGAGCCGCAATGATCATACAGTTAAACCTCGCAACGCCGATGACCTCTATCGCCGGGCGCGCGCGGCCACGCCCAGATTTCTGCGCTGGCTTCATAAGTCCGACCATTTAATCGTGGTGGGACCCGAGCGGGAGGAGGTCTTTACGCAGGTCGGCCACTTTGTGCGGACTACCAGCCCAGATGCTGCAGCGCCTGCTCAATCCCATCCTGCTCAGCCTGAGTAGAAAGTCGGAAGCTCTTGCCGTCGTTGATATAGACCAGGTGCTGCCCCTGGTAGAGAACAACCATGTCTGGCTTGCCATCGTTATTGAGGTCGGCGAACTTGAGCTCAACCGGTACCAGTTCGTCGTTGGCGTGATAGAGCTCGGGTCCCATGAATATGCGGGCCTGCGCGGGATCACCACCGGCGAACTCGATGATCTCGATGCGCCGATGGAGGTTGAGGGCGATAAAATGGCTGGGCAGGCCCCTTTGCTCGTTGTGGCCCACGCGCGCGTCGGTCTGAAAGGTGCGCGGACGCCCATAGTGCAGATCATCCATCCAGGTCGAGAACCAGCCCGCGGCGGTACTCAATACCATCCATAGTAAGAGGGTGCCCGTCATGCCGATGAGAAGATAAAACCAGAAGGGGCGCGCGGGCGCCGTGTGTACCTTGACGAGCTGACGCGGCCGGTACCGCACCGACCGGCGCAGAGCCCCCTCGACCCGCGTGACGCGCGTTGGCGACAGATCCATATACACCATGTGCCGCGTCGCCGTGTCCTTGCCATGATGTCCCTGACCGGCCGTTGTCTCCTGCATACGCCAACCCTCCTGCGATGACTCTTTGGGCATCGCTCCCCTCTCTTGCTGCTCCGCAGCCACAACAACTTCTCCACTCGGACGTGAGGCACGTGGCACAGGAGTTACAATACCAGCCACGGAATCGGATGCTTGCTTCTTCCCGCTCCCACCCTCTATCGGTCGATGACGTAAGATACTTTTGGGGGCAATCCTCTCAGTAGACTCCAGAGTCGGCATCGCGCGTACTCCTCTCAATATCAAAAACACACATCCCGCTTATCCTATCGAACCACATCGCTTCCCTCGGGGCGCTTCTTACTCCACAGGATAGAACAAACGACCAAATCAGAACCTTTGTTCTATTTTAATTGAACAAACCTGTTCCTGTCAATCTATCTGGACCATACGGAGAAAAAAAGCCTATCAGCATCTGGCGCGCGCACAAAGCACACAATGAATGGAGTTCAACTTCCCACATATCCACAAGACAACATCAACAGATACGCATATTTTACCTGCAACTGATGAGGATTTCAAGCAATATTACCCATATGTCCCACTCGCTTCTATACATGTGATACATGCAATGCGGGCCATAAACGTGCGCAGGTGCACACACCGTAGGTGCCGGGCTTGCCCCGGCTTTTCGGGCTTGCCGGGATTCATTTCATGGCGGTGGACGATTGCGCGCTCAACTGGATGATATCTTGCCGTTCTCTTTCTTTCTCAGCCATCTCTTGCTGGCAGTTGGCTAGCAGCAGTTTGCGTACCATCTGCTGGCCAGTGGCGAAATCTGGCGTGGTCGTGGCTGCTGGTGGCGTATGGGCGCGATAGAGCTTGATGGCGCGCTGCATAGCCTCTGGCAGGGCCACAAAATCATGCAGAGCGCTCGACCAGCGTACAACATAAGGAGCCTGCTCCCCTAGCAGGCGCAGCAAGGAGAAAGAGGTCCGCCGCCAATCGATGTCATGAAGCAATACGGGGACCAGCACAAGCTCTCCATCTTCGTGGCACTCTAGCAACTGCTCCATCTCCAATCCATCGCTGAACTCACTGGCGAAAAAATGCTGGCTGATCAGCACGCAGACCAGCGCGTCTCCTTCTCGATACCATCCATCATTGCGATCCTCGGCCGACCTGGATGATCTGGCAGAGAGATCATAACACTCCCAACCCGCAATCATCCCACGCTGCTGCAGTTCTTTGAGTGACCCATTGAGCACATTCAGCCAGAAGGCGTCTTCGACCGCATAAAGTACACGCATATTTATATCTTCATTTCTGGTTTCCAGCATATTCCCCTCCAGCTCGGCAACAAATCCCCTCTACCTGATCGTTTATCATCACACTGGCCGCTTAAAGCATTATTCTACATACGTATAGAAGTATATTCATCAATGCTGCAGTTTTACCATATTCTTGTACGAGCAACAAGGACACCCAGAGTCCGATACGGCAGATGCGGTCCCAAACGGCACAAAGAAGTCGGCCCCTCGACGCCTCCTCTGGTCCTCCAGAAAGAGATGAACGAGAAACCAACTTCTTTAGTGAGAAATCCTGATAAGGAGTAATAAATCTGATAAATGCCCTGGTGGTTAAGGGGAGACCGTCGTCGTCGACATGCGGCTCTGACGATAGCGGCTCACGAGGCGGCGGATGGCGGCCCGGCGATAACGCCTGTACATATGCATGTGCATGTGCATGTGCCCATAGGCAACTCCACCAGAAATCTGCCCATAAGAGACCCCACCAGAAGCCAGGTCGTCTTCATCAAACAGGTCTGCGGCATAGCCGGCGCCAGCAACAACGTTCGCCAGGTCTTCGTCAGCTAGTTCTACGATAGCCGCGAAGATGGCCCCGGCCTCTTCATAATGGGTAGCTTTCTTCATCAGCATGAGGATAAACCTAACCTTTCAGCAAAAGGTCAACATAAGCCAGTACGCGCTACACGACTTGAAACCTACCGACACGATAGTAGTACCCTAAAAACGATTGCTAGTCAAGCCCCTGAAGTCAATTATTTAATAGATACTATCGTTTTTTTGTTGAAATTAGCAGACGGGCGAGTTGATTTATACTCTATGTTCTAACGAATTTATCCTTTTATTCTACAGGCGCGGCGAACAGGTCCAGACACCAGCTTTTTCACGCCGGGCACGCTGGCTGATCGCATGGTCAAAGCATATATATCGCGCCAGCCCGCTCCAGGCCTCTGTTCTTCGTTTTTGTGGACACGCCCGCGACATTTCGCCGAATCGATTGGCGGGTTTCTCCCAATTTTGAGGCGTCTTGCGCACCTGCGCTATTTTCCACCTTCCCGCGCACGGGGTGCGTCTGCTACCTACCTGCTATACATGTGGCTAAAGGAACTCGGGCTGGTCCAGGATGCTCTGCAGGTCCTCTGGCAGAGGTGCTTCCAGTTCAACGGTAGCACCGGTGGTAGGATGTGTGAAGCGGAGCTGATAGGCGTGCAGGAACTGGCGGTGCAGGGTAATACCGTATCTGAGCCGGCCGGTGCCGTAGGTAGGATCGCCCACGACCGGGTGGCCGATCGCTTTGAGGTGGACGCGAATCTGGTGGGTGCGTCCGGTCTCTAGCTGCAGCAGGAGCAGTGTGTGGTGCTGATAGCGTTCCTGTACCTTGAAGTGGGTGACGGCCTCTTTGCTGTCGATGGAGGTAATCGTCATCTGCTGGCGGTTGCGTGGATCGCGCCCGATGGGGGCGTCGATGCTGCCGCGATCAAGCGAGACGACGCCCTCGACCAGGGCCAGATAGCGCTTCTCGATCTGGTGCGCCTTCATCTGCTCGATCAGGGCAGCCTGCGTCTGCAGGTTGCGGGCGACAAGCAGCAGTCCCGAGGTGTCGCGATCCAGCCGATGCACGATGCCCGGCCGCAGATCCTCCTGCTGGCTCTTGAGCTCGGGATAGCGGGCCAGCAGGGCGTTGACCAGGGTGTCTTCGTAGTGGCCGGGGGCGGGATGGACGACCATGCCCGCCGCTTTATTGATGACAATCAGGTCGGCGTCCTCGTATACAATGTCAAGGGGCATGACCTGCGCCACGACGTTCTTGACGGCGGAGGAGGGGATCAGGGTCTGGACCTGCACGCGGTCGTTGAGCCGCAGGGCGTAGCCGGACTTGCTGGCCGCTTTGCCGTTGATGAGGATGGCCCCGTCGCTTACCAGTTGCTGAATAGAGGCTCGGGACAGCGTGTCGATCTGCGTGGTTAAGAAGCGGTCCAGGCGCGTGCCAACGTGCTCTTCCGTGATCGTCCAGCTTGTCTGTGGTGGTGTAGTTGTGTCTTTATTCATCGTTCTTAGTGCTACGCAGCGTGGTGTTGTTTAGCGCCGCCCTTTCTTTCGTCACAGGCTCTGTAGTCACGATCTCGCCCGCGCCGCCATCCTCGTACCGGTGGCGTTGCCTGAATCCACCAAACAGGACCATGAGGAACAGCAGGACGACACCTACTGAGATACAGGCGTCGGCAACGTTGAAGATCGCGAAATAGTAGTTGATCTCAGGGATGCGGAAGGAGACAAAGTCGACGACGTACCCGCTGTGCACGAGACGATCGATCAGGTTGCCAAAGGCGCCGCCCAGAATCAATCCAAATACAAGTTTATAGGCCAGGGAACCGGTGTTGAGCATGCGCGAGTAGAGATAACAGACAACCAGTACGGCGATCGCGATCAGGACGGCCAGCACGATTGATCCTTTGCCACCGGACAGCATGCCAAAGGCTGCGCCTGAATTATGTATATAATTGAAAACCAGGTAGTGTCCCAGGATCGGAAACGGTATTTCGCTTCCCACGGTCATATTCTGGACGACCTGCGCCTTGCTCCATTGGTCGAGCACAATGGCGGTGATCGCCGTGCAGAGAGCCAGAACGTCATACAGACGGGCACGTTTCAACGGCACAATTTCCTTCTTTCCATCCAAATCGGTGTCTCGGTCGACCAGCAGTCAGAATCGCGACCGTCACAGCCTGCCAGGCAGTCAGGCGCACAATGGTAGGGTCCATCCGAGCACGCCTATTGTATCACAGTCCACCCGCTGGCCTCTACCCGCACTTGCGATCTGCTCAAACCTCCTGCTTCCCTCTCCAACAGGCAATCCGACCTTGCCCCTACAGACCGCGGCGTCCCGACCTGGCTCGCGCGATCTTGCCGTTGAGCGTGATGTGCTGGGAGGAGGGCAGATGCTGACCGGAATAGCGCTGAAGAATGGTCTGGGCCAGGAGCGAGATCCCTTCTTCATCATCCATATCCCTCGGGTCCAGGTTCAGCTCGATATCTTCCAACGCCAGTGCAACACTCAGACTGGCCGGCGCCTGTAGTGCCCTTCTGCCCGCCATCCAGAGCGTGCGCGCGATGGGGCTGACCGTCTGTAACAGATATTTCAGCCCCTCAAGCATATCCGTCTCCTCGTCCGGCCAGCCCTCAAGCGGTACATTTCCCGATGCCACCTGATAAAACAGACCGATCCCCCTGGGATTCCCTTTGTAGACCGATGCGACCGCGTAACCATCCTGCTGCAACGCGCTGATCAACTCTCTCCCAACCTCGTGCACCACCATCACATCAGCGTCGTACTCATTGTCAGGAGCGATCTCGATATTACACATCAGCCTGGCTAATGGCTGCGTCCCCATAAGATCTTTCCTTTTCACTTTACGCTCTCTCTTGAAATGTACACGCATCATCAATCACATAGTATCAGCCAGACATTGCCTGCCTCTTATCCCTCAGGCATAGTTTATTTCCCCGTTCAAATTCCCTGATATCTACACTTTTAGTTAGGACGAATGACAGAATGTTCATCTCAAAACATATAACATGAAAATTTAGTAATAAACACCCCCTCGTATGCACATTGGCTCTCTCATGGCAGCGTAAATGGCTGTTGAGGGCAAAAATCATTTATCCTACAATAAATGATAAGAATGTGTCTTATTCTTGTCACTCTGGGGGCTCGTAAGCGCCCACACACACGCGTCCACTGCACGTCGCGCCCGTTTTTCTATAAGATTGCATGGCGTGCGCTGATGAGCACGCCATGCAATCTTATAGAAAAGAACTTTTGAGCGCTGTAAGCGCGTATCGTCAGGGGCCGGAGGCGCGAAACGTCTGGCTTTCAGGCACATTTAAAAGAAGGATATACGATGAGTCTACGCTTCTTTCAAGTTGATGCTTTTACCCATACGCCATTCGCTGGCAATGCGGCGGTGGTTTGCATACTGGATGAGCCGCGCGAGGATCGCTGGCTGCAGCAGGTGGCCAGCGAGATGAATCAGGCGGCCACCGCCTTTCTGCATCCCGAGGGGGACGGCTATCGCCTGCGCTGGTTTTCGGCCCATGTTGAGCTTGAGCTGTGCGGCCATGGTACCCTGGCCAGCGCCCATACGCTGTGGGAGCAGGGCTACCTGTCCCCTGAGACGGAGGGTCGCTTCTATTCGCGGGGCGGCTTTTTGACGGCGCGGAGGCGCGGGGAGTGGATTGAGTTGAACTTCCCGGCCAAGCCCGAACAGGATGTGGAGCCGCTACCGGCCATGTCCGCGAGCCTGGGCGTCACACCGCGCTACGTGGGCAAGAGCCAGCTGGACTACCTGGTTGAGCTTGAGTCTGAAGAGGTGGTGCGCGGCCTGCAGCCCGACTTCGCGCGACTGGCCACCCTGCCGGCGCGCGGCGTGATCGTGACAGCTGCGGCCTCCGGCAAGCAGGACTACGATTTTGTCTCGCGCTTCTTCTGCCCCAGCGTCGGCATTAATGAGGACCCCGTGACCGGCTCGGCCCATTGCGTGCTCAGTCCCTTCTGGAGCAAGCGCCTGGGTCGGGGACAGCTCACGGGCTACCAGGCCTCACGGCGTGGCGGCACCGTGCGCGTGCTGCTCGACGGCGATCGCGTGCGCCTGGGTGGACAGGCCATAACCATCTCGCGAGGCGAGCTGCTTTAACCCCTTGTCTAACCCCTTGTCGTAGGTGCGAGGCTTGCCCCCGCTTGCCGCGAAGCGGCCTCGTGCCATCACGATATAGATCCCCATTTTATTTCCAGCTGCTCGCTTCCTTGAGGGTGGCGTAGACCAGGTGGAAACAGTAGGTGGCAATCTGGCTGGTGGAGTATGGCTTGCCCTGCTCCAGCCACCAGGTGACGGTATCAACAACCTGCGTGGCGATCATTCTGGGCACCAGTCCCTTCGCCAGCGCGCGTTGTGTCCCGCCAGTGCGCCCGATAAACTCACCCAGGCGCTCGTTAGCTCTCTCTTCCAGATGCTCGCGCATCTTGTTGACAAACCACGAACTCCCCTTCTTGCCCAGCAGGACGCGGTAGAGACGCTCGTACTCTTCGAAGTGTTCAAACAGCTTCACCCATGGTACCGGTATCTGTCCTTGCGCATCCACCGCGATGCGGTAGAAGTCATCCCATGACATTGGTGGTCGCACCACATCCAGATTGGTAAAAATATCGCGGCGCAGCGGATCAATGTCATGAGTCAGAGTCTCAATGGCATCCTCAAAGATCTTCTCTACCAGGTCATACTTGTCCTGATAATAGCGGTAGAAGGCGGCCCGGCTGACCATGGCGCGCCGGGCGATCTCGCCCACGGTCAAAGAGTCGAAACCACGCTCCTCAGCCAGCTCGATCAACGCGTCGCGCAGCAGTTTACGGGTGCGCCGGACGCGCAGATCCTCTGAGTTCTGAGACATTTTTCACCCCCTGTCACATATCTGACATCGTTCCAATATTGTCCCTTGTACCCCGCCACATCAGAGACTACACTTTGAGTGAGACAGATTGTCACATATCACCTATCATGTATTATATAAGCCCGGTTGTCAATCATCTCCAGCAGAAGAAAGAGATCAATTGTTGCAGTAAACCCACGACGATCAAACAACATGAAAGGAAGAGAGCTATGACCACCCATATCAGCATGCATGATCTGCTGGCACAGGAGACGAAGCGCGATTCCCAGGCATTCTATGCGCGTCTGCGCGCCCAGGCACCACTTATCTACGTTGAGAGCCTGCTCGGCACACAGGGGGCCTGGATTGTGACCAGCTACGACGATGCGCTGTCTATCCTGAAGGACACGCGCTTTACCAGGGATGCCCAGAAGATTGTGCCGACGTACAATAAACAGCTACCAGATACCGAGAAAGAGGAAGTCACTCGCTTTATTACCTGGCGGCGCGATATGCTGTCTGTAGACCCACCTGACCACACACGGCTGCGTGGACTGGTGTCGAAGGTGTTTACGCCACGCATGATCGAGCAGCTGCGCCCACGCATCCAGCAGATTACCGATGAGCTGCTGGACACCGTACAGGAGCGCGGCGAGATGGATCTCATCGCTGAATTCGCCTTCCCGCTCCCCATCACCGTCATCTGCGAGATGCTGGGCATTCCCGTACAGGATCGTCCACAGTTCCGCCTCTGGACGCAGGCCATGCTCAACATGTCGGAGGACAACCACCGGGGCCTGCCGGCCATGGAGTCGATGGAGAAGTTTATCACCTATATCAAAACCCTGGTGGCCAGCAAGCGCACCCACCCGGACCAGGACCTGATCAGTGGTATGGTTCGCGTAGAAGAGAACGGGGAAACGCTCAGCGAGACCGAGCTGCTCTCGACTATCTTCCTGCTGATCGTAGCCGGACATGAGACGACCGCTAACCTGATTGGCAATGGGACGCTGGCGCTGCTGGAGCATCCCGAGCAGTTGTGCCTGCTCCAGCAGGACCCCTCACTCATCCCCACAGCGGTCGAGGAGCTGCTGCGCTACACGACCCCCGTGACCCTGACCACGCCGCGCTGGGCCCTCGAAGACGTTCCCATGTACGACCAGATCATCCACAAGGGAGAGATGGTCATGATCTCGCTGGTGGCGGCCAACATCGATCCCCAGCACTTCAGCCATCCACAGGAGCTGGACGTCGCGCGCCAGGTCAACAAACACCTCGCCTTTGGCCGAGGGATTCACGTCTGCCTGGGTGCCCCACTGGCACGCCTGGAGGGTCAGGTCGCCTTCTCCACCCTGCTGCGCCGCCTCCCCAACCTCCACCTGGCCGGCGACCCCCAGCAGCTCCACTGGAACCGCACCCCCATCCTGCGCGGCCTCACCAGCCTCCCCGTAACCTTCTAACAAATGGGAAATAATTATCCAGTCTCACGAATCTATTATTGAATGTTGGTGCGAGGGGCGCGCGGATGCGCGCCCCTCGCACCAACATTCAATAACAATGCGGCCGCGCAGCGGACGCGAGTGCGAGGGCGCTCACGTACCCTCACAATGACAGGAGTCAGACACATCTACGCCTCCCTTCAATAAAATTATGTTACTATTACACTGTAAGAGTAAGATTCTCCCTATATCGTTTTGTACTGTAGATCAAGGATGAAGGAAGAGAAACTATGACTCGTTTACGTGTTGGCTTTATCGGTACCGGCAGGCGCAAAGAGCGCCGGGATGCCTTTGGCTATGCCATGGCCTATGAACATGCCGACGGCTACCGGGCCCTGCCAGAACAGTGCGAGCTGGTCGCCTGCGCCGACCTGGTCTATGATTACGCGTCCGCCTTCGCGAACACCAATGGCATTCCTGAAGAAGGCATCTACACAGACTATAAGAAGATGCTGGCGGAGGCGAAGCCGGATGTGGTGAGCATCTGTACGTGGCCACACCTGCATGCTCAGATGGTGCTGGATTGCGCGCTGGCCGGTGTGAAGGCGATCCATTGCGAGAAGCCAATGAGCGATAACTGGGGCATGGCTCGCCTGATGGAACAGGAGTGTTCGCGTCACGGGGTGCGCCTGACCTTTAATCATCAGCGTCGCTTTGGCCAGCCGTTCCGTAAGGCTCATGATCTCTTGCAGGGGGGCTCGATCGGTGAGCTGCGGCGCATTGAGATTGCGTGCGGCAATATCTATGATTGGGGAACGCATTACCTGGATATGGCCGGACTCTATTGCGGCGAGCAGGCTGCCGAATGGGTGATCGGCCAGATCGACTATCGCAAGGAGTCGCGCGTCTTCGGGGCCCACGTCGAGAACCAGGCCATCGCCACCTGGCGCTACCGCAATGGCGTCTTCGGTCTGATCAGTACGGGTCCGGGTACGGAGTTGATCGGCGCCGATATTCGCCTGCTCGGCAGCAGCGGCAGCATCGAGATCGGCAACTGGCCGGACAATCGCCACCTGCGCGTGACGAGCCAGGGTCGCCACGATTGGGAGTATATCGATACCGGGGAAGATAACCTGCACGGTCCCCATTATGTGGAGCGCGCCATCGCCAATATCGTGGAGGCCATCGTTAACGATCAGACGTCGGAGCTGTGCGCGCGCAACGCGCTGAACGCTACCGAGATCATCTTTGGCATCTATGAAAGCAGCCGCCGTCGCGGCCGCGTCGATCTCCCACTCACCATCTCGGACCATCCGATGTATGCCCTGATCGAGAGCGGCGAGATCCATCCTGAGCCGACCGCCTGACCATTTTCCTTTGTACGCGTTAATGCAATGCGCCCCTCGTGGGCGCATTCCCCACCTTCAGACAAACATTCGTCAAAACGGCCCGGCGCCTCATTCATTGTGCATCGGTATAGCCAGGGTGAACTTCGTTCCAGTGCTCCCCTCCGATGAGACCGTTAGTTCGCCATTGTGTGCCTCCACAATACTTCTGGCCAGGTAGAGCCCGATGCCCAGTCCTTGAGAACGGCGCCCGGAGACGAAGGGTTGGAAGAGGTGCGCGATCAGATCAGCCGGGATCGGTGTTCCCTGGTTGTGAACCGAACATAACATCCATGAGTCGCTATCGCGTTGTTGTACATCCACATTAACCCTGATGGGGGTGTGATACAGAGCCGTCTTTCAGCATAGTTCGCACTTTGCCTATCTCAGTACCTGGCACCCTTGCTGCCGCAGGCGCTCAAGCCAGCCTGGCTCAGTTGCCAGCTTGAGCCAGCGCAGATCTAATTTTTCGAGATGAGGTAGCTCGGCGATCTGCTCCGGCAGAGCGACCAGCCGGTTGGCGCGCAGGTCCAGTTGGACCAGGCTCTCTAGCTGGCCGATCGCGGCTGGTAGCGCCATCAGCTGATTATTTCTGAGGTCTAAAATGCGCAGGCGCTTCAGTCCCGCCAGGGAGCCCGGTAAGGCGACCAGCTGGTTGTTCATGGCGTGCAGCTCCTGAAGCTGTTCCAGCTTTCCAAGGGATGTGGGAAGGTACTTCAGGCGGTTGTTGTAGATGCGCAGCTCGCGCAGGCCGCTCAGCTGTCCGATGCTGTCGGGCAGTTCCCGCAGTTGATTGTCGGTCAGATTGAGATAGCCAAGCCTGTCCAGGCGCTCGAAAAGGGAGGGACGCACCGTCGTCAGCCGGTTGTTGCTGAGGTAGAGATAGTGTTCGAGCTTTGTGAGCTGGCCCAGGGCCTCGGGCAGTTCGTTCAGCGCGTTGTGACCCAGGTCGAGGGTGTGCAGTTGGCCGAGCTGGCCGATCTGTTCCGAGACCTCAGAGAGCTGATTTTCGGCGACGTTGAGCACCTGCAGCCGTTCCAGTCGCCACAGCGCCTCGGGCAGCTCGCTCAGCCTATTCTTGCCCACACTGAGATTCGTGAGCCGCGTCATCCAGCTGATCTCCTGCGGCAACACGGAGATCTGATTGCCATAGAGCTGCAGCGATTCCAGATCTGGCAGGCTGCAGAGCTGACGTGGAAATTCACGCAGACGGTTGCCGTCCGCGTGTAGCACCTCCAATCGCTCCAGCTCACCCAGGCTCTCAGGAAACGCGGTCAAGCGGTTGCGATCAACGATCAGGGTGCGCAAGTGGCGCAGCCGTCCCAGCGAGTTCGGGAGCACCTCCAGCCGGTTGCCGCGCACATCCAGGTGGCGTAGCTCAGCCAGCTCGCCCAGGCTCTCCGGCAACACCTCCAACTCCCCATAGCGAACGGCCAGGCCAACGACGCGATCGCCGGCAATCTCGATTTCGCATCGTTCACCAACCACTCCCTCCTCAATCTGCCTGATAACCGCCAGATCGTGTCTATCCATATGTCCACTTTCTCCCGTTAAGCCCGATATTTCTTATCGTGCGCCCTGTCCCGACAATCCCCAACGCTATATAGACAAGATCACGTCAAAACAATCTGATGTGCGCGAACAATTGCTGCTTGAGGATCAGATACATCATCAAGAAGGTGACGCCAGTGATGATGAGCACCACAATCGATAGCTTATTTAGATAATCTAATCTACTCTTGTAGCGAATATATTGATCCTGCAGCGTGTAGCGATGCGAGAACATTCTAAGCAGGACCATCATGCTCACCAACAGGCACATGCAGAAGAGCAGCATATATAAAATCAGGTAGTTCATCATCACCTCTCGGAGGCACCTTTAAGGCTGCCGGCGGCGTTATTGGGATTGGCTCAAAGCAGGTTTGTTTAAGAGTGATTCATTGTTTAGTAAACAATGAACGACCATTACAAATTATACATTACCCTCTATAAAATACAAGACGCTATCTACGGTATTTTTTCACAATTTTCCGTGCGGATTTATTGTATTCTGCAGCATGATCACCTATACTATACATTGTTCACAATCATTGAACGTAGAGCACTTAGACGGGAACAACCATGGGGCGTAAGGATAAACAAATCGCGGATATACATGTGGAGGAGCTACCGCTCTCGATGCGCCTGCGCCTGGCTCGTCAGCAGAAGGGCGTTTCGCTGACCGAGATGGCCACTCGCCTGGGGTATTCCAAGGGCTACCTGTCGGGCATCGAGAATGGCAATATCCGCGTTACCGAGGATCTGCTACGGCGCTACGCGGAGATCCTGCTGATCGGGCAGCCAGAGCTGGAGGGCCTGCTCCAACTGCTGCATGGTCCCGCCGCCAGGCGCGAGGTCGCCTCCTGGTTTGTGCCCTATCCGCGCAATGCCTTCTTTACCGGTCGCGACGCCTTGTTGCAGGAGGTGCATGAGCGCCTGCAGACGGGTGGGCCGGGATCGCGCCTGCTGGCCATTACCGGTCTGGGCGGTATCGGCAAGACACAGATCGCCATTGAGTATGCCTATCGCTATCGCCAGCATTACCAGGCGGTGCTGTGGTTGAATGGCGATTCGCCCGAGGCGCTGCTGCAGAGCTGTGTGGAGCTGGCCGCGCACCTGGATCTGCCCGAGTACGGTGCCAGGGATCACCAGGACACGGTACAGGCGCTCCACCAGTGGTTCAAAGAGCATCCACGCTGCCTGCTGATCCTGGATAATGTCGATAATCCCGCCGACCTGCACTCTTTCCTGCTTCCCCCGGACAATAGCTATACCCTGATTACGACGCGCCACCAGGTGATTGGTCCGCTGGGACAATCATTTGAGCTGCTTGAGATGTCGCCCGATGAGAGCGTCCAGCTCCTGTTGAGGCGCGCGCAGATGATCGCGCCGACGACCGCTCTGGCGCGTATCCCCGATGCGATGCTGACGCTGGCCTATGAGGTCGCCAGGGAACTGGCGTACCTGCCGCTGGCCCTCACCCAGGCCGCGTCCTACCTTGAGGAGACGGGCTGTGGGCTGGCCAGCTACCTGAAGCTGTTTCGTGAACACCGGGCCGAGGTGCTGCGCGAGCATGATTCGGTGGCCAGCCATTATCAATTCTCGGTGGCGACCACCTGGAAGCTCTCGTTCGAGCGCATCCAGCAGGCGCAGCCGGCCTCTTCGCAGATCCTCTATCTGTGCGCCTTCCTCAGTCCCGATCGTATCTACGAGGAATTTGTGCAGCAGGGCATCGCGCACTTCAATCCGGAACTGGTCGCGCTGGAGGAGAATCCTCTGCTGCTGCATCGCGCCATCGGCGAGCTGCGCAGGTATTCTCTGATCCGCACGCAGCCCGATAGCGGCGCCCTCTCGATCCACCGCCTGGTGCAGGCCGTGATCCAGGATTCGATGGATGAGGAGACGCGACGCGCCTATGCGCAGCGCACGGTCCAGGCGGTGAACCATGCCTTCCCCCTGGTGACCGTCGCCCGCTGGCATGAGACCTGGTCGCGCTGCCAGCGTTACTACGCGCAGGTTGAGGTCTGCCTTAGACTCATCGATCGCTACCAGCTGGCCAGCAGCGAGGTCTCGCAGCTCATGAGCAAGGCCGGCCACTATCTGAGGGAGCGCACCCAGTATCGGCTGGCGCAACAGCTGTACCAGCGCGCCCTCGACATCGATCGCCAGCTCTATGGCGACGATCATATCTCTGTCGCCAGGGACCTGGGGAACCTGGCCCAGGTCTATGAGGATCAGCTGCGGCTTGAGCGCGCCGAACAGCTCTATCGCCAGTCGATCAGCCTGCAGGAGAAGATCGGCGGGGCGACCGGCGTCGATGTCTCGCTGCTCAAACGCTACGCCCATCTATTGCGGAAAACCGGGCGCGCGCATGAAGCAGACCAGTGGTGGCAGCGCATCGGCCCCTATGACGCGGATCACGCCCTGACGCGCGATGTCATCAACGACAACGACCCCCGCATTATCTACCATGAAGAGGGACATTGGAGCACGCGCCAGCACGCCGGTGACTTCAACAACGATGCCCACTTCACCGAGACACCCGGCGCCTCGTTCCAGTGCCAGTTTACTGGCGTGGGCATCGAGATTATCTCCGATACCACGATCCATACCGGTGAGATCAAGATCTCTATCGACGACTCCTGCATCCACACCACTAACACCGCCCGCTTCTCGGTCGAAAAATACACCCAGACCATCGTCTTTAGCCACACCAACCTGCCATCCGGCCCCCATACCCTCAAGGTCGTCGTCATCAACGGCTCCTTCGTCCTCGACGCCCTGGCCGTCTTCTCCTTCAACGGGCCCATCCCCACCGAAGAAAAGAATGTTTAGCGCCGCTGACTGTGCTCGATAATCTGCTCTATTTCACGAGAAATGAGCTTTAAAAGAGGAACTTGATGGCTATTGATGAAAAAATGTCCCCCCGAAAAGAGATGGAAGCGAAATGGACCGGTTGTTTGATGATGCCAGGCTGCTAACTCATCGGACGTCACCGAATCATCTTCGCTCCCTCCAAAGGCGCTAATCGCACAATCTAGCGGTTCCCTATCTGTATAAGTATATGTTTCCGTCGCCTCAAAATCCGCTCGCAACGTAGGGAGCATCAGGCGAACGAGCTCTTTGTTTGCTATAAATTCCCCGGGCAGACCATTCAGATTGCTCACGGCCTTCAAGAAGAGAGGCTCGCTCAATTGATAACAATGAGGATTGGGATCAGGTAGTTGAGGTGCCCGACGTGCGGCAACAAATAGATGCCTGGGCTGTGGCGCACCCTGATCGCGTAGTTGACGAGCAACCTCAAAAGCAAGATGCGCTCCCATACAATGGCCGAAAAAAGCAAAGGGAATATCCAGGCATTCTTGCAGCGCTGGTGTGAGTGCGTGTACCAGAGCAGGAATTTGTGTAAATGCAGGTTCCGCCAATCGGTTCTGTCGGCCTGGAAGCTGTACCGGCCAGACCTCCACATCCGCTGGTAGATAATTTGACCAGCTTAAGAACGTCGATGCCCCACCCCCTGCATATGGAAAACAAAACAGGCGCAAACGTGGTCGCGGTTGCACCTTCGGTTGAAAAAACCATGTACTAGCTGTTGGCGGCACTATCATGTCCTGATCTACCATCGCGAGTGCTCCTAATAAAGACAACGACCATCCTCATGACTCCGCTAATGCGAGCACCAGAGGAGCGAGGTAGGCGGTAATCGCTCCTACACCTGGATGATCAAAAACTAAATTCGCCGGAATGGCCTTTTCTAGCATCGAGTGGAAGCGATTGCGCAGTTCTACCGCCATTAAAGAGTCCATACCGATCTCGAATAAATTCTGTGCAGGCTCAAGCTTGAAACCTGGATCAAGTCCCAGCACCTGCCTGACCTGCCAATACACGTACTGCTGCAAAACATCTAGCTTTTCACTTTCTGGGACCGCCTCCAGCTTTCGCAGCAGATCATCCCGCTGACCCTGTAGCGAGGAGGTTCTGCTGTCTGCTACACGCAATTGCACCTCGTCCAATAACTTCTTCAGGAAAGGTGGCCTTTCACCGCCCGCAACGTGTTTCGCCAATGTTTCCCAGTCAATCGGCAGGACGCCTATCTGCACCGGCCCCTGTTGAAGCAGCTGGTCCAGTACCGTCAATCCTTGCGCCTGATCAATCGCTTGCATGCCATCTTTCGCTAGCCGCCGTTCTATGCCAGCTGAAGTTGTTACCATACCGGTATCGGCCCACGCCCCCCAGTTGATACTGGTTGCCGGTAACCCTCGCGAACACCGATAGTGCGCGAGCGCGTCCATGAAGGCATTGGCCGCCGCGTAATTTCCCTGTCCCGCCGATCCCATCAGCGATGCGCCTGATGAGAACAAGACAAAGAAATCCAGGGGCAGATCGCGGGTGAGCGTATGCAGGTTCCAGGTTCCCTTTACCTTGGGGGCCATTACGCGGCTAAAACGTTCCCAATTCTGCTGCAAGAGCACACCATCATCCAGCACGCCGGCGGCATGGATAATACCACGCAGGGGAGGCATGGTGCTCTGCACGGTTGCTAGCAGTTGTGCAACCTGGTCCTCCTGCGCGATATCAGCACGCATCACCAACACCTGCGCTGCCGACCGCTCAAGTTCGTCAACCGCTACGCGTACAGCATCCGAGGCACCACTGCGGCCCACCAGTACCAGGTGTTTCACTCCACGATGCTCAACCATCCAACGAGCCGTAGCAAGTCCCAGACCTCCCAGGCCACCAGTAATAAGGTATGTACTATCGGCACGGAACGTGTGGGGAAAACTTTGCTGCTGTCTGCTCAACTGACGAGCGCTCCTCGACAATCTGGCCACATAGCGCTCATGAGAACGGAAAGCAACCTGGTCTTCTCTATCAGCTTGCTGAATCTCTTGTAGCAGCTCTTCTGTTTCCTCAACGACATCGGCGGCGCGATCAAGATCTATGCGCTTGCACTGAAAGTCTGGCTGCTCCATAGCAACTACACGACCCAGGCCCCACACGGGCGCCTGTGCGACGGACAGATCGTTCTCCCCTTCAATTACCGCCTGGCTGCCTCGCGTAATGATCCATAGTTGTGGAGAGTACGACCACTTTTCATCTACAACCGCCTGAATTATATGTAGCACGCTACCACAGATCATGCTCTGGCTCGCCTCCAGGCTGGCAACTGTCGCCTGCTCTGTCTCTACGGCATCCAGACCCCACAGATGAATAATCCCTCTGCAGGAGCGTCCATCCGAGAAATGCTCAACCAACAACCTGTGGAGCTCAGCCGCATTAGTCGGATCAATACAATGGCATCCAGATTCCTCTATCTCATCATCCTGACCCGCGAAGACCAGCACACACTGCTCTCCCTTTTCTCGCAGCCGTTGAGCCAGCCTGGTACCTGTCCCTCTCCTATCGCACAAAATCAGCCAGTTCCCATCTTTCACAGAGGAAGAGGCCAGATCAACTGGCGTTGCTTCCCTCGCCTGCCGCTCCCAGCCCATCTCATAGAACCAGTCTCGTACCTGCTGGCGAGGCCGCGGGATAAGCGCTTCACGAGGAGCGCGCCGTAAATGCAGCCCATTTACCTCAGCTATTACTTGCCCGTTTTCGTCCAGGATCTCTACATCCACGACCCGCATGGTCTCTGTTTCCGCGCTCTCAGGATGCGCCTGCACGTGGCACCATACGTTCTTCCCGGGTCGAGCATAAAAACGAATTCGATCCATACTTATAGGGAGATAGACGTTCGCAGGGCTTTCAGCGGGCCCCTTTACCAGACTTGCTTCGACCACCTGGAAACAGGCATCGAGCAGGGCTGGATGCATGTAATAGTGTTCTGCTTCTTCGTTCAACTGCCATGGCAGAACAACCGAGGCTAAGGCTTCCCCATCGCGTCGCCAGGTCAGGCCTACGCCTTGAAAACCCACGCCATACTGCAGGCCGATATCGCGCATTTGCTGGTAGTGCCGCGTACCCTCCACAGTTTCAGCGCAGCGCGACTGGATCTCAGCAAGTTGCAGCGGTTCTGCCACTGAAGAGCTCCGGCTGCGTTCAACTCGTACGTTTCCATCTGCATGCAGTATCCAGGTATCTTCGTCATCCTCTCCATCTTCTGGACGACTGAAGACCTGTACGGCTGCGTGTGTTTTGTCCGTGGAAGGATTCACAATCAACTGCACCAGGCGGCTGCTATCAGGAGAAAGTACGAGAGCCTGGTGGATGAAGAGTTCATCCAGTTGCACAATAGCTTCTTTCAGTGTTTCCCTCGCACTTGCCAGCATCATTTCGACATACGCTGAAGCTGGAAGCACGACTGTACCATAGACCTGGTGATCGTTGAGCCAGGAAATTGTGTGCGTGTCAAGCGTTTTTTCGAACACGATCTCTTTGGCAGCGGAACGCAGGCGTTGCCCAAGCAGGGGATGTCGTACGAGCTTGCCATAAGACCCCATATAGCGGCGGAAACCGGGTTTCTTCTCTGTGAACCAGTAGCGTTTGCGTTGCCATTGATAGGTCGGCAATGCTACGACCGTATACGGCCCCGCCGCTGTCGAGTACAACTGGTCCCAATGCACCGCGTACCCCTGCGCATAGAGCGCTCCCAGGGATGTGAGCATTACCAGGCGCTCAGCCAACCCTTGCCTCAGTGAGGGCAGCACAAGTCCAGATTTTCCATGCTGTTCTAGCGTCTGTTTGATTGGTTGCATCAGCGCGGGCTGCGGGCTTATCTCCAGGAATGTCTGATATCCCATCCTGATCAGTTCCTCTAGCGCGGGACCAAAACGCACTTCCTGGCACATGTTGCGGCCCCAATAATCCGCGTCATATTCTTCACCTGAGCTTTGCTGTCCGGTCACCGTCGAAACAAGCGGAATAGAGGCTCTGCCTGGCTTCAGCCGCTGCAGTTGCGTCACTAATGGCGCGCGGAACCTCTCCATCTGTGGACTATGGAAGGCATAATCTACCTGCAATCTGCGGAATGAACCGCCTTCAAGCTCTATTGAGCGCAACACTTCCTCCAGCGCCTGCGCCTCTCCTGAAAGCACAACACCCATCTGGCTATTTACGGCGGCAATAGATAGACGGGTGGGGTAATCTACCAGTAAGCGCTTTGCCTCTGCCTCTGAAATTCTGACGGCAGCCATCTTCCCCAGGCCATGCGCTTGCTGCATCAATCGTCCCCGCTGGACCACGACCTGCACTGCATCATCCAGGCTGAGCACCCCTGCGACATGGGCGGCGGCTATTTCGCCAACGCTGTGCCCAACGACCGCTCCCGGCACAATGCCCCACGATCGCCACAGGGCCGCAAGCGCCACCTGTGTGGCAAATAAAGCCACCTGCGCGACTTCAGTCTCATTCAAGCGAGAATGCCGCTCATCAGCCTGCAATGCTTCCAACAGTGACCATTGCACATGCTTTTCGAGCAGAGCGTTGCATTCTTCAATCACCGCCCGGAAAACCGGCTCTTGCTCAAACAACCGCCAGCCCATACGCGGCCATTGTGTCCCCTGTCCCGCGAAGACAAAGACGGGGTCCTGCTTCGTCTCACCCGCCGTTTCAGAGACCAGCCTCCCCTCGGCAAACTCTTCTAGTTGAAAAGCAAGTTCTTCGTGGCTCTGACCTACCACTGCCATGCGATAAGGATGGTGCGTGCGCCGCATGCTGGCGGTATAGCATATATCCTGCAGCGAGGCACTGCCAATCGCGCTTCCAGACGTACTGAGTTCGCGCTGGTAGAGATGTGCGAGTTGCCGTAACGCCTCGGGGTCACGTGCTGAGAGAGGCAAGAGAAAAGGAATATGCTTCATCTCCGTCCGTGCCACGCCACTATGCATGCTGGCGGGTTCGGGCGCCTCCTCCAGCACTACGTGAGCATTGGTTCCGCTCAAACCCGCGCCACTGACCCCGGCATACTTCCGTTCAACCCCTTCTGGCCATGTCTGCAGGCTGGTAGGAATCACAAATGGCGTATTCTCAAGCGAGATGTGTGGATTGAGATTTTTTAGATGAAGCACCGGTGGAATCATGCCGTGCTGCATACAGAGCACGGTCTTGATCAGCCCGGCCATCCCCGCACATGACTCAAGATGCCCGATATTTGTTTTTACTGAGCCCAGCATACACTGTGATCCATCTGGTCGTGGCCGGTCTCCTATCACTGCTCTTAAGGCATCGAACTCAATTGGATCCCCAAGCACTGTTCCCGTTCCATGTGTCTCGACATACGAAATGTGTTCGGGAGACAATCCCGCATTGCGTAGTGCCTCGCGCATAACCGCCTGCTGAGCCAGTCCATTAGGAGCGGTAAGTCCGCTGGAACGGCCATCCTGATTGACCGCTGATCCTCGAATCAGGGCGAGAATTGGATCTCCATCAGAGAGGGCCTGAGATAGCCGCTTGAGTATGACCACACCGCAGCCTTCCCCACGCACGAATCCATCCGCGCTGGCATCAAACGTCTTAGAACGTCCCTGTGGGGATAGTGCTCGCATTTTTGACGTGACGATGGTAGATAGGGGATAAAAGATGAGGTTTGTCGCTCCGGCAAAAGCTGTGGTACATTCATTGTTGCGCAGACTTTGACATGCCTGATGGATCGCGACGAGAGAGGATGAGCAGACGGTATCAATTACCATGCTCGGTCCCTGTAAGCCAAGTAAATAGGAGATTCTGCCGGCGGCAAAACTGGGACCATTGCCAATACCGGTGTAAGGATTAGCGCTGCTGGCGTTGTCATAAATCATCTGCTCCAGCTGCATGTCAAAATAGTCACGGTTGAAAAGCCCGATGAAGACCCCCGTCTGGCTACCAGACAGTTTTTCCGGTAGCAATCCGGCACGCTCCATTGCCTCCCAGGTTACTTCCAACAATAGCCGCTGCTGCGGATCGAGGTAGGTCGCCTCACGGGGGGAGATGCCAAAGAACATCGGATCAAACTGGTCTATCGCGTCGAGAAAACCTCCCCAACGTGAAACGGTCTTCCCCGGCGCATCTACATCCGGGTCGTAAAACTCATTAATATCATACCTATCTGGCGGGACCTCTGTGATAGCATCACGCCCTTCAACCAGTAACTGCCAGAACGCCTCCGGGCTATTTGCTCCTCCTGGAAACCGGCAACTCATGCCGATAATGGCAATCGGCTCTGTTCTCTCCTTTTTTAAGGCCTCTAACTCAAGCTGGAGACGCTTGATCGTAAGTAAGGCGCGCCTTTCGGGAGACAAATTTTCAAGGCGCTGCTGAGGGTCGTTCATCAAACTATTTTCAACTTTCTATGGATTGTTGCGATTCTCGTGAGAGAGCAGTTGCTGGACCTCGGCATCCGACATTTGCTCAATCTGAGAGAGATACGAGGACAGGTCTCCATTATCGGCAGCACCCGTTGCATCGTTTTTCCAGATCTCTTTTGTCATGACATCAACCTGCTGCTGGACCTCAGCTTCGGAGAGCCGTTCAATTTCAGCCATACCCTGAAGCGCTATACCCTTCTCTCCATGTGCATTGGACAAATCCAGCGCCTCAGCAGCAACACGCTCTTCAGCGGCTATAGACCGCCGTAACGTAGAAACTATGTGCGCAGCGAGAGATGCCGCGGTAGGATAGCTCCAGAGGATCGTTACTGGAAGTGTCAGCTCAAGACTTACTTCCAACCAGTTCCGCAGTTCTACCGCCTTGAGCGAGCCCAGCCCTAACTCACCCAGCGGACGCTGTGCATCTACCTCTGCTACATCCAACAGTAACAAGGTGGCTATTCGTTCACGAATGCGCAATTCCAGGAAGTGTTCTGCTTGCATTCCGTCATGTTTTAAGGCTAAAATCCTGGTGCGTATCGTGCTATCCCCTCCTGATGAAGAAGCTGTATCAGCAACACTGCTACCTGAACTGCCGATCAAGTCTTTACGCAGGATTTTTCCAAGCGGGCTTTTCGGCAGCGCATTCCGAAACTCAACGAACCGCGGGACCTTGTAATCACTCAGTCGCTCCCGGCAATAGAGCAGGATTTCCAGTTCTGTCAGTTCTCCTGCAGGCACAATAACCGCCTTGATCGCCTGCCCTCCATATGGCCCTGCGATACCAACTACAGCCGCCTCACTCACAGCAGGATGTGTGGTGAGCACATGCTCGAGCTCTAGCGGATCAACTTTCTCGCCGCCGCTATCAATAAAGATTTTTTTGCGACCCGTAATATAGAGACGCCCCTGCCCATCTTTTTTTCCTAGATCACCCGTAAAAAAGAAGTCGTCTCTAAATGCCTCGTGATTCAACTCTGCTACATTAAGATAACCCTTAGCCATAGCCGGACTCTTTACCGCAATCTCTCCTACACTCCCCACAGGCAACTCCTCCAGCGTCCCATTCGTAATCCGCACCTCTATATTCTTTCCGGGCCTACCGACCGAGTCGTAACGCACTTCATCATCCGGCTCCATATTCAAAGTGACAAATCCAGTCTCCGTACTTCCATAAGCCGGGCGCAGAAGAAGACCAAATCTCTGCTTAAATCGCTTAAAGGTCGCTTCAGGCAAAAAATTCCCCCCGGTCAGGCACACCCGTAAAGAAGAGACATCAACCTGCACATCTTCAGTAGTTTCTGCCAGCGTACCAAAGATGTAAGGGGTGGCCGGCAGCATAGAAATGTGCTTCTGTTCTAAAAGTTCGAGTACGCGTTGGGCACGGAATACAAAGGGCACCTCCACAGTCACACCGTCCCGCACGACTGGCTCTAACATAACCAGCGTCGCCCCGGTCGCCATGGAAGCCAGCATGCATTTACAAAAGCCATGCGTGTGAAATAGCGGTACGAGACAAAGCACATTATCTGCCGCGGTCATGCCGGACCCATTGACATATGCCTCGGTCTCAGACACCAGGTTCTTCTGCGTTCTACACACCTTTTTCGCCTGCCCGGTAGACCCGGATGAGTATTGATAAATCACTGGTCCATCAAATGGCTCTTGAGCAGTATAGAAAGTACGATTGGAAGCGTGTTGAGAAGGAGTATCATGTGCATCCTCTGCTTCATTGGCGATGACTAATGCGATATCATCCTTAGCCAATTGACCGATGGTCTGCCTGCACAATACGGCCCGTTCAGTATCGGTTATAATAGCCTTGATCTCGTTATCGCTAAGGTAAAATCTTAGCTCATCGGCCTTCAAAATTGGATTGAGAGGAAGTGCCCTGGCCCTTAAACTCGCCAGAGCATAAAAGCTCACCACAAATTCAATCGAATTAGGTAGAACAAGCGCAACGCAATCTCCCTCACCCACATTCAGCGAACGCAATCTGTCTATGAAATGCTCTATCTGCATGAGGAGTTCATCATAAGTGAGACTCCTGCTTCCCAGAACAATGGCAGTTTTATCTGAATAGGCCCCAACAGTTTTTGCAAGCGTATGAAATAACATAAAACAATCCCCTCCGTAGTTGCTGGGCTTGCTTCAGCATATCACACAGAGACCTCAGCTCCAAATATTATCTTCCCAAAAGACGCCGCCGTTCGCGCTTTATCATGAGAGCGGCGTGAAGGTGAAGTTTGAGAAGGTGGTGGCGGCTGCCGCCCCCTTGTCATCAGGGAGGGTATTGAGCTCGATGTGGTCGGTGGTGCTCAAGAAGGGATCGAAGACCGTGGCGACCGGGACGCCGTTGATGCGCAGGCTGTGGCTTGCTCCGCTGCTCTGGGCCTGCAGGCTGTAGGTGTCGCGCCGGGCGACGCGACCTGCCGCCAGTTGATGTGGGACCCCATCGCTGTCGTAGCGCAGTATCTTCCAGCTCCCATCGCTGCGCACCAGGAAGGTATAGCTGGACCCCAGTGGATCGACGCGCGTCCCCAGCCCGGCCCAGTTGTCGCTGTCCCTTTTCAGAGCGACATCGACGCCGACGCGATAGTTACCGTAGATAAAGCCATCAAGACCATAGAACGAGACACGCCCCATGTCCTTGACGCGCGCGCTCTGCTCGACGCTCAGTCCCCGTGCCAGGCAGTGGGTGGTCGCCGCTCCCCCGGTCAGCGCGGTCGGTTGCCATTGTCCCTGGCCGTGATCACA
Source organism: Dictyobacter aurantiacus (assembly GCF_003967515.1). Taxonomy (GTDB): domain Bacteria; phylum Chloroflexota; class Ktedonobacteria; order Ktedonobacterales; family Ktedonobacteraceae; genus Dictyobacter; species Dictyobacter aurantiacus. The sequence continues at coordinate 5,862,169 of NZ_BIFQ01000001.1, read as the reverse complement.
GCCGAATCCGGGCGTGGCCGTCTGATAGCTTTGCTGCCGCAGTTGATCGGCGGCGGCATTGACCTGCGCGTCGGCGGTACTGCGCACCTCGGCCTCGTTCTTTGGCAGATGATCCGGCAGGGGAGTATAGCTGAAATGGGAAAAGAGGGCGCTGGGCGGCCGCTGGATACCACCATCGCTCAGGCCAAAGGAGATGCCGTAGCTATCGGGATACGTGGTATCAATAATGGTGGCTACGGTCTGCCGGTTAATCGTAAAGGTCATGGCCGGCCCGTTGATGTCGGCCGCCAGCGTATAGTGGGAGGCTGCGGGAACGAAGCCACGGGCGTAGCGCACCTCGATCGCGCCGGTCGTGTTGTCATAGCGTACAACCTCCCAGGCACCATTGGTCCCGATCCGTAGCGCATCGTTGCCGTAGCCAAAGTCGACGCCACTCATGTCGGACCCACTCTGGTCACGTACCCCCAGCTGAAAGATGGCGGATTTACTGGTATTGACAGAACTGGCCGTGATACTGGTGCTATAGTGCGGCGGCAAGGGCAGCCCTCGGCTGGTAAAGATCATTGAGGCAAAGGCCGCGTAATGATTGGTATGGGTCAGCATCACACCATCTTGCCGACAGGTAGGAACCACCGAGTTATCATTGATCAGGTGGGGCGTCGGGACGCTTTTGCGAGTGGAAGGCGTGGCCGTGGCCGGGTTAGGCGCGGCGACATCTTTATAATATCCCGGTATCTCCCAGTCGGCACCACCAGGATCACATTCCTGGCCAGGAACGAGTGCGGAGTAGGCATGGTTGCGCCAGGTTGAGGTGGTAGCCATCGGCGTGATGGCTTCGGTATTGGTGGTGACGGAAAGCTGGAAAAAATAGTAGGTCAAAAAGCTGATACAGAGGATAAATGCCAGCGGCCAGCTGAGCTGAAGATAATGGGCCAGCTTGCTACGGGGCATCTTTTTATGCATGGGAGCGGGAACGCTTCCCAGCATCTCAGGCTCACGAAACCAGGGATGCAAGACCGCGCGCTGCTGTATGAGCGCGTTGATCTCGTGCTCCGATACCGTCTGCAGGTGGCCACGAATCATGCCCACCAGGGCCTTCGCCGTCTGGGCCAGCGTCTCTTCCGTTAGATAAAATGGCTCGGTCGCCCACGCGACCCTGGGCAGCTCCATAGGAGCCTGTAGCACAGGAATCATAAAGCGTGGATTCCTGCGCATCGCGGTAATGATCGAAGGGGCGCTACGCCACCTGTCGGGATGCAGCACAACCACACAGACCGCTACGTCATCCGCCTGCGACGCCAGACCAATAGTCGCCGCAATGATTACCGTTAAACCCAGCGCACGCATGGCTTTGACCAGTTCGATCGCCTGCATGTCATCTGGAGCTACCGCCACCAACACCCTGCGCCTCAAAAACGAAGGCAGCATCTCATACCCCATCAAGTTACTCTTCCCTACATGCACTAAAAGATTCACGAATCGATAGGTATCCATTGTAGTGGACATGATGGGACACGTCAAGATGATTTTGGAGTATATCGAGATTCCTTAATATCAGGTATTTTATCCCTGAATTAAAAAGATACACCTATTCGTGCCCAAAGGAATAATTATATCAATGGGCGTAAATAGATGTATCTTTCTGTATACCTACGTATTTCTACGCAATTCAGGGGGGCAACCATGCTAGAAAATAATCTCTAGTAGAAATGGGTGCCCTCAGTAGGCTCGTTGCCGCGGACGGCGTCTTCTTCGGCCAGCAACTGATCGTGTTTTTCTTCGTCCTCGATACAGCGCTGCGCCCAGGGAATAGCCTCCAGGCGTTTAGGAGGGATCTCTTTGCCACAATCAACACAACGCCCATAGGTGCCATCTTCGATGCGCTTGAGGGCAGTATTCACCTCGTCCAGTTGCGTCTGCAGGGTGAAGCGGATGCCCTGTTCTTGCTGCATCTCCTGCTCATCGGTGGCATCGTCTTCCATATCCTGGTAATCGATCGCGGCTGGATCGCCATCACCCTGAGGTGGTGGCCCCGCTGTAGGCTCCTTGAGATTCTCCTCTAGCTCATGGCGTTGCTCCTCCAAACGCTTCTTCATCTTTGCTATATCAATAGCCATGGCTCTGCATCTTCCTTTCTTATCTATCTGTGGCGCTTCATGCCCCCGGGACTCTCTCCCAACACAGCCATGCAAGCTGGCTCTCTACGCCCGGGTACGCGGCTGAAGCGTAGTTTGAAAACCCGTTGTTATCTCTTTACTACACGTTGCTCACAGCTAATTGGTCTCATGCATACCAGCTCACAATATCCCCTCTCTTTATTGTATCCAACTCGATTTATTGTATTCAACTCGATAAACACAGATCATACATATGCAGATTTTTGCCATGCCAATAATTTAAATCGCCATCTTATTGACAAAATACACCACATCATTGTAATATTTTGTTATTGATTGACAATAAAAATCAAACGGATAATACAAATTGCCATTTTAATATGATTTTTTTGCAGTTAGAAGGAGCGATCAACAATGTTTTCTGTTCTGCGCAACCGCAACTTTGCCCTGCTATGGAGTGGTGAGCTGATCTCCATTCTTGGGGACTGGCTGATGGTGCTGGCCCTCCCGTTCTATATATTCGATCTCACCAATTCAGTTCTGGCGACCGGTGGAACGTTCATCGCGATGTCGGTGCCGCGCCTGTTGCTCGGCTCGCTGGGTGGCGTCTTCGCCGATCGCTGGGATCGCCGCCTCGTGATGATCGCGACCAATCTGCTACGCGCCGCGATCCTGCTCCTTCTGCTGCTGGCTCACTCCCCCTCCCTGCTCTGGCTGATCTATGCAGTAACCCTGCTGGAGTCGGCGATCTCGCAGTTTTTCATGCCGGCCAAAAGCGCGTTGATCCCGCAGATCGTTTCCTCGCAGGAATTGGTGGCCGCCAACTCGCTGGATTCATTCAGCGAGGCGGTGACGCGCCTGCTGGGACCATCCCTCGGCGGCGCGCTCTACGCCTTCTTTGGCATTATCAGTATCGTGGCCATCGATAGCTCCTCCTACCTGGTCGCGGCCCTGTGCCTCCTGCTGATCACCTTCCGACCCCAGATTCGACCGCAACCGGCTGCGCCGGCCAGTGCAGGAGCGCAGGCCACGCCAAAGGCGCTCTGGCTCAAGCTCTGGCATGAGCTGGTCGACGGACTGCAGGTGGTACGCACGGAGCCGGTGTTGCGCGCCATCTTTACCGGCATGGGTGTGATGATGGTGGGAGAAGGAATTCTGGATGTGCTGCTGGTGGCCTTTACCCGTGATATTCTCCACGGCAATGCCAGCACCCTTGGCTGGATTATGGCGGCACAGGGAATGGGCGCCCTGCTGGCCTCCGTCGTCAGTCAACAGGTCATCCGTCGCCTGCAGCCCCGTTACCTGATCATGCTCTCATTTGGGATCATGGGCATGTTCCTGATCATCATCATCAATACCCCCATCTTTGCCATCGACCTGGTCCTGATGGCCATCATCGGCGCCCTCCTTGTCTGGGCCATGGTGACCGCCCAGACGCTGATGCAGAAGGCGACCAGCGACAGCTATCGCGGCCGCGTCTTTGGCTCCTACAACACGGTGCTGTCCCTGATGGTATTGATCGGAATGGGCATCTCCAGCGTCGGCGCCGGCCTGCTCGGCACCGCCGTGCTGCTCGACATCTCCGGCGCCATCTTCGCCCTCAGCGCGCTCCCGTTTATCAAAATACCGGCGATGAGCCTGGTCAGCATCCCAACACCCGCCGAACCATCCGCCCTCACCGAATCACCCATCCCCGTCAAACCATCTTAACGTATACGTTTGGGGCCGCAAGCCTCGATATATGCAACTTTAGAGCATGCATAAAGGAAAAAGACCACAGCACGTGCGGGCAAGCATGCCGGGAGCATACTCGTCCGCACGTGCTGCCTTGTTTCTGCCTTCAAAATTAGAGCGTGTCTGATTCTCATGATCATCGCCTGCAGCCCGGCTGAGTTTTCGCACCGGCGGTGCTCACGGCTCCATGGTCTGTTGGTGCAGCAGGGGCGCTTTCGCGCCCCTGTTGCACCAACAGACCATAACAATGCGGCCGCGTAGCGGACGCGCGTGCGGGGGCGCGCATGTGCCCTCAGGGGGACGGGAGTCAGATACATTCTTACACGTCCTGATGGTTGGCTGAATGTGCTATGCTAAAAGCAAATTGGCACAAATAACGAAAACAAAGGACGTTTTTTATGTCAGCACCACATCTTCCGCAGCAACCAGACAGCGGTACCAATAATCAGTCGCAGACCGGGGAGATCCCGTCGATCTTTAGTGAGTTTGATCTCTACCTCTTTGGGCAGGGGAAACACTTTTATCTGTATGAGAAGATGGGGGCGCACCCCCGCGTCGTCGATGGAGTGGAGGGCGTCAACTTCGCGGTCTGGGCCCCCAATGCGCGCGCGATCTCGGTGATCGGCGATTTCAACGGCTGGAATCGCAGCACCAATCTGATGGAACTGCGCCACCAGGAACTGGGCGTCTGGGAGACGTTTATACCGGGACTGCGCGAGGGCGCGCTCTACAAGTACGCCATCTATTCACGCAATAACAACTACACGGCCGATAAGATCGATCCCTATGCCTTCGCCAGTGAGCTGCGCCCCAATACGGCCAGTATCGTGCAGGATATCAGACATCACCAGTGGCAGGACGCGGCCTGGCTGGAGCAGCGGGCACAGCGCCAGGATCTGAACGCTCCGCTGTCGATCTATGAGGTGCACCTGGGATCCTGGCGCCACGTGCCCGAGCGTCATGTGCCGGGAGCGGCCGAAGAGGATCGCTTTATGACCTATCGCGAGCTAGCCCCGGCGCTGACCGACTATGTGAAGGCTCACGGCTTTACCCATATCGAGTTGCTGCCCATCACCGAGTATCCGTTCGATGGCTCCTGGGGCTATCAGTGTACCGGCTACTACGCGCCCACGTCCCGCTTTGGCACACCCGAGGATTTTCAGTATTTTATCGATTATGTCCACCAGGCGGGCATCGGCGTGATCCTGGACTGGGTCCCTTCGCACTTCCCCAAGGATGGTCATGCCCTGGCCTACTTCGATGGCACGCACCTGTATGAACATCCCGATCCGCGCAAGGGCGAGCATAAAGAGTGGGGGACCTACGTCTTTGACTATGGACGCAGCGAGGTGCGCAACTTCCTGGTCGCCAGCGCGCTCTTCTGGCTGCGCGAGTACCATATCGACGGTCTGCGCGTGGACGCGGTGGCCTCAATGCTCTACCTGGACTATCTACGGCCGGCGGGCGAGTGGATCCCCAATGAGCATGGTGGCCGTGAACATCTGGAGGCGGTCACCTTCCTGCAGCAGCTCAACGAGGCGGTCTACGCCGAGGTACCCGGCGCGGTCACCATCGCCGAGGAGTCGAGCGCATGGCCGCTGGTGACGCGTCCTACCTATGTTGGAGGCCTGGGCTTCACCCACAAGTGGAACATGGGCTGGATGCACGACATGCTTGAATATATGAAGCTGGACCCTATCTACCGTCGCAACTACCACAACAACATTACCTTCTCGCTGATGTATGCCTATTCGGAAAACTACGTGCTGCCCCTCTCACACGACGAGGTGGTGCATATCAAGGGCTCAATGATCAACAAGATGCCGGGCGATCTGTGGCAGAAGTTCGCCAATCTGCGCGCCTTCTACGGCTATATGTGGGGTCACCCCGGCAAGAAGCTGCTCTTTATGGGCGGCGAGTTCGGTCAGTGGGCCGAGTGGAACTACAAGGAGAGCCTGGACTGGCACCTGCTGGCGCCGCCTAGCGATCCGCATCACGCCCAGCTGCTCGACTTCATCTCCCGGCTCAACCAGGTCTATCAGGACGAGCCCGCCCTGAGCGCCCTGGACTGCGATCCCGCTGGCTTCTCCTGGATCGATCCCCACGATAGCGATAATAGTGTGATCTCGTTCCTGCGCCGCAGCAAGGACGATGAAGATACCCTGCTCTTCATCAGCAACTTTACGCCGGTACCGCGCCAGGGCTACCGCCTGGGGGTACCAGCCTCGGGCATCTACTACGAGATCCTCAACAGCGACGACGCCCGCTACGGTGGCAGCCACCTGCTCAACTCCGAAGATATGACGAGCGAGCCCATCCCCTGGCAGTCTGGATCACGCTCGATCGTCCTGACGCTGCCCCCTCTGGCAACCATCATCCTCAAGCGCCGACCCGGCACCATCGGCAGCGAACCCGAACCATTAGAGGAACAGGTCCCTACCTCCTCCGACCACCCATCGGGGGACCCTTCCTGACCTCGGTTCACCGATGTACCCCATGGACGATGGGGTACATCGGTGAACCGAGGCCTCCCGTCCCCGGACGCCCACATTTCCCCAAACACACCATCTCCCCTCTCAATGACGCGCCAAATATCACGCTCAACATATTGACCATTGGCCGATTTCTCCCTTCTCTCAATACATCCCCCATACATACACATATCCCAAAACACGCGCTCCATATACTAAAAGTAGAGCATAAATGAAGCATGCCCTCGATCATCAGATGTGGGGCTCTTCAAGCATAACAACAACGTAGCACATATTTGTAGAAAGGTTACTGTATACATGCGTACAAAGTTCCTGCGGCAGGGCATGCTCGCAGTCTGTCTCAGCCTCTGCCTTCTTGGCACGTTCACTTCGGGGCTGGTACAGGCTCAAGCGAGTCCAGGCAAGCATAAGCCGCAACACCCCTTCGCAGTCAAGGTATTCATTATCACTATGTTCTCAGGTGAAGCGACGCGATGGCAGGATCATGAACATTTTACATTGGTCTTTAATGTGCCGGGCGCCGATAACCCAGTCCAATGTAATGTTCAGAGACTCTGCCTGACCATCACCGGGGTCGATAAGTCCAACGCGGCCGCCAGTATGTCAGCGATCCTGGCCGATACGCGCTTCGATTTCCAGAATACCTACTTTATTACCGCTGGCACGGCCAGCACCCCGCCACGTTCAACCTTCCCGCGTCAAGAAGCTGGGACCCTGGGCTTTACCGCCTGGGCCGACTGGGTCGTTGACTGGGATCAGGGCTTCCATCAACTACCCGGACAGATCTCGGATCCCTTTGGCTATATTCCTCCCAAAACTACCTTCCCGGATAGCACCTCCGTCTATCAGCTCAATTCGAGCCTGGTATCGCTGGCCTATCATCTGACCGCTAACCTCGCATTGAAGGATAGTCCTGAAGCCATTGCGGAACGTAATAAGTATCCTAGCCAGGTAGGCAAAAAACCCTTTGTCGCCCAGTGCGATACAGACTCGGGCGATAATCTCTGGAAAGGACTCTTCTTCTCTCAACTCGCTCAACATATTATGGACCTGTTGACTGATAACCAGGGCCACAACTGCACCTATAACCAGGAAGATGCAGCAACGGCCACCTCCCTCAAGCGCTTTGGCTACCTGAATCACTACCTGGATCTACGGGGTGCCAGCGCCTTCTATACTCCACCCCCGGGAGAGACACTCGAGGATTTCATCACCAGGAGTCCTCGCACCAACGACCTCGCGTTCGACAACCTCTACCTGGTCGGCTCGACCGTCGCACACTACCTGATGGGCCTGTCGACATCAGAATAGCGATCGGTCGTGGATCAACACTTTCTAGACTGGAATAAGCATGTCCTCTATTCACGCGTGAATAGAGGACATGCTGCATTAGAATTTGGAAGGTTGGCATTCTCCATGATATAGTGCATTAACTGTAGCATCCCTATCACACGGGGCTTGTTATCTCGGCACCTTTACGACCCCGGCCGGCGATTGCTAATCACCCAATTACAATAACCTATCCTGGCACCCACTGAATCACACGATCCCTGCGAGGAAACAACCATTCCTCCCGGGGATCTTCCCCTTTGCCGATCGGCATATATAACCGTTCTTTAGCATCTACAGGCTCACCCGCTGAATCTACCCCTGGCAGAGTAACACTCTCTTGTTAGTAAGCGTGTTGTTGTTAACAAGGGCACAATGTTCTTTTGAAAAAAAAGCAGAGATAGGGGTGTACATCAGTATAAGTATTATTCATATTCATCGCGATAGATTCGGCGAACGCTGCACGAAACTTCAATTCCATGGTGGGAAGAGCAAAGGATTCGTTGATTACTGCTTTGGGGCTCTGTACATACTCGGATTGTGCGGTAAATCGTAGGTAGGTACTGAATGGTTCGAACAGTGCAAGTAGCGCCTTTCTTGAAGACAAGAGGAGCCGATAATGACCATCGAAGAGATTATCCGTGCATGGAAAACAGGAACGTCGGAAGACCCGAATCAGCATCTGCCTGGGAACCCGATCGGCGATGAATTGTCTGATAACGAACTGGCAGAAGCATTCGGCGGCAAGAACGCCCAGGATTGGATTGCTATGCCTAACGGGTCACACCGTACGAAAGAGTGTGGAGACTGCAAGAAACACAAGAAACCATAAAGATTTAGCCTGCCACTTTGCGGCCCCGGATATTTTTTAGGAAATAGCCGGGGCCGCAATTACACGGGAGATAGAGCGGGGAAAAGGTTCTTCCGGGCAACTCTGCAAGTCGTAGTAAGTAACTGAATGGTTCGAATATGTAAGTAGCGCCTTTCTTGAAGGCAGACAAGAGGAGCTGATAATGAGCATCGAAGAGATTATCCGTGCGTGGAAGGCCGGAACGTCGGAAGATCTAGATCAGCATCTGCCTGAGAACCCGATCGGCAATGAGTTGTCTGATCAGGAACTGGCAGAGGCAATTGGTAGTCATCAAGGGCAGGATTGGATGGCTATGCCCAACACTGAAACTCGACGCCCTACGAAGTATGAATGTTGGTGTAAACCAAAAAAACATTGAATCTTTCCACCCTACGAAGTGGGACTGTTAGTGCAGAACACCCAGAAAACGTTAAAATTTGACTCGTCACTTTGCAGTCCCGGATGTTTTTTAAAAATGTTCGGGACCGCAAGGATGTCACAAGAGGAGCCGATAATGACCATCGAAGAGATTATCCGTGCGTGGAAAACAGGAACGTCGGTGGACCTGGATCAGCATCTGCCTGAAAACCCGATCGGCGATGAATTGTCTGATCAGGAACTGGCAGATGCAGTTGGTGGAGAGAACACCCGGAATTGGATGGCTATGCCTAATACTCCTGTACCTTACACCGTTCGCGAGGGGGGCTGCAAGAAACACAAGAAATCATAGAAATGTAACCTGTCACTTTGTAGTTCTGGATGTTTTCTGAAAATGTTCGGGACCGCGAGGATGTAACGAGATGAATGTAAGAGCAGACATTTGTATCGTATTGCTCTCTACAAGGAGCAGAAAGTGAACAGTATAGAATCCTCATGGCAATCCGCTGGCTGGTATCACGCGGCAACCCTGAAAGAACGCCTTCAGTCACTCCAGGGCTCCCATAATCCGCTTACCATTGAACCTGGCAACAGGCGGGAAGCGGAAGAAGCGTTCCAACAGTGGAAGCAGCAAGCTCCTTTCCATATAAGTTCTCTCTTTGCTGATCGCCTGGCGCTGGATGCGATAACTGAACAGGATCTTCTTGCGCTCCTGGTGGAACCCATCGAACGTGTCCGCGACCGCCTGATCCAGTCAGGACCGCCACACTGGCTGGAAGAACTGGCGAGGGCTTTTACGGGAGCGGATGCACCCACTGCTACTGATCTTCGCTTCCCTGAGCAAGAAGGAGGTGAGGACTTTGCTTTTTTACGACCTCTGCTTCCCCTGTTACAGAGAGGCATCCAGCGCCTTCAGGAGGGCATAGATAGGCTTTCTCAGCGGTATGATATGCTTCCTTTTGATCCGCAAAACGTCGCATCTTTGTTCTTGCCCAATCTTGCCCAACAATTGCAACCTCAACTACACCGCACATTTGTGCTCGAGCTGAATATCGCGCGTTTGCGAGGACAATTAGAGGGTGAAACGTCTGAGGAACGTTTTCAGAGCTATATACAATTCTTGAGCAATAAAGATGTAATCGCGTCCCTGCTCGAAGAATACTCTGTGCTGGCTCGCCAGCTCGTGATTACACTTGATTTTTGGGTTACATTCAGCCTGGAGTTTTTACAGCACCTCAGCGCAGACTGGCCAGAGATTTGTACCCACCTGGCACCCGTAGAAGATCCGGGATTACTCGCTACGATTGACGGTGGAGCCGGTGATACCCATCGGGGGGGACGCAGTGTGATGCTGCTCCAGTTTGCTTCCGGCTGGCAACTGGTGTACAAACCAAAATCATTAGCGATCGATGTCCATTTTCAGGAATTGCTTACCTGGCTGAACGAACATGGCGATCACCCTGGCTTCAAAACAACCAGGCTACTGAATAAGGGCTCATATGGCTGGTCCGAGTTTATTCCTGCTCGCGAATGTACCTCTGAAAAAGAGGTCGAACGTTTTTATGAGAGACAGGGGGGATACCTGGCTTTGCTCTATATTCTGCAAGCAGTTGACTTTCACGCAGAGAATATCATAGCTGCTGGCGAGCATCCTATGCTGGTCGATCTGGAAGCGCTGCTGCATCCTCAGCAGCGCCGCGAGGAGGCTTCTCTTCTGACACATCCAGCCTTGCTGCATTCTGTCCTGCACACAGATCTGCTTCCTCAGCGCGCCTGGTCCGAGGAGGATGCCATAGGAGTCGATCTCAGCGGGCTTGGCGGTCAGGAAGGGCAACTATTTCCTCGTCCTGCTCGCAGGTGGGAAGGCGAGCAGACAGACGAAATGCACATAGTACTGGAGGATATGAAAACGCCTGGCGATCAGAATCGCCCACAGCTCAATGGTCAGCCAGTGCAAACTTCCGATTATTGCGGTGCTCTCATCAAAGGTTTTAGCACCATTTACCATGAGATTAGCACTCGTCGCGCTGAGTTCCTGACCCACCTTCTGCCTCGCTTTTCCCATGATGAAATTCGTTTCATTGCCCGCGGGACAAGCGATTATGCTCTACTCCTGACCGAGAGCTTCCATCCCAACAAGTTGCGCGATGCCTTAAAACGCGAGCGTTTCTTTGATTATTTATGGCTGGCCGTCAAAGATATTCCTTACTTATCCCGGCTGATTGCCGCGGAACGGGCCGACCTGCTCAATGGTGATATTCCGCTGTTTACTACCTATCCTGACAGCCACGACCTGATTACCAGTCAGGGGGAGGTTATTCAAGGCGTCTTTGAGGAGACAAGTCTGGAACGCGCCAGAATGTGTATCGAACAGCTTGGAGAGGAGGATCTTGCCCGGCAGTGCTGGATTATCAAAGCATCTTTCGCTTGCATGTCGCTAGATATCCACAATCCGCCATCGGCAGGAGTACATCTGCGACCAGTATGTAGCGACGTGAACCATACACAGTGTGTACAGGCCGCTCGTGCTATCGGTGAGCAACTCAACAGGCAAGCTTTGCGCAAGGGCGGTGCCGCCGGATGGCTCGATATCGGGCTCTATAGAGATCGCGAGTGGTCTCTTCAGGTCAGCGACATCAGCTTATACAACGGCGTAGCGGGTATCGCGTTGTTCTTGAGTTATCTGGGAAGCCTGACAGGTGATGTCCGTTTTACAGAACTAGCCAGAGCAGCTGTGGCTAAATTACGAGCTGATATGCAGAAGGCCAGAACACGCCCTGAGCAAGCAAGAGTGGGGGTTTTTGATGGTTGGGGTTCTGTGGTGTACCTCCTATCCCACCTTGGGATGCTCTGGCACGATCATTCCTTATTCAAGGAGGCTGAGGAGCTGGTCGCGCTGCTGCCTGACCTTGTAGAGAAGGATGAGAGCCTGGATATCATGGCCGGTTCGGCGGGATGCATTGCCAGCCTTCTCTCTCTCTATGCGGTCTGGCCATCGGCAAAGACGCTTACGGTTGCCTTGCAATGCGGTGATCATCTACTGGCCCGCGCTCAACCGGACAAAAGAGGGCAGCGTTGGCTATCCCGTTCTCAGGAACCGCTGCCTCCCGGCTTTTTGAGCGGTACTACCGGCATTGTCTGGAGCCTTCTTAAACTGGCCCGCGCAAGTGGTGAAGAGCGTTTCCGCTACGTGGCCATGCAAACTTTACAGCACGAGCAAAGCGCGCTGTCTGTTACAGGAGAGCAGCAGGATGCCCGCCCATGTGAGCGTGGTGTTGGCAGACAGAGTTGGTGCCAGGGAGCGCCAGGGATCGGGCTGGCTCGCCTGGATTGCCTGGAAGAATTACCTGATGAACAGAATCGCAGAGAAATAGACCGCACGCTTAACGTTACCCTGGCGGCTGGCTTTGGATGGAACCATGCACTCTGCCACGGCGACTTTGGCAATCTTGAGCTCTTGCTCGTCGCTGCCCGCACCCTGCGTGACCATTGGTCCTGCGGACAGACCAGGCGCATCGTCGCTTCACTGCTCGACAGTCTTACAACACAGCGTTGGGTTACGGGCGTGCCTACAGGGATAGAGACGCCTGGCTTGATGACAGGTCTGGCGGGCACAGGCTATCAATTACTCAGGTTGGCAGCACCTGAACAGATTCCATCTGTGCTTTTACTCCAGCCACCTGTTATCAGAAAGGAACATTAAATGCCGATAACGTCGGACTGTTTCAGCCAGGATGTGCTCGCCATCGTTGCAGGGGCCAGTACAATCACTGAACGCCTGAGTGGAGCACTGGTTCCTGATGATGCTCATACCAATCATGAGGTCGTACAGGCCCGCCTGGCGGCATGGTGCCAAAGTAGCGCAGGAGGAAACCGGGAACTGTTTCGTGAACGCCTGGCCAGGGATGGTTTTGATCTGCGTATGGTACAAGCGGTCCTTGGCTCAATGCATGTGGATAAACAGCATATTCTTCCTTCCTGGGCTCATCTTCTGCGGGAGGTTTTGCTCTTTACCGATAAAGCACCAGAAGATGAGGCAACATATAACCAGCACATGACACAACTTGTCCATGCTCTGGCGACAAAGCAACCGGTTCCCTTTGGAGAAATTCTCGCCCCGTTTGTTGCCATCGCGCATCAACAGCTGATGAGCCAGTCCAGTGGAGCTTTTCATCTGCTTGCGGAGCAGGCACATGCAACTCTGCGGGATCAACTCCTCCAGGAACTGGTTGCTTGCGCGGTGGATACCTTATACGCCGAGTTCGCCAGGGAACGCGCGCGGACTCAGGAGGCTGAAGATGCCTGCTATCAGCGCTTTATCGAACAGATGCGCTCAGCCCGGTTAGCGGCGTTTTTTCGCCAGTACAGCGCCCTGGCGCGCCTGCTGGCAACACTTACCGAGCAGTGGGTTGCGGCTACGGCCGCGTTTTTTCAACATCTCGCAACTGATTGGCCAGACATCCAGAACATGCTTGGCGCCAACCAACCTGACCAGGTCGCGGGAATCCAGCCGGCGCTTTCAAAGAGCTATCATGGAGGACGCCGCGTGATGGCCCTGACTTTCGCATCGGGCGGAAAAGTAGTGTATAAACCTGGAAACATTGGTCTGGAGGACGCGTATTATCAGCTGCTGGCCTGGTGTAATCAGCAGGCCGTCGCTCACCTCTTCAAGATCCTGGCATGTCTCAATCGCAGGGATCATGGATGGGTGGAATATATAGAACACCGGCCATGCAGGAATCAGCCAGAAATACATATGTATTGCCAGAGAGCCGGTATGTTGCTGTGTCTCATCTACCTGCTCGGTGGCAGGAATTGCCTCGCCAGCCATATTATCGCGTATGGTGAACATCCCGTTTTGGTAGATCCCAGCATCCTTATGCAGCCCTATTCCTCTCCTCATCACCCGGACAACACATCCTCTACGCCGCCTGATCAGAGTGATGAGCATCTCATGTATACAGTGCTGCATACTGGACTTCTTGCTACCTGGCAATTGTCCAGGGACAAAGAGAGCATTCGTGATACCAGTGGACTGGGCACGCCAGGTATGGCTTCTTTGCTTGCTCAACAGAAATCTGTTCGCACCAGTGAAGCTGCAAGTGAGGTTCTTAAGGGCATGAACATACCACTGCTCAACGGCTGCCCACAAAGGCTGGAGGATTATGTTGAAGATGTCGTGCAGGGTTTTCAAATCCTGTATCATTTTCTCTTAAGCCACCGTGAAGATCTTCTCGCGGAGACCAGTCCTTTGTATCTTCTTGAGCAGCAGTACATACGTTTTTTCTTCCGGCCTGATTGGATGTATTCGGCAATGAAGGAGAAATTATGTACTCCAGCTTTTTCGCGTGATGGGGTGGTTCAAAGCATAGCAATGGAATTGCTAGGATCGTCCATCATTCAACAGAGAAGCGAAGCCGAGAAAAAACGTTGGTGGCCGCTCTACAAAGCGGAACAGCAGGCATTGATCACGCACGACACTCCGCGTTTTACCATGCGCGCGAATAGTGTTGACTTGATCCTTGAGTCTGGTCAGAAAATAGAGCGGTGTTTTCAGACAGCGGGATTCACCCTTGTGATAGACCGGCTGCGGAGGCTGAGTGATGAGCACCTGTCACGGCAGAGCAAACTGATCCAGGCCACCCTGTGTGTACCAGTTCGGGCAGGCAGAGCATCACGACTTATAGAGGACTGCGCTTATGTGCCAACAAATGAGGAACTGATAACACAAGCGCTCGCTATCGCCGAGCAAATTGCCACACGCATGGTATCGCTAGCAGATGGAAGGATTACCTGGCTCACGCCACAGTATCTCCCATCCGCCGAACAGTATCAACTGCAACCTATGGAGTATCACCTCTATTCAGGAACCTTCGGTGTCGCTCTATTCCTGGCGGCCCTGGAAAACATCACGGGCGGAGCAGGCTATCGTCAAATGATCCTGACGGCAGTGCAACCTGTGGTGCAGGCGCTACGCAGGGACCCGGTGCATATGGTCGGGGCGACAGGCATTGGCGCTGGTACTGGTCTCGGTTCGATCATCTATGCGCTGACGCGCATAAGTCTGTTTTTGGACGAACCAGGATTGTTAGATGACGCGAGACAAGCCGCCAGAGCAATGACGGCTACAGATATCGAAAGCGACCATGAACTGGATGTCCTCGCGGGAGCGGCAGGCGCGATTCTGGGGCTCATGGCGCTCTACGATGCCTCTCCTGAGCAGAGCATCTTAGACCAGGCTCTACTCTGTGGCCAGTATCTCTTGCGTGCATCTACGATCAGCGAGAGAGGGTATAGAGCGTGGCCCAATTTTAACGGCAAGTGCCTTACGGGATTTTCTCACGGGGCGGCGGGCATCGCCTATGCACTGCTGCGTCTTTACTCTGTCACACAGAACCCCTCCTTCTTGCAGGCTGCAAAAGAAGGCATTGCCTATGAGGACAGCCTCTTCTCGACCGCAGAGGAAAACTGGCCTGATTTGCGCACTGATCCTCCATCGTTAGATGTCTACACCTGGTGCCATGGCGCGCCAGGAATTGGCCTGGCGCGTGCTGGCGGGCTAAGTGTGCTGGATACTCCCCAAATTCGTAAGGATATCGATTGCGCCTTACAAAAGACACAACAATGTAACCTGCTGGATTGGGATCATCTCTGTTGTGGCAACATTGGCCATGTGGACATCCTGCTCACACTATCGACGCTACTCTCTCGCCCCGATCTTGCCGCAATCGCGAGAAGCCTGACCGGGCAAGTACTTACAAGAGCGCAGCAAAACGGGGCATTCATGTTTAGTATGCAATTCCCACCTCAAGTGTATAAGGTGGAACTTTTCCAGGGCATGGCCGGCATTGGATATGAGCTTCTGCGCATCGCCCACCCCGATCGCGTACCTTCCCTCCTCCTCTGGCATTGACATCTTCCCCCAACAACGGCCAATCGCCAGTCCCTCGGTTTGACCAGGGACTGGCTCAATCGGCGGCCATCTGTTCGTCTTCGGCTGCGTGATAGCCAAAGAGGGTGCTGATAAAGTAGTGGTCGGCGTTGGCGAAGTTGTAGAAGACGTTGTTCTCGATGACATCGAAGCGGTGTAGGGGAACCAGCAAACCATCAGAGTTGATGACGAAGTCGCGATAGAACTGGTGATCCAACTTGCGCTCACCCCACTTGCTGCCAGTGGTGACATCGATGGCATCGATGGCCGAGTTGACGACGTGTCCAGCCAGCCGGGTGAATGAGTTCTTCTGCTCCAGAAACTCCTGCTGGATGCTGTGCGGCAGATTGGCGGTCACGTTGATCTCGGCGGTGGCCTCCTTGACCCCCTCGCCCAGACCCTGCTTCAGATATTCGACACGATCTGTCTGCCAGCGAGTTCCAATGAAACCACGCGTATTGCCGTCACCGCTGAAGGTAACCAGGCCCTTCAGACCGATCTGCGCCTTGCCGTCCTGGTGGCCCAGATCTTTTTGAATGAGCTTCTCGACGCCATGCCGGGTCTCGACGGCCTGCCGACGACTGATCTGCGTGCTGGTCGGCGTCAAACCCAGATCATAGTGGAAGCCGGTCGTCTCCAGGTATATCTTCTCGCCATTCGGCAGCATCAAATCATAGCTTGTATTCAGAGCTACGCGCTGGTTGCGGCGCATAAACTTGCGCTCAACCATTGTCAGATGGATGGCACTGCGCGAGCGGATCACCAGGTTGCGCGAGGACACGATGTACTGGTCCATCCCATCGCGAACCTGGCCGTTTGTCTCTTCGGTACCGTAGCGAAAGATGACGATCTCGTCGCCAAAGACATCCTCCAGCAGCCGCGTCATGCCGACACTGCGACTGTTCATGGCCCCCGCTTCCTGTAGATGCATGGTGAACGGCACGCCGTTGCGCTGCGCGCGCTGGCGCATGGCCTTTAAAATATTGACGGTCGGAATGTCGCCCCGCAACAGCTGGCCGGCATTGCCCGAAAACACCATCAAGGCGGGTATGCTCTCCGTCGGATGCTCGATTGTTAATATTCGGCCCTTGTTTTCCGGGTTATATAGTAGCATGAAAGAAAACCTTTTTAGCTTTATCAATAATATACGGCAAGCAGCTCGATCCTGATACCCTTTTACTGGATCGTGGCCCTGCCGGCTTAAAAGAGTGTGCTTTCTTGCTTATGCGCACAAAACCTTCTATTTAGGTGTACGGATGACCTGCGGAAATGGTTGAAATAGTAGCCATTTTTGTATCCCCGCCGCGGGCGGGGAAGGGGAAAGAAGAAGGACCTGGGGACTTGGGGACTTGAGCATGCTGGGAGCATGCTCGCCCAAACCCCGGCAGGAGGGCTCGCCGCCCCTCCTGCACCTCCCCGCTTTATAGTAGTTTATTAATATGGAGGTGTGACCGGCGCGCGAATGCGCGCCGGTCACACCTCCATATTAATAAAAAATGGCGGCCGCGCATGCGGCCGCCTGCGCGGAGAGCACCGCGCTAGCGAATCGAAGTCTCGCGCGTGCGATCAACTTTTTCAAGCTGGCTGTTGTGCTGATAGGCCTCGCAGACCAGGGTGCAGATCTCGGCTGGATCATCGGAGATCAGCAGCAAGTCCAGGTCCTTGGGCGAGATGTTCTCGACACCAAGCATGGTTTCACGCAGCCAGTTCATCAGACCACCCCAGTACGCGGACCCATAGAGGATGACCGGAAAATTGCTGACCTTTTTGGTCTGTATCAGCGTGAGCGCTTCAAACAGCTCATCCATAGTGCCGAAGCCGCCAGGGAAAATGACAAAGGCGCTGGAATATTTCATAAACAGCGTCTTACGTACAAAAAAGTAGCGGAAGTCGAGTGAGATGTCCAGGTAGGGGTTGGATGATTGCTCAAAAGGCAGCTCAATATTACAGCCAATTGACAGGTTTCCACCCTCCTGTGCCCCCTTGTTAGCCGCCTCCATGATGCCAGGTCCCCCGCCCGTGATGATGCCAAAGCCAGCCTGGGCCAGCAGGCGCGCGGTCTCGGTGGCGGCGGCATAAGACGGATCATCGGGTTTGGTACGCGCGGAACCAAAAATGGCGATTGAGGGAGGAATATGGGCCAGCACGTCAAAACCATTGACGAACTCGCTCATAATACGGAACACTCGCCAGGGATCTGTCATCGTATAATCAAAGTTCAGCGCACGCTCAAAGGCATGCTCCTCCTCTTTGATACGCTCATGTGGAACGGGCTGATTGGGGCTGACCAGCGGCTGCGTCGGCCGGCTAAGCAACCTCTCATCATCTGTAACGGCCCCCTTCTGGCGCAGAGCATTATAGCGCTCGGTCGCCGTCTTGTCTCGATGATTACCCGATCCATTCATCTTGGTGTTCCTACTTTTCATAATAAAATGCATTTCTGACTACTGATAGCACTAAAATTCGTATGCCCGGCCCGCCAGGGGACAAAAAGCTTTCCCCATAACCATCATAACAAAGGATTGAGGGAACTCAGCATCACCGGTCACCAGGATCAAGCGGCACTTCTAACAGACTTTTACCGCTCGCGAATGATATTGCCAATAACAAATCCAGTATAGCACGCAATACTGCCCACCACTATCATAGCTGTGTTAAATGTTGGTAAAGCCTCGCTTAAACAACCCCTCTTTATGGCTATATGAATTCAAAGACTCGCTTCTGACCCTATATAATCTACGCTCTAGCCTCTTCTATGTTGCAAACCTCTGCCCTTTTTTCGCGGGGGACGATATATGCTATACTCAAGCCGATCACAATTCTACTAAAGATAAGGATAACATAACCATGAGTGATGATGATACGTTATTAAAAGAATTGCTGGAACAGGAAGAGGAGCTACAATTTATACGTTTCTCCAATGAAATGGCGCTGGAGCTCGGCCTGGCCCTGCTCAAGGAGGCGCGTACGCGCAGTAAGCCGGTGGCCATCGATATTAGCCGCCATGGGCTGCAGCTCTTCCACTTCGCCATGGAGGGAACCGCCATCGATAATGGCGAGTGGATTCGTCGCAAGAATAACGTGGTGCAGCGTTTCGGCCATAGTTCCTTCTATGTGGGCCGCTCGCTTAAGCAGGCGGGCAGAACAATGGAGGAAAAGTATCTGATCTCCTCGCAGGAATACGCGGCCCATGGCGGTGCTTTTCCGCTCATCATTCGTGGCGTGGGCGTCGTCGGTACGGTGACGGTGTCAGGATTGCCACAACAGGAGGATCACGAGTTGGTCGTCGGTGTGCTGAGACAGTTTCTGGCGACGCGGGATACGGTTAGACAGTAAATTCAACACTGATACGTGGCAGGCGCAGTTGCGCGGCGGTATGAGCCCAGAGCCGGATCGCCTGGGCGACGATCTCGTTATCGCGTGGCGACTGCAGGCCTGCTCGCTGTGAGAGTCGCTTCGTCATGACTTGAATACGCCAGGCACCATTCAGGCGCTTGAGATTGGTCGGTAGCCCCGTCCGAAGCAGTCCGGCCAATCGAGGCGATTGACGATTAATAATGAAAAGCACATCGGGCCACTGTTCAACTAAAATGGAAACGAACTGTTCGGAAAATTCGTCATAGTGTACATGTTGTTGCTTCTGCTCCACAGAACTCCCCTTGTTTCGCTGTAAAGAAACCGCACGTACCGCTAGTATAACACATCAAAATATGGCCCGTAAATATAGCTCTATATCTATATTCCCCCCGAAGAATTCATGCCGCGCAACGCCAGATATAGTCAATTTATCCCTCCAGGCGCGTCCGCTGCGCGGCCGCGCTGGCTTTTTGTCTGGTGGTGCATGGGCGCGCATGCGTCCCCATGCACCACCATAAAGCTAACTTCTGGGCAACACCGATATGCCGCGCCTACAGTACCCACGAGTCCGTTTTGAGTTGGTGCCTCGGGGCGCATGCACGCCCCGAGGCACCACCAGACAAAAAGCCAGTGCGGACGCGCCTGGGGAGCGCTCACGTGCTGTAGGGTAACGAAAGTAAGACCCATTCTTAATCGGCGAGCTTGAAGATGGTTTCATAGCGCTGGTAAAACTCGGGCTTGAGGATGCCATAGAAGTGGACATCCTGGCGAACGCCGTTGTGGATTTCATGCTGGCGCAGGATGCCTTCTTTCTGGAAACCAACGCGCTCCATCAGCCGCTGGGAGCGCGGATTGATGCCCCATACCTCTGCGTAGACGCGCTCCAGATTGTTTACCGTGAAGGCGTAATCCAGTACAAGACGCAGGGCCGTGCTCCCGATGCCACGTCCCCAATGCTCTCTAGAGCCGATGACGATGCCGATGGTGGCACGCCTCTCATCGATGTCGATACGGGCCAGTTGGAGAAAGCCGACAAATCGACCCTTATAGTCAATGGCGAAATATTTCATGTCATCGCGCGGCTCGCTGATGCGCTGCTCGAATTTCTGCCTGAAGGCGGTTTTGGACAGCAACGGCACCCAACCTGCCAGCAGCGAAATTTCAATGTCGTACTCCCAGCCGTAAAATGTATCCAGGTCGTCTATCTCCAGGGGGCGCAGAGAGACATTGTCAAGAGCAAACATGCTTTTTTCTCCTTATGTGTTGAAGGCGATTATGGCAAATGAGAATAGGTGATCGTGCATATAACGGCATCATAATATAGAAGTCAATCCATATCATGGGTTCGGCCCTCCCACGCACCCGATTTCCCCCTCCCCCACATACACGCGCACACATAGGTTCGGACCTCGAGTCCAATTAAAAACCCAACAAGACGTGCATAAATATGAGGAGCCAGGCGACCAGGCGCAACAGGGCCAGCAGAGCGACCAGCAGGGATAAATATAGCCCGGCATAGGCCCAGCCTTTCCAGCTGTGCTGTTGCTCGATGACGATGACGATGACACTGCCAGCAAACGCGATCAGCAGGCTGGCACAGACCAGCCAGATGTTGATGCTCGTCACAAAGAGGGAGAGAACGAGGGCGATCGCACCGATAATGCCGGTGAGCAGACTCATGACACTCATACCCTTTAGAGGAGGCACGGCAACCGGCGCCTGCTCCTTTGGCAAGCGCATGCCGCGCAACGCGCTATGGCCGCCGAGCGCGCCGAGCAAGGAGCCAAGCACCGTCAAAAATAACCAGAGCAGCGGCAATCCATAGAGCATGGTAAACTCAAGGCCCCAGGCCTTGATCGAGGTCTGGCGCGCGTTAAAAAGTGGTTCATGATAGCGATAGAGGAGGTAGACAATCACCATAATGCTCATGACGGCGTCAACCGCACCTACCCAGAAGCCCGCTGCCACGCCGGTTGTCGCCTCGGCCGTGGCATTGGTGCTCAACATACCTATCCCAAACACCCCCACCATCCACAATACAACCATCAGCATCATCCAGACCAGCAGATCTGGCCACGGCACGCAGGCCACCAGCAGGAGCACCCCGCAGCCGATCCCCAGCCCAAACAATGCACCATAGCGAAAAGCGATATACCTGGCCGTCACATGTCGGGTCGGAGCACACACAAGCTATCCCTCACCTTTTCCCTCGTCAATAAGTGCTTCACGTCCTTGCTCCTCTCGCCTAAATACTTTTTAAGAAAATACGCACAAAAATCTCTATTCATCACAAAAACCTGAACAATTCTTTGTGGCGCGGCCGCTTGCGCATCGGGCTCCCATCGGTTACCATACATAGATATCCACGCTCTGCTTATTATAGTCTAAAAAGATCAAAAAATTGTAAAACGGGGATGTCAGGGGAAAGTTCCTGCTATCTCTGCCTCACACTTCATGCGCGTGAGGCTGTATGTACATTGAGACGATGAGGTATTTATGATGCTTGCTTCTTATCCTTCGGCTCCTGAGCTGACTGATGCTTATGTTGAGCAGGTCTGGCAGTCGTTGCCAGCTTTTGTGCGTCCGACGCTGTTTGTGCCGGCGACGCGCCTATCGGCTGAACTGGGCTGCGAGATCACGATTGCCAGTGAGTCGCTGCAATATACGGGGAGCTTTAAATTTCGGGCGGCCTATAACCTGCTGGCCAGTGTGCCGCAGAAGAATATTGTGGCGGCCTCTTCGGGCAACTTCGGCCAGGCAGTCGCCTACGCCTGCCAGTTACTAGGCAAAACGTGTACGGTAGTGATGCCGTCGACGTCGGCTCAGGTGAAAATCGCGGCGGTCCAGTCCTATGGCGGCGTCGCCGATCTGATCGAGGTGCGCGAGATCAGCCGGGCGGGACGCATGGCGCAGCTGCTGGAGCAGTCGCCCGATGCCTTCGGGGCCCAGGCCTATGATGATTATCGCGTAGTAGCTGGCAATTCGACGCTGGGTAAAGAGATCCTGGCCTACAGCCATTTTGATACGATTGTGGCGCCCGTGGGAGGGGGTGGATTGAGCTCGGGCATCGTAGTGGCCCGTGACCATCTGCAGGCGACGACCGAGATCGTGGGCGCCGAGCCCCAACCTGGCAATGACGCGTCCCGCTCGCTGCAGGCCGGCCGCCTGATCAAAAATGAGGCCGAGCCCCACACCATCGCCGATGGCGCCCGCACCATCAGCCTGGGACAGATCAACTGGGAGATCCTGCAGCATGGTCTGGCTGAGATCATCGAGGTGCCCGACGCCCAGACGCTGGCGGCCCTTAAGCACTGCTTCCTCTACGCCAATCTCAAGGTCGAGCCGACCGGCGCGCTGACCCTTGGTGCCCTGCTCACCAATCCAGAACGCTTCAAAGGCAAACGCGTCTGCTGCATCGTCAGCGGAGGCAACGTCGACCCTACCGTCTACGCCCACGCCATCACATCCAACCCCACCCTGTAGGTTTGGGCCTCGCGCCCGATTTTCTCTTTTCGTGATGCATGGCTGCATGGAGACGAGAAATCGGGCGCGAGGCCCGAATTTATGGGGATGTCCTCTCTTGCCAGCGTCGGTTGCCTCGGGTATACTGAGCAAGCTATTTGAACTGATGTAATGGCACATATGCATCTATATATAAAAGAATGAGCAATGTATCAACCAGCATCCCTGGTAGAAGGTGAACGCCTGTGATACTTCGCCTGCTGCAATTTCTGCAGGAAGATTGCCCACCAACCGTGCGCATACAGATACTCGCCCTGCTGCGGCGTGAGTGGCCACAGGCGTTGGCGGGGAAGAGCGACGAGGAGGTCGCGTGGCCCGATAATCCAGAGACGCAGCCCACCTCGTTCGTGCTGCTGGCTGATAGCACCGTTGTCTGCCACGTGGCGGTTCCCTGGAAGACCATCGAGCACGCGGGCGAGAGCTACCAGGTCTTCGGCCTCAGCGAGGTAGTAACCCACCCCTCCTATCGCCACCAGGGGCTCGGCTTGCGCCTGGTCAGCGAGGCGACCGACTTTATTGAGCAGAGTGGCGCCGACATGAGCATCTTTACCTGTCAACCACCGCTGGTATCGTTCTATCTCCAGGCCGGCTGGGAGCATGCTATCCACACCAACCTCGTCGGCGGCACGCGCACGCAGCCGTTCCGCAGCGATACGCTGGGACTGGCTACCATGATCCGCTTCTTCTCGATCAAAGCCCGGCGACACCGCTCTGACTTTCTGGGAGCGGATGTCTATCTGGAGCTTGGCGAAAACGAACTGTGGTGATCGCTCTCTATCGGATGCCACCTGTATTCAATAGAGGGATGCTGCGCCGGATCTCGAAGCGTAGACGCTGGTGGGATTGCCGGATAGCCGCCTCGACCTCGACCGGGGTGGCGCCGCGCGCGAAGATGAAGCCTAAATAGCTGGCCCCCTCAGGCAGGGGAACGAGCTGATTGTTGAGCTTCGCGGTAATCTCAACTCCGGTGATCAGCGGAACGGCCAGCGCCTCTTCAATGCCGTGCACCCCCTTGAGAATACCTGCCCCCGGAATGGGGATCATCATGACGCCGGCCGCCTGTTCCTCACGCTCCAGCGTGGCGACCTCTTCGCCGATGGCGTGGCGCAGGATCAGCTCTTCCAGGCACATACCTGAGCCGAACTCCAGAATCGTCGAGCAGAGTCCGCCAATTGAGCGGCCGGCCATCTCCAGCATCCAGGGTCCCTGCTCGTTGACGCGCAGCTCAGCGTGGATGGGTCCGGTGCGTAGACCTAGCGCGGCGGCGGCCGTCGAGACACATTCGGCAATAGACTGCTGCACCACCTCGGGTAGCCTGGATGGCGTCACATAGATCGTCTCCTCAAAAAAAGGACCATCCAGCGGATCTGGCTTGTCGAACAAGGTCAGCACCTTGAGCTGACCGTCGGTAAGCAGTCCTTCGAGGGCGACCTCGAAGCCGGGAATGAAGTCTTCCACCAGGATGGAGGTGTCGTGCTCGGAGGCTCCGTCAGAGAGCAGCAAGCGCTTGAGGCGCTCAAAAGCGGCCAAAAATTCAACGGGATTGTCAGCCCGTATCACACCACGACTCCCCGAGAGCCGGCGGGGCTTGAGCACGCAGGGATAGCTGACCTGACCGGCGATCCACTCCGGATCCTCATGCAGCCAGAAGCTGCGGAAAATGGGACACGGCGCGCCACCGGCGGACATCAGCTGGCGCATCAGCAGCTTGTCGCGCGCCGCCTCGCTGGCCTGCGGCGAGTTGTTGGCCAGTCCCAGCGCCAGATTCGCGTATGCCGCCAGCTCGGTCGCGCTATCGTCCACCGATAGGATGGCCGCGAACGCCTCCTCACGCGCCTGCTCCACAATCGTCTGTAACGAAGTCGTGATATCCGCGAAGTCCAGGCCCAGCGGCACATGCCACAGCTCCGCCAGCGTCTGCGGCAGATCCAGCCCGATCACCGCCTCCAACCCCAGTTGCTGCGCCGCCTTTACAAAAGCGCCGGCCCGGTAGGTCGCCGGCGACATCAATAACAAAACTCTTTTCGTACGCTCGTCTACAAACATAAAAACACGGATCCTCCTCCCTCTACTGCCCCCTATTATATACCTACAGCAGAGGGTCGGCACCTGCAATACTCATGAGCCCATTGTATGGTGATGCAACCGGGGCGCCACAACCATATTTATGGTGATGTAACCGGGGGGCGCATGCGCCCCCCGGTTACATCACCATAAAAAAACAGTGCGGCCGCGCCAGCGGCCGCCCGTGCGGGGCGCTCACGTGCCCCACTATAACAAGAGTAAGCACTCTCTAAAAATTATGACGCTTCCTCTTTTTCGCGACCTGGACCCTGGCGCGCGTCCATTGTATTGAGATCAGGCTGCCCCCAAAGTAGAGCGTCGACACAATGGCATCGCGAGGTGGAACAAAATCGGGCGGCTCAGGTGGAAGTGGCTCGTAACCAGGATAGAGAGGCTCCTCGTCCTCGGTCTCTTCAAGGCGTCCGTCCCTTATGGCATTGGCTAGCGTGGCGTCGCATCGTGGTACATACCCATCTTCATGCTCCATTTCTCTCGGATACTGAATACCTCGGGGCAGGATAGCCGCATGGCCATCGTCAAGCTGTAGAATGTACGCACTGAAATGCTTGCCGTTTCCCTGCTTGGTAACCTGATGAAACTCATCTTCAATGTATGCCATGCCACACACACTCCTTCAAACGAATAAAACTCTCTTATCATATATATAGCTGCCCCCGTCAAGCTCATACTGGAGTCATCAACGCGGCGCCACCTATGCATGAAATGCCGCTATCACACGACCAGCCGGACAGTTCCCCCATCATCCCAATAGCAATCCCGCACAACGGCGTCCGACCTCCTGGGTATTTCATATCTGTCAGCTACCATCACACACGGCGATTGCGTCATCCGCCTGCTCCTTTCACCATAACGCCCAGGCCTCTATCGAGCTCGATGTTCTTCCCGGGCCAGGCCACTCACAGTAACATCATACAAAAGTAAGACAACTTATATCAAGTATATCAATTTTATTAAGAGTCCATGAAAGTTTTAAGACAGCATGAAATATCAAGATACAAATAGAAATTTTCTGAAACATAATATCATTGTTTCATAAAGGAACGCCGGTTTCACAGCTATTGGCAATATGATATGGTATATCCATCAAGCAATTGTGGCATTTACTCATCAAATGCATCACTCTTGCATAAGTTAAAAAAAAGAAAAAAATGGTGGTTAAACCATATGTTACATATTAGCTACGAGGAACTCTTGCGGCTGGCCGTATCCTATCAATACTCTGGCATCTTTCACGCGGACATCATGATTAACGGACAACCGGGATTCGTTGAGGTGCTTATTCAGGATGGGCAGAGCTTTGATATTCTCTCTGTTCCAGCTCCCCGACGTGGTGAAAGCTGGGAAACCATGCTCGCCCCACTCGGACGCCTCTACTGGAAGCTCATCGCCCCCGAAACCTCAAATATCGCGGCTCGCAACGAATACCACGCCCAGCTGCTGCAGGTCAACCAGGTCACCCAACAGCAGCAGGCCCAGGCGCGTGCCCAGGAGGCCCAACACCGCTACCAGGCCATTCCGCGCCAGAAAATACAGCTCTCACCAGACCAACTCCGTCAGCTCCCCCATCGCTACCGCACCGTCTACATGCTCATCGATGGATACCGCACCCCCAAAGACATCGCCACCATCCTCAACAAAACCATCGAAGAAACCGACCAGGCCCTCGCCTACCTCCACCAACAAAACATCATCACCTGACCCCAATAACGTCCCCATACACGCATGCTCGCCCAACACGAAAATGTATCCCGTAGGCGGCATAGGATTGCGGACGCCATCAACCATCTCCCCTTACAAAAATACCGCAATCCGGCCTTGTGCATGCCACCTCCGTTGACGTACGAAATGCCAGCTTATACATCAACCCCTTGCCATACCAAATGCCGGCTTATATATCACCTCCGTTGACGTACCAAATGCCGGTTTATACATCAACCCCTTGCCATACCAAATGCCGGCTTATATATACCGCCTCTTTGGCGTACGAGCATATACTTTTTTTAGGAAAATAACGTACGTCAACGGGGCGGCATGCACAAGGCCGGATTGCGGCGTTTTCGTGTAATCAACGTGTATGAAAGAGTCCGCAATCCTATGCCGCCTACGGGATACATTTTCGTGCTTCTTGTTGCCCCCGTCTTCATGATCCCGATACGATTTCGCGTTTCTTGATGCCTCGTCTCATGAAACGGGTATACGTTCTCAAATTTATTTCGACTTGTGGTTTTTCTTCTTTTGTTTGGCCTTAAAAGCAACCGGATTGTTCAGGATGTATGCCGTTTGGGCATCGAAGTCGCGTTGATCGCGGATGATATGATCATAGAAACGCTTCTGCCATATTTTCATTGGATAACAGCTATTGCTTTCTTTGAGATAGGCATACCACGCATTTGAGACGAGAGATTTGTAACCGCTGATAATCTCGATGACACTTTTTACGTCTGGCTGATCCTTCTCAATAATCAAGATGCAATAGATATGGTTGTGCATAACCATGATGGTGCCGGGAATAATGCCGGCATAATGCTGCGTGAGATTGTACCATTCGCCATATGCAATAGCACGCAAGGCCGAATGCTGAAATAGCCAGCGCCGCTTTTTGGTGCAGATAGTAATCGCATAAGCTCCAGGTTGGCGATAATCATAGTTAACCATGCGTATCTTCTTCGTCCGCTGCACTTCCATCTTATTATTGTTGTCCCTTCCCATTATTTCTCCCTTCATTTGTGCTCTCAAGAATATCAAACATTTTTATTCATATTCTCGCCTACATAAAGAACAATACTGCGCACATTGATAAAAGCGGAAAAAGAATGTAATTTCCCTGAACAAAGGTCGTTGAAAATTGGGGTGTCGTTTGCACGAAGGGATGCGCTCTTCCTTGCTTTTCTCCTATCACAATGAAATAATTGCTTATATCATATATAGTTATTCCATGTACGCTCTTACCATTTATGGTATCTACCTTGCCCGCCGGTCTGTCTGTTTGTTGATTTGAGGTGCTTGCGATGAAATTGTTGCGCTATGGGATCGCTGTGGAACGCCTGGGACAGCGCTATCGTCTGGATGGGGTGCTGGGAAGCGGGGGGATGGCCGATGTGTGCCTGGCCTGGGATGAACGTGAGCAGCGTGAGGTGGCGGTCAAAGTTATCAAGTCGCAGGAGCTGGATCAACGTACGGTGGATCGCTTTTTGAAGGAGGCGTCCCAGGTGGCTCGCTGGCGCCATCCTCATGTGGTGCGCATCTATGGCAATGCGCGCATGGAGCTATTGGATCGCTCGCAGGGCATCTTCGTGCCCTATATCGTGATGGAGTACGCGCAGAACGGAGACCTGCATAAGCGTTTGCGCAAGGGGATTCCGTTTCCGTTCGCGCAGACGTTGTCGGTATTCGAGCAGGTGTGCCAGGCAGTCTCGTTCGCCCATTCACAGGGGGTGATCCACCGCGATCTGAAACCGCTGAACATTCTGTTTCGCGCGCTCCCCGATGGCAGCGAACAGGCGTTGCTGAGCGATTTCGGCCTGGCCGTAGAGAAGGACGCGACCCACTTTACCTTCGCGGCCGGCGGGACGCTTCCCTACATGGCACCGGAACAACTTCAGGGACGCGCCCAGCCGGCCAGCGATATCTTCGCGCTGGGCGTGATCCTCTATCAGCTCTGTACGGGCCGGCTACCGTTCAAGCGCTCACTGGTGGACCTGCGCAGCCGCGCGCCCATGCAACCACCCATCCCGCCCAGCCAGTTATTCGAGCTACTGCCCCCGGACCTGGATGACGTCATCCTGCAATCCCTGGCGGAAGATCCGCGTCAGCGCTACGCCGACGCGCTAGACTTCTGGGGCGCGGTACACGAAGTGGTCTCGGCCAGCACCGTAGAGGCCATTTCTCGCCAGCAGACGCTTCGCTATCCACCACAACCCTCCCGGCCCTCGCTACCATCCGCGCACAGCGTCTGGGGTCACGACCTCGGCGAACACAGCGGAGCCGCTCCGGACGCCCTCGTCTCCCTCGATGGCGCCTCCGGCTACGACCTGCTCCTGAACAGCCAGCCAGACACCTCACCACGCTCGCAAGCCGATCCAGCAACCCACACCCCGGCACGGCAGCAGCCCAATAATGACTACAAGAATTCCAGCCGTGCCGGGCGTATCCCGCGTCGCACATCACGCGGACCCGACACCTCGGCGGAGCGTCCCCTGGTAGCACCCACGCGCACACGTAGCAGCGGAGCCGCCGCCTCGCCTGCAAGCCCGCTGCCACCCGCCAGGCGACCAGCTGGGCCCGCGACAGCTATAAACCAATCCATGCCACCGGGACAACATCGTCGCCGTGGTCGCAAGCTCACTACAATCGGCCTGCTCTGCAGCGCCGCGCTCATCACCGCGCTGCTCCTGGTCCTGCTCACCCCCATCTTCCCGGGACTCCACGCCCTCACCGGCATCCCTCCCCTCTTCGGAGGCGCAGGCGGCCCGACCACACCCACCATCACCATCGTCCCCACCAGCAAAACCATCACTGACACCTACATCATACAAGGCGTCCCTGCCAATCCCGATCCCCAACAACTCCAGATCAGCCTGCGCAACGTAAAGTCCACGCCCGACCCACAGATGCGCCAGATCACCGGCACCGGACACAACAAAACCAACGGAACCGTCGCTAAAGGGACGTTGACTTTTTTCAATGGTGCTTTTATTTCTCAGACCATCCAGGCAGGTACTATCCTTACAGGGCAAGATGGGGTACAAGTAACAATTAACAATACAACAACTATCCCCCCAGCGGATGCGGCAACCGCACATACAAGCAATGTGGCCGCCGCTGCACATACAATAAATGTGGGCAACAATAGCAATATAAAAATCAGGGATATAAATCAAACTTGCTGTGCTTCAAATAATACTATTTTTGTTAGCAATTTATCTCCGTTCACAGGCGGGCAGGACGCGGCCGATTATACCTTTGTGCAGCAGGGGGATGTCGACGCGGTAGTCAACCCACTGGTGACGTCGCTCTCACAGCAGGCACAGTCGGATTTCAACAAACAGCTGGCCGCCACTGAGCAACTGGTCGGAGCTCCAACCTGCACGAAATCTGTACAGAGCAACAAGGGGGAGATCGGCGATCAGGGCCATAACGTTACCTCAACGACCGTGACGGTGTCGGCGACCTGTACCGGTATGGCCTACGATCAGAAGGGCGCGCAGCAGATCGCCAGCAGCCGGCTGCGACAGAAGGCGGCCAGCAATCCCGGCTCCGGCTATGCCCTGGTGGGTAACGTCACATCCAGGGTTATCAATATCAACCGCCGGGGACAAAATATCGCATTACTGGTCAGCGCACAGGGGACCTGGGCCTACCAGTTCAGCCCTCAGCGCAAGCAGCAGTTGCTCCAGGCCGTCGCCGGTAAATCGATCAGCGCCGCCCAACAATTCCTAAAACAGCAAATTGGCATCGCCAACGTGTTTATTCATTTAAAGGAGGGGAACTCCACCGCCTTACCAACCAATCCGGCCGGCATAAACATACAGATTCAGGACATTCAGACCCCGGCAACCGCCAGAAGATAAACCGTTGATACTGTATGCTTGACGAACCGGCTCTATTCTTGAGATAAATAAGATAGCAAAGCTTTTATGCAAAAAAACCTGATACCGGAAAGAGGAATATCTATCCATTAATTGCCGCCCTGCGGGAGGCGGGGGAAGTGAGAAACGTTGGGGCACAGCCCCTAGCATGCTCACTTGCATCCCCATTCGGCCCATAAAAACCAATTAATATACGACACGCACCAGCTAATCGTATAAACCTTAATAACTCGGGCAACAATATATAGGCTTGCAATAAGCACACAGCGGGGGCCCAGGGGGCCGGCCAGGCCCCTGGCGGGGGTCAGGGGGTGTCCCCCTGCTTCTCTCACTACCCCTCCTCGCCGCCGCAGGCGGCGCGAGAGGGGTCCAGAGACTCCCCCACCAGGCCCGCCGCAGGCAGAAAAATATATGCACAGCCTTAAAACTTTTTATATTTGTGAGAATACTGTAATTTTGCACAGGCAAACTTATTCTTCTCTTTCCGAAATGATCGGTATAGTGTAAAATGAACGCCATAGGCGAGGAACGCAAATTTATGGCATAGAGGGATGATGGATTATGAGACAGGGTAACGGCACGGACCTGCTGGGAATGAATGACCCTCGAAGTGCAACTATTGGTGTCATCTATGTTGCTCCCACCGACGATCGCAAAAGTGTGCTTGGAGCTATCCTGACGCAGGATAAATTAAATCGCCAGCAAATTGTTATAGTTCTTCCCAATCCAAATAAAGCTTTTCAGCGCCCGCAGGATTTCGACGACTTAAAGAGCGTCCGGCGTCGGATACAGCGTGAGATGATTTTTGTCTCTCCCAGCGGACCAGGACCGGCGGAATTCGCACGCCAGCGGAACTTCCCCGTCTATGATAGCCTGGAGGCGTATACTCAGGCATTACGCGAGGGCAATGTGCCTGAATCTCCGGAGGCCGTACCAGCGCCAGCCCCTGAGAAGAAAAACCGTTTCTTTGGTGGTCGGGGCAAGGCGGCGACTACCGGGGCCATCGCGGGCGCGGCCGCCGGCGCCGCCGCCAGTCGCCTGGCGCCCCGCGATCCACAATCAACCATGAAATTTAATGAAGCAGGCGCCGATCCACAGACGGGCGCGCCCGTCGCCAATACGCCTTCGCCGCAGGTTCCTTCGACACCACGCATGCCGGAGACGCCTCATCGCGGCACGCTCGATGATGATGACGATCTGGGTCCAGCCACCGGTCCCGGCGCCGCCGCTATGGGGGCTGGCGCTGGCCTGGCCGCCGATCGCATGCGCCGCTCCGCCCGTTTAAGCCCACCTCCACACGATCTGGATGATGATGAACTGGAGACTGGCGCACCCGCCGATAAGCCGGCCCGCAACTCCAAGAGCCTGCGACCAGACCCTAACGCGACCCAGCAGGCAGGCGCAGCAGCAGCCGGTGCCAGTCCTGGCATTATCGATCTGCAACCCGTCAACCAGCGCACACCCGGTGGCGTCAATCGTACCCCGACGCGCACGCCGGGCCGCTCCAATGAGCCACCGGTCGTTGTGCCGACCGAACTGGATGATGCGGATGTGCCACCGCCTCCTACCCATGGTGCCGGCCGCCGTCGTTCCGGAGCCATGGGCGCGGCCGCTGTAGGCGCCGCCGGGCTGGCCGGAGCGGCGGCCGCCAGTCAGCATCCGCAGAGCGCGGCGGCCGCCGGCAGTACCAGCGCCATCCCCGCGCAGCGGCCACCCGCGGGAGGTCCCCCTCCAGCGCAGCGACCAGGTCAGCAGCGTCCACGCCGGCGTGGTAGCCGGCTGCTGCTCCTCATAGCCCTGCTCCTCCTCTTGCTGTTGCTGTTTGGGATTTCCTACGGCTATATAGATCCTAATGGCTTCCAAAGTATGGTCGTTCGGCCGGTGTCGAGCCTGCTTCCAAAGGGAGTCCAGGGCACGACGGCGACCGTGACCATCACCCCGGATAGCCGCGTGGTGACGGATAACTATGTCATGCAGGCCGTGACCAATAATCCCAACGCCCAGCAGCTCCAGATCAAACTGCGCAACCTAACGGCCACGCCCGACCCGCAGATGCGCCAGGTCACCGGCACCGGTCATACCCAGACACCAGCGGCTAAAGCCCACGGTACGCTGACCTTCAAAAATGGATCAACCCAGCCTTTTACAGTCGGTGCGGGCACAGTCATTCCGACCAGAGCCGGAGTAAGCATCATTACAGATCAAGTGGCACCAATCCCAGCCGCGCAACCAAGCAGTGGTCTCTTTGGCTCGGTAACAATTAAAGCCCATGCCGTTACAGGTGGCACGATTGGAAACCTTGGCGCGGGAACGCTCAATGGGAATTGTTGCAATGCCAATAACTTCATCTTTGTGAGTAATAATACCTTCACCGGCGGACAGGATCCGCAGGATTATACTTTTGTGCAGCAGGGGGATGTCGACGCGGTGGTCAATCCGCTGGTGACGTCGCTCTCAAAGCAGGCACAGTCGGATTTCAACAAGCAGCTGGCCGCCAATGAGCAGCTGGTCGGGGATCCCGTCTGTTCGAAATCGGTGGCGACCAACAAAGGGGAGATCGGCGATCAGGGTCACAATATCACTTCGACGACGGTCACGGTTTCGGCGACCTGTACCGGTATGGCCTACGATCAGAAGGGCGCGCAACAGGTGGCGCAGTCGCGGCTGCAGACCAAGGCGGCCAGCGATCCCGGTTCCGGCTACGCCCTGGTGGGCAACATTACGTCCCATGTAGACCAGGTGACGCGCAGGCAGGGGAATATCTTCTTGCTGGTCAGCGCGCAGGGGACCTGGGTCTACCAGATTGGGGACGCGCAGAAGTCTCAGTTGGCCCACAATCTGGCGGGCAAGAAGCTGGCGGATGCGCAGGCGTTCTTGAATGGGCAGAAGGGCTTTAAGAGCACGACAATCAAGTTGAGCAATGATAGCAAGACCATGCCGACCGATCCGAATCAGATCACCATTGATGTGGTCGCAATCCCTGGCTCTAAGGGTACACCGGGGGGCACTCCCCCGGTCAGTGGGCCAGATGCTACGCCGACCCCTTCGGCAGCGCGTGGCTTGATTTCGTCTGCTTCATTGAAAGGATAAACGTGCGTAATGCTGTCTCTTGAGGGCAAGCAGCTCGGCAACTACGATATCATCCGCCGAATTCGCGTCGGTGGGATGGGGGCCGTCTATGAAGGACGGCAGCGTACGGCCTTCGATCGCCGTGTCGCGATTAAGGTGATCCTGGGCGATTATGCCGCCGATCCAGACATGCGGCGGCGCTTCGCCCGTGAGGCCAGGACGGTCGCTCGTCTCCAGCATCCACATATCTTGCCGCTGATCGAGTTTGGGGACGCGCAGGGCATCCTGTATCTTGTGATGCCTTTTATCGAGGGGGGGACGCTCACCAGTTATTTACGCCACCATCTCCCCGACCTGGGTGAGGTGTCGACGATCTATCAGCAGCTGTTGGACGCGGTCGAGTGCGCCCATGACCATAATTTAATTCACCGGGATATCAAGTCCTCAAATGTGCTGCTTGAGCTGCGGCGCAATATGCCTCCCTATGCCTATCTGGCCGACTTTGGCCTGGTGCGGGCGATGCGGCCGGGCGATGCCAGCCAGGTCGGCAAGCCGATCCCCCTTGAGCAGGTGCCGGGGACGCCACACTATATGGCACCCGAGCAGACGATGGGGATCGTGACACATCTGACCGATATTTATGCCCTGGGCGTGCTGCTATTTCAGATGCTGACCGGCAATCTGCCTTACAATGATCCCGATGAGGTGCGCGTCATTGAGATGCAGATGCACGATCCTATTCCATCCCCCTGCGAGCACGATGCCTCGATTCCGGCCGAGCTGGATACGGTGGTGAAGACGGCGATGGCCAAACAACCGGAGGATCGCTATCCAACCATCGCGGCCCTGCGTGAGGCTTTTCTGGCCGCGGTCCAGGGTCAGCCGCTGCCCCAACCCATTACGGAAGATGTCAAGCCCACGCGCGCGGCGCTCAGGTCAACCATCCAGCTGGAGCCTGAGGAGATGCCGCCCTATGCGGCCCCGGCGGCGCCCGTGGAACCGCGTCCCCATAAGCAGGGGGGCCACCTACGCCGTCCACCGGCTGATCCGCCCCAGCCCATTATTATGCATCAGCGACACCGAGGCACCGATAGTCCCGCGCCGGTCGCGGTTAGTCGGGCCGAAGAACGCATCACCGGCGAGCGCACAGACAGGACCGAACGTCCCTATGTGACTGAACGCGGTCGTCAACGGGTGCGCATCACAGAGGAACCCGTACGTAGTACGCATGCCCCCAGGCAACGCAGGCGCTTCCTGCTGCTGCTGGCGGCGGTCGCCGTGCTGCTGCTGGTTATGCTCCTGATCTCACGTGTGCTGGGCGCCAGCATCATTCCCGCCAACATACCCCTGATCGGCGCACCCACGACCGCCACCATACGCATCACCCCTAAATCCAGCGACCTGGAGAACGCGTTCTTGCTGACCGCCTCGCCGCAGGTGAAGGGGACCGATCTGAACGCGCGCACCATCCCTGATCGCGTGCTTACCACCTCGGATAGCAGCGAGACCATCATTACGACCACTGGCATCAACAAGACCCAGGGTCAGCAGGCACGTGGCAACGTCCTGTTCGTGAATACATCACCCAACCCGATCCCGGTCGCCAAAACGCTCATCCTCAACGCGGGCAATGGGGTCCAGGTTCAGTTGACGCAGGATGCCGTCGTTCCACCAAAGAAGGCGAATCAGCCCGGTCGCCTTCTCCTGCCGGCGGTCGCCGTGCAGACGGGTCAGGCGGGCAATATCGCCGCCAATGCGATCAGCGGCACCTGCTGCCAGCCCACCCTCTATACCAGCAATCCGGCACCCTTTACAGGAGGCGTGGACGATACCACCACCCACTTCTTCTCGCAGGCCGACCTGGATGGGACCAAAGGCACCCTGTTCGCCAAGCTGCAGCAGCAGCTCAAAAGCGATCTGCAGAAGCAACTCAAGCCGGGCGAGGTTATGGGAGGGGCGACCGACTACAAGATCGTCGATGTGACCACCAACGTTCCGGTGAACGCGACCGCCGACAAGGTGCAGATTACCATCAAGGCCCAGGGACAGGCGGCGGCCTACCAGAAGAGTACCGCGCAGGATGCGGCCCTCTCCCTGCTCAATAACTACGCGCAAAAAAAGCTCGGCAAGGGCTACCAGCTCCAGGGCCAGGTCACCGTCTCAGGACCCGACAGTACCGAGGCGGGCAAGGGTGGTGTAATCTACCTTACCCTTAAGGCACGCGGCACCTGGACCTACACCTTCAATGACGATCAGATCCAGAAGCTACGTCAACCTATCAAAGGGGCCACCGCCAGCGTCGCCAAAACCTACCTGGCGACCCAGCCCGGCGTCGAGAGCGTCGACATCCAGCTCCCGTTCGGCACCGATCACCTGCCCACCAACACCGACGACATCGACATCCTCCTCGCCCCCCACAACGGCTCCTGAACCAACGCGAGGGGGTGCACGCAAGGCTTGCCCCCCTCGGAAAGCGAATCCCGTAGGTTCGACCCTCGCGGTCGATTTCCCCTTCACGTACGACATGTCCCCCGTAGGTTCGACCCTCGCGGTCGATTTCCCCTTCACGTACGACATGTCCCCCGTAGGTTCGGCCCTCGCGGCCGATTTCCCCTTCACGCACGTTAACGCCCACCAAACGAGGACCACGGAAACGCATGTGAGATACATGTTCATGCGGCGAGGAGAAATCGACCACACGGGTCGAACCTACGGGATTCGCTTTTCTTGTTGCCTATATTCAGCGGTCATCTTGACCTGGTACCTCCTCAACATCAATAAGGAGATAATGCAGAGCAGGCCTTCGGAGGCGGCCTCGGCCGACCAGATCCCCGTCAGAGAGAAAAGGCTGGATGCCAGCAAGAGCACCGGCAGTTTGATGAGGATGATGCCCCCGAGCGTAAGCAGCAGAGCTTCCTTTGCCCTGCCGACCGCTTGAAAATAGGCGGCAACCATCAGCGAAACACCGCTCAGCGGACAGGCCAGCGACATCAAGCGCAGGGCCACCTGCCCTTCGGTGATAATCCTGGTCTCCTTCGAGAGCAGGGCGATCAGCGTGGCCGGGATCAGCAGGCACAGGCCGCAGACGATCAACCCGTATACGATCGCAGTGCCGAGCGAATAGCCGATGGTTTTGCGCACCCGGCCAAAGCGCTTCTGCCCAAAGTTATAGCCCAGGATCGGCTGCATCCCCTGCATGATGCCCGTCTGCGGCGTGTTCAGCCCGGCATAGAGCCTGTTGACGATGGCGAAAACGCCCAGCGCGCTGTCTCCACCGATCACCTTCAGCAGGTTGTTGGTGACGATCACAACCAGGCTGGCGCTGATGCTTTTGAAGAACGACGGAAATCCGATGATAATGACCTCGGCCATGATCGACCAGTCCGGCTTGAAATACGCGGCCTTGATCCGGTATGAGCGGTTCTTTTTGAAGAAGAAGAAATAGACGCTCATGCTGGCTGAGATCGCCTGTCCTATGACCGTTGCCAGGGCAGCCCCGGCAACGCCAGTGTGCAAGACGATGATGAATAGCCAGCAGAAGACGACATTGGCGCTGACAGGGATCATCCACATGGCTGTCGAGTAGCGGATATTGCCATCTGCCCGGACGATTGTGGAGTAGCCGGTGCTGGTGATGGCGCCGAGGAAGATGATCCGGCCGTACGTGATGGCATAGGGCGCGATGCTGTCCGTCGCGCCCAGCATAGAGACGATCGGCCCGATGAACAGCGCTCCAAATACGGTGATCACTATCGCCACGGTCCAGAAGATCAGGAAGGTGTTGGCGACGGTTCTGGACGCCCGCTCGGTTTGCGCCTCGCCGAGCGCCCGCGAAACCACCGATGCACCACCAGCCCCGACGGTCGTGGCCACACCTCCAAGGGCGATCAATACTGGAGAGATGATCGACGCCCCGGCGGCGGCCAGCGAGTTGATGCCAACCGAGAGGAAGTAAGTGTCCGTGACGCTGTAGATGGCATAGACCAGCAGCGAAAGCGTGGTCTGAGACGACATCTCCCACAGCAGTTTTCCAATCTTCTCCATGCCCAGGCGTTCAACCCTTGCGGAACTATCCATCGGAGATCAGTTCTCCTTTAGCCAGTCCATGGCAAACACCATCAGCTGCTTCGCCATGTCGCTGGCAAAGTTGGAATCATAATTTCGGTAGTAACATTCCGTCTTCATCACCAGGCCGAGATGCAGTGTGTATAGCTGGCATCTTTCATCCTCTTCGTGCGTGAAGGTGGTTTTGCCATAGCCGCGCATGCTTTCGGAGACGCCTCCAAACAAAGCTAACGCCCGGAATTGCGCCTCCATCAAGGGATCGGCCCACAGCGCCCGCTCAAAATCGAGGATGCCGCTGATCTTGCCGTCTTTGGCAAAGAAATTCAGGTCCCAGGCGTCCCAGTGGACCAGGCGCGGCGTGGTGACAGCCTCCATTGAGGGGGCGTGCTTCAGGATGGCCGCGCGGATCTCGTCAATGGGATAGCCAAAATCCGCATCTTTCCTGGCGCCGTCTTCCAGCACCGCGTCCATGATCTTGATGAACGCCTCTTTCCAGGTAGCGCCGCGCAGGTCGCTGTTGCCATCATAGCCAAAATACGTACCCGTAAAACCGTTGATCTCGCGGATGATTACGCCGATCTGCTGATCGAGCCGCGCCTGCATCTCCGGTGCCAGAGACGCCTTCACATGCTCGTAATTGTCCCCGCTTAGCTTCTCCATGAAATAGTAATCAGAGTCACACACGTCCAGGTCCGTGTCAAAAAAATAGATCTCCGGCACCGGGATGGCCGGGTTCTCACGCACCAGGCGCATAGAGGCCACCTCGGTCTCCATAATATTCTTCTCATACGCCAGCACTTCAGCGTCCCTGAGCGGCGCGATCTTTAAGATCACCTCCCTGCCATCGGACAACCGGACGTCATAGGCCGCGTTAAACCAGCCTTCCTTTAGCTCTCGCACGGCGTCTTCACCGGCCGCCAGTGTGATTCCGCCAAATGCCTTCTCGGCCATCCGCGCCACCTGCGCCCGCGTCTTCCTGTTTTTCGTCTTGCTCTCCATGCGATCCCTCTCTTTGCCATATCTAAAAGAGGGCCATATCCATCCATCCTCAAGGATATGGCCCCTGCTCATCGACACAAACACGACACGCCCCCGTAGCGGCGATCCTCGCGGTCACCCCCGTCCCCCTACGATTCCCTTACCCCCAAAATCATCCCTCACCAGACAACGCAGGCACGATAAAATCCGGGATCAAGGCTCGAATCCTGTTGTGCTGCTCTTTGTCCTTCTGTGCCTGCTCGACCGATGCGACGGTAACGACAATCAGATCGAGCGCGGGAACAACATAGATATATTTGCCACCATAGCCGGAGGCGAAGAAGGCATGCAGACCGCGCACCTGCTCTATCCACCACAGATAGCCATAGCGCGCGTTGACCGGAGGGCCACCGCTACTCTGCTCACGCGTGGATTCCGCCACGTACCCCTCCGGGATGATCTGCTCTCCATCCCATTTTCCACCATTGAGGTAGAGGAAGCCCAGTTTCGCCATCTCGCGCGCCGTAAAATGCGCCCCAAAGCTCCCGGTACTATTGCCCTGACCGTTGATCTTCCAGGGATAGCCGTCTTTCTCATCCCATAGTGCATCGCCATGCCAGGTATGTGGTCCCGCCCCCTCCTGCTTCCAGGCGAAGCGCGTATCTTTATCGCGCCAGATCCCCAGCGTTTGAAACAGCGTCTGATCAGCAAAAGCCGCCGGACTCATCCCTGTTACCCGCTCTATAACACCGGCCAGAATATCAACGCTGAGATTGTCGTAGAAGAAGCGCTGACCAGGAGGCTCCGCCATTGGCCGCTGAAGCGCGGAGCGTAGGATCTCACGCCAGAACTCATGAGGATATTCCTCGCTAAAGCCGGTCTGCAGGCTTAACAGGTGGCGCAGAGTAATAGCCTGCTTGCGTGGATCCTGCTCTTGCGCGCCAATCTCCGGGAAAAAGTCCAGCATATGCTGATCCAGGCTCTCGATCTTTCCCTGTGCCAGCGCCACGCCAATCAGAGCCCCAACAACGCTCTTGGTCGCCGAGCTAATCGAATGCAAGCTCTTCTGATGAAATCCCTGGTAATAGCGCTCAAAAACCAGCTTGCCACGCCGCACAATCAGCAGCGCATGTAATCCCGGCAAGTGTTCATCAATATATGCCTGCATGCGCACCAGCGGATCTGCTTGAAAACCCACGGCCTGTGGCTCGCACATCTGCCACTCAATCGTCGGCCAGTACGTACGCGGTGGAACGGAGTTTGACATCAACATCTCCAATACACAAATATCGCGAATTCATGCACCTATCATACCACCTCCATTCACCATGGTACCCCATTTTCGGCTCACACGATCAGGTCCCTGTAGGCGGCATGCACAAGGCCGGATTGACACGCCCGATGCACGAAAATGCAGCAATCCGGCCTTGTGCATGCCGCTCTGTTGACGTACGGTATGTCGGCTTATGCACGAAGCAGGACCGCTTTCTCGATTTTTAGGAACGATATCGTACGTGAACGGGTGCGGCATGCACAAGGCCGGATTGCTGCCTGAACGGCACACCAACGTCTCGAGAAAGCCGCAATCCTATGCCGCCTACGGGGACTACGGGGACATGATCGTGATCGGTGACCACTCACATGCGTTCCTATGACGTTTCGGGTTCCCAAATGCTTCCCTTTTTTCGCTAAAGTTGAAAGTATTGGCCCTCGCGGCCGATTGTGATCCTATGATGTCAGGCTCCGGCCTCCTCCAGGGCCTGAGCGTGCTCATTGTTGTGGTTGGTCGAGACCAGCACCCATTCGTGGGCCAGGCCGCCCTCATTAAAATGACGCGCATCCAGGGCATCCAGCAAGCTTACCAGACGCTGGTGGGCCTGCCTGAATGATGCCTCAACCTGCTCAAATGTCTGCCCCTGCGCCTGAGCCAGCGCGCCGGCGTTAAACTCGGTAGTATCATAGTCTTTGCTCCCGGCACCAGCCAGCAAAGCCGGGATGCGCTGCGATCCCTCAACCTCCCAGGCCGCGAGATGCGCGACCACTTCCCAGGCGCCCCAGCCATCTGGAAGGACCACCCCACGCGCGAACGCATCCTGCGCCGCCCGTAGCACGCGATTATACGCCTGCTCAAAATCTTGCAGCATCTGCTGTTTCATCGGCCAATAATTCCTTTGCTCTGGAATTCTCCGCATCGATACGGAATAAAAAAATATAGCC
The DNA here is from genome assembly GCF_003967515.1 of Dictyobacter aurantiacus. Classification (GTDB taxonomy): domain Bacteria; phylum Chloroflexota; class Ktedonobacteria; order Ktedonobacterales; family Ktedonobacteraceae; genus Dictyobacter; species Dictyobacter aurantiacus. The sequence goes on along the minus strand of NZ_BIFQ01000001.1, from coordinate 5,821,457 downwards.
CTATTATAGCGGATCAGCAGCAAATAGTCTCTATTTTACAACGTGGAAAACCATATGTCCGCCCCTCGCGGCCGTTTTCCCTTCCACGCACGAAACGCAACCTACGTTATCGCGTTTCGTGTTCGTTTTGCTTCATATATGCTGTCCTCGGTGCATCGGTCACGGTCGGCCGGGCAACAGTTGGCGCTGGCGCACGCTGTTAATAAAGGCCTGGGCGCGCGGTTCATGGGGAAAAACCTTGACCAACACCTGCTGGTATTCGGTGAAGCGCTGGTTGAGCATGCTGGAATCTATATCAGCGAGCAGGGGGACCAGGTTTTTGGCAGTTCCCAGACTGGCTTCGAGCTCGCGCTTGCGGGCATAGGCTTCAGCCAGCGGGACCAGCGTGCGGGCGCGGCGAATGATCCAGGCCTCCGGCTGCTGGCGCAGGGCGGTCTGCAGGTGGTTGATGGCGCGTGAGTAGTGCTTGAGATTGAGCATACTGCTGCCGGACATCTGCTGCCACTGCGCGGCGTCGAACTCTTCGTGGGGACCCAGCTTCTCTAACAGTTGGGATGAGGCATCCAGCTTCTCTTCGGTCTGGTAGGAGTCCTGCAGGAGCGAGGCATTGTAGGCCCAGTCCGCCAGCAGATGGGCGCGCAGGCGCACGTATTCTTCGCTCTGCTCATTGGCGATCAGGCGCAGGGCGGCCTCGATGTTGGCGATGGCGGACTCGTACTGGCCGCGTACGTTGGCGACGATGGCCTGCCAGTTCAGGTTCTGGGCCATGTTCCAGATGTCGGCCCCCTCCAGAGCGGCGATGTGGGCCCGCGTGTAGGCCTGCTGCGCGGCGGCGTAGGACCCCTGCAGGTAGGCGGCGGCCCCGATCAGGTTGTAGAGGGCGGCATACAGGCTGTAGCGAAGCTCGGGAAAGAGCAGGTCATGCGTCTGCTGCACCAGGTAGAGCTGAGCCTGGGCCGAGACCAGCACCTCGGTCGGACGCATGGTCTGGAAGCGCTGCCAGCCTTCGGCTACGCTCTCCTGTAACGTGGTACACAGGCGCGTGCGCTCTTCCATCGAGATATGTTTGTCGGATGACGGAACAAGATCACTGATGCGCGTGATCTTCTGCCGTACGCTCGGGGGCATGCCCTGGGCGCCGCGCAGGACGACGCGCAGCGAATTGAGCACCTCATCCATAGTCCAGCCCGCTTCAAACAGCGTTGAGAGCTCGGTGGCGTTGAGGGCCAGCCACGCTCCTGCCCGCTGTTCGTGGGCGATCTCGGGCTCATGTGGCATCAGTTCATGCCCCTGGCGCGCCGTCTTCTGCTGCACCAGCAGGGGTAGATGCAGCGAATGCGCTGGAGAGGCGGGCGCGCTTGCCTCTGGCACAGGCTCCTGGCCGCTCTGCTGAGGCTCATCTTCAACCAGTCCAAGCTCTCTGGCGCTCATCCCAAAGTACTGGCATAGGCGGCGACGCGATTCAGCATTGATCGAGTAGTTGTGCTCGGCGCGCCAGACAGTCGATGAGCCGATACGAGCTTCGTCGGCAAGCTGCTTAATAGTCAGGTTGCGCAGACAACGGGCAGTACGCAAAAGACTTGTACCCATGTTTTTCCCCCCAGTGAAATGGTGAGACATCTACCGTAGATATGAGTTGCCTCGATTGTACGTCCTGTACAAAAAGTACATGCTCTCTGTGCCATTTAAATACGTCGCTGTATCTATATTCAACAGTTGCCGCCCCATCCACATATACCACAATACTCCTATTTATTATAACAATACCATATACCCTTTTTCAGTAGATACATTGTATACCTTTATGGCTATGTTAAGTGAACAAAAAATGATAAAGCAATCATCAGTTTTTAGTCAGTCGTTTGCTCCCAATTGACCCATATGCGGCCCACCCTGTATGTATTAGGTGTATCTTTTTCTCGCCATGGTCGGCGGGGAATCATCTTGAAAGGAGAAGCTATGCTCATCACATCTGTTCATAGACTGAACATCCGGCGACATGGTCGCGCTCTGGTGATGATTGGAGCATTGGCGATGCTTATCAGTGTGAGTGTATTCCAATTTCAGGCCAATCAGGCTAAGGCTGCCGGGACTGGATACTGGCATACCAATGGGGCCCAGATCCTGGATTCCAATAATCAACCGGTAAGAATCGCTGGCATCAACTGGTTCGGGTTTGAGACCTCTAATTATGTGGTGCATGGGCTCTGGTCGCGCAGCTACAAGGATATGCTCGATCAGATCAGTAGCCTGGGCTACAATACGATCCGCCTCCCCTATTCTAATCAGCTATTTGACTCGGGGAGTACACCGAACGGGATCGATTTTAGTAAAAATCCGGACCTGCAGGGGCTGAGCGGCATCCAGATTATGGATAAGATCATTGATTATGCAGGTCAAAAGGGGCTGCGCATTATTCTGGATCAGCATCGGCCTGACTCGGGGGCGCAGTCAGCCCTCTGGTATACCTCGGCCTATCCTGAGTCACGCTGGCTCTCTGACTGGAAGATGCTGGCGCAGCGCTATGCGAACAATCCGACCGTGATCGGCGCCGATCTGCACAATGAGCCGCATTCACCGGCCTGCTGGGGATGCGGCGATCCAAGCAACGATTGGCAGGCCGCCGCGACACGCGCGGGCAACGCCATCCTGTCGGTCAATCCAAACTGGCTGATCTTTGTGGAGGGTGTGGACTGCTATGGTACTGGTGGCGCGGCCAGCGGCGATTGCTACTGGTGGGGCGGCAACCTGGAGGGCGTGGCGGTCAAGCCGGTACAGCTGAATATTGCCAATCGCGTGGTCTATTCGGCCCACGACTATCCATCCAGCGTCTACAACCAGCCCTGGTTTAGCGATCCCACCTATCCCAACAATCTGCCATCTGTGTGGGATAAGCACTGGGGCTATATCGCCAAACAGAATATCGCGCCCGTCTGGCTGGGCGAGTTTGGCACCAAGCTACAGACGCAGTCCGACCAGCAGTGGCTGACGGCCCTGACCAGCTACCTGGGCAAAGGTTCCGGTGGCATCAACTGGACCTTCTGGTGCTGGAATCCCGATTCCGGTGATACGGGCGGCATCCTGAACGACGATTGGACGACAGTCAACCAGGCCAAGCAGAACTACCTGACGCCGATCGAGTTCTCTTTGAACGGGAATAATCCTCCACCAACTCCGACACCGGTGGGTCAGACGCCAACTCCAACACCACCTACCCCGACTCCAACTCCGGGCAATCCAACCCCGACTCCAACACCACCAACCCCAACACCGACACCTGTTCCCGGTGTCTCGCTGCAGATCAATTACCACGATGGCGATAGTGGCAGCGTTACCAACAACAGTATCCGACCGCTGGTAGAGGTCGTCAACAAAGGCCAGAGCGCCATCAACCTTAGCGATGTCACCATCCGCTACTGGTATACCATCGACAGCAACCAGAGCCAGACCTTTAACTGCGACTACTCGGGCATCGGCTGCGGCAATATCAGCGGCAAGTTCGTCCCGGTCTCGGGCCGCACCAATGCCGACTACTATGTGGAGATCGGCTTCACCTCCGGCGCGGGCAGCCTGGCCGCGGGCGCGACCAGTCCAGAGATCCAGGATCGCTTTAACAAGAACGACTGGTCCAACTACAACCAGGCCAACGACTATTCCTACAACGGCAGCCAGCTCAGCTATGCGCCGGCTCCGAAGATCACCGCCTACTACCAGGGCCACCTGATCTGGGGCACCGAGCCATAAGTTCGGACCTCGCGTCCGATTATTCGCAGGGTCACCCGGTCTGGGGCACCGAGATGTAGACCCCCTTCGGCCCTTGACCCTTTGACCGCACAGGGACCACGTTTACGTAGACGTAGACGTGGTCCCCTTCTTGTCCCCCAACACCACAAGCAGGATTTCCCAACGTCTTGAAACACGTAGAATGTTATATACTACCTGGTAGACAAGCACAGCTGTGCTTGTCTGTTTCAAAAGAGACGAGGCAAACGTGTATTTATTTCTTGGGTACTTGCTTGTAATAAACATCCTGACTTTTGTCGTCTATGGCTGGGATAAGCGTGCAGCGAAAATGGGAATGCGCAGAGTTCCAGAGAACGTCTTATTGTTCCTGGCCTTTATTGGTGGAACGCCGGCCGCCTATGCTGCACGGGCCTACTTCAGGCATAAGACGATCAAACAACCCTTCAGCACACGGCTGCGATTGATCCTCATCGTCCAGATAGTGGTGGTGGTGCTCTCTCTGCTGTTCTTTTTCCGTGGGCAGGCGTAGCCCAGGGGTGGTCAGGCCCTGGCTACGCTCTACTTCGTCTCATTCCCAGGCATATCCTGGCCTGAGATCGGTCGGCTCGCTTCCCTGCGTTATTTCGCACGCTTGAAGATAACGGCAGTCAGAACTGGTAGCGGGTCTGACTGCGGCCTATAACGAATGCGAAGGCCCTGGTGGGTTTAACGGAAAACACGAGGTTCGAATCGGTGAGAACTCGTTGTGTCTCTTCATCGTAAAGGTAAAAATAACCGTTGCGCACCTGGTATGGCCAGTCCCCATCCCACTTGGTCGCCCACACCGAGGCTAAGCGTTCAAGTGTGTCCTGATCGGTAACCTGCACGGCGTCGCCCTCAACCACCACGGTGAGTTCCCCTTTCTGGTTGCCGCCGGTCGTCAGAATGACGTGGGGGTTTCCACGCAGGTTGACAGTCTTCTGTGCGGTTTCGGTAGCGGTAAAATGGATGGCCTCGTCGTGCCACACGGCCACAAGCGGCGTAACGTGAGGGCGACCGTCGGCTCGCACTGTTGAGAGGCAAAACAGATCGGCTGTTTCCAGCGCCTGTCGCGTCTGCTCCCACGGCGTAACCCCTACGCGTTGAGTGTGGGTGTCAGGTGTTGTGATGGGTTCGTTCATCCTCAGACTCCTTTTAATCTGTCAATGCTACAGCCTGGTAGCTCTGTATCCCCTGTTCTGTGGGGCACAGTATAGCATGCGAACCCGCACAAAACTTCTTCTATCTTGCTCGTTATGTTCAGGACAAGAAAAAACCACAGTACGTGCGGGCGAGCATGCTCCCAGCATGCTCGCCCGCACGTACTGCATCTCTTTCTATTTCTACATTTCATTACATTGAAAGTATGGAGCCTCGCGCCCGATTTCCTCTTCGAATACGGAATTTCCCGGCACCTACGATGCGGTGAAGGTGATGGGCAGCGATTGGATGACGTAGACGATGCCGGCGCGCACCGTGATGGGCACGTCGGGGACGCGCCTGATGTCCTTCAGCTGTTCGAGCATCATGGGCAACAGGATGCGCGCCTCCAGTCGGGCCAGTGGGGCTCCGATGCAGAAGTGGATGCCGTGACCGAAGGTGAGATGGCGGTTGGGCTCGCGCATGGGATCAAAGCGGTCCGGCTCGGGAAACTGCTCGGGATCGCGGTTGCCGGAGGCGTTCCAGACCAGGACGATGGAGTTGGCGGGGATGGTCTTGCCGCCGAATTCGACATCGCTGGCCGTGCGGCGGAAGGTGAACCAGACCGGGGGCAGGTAGCGCAGCACCTCTTCGATGGTGCTTTGCATCATGGCCGGCTCTTGCCGCAGGCGCTGCTGCAGCGCCAGATCCTCGGTGAAGCAGTACAGGGCGTTGGCGATCAGGTTCTTGGTGGTCTCCTGCCCGGCGGCCAGCAGCAGGATGCAGAAGCTAACCAGTTCTTTTTCGCTTAGACGCTCGCCGTCGATCTCGGCCACGCTCAGACTGCTGATCAGATCCTCGCGCGGCGAGCGGCTCCGTTCGGCCAGCAGACGCGAAAAGTAGTCATACATCTGATTTTCCATCGTCTGACGGCCCTTCATGGCCTGCTCAGGGGTGTACTGCTGCATATCTTCATCACCGGCTCCAGCCCAGCGACGGAAGATGTCCCAGTCGTTGGCGGGCACGCCGAGCAGTTCCGCGATCACCTTGGCCGGAAATGGGAAGGCGATATCCCTGACCACGTCCATCTTGCCGTTGCCGCTCACGTTGTCGAGCAGGTCCTGCGCAATCTCGCTCACGCGGCCCGAGAGATGGTTGACGGCACGAGGCGTAAAGGCCTGATTGACCAGGTTGCGCAGCTTGCGGTGGTACGGCGGGTCCTTCGCCACCACGGTCCCATTTAAAAACGTTCCCTCGGAGAAACCCGGCACGTTCTCAGACGAGAAGTGGGCCGTATCGGTGAGCACCTGCCGGATATCATCATAGCGGAAAATATGCCACGTATGCGACTGCTCCTCATGAAAGACCGGCTGGTTGCGCCTCATCGCATCAAACCATTGAAAGCTCTGTAGCGTCTGTTCAATCGGAAGCACCTGGAACGGGGAGAATCCCCCTCTCCGCTGGCCTTGCTGTTGCATGGATAGAACCTTTCTACCTACTAGTAACTACTCTTTTGTTTACGAAGGAGATGATATAAAAGTTTTTCTTTTCTATCATAATCACCGACGTGGCATATATCAAAGAGCGGGTAGTTCTCACTTTTCACCATAGCCACCTATGATTAATATTTGGGAGCGAAACAGGTCAGGTGCGCTGAGGCGCACCTGACCTGTTTCGCTCCCAAATATTAATCATCCACGAAAAGGCTTCTCATCGGTCCTCAGAGGCCAGGGGAAGGGTAAACCAGAAGGTGGACCCCTCCCCTTTGACGCTGTGGACCCCTACCTGACCTCCATGCCATTCAATAATCGTGCGGCAGAGGTACAGGCCCAGACCCAACCCGCCGCCGGCACCGCACTGAACCTCGATACCCTTGACACGGTGGAAGCGCTCCCACACATCCTGCTGCTCCTGCGGGGTGAGCCCTGGACCGTGATCCTTCACCGCCACGTACACCAACATCTTTTCCCTCCTCACCCAGAGCTCCACCGGCTGATCTGGAGCGGAGTATTTCAAGGCATTGCCCAGATAATTGCTCACCACCTGCCCGATACGGTCAGCGTCCGCGCTGATCGCGATCTCCTCTTCATCTGCCGTATATAGCTCAATGGTGCGCTCTGGAGCCAGGTAGCGGATATCCTGCAGAGCGCTATGGACAATCTTGCTCATATTCACGGGCCGCATGATCATCTCCAGCCGGTTGGCGCGGATCCGCGAGACGTCCAGCAGATCGGAGATCATGCGGTCCTGGGCGACCGCTCGTTGGACGGCTTCCTCCAGGGGCTGGCGCAGGCGCTGCAGCGTTGCCTCTGTCATCTGCGAGTCCTCCTGCTGCCTGCTCAGCGTCTCCATACGACGTAGCACCAGCTGGACACAGCCGCGAATCCCGGTCAGGGGCGTCCTCAGTTCATGGCTGGCCAGGCTCAAGAACGCATCGAAGCGGCTATTGGACTCGTGCAGCGCCATCGCGCTGGCCCGCGTCTGCGCCCAGGCGTGCAGCAGGCGCACGCGTTCGAGCACCAGCGCCGCCATGTTGGCCAGTGCCTTCACCAGTTCGATCTCTTCATTGCTATATCCCTGCTCCTGGTCGCGGTCAATGCCGAAGACGCCGATCAATTGCCCTTCCAGTAGCATCGGGGCGAGCAGAAAATTGCGTATACCATAGGTGGGACGCGCAAATGAGCGCTTGCCAAAATCACAGATCACCGTCTGATTGGCCTGCAGGCGGGCGATGCATCCCTCCTCAAGATAATCGGAAAGGATGGAACTGTTCATATCTTGTTGGACCAGGCCAGCGATCTCGCGCGGGAACCCACTGATCCCAACCATCTGCATACGCGCATCGGGACCTTCCAGCGCGACCAGGCCTACTATCTTACAATTGAGCATCTGCCAGAGCGCGTCGGTGAGGTGCTGGCCCACCGCTGGGAGCGAGACCGCGGCGAAGCCTTCCTCTGTCGTGGCCTGCTCCGCTTGCAGAGATAGCGAAACCATCGTCTCCATCATATAGGATAAGGTGTGGAATGCCTGCCGGATGCGGCGCTCCTGGTTGTGGCGCGCGGTCACGTCCCGTAGGATCACGACTACTCCTGTGAGGCCTTTTTCGTGATCATGCAAAGGCGTCAGTGTCAGGTCGAGGTAGCGCTCTCGCCCGGAAGGGAAACGCAGCAGATTATTGATCCTGTACGTCTTTGATACTATTTCTCCCCTCAGCATACGCGGTGTGGGAAGTTGCTCGGGGGTAACCGGCTGTACAGTATCCTCATCAACCTGGTAGATCTGGTAACCATGGAAAAGTTCGGCGAAAGCTTTGCCCACGCACTGTTCTTTCGCCTCAAACTCCAGCAAGGCACAGGCCGCGTCATTGAGCCGCAACACCGTCCCATCAGCGTTATAAATGATAATGCCATCCATGGCGGCATCAAACACGGTATGCAGCATGCTGCCAAGCGCCAGGGTCTCCTGCTGCGCCTGCTGCAAGGCTGCCTGCGCGGCCTGTTCGCGTGCCAGCAGCGTCACGCGCTCCTGCTCGAGTTGGCGCTGGAGGGTACGATCCTCCACCCAGGCGAAGAAGTACAGCGGGAAACCCTGGGAATGCCACACCAGCGTGGCGGTCACTTTGAGCCACAGAGACTGTCCGTTGGGATGTGGATGGGCAACTTCATACACCAGATGCTGCATGTTACCCATCAGCATCTGACATAGGCTTAGATTGATCATCGCTCGCAGATTGGCGGGTAATACATAGTGGAGCCTGCGTCCAAGAAGTTCGCTGCGCTGGTAGCCCGCGATCTGGCAGTACCGTTCGTTGGCCTCGATGATGTGCCGATCCAGTGAGAGACAGACCATGCCCAGCGGAGCTTGCGTGGCTGCCCCATTGGATAAGAGTAGCTCTGGCGCGATCGAGGATTCCGCCGGGAATGCCGGTTCTCGTTCACTACTTACCCAGCTTACCCAACCATCCAGCAGGTCCGCGTCATTGAGCAGAGGAACGCCTAGCAGCGTGACGACCTGCTCTTGCTTCTCCACGGTTCGTAATCGGTAGCTGACGGTAAACATCCTGATGCTACATACCGCCTCCCTCCACGCATGTTTTACCCGTTCATGATCATCAGGATGTACAGCCATCAGCCATCCCCAGGACGGCTCCATTTCCTCAGCCTGACCTGTAAAGCTCGCCCAGAGTGATCGGCTCTCTGGCGCCAGAGCACTTCCATCATGTGTCCAGATAAGCTGTATGACGCTGCTCTTCTCTGCCTTTGTCGGTAGCTCCATAGCGTTATTCCCTGGCCCCTCGCATATAGGTCTTTTTTTTCACAAGTGAACCATAGATAAAAAATTATGTATCGCAGGCAAATCCTACAACAAACAAACGAATGCGGCAACCTGATGCGGAGCGAGATTGGATATACTCTCGTAGAAAAACCGTAGCTATGACGTATTGTATCGCTGTACAATCTGATCAGGGAATCAATCCGACCTTTTTTAAGCAAAGAGAGGATAACTGTTCATGTCCTACCTGTTTAGAGATACCGATAGAGCGGCCCGGCGCCTGCAGGTGCTGGCCGAGGTATACAAGCCGTCCAGCGAGGCCTTTCTACATGATGTTGTTCATACGCGACCCCAATTGGCCCTCGACCTGGGCTGCGGTCCCGGCTATACCACGCACCTGCTGGCCGAGACCACGGGGAGCGCGCGCACCATCGGGCTCGATAGCTCCCGACACTTCATCGAGCTGGCCAGTGGGAGCGCCAGCGAGCGGATCTCGTTCCTCCAGCACGATGTCACGCAGACGCCGTTCCCCAGCGGGCAGGCCGATCTGCTCTTCTGCCGCATGCTGCTGACTCACCTGAAAGATGCCCGGGCGACCATCGAGCGCTGGCTGACACAGCTCAAACCCGGCGGCCTGCTGCTGATCGAGGAGGTGAACTGGATCCACACCGATAGACCGATCTTTCGCGACTACCTGGCAATTGTGTCCGCCATGCTCGAACAGCAGCGCAACCAGCTCTACATCGGCGAGCAGCTCGACACTTACCAGCCAGCCAACAACGACGTTCAGCGCCTGCTGAGCCGCGTCTACCAGCTCCCCGTTACCAGCGCCCATGCCGCCACCATGTTCTACCTGAACGTAGCTGCCTGGAAAAACCATCCTTTCGTCCAACAACATTACCCCTCAGACCAGATCGAGCAGATGGAAGATGAGCTGAGCGCGCTAACCTCCAGTACCGCCAGCAACGAGATCAACTGGGGCATGCGGCAGATCGCCTACCAGAAAACCTGATTCCCTGCTGATCTTTCCCTGATAAGAGACCAGCGCGCCTTTGAGCAAGATGGGAGAAGTTTTTTTCCTTCCCTACCAGTAGAATAGGTCTGTTGCAAATTGCAAGCGAACGTATTCTCGTCTTGAATCATCTCAAGTATCAGGAGAGGAAAGAAAAACTATGGGTAAAAATCGTCAACCGGGTGAGCAAAACGACAATCAGCGGGACGTGATGGATGGGAACGATCACGCAAACGCAGGGTTGCCGGTGGTAGTCGACCGCGACAGCTGGCAGGCGCAGCTGGACAAATTGTTGATCCGAGAAAAGGCGCACACCCGCGCCGGGGATGCGATCGCGGCGGCTCGTCGGCGGCTGCCGATGGTGGAGGTGGACCCTACCACCACGCTGATCGGCCCGCATGGGCCAGTCACGCTACTGGAGGTCTTTGAGGGCCGCCGACAGCTGATCGTCTACTTCCATATGTGGCACCCCGGTCAACCTGCCGCCAACCAGTGCGAAGGATGCACCTTCTTCAACGGGCAGGTGCGCGAGTTGTCCTACCTGCACTCCCGCAACGTCACCTACGCCACGTTCTGTGAAGGACCCTACGAGGAAAGCGTCCGCTACCGCGACTTTATGGGATGGGACGTCCCCTGGTACTCGGCGCAAGACTCCGCCGACGCCCTGCTCAACGGACGTGGCTTCGGCACGCTGATATGTTACCTGCGGCACGGCGATCGCGTGTTCGAGACCTACTGGAACACCGGCCGTAGCGCGGAGGTGATGGCCCCCAGCTACGGCCTGCTGGATATGACCGTGTACGGCCGCCAGGAGACCTGGGAAGACTCTCCGGCGGGCTGGCCGCAACACTGGGAAAACAACGGCGGACAGTTCCGCACAGACGGCCGCCCCACAGCCCAATGGTCCCGCCTGGCCGCCGGCCGCTCCGACGACCTCGGCATTTCTCACCACCATCGTTAAGATATCGTAGACGAGGATGCCTCCGGCATCCTCAACCCGGGCTCACTCCGGCTGGCGGCCCCGCGCACTCATAGCACTTTTTATAATATTTTACGCAACAAGGGAATTTTGTGCAGCACGTAACCTGCGAAGAAGCATAATGGTACAGCGATAAGAGCTACCAGCGCAAATTTGAGCAAGGGATACAACGCGATGGTGCGAGCAGCATATGTAAGTGGAACAATGATCAGAGGATGAATCAGGTAGACCGTGTAGGCACTGGCCGACAACTCCTTGCGCACTTTTCCCTGAGTATTCAAATGTCTGCGAAACGACGTTAACAGCCCTATGCACAACCCTACACAGACCACCGATTCCCACAACGCGTAGAGCAATGCCTGCCAATGCCATCCCCCTTCAAGGAGGTTCGCGTGACCTACTGCTCCCAGCATAAGGATCATGATGGGGAATGAGAGTATCGCTCCAATGGCTATCCTCAACCAGATTCTTCCCAGCGCATCGGGAAGACGCAGGAACCAGTTGTGACGATAGGCAATGAGGCCGATGACAAACAGGCTGATATATTGCGCAAATTCAGCCAATTGGAAGCCGAATATCACGTAGGAATTGAGTGGCCACCACAACCGCACTACAAAGGTAGTAGCAGTCAAGGCCAGAACAAACAGGAGAATACTTCGGAAGGTCGGCGGATGGCGCTCGGTCCTGGGCCGGCTGTCCGGCCGCCTGGTGAGCCAGCGCCCTGAAGCATACAGCACAGCGAAATAGAGCAGTGCTAATATAAACCAGGAAGGCCCATCACCGATCATTTTCCCCTTGAGTAAGAAGGCACTGTAAAAACTCCAATAGGATTGGTGTACGCCACCGGCCATAAAGAGGACAAGAGGATCAAGCACCAGGTCATAAACCAACAACGGGATGCCCAGACGTAAGAATCTCTCCCACAGAAAAGCACGCCCTCCTTTGCGATCGTACGATCCAGGGGTAAAGTATCCGGAGAGCAGAAAGAAGAGACCCATGAAAAACGCTTGATCGATGGCGATCAGGATACTCAGGACGACTGTTGTGAGCATATCCCGGTTCGGATCCTGGTAATACCATGCCCCTAGAGCACCATAGGTGATCGCCAGATGATGCACAATGACCAGGACAGTAAGCGACACACGCAGGTTGTCAACGAAGAAGACACGCGTCCCCCCCGGTGCTTTCAACAAGGTATTGATGGTCTGAGGTGCCTCATTCTCGCTGTGAGAAGGCGTTTGTTCAACTTGTGATGACATGTTCGATCCTTTTTTACTCAAAGAGCTAAGGTAACGAAGAATGTTGCTGTGGGTCCTCAAACAAGGAGGCAGGGAAGCCATGCCTCATGACGTACAGTACGCGATCCGCTATGAGGTCTGAACCTGGTTCGTCCTGTTCATCCCACCAGCAGTGGAAGGCCCGATCCATCAGGCCTTCTAGCAGTGCAGCGAGCAAGGGAATCTCCTCTTCCGAGAACGGAGAAAGGTCGGTAACCTGCTCAAGGAAACGTGTGAACATCTCCATAAGCATTCCTGGCCCACCAGATCGTGCCGCGATCCCTTCACCCGTCCTCTCAATACGAAGAATATCGCGTTGCGCGTAAACTTGATGAAAAATGGCACGTACGACCACAGGCAGCGAAAAAATGCCCTCATGGGCTATCTCCTCCCCCACCTGCTGGCGTATGGCTTCGCGCCCTTCTGTCAGAACCGTATTGAAGATCTCCTCTTTATCGCAAAAATGCAGGTAAAAGGTACCGAGTCCAACCGCAGCAGTTTCGGTAATTTCAGTAATAGTGGCGTCATGATAGCCACGAGTCGCAAACACCTTGCGAGCCGCCATAAGAAGGTTGGCACGGGTACGTGCCCGTCTTTTTGCCCCTCTGGGCTGCTTCACTTGTTGACTTTCCTGATCCATGTTCTTTCCATTTATGAAAGTGATTTCAGTTTCATAAAATGATAGTACCCCATCAATTGGTAGCTGTCAAGAGGGAGATAAACAGATGCGATTGTTGAACTCAACCAGCAGGTTCACCAGGAAAAGTTAGACCACCATCCAACGGGGTTACCTGGTGGCCCCAATCTCGTTCTCTACATTGATTCCACCGAATCTCAAAGAAAGCAGGAATGCAAACTTGCCAGAACAGAGACAGCCTGAGCACGCGCTCACCGATCCTCGCATTGGCGCCGTCGTACGCGAGGTTATTAGGCTATACGAAAATACCTTTCCCGGTCAGATCGCCGCCTGCTATGTCGAGGGCAGCTACGCAGACCAGACCTCGCTGCCCACCAGCGATCTCGATCTGTTGATCGTTTTTCGCGGTCGCTTCGCGGATGATGCCGCGCGCCAGGCAGCGGAACAGGCATGGAACGGCAATGAGGCGGGGACGCACGAGGTCGATATCAGCGTCATCGACGAGGATACGCTGCGCAAGGAAGGGGTATACCCCAGCGCGAAACTGGGCGGCCGACTCCTCTATGGAGAAGACGTGCTCAGCCTCTATCCCATCATCCCCATCGAGGAATGGGCGCGCGAGCGCATGAACGCCGCCTACTGGCTGACGATCAACGTCTACCAGCGCCCCATCCCGGTTCGCCTCCCCCTGCCCTTTCCCAATCCAGCGGACGAATTCTATGGCTATACGAATAGAACCGTGACGCTGGCCGATGGCCGCGAGGTCCCCTGCACGCGCAATCTGGTGCGTACCACCGGATGGGCGGCGACGGCGCTGCTGGCCTTTCAGGCTGGCCAGTATGTGGGCCGCAAGCGCGATGGCCTGCGGCTCTATCGCGAGCACATCGGGGACGAGTGGACCTCGCTGCTGGAAGAGATCGCCACTTTTTGCCGCGATCGGTGGCAGTATCTCATCCCCGAGGCGCCCGAGGAGCGGACCCACCTGCGCTCGATCTGTCAACGCACGCTGGGCTTCGAGCAGCATTTCCTGACACGCTATAAGCCGTGCCTGCTCAAGCAGCTCCGTTCCACCAATCCTGAACAGGTCCGCTTCATCAGCTGGGTCCAGCAGCAGGTCCCGCTCGATGATCCGGAGATTATGGCAGCTCTCCAGTCCCTGAAATAGCATGCGCCGCACGGGGAGTCGCACCTGTATGTTATGCTTATATCAAAGCATAGTAACCCATCGATAGAAAGGACCCTCATGACACGTCGCGGCTGGCTGCTCTTTATCGCCATCTCCATCTTCTGGGGCATCCCCTATTTCTTCATCAAGATCGCCGTGCTGGAGATCGATCCGGCCTTTGTGGTTTTTGCTCGCGTGGGCATCGCGTCTCTCGTGCTGCTGCCGCTCGCTATCCATCGGGGCGTGCTGGGACCGCTGCGCCAGCGCTGGCCCATCCTTTTGCTGCTCACCTGTATGCAGATCGTGGCCCCATTCCTTTTAATCAGCTATGGCGAACAGCATATCGCTTCTTCACTGACCAGCCTGATTATCGCGGCGGAACCGCTGCTGGTGGCGCTGCTGGCGCTGATCTTTGACGCCAGCGAACGCGTGGGCGGCCTGCGCCTGGTAGGACTGCTGATCGGGCTGTTGGGTGTGGCTCTGCTGCTGGGTTTTAATGCTACAGGCGATGAGCAGCGGCTGCTGGGGATCATTTTTGTGCTGCTGGCCACAACCTGCTACGCGGCCAGCGCCCTGCTGATGAAGCGGCCGGGCATCGCCTCACTTCCAGGACTGGGCGTCGTCACCTTCGAGTGCGTTGGCGCCACCATCCTGACGCTCCCTCTGGCCACAACCCACCTGCCCGCTCACATGCCCTCACCGGGAGTACTGGCCAGCTTGCTCATTCTCGGCCTCATCTGCACTGCCCTCGCCTACCTGACGCTCTTCGCCCTCATCTCCGAGGTTGGCGCCAGTCGCGGCACGGTCTTCACCTACATCAACCCGGTCGTCTCGGTCATCCTCGGCACCGCCCTGCTCTCCGAACAAATCAACGCCGCCACCATCGCCGGCTTCCTGCTCATCATCCTCGGTGCCTGGCTCTCCACCGGCGGCGACCCGACCCGGCTCTCCAAACGCCTGCGTCCCCTACGCAACCCGCCATCGTCACCGTAGGTGCCAGGCTTGCTCTGGCTTGTCGCGCTCACCCTCTTGTGCCAGGCCCCTGGCTGCAGAGCTCTTACGCTCTTCGTGCTGCTTCCTCCAGCCATACCGGGTCATGCCTCGTGGTTTGTACACCGAAAGAACCGTGGCGACGATCAGGACAAGGATCGCGGCACTGCCACGGAGCACATCATAGCCTGAAATGCCAGCCATGGTGCTTAGCGATCGTACATACCCCAGCAATTCAAAACAGGCAAACACATTGATTACAAACTTCACCAGTACCCAATAGTAGCGGAACAAACCCCACGGGGTAAAGAGTGAGGAGATCAGCCCACTCCCAAGCGCAGTGAAAGAGAACGGAACGATGACCCACCAGACGGTCAACTCAATCGCGAGAGTTGCAGTGCGCGCTGCCGCGACATCCCGGCTTGTCATTTCGGCGATGACGAGCGCCAGAAAACTAACCACGGCACCGATCCACCCAACTGAGAGGATGACATGGATGGTCAGCGCGCATTTGCGGAGACGAGGCGTCATTATCATACGAATGGCCCTCCATGAATGAGCAGGCCGACAAATGGGGCCTGGCCATCCAGGCCTGTGTGGCCACCAAAAAGACTCTCCAGGTATGGCATGAGCGTCACACGCAGGATCAGCGCCAGCACGATCAAGGCGATGGCAACGATCACGAGGATCTTGACCCAACGTGGTAGCGGGGGTGGCGCTTTGTGGTCGGGCCTCACCGGCGTGGTGCTCCTGGAAAGCGAGCCGGTCACAGGCGCACGCTCTGTTATTGTTTTCCGAACGACTGATTTTTTCATGTTACAAGTTCTCCCCTCTGTAAACAGGATGTCAAAGTGCGGGATCGGGCCAGAGTGAACTGGTATGCCATCTAGAGGATAGCTCTAGAGTAGCAGTACTCTGTATACACATCCGCTCTTTTGTATGTGAGCCAGTGTAGCAGGGGGGTGTGAACAGGATGTGAACGCACGCATCACTCACCGTTCTGGGCGCTCAGCCTCCAAAAGGAGAGAGGGATTCGGAGCAAGCGGGAGAGTAAATGTGAAAGTCGAGCCTTTTCCCACCTCACTGGCCACAGAAATGGGGCTGTGATGCAGATCTAACAAATGTTTCACAATGGAGAGGCCAATCCCTGTCCCTGTCTGTTTCGTGCGGGCTTGATCAACTTTGTAAAAGCGTTCCCAAATGCGTTCTCGGTCCTCTGGCTTGATACCCGGCCCTTCATCCTGCACCGCAATCATTGCTTGAGCTTCTTTTCGCAGGCACACTGCAACAGAGCAGGCAGGCGGGGAAAACTGGAGCGCATTGTGGATAAGGTTGACGAGGACTTGATCAATCCGGTCTCGATCAGCCATAGCATAGATGTCGTATGCTTCTTCAGTGAGAATCTCTACTATCACCTGTTTTTTTGCCCACTCCGGTTCCATACGCGCCACCACCTGACGGACCAGTTCCGAGAGATTAAAGGCAACCGGGTGAATCTCCAGTTGCCCGGCCTCTATACGGGTCAGATCGAGCAGATCATTGACCAGTTTGATCATGCGTGTGGTCTGCTCCTCCATCACCTGCAAGGCATGGCATTTACGATCGTCAGGGATTGCATCGTCCAAAAAGGCTCGTACAAACCCATGAATAGAGGTCAGAGGAGAGCGCAGATCGTGAGAGACATTGGCAACAAAATCCTTGCGCATCTGATCCAGGTCTGCGAGTGCTGCTGCCATCGCGTTGAACGCTTCGCCCAATGTTCCCACTTCATCATGCCTCTTGATCTTCACGCGCTGAGCAAATTCTCCTTGTGCGATCTGGCATGCTACCCGCTGCATCTCCCGTAGGGGTGCGGTGATTCGGTGCGAGAGGAAAAGGAGCATGATGCTCGTCGGAACAAGAGAGAGACATGAGGCGATCGAAAACAATTGCTTCATCTGATTGAGGGCTGCTGCATTGAGATGGAGACTTGCCTGGCTGTGCTGAAACAGCGCAGCAAACGTTACTGCAAGAACGACATGCGAGAACACTAATGCAGCGAGACAGGTAAGAAACAGCCTGGCAAAAAGCGTGTTGATGCGCATCTACGTTCGCTCCACCTCGAATTTATAGCCGACGCCTCGGATTGTTTTGATCCGCCAATTTGGGCTCGAATCTCCGATTTTTTCACGAATCCGCTTAATATGGACATCGACGGTGCGCGGATCTCCTGTAAAATCGAAACCCCAGAGTTGATCCAACACCTGCTGGCGGGTGAAAACATGATTAGCATGAGAGGCGAGGAAATACAATAGTTCCATCTCTTTGGGAGGAAACACCATCTCTTGAGTATTGCAGGTGACGGTGTAGTGTTGCAAATCGATGGTCAACAAAGGCAACGTTACGATTGCAGCGTCATCGAACAACGGATTGGCTCGTCGCAAAAGCGCCTTGATTCTCGCCATCAATTCGTTTGGATCAAACGGTTTGGCCAGGTAATCATCCGTCCCGAGATCGAACCCTTTCAATTTTTCGCGACTTTCTCCTTTGCCAGTTAACATGATGATAGGTGTTTTTCCAAAACGCCTGATCTCTCTGCATACGTCCCATCCATCCATCTCTGGCAGTAGAATATCCAGAATAACCAGATCAGGCAAGTGCTCATAAAACTGATCTAATCCAGCCTTTCCATTGAGTGCAATATGTACCTGGTAGCCGATTTTTTCGGCATAGAATGCGATCAGCTCACCAATAGCAGGATCGTCTTCAATGATGAGAATAGTGGCTGGCTTGCTCATGCGTCAGTTCCCTTCCTTCAGGATACACCTTGATAGCTTAAACATACCTTCATTGTATGAACAGAACATGAACACACAACGCCTACCGGCCTTACTTTTCCTTGAGCATGGCCCACACTCCGGGTAATGCCAGTTGCTGGAAGATGTTTTCCATCTGTTCTGGTGGGTAGGGCATGTCAGCAGCGACCCACCATTTGAGCAAGGTGAGAAAGGTCCCGGCCAGGTACTGGGAGACCACCGGCAGAGGAATCGGTGGAGAACGTCTTTCTGCGCAAAGGGTAGAGAGAGCTGGTTCAATCGCCTGGCAGAGGGCCGTCTGCAAGGCTTCCCATAAGGGCTCGCCCGCACGGCTTCGCATCAGCGCCAGAAACTGCTGATTATGAGAGTGGTACACATGCTCAAACAGTTCCAGACTGGGCACGACCCGTTGTCTTGCGGTTGAATGGGCAATCTGGCGCGTCAACATCTCCAGCTCTTGCTCTACAATACTGTTGAGGACATCCTCTTTGTCGAAATAATGGGCATAGAAGGTGGTACGACCAATATCTGCCCGATCCAAAATATCCTGCACTAAAATCTCCTCGTAGGGTTTTTCTACCAGGAGTTCCGCAAAGGCGGAATTCACCAGGCGATAGGTACGTTGGGAACGACGATCTGCTTTCTGTTGTTTCACAGATGCTACCTCCTTCTTTGGCAAACAATCAGGGCCAGGTGTTCGGTAGAGAACGGTTTCCCTGGTGCGTACTTGACCAGGAAAACCCTCTCTTGTAATCTCATCTTTGTAATCTCTTTAGAGAATACCATATTCGGTAGCAAACATACTGTTCCTCAAGCAGGGACAAAGTATGTATGACTCTTTTCAAAGCATGGTCATATGATCTTACGGCAAAGGGGAAATTACATGGAAACCTCAGCACAAAACGCTGGAGAGCCGCTGGTGGCGACAAAACTGCAATTGGCTTGCGGAGCCATCGGTTCGCTGCTCAACATTGTTGTCATTCTCATTCTTGGGGCCATACGTCCTGGCTACAACGCCTGGCTCATTCCCGATAGCTCGCTAGAACGAGGAGAGGGTGGGTGGATACAAATCACCAACTACATCGTCTGTGGAGTGCTCCTGCTCAGTTTTGCCATCGGGCTCAGGCGTGCCCTGCGTACCGGACATGGGTCCACCTGGGGACCCATTCTGCTCGGCCTCTTTGGCCTCAGCTTCATTGGAATTGGGATCTTCGTGACCGACCCGGTGCTGGGTTACCCCCTTGGAGAGTCGAGCGCGCCAACCGTTGCCGGAACCCTTCATAATCTCTTTGGTCAGCTTCAGTTTATCTCGCTGGCTGCTGCTTGCTTCGTTCTGGCACGGCGCGATGCCGCCGATCCGGCCTCGCGTGGCTGGACCCGGTATTCACTTGCCACAGGTCTGCTGGTCATCACCTCTGATGTCGTCTTTGTCCTCACCTTCAAATTATTGGGCGGGGGTCCAATAGGGCTCATTGCACGCATTGGCATCATTGTCGGAGGGAGTTGGGTCGCTCTGCTGGCGATCCGTCTGATGCGCCCCAAGGGCTCGATAGCGTGAGCCGTTCACCTGACTCCGTCCTCTCATCGGTCGTAGGTGCCGGGCTCGCCCCGGCTTGGAGCCGAAGGCGGCCCCGTGCCCGGGCGATCACCATCCCCCAACGAAGCCTCATCACGCTTCGTTGAGCATATTCAAGCATATCTCCCATAATCTTGCGGCGCGATCAGGATCGATTGCAAACGCGGCAACGCCTCGGCGAATACCAGGCTGATGCGGTCCGGCTTCGTTACAATCTTCAAAGTAGCGGCCACTTACACCCTCGACGAGCGGTGAGGCGGCCAGCAAAACAGAGGTCGCCGCGCCTTGCTCGCTGTTCTTAATCGATACCCCCCTGCTTGCTGGACCTGATAGAGCAGGATTGGCCGGTGCATCGTTCACATAGCGTCCAAGATTAGTGCCGGCGATGCGCCCAGGATTGAGCGCGTTAGCGACAATACCGTCACCGGACCAACGCCTGGCAGCCTCTACCGCGAACAGGATGTTGGCCGTCTTGGACTGTCCATAGGCGACCCATGCGTCATAGGGCCGATGCTGAAAGTCGATGTCATCACAATCAACATCGCCGTTGATATGGCCCACCGAACTGACCGATACGATACGAGCGTGACCGGTCGCGGCCAGCGCGTCGTGCAAACCAAGCGCCAGCGCGAAGTGACCGAGATGGTTCGTGGCGAACTGCATCTCGTGTCCCTGCTCACTAAGCTCCCGCTGCGGAATGGCCATGACACCGGCATTGTTGACGAGGATATCAAGTGAACCCTCCCACCTCCTTACAAACGCTCGTACTGAGCGCAGATCTGACAGGTCGAGTTCCCCAACGCGGATATATTGATTGCCTGTCGCCCTCTTGATATCTTCGGCAATCCGCCCGCCCGCAGCGGTACTACGGACGGCGAGCATCACTTCGGCGCCAGCTTGCGCCAGGGCGCGAACAGTCTCCACCCCGATACCGCTCGCACCACCCGTGACAATAGCTCGCTTCCCATGTAAATCTACCCCTTCAATGACCTCCATCGCGGTTGTGGTCGCCCCGAAAGGCGTTGTAATCAATTCAGTCATTTGCTTGCTGCCTTTATAGGTTATCTTAAATCCTTCACGATACTCTCATACTCCTGGGCGATGCGCTCAGCCTCATCAATATCACCACGGGCCCGGGCATCCCAGTAGGTGACTTTAAATGTAAGGTAGCGCTGACGTATGCGCAGCCGCGCGATCTGCTTCTCCACTTCTTCGGCATGTGCCCGAAAAAGTTCACGCTTTTCGACCGCCGTCTCGTCGCCCCGCTCACGAAGCGCCAGATAGGCGCGCATCTCCTCAATACTCATGCCAACGGCGCGCAGGTTCGCCAGCGATTCTATGATCTGTAGCGTGTCAGCGCTATAGCGTCGGTGACCACTGCTTGCATCACGCTGGACAGCGGGCACAAGCCCGATCTCTTCGTAGTATCTGAGAGTCGGAATGCTCAATCCACTTCTCTGAGCCACTTCATGAATGGTGTATGTTTCTTGCTGTTGAAGCGATGTCATCGTATTCATATCCCCAGTATAGAAAACCTCAAGCGCTTGAGGTCAAGAGCTTTCAATACTTTCTTCTATAACCGAGATAATAATATGTCAATGCACAAATGAATATCAGGCAATCTACCGCTGGGTGTCGTTCATATTTTTGCAAAGAGAAAGAAAGGCAACAAGAAAAATGAACTTTGACAAAGCACTATTGCTTCGTCAGGCTTCATTTTGCGTATGCAACATCGCTTCAGAGGCTTGTCCAGATGGCCAAAAACCGGCGAAATGAAGCTTGGCGATGCGCTACGTGTACGTTTCTTTGTTTTGTCGCAAAAATTTGAATGGCACCCTCTACCGATTCCCGCCTTGACAGGTAGGCAGAATCCTACGTATAATACGCACAGGATTCATCCGTAGGAAATTTCCTACGGATCTGTAAGACAGAAGAAGGAGCGGCTGGATGCTTGATTCGATCGACACTGTCTTTGCTGCCCTGGCCAACCCGACGCGGCGCGAGCTGCTGCGGTTGCTTCGTGATGAAGGGGAGCAACCGGTCCAACACCTGGCGGACCATTTCGCGATGCAGCGGCCCAGCATTTCGGAGCATCTGAAAGTGCTGCGCGAGGTCGGCCTGGTCAGCGAGCACAGGCAGGGACGACAGCGCTACTATCGCCTGCGGGGGGCACCATTGCAGGCGCTCCATCAGTGGTTGACACCCTATGAACGGTTCTGGCAGGACCGCCTGACCAACCTGGAAACAATACTTGCAGAGGAATTTGAGCAACATCATGACTAGTTCACCTACCATCGCCATCGATCAGTTCTTTCCCTATCCACCAGCGCATGTCTGGCGCGCGTTAACCGATCCCGGCCTGCTGGCTCGCTGGCTGATGCCCAACGATTTTCAGCTCAAGGTGGGTCATCGCTTCACCTTCAAGGGCACACCTATGCCCCAGGTAAACTTTAGCGGCATTGTCCAATGCGAGGTCCTCAACTTTGAGATCGAGCGCACACTCAGCTACAGCTGGATGGACCACTCGGGGGAAAATGACCTGCGCTCAACCGTCACCTGGCGTCTGGAGCCAGAGGGGCAGGGCACGCACCTGTTCCTTGAGCATAGCGGCTTCGATCCCGCACATCCACTGCACCAGCTCTCGTACCGCATCATGAGCGGCGGCTGGGGACGCCTCGTACGCCAGCTCGCTGAAACGCTGGCCGCCGACGACAACGTACCTACCTCAACCGACAATAAATAGAGTGTGATCCATTGGAGAGATAGACAAGGAGATACTAGCATGGGAAAGCTCGATGGCAAGGTGGCGATTATCACCGGGGCAGGACGAGGGATAGGGCGTGCCATCGCGGAGGCATACCTGCGAGAAGGGGCCTCAGTAACGATCACGGCGGGGCGCGAGCAGAGCGAACTCGATCAACTGGCGCGGCAACATCAGTCCGCACATGTGCTGCCATTGCTCGCCGATGTGACAGATCCAGCGGCATGTGAGCAGGTGATGGAGCAGACCATCCAGAAGTTTGGGCACGTCGATATCCTGGTCAATAACGCCGCTCGCGGCATGAAGTATGTCAGCCCTTCCTTTATGACCGAGCCCACACGCTTCTGGGAGATAGATCCGGCAGTCTGGCGCATGATCATAGACACAAATGTCAATGGGCTCTTCTATATGACGCGTGCTGTGGTTACGCGTCTGCTAGAGCAGCGGCGCGAGGGGAGCATCATCAACATCAGCGTGAATAGCGAAACGATGAAGCGGCGCGGCTTCTCTCCCTACGGACCATCGAAGGCGGCGCTTGAGTCCGCCTCGGCCATCTGGGCACAGGAGCTGAGCGAGGCGCGTATCCGTGTCAATCTCCTGCTGCCGGGTGGCGCGACCAATACCGGCATGGTCCCCGCTGACGTCTCGGCGGAAGTACAGGCGCGCCTGCTCCAGCCAGAAATCATGCAGGCCCCGGCTGTGTTTCTCGCCTCGGACGCCTCACAGGATCTCACCGGCCGCCGCCTGATCGCCACCGAATGGGGCGCGGACAATCCACAGGGCCGAGCTATTGTGGAGAACACTGGATAACCGTTCCAGACCCATCAGCAAGCCGCTGCAGCGGCTTGCTGATATGGTGACCCTCGCCGAGGTTTAGCTGTCCTTTTCGGAAAGTGTAATCACAACTTTGCCGTGAACATGCCCTCCGCGCTGCAGAATGACAGCCTCGCGGGTACGTTCTATTGGAAACGTTGCGGCTATGGGGACGACAAGTTCACCACTCCTTATGGCAGCGGTAATTCTATCGAGTGCACCAGGACTGGCTTGTGCCCCGCCCGTTGCGCGTACCCCAGCTGGAGGATTCGGCCCTGCCGCGATGGTAGAGATGCGATCAGGTGAGATGCCTAGCGCAAGGGCTGCGTCGATAGTCTCTGTCCCCACGAGCACTGTGGCCGCGTCGACGCCCTGTGGGGCGAGCTGACGGACCCGCTCTGCCAATCCCGGTCCATAGGTGACTGGAATAGCACCCAGCTGACGTAGATAGTCGAATGAGTCCTCTGATCCGGTACCGATGACGGTTGCGCCAGCCAGCTTTGCGAGCTGTACGGCGAATGTGCCCACGCCACCCGCGGCACCGCCTATCAGCACGGTCTCACCTGACGTTACACCGATAGCGCTCAGTGCCGCGTCAGCGGTCAGTCCGGCAATCGGAAGGGCGCTGGCGATGACGTCTGAAATGTCGCTGGGAGTATGGTGCAATGGCTCCATTGGTGATGAAGCGTTCACTACAATATAGTCAGCGACGGCGCGGCCAATCGCTCCGCTAAAGACACGGTCTCCAATCTGAAAATCCTTGACATTGGAGCCAACCTCATCAATGGTGCCCGCGAAATCAGTACCGAAGCCCGATGGCAGCGTAACGCCAAACATCGCAGCCATCTCGGGCATAGAAGATAGCTTCCAATCCATCGGGTTCAAGCCTGCGGCAGCCACCCGTACCCGTACCTCATCTGAACCAGCATGTGGTTCCGCGATGTCTTGCAGTTCTAAAACCTCGGGTCCGCCAAATGACGTATATATAATCGCTCGGCTCATATCATACACTCCTTATATCGCTTCTTACTCCAGTACATAGAGCTTTTGTTTCCTTGTCGTGCGGTAGATCACGCACTCACTATCCTTTTCTGCTCCGCTCCACTACAGATCCCTCCAGGTAAAGCGAAACGTGATGTCAGTTGCTGACATCACTATAGTACAGTATAATGTAAGTGATGTCAATGACTGTCATGAAGGAGATTGCTAAACGTATGAGCCGATGGGAACCCGGCGCCAGGGGCCGGCTGGCGCAGGCCGCTCTGGACCTGTACCAGGAACGGGGATTTGAGCAGACAACGGTCGCGGAGATCGCTGAGCGGGCTGGCCTCACCGAACGGACCTTCTTTCGCTACTTCGCCGATAAGCGTGAGGTGATTTTCGGGGGCCAGGCAAAGTTGCAGGAGATCTACACGAGTGCTATCGCCAACGCACCTGCCTCCGCCACTCCGCTCGATGCAGTCGTGGTAGCCCTTGAGGCCACCATTCCCGGATTCCAGGGGCGTCATAAAATCGTCCGTCAGCGTCAGGCGGTGATCGCCGCCAACCCGGGGCTGCAGGAACGCGAACTGCTCAAGGGCACATTACTCACCTCCACCATAGCCGACGCACTGCGCAGCCGTGGCGTGCCCGGCCTTTCAGCGAGTATCGCCGCCGAAGTCGGGGCCATCGCATTCAAAATAGCGTTTGACCGCTGGGTCAGCGACCCTGATGAGCAAGATCTGTCACACCTTTTCCGCGCGTCCCTCAACCAGCTCAAGAGCATCGTCGCCGGCACATAACCCGATAAAAAATAATCCCCCTCGTAGGTATCAGGTTTGCCCCCAAGGCATTCAACTTTAGAGCAAGCAACAAGAAAAGAGACGAGAGTACGTGCGGGGCTTGCCCCCGCTTAAATGGCAGAAAACAGGCCCGCCTTTATCAGAAAAGGCGGGCCGCGCTATTTCTTTGGCTTACAGCTGGCCGATCAGGCGAGCCAGCTGGGCACGCTCACTGTTTACATCTTGAACGGGGACCTGCAGGACCAGAAGCTCGTCGAGGCCGCTGGAGAGCAGTTCATTAAAGCGGGCGGCAATGGCCTCGTCCGTGCCGGAGACGACCAGGCTGTCAACCAGTTCGTCCGACATACGTCCGTCGGGTCCAACGGGGAAGCCGGCGTCCGCGAACATGTTGGCGTAGAACGGAAGCTTGCCGTAGCGCTCGATCTGCTTGCGCGTCGCCGCCAGCACCGCCTGCCGGTCATCGCTGGTGGCGACCAGGACGTGGGCCACGACGGGCGGGACGCTGCGTCCATGTCTGGCCGCCGACTGCCGCAGCGCCGGCACGGCCGTCTTGAGCAGATAGGGGATCGGACAGAGCCAGGGGAGCGCGCCATCGGCGATCTCGCCGGCCAGCTGGAAGGCTCCCACGCGCAGGGTTGAGATCAGAATGGGGATCTCGGCTGTGCGCGGCAGGCTGGCGTTGACGTGGAAGAAGGTTCCCTGGTGCTCGATCTTGCCCCGCCACAGGCCGGCGCGTACAATCTCGACGTACTCGCGCAGGTGCTCCAGCGGCTTCTCCACCGGGATGCCATACATGCCTTCAATGGTCGGTCGGTGGCTGGGACCGATCCCCAGGCGCAACCGTCCGGGCGCCAGATCGTTAATGGCCAGAGCCTGCAACGCCATCGTCAATGGATGGCGTGGGTAGGTGGGGATAATCGCGGTCCCCAGCCGGATACTGGTGGTCGGGATGGCCGCGGCAGCCAGCGTTGACAGGGTATCAGGATTCATGGGACTCTGTGTCATCCAGATCTGCCGCACGCCGGCCTTCTCATGATCTACGATCATCTGTACCGCCTGCGCCGCGTTCGCGCCATCAACCACCAGTCCAACGCGCTCCCGCGTCGGCTGCGCCGCAAAGCGTGATTCAGATGACTGTACTTCACCGTCATTCTGCATAGACATTCTTCATCTCATTTCTATACGTAGAGACGTATCATGACAATACGCCTCCACGCCACTATGTTGACAACCTATAAGCCACACCTCTATCTCCTCGCTATAACACGCTACCACACCCACTTGCTTCCCGGCCGTACTACCGTGCTCAGTATTGGGCGGCGGGCAGCCCACGCGCCTGGCGGAACAGTTTGAAGTATTGATCTCCCCGCACAACCACGTAGTTGGGACCCAGGTGGTCGGCCACGTATTTAATGTCGGTCGGGCTAAGGCTCCAGGAGATGGCCAGAGCCGACAGGAACAGGGGCGAGCGTCTATTCCAGCGACTGGCGCTCAGGCGGATCGCGTTGAGCATCTCCTGCCGACTGGTGGCGGTGACCTGCGTGGAAACGGGCATGTTTCCCGTCGCGATGGTGGTGTAGCTGGTGGGGTTCCACCAGTTGTAGAGGATGCCGCTAGTGTGGGCATAGTCGCTATAGGCTTTGGAGACGTAGGAGGGAATGGCCAGCCGATCGTCGAGGATGAATACGACGTGCAGACCGGTCTTGCGCATGTAGGTGCTGGACTGCCGCATGAAGCTGTTGAGGTTGCTGAACAGCCAGTTCGAGGGATAGACATAGCCACCACCGGAGGGACCGGCAACCAGGTAGTCATTGGCGGAGGCGGTGAGCTGGTAATGGTTGAGGATAGTAGGCGCGGCATCGTAGAGCAGCGGGTTGATCGACCAGTTCAGGGGCACCTGCCCGCGCTCAGGATCATCCCACAGATGACGCATGGTGTGCTGGACATACTGAAAATTATCCCCCTCGCTCATGGTGAAGGTAAGATAGATCTTGTTGCGCAGCGGCGGCGTCGGAACGATCCTCTGGATCAATGAGGGCGCGCGCACACCCGAAAAAACCGTCAGGTTGGAGAAGTAGTCGGCGGCGATGGTGTAGACGCCATAGCTGGAGGTCAGGCGCACGCCACGGAACTCCTTGTCATACCAGCCCAGATAGGGCGTACCCGGCTTCACTCCCGCGAGCACCTGCCGAAACAGGGCGGCCTGGGTCGGGCTCTGCAGTGAGAACCAGAAGACCATGGCGCGATTGGCCACGGCGTAGTCGCGCAGATAGCCATAGGTGGTGACGCGTCCAAGCAGGCGGCTGGGCGTGGTGGGCAGCAGCCCGATCAGCAGACGGTGCGAGGCAAGCGGCCAGAGGTTCTTTACCTGCCAGATGTCGGCCTGCAGGTTGCTGCTGAACTTGCCGCGCAGGTCCGCCAGGATGGGCATGTTATAGGTGGTGCCCGTCAATCTCTTCAACAATTGGGGACTGACCACGACGCCATCATACAGCCCGGCCATGGTGGTGGCGACGTTGACCGTATCGATGATGTTGGGATCGTAGACGATGACGCCGCGCGCCGTGGCGATGTATTTATAGATCACCTCCCAGGGATCGGCATGCATGATATAAGGAATGCCAAGGCTCTGCAGCCAGGTATCAACACCTTCCGCTGGCTGACCTTCCTCCAGATAGATCTGAGGCCGGTTGCGATTGACCAGTCCCTGCAACGTCGCCAGCAGCAGGCATAGGTCGCCCGGCTGATCGGTGACGCGCGCCACGTCCAGTTCCTCAGGCGAGGCAAATCTGGGCAGCGCCTGCCCCTGCGGCCAGTAGATCCCCCCATCCGTGTCGTGAACCCTGTGGGCGGCGCGTGTGGCGGCGACGGCGGCGGGCACTGGAAGATGGATTCCAACGTGATTGACAATGGGGAAATGGATTCCAAACAGTTCAACAACGATAATGGCAGAACACAGCAAGAAGCGCGCCAGGTGTTGTATGGGTGTGGTATGTGTTCTTGACATCAATGCTCTCCTCGTGGCAGCGAACAGACCCTACAACCTTACATCCGTCTGACCGGTATTTTTCATCTGTACATGCTACGAGTTCCGCCTGCCGCAAAAAAAATGGAAAGAAGCATACGAAAGAGATATCCATGTCGAACATCGTCACACTTCGTAATCTAGCACGACCATCGCGAGCCAGCAGCGGAGAAACCCCCTGACACCTTTACCCCATCCCCATAGTGTGTAGATCTCATGACAGTCAAACCGGTATAGCTAGAGTATATATCATTTTAAACCCGTCAATACAATTTTTAGCCTCACCCACAGCCATAAAACACGACCATATCCATTCTTTGCCCGCGTCCAAAAACTCATAGGAAAATGCGCATGCAGCCATCAAAGGTATCATCCCCTCTATGCAACGCTCCCCACACCCGAATCGGTTCCCATCCATACGCACCCGCCATAAAAACACCCCATACCCGAACGACCACGTTTCCCAAAACGAGACCACGCCCTCGTAGGTGCTGGGCTTGCCCCAGCTTGGAGCGTAGCGACCCCGTACCCGCACGTTCACGTTCCCCCAAACACGTAACCGTTTGGGAAAGAAAACACCTTCGGCGAAACGCGAGAACCGGACACGGGGGTCGCCCGATTACGTGTTCATAGCGGGCAGCAAAAAGGCCAGTGGAATAAACTGCCTGTGGTAGGCGCCGGTAAACGGCTCATCGGGGGCGTGAAGCACCAGTATCAAGTCGAGGTCGGGAAATACCTGTAGATACTGACCCCCAAAACCAGAGGCGAAAAAGTAGCGCTGCCCGGCCAGTTCTGCAATCCACCACTGATAGCCATAGCCAGCGGCTTCAGGGCTGCCGCCGCTGGTCTGCTTGCGCGTCGCTTCTTGAACATAGGTGGATGGAAGTAGCCGCGTATCCTCCCAGAGTCCCTCGTTCAGATATAGATAGCCCAGCTTCGCTACATCACGTGCTCTCAAATGAAGTCCACCCGCCCCTCTATAGTAGCCCTGCGGGTCCTGGCCCCAGATGAAGCCAGCCCGCTCATCGGTCCGGATGCCCAGCGGCTCGAACAGCACCTTCCTGGCATATGCCAATGTGCTCATGCCGGTGGCGTGACTCAGAATTACCGAGAGCAGATGCGAGGAGATGGAGCTATACAGGAATAGCTGATCGGGCGGGCAGAGCGTCGGCGATTCCAGGGCAAAGCGCACCCAGTCTTCGGCATCATCGTATTGCAGCAGCGCATCCGGATAGAGACCACTCGTCATTTTGAGCAGCTGGCGCATCGTTATCTGCCGCTTATAGGGATGAACCTCAAGATGCCTGAAGGCATCAGGTAGAAACTCTTCCAGACACTGGTCCAGTTCGGTTAGGAATCCATCACGCAACGCCAGGCCGATCAGCGTAGCGGTAAAGCTTTTGGTCGCCGAATTGAGGATCTGATAGCTCTCGCGACTGTAATTCTCTTTATAGTATTCAAATACCAGGTAGCCATGACGAATAACCAGCACTGCATTAAGATAGGGACGTGTCTGACCGATATACGCCATCAGTTGTGGTTGCCAGCCAGCATCCATGCCCTGTTCTTGAGGAGTAGAGGTGCGCCAATCCTCTGTTGGCCAATAATCTCTCTTTTTATACATTATACATCCTTGCATATAATCAATTTTATATCTTTCTTTCCCGCTAGCCTATCTATTATAACGCATTTTCACATATAGAACATTTACCCAAAGCAGCGCATAGCCCCCAAAAAAGATCAAGCCACCGTAGGTGCCGGGCTCGCCCCGGCTTTCCCGCTACCCGCGCGACCATGTTCCCCCCCAAAAGCGCCTCCCTCCCAACGAATCACGTATTTGCAAAAATAGAATCCACCATGCGGCGATCCAAGTATTACTATCAGTTGTTCTTTTTTATTCATATGCGGAGCTATCTATCATGATGAGTCAAGAAGTGGAAAACCTCAAGCTTCGATCACGAAACGCGTATATTTTCTTCTTTGGCGCGCTCTGGGGCTACACGACATTCGGCCATGGCTCAACTATTCCTGCATTCAATACTGGTTTGCTGGTACTCTATGCTATTATGGGTCTGATCGGCGTGTACCTGGTCATTTTCAAAGACGCGCGCATCATCAATCGTCAACTACAACGCAACGTCGTGCTGGCAGAGGTCTGCATAACGCTGCTTGTGCTGGCCTTCATCTACATGATCCCGGACTCCCTGGGTCTGGTCAAAGCCGTCATCATCTTGATCGTCATCGCGGTCTATTTCAAGCTCTATAACCGGACATTGGATAAGCTGGAGCGCTGATTTTTAGCGCATCATAGAAATCCTTTACCATCTCATAGGCAAATGGGCATAGCGAGGTGCTATCGCTAGCGCGAGGAGATATTGACGTGCTATAAATAAGCTCATAGGTCATAGGTTATGATCAATTCGGATACGTTTCACTAAATACCCGAGGACTCCACCATATGATGATAGTTCATAACTATCTGCGCACCATCGATCTGGCACAGGCAGGCCAGATCAGCGTTCAACAGGTGCGCAACTATGAAGCCAGCGGCTTTATCCCGCCCGTTGAGCGTAGCCCAAGCGGCTACCGCCTCTACACCCAGAAGCACCTGGTCGCTCTACAGACGGCACGCAGTATGGTTAACGGCTACACCTGGCAGCAGACGCGGGCGATTATGCAGGCGGTCCACCAGGACAAACTCACGCTGGCGCTGGCTCTAATCGATGAGTACCATGCCGACCTCGCGAATAAGCGCCTTCAGCTCGATCAGACGCTGGCGGCCCTGAGTACGCTGGCCGCGCAATCCCCTTCTCTGTCCAGTACGCGCCTTCCACAACAGCTGCGGGTGGGAGATGCGGCCAAGCAGGTGGGCGTGCGCGTCTCAGCGCTCCATTTCTGGGAGCAGCAGGGGCTACTGCACCCTATCCGCGATAAAAGCAGCAAGTATCGCCTCTATGATGAGCAGCAGATGCGTCGCCTGCGCGTGGTGGTCCTGCTCAGAGATGCCGGCTACAATTTCACCGCTATCCATACGGCTCTGAACGAGTTGACGGCCGGCCGCACCGAGCGAGCTATCGCGGCCGTGGAGAAGAGACGTGCCGAACTGGCAAAGATCAGCTGGGCTCGCCTCGCCTCTATCTCCGCCTTCCACAGCTATGTCAGTGAGTTCTACTCGGAACAGGTGCCTCGGTCTGCTCCCTAGCCGGAGCCTGGCTTTCACGCCGCTTGAACCATTGATCAAGATATGTCCTGAAGCCATCCAGATCCTGCGCCCGGCCGCGATAGGCGATGTGGCCGTCCGGCCGGACCAGGACCAGTGTGGGCTCATCCACTCCATACAACTGATGCAGGCTGCGGTTGGCGGCCGATACGCGATGCAGGTGGATTGGTACCTTATACGTGGCCAGCAGGGTCTGCAACTGCTCCTCTATCTCGCCAGGAATATCCTCTGACCTGCTACCTGCGAAAAGGAACAGGTGGTGATCCATGTTTTTGAACAGCGCAAAGATGCTCTTTCCGGCCTCGGGCCCATCCTCGAAGAAACCATAGGGCGCGCGATCACCGGCCTGCGGCCCATGCTTGCTTGCCTCCAACTGCGCGACCGCCGGACTCCCGCGATAGCTGGTCCACAGCTGCGAGAGGAGCCAGAAGACGCGCCGCTTGAACAGCGGCGTCCACGAAACGGCTCGGAAGGCTTTCGGCAGCACGTACAGCTTGATCGCCCGCAAGATCGGGTTGGTCGCGGTCATCAGCTGAAAAGCCCAATCAGAGCCGCGCAGAATCGCCCGGGCGAAGGGGATGCGCTCGGCATCGTAGGAGTCGAGCAGCGCCTCGCTGGACTGTCCCTTGACGACCAGCGCCAGCTTCCAGGCCAGGTTATAGGCATCGCCGATCCCTGTATTCATCCCCTGGCCACCGGCGGGACTGTGGATGTGGGCGGCATCCCCAACCAGAAAGACGCGCCCGACACGGAAGTGCCTGGCTATGCGCTGGTGCGTACGGTAGACCGAGATCCAGTTGGCCTTGAGGATATTAACTTGCAGATGGGTCCGGGTATCCAGCACGCGCCGCACGTCATCAACGCTCAGGGTCTCGCGAGCGGCCAGGTCCGGTGGCAGGGTCCCGAACAGGCGGAAGCGCCCCGTGCCGTGCATCGGCACGAAGAAAAAGAAGCCACTGTGCTCCAGATCCATCCCGCCCTGGTGTGGTCCCAGATCCCACTCCATCTCCAGGTCCGCTATAAACAGGGTCATCGTATACGTTCGGCCCGCGAAGCCCAACGAGAGGGCATGCCTGACGGGGCTATGCGCACCGTCAGCGCCAATAATCCAGCGCGCTTCAATGGTCTCCTCGTTGCCGTCACCCGCGCGCACGCATACCCGCACACCATCCAGCGTCTGCTCCAGACCCAACAACTCCGTATTCCACTCGACGCGCCCCCCGGCCTCGGCCAGACTCTGGATCAGCAAGTGCTCCATCTGGTCCTGCCCATAGATCAGGCCGAAGGGATAGGGCGTGCTCTTCACGCTCTCATCGCTGACGAACGCCAGCCTGCCAAAACGCTTGCCCTGGCTAAGGGCGTAGGCGTTCGTCAGCGGTTCGCCGTCCGCTACAGCTTTCCCGGCCAGACCCAACCTGTCTAGCAGCTCCAGCGTCCGCGCGTGCACCACCAGCGCTCGGGACTCTACGGTAGGCCCATCCTTCTTATCTACGATCCTGACGCGCACTCCGCCACGCTGCAACAGGTTGGCCATCGTCAGCCCCGTGGGTCCCGCGCCCACCACGAGTACATCGGTCGTCTCCGCCATGGTTCATTCCTTTCAGGCTCAGCTTCTTTGCTCATGTTCTATAATCGCCTGCATAAATAGGTTCACGATCTCCTCAAGCGTCTCTTTAGAAGGAATCTGTAGCTGGCTGGCCGGCCGCAGCAGACCATCAAAAAGGGCGTAGCTCAGCAACGAACCCATGAACAGCCGCGTCATGATCGCCGTATCTCCCTGCCGGATCGCCACTCCGCTGGCCCTCGCCCGCTCCAGCATGCGGGTAATCTCCACCGCGGCCCGCTCTGGTACGGTCATGCGCAGGGTCTCGGTTAGCTGGGGAAAGCGATGGGAATCGGCGATGATGGCACGCATCAGCGCCTGGTCCTCGGCCCGCATCAGAGTCCCCAGCACCTTCTGCGCCAGCGCCAACAGCGCCTCGCGCAACTCCTCCGCGTTGCGCGGCTGCAGGCTCCGCATAAAGTCCAGCACCCGCGTCTGCGGATTCTCGATCGTCAGGCTGCGTACCACATCGACAAACAGCTCCTCCTTGCCCGGATAATAAGCATACAGCGTACGCTTGGATACCCCCGCCTCCTTCGCCAGCTCATCCGTGCTCGCCGCCGCGAATCCCTCGCGTAGAAAGACACGCCGCGCCCCCTCCAGAATCTGCTCCCGCTTGGCCCGCGCCCGCTCTCCCTCCTCCACCGTCATATCCATATTCCATCTCCAACAAGTAAACTAAACCGTACCGTTTCTATGTCAAAAATATACCATCACAAAACCGATCCTGTCAAGGGATTTTCCATGCGGGGGCCATTCATTGCGCCGCAAAAACGAGGATTGTACAAAAATGAGGACCGTAGGTGCCAGGCTGGCCCTGGCTTGTCGCGCAGCGGCCCGTACCCGGGCGCCTATGCTCCATCCCACCAGATACATCCCAAAAAAGTGTGCGCCAATGCATGAGCATATTATGCATTGGCGCACGCTTTTTTGGGATATCTTCCTACCAGGGATCAACGCCCAGCAGCTTACGACCCAGCGGGGTCATCACGCGCAGTTGCCCTTGATTATATTGATCAGGCGCGGCAGGTTTGGCTGGATAATGTGGATGATCCTCGCGGATGAAACGCGTAAATTGCGCGATGCGCGGTCGGGGCCGGCGATTGTGTGATTCCGCGTGTGGCATCAGATGATGCAGCAGGGCGAAATCGCCCGCCTCCCCGGTCACCTCGACCGTTTCTGGAAAATCGGTAATATTTTTCCAATTTTCATACAGCTGGCGTCCTCCTGCCTGTCCCCGCGCTTTCTCCTCGACGAGTCGATGTCCGCCTGGAACAACATGGATGCCACCACCCTGCGGTTCAACATCATTGAAATAGTAGCAGCCCCCGATCTGCAGTTCCTGCTGTGTAAACAGGAAGTTATCCACGGTATTGGGTACCGAGGCATCAAGGTGAAGGCGCTGGCTCAGGATATTTTTTTCACCCGCATTACGCAACGTAATGCCGATCGACCCATCCATCGAGCGCAGGCGCGTCGAGCCCAGCAATTGAACCGCCACCCGGTACAGCTTCTCATTGATCATCAGCGGCAACAGTTCCGGCGTATCAATGGTCTGGCTGCCATCTTCATTCATTGGCTTGAGCCTGCCATTATGGGTACCCCAGTGAGCCGGAAGCGTCAGATCACGCGGCACCAGATTTAAAATCTGACCGTGATAGTACGCGGCCTCATCCCGTGAAAGCACACCTTTCACGAGCACATAGCCAAGCTCATGAAATTGAGCTACCTCATCATCGCTCAGGATCGGTTCAACACTGCTTACTGTGGTCATGGCCAAAGTATCCTTTCCTTTGCTGTGTCACACGCAAAAAACATGGCTACAGATGAATAGTACGCTCCAGCACCTACCTCATCCTTGATAACTATTAGCCTCTTGCAAACCAAAAACTCCTACTAATCACTGTACATCTTTTTATTATAGCATTACTATTTTCTTCTTTCAGGAAGAATAAGTATGACAAATAGAAGGTGAACAGGTTCAGCTAAGCGCCCCCTTTGTCCCATAAACCGAAAAACACGGCCCCCAATTCATGCCCCTCCCCCCAACACGAAACAGCCCCAACACACGGGCATCTTCGTGTTTTGGGGACGTTGACGATGCTCCCGGCATTCTCGCCTTCGGAGGTGCATTGTCTCACCTTCTTGCGTTCCTGCTTGTGAATTTTTGCATGATACGCTGGCAGGGCAAAAGATTGCTTCATGGCTGAAAATCAGGTAAACTCCCATCAGCACCATATCTGCTCAGGAGGGGAGTTCCATGGTCAATCGCAGCTATAAAGAGACCTATATCATCAAGCTGGGCGGATCGCTCATTGTTCCGCCGGGCGGGATCGCCACCTCATACTTGCAACGGTTCCAGCAGTTCATCCGCCAGCAGGTCACCGAGCATCAGCGGCGCTTCTTCATCTTTATCGGTGGCGGACAGGTGGCGCGGCAGTATCGCGATGCTGGTCAGGCTATCGTGGGCCATGAGCTCACCGACGATGACCTGGACTGGCTCGGCATCCACGCCACCCGTTTGAATGCCCACCTGATGCGTACCGTATTCCGCGACCTGGCCCACCCCGTGATCATTAAGGACTACAGCATCATCCAGAAACCGGAGAAGCCCGTGGTGATCGCCGCCGGCTGGAAGCCTGGCTGGTCGACCGACTACCCGGCGGTCATCCTGGCGCAAGACTACCATGTGCAGTCCATCTTCAAGCTCAGCAACACCGACTACGTCTACGACAAGGATCCGCGCATCCACCAGGACGCCCGCCCCTTCCAGCACCTCTCCTGGCACGAGTACCGTTCGATGATCGAAGAAACATGGAGCCCCGGCTCACACGCCCCCTTTGATCCCATCGCGGCCAGACTGGCCTCCGACCTCAACCTCAAGGTCTGCTACCTGAACGGAACGCACCTGGACACCCTCGCCAAGGCCCTCAACGGCGAACCCTTCATCGGCACAACCATCGCATGACTGCTTGCTGATCGTCCTTTATCTACAGCGGCGGCCCATACTGGATGCGCTCCCGGTATTCCTTCAGGGACCAACCCAGACCTTCTTCGATCCACCAGGTGGCGCCCGCCTCCCGGAAGGGCGTGACAATATCACTGCCCTGCTGGCGATCTCGGGGCGTCTCGCCACTCATCACGATCTCAAACGGACCCGCTTGCGTGCACCGAGAGCGCACATAGGCCACGCCGCTGCGAAACTCATCCAGCGAGAGCCAGCGCTGCTCCCTGGCGTTGATGGATTTAAAGCTGACACCATCCCAGCGAGCGGCGCGGCGAAACGGGGCGCGATACGGCCAGCCACCAGCAACCCATAAGGGGATGCGTGGCACCTGGACCGGCCTGGGCCGCAGGCTCACCTCGCACAGGTGATAGTGCTCACCACTATAAGAAAATCGATCTTCAGTCCATAATCCCTGTAGGATCGCCAGACCCTCATCCAGTTGCCGGGCGCGCACCGCCATATCCCCCTCCTCACCAAAAGCCGCGAACACTTCGTTGCCATCGCCCAGCCCCACGGTACAGATCACGCGACCACCAGAGAGCTGATCCAGATTGGCGAGCCGCTGGGCAACGAGATAGGGCCGATGACGAGCCAGCGGCGCCACCAGCAGACCAATCTTGATGCGCGAGGTCTGCAAAGCGATCGCGGTCAGCGCGATCCAGGGATCGATAACAGGCTGGCCTTTCGGCAGCACATCCCACACAAAAAAGCCGTCCCAGCCGGACTCTTCGGCCTCCCTCGCCAGCTGCGCCAGCACCCGCGCATCCCCATACTCGCCCGTCGTCGGGACATCCAATCCAAACTTCATGCTTCCTCCGATGCATAAACATTTCAACACGATCTACATGCAATTCCTCGCACTGTAGCACCGCCTTTATGACATCTCCTGTCATATTTAACACCCACACCCCCTCAACACCATTCAAATGTTCGCAAAGAAGGAACGCAACTCAAAACACCCCCCGAACACAAAACATTCCCAAACACACGCCTCCGAAACACGAATTGTCCCCAGAACCCGAAAATCCCCCTTAAAAAGGAACGTCCATGTAGGGACGACCCTCGCGGTCGTCCGGGCCGCGAGCGCCAGCGATTGCGGCCCACGTCCCCCCAAAACACCGCTTCCCCTGTCTTCCACGCCAGCAAACGTGGTACCTGCACGCCAACGCTCCACACACGAACCCACAAGCACCACTACTCGACGTAGCGCGCCAGTTTCTCTAACGAGAGCTGCGTGCCAAGTTCATTATCCTCGGCCCGAATGCCCGGTGGGATCTCCCTGAAGACGATAGTCACATCTGTACCTTCGCCTTCAGGCTCAAGCATGACCTCCATGATCATCTCCCCCGCCAGAGCGGGGTCGCTGGTGTCAAAGGTGATCGCCTCCACGATCCTGCTCGACGGCGTCAGTTCCACGAAGCGCGCCGTATAGCGATCTTCGCGCCCCGCCGTCTTACCACGGTCACTCCCTTCGGATTCCGGATAGTACAGCGACATCTGAAAGCTCCCACCGACCCGCCCGTCGAAGCTATGCACCTCCCCGGTCATATCTCCGGGCACCTGCCACGTCGTCAGGGCGGCTGGATCGGTAAAGGCTCGATACAGCACATCCTGGGGAGCCTTGATATATTTCGTGTTGCGCGTACTGGCGCGTTGTGGTTGCTTTGCATCTGTCATGAGCGTATCCTTTCACAACATGGGTATCCTTCTCGCGTTCAAAGAAACGAACGCCTCCATCAAAGCCCTCTAATCGCCTATCCTATCGTATCATGCCAAAAAGAAAAATCTTCCCTCATCTTGCTCTATCTGGCAACAGATGCAGAGGGTGCGTGCTTGCGCAGGAAAGCACGCGCGCACTCCTGGACTCGCGGCGCATGCGGGCTGAGCCAGAAACCAAGATGATCACCCTCTTCTATCCAGTAGCGCTCGGCGCCAGGAATATGTTCGTAGGCGTACACCCCATCAGAGAATTTCACGTCGGCATCATGGGTGCCATGGATGATCAGGCTCGAACACTGGACCAACTCCAGCGGCAGATGGGTGAGCTTGACAAACTGCTGCATGTCGTTCTCGTTCCCCTTTTTCCTCTCTGAATAGGGATTCATCGTGTCGAGCAACGCCTCCATAAAAGCAAGCGCCTCAGGCTCGTTCAGGACGTGGTCGATCTGCCTCTTCCTCTGCTCTTTAGTGAAGTAGCCAATACCCCGGAAGGCTTCCGCCAGCATGAGCCGGGGCTGTTTCTCCATGATGAACTTGACAAACTTCTGTCCGGGAGTGCTCATAAAAATGGCTTCGGCGAGCGGTCCAACCGCTTCTGGAGGGCGGTAAGATCCACTGACACTGTCTATCGCCACCAGCGCCCAGACCCTGTCCGGATGCCGTATCGCGAACTGATACGCAGGTGGTCCTCCCGCCGAGAGGCAGACAACGGCGACCCTGTCTATTTGCAGATGATCCAACAAAGCGGCGAACAGATCGGCCTGCTGCTCAAATGTCTCTCCGCTTTTCAGCGGGGTGCGCAGATAGCCTGGTCTCGATGGACAGAGAATCCTGCCCATGTCGCGATCCAACCAGTTGGTCATCAAGCGAGCCTGGTCAACACCTCCCAGGCCTCCATGAATGGACAGGATCACAGGACCCTGCGCTCCAATCAGGTCGAACTCGACCGGACCTTGCTTTGTCGAGACGACGCGGGGTTCTATGTACATACCAGGCAGAATTTCTTTTCTGATGCTCATCTTATTCCTCACCCTCTTTAAATGTTCTTGTTCTTACATAACCGGTTGAACAGGATATAAATGTGTTGTTCCTTGTAGCTGGCCTGTCTTGTTTGTTACAATGAGTCTATAGATGAAGAGGAATGTATACAAGTACGCAATTTTATTTGACGTATTTTGCAAGGGAGCAGATCCTATGTCTCGGCAGAAGAAGACTATCGTATGTCCACTTGGCGGGGATGGATTTGGAGGCAAATGGAAATTCTGGATATTGTATCATTTGCTCGGCGGCACCAGGCGTTTCGGCGCCTTGCAGCGGCTGCTGCCCGAGGTCAGTCGGCAGATGCTTACGATCCAGCTGCGTGAGTTAGAGCAGATCGGCCTCATTCAACGCCGGGTCTATGACCAGGCGCCCCCCAGAGTGGAGTATGCACTCACGGAACTGGGATGGAGCTTGAAGCCCCTGCTGTGCCAGATGGAGACATGGGGGAAGTGGTACAGTAAGCAGATCAGCCCACAGTACGATTGGCTTGTGAGCCTGGGAGGCAGATGGAAGCTCTGGATCTGGTATCATCTGCTTAGCGGACCCAAACGCTTCAGTGACGTGCAGCGGCTCCTTCCACAGGCGAGCCGGCAGGTACTCGCGCTCCAATTGCGCGAGCTAGAGCATATGGGGGTGCTTCACCATCAGGCCATGCCGGGCTCTCCCCGGAAAGTGTATCAACTTTCGGAGCCAGGACGACGCTCAGAGCCGATGCTGCGCCAGATGTATGCATGGGGACGATGGTGCTGCGAGCAGATCGGCATCAAGTATGAGTGGCCAGTACACGATGAAACAACCAAACGCTTGAACGACCAGGAAGAGAAATCAACACTCTTGCTATAGCTTGAACGAAAGGATCGCGGATGCGCATTGCATTGATCGCGGATATTCATGGGAACCTGGTCGCTCTTGAAACAGTGTTGCGAGAGTTGGCCCGAGAATCCATTCATCACATCATCTGCCTGGGAGATGTGGCGGCGCTGGGACCGCAGCCGCACGAGGTTATCGTGCGGCTGCGCCAGCTCGGCTGCCCGGTCGTGCTCGGTAACACGGACGCCTGGCTGATGGGAGATAGTGCGTCGGATACAAAGACGCTGCGCGCTATCACGCGCTGGTGCATAGAACAGTTGACACATGAGGATCGCGACTACCTGCGCTCATTTGTACCCTGGCTCGCGCTCCCTCTCGATGAGGGCCGCACCCTCCTCTGCTATCATGGCTCGCCGCGCTCGTTTGACGATGTGATCGCCGCCGTCACCCCCGAAGCGACGGTGGAGAAGATGCTGGCAGGTCACTCGGCGGCAGTGATGGTGGGCGGGCATACCCACATCCAGATGATGCGCCGCTATCGCGACGCTCACCTCGTCAATGTCGGCAGCATCGGCCTGCCCGGGGTCAATGCGGGTAGTCCAGAGCTACCGGACAACCAGCATGTGCGCTGGGCCGAATACGGCGTGCTGATCGTTGAACAGGGTCGCCTGAGCATCGACCTGCGCCGCATCCCGCTGGACCTGCCAGCGATATTAGCAGCCTGCCAGAACTCCACCATGCCCCACCAGGATTGGTGGCTGCAGAAATGGGACTCACACTAACGCTCCTGCCAGGCTGCCCGACACCTACCATTTAAAACGATGCCACAGAACGACGGGCAACGAATTGTCAGCAGTCACCAAATAGTGTATGCTTTGCATGGAGATTCGTCTTGTATGCTCATGTTCGGTATCTGGAATATCAATACCAGCAGCAATACCTTCGTTGTCAATACGTACCCGCACACTGGTTCATCTGGAAGGATCCCTCTCGAATAACAGTGGTCAGTGCCGGAGATCATCATGGAGCCAGCTCTTCACATTCGATTGCTCGGCGATTTTAATCTGATCTACAACGATCAGCAGGTAACCAGCCTCACCACCCTGCGCCTGCAATCTTTGCTGGCTTACCTGGTGCTGCACCACGATATTCCACAGCAGCGCCAGCATCTGGCATTCCTTTTCTGGCCCGATGCTACCGAGTCCCAGGCGCGCAATAACCTGCGGCAGCTGCTGCACCAGCTGCGCCAGGCCTTTCCGCCGGTCGATCACTTCCTCTCCACCGATATGCATATGCTGCACTGGCATCCCGCGACGCCCTTCTATCTCGATGTGGCGGAGTTCGAACACGCACTCGTGCTCGCGGACGCGCGGCACGATGACCAGCAGGCACTCCAGACCGCCCTTAAGCAGGCCGATGCCCTGTATCGCGGCGAGTTACTGCCCGGCTGCTATGATGAATGGATCGTGCCTGAGCGCGAGCGGCTGCGCCTGCGCCATCAGCAGGCGCTCGAACAGCTGCTCCAATTTCATGAAGATCAGGGGGACATAAGCGCCGCCATCCACTACGCTCAGCGCTTACTCGGACTCGATCCGCTCTCCGAAAGCCTCTATCGGCGCCTGATGCAGCTGTTCGCGCTCAATAACGATCGCGCCAGCGCGCTGCGCGTCTACCACACCTGCGTCACCACCTTACAGCAAGAGCTGGGGATCGATCCCGATCCGGCGACGCGCGCTGCCTATGAGCAACTCCTGCGGCAACAGACACCCACGAGGCAGATCAGCGTCCAGCAAGCATTATCCACCGCTCCTCCGCTGCTGATTGGGCGCACGCGCGAGTGGCAACAGCTGCACGATACCTGGCGTCGCGTCACCGCTGAAGGTCCTCACTTCGTGCTGGTGACCGGCGAGGCGGGCGTGGGCAAATCACGGTTAGCCGAGGAGTTCCTGCTGTGGGCGGGCCAGCAGGACGTGGTCACCGCGAAGGCGCGTTCCTATGCCGCGGAGGGACAGCTCTCGCTGGCGCCGGTTACGGAATGGCTCAGGAGCGAGGGGCTGCGCGCGCCGCTCAGGCAACTCGATCGGGTCTGGCTGACCGAGCTGGTACGGCTCCTGCCCGAACTGCTAGAGGAACAGCCGGGACTGCCGCGCTATGAGCCAGTGACCGAGTATGGGCAGCGCCTGCGCTTCTTCGAGGCGCTGGCTCGCGCCGTACTCCGCGCACGGCAGCCAATCGTGCTGCTGCTGGATGATCTGCAGTGGTGCGATCAAGAGACGCTGGCATGGCTGCATTTTCTGCTGCGCTTCGATCCCAGAACACGCCTGCTCATCGTTGGCTGCGCCCGCGAGGAAGAACTGCCGCCAGGCCATCCCCTGCATGCCTTCTTGCTGCATCTGCGCGCGAGCATGCCTGTGACAGAGATCCCACTTGAGCCGCTGGACGCGGCGGAGACGGCGAAGCTGGCCTCACAGGTAGCAAAACGTGAGCTGAACGTGGAGGAGGGGTTACGCTTATTCCATGAGACGGAGGGCTACCCGCTGTTCGTGGTCGAAACGGTACGGGCCAATCAGGGAAACGTACCGGCTGATCCAGTTGAGGCGCCTCACCCTGATAGGCAATCGCCGCTTGAGGGTACACAAACGCTTCCTCCTCGCGTGCACGCGGTACTCGTCGGACGCCTCTGGCAGCTCTCACCTTCAGCTCGCCGGCTGGTTGAACTGGCCGCAGCCATTGGGCGCGCATTCACGCTCGACCTCTTGTTAGCAGCAGGCAACACGGATAGCGAGGACACTGTGTGTGCACTGGATGAGCTCTGGCACAAGCGCATCGTGCGCG
Source organism: Dictyobacter aurantiacus (assembly GCF_003967515.1). Classification (GTDB taxonomy): domain Bacteria; phylum Chloroflexota; class Ktedonobacteria; order Ktedonobacterales; family Ktedonobacteraceae; genus Dictyobacter; species Dictyobacter aurantiacus. The sequence goes on along the minus strand of NZ_BIFQ01000001.1, from coordinate 5,779,237 downwards.
AGCATGGCACGAACACATATGATTTTACCCATGATAAGCTGCGCGAGGTAGCATACGCCGAGATCAGCGCGCCTCAGCGCCGCCTGCTCCATCACCGCATCGTGCAGGCGTTGGAGACCATCTCGGCTTCAGACTCCGATGCGCTTAGCGGTCAGATCGCGTGGCATTATGAGCGTGCGGGTATGATTGAGCAGGCGCTTCCTTGTTACCAGCGCGCGGCGGCCGTGGCGCAGCGTGTGTACGCGAATGAGGATGCCATCAGCCTGCTCGTGCACAGTCTGGAATTGCTCGCCCTCCTGCCCTCCGGCGCGAAGCGCCATCAGCAGGAACTGAGTCTGCAGCTGGCCCTGGCACCACTGTATCGAGTGACCAGGGGCTGGACCGCGCCGGAACTGGAAGGTGTTCTCGATCGCGCTCTGGCGCTGTGTGATATCATCGGCGCCGACACGCAACGGGCGCAGGCGCTGTATGGCTTACAATCGGTCTATGTCGTACAGGCCCGGCTGGGAAAAGTGCTGGAAACCTCTGATGAGTTGCATACCCTGTATCGGCGCTCGCTTGGCGCCGCGCCGCCGCTGTTCGCCGACATGATGCTGGCCGGGGTACGCATGCACATGGGCAGCATCAGTGAGGCCAGCGAGCAGCTTGCCAGGATCATCGCCACCGATGATCCCGATCAAATCCGCCATATTCAAGAATCGCAGGGATCAAATTATGCGGCGCACGCACGGGCCTGGCAATCGCATGCGCTGTGGTGCCTGGGCTATCCTCAGCAGGCGCTCAACTGTGGACTCGACGCCGTCAAGCTGGTGCAGGATCTGGATCAGCCGTTCAACCAGGCGCTGGTGGCGGCCTATCTGGCCCTGCTGCAGCAGTTGCGCGCCAGCAGCGCGATCACCGGAGAACAGGCCAGGCAGGCGCTGGCGCTCGCCACACAATACCAGGCTACCTACTATCGTAGCTGGGCCAGCATCCTGGTCAACCATGCACTGGCCAGCGAACAGCCCGATGAGGGGCATATCAGACACCTGCGTGATTCGATTAACGCCTTCAAAGCGCCGGGCGCTCGCCTGCGTCTGCCCTACTACCTCTCGCTGCTCGCGCAGGTCTATGGCAAAGCCGGGCGCGTGGAAGAGGGACTGGCAACCATCGATGAGGCGCTGGCGGAGGCGCACGCCCACAACGAGCGCTGGTGGGACGCCGAAATCCAGCGGCTGCGCGGCGAACTGCTGCGCACCCAGCACGCCGATGATAGCGAAGTCGAGGCGGCCTTCCTGCACTCAATCGATATCGCGCGGTCACAGCAGGCCCGCTCACTGGAGCTGCGCGCGACGATGAGCCTGGCGCGTCTGTGGAGCGATCGGCAGCGATCAGACGAGGCAAAGCACCAGCTTCAGAACATCTACAACTGGTTCAGCGAAGGGTTCGATACGCCGGATCTCCAGGCGGCCAGGCTACTCCTCACACGGTTATAGCCAGTCTATAACACACAGGGCCTCCAGATTAACGCTTTGCTAACGAGCCGGCATTATCCTTCATAGAGAAAACAACTTTTTCCCTCCTGCTACCAAACGGTGTCATAACACCCACGATGCTATGCTGGTTGTATCAAGAGTTGACACCCGGTCCGCTCCAGCAACATCGCAAATGAAGATCGTCGTAGGTGCCGGGCTTGCCCCGGCTTGGCTGCGAAGCGGCCCTGTGCCCGGGCGCGCACGTTCCACCAACGAGACCATCTTCCCCTCTCAAAGGTGGGCCAGCATGGTATGTTGAACGTATTGGGGCTTGTTCCGCTTTGTTTGAAACGGTACAGGCAGGCAAGGAGAAAAAGACGATGCAACAATATAACACAACCGTCACCCTGGAGGAGGCGGAGGTTCAAAAACTGGTAGCTCAACTGCGTGGCCCATTGCTGCGTCCCGGTGATGACGGCTACGAGCAGGCCCGCCATGTCTACAATGGTATGATCGACAAACATCCCGCGCTGATCGCGCGCTGCATGGATGTCGCGGACGTGATGGCCGCCGTCAACTTTGCGCGCGACCAGCAGTTGACACTGGCCGTGCGCGGTGGCGGCCACAACGGACCCGGCCTCGGCACCTGCGATGATGGCCTGGTTATCGATCTCTCACTTATGAAGGGGACCCGCGTCGATCCCGTGGGGCGTACGGTTCGCGTCGAGGGCGGCTGCACCTGGGGCGATGTGGATCATGCTACCCATCCCTTCGGACTGGCGACGCCCAGCGGCTTTATCTCAAGCACTGGCGTCGGTGGGCTGACCCTGGGCGGCGGTATCGGCTACCTCTCGCGCACATACGGTCTGACGATCGACAACCTGCTCGGCGTCGATATGGTACTCGCCGATGGCAGCTTCGTCACGGCCAACGCCGACGAGCATCCCGACCTGTTCTGGGCTATCCGGGGCGGCGGCGGCAATTTCGGCGTCGTCACCTCGTTTCTGTTCCAGCTACACCCCATCAGCACAGTCTATGGTGGACCAATGCTGTGGCCCTTTGAGCAGGCGAGCGAGGTCATGAAGTTCTGGTGCGACTTCATCGCCGATGCGCCCGAGGATATCAACGGCTGGTTCGCCTTTATCACCGTGCCGCCGGCGCCCCCATTCCCGGAACATCTTCACCTGCAGAAGATGTGCGCCATCGTCTGGTGCTTCAGCGGAGCACTGGAGGAGGCCGAAGCGGCCCTGCAGCCAATTCGCACCGCCATCCCACCGGCGGTAGATTTCGCCGGACCCATTCCCTGGCCGCAGCTGCAGACCCATTTCGACGCGCTCTATCCCAAAGGTCTGCAATGGTACTGGAAGACTGACTTCTTCAACAACCTGCCCGCTAAAGCCATCGATCTGCACGTAAAGTACGGCGCGCAACTGCCCACGATGCACTCGACCATGCACCTCTACCCGATCAACGGAGCGGCCCATCGCCCGGACCCGAATGATACCGCCTTCAGCTACCGCGACGCCAGCTTCGCCGAAGTCATCGTCGGCGTCGATCCCGATCCCAGCAACAATCAGCGCATGATCCAGTGGGCCAGAGACTACTGGATGGCCCTGCACCCCTACTCGGCTGGCGGAGGCTACATCAACATGATGATGGACGAAGGCACCGATACCGTACAATCAGCCTACCGCGACAACTACGCCCGGCTGACGCAGATCAAAGCCACATACGATCCGAGCAATCTGTTCCATGTCAACCAGAACATCAAGCCCGGCCAATAAACCAGGAATGTTACTGTAACGGCGACCTTCAATGGTCGCCCGGCCGCGAGCGCCAGCGATTGCGGCCCCGTACCCGCACGATACCGCTTCTCGTGGCGCCTACGCCGGCAAACGTGGTACCCGCGCGCGAACTTTCCACACGCGAACCCAAAAGCGAACGTTACTTATGGGCACCACGTTGGGCAAGATGTTATTCATGAGGGACCGAACCGGCCGGGAACGGGGGACCGCAATCGCTGGCGCTCGCGGTCCAGGCGACCATTGAAGGTCGCCGCTACACGGGCGTTTCGTGTTTGGGGCATTGATGCTGCTCACGACGTCCTCGTTTGCGCTGATACATTCTCTTTTCTTCTTACTTCCTTTACTGTGTCAACACCCACGTTTGATGTTATAAGGAGCCGATCACACGGAGCAATTGTCGTCGCTCCATGGGCTCATCGGCGATGGGTATGGGTAAAAGCTGCAGTTCATCCACACCATGCGCCAGCAGCTCGTGCAGACGATCGCGCACCGTCACCTCGTCGCCGCTGATCACAAGTTCCCGCGCCAGGGCCTGCAACGCGGCCTCATTGCCCTGCACAGCAGTAGCCCAACCAGCCTGAGCAAACATACGAGCGTGCGCGCCCGCCTGCGCCAGCTGCTGTATCAACCGCCGCACCGCGCTATTGACCGCCTCTTCATTCGTACTGAGGGCGACCGGTAAGCAGGCGATAATGGGAGGAGACGGACGCGACCTCTCTTCGGCTCCGGCGCGCAAGGCCGGCAATGCCTGCTCCAGCAGATAGGGAACGGGACACAGCGAGGCGAGAGCCCCATCCGCACCCTCACCCGCCAGTCGAAACGCTTTCAGGCCCAGCGCCGAGATCACCAGGGGCAGCGGAGCGGTGCGCGGCAAGGTATCGGTCACCTGGAAAAATTCCCCCTGGTAGTTGATCCTTCCCTCCCACAATACGCCGCGCAGCACCTCCAGGTACTCCTTGAGATAGCTCAGGGGCGCACTCTGTCGCAAACCATAGTGGCCCTCAAGGTACAGTGGATTGCCAGGGCCAATTCCTAAGCGCAGGCGCCCGGGGGCGAGATCATGCATGGCCAGCGCCTGCTGCGCCATCACCAGTGGATGGCGCGTAGGAGCAGGCACAATCGCGGTTCCCAGCATAATCTCTTCGGTCTGGACGGCGGCTGCCGCCAGCACAGTCAATACATCAGCGAAGCCCGCCCCTCCCATAGCCATCCAGGCCTGCCTTACGCCCGCCTGCTCAGCCTCACGTATCCTGCTAATCGCCTCAACGCTATCTCCCGCCTGAATGTATACTCCCACACGTTCCCGCAGCGTACGCGCACGCGCTGCGGGAACGTGCAATGGCTGGTTCACTTCATCTCTCTGCTGCATCATATTCTCCCGGCAGATCACTGCCATACAGTTTATCAACAATTCACTCGCATACCGGAAACCGGTATAGGGATAGTATGCTGTAACGCCTGTGCTTTAACCAGGAGTGTGTTGTATCATATGTCTGAACAGTGATAGCTTCCTCGCGAGCCTGCCCTCGCCGGAATAAAGGGAAAAGAGATGAGAGAAAGAGTTAAACGCCGCGCGGGGCTGGCCGATTTCTTACAGCATCGGCGCGCTCGTCTACAGCCAGAGCAGTTTAGCCTCCCGACCTTTCAACGACGGCGCACGCCTGGCCTCAGAAGAGAGGAGCTTGCCCAATTGGTGGGCGTGGGCGTCTCCTGGTACACCTGGCTGGAGCAGGGCCGCGATATACAGGTCTCCGACCAGGTGCTGGAGCGCCTGGCATCCATCCTGCAGCTCAACGCTCAGGAACGCCGCCACCTGTTTCGCCTGGCCCATGATCCACTTCCAGCACGCGATGAACCAGTCCACGAACAGCATATGCCGACCACAACCGCGCAAACTATTCTGGATGGCTTTGTTTATCCGGCACTGCTCTTCGATAAATACGTAAATGTGGTGGGATGGAATGAAAGCGCCCGGCGCGTCTTTGGCGATTATGCTACCCGCAGCGAGAGAGAGCGCAATGCTCTCTGGTTTCATTTCATGCATCCCTCCTCGCGCACCTTTCGCATCCACTGGGAACATGATACAAGAGCCTGCCTGGCCTCTCTGCACGCGACATACGATCGCTATCCCGATGATCCATGGCTCAACGAGCTGATCGCCGAGTTGCTGCGCGACAGCTCCGAGTTTCGTGCCTGGTGGTCCGAGCACGACATTATGCTGGATTGCAGCGGCCTCAACGAGATCAATCATCCCCTGGTTGGTCGCATGGCCCTGCACTCCACGGTGTTTCCCATGCCTGAACAGCCCGAACTACAGATGGTCGTCTATACGCCTCTGCCCCAGGAAGACTCCGCGGCAAAATTGAGGACATTAATGACTTAGGAGAGATTCATGGATGAGTTGACCAACACCGACATCATCGATGCCTACGCAAGCTATCCACAAGAACTGATCGAAGGCTTCGGCGACGAGGGAGACCTGACGCGCCAGCACCTTTTGAATCCAGCCATCTTCGAGCTGCTGGGCGATGTGCGGGGCAGGACCATCCTGGACGCCGGCTGTGGCCAGGGCTATCTCTGCCGACTTCTCGCCAGGGCTGGCGCCAGCGTGACAGGCGTTGAACCGGTGGAGAAGTTCTACACCTACGCCCGGCGCCGCGAACAGAGCGAGCAGCTTGGCATCCACTACATCCAGGCCGACCTCTCCACCTGGATCCCCACGCACAGCTTCGACTTTGTGATCGCCAACATGGTCCTGATGGACATCCCCGACTACGAGTCCGCGCTCAAAAACTGCGTGGCAGCCCTGCGTGATGGGGGTGGACTGATCTTCTCCCTCCTGCATCCCTGCTTTGAAGAACCGGGAGTGGCATGGAAGGAGAAGAGCTACGTCGAGGTGCGCGACTACTTCCGCCAGCGAGCCGTCCCACAGACCCATGGAGGCTACTTCATCCATCGCCCGCTCAGCACCTATCTCAACAGCGTCATCAATGCTGGCTGCGCCCTCCAGCGCATCATCGAACCCCGGCTAGATCAAGCGGTCGCCGAGCGCCACCACGCCGAGCGCTACGCATCCGTCCCCGGCTACATCATCATCTACGCCATCAAACAGCCGTTATGATGAGACACGCTGGTAGGAGTTTTGCAGGTCGTCCTGGATGACGTAGGCCTGGCCGCGGATGGGCAGGATGTATTCGTGGTCGAGCCGACGCACGCGATACTGCCAGCCAGCGGGCAGCTTTAGTCGGTCTCCCAGCGTTTTGAGATCCTCTTCCTTCAAAGTGGGATCGACTTTGAGGGAGTAGCTTTGCATGATGTAGGTTGTGCCATCGGGAGTTACCAGTTCATAGACCTCGCGACCTCTGTTGTACACATAGTCAGTGGTGCGCGCGACAGTGTTCTCGGTGTACGGCTTCTGCTTGAGTCCTCCCCGCACGGCACTGGCGAGCGGGATGCGTACGATGGCCATGCGCCGCATCTGCAGGCCGCCAAAGGTGGTGTGCTCCTGGCTGACGTCGGCGCTGCCGATCTGGTCCATCAAGAAGTAGCGCGGACCATTGAGGATGACAAAGCGGGCTTTGTGCTCCTTTTTGATCGCCTCGGGATCCAGTTGCCGCCACAGTTCGTCGGGACAGTCGTTGAGACCCAGCGTGTTGTAGACCGTGGCCTCCACGTGGCTCAGGTGGGGGCTGACCAGCAGAACCTCGCCGTAGCGCGCGCCGTGCATCTGCCCATGCATCTTCAGCTGCGGCTCAGCGGACTCCTCGGCCTGCTGCGGCAGAGGATTGGCGCGCATAAAGTTCACCACGCGGTCGGCCAGCACGGGACCGATGTCCTCCTGGATGAAGTGGCCGCCCGCCTCGAAGCGCTCGTGCGGCTGGCCCTGGGCTCCGGGAATATGACTGGTCATGCGCTGCTGATTCATGGTCGAGCCCATATTGTGGTCGTGCTCACCGGCCAGGAACAGGAACGGCTTCCGGTACTCTCCCAGCGCCTGCCAGGCGGGGACGTTCTGTTCCTCGATCGCCGCCACCATCGAGGGGAAGGTGCGCACCGCCGCCTTGTAGCTGATACTCGGATAGGGCGCGTCATAGGCGGCCTTCTCCGCGTCGCTCAGCGTATGCTGCGCCATGGAGGAGATGACCTGGCTCGGCGTGAAGTTGGGAGCGGTCAGCGCATAAATGATCCAGCGCTGGAAGAAGGTCTGCCAGCTGGCGGGTGAGAGATCGGCTGGCCGCGAGAAGTCGCCCAGATCACAGTTGACCTGCACCGGATTGGGCACGCCAAAGGGATTCATCCCCTGTGGGATCACAGGCAAGGTTCCATTGGCTACAATAATGCGGGCAAAGCATTCCGGCTGATCGCCGGCCACACGCAGACCGATCAGGCTACCCCAGTCCTGGCAGAACAGCGTGATCTCCTCCAGGTCGAGCAGGGCGATAAAGGTCTTGAGTCGTTGTACATGCTTCTCAAAGGTATGGAAGCTGAGGTCCAACGGCTTATCCGAGCGCCCCATCCCGATGTGATCGACGGCGATCACGCGATAGCTGGCGGCCACGATAGGCGGGATCATCTTGCGATAGAGATACGACCAGCTGGGCTGCCCGTGCAGCAGCAGTATGACCTCGGCGTCCCTCGGCCCCTCATCGACATAGTGCATGCGCAGACCCTCAACCATGGCATAGCGAGGCTCGAACGGAAAGTCTGGTAGATCGGTGAAGCGCTCCTCGAGCGTGCGCACAAAGCGAACGCCATTCTCCGTCTCATAAACGGTCAGCTCGCCCTCCTCCGGCATACACGCGGGCCGCGTCGGCGCCTCCTCCAGCCGCCAATCAGGATCGCCAGCCGGCTTTGTTAGATGTATAGAATTCATGATGCATATTCCTTTCCCTCAATAATGTTGACCCTACGTACCATCACCGCCACATATTAGGTTATTTACCCTAATTACTGCTCTAATTTTAGGTTAATAACCCTAATTTTGTCAAGGTCCTTGGGAGAGGAGCATACTTGTTCTTTTCTCGGTTAGATGGTATATCAAAATAAAGAGGCTACATATAACAATATCGTCGGTCAGCAATGAGGTGCGGGCCATACAAGAGCAAGGACAAAAGGAAAAGAGATGGATGAGCAGCGTCCACAAAGCGAGTTTACCAATGTAGATCGGGCCGAGGCCCCGCAGGAGTACGTGCGCTGCATGGACTTCCAGCACGAAGCACCCTTCGTCAAAGCATACAAGCAGCGCGCACGCCAGTTGTTGGAGATTACGCCCGGACAGCGGATTCTGGATGCTGGCTGCGGGACTGGTGAGGATACGCGCGCGCTGGCCCGGCTCACCGGCCCTGGCGGTCAGGTGACTGGCCTCGACTTTAGCCAGACCATGCTCGACAACGCGAAACTCCGAACAGGAGAATTATCCCTGCCCATCAACTTCATGCAAGGGGATCTCCACCAACTCCCCTTTGCCGACAACACCTTCGATCGCTGCTATTCCGATAAAACCTTCCAGCATCTACCACAGCCAGAACTCGCACTCTCCGAGCTGATTCGCGTTATCCGGCCCGGCGGCCGTCTGGTCATTGTGGATCCCGATCACGAGACCCATGTGCTCGACACGCCGTATCCAGAGGTCACGCGCCGCTTCTTCCACTTTCGTAGCTCCGGCATCCGTCAGCCAGATATCGCCCATCGCCAGTACGCGCTCTTCCAACAGCACGGCCTGCGCGATATCGTGGTCGAACCGCTGACCTGGATCACGACCGACTACCAGACCATCCAGCCGCTGGCGCGCTTCATCGAAGGTATGCGCCTGGCCCGGCAGCACGAAGTGGTCAGCGAGGAAGAGGCTAGCAAGTGGATCACCTACATGGAAGAGTCTATGCGCACAGGACGCTTCTTCCATGCCATGACCTACTTTATTACAGCCGGTCACAAATCCATCTAAGCGGGACGATACTACATGCTGGTGCGACAATTACCTGGTTGCATTCACTTTCGTGAAGTCCTGGTTGACAGCAGAACAGCCCTTGACAAAAAGAGTTTGAAACGGTAGATTCTATATGAAAACATACGCATACGTATGTTTGATGAAGGAATACATTTATGCAACTGACGAGGGATGATTGGATACAGGCGGGCCTGCGCGTCCTGGCGACTGCGGGCATCGACAGCGTAAAAATTGAGGCACTGGCGAAAGAGCTGCATATCAGCAAGGGCAGCTTCTATCATTACTGGCCCAATCGAGCGCAGTTCCTCGACGCGTTGCTGCTAGCCTGGGAGGTCGGCACCACACACAACGCCATCGATGCGCTGGAGAAGATCGCTTCTCCACATGAGCGCTTCCAGCGTCTATTCGAGGTGAGCTTCTCGGCCGATAAGAGCCTGGAAGCGGCCATCCATCATTGGGCCAACATCGATGTGGCGGTGGCCCGCCGTGTTGCCGCCGTCGAGCAGGTGCGTATGGCCTACATCACCAGGCTCCTCTGTGATATAGGCAAACCCTTTACGCAGGCCAGCCAGATTGCCCGCCTGTGCTACTTTGTCTATCTCGGTTGGATCGATTGGAGCCAGAGAAATGAGAATGTACCCGCCACCTTTGCCGAGATCCAGCGGCTCTTGTTGGCATTGAATGTAGCTGGTGAATAAACACATTTTTTTTAGTTTTAAAACATACGCAATCGTATGTTTTAAGTCAGGAAAGCCATGAAGAAAGGTGCATCATGAAGAAAGCCATCCTTATCATCGCTGCCATTGTGTTACTCGCGGGCATCATCCATATGGCGCTGACCCCCACTGATCTATGGTGCCTTGACCCTCAATGCTCTATGGTTCGCCAGCGGTGGCTTCTCCCTTATCCTGCTCGCATGTATCAACTACCTGGTCGTTACTAGTACGCCGCGCGGCAGCTTCTTCGCGCTCGGCTATATCAGCAATGTGCTGGGAGCCCTGCTGCTGGCTCTGGTCCTCTACTTCTTGCGCGCCCCTCATGTGGCGGTGATCCTGCTCCTGATCATCACTGAAGCCATTCTGCTCATACGCTTGCACACGATAACCGCCCGGGCAACACCGAACACATTAACGGCATCAAATCCTGTTCAGTAGAGCAGGCTGCGCTGAAGAAGGTGTAGCGCTCTGAGCGGGGTAAGGTCGATTATTCAGCCTTACCCCGCTCTTGCCTGTGAGCATACCATCGATCCATGTTGGAAAGATTCTGCGGAAAGAAGGGCGCAGCGGACCAGGTACGGTACTTTTCTGGCTCCTGGATGGTACTGAGATAATCAGTTGTCGGGCTATCCAGCCGGGCCTGCGTGACTAGCTGGCGCAGATCAACCAGATACTGCCGCATGATCCTGACATGCTCGCCCCTCCCCACCGGACCATGTCCAGGAATCACGTGTTGCAGCCCGAGTTTGTCCACTTGCTCAAGGATGGTGAGCCATTCGTCGGGATTGGCGATATTGGTGGAGGGATGAAAATCGACCTGCACGATATCAGCGGTGAAGGCGGTGGCGATCGATGGCAGGTACAGAATGGCATCGCTCGGGGTATGTCCGCCGCCAAAGGTGAGCAGTTCCGCCGTATAGCGGGCACCATGAAAGACCAGGCGCCGCTCAAAGGTGAGATCCGGCAACCGTAGTCGAAGCGTTGGCAGCGCGACCTCCATGGCCCGGTAGTCAGCGGCCAGCATGGCCCGATCGCGCCGCAGGCGCGGGTCCTGCCTATCCCCGACCACTTCTTCCTGGGAAGGTGGATGCACGCGGACCTCTTCGAGCATGGCGGGGAGTTGCTCGCTCATGAGCTCGTACGTTCTGGTGGTGGACACGATGATAGCGTCATCAAAGACCTGGTTGCCGAAGACATGATCGGCATGAAAGTGGCTGTTGATCACATAGGCGGGAGATCGACCGGTCAGGGTCTCGGCGGCCTCGCGCAGGCTCTGTGCCGCCGGAGGCGTGAAAAAGGTATCGAATACCAGCGTCTCGTCGCCCAGATCGACGATGCCCGCGTTGCCCCACGCACCCGTGCCGCCGCGCACAATCGCGGCATATACCCCCTCCGCCACCTGCTCAAGCTGAAAATACGGGGACGCAAAAGAAACTTCAGCAATATCCATGAAGAAAAATCCTTTCTTCTGGCCAGCTAAGGCCACCAAATCCATTGATCATTATATGTTTTGCTATCCTGTGCTTTCAATATAATTCCTCCGAACCTGTTCCTATTTTCAGAATGTGTCTTACCTCCTCTCACCCTGAGGGCACGTGAAAACCCCCGCACGCGCGTCCGCTGCGCGGCCGCGCTTGTTTTTGTGTTGGTGCAGTGCGTGCGCGGATGCGCACGCACTGCACCAACACACCATGGACTGTTGAGCACCGCTGGTGCTCAGGATTCCATTGTATGTTGGTGCATCGGGTGCGCGGATGCGCACCCGATGCACCAACATACCAAACCAATGCGGACGCGCGTGCGGGGGCACTCATGTGCCCCTATGGTGACGAGAGTCAGACACATTCTCAGCTCGACTTTGTACATTTTTCATTCTTTGGGCTAAGGAAGAATCTGGATCATCGTATTCTGGGAGCTTATTTTGCTACTTTTGTACAAAGTCGAGCTCAGAGAGTGCCTGATTCTCATGATCATCGCCTGCAGCCCGGCTGAGTTTCCGCACCGGCGGTGCTCACGAGTCCATAGTATGGTGGTGCAGCAGGGGCGCGAAAGCGCCCCTGCTGCACCACCATACCAAACCAATGCGGCTGCGCAGCGGACGCGCGTGCGGGAGCACTCATGTGCCCCCAGAGTGACGAGAGTCAGACACATTCTCAGCGAGATATGAAAATGGCGTAAAATTTGTGACATATACTGCAAGGAGTTACATATATCATTGACCTAACAAAGATGAGTGACTACAATAAAAAGGTAAAAGGTGATCAATATACAAAAAAGAAGGTATCGTTGTGCAAGACAATCCCCACCAGATCTCTCCCCGGTCATTAGACCTGGATGAGCAGATCGTTGACGGTCGGCGCATTATCGCCAATGTCCCTTATTTATTGCCCAAGGACCTGGGCGAGGTCAATCGATTAGACTTTCAACACTATATGCTGCGCTACGCGATGCGGAGCAACCATCTCGCGCCGCTGCAGCAGCCGAAGAGCATCCTGGATGTGGCCTGCGGCACGGGACGCTGGGCGCAGGAGATGGCCGCCGAATTTCCACAGGCCCAGGTCTGCGGGCTGGACCTGCAAGTGCCGGGTCAGGACACGGGACACAAGGTCGCCTTTCCCGCTAACTGCTCGTTTGTGCAGGGCAACGTCATGGAGGGCCTGCCCTTTCCCACAGCCAGCTTTGATTATGTCCATCAGCGCCTGCTGACCGTGGCCTTGCCGGCCGCGCAGTGGCCGCTGCTGCTGCACGAGCTGGTGCGCGTGACGAAACCCGGCGGCTGGATCGAACTGGTGGAGGTCGACCTTGAGATGCTGCCCGCCGGCCCGGCCATGGCGCAGCTGTATCAATGGGCATTGCTAGCCTGCAAGCAACGCGGCATCGATCCCACGATTTCACGCAACCTGGTCGGGCTCCTGACCCACGCGGGCGCGCGCTACTGCCAGGGACGAGTGATCGACATCCCGGTCGGGAAATGGGGAGGGCGCCTGGGACAGATGAATCTGACCGATATGAACGCCATCGCAGGCGCCATGCGCTCATTCATTACTCAGCTCGCCCATATCAGCCCGCAGGATTACGACGAAGCGATCGCGCATTCACAGCGTGAGTATGAGCAGATGCATACCAGAGTCAACTTCTATGCCATCGTCGGGCAGCATCCCTGAGGCGCTCCCCAAACAAGGTGCTGCTGGCGCGCCTCCTAAATGCAGAGGAGAACGCCAGCTATGCCACCAGAGCCTGTTGATCCCTAAGGGTAATGGAAAACCTGCCGGACCTAGCCTCTCGGACCCGGAGGTGGGCAGGTGCCGGTTTCAAGCCAGCTGGTAAGATCAGCGAGATGGGCGCTCCAGCCCTTGTTCACGCTGGTATAGTAGCGATCCCAGTCCTCACCCGTGCCGATATCCGTGTGGGTGAGGTGGAGGCGGGTACCACCGTCTTCCCCGGTCAGTTCAAAAGCGATCGTGGTGGGGGCAGGCCCGAAGGTCTCCCAGGTGTAGCTGAGGCGATGGGGTGGCTCAAGCACCAGAATCTTGCCGACCTCGAACGAGCCCGGCTGCCACGAGAATCTGATCGTGCCGCCGGGGCGCAGATCAAGCTCGGCCTTGACCAGAAACCAGCGCTCAAGATCTTCTCTGGTTGTCAAGGCCCGGAAGACGCGTTCAGGCGAAGCTTTAATAAACAACTCTTTTTCAAGTATACGGCCGCCCGGATGTATTTGCTCCATGATCGTGTGTTATCCTTTCTCATCAGTCTCTTCTTCAGCCAGGGAACGCAGCAGATCAAGTCGGGTATCCCAGGAGGTTGAGAACTGTTTCCAGAGATCGTCCCCTTCCGGCAGCGTGTTGATCAGTGTGGTCAGCACACGATAAAAGGAGGCAACCTCGTCAGAGGAATGATGGGACACAAGCTCCTGATGCAGCGCGCCTTCCCAGCGAGCCAGCACCGGGACCAGTTCGTCCTGAGACCTGCGCCCCTTCTCGGTCAGCCAGACGCGCACAACGCGCCGATCAGAATCGTTGCGCTTGCGCTCTACGAGGCCGGCTTTCTCCAATTGATCGACGAGCCAGGTGGTTGAGGTGGCATCAAGCTGGGCGCGTATCCCGAGATCGCGTGAGGGCAACCCATCCTCGAACCACAGCTGGCGCAGGAGAAAGAACTGCGAAGGCGTCAGAGCATGATCCGCCAGCGCCTGGGTGTAGAATTTCGCCAGCTTGCGTGCCGCCGCTCCCAGCGCAAAACCTAACGGCTCCTCATTGTGACCTCTTTCCATAGTACATGTCCTCCTAATACAAATCATTCTTATTAAAAACAATTTATTTGTCAAGAGGAAATCAGCTTGAATTGATACATCTATGGGTGTGCATGCTCTAGTCTGCGCTTCTCTCGGCCGTGAACCAGAAGAAAGGCTGGATTACTCGCAGACGTGTCGCGTTTCCTTGCTCATCTGGCTTCTCAAAATGGACCTCCGTATCCCTATCATCGGCCCGGTAGAAGCTCGTTTCACTCAGAGGCACAAGCGCGTATTTGGACCATCCATCAAGATAGAGTGTCTGTTCTTCCTCTTTCACCTCCACTGTTCCAAACACACCGCTGTAGCTTCCGATCACGTTTCTCTTTGTCTCTGGACTGCATGAAACTGGTGTACGACGAGGCGCTGGAAGGTCAAGCACAAGGTGACTCAACTGACGAGCAAGTCCACTTGCATCAAAGCCATCTCGATTGGAGAGAATAACTATTGTGACGCCGTCTTCAGGAAAGCGTCCAAAAAAGCTTGAGAAGCCGGGTACGCCCCCTGCATGGCACATAAAAGGATGGCGACGATATTGGCCAATTCCCCATCCAAGACCATAGTTCTCTGTATCTCCAGTAGCCAGTTGGACCGGTGCATACATACGGTCCTGTGTCATACGATCAAGCAAACGCTCCTCGCGGAGCGCGGTATCCCAAAGGAGCAGGTCTTCCAGGGTCGATCCTAATCCTCCTGCTGCGTACTTCGCTGCTGCTGTAATGAAGCGGGCGTGGTGATATCCCTGTTCCGTGTGTGTATAGCCACTCGCACGAGAGGGAATAATAGGTTCAGGACTCAGATAGTACGAATGCGTCATGCCCAAGGGGGCAAAGATGAGTCGTTGCATCACCTCCGCATAGCTCATGTCTAAGAGTCTCTCCAGTATGCGACCAAGCAGAACGTAGCCTGAATTGCTGTAGCTATACTTTGTGCCCGGTAAAAAGTCGGAAGGAAGCTCTTTGAAGAGTGCGATGACCTCATCAGCAGAGTTTACGGCGTGTGCATGCTTGTCCCAAAACTTCGGCTGTGTGACAAAGTTAGGAATACCAGAGGTATGTGTCAGAAGATGCCTGAGCGTTACCGTATGTTGGGAGATCGGGTAAGCAGGGAGGTAGTGCTGAATCGGATCGTCAAGACGGAGTTTTCCTTGCTTCTCTAGCAGCATGATTGCTGTTGCTGTAAAGGGCTTGGTAAGCGATCCAAGGCCAAAGACAGTGCGGGGCGTCACAGGTTGTCCCCATTCCAGATTGGCCATCCCGTAACCCTGACAGTGAACAATGTGGTCCTCTTTGAGAAGAGCTATCGCGACTCCTGGCTCCTGTGAACCAATCTGGGCATGGAGAAGCGCGTCAATCTTAGTGCTGATCATCCGTTCCTCTTTTCCTCTGCGTGATTGTCAACAACAACCTAATCCATTGAAGAGCGTACAATCCCCAGAGACGCTAGAAGCGCTTCTGAGGATAGAACGCAGATGAGTATAGCAGAAAGGACTGACGCGCACATTGGCCTTTCGCACGGTTTATTTGTAGACACAACGATGTATACTAGAGATAGAAGAAGTGTTTTCCAATTCCCCCGTCTCTTTCCCAGAATGCTAGAGCTTATCTATTCATTCCTGAATGTCTTGACCAGCGCTCTAGAAAGTATAGTCGCCGTTGTGGGCGTCTTCCAGGTAGCGGGCCAGCAGGTTGATGCTGGCTTCCAGGTCGGATTGCTGGATCATTTCGTTGACGGTATGGACGTAGCGGGTGGGCGTCGAGAGCGTGATGGTGGGGGAGCCTTCGCGTACGCGCTGCATCGCGCCCGCATCGGTCCCGCCGCGTGGCAGCACTTCGAGTTGATAGCGGATGTTGTGCTGCTCCGCCACGTCGCGGAAGTGCCGCACCAGCTTGTGGTTGGAGATGTGCGACGAGTCGAAGACCTTGATGGCGGTGCCATCGCCCAGTCGGGTGACGGCGTCCTGATCGGCGCCTCCGGGGATGTCATTGGCCAGCGTGATATCCAGCGCCACGCTCACGTCCGGCTGCACCTGGTAGGTGGCGGTACCGGCTCCACGTAGACCCACCTCTTCCTGAACTGTGGCGACGGCGAAAATAGTGACCTCGTGGTGCCGCAGGGCGCGCAGGGCTTCGAGCATCACAAACAGGCTGGCACGATCATCCAGTGACTTGCTGACGACCATGTCGCCAACGACCTCCAGCGTGCGATCCATGGTGATCATATCGCCCACCTCTACGTTCGCGCGCACCTGCTCGTTTGATAGACCGAGATCGATGAAGAGGTCATCGAGCTTCAGTGCCGCCGCTTGCTCGGCGCCCAGCAGATGGATAGGCTTGCTCGATGGCATCAGCACGCCCCGCAGAGTCTGGCCCGCGAAGCCGTGGACCAGGACGCGCTGCGCGACGAGCACGCGGGCATCAAAGCCGCCCACCGGCTGAATGCGGATGAAGCCTTTGTTATCAATATGCTTGACGATGAAGCCAATTTCATCCATATGCGCGGCCAGCATGACGCGGCGCTCGCTGCTGCCTCGCTTGACAGCGATGATATTGCCCAACCGGTCAACGCTGACCTCGTCGGTCAGGGCGCGCAATTCCTCCAGGATCAGGGCGCGCACCTGGTCTTCACGTCCCGAAATACCAGGGGTCTCGGCGATCTTTTTCAGCAGTTCAATGTTGAGTGACATTCTTCTCTTCCTCTTCCTTGCTATCTCGCTGTATCGCTGTGCAGGACACAGGCGTGGTGTTTGGGTTCTTGACATTCATATTCCTTACCCACTGGTTTTACACCACCAGCGAACATTTGTCCAGCCCGCATGTACGCCTGGAAGCCATCTCACCCGGACGAAGAGGATTAAACGCAGAGATGCTTCCGCTCCCAATCCAGCCACGCATCGACAATGCCCGGGAGATCCGCGCTCCCCAGCCGTGGCTCTCCGCGCGATGAGATGGCAACGCCGAGATCCCAGGCGACACCGCGCAGATTCCCGATAATGCAGAATACCGCTACCACCTGCTCGTTAAGCCGGTCGAAAGGCCGAAGCGAGCGGTAACCGTCCAGCCATGCTTCAAAGAATGTCCGCGAAGAGCGTAAGATGGCATGCGGTTCGACGGCACGCCAGCATGTGCCCGCGCTATCGAAGTCGAAGACGGTTATCTCCTCGCCGTGGCGATGCACATTGTCGAGCGTGAGATCCATGTGGCAGACGCCGCGATCCAGGGCTGGATTGGCGATCACCCTTTTCAGGCGTTCGCCCAGCGCAGTCGCCTGCTCCC
Source organism: Dictyobacter aurantiacus (assembly GCF_003967515.1). GTDB lineage: Bacteria > Chloroflexota > Ktedonobacteria > Ktedonobacterales > Ktedonobacteraceae > Dictyobacter > Dictyobacter aurantiacus. The sequence continues at coordinate 5,761,752 of NZ_BIFQ01000001.1, read as the reverse complement.
ACCGCTGCGCCTCCTTTAGATGCCGGTTCATCCGCTGCAGTTGTTCGTCGATCAGGGTATGCGCATCGTAGCTCTCACGCGCCAACGCGGAGGTAAACGAATCAGCCACTCGATGAATGTGAGCGGCCGCTTTCCCCAGCAGGGCATAGGTGTCTTCTGCGCGTGCTGGCTTTTCACCCGCTGCCCATTCAAAAAGGACCGCCACGCGATCTCGTCCATCGACGCGCAATTCCTCCACGTAGCCATGCCTGCCGCGTACAGGACTGGCGATCGGAGCCCCATTGCGCATGAGATGGGTAACAAGATCCACCTCCCATTGAACTTCAGCCGGCGTCCGCTGCAGATGATATATCTTGAGGGCGAAGCGACCCGTGCGCGTGGTGAGCGCGATCACATCGTTAGTCGGCGTGTTGAGCGCTTCACAGGTGACAGCGCTCAGACCAAACTGATTTGCAATCTGTTGTTCAAGATCCATGGATTTCCTTCTAAAAAACCTATTCCTCATAAGTATAGAAGAGCGGAACGAGCGAGTACAGTGGCAAATGGGTGTCGGGTGTCATTCATGACCTATAATAGGGCCGCGTGAGCCAGAAAGCCCAGTCCCCGGTACTGGAAACGAGCTGCCCCAACCACAGCAGGGCATAATTACGGTTGCGCAGCAGCGCGCTCCTCATGCGCCCCCATCTTTCTAATCCGCCAGACGCGTGGCCATCAGCAGGCGGGCCGCGTGCGGCGGCATCTCTGTGAACGTGACCGTGCCCTCATACTGGCCAAGCTCTTCGCCGCTCCATAGATCGCTCAGGCGCCATCTGCCATCCAGGGGAACAACCAGGTCGCGCGGCCGATCATCCCGGTTGAAGAGGTAGAGCCTCTGGCCACCATCCACCTGGACGCGCCCGACACGCTGGCTCAGATCGTCGAAACTGGCGGCCTGGCCTATGAGAGGCAGCAGCTGCCTCAACACGCTCCACTGCTCGTCCGACAGATTCTCGACGCGATCTCCAGAGAGCAGCATGCCGCCGGAGGCCGCGATGGCGGTAGCGTGAAACTGGATCTCGTCGGGCGTCAGCTTGCTGCCTTTCTGATTGGTCAGCACGAGGCAATCGGGATCATTGATCCACAGGCGATCGTGCTGCCAGTTGCGCCAGAAGGTTTCGCGCGCGACGGTGGCCACGGTCGACCAGCGGCGGGCAATATCCCCCGAGACGCGCATGGCGTGGACCGTGCCGAGCGAGGGCCACAGCGGCGCGTTGCAACCCAGCAGCAGGCTGTCATCGCCCGCGCCCCGCAGAACCGCTGCCATCCCCTGCCGGTAGGCCTCGACACGCGTGGCCATCTGATCGTGACGTCGTCCTCCCGGCAAGGCGCCCCAGGTGAGGGCGTCAAGCTTGAAGTAGTGGCAGCCCCATTCCTCGCGCATGGTACGAAAGACGTGCTCCAGGTAGTCCTGCACGCCGGGATGGGTACCGTCCAGCATATACCAGGGAGGATTACGCCAACCACCAAACGAGATGGCGGCGGACGAGAGGGGCTGGTCCTTATCATCCTGGATAAACCAGTCGGGATGCTCCTTGAGCAGCTGCGAATCCTGCTCGGCGATAAAGGGGGCGACCCAGATGGCGGGCTCGAATCCCTGGTCGCGAATCTCGTGGCACAGCGTCTGGATGCCGCGTGGAAAGCGCGTGCCCGGCGTCAGCCAATCGCCCAGATAGCGTTGATAGCCATCGTCAATTTGAATGTACTTCAGCTCGGGCAACGCTTTCCCGATCGTACCCATCGCCGCCTGGATGTTCTGCTCGCTGACCGCGGGCCCATAGCCATACCAGGAGCACCAGCCGGTGGGGATCTCCGGCCAGGTCAGGCGTGGATGGTTGTGCTGGATGCGCTCCGCCAGCCGTTCCAGCAGCGCATCACAATTCTCATCCTGGGCGAACATCAACTCCTCCAGGGTCCAGCTCTCTCCGGGTTGCAACGTGAGACTCTCGGTGTCCAGCACCACCTCAAAAGAATCGGGATTGATGCGGAAGAGACCACTGAAGCGGCGACAGGATGTGAAGGCCAGCAGCAGGTAGTGGGTCGACACCAGTTGTAGGGTCAGCAGATTATAGACGGTGAAGAATGGCGACCGCTGCTCAAGTTTGTAGTGCTCGTGGTCGTTATAGCTGCCGATGGATTCCGGCATCCTCAGGCTACCACTGGTCTGCGACAACATCTGGTAGCCCTCGGCATACCACGGGCAATCAAAGGCCAGATCGAAGTCCCCATGAAATAAGACCACCTCGCGCACGCGCACAGGGCTGGCATTGAGATTGGTCAGCGTCGGCTGGCAGACATCTCCCTGCCAGCTCCGGGACAGCCGCACGTTGTCTGTCAGCTCCATATCACTTCCCGGCTCAAGCCGCACGCTACCCGGCATCTCGCGCAAGAATAGAATTGCCATCACCCCTCCTTGGTCCATCGCTATCTATCTCTCAATCACAAATTCGTTAGATCTCTACACCGACACGATCATTGATCTCCAGCAGATGCTCCCACTGGTGTTCCAACATACGCCGCATCACCTTGCTGGCAGTCTTAATCTGCTGGCCATGCGTTGACTGCCGCGCCTGCTCCTCCACCGGCCAGGCGCGGATCGCCTCCAGTTCACGCACCCGCACGAACGCCATCCAGGCCAGCAGCTCGCCGCGCCCCATCGTCTCCACCGGGCCGGGTCCCTTCACCCCGTCCAGCTTGCCAAAGTAGCCCCGGATGTACTGGTACTCGGCCCCGAAGATATGCTGCAGGATCGAGCGAATGCTGCGTCCCTTCTCAGGCTGCGCCATCCACTGCTCGTCACTCAGCCCGTTCACCAGCTCCAGCAGTTCCGCGCGCATACATTCAGCGCACTGGATAGAGCGCTCGCGCTTCTCGGCCGTCAGCGGCTCCAGATCCGTCGGAACCAGCAGAGCGGGATCGCCGTTGCCCAACCACGATCCCTCCATGATATGCTGCGCCACCTCGATCTGTATCTCATCCTCCAAACACTCAACCACTACCCCATGTTTCTTGAGCAGTTCTCTATAATGCCGAATCACCGCAGGCGTGCGCCGCAGCGCCTCATCGGTCGTCGGACCCGTCACCACGCAGCCCGGCAAATCAACCACATGCACCATCGTCTTCTTCTTCTGCGGCCCCGACTCCAGATACAATCGATAGACCATCAACACACCCATTTCTAAACAGCTCTAAAGTGATCAATACATATGTTCTAAACTGTACCTATATGGTGCGCCCATGTCAAGTATGTAACGAACATCTCAGGCAAATATCGCAAATGAAATGCATATATAACGGCAACCCCATGATATTTAATAAAATAAGAAGGGATAAAAAATCGTTTGCCAGAATACGAAAACGTATCCCGTAGGCGGCATAGGATTGCGGTCTTTTCGAGACGCTGGCTGGCCAACCAGGCAGCAATCCGGCCTCGTGCATGCCGCCCTGTTGGCGTACGACACGTTGGCTTATGCACGGTCATCGTTCTTTGAGACGAATTCGTACGTGAACGGACGCGGCATGCACGAGGCCGGATTGCTGCGTTTCATGCGGCCTGCGTGTCAGTCAGGGCGCAATCCTATGCCGCCTACGGGGATGCGTTTTCGTGTTCGCCCAACATACTCTACAATGGCTCGTTAGATGGCGACAATATATCCCCGTTTTATTTATTCGCCTGGCCGCTTGCGGCCATTATGCGGATGGAGAGAAGGTCACGGGGCGGATGGGTTTGAGGTTCGCCTCGATCTCCTTGCGATACGGCTCCAGGAAGGGCGGCAGCGCCAGCAGCTCGCCCAGGTGCTCGGGATCTTCGTCTCCGGTGAAGCCGGGTCCGTCGGTCGAGACCTCGAACAGGACGCCGTTGGGCTCACGGAAGTAGATGGCGTGGAAGTAGTAGCGCTCGATGACCGGGGTGACGTTGCGAACGACTTCGGCGATGCGGGCGCGCCACTGTTCGTGCTCTTCATTGTTGGGGGTGCGGAAGGCGACATGGTGCACGCCACCGATGCCGGGACTACCCCGACGCAGAGCGGGACGCACGTCCAGATGCACCTCGGCACCGGGTCCACCAGGGCCAACCTCAAAGACCTCAACGGTGCTCTGCTCCTCGGACTGGTAGCTGTATGCTGGGCGGAAGCCCATGGTCCCGGTCAGCAGCCTGATGGTTGGGGCCGCGTCGCGCACCAGCAGGCGCACGCCGTACAGTCCATGGATGCCCATCTCGGTCGGAACGGGGCTCTTGGCCCAGGGCTTGCCGTCCATGCGACCCTCATCGTCGACCAGCTCCAGGCGCTGCCCCTCGGGATCGCGGAAGGCCAGGTAGGCTTTCTTCGCCTCGCCGCGCTCCTGAATGCCATCGTGTGACACGCCAAATTCATCAAGGCGCTTGACCCACCACGCGAGCGCCTCGCGCCCGGTCACGCCCAGCATGATCGCCGAAATGGTACCTACGCCGGGACGATTGGGGCCCGACTGCGGCCAATCAAAGAAGGTCAATTCGGTACCAGCATGCCCGATCTCGTCGCCGTAGAACAGGTGATAGGCCGATACGTCGTCCTGGTTGACGGTCTTCTTGACGAGGCGCATACCCAGCACCTGGGTGTAAAAAGCGACATTCTGCGAAACGTTGCCAGTGATGGCGCTGATGTGATGGAGTCCACCTAATTGCATAATCATTATCCCTTGCGAATACCTGTGACTGACTGACTACCCCTTATCGGTTTAGCTCTAAACTTACAAACAAAAAAAAGAAGAGGATTAATCCAGCGAGTGATCTAGCTTGCGCAGAAGCGTCAGCAGCTGGTTAACCTCGGCGGGCGTGAGACCCTGGAACTGGCGCGCTACCAGATCTTCCTGCGCGGGCACGACGCGCTCATAGAGCTCCTGCCCTTTGGCGGTCAGGCTCAAGCAGTTGCTGCGCCGCTCCTGGCTGCGCGTCAGCAGTCCCTGCTTCTCCATGCGGCTCAGCAGCTGAGAGACGTTCCCCTTGGTGACCAGCAGCTTATCCGCCAGCTCCTGCTGCGTGATCCCTTTGGCCGCGCCCACCTGGGCCAGGATATCGAACTGGGCCGTACTCAATCCCCACGCCCGCAGGTGCACATCCGACGCGCGCCCAATCTTCTGGAAGACGCGCGACAATCGCAGCCAGGCAAATACCGCCGATCGAAGCATCTCATCTCATCCCCTTTCATTACTGCCCTAAGTTTAGCACTAAACTTATACGGTGTCAAGGCAGGAAATGAAAAGTAAGGCTGGACATGTGCAAGCCATCAACTTCTATCACCCACTTCTGCTATTTACGGTCCGATTTGTTGCCAGCGTGCGGAGGATCTGGTACAGTCTTTCTTGGCTCAAACAATGGCAGCGTTTCATTATTTTTGCACAGCGTTGCTAACGATATTATCTCTACCTAGAACCTGGAAGGGGGATATGGTGATCGGGCGTATCTTTTCTCTGCTGGTCGCCGCGCGGGCTCTATCTGGAATCGCCGGGCCGGGAACGTTGGTGATAAAAGCGCGTGGGCTCCTGCGGTCTGGCATCAATAGCTTCTTCCTGGTCGGTCTGCTGACGTTGTTGGCGACCGCGCTGGTGGGGACGCTGCAGTCGTATCGTTCGTGGCGCCGACAGGAGCTGCGTCGCATCCGCAGCAATGGCCTGGTGGCGCACACCAGCGCCGGACCCGTCGAGTACCAGGTCAGCGGTCAGGGAGCGGCGGTTATCTACGCCCACGGGACGCCCGGCGGCTACGATCAGGGACTGGCCTTCGCGCAGTTTTTCGATCCCGAGCAGTGCATGCTGATCTCTCCTTCGCGACCAGGCTACCTGGGCACGCCGCAGAGCTCGGGCGCCTCACCGGAACAGCAGGCGGATATGTACGCGGCCCTGCTCGACGAACTCGGTATCGAGCAGGCGAGCGTGATCGGATTCTCAGGCGGGGGACCTTCAGCGATCCAGTTCGCCCTGCGCCATCCCGAGCGCTGCCGCAGCCTGGTGATGATCGGGGCCATCGTGCAGCGCTACTGTCCCGCCGAGAGCCTGCTGTTGCTGCCCCCATGGAAACGCTATCTGCTGCAGCGGGTCGAGCATCTGCTGGTCTCCGACCTCTTCCTCTACTGCATCCTGCCCTTCATCCGCCTGCTGCCGATGGGGCACGTGATGGCCGGCATGCTCTGTTCTGGGACCATCTATCACCTGCGCGAGGCGGGCTATCACAATGATCAGCATCACTTCGCGGCCATCGAGCAGTATCCGCTCGCGCGGATTAAGGTCCCCACCCTGATCGTCCACGGCACCGATGATGAGGATGTGCCCTTCGAGGACGCCCGACTGATGGCGCGCTTAATTCCGCGCGTCACGCTGGTCGCGCTCAACAAAGGCAACCATGCCTCCTTCTTCATCCGTGCCCGCACCGTTATCCCGATCATCCAGCGCTTCCTGACCCGACCCCATACTGATCCAGCCATGTTGAAAACGCCAGAGCCTGTCTGCGGAGGTGAAAGCGCTGGAGGGCTGCAAACAACGGCTATGGAAGTCAGGTGTATCCAATAAAAAAAGATTTTACCAGTTTTCATGTGGAATAGGCGCATATACATACAAGCATGCAGGCGCGTGCCTGGCACACGTGCGCTTCAAGAGGTCATTTGAGGTGGAGACATGAATAACGCGCAACAGGTACAGACAGGCTTCGTCGAGAGCAATGGCACCTGGATCTATTACGAGATGCTGGGCCAGGGACATCCGCTGGTGCTGCTGCACGGTGGTTATATGGATCGACGCATGTGGGATGATCAATTTTATGTGCTGGCCCAACGCTACCATGTGATCCGCTATGATATTCGCGGCTTCGGCAAATCGGATCTGCCCCAGCACCCCTATGCCGACCGGGACGACCTCTACGCTCTGCTCAACTTTCTCGGCATTCAGCGCACCTACTTGCTCGGCCTCTCCCTGGGGGGCGAGATCGCCCTGGATTTTACGCTTGAGCATCCCACGATGGTGGATGCGCTGATCCTGGTCGGCTCGCCCGTCTCGGGCTATCCACACGAGGTAATGTTCACCCAGGAACAGCTGCAGACCGTAATCCAGCAATGGATGCCATTCGAGCAGGCGATCCAGGATCGCAACCGTCCCAGGATGGTCGAGTGCCTGATGGCTCATCCCACGCTGGTACCATCCCGCGCCTATCCAGAAGCACGGCAGCGGGTGCGACAATATCTCTCTGAATATTCGTTCGCCTGGATACTGGATCCAGCTCCACGCCAGGACCTGGACCCCCCGGCCTACGGACGGCTGGGCGAGGTCCACATCCCCACCCTGATCATCGTGGGGGCCGACGACCACTTCCAGCTTCATAAGAGCGCCGACAAGCTGGTCCAGGACATTCCCGGCGCCCGGCGCGTCGAGATCCCCGACACCCATCACATGCCCAACATGGAGAAACCCACCGCATTCAACCAGATCGTGCTCGACTTCCTGCGCACCCTCCCGTAGGTTCGGCCCTCGCGGCCGAGTTCTCCTCGTCGCATGAATATGCATCTCACATTCATTTCCCTTGTCCTGGCGTTCAAGGGACAGTTGAATGTATTGGGTCTCGCGCCCATTATGATGGCCAGCCAACTCCGGGCACCGAAACATTGGCTATAAGAATCTTTCCGGTGCGCTCCTGGTCCATCATGTGCTCAAAGCCGTGCCACTCGGCGGCCAACATAAATAGCGTCCGTTTATCCTGGCCGCCAAGCATGCAGGCAAAGCAGCCCCGGTCAAGCTGGATGCGCTGCAGAACTTCACCGCCCTTTTTGACGCGTACGCAGCACATGCCGGGAACGGTGGCGTACCAGACGGCGCCTTCGGAGTCGAGACAGATGCCGTCGGGAGCGAGTCCTGCGAGATCAGCCCAGACGCGCCGTCGCGATAGATTGCCGTCGGCGTTGATGTCGAAGGCAGTAAGGCAGGTGGCATGGGACTCGGCTACGATCAGCGTTTTGTTGTCGGGCGTCACAGCCATGCCATTGGGGAAGGCGAGCCCCTCGGCCACCTGGCGCACCGTTCCATCCGGCGTGATCACCGCGATCACACCGGGAGCGTCGAAGCCGCCACCGTTGACGTAGATGTTGCCGCGCCCATCCACCACAATCTCGTTCCAGATGGGAGCAAGGTGAGAGAGCGTGGCGTGCGTCACCAGTTCTCCACCGGATTCCTGGCGCAGCAGCAGCCCTTCGCGTCCCGAGACCACGAGCAGGCGGCCATCATGCAGCCAATCGATGCAGAAGGGGAGCGCGGTCGGCACGCGGGCGACAACCTTGCTCTTGCCCTGCGGGTCAATGGCAATAATCTCATCAGTTCCCCAATGGGAGAACCACAAACGGCCCTGGTGCCAGCGCGGCGATTCGCCGAATGCCAGCCCGCTCAGCAGAACCTGCGTATCAGACATGCTGCGGCCTCCCTTTCCTTAAGCGTTTTGCTCCAGGTTCAATTGCCAGGAAACGCCGTACCTGTCGGCCACCCAGCCAAACTTGCCGATACCAGGATACTCCCCGAGTGGCATAAGCACCTGACCGTCCTGAGAGAGCCGGGCAAAGTGGCGCTCGATCTCCTCGTCGGTCATACAGGTGACATACAAAGAGATGGCCGGGGTAAAGGTAAACTGGTGCTTGACGTTGCTATCGATGCACATGAATACCTGTCCGTACAGTGAAAAGGTCGCGAGCATGACGCTTCCCTCGTCGCCCGCCTCACCGGGACCATAGCGCCGGATGCTCAGGATCTCCGCCTGCTCAAAGATAGAGATGTAGTAATTCATGGCCTCTTCGGCCTGGCCTTCGAACATCAAAAAGGTGGTGATGCGTTGCTTTGTATCGGCCATCGCCGGTGCTTCCCTTCCTTCGTATATGACTATGTGTTGGGCTTTAAGAGTGTTGCATGCTCATCTTACTGGTGCGCTTGAGCGCCCCCGCACGGGCGTCCGCTGGCGCGGACGCCCTGATTTTGGGTGGTGTCACCGGGGCGCGCATGCGCGCCCCGGTGACATCAGCACATGAGAGTAACCAGTGCTCAAAGAGTTATTATTAGCGTATCACCTCAAGCGGGACAAAACTTCTTCTATCTTGCTCTTTTTAGGTGATGCAGAGCGGGGCTCTACGTCTATAAGAAATCACTAGAGGTTGGCGCGCGACTTCCATTTGTTGGTCCAGCGGCGGGCGGGGGCGAGGGCGTGCGGTTGTTGCTGATAGCGTGGCGCCCGGTCGCGCTGGAGCACTGTGCCGGACCAGGCATAGAAGGCGGCTATATCGTTGAGGCGGCCGCCAGCGCGCTGATAGCCGACGCGCCAGGCCAGGGAGAAGAGTCCCAGGGCCAGCCATTGGATGAGAGGGCGGCGTACCAGGGGATCGAGGCGCAGAATGGAGATGGTGCGGGCGGCATCGGCCCGTGGATCACCGGCGCGCGCGTTGGCCCAATCAACCACGCCGGTGATGCGCCTGCCATCTGTCAGGACGTTGAGTAGATGATAATCCAGGTGCAATAGCGCCTGCTTGCCCTGAGAGAGCGCACGCAGGCGATCCTGCAGAGCCTCTTCACCCTCGCAGCGCCAGCTAATCCATGACTCTGGCAGTTGCTTTAACAGCGCGGGGGCCTCCACCGCGTTAATGGCGGCCTGCGTACGCCCAAAGGCGATGCCCAACGGCCACAGGTGCCATGGCCGCGCCCGCAATTCATCCGCCAGCGTTCGTCCGGCTATCCAGCTTATCAACAGCGCCGGACGATCCTGCCAGGTTCCCATCCTATGCACGCGGGGCACCGGCAGACCCGCTGCGTGAGCGGCCTCCATCACCACCTGCTCGCGCTCGCACTCTTCGTATGCCCCCGGACGAAACACGCGCAGCGCGTATGTCTGCCCCTCGTGCTCCACCCGCCACATCGCCATATCGAATCCGCCAAGCAAAGGCGTGGCGACGGGCGTCCCATCGACACCCAGCGCCTGCAAAACCTCTAAAGCTGGCAGTTCCACTGTCTCCATACCTTACTCCTCCATATGTTCGGACCTCGCGTCCGATTTCTTCCTCTCCCCGCACAACCATGTTTGCCGAGGCCCACACAGGCCGTTTCAGCCAGGCGTATCAGGAAGCGAAATCACTTCCTGCCTCCAGTTGCCAGAGGCTAACCTCGGCACGCGTTGGCCCTACGGCCACCAGCAGAGGCCGATAGGGATGCCAGATAAATCCATTGCCATGGATCAGGCCAGGCAATGGCACTGTTGCCCGCCAGGTCCAATCAGGAGTATGCCAGATTAAGACCTGACCGGGGCGGCCTTTGTAAACACTAGCAGCCAGATACATGCCATCATTCGACCACGCCAGGGCGTGAAGAAACGGGGCTGGCAGCCCCTGCAACGTCTGCCGAAGTTTCCCACTATCCCTATCCCACAGCCGAATCGTCGTATCCGTGGAGCCGGTGGCCAGTTGCCACCCATCCGGCGACCACTCCACAGCTCTGACCCAGCCTTCATGTCCGCGCAGCACATGGTGGAGTTGCCCATTGCTGCCATCCCAGATGCGCGCGACATTGCCGGTCGTGCTGGCGGCCAGGCGCGTCCCATCCGGCGACCACCCCAGCGACCAGACCTTGTCCTGGTCCCCTTCCAGCTTATGCAAAAGCTGCCCAGTATATCCATCCCACATACGCACAATCCCGTCCGTCTGACCCGTGGCCAGCATCCTCCCGTCAGGCGACCACGCCATCGGCGACTTTAGACCTTCGTTGTGCCCAGGCACCTCATAAAGCACATTCCCATTGCCGCCATCCCATACACGCACCTCCCAACCCACAGACCAACCAGCCAGGCGCGTCCCATCGGACGACCACGATAGTCGCCACAGCCCGGCGTGATGCCCTTCCCGGCATGTCAGTAGTTCACCACTTCCGCTGTCCCATATCCAGGCCTCGGTACTGAAGCCGAAAGCCAGTCGTCGCGCGTCGGGTGACCAGGCCAGTGCTTTGATGGAGGATGGATAGATTGGGGAGACATACAGCAGCTCGCCGCTGTGCGTGTTCCAGATGTGTAGTCTCGCTTCATCGGCGGAACCGGTAGCCAGGCGCGTCCCATCCGGCGACCAGGCAATGGTGACTACAAAGTTTTCCCGCCCCTGAAAGACGCGTAGCAGCCGAACACCACGTGGCGATGCACCCTGCGGCTGCCGCCCCATATCATCTACAGACATCGATACAGGCTCCTAATCAAGGTCTTTGGCCATGACGATGTTGGTGGCCACGTAGCCAAGTTTCTGGTACATCGCCAGGGCGGGCTGGTTGTGACCGAAGACGTGCAGACCTATCCTGCTGAGGCCGAGGTCACGCACCTTCTTCTCCATTTCGAGGAAGGCCTGTGAGCCGTAACCCTGGTGGCGATACTCCTCATCAATGCGGACATCATAGACAAAGGCGGCATGCTGGCCCGCGCGTGCCTCTCGCGCAAACCAGAGTATGCCCACCTTGCGCTGGTGGTCCGGGTCGACGATGGTGAACAGGTATTGGTCGGGCGAGGCAACCCCGTTCGGCAGCAGCTCGGCGTACTGTTTTCTGGACTGCTCCAGCGCCTCCTCCTGGGACCAGCGTCCGCTCTTCACGTGCTCCTGCGCGTAATCGGCCACCGCGAAATCCAGATAGCTCTGAAAATCCACTTCGCTCATGGGCTCTAAAATAACCATAACTTGCCTCTCTCTGTATTCAACGCGATGACGCTGACGCGCCCAACGTGTTACTGTATAGAGTGGTAGGATCCTACCACTCTATACAAATCTATTCTGACTGCTGGGGATGACGACGCGATGTAGGGGAGCCAGCAGGCAGCAGAAACTGCAGGCCGTCGGCCAGCGAGCCGCGCCAGCAGGCGTAGTCATGACCACCAGCAAACTCGCGATAACACAGGTCGTATCCTTTGTCCTGCAGCACGCTGCGCAGGTGGCGGTTGGAGAGGACCATGGCTTCATATGGCTCAAACAGACCAACCTCCAGATAGAAGCGTAGCGGCAGACGTTCGCGCTGATCAAACTGCTGTACCAGCCATTCGGGAGTGTGATCTTCTGGATGGGCCTTCCCCCACCAGTAAGAGCCAGACTGCGAGAGCACGTTGCCGAAGACCTCGGGCGCCTGCATGGCGGCATAGGCGGCGGCCAATCCACCATAGCTGGCGCCGGCGACAATGGTCCGCGCGGGATCGCTGGTGACGTGATAGCGTTCCCTGACCCATGGCAACAGCTCGCGCGTCAGAAAATCGACGTGCGGTTGATAACAGGGCAGTTCGCGATTGCGCGTCTGCTGATTCAGGCTATCAGGCACTACCACGACCAGCGGCGGGATCTTGCCGGCATGCAGCAGGTTCTCGATGATCGTTGGCGTCGGCACCACGTCAATATAGGCGATGCCATCAAAGCAGACCAGCAATCCGTAAGGCTCGACACTCTCAGCACTGTATCCAGGCGGCGTATAGATCCAGACGCGGCGCTCATTCTCCAGAATAGAGCTCTTCAAGCGCTGCATCTCTACCTTACCGGCCGGCACATCACCATGTGGTGTAATCCAGGGCTGGGCCGGCGCGTCCGGCAGTTCGAGCAGAGAGAGGACCTGCAGGAAATCGTCCGGGTCCTCTTCATCTTTGGGGAACTCAAAACGCCGCGCGTTGAGCGGATCGGCCTGGAAGCCACGGATGCGCGCCCGGTAATCGGTCACGTCCTTAAAAGGTACCAGCGAGTCGTTGGGTGAAAACTGGTAGACCGAGCGTAGATCTGAACGTAATCGATAGGTTTTATACCAGAGATCGCTCTCGCCCAGCCGCTTCAACAGATGCTTCTCAATGTCATCGTCCGCCGCATAGCGCGCGAACAACACAACGTTGCGCGTCTGCGGCATGCCACGCCATACAAACGTCACCAGGCGCTCAGTGGGGTGATCGGGGATCGGCTCGACCAGCGGCGCTTGCCGCTCCTCAAGCTCTCTCCAGAACGATGACAGCGCGTCAGCACTGCCAGACTCTAGCTCACGCTTCAATTGGGCGATACGGGGGCTACTCTCTTCAGGCATCATGCCACCTTTTCTAGATGGGCGCTCAATATCGAGCGCCCACTGCACCTATTGCTCTAGAGACCTTTCATCTTTTCCAAAAGCTCTTCTATGATTCTACCACATCGTCCGGCGCATTATGGTCAGGCAGACGTCGACACCACCGGAGATAGAGCAGGGCGAGCGCGGCGGTGATCAGAGGAATGGCGATGGAGGCGCCAGCGAAGAAGAAGATGGCCAGGCACAACAGGCAGCTAGCGGCCGCCAGCCAGCGAGCAAGCCCCGCAAGCAGACGCGCGCCGGCGGCGGTTCCGACCACATAGGTCGCGATGCCCAGCGAGTTGGGGATGCTCAGCAGAGAGCCGGCACTCCAGTCCAGTAGATAGGTCGCGCCCAGCCCGAGCAGCGCCACTACGCCGATCGCCAGCAGCGAGCGTCTGGGCACCTCCTGCCGGTCGAGCCGCTCCAACCAGATGGGCAAGGCGCCGTCGCGTGCCAGCGCATAGCCCAGACGCGAGCTGGCCGCCACATAGGCATTGACGGTCCCCAGCGAGATCACCAGCGCCATCACGGCGGCGACAGTGCCCGCGCCCAGGCCCAGCGCGTCGCTCAGCAGCCGGGCCACCGAGACACGATCAAGGGCCAGCGTACCGTAGGTGCCGGTCCCGATGGTGGCGATGGCCACGCCCAGGTAGAGTATCGTCACCAGGGCCACGCTCCACAGCGTGCTGCGCGGCACATCACGCTCGGGATCGCTAAATTCAGCGGAGAGCTGGGCGATGGCCTCCCAGCCAAAGAAGGCAAAGAAGATCAACACGCCCGCCTGGCCGATCGCTGGGAGTCCGTGCGGCGCGAAAGGAGTCCAGTGGGCGGCCCTCATGCGCGGAAGAGAGATCAGCGTGGCGATCAATAACATCAGGGCGACACAGGCGCTCAGCAGCAAGGCCAGTCTTCCACTGACACGCAGACCGTAGAGGTTCGGGATGATAGCGATGATCAGGATGAACGCGGCGATCAGAAAGGTCGCGTCCCGCCCCAGGCGCAGGGTGTCAGCGATATAGTAGGCCCCCGTTAGCGGCACGATCATCTGCCCGACAATCGAAGCGATAAAGTAGAACCAGCCAGTCACGGCCCCGGTCGTCGAGCCGAAGGCACGCGCGGTAAAGGTGGCCACACCTCCAGCGTCGGGATAGCGGCTGGCCAGGGCCGCAAAGGTCAGGGCCAGTGGGATACCCAACAAGCAGTCAAAGATCCAGGAGAGGATCGAGGCGGGACCAGCCATGCTCGCGGCCAGTCCGGGCAGGAGCAGGACACCGGCGCCGATGACGGCGGCCACGTACAGGGCAATCGCCTGTGGCAGGCGGATACTGCGTACAACGCTTTGCTTCATCCCAGCACCTCCTCATCCCCTGACACACGTGCGTTCAGGGTGGAGAGGGCCAGCGTCGTCATGGTCGCCTGCACATCGGGCACGGCCCGGATGCGGTCGATCAACGCCTGCAGCGCCAGCGGCAGGGCCACCCTGACCTTGAGCAGCATGCACCACTCACCGGTCACGCGATGACACTCCTCCACTATGCTCTCCTGATTCCCCAGGCGCATCAAGAGCTGGCCAACCTCGTGGCACTGCGTCCCTGAGGTGCGCACCCAGATAAAGGCCGTAATCGGCAAACCAAGTGCTTCCCAATCGACCAGCGCCTGGTAGCCGCGCAGAATCCCTTGCTCCTCCAGCCGCTTGACGCGCTCATGCACCGCCGGCCGCGACAGGTGGACGCGCTGGGCCAGCGTCTCCTGGCTCAGCCGCCCATTGTCCCGCAACAGAGAAACAATCTTCCGATCAATCGCATCCATTCTGTATCCCTCGTTTCATCGATCAGCACAAACATTCTGTCGCTCACGATAGGATATAGCGGACGATAAGTCAATTATTTCTCAAAATGCCGACGAAACGTCGGAAAACCACGCAAAAAGGAGGCAATCAAGGATCGCCGACCCACTAAACGTCGGCACCGCTGACCCTGGATAAAAAGGAGAGGACGGCCTGGTTGAACTGCTCGGGCCGCTCCATGCTGACCATGTGCGCGACCCCCTCGATCACCAGCAGTTGCGCTCCGTTGATACGGCTGGCAAGCAGCTGGCTCAGCTCCAGTTTGTCGGGGAGATCATAGTCGCCGACCACAATCAGGGTAGGCACACGTACCTCGGCCAGCCGCTCGATGGCCGGCGGCTGCAGCTTTACAAGTTCGGCTCCATCGGGGACCGGAACGGTGAAGGCGTGGCGCTGCATGGCGCGGACTCGCTCGCGCACGCTCGCATCTACCTGCTCGGGCGTGCGCCGGGGACCATCCACCCATACGCGCACATTGAGGTCGGAGGCCGCGTCGAGGTCGTCACGCTCCAGGTACGCCTCCTCTTCCTCCTGGAAGCGCTTTACCGCCTCCGAAGGCTGCGTGCCGCTCACACTGGGCGCGACCAGCACCAGCGAGCGCACCATCTGTGGATGCGAGAGCACGAAATCAAGCGCGACCAGTCCACCGAACGAGATGCCGACGACGTGCGCGCTCTCAATACCGAGAGAAGTGAGCAGCTCGACGGGATCCTCGTGGTAGGCAAAAGGGCCGGCAGGGTATTGAGACTGACCATAGCCACGCTGATCGTAGCGGATGACGCGATAGTGCCGCGCGAAGACGGCGAACTGCTCGTCCCACATGCGGCTATCGGCGATCCCAGCATGGATCAGTAGCAACGGCTCACCCTCTCCGGCGACCTCATAATACAGTGGGGCCCCCTGGGCCTGTAAAAAACCTGTCTGTGAATTGAGTTCTGTCACAATAATCTCCTTGATATGCTGTTCTGCCACGACACAAAAAGGCAGCAGAGTATGGCGGACTGCAACAATACAGCCCCTCACGACGGGGAATAGATGGGTTTATTGAGGATTTCAAGAGGCAGAACTTAATTCACTGGCGTGCAAGGTGCACAGTTCCGTCTCATCCTCGAAGTATTAGTCAACATCACTGCGCACCTCCTTTCTTTCTGTTCTTACTATACGCGACCAGTATAACTCAACCGTCTAGCTTATGCAACAGCTCCCTGGCTCCTCAACAACAACCAATCCATACACCCGGCATCTTTTCTTTTTTTAACCCGGATTGCTTTAGCACAATTAAATTGTGCACAACCAGATTGTGTGCCACCAGATGCAAAAAAATGTACATTGTATCGCTTGCCCGTGATCTTCAGACGAATATCAAAAAGCCCTGGGTGTTCACAGAGGGTGCACATCATTTTTTTGCGCAGAGAGACGGCGAAAAAATGAATGGCACCCGTCTGTTGGTCTGCTAGGGGATCAAGGACTCGCCGTCACCGGACCCGGCCTGGGCGTCAGCTTGCTGGTGCTGGTCTCCTTGATCCCACTGCTCATACGCACAAACAAACAGAGAACGGTCTAGACGCGCCCCGCATGGGCACCTCACCGGCGCCAGTGCTGGTGAGGTGCCCACACTCAGGCGGTCCCCGCGAGGCCGAAGCTGTGGATCAGCTCCGTGTTGAAGTCGCGCTGCAACAATTCATCCCAGAACAGTTGATGCGCCGACTGGATGCTATCTTCCACGGCCAGAGCCAGT
The DNA here is from genome assembly GCF_003967515.1 of Dictyobacter aurantiacus. Taxonomy (GTDB): domain Bacteria; phylum Chloroflexota; class Ktedonobacteria; order Ktedonobacterales; family Ktedonobacteraceae; genus Dictyobacter; species Dictyobacter aurantiacus. The sequence goes on along the minus strand of NZ_BIFQ01000001.1, from coordinate 5,745,040 downwards.
GTCAGGCTTTCACCCTCGCATAGCGCGAAGCGGGCCCGCAGGGTAGGATGCCATTCCTCGGCATCCTGCACGATCTCAATTGAGAACGGCGCCCGCATGCGCACGTCGGATAGCACCAGCACCACATGCTGCAGGCCTCCGGAAATGAACGCGCCCATGCTATCAGGGCAGAGCACGACCTCTGCCGGGACGGTGGCGTTGTGCGGCGTCGCTTTAAGGTCCATGGTAACTGACATACTACCATACGTGCATTCGATCATACGTATCAGACATCGATGGGGTCTGCACACGTTAACCCGATTTATGGTAATGACTTTGCGCGGCCATGCCTGCAGGGTCCCCATAGGTATAAAATCAGTCAGTTCTACCGCGCCTGCCGCGCGCACAAAGCTTGTTTGCAGCGCGCTGGTGCGGTGGAGATAGCGCTGCAGGCCACGCTGCGGTCCATCCGTCGGCGCGATCTGAAAGTATCCCCCATGCCGCTCATCCAATAATCGAGACAGGATGGCCGGGCTATCAAAATCCGGCAGACAGGCCCAGTCGATCGAGCCATCCGGCGCGATCAATACGGTCGCATGGCTATCACCGACGACGCCATAAGCATTGATCAGTGAATATATCTGGTGAGATTCGTTTCCCCACTCCATAACGCACCTTCTTTCTACCAACTCTCTCACTTCACTATTGCTAAATGCGTATGTACATCACGCGCATCCCTTTTGACCCACGGACCTCCCTACTACAAGTAGCAAGATGGCCGCGATCAGGATCGGTACCACGTCCGGCCAGGCCGCGCCGATCCGCACCAGGGGAGGCTGACCCGCGAAGACGGAGCGCGCGCCATAAATGAAAGGGACCAGCAGCAGAACATACAGCAGGTTGTTCAGCACGCGATACCACAGTTGATCGCTTCTCCGTCCAAAGGCCAGCTTGAAGCCTCCGCGCACACCCACCAGCAGCAGCGCCGCGATCAGCCACAGCCTGAACCCGGCCGCGTTCCCTTTGATTCCCACCAGGTAGCCGTTCGCACCCAGCGTCAAATTGACATAGCTGCCATACAGCATGATCGAGAGTCCCACGATCAGCAGGAGCTCTATCAGTAGTTGTGACGGGACCCGGCGCCATCCTCGAACGCCCTCACAGCGTTCTTTCAGCCCTTCACGACCTACCAGGATCAGCATGCCCGGAATGGTGATGCCCAGGAAGCTAATCCAGCTCCACTGCGGGGCCTTGAGATCGGCCAACACCAGCTGCGACAGCGCGATCCCGAATAAGATGGTGCCGGTAATTAGCTGCACCCCATCGCGCACCATGTCGGAAAACCTGATCACACCACGCCGCCGCGCGGCGCTGAGGGATCTGGCCAGGACCAGTGCACCACTACCGGCGATCAGTCCGGCCAGTACGGTAATAAACTGGGCCAGGGCGAACGTGGGGGTCGTGTAGCCTTGATGAAATGCCGGTATCGCCACACCCAGGTAGAGAAAGGACACCGCCAGGGCGAGATCACCCGCCAGCAGGACCCCTCCGGCTGTCTGCTGCTCTTTGAGCATCAGCTCACTCCACATCAGCAAACTGGCCACCAGCATCGATAGGCTCAGCACAACCTCGATCCCCTTGATGAGCACGCTGCCGTTGGTCAAAAAGAGCAGGGTTAGCATAGTAATCCCTATCAAGGTATGGGCGCCCGCGTTCACGAAACCGTATCCTCGCGCCAGCCGTTGCGCCGAAGAGGCATCCTGGCTATATTCGATCCTATCTATCGAGAGTGGCTTATCCATTCAAATCTTCTCCTTCAAACCAGACAATCCGTACCCGCCCCCAGCCATTAAACTCCATCCAACGGTACAACAACGCATATGGTGACGCTAGCATCTACCCGGTTCTCTTTTTCCTTCACCTCTCCAGACCGATATTTGCAAAATTTATTCCCCTATCCATTGCAGATTGGGACATCAAAAATTAAATCGCTACAGTAAAAGTAGAAATAGATATAAAAATGGTGTATGCTGATACGGGAGTCAACCAGGGATTAAGCACAGAGTCAATTTTGTACTGGTGCATGCGGTGCGCATCCGCGCACCGCATGCACCAGTACAAAAAAACGCTGCGGCCGCGTAGCGGACGCGCGTGTGGGGCTATCATATGTCCCACCAGGAATAAAATCTGCTTAGAGCCAGTCTCTTTTACAAGGAATAAAAGTCAAAAAAGTCAGTCCCTTTCAGTGGAAGGTAAAAAGGTGCGTAAGTGCAACCGCATGACCAACGCTTACGTTTTGAGCAGCTCATCTTACCGCACCTGGACGCAGCATACAACCTGGCGCGCTGGCTCACCCATAATGACCAGGATGCGCAAGATATGGTGCAGGAAGCATGCTTACGAGCCTTCAGATTTTTGCAGGGGTTTCGGGGTGGAGATAGCCGCGTCTGGTTGCTGACCATTGTACGCAATACCTGTTATACCTGGCTGCAACAGCGGCGCTTAGATGAGCAGACGGTACCATTTGATGAAGCGCTACACGATAGAGAAAGTGATGTGCTGAATCCGGAAGTGCTGCATCTGCGCCGCGTCGATCAGCAGAAGCTCGGTGCTGCGCTGGCGGCCCTGCCGTTCGAGTTTCGTGAGGTCATGGTCTTACGCGAACTGGAGGAGATGTCGTACCGGGATATCAGCATGATCGTGCATATCCCGCTGGGAACGGTAATGTCACGCCTGGCGCGGGCGCGTAAGCAGCTGCAGCGTTATCTCGCGCAGCGGATGGACGAAGAAGGAATACGATGAATTGTACAGAAGCGCAGCGCTTTTTGCATGCCTACCTGGATAACGAGCTAGATATCGCCTATAGCGTCGAGATCGAACGCCACCTGGCAACGTGCGCGGCATGCCGGGAAAGTTATGATGGGTATCAGGCGCTACGCGCTGCCATCAAGGGGGGCCCTCTGTATTTTACCGCGCCTCCACAGTTACGCCAGCGCGTGTCGTCATCGCTCCATCTGCGCGATCGCGCAACCTTCATAACCCGGGCTACCTTGTGGCGCGGCCTCAGCGTAGCGGCGGCATGCCTGATCGTGGCGGCCCTGGCGGTCCTTCTCACTGGCCTATGGCGTGGCGGCCCTACTACTCCACCCGGAGGTGGGGGAAGCGCTCTGTCGCAACAGGTGTTTGATAACCATATGCGCTCGCTCACAGCCAATCACCTGGTGGATATACGTTCCTCCGATCCCAATACCATCAAGTCATGGTTTCAGGGCAAACTCAACTACACACCGTACATCTACGATATCAGCTCCGATGGCTATACGTTGGTCGGAGGTCGCCTGGATTACCTGGACAGAAAAAACGTGGCCGCCATCGTCTACCAGTATCAGGGGCATATCATTAATTTCTTCCTCTGGCCCACCACCCAGGGATCGGCCCCCATTAAGATGAACACCATCCAGAGCACTCACCTGGCCAACTGGCGTGAAGAAGGCATGAACTGCTGGGTCAGCTCCAACGCCAGTCCGGACGCGATCCAAAAATTTGTCCGCCTGCAGCAATCGTGGGAGTAGACAGGCATGAAGCAGCTGCTTTTACCCTGAAAAAGGGGGGGCTCGGGCCGCGAACGTTGCGCGCCTTCGGCGCGCAATTTTTTTATGAGTGACTGCAACACCAGGGGCGCATACATGCGCCCCTGGTGTACTCATGGAATGTGTTTGACTTCCGTCATGTTGAGGGCACGTGAGCGCCCTCGCACGGGCGTCCGCTGCGCGGTCGCACTGGGTTTTGTGTATTGGTGCAGCAGGGGCGCTTTCGCGCCCCTGCTGCACCAATACACCATGGACGTGTGAGCACCAGAGGAGCGAAAGCTCAGGCGTGCCGCAGGCGATGATCATGAGCTTGTCTAACTCTCAGAATCATCGCCTGCGGCACTCACACGTCCGTTTTATGTTGGTGCATCGCGTGCGCGAATGCGCCCCTGCTGCACCAATACACCATGGACGTGTGAGCACCAGAGAGCGAAAGCTCAGGCGTGCCGCAGGCGATGATCATGAGCTTGTCTAACTCTCAGAATCATCGCCTGCGGCACTCACACGTCCGTTTTATGTTGGTGCATCGCGTGCGCGAATGCGCACGCGATGCACCAACATAAAAAACCAGTGCGTCCGCGCAGCGGACGCCCGTGTGGGGGCGCTCAAGTCCCCACCAGAGATTAAAAAAACGGCTTTGCCGTATTACCTCAACTATGGTATAGTTAGCACATTACTATGCTTTTCTTTGAACTATCGTAAAATTACTGTTTTAGGGTACAACTACATGCCTGAAGAAATTGAGATCCTCCCGGTTGACATCCATCTACCTGGCCTGCTCAAGGTATTGGGCGAACACCTGTATTCTGATCCGCGCGTAGCGGTGCGCGAATTAATTCAAAATGCCCACGATTCCTGCGTGCGACGTCGACAGGAGGACACGCACGTGGCACGCGAGTATACGCCGAAAATCACGGTCTCCATCGACAGCGCCAATCAGCAGCTATTGATCGAAGATAATGGATCAGGCCTGACCCGTGACGAGATTACGGTCTTCCTGGCGACGGTGGGACGCGGCTATACACGCGAGCTGCGCGAGCGGCTCGGCAACGCGCGGCGCGAGGAGGCACTGGACCTGATCGGGATGTTCGGCCTGGGCCTGCTCTCATCCTTTATGATCGCCTCACGCATCGAAATTACGACATGTAGCTATCAGGCGCCGACCGAGGCATGGCGCTGGATCTCGGAGGGCGGGCAGAGCTACGCCTTGCGCCAGGCGACGCGCGCGGCGGTCGGGACGACGGTACTGCTGGATCTGCGCGAGGATGCCCGCTTCCTGCTGGATGCCAGCATCCTACGCCCGGTGCTCAAGTCGTACGCGGCCTTCCTGCCGATCCCGATCTATGTAGGCGAGGACGCGACCCCGGTCAATAACGCGCCCGCTCCATGGCTGGTGGACAGCGATGACGATGATGAAGAGCCGCGCGTTGCCCGCACGGCCCGCTACATGGCCTGGATCGAGGAGCGTACTTCGGTGCGCCCGCTGACGGTGCTGCCGCTAAGCGATGTGCGAGCCGAGGATGGGACGCTCATCCCGTTGCGCGGGGTCCTGTTTGTGCCGCCGCGCTCGATCGTGTCGATTCAGGAGTATGGAGATGTCACGGTCTATGTACGTCACATGCTGATTACCGAGCGCGAGCGCGATCTGCTGCCGGCCTGGGCACGCTTCGTAAGCGGGATCATCGATTGCCCTTCCCTCAATCCCACGGCCAGCCGCGAGACGCTGCGCCATGATGAGCTGTTCGCGGCGGTACAGGCGGCCCTGGAGAAGGCACTCTTCGCCCATTTTGAGCACTTAGCGGACCACGCTCCACTGGACTGGCAGGCCATCGTGCAGGCGCATAACGACCTGATCAAGGGCTGGTCGGTACGCGCACCCGAGCTATTTACACGCGTGGCCGACCTGGTGAGCTTCAAGACCAGCCGGGGAGAGCTGACGCTGCCGGAGTATCTGCGCGAGAATCCCGGTCGCATCTTCTACTACGATAATGAAGATGGGGTAACGCAAGCCCTGGCCCTGTTTGAGGCGCGCCGGCTGGCGGTGATCGATGCCCGCTGGTTCGCCGATACCGCCTTCCTCAAGGCCTATGGGCAGATCTACGGGGTCCCGGTTGAAGAGCTGACGCCGTCGGCCAGCTATTTATTCGCGCCGGTTGAGGATCCCGAGCAGCGCTGGCAGGCCCTGGTCGAGGCCTGCCGCGCCGAGGGCTTTCCGGTGCGCCTGCTGGCCTATGAGCCTGAGCACCTGCCGATGATCCTGCTCTATCCGGCAGGAGCACAAAAGATACGCCGCGCGCAGCATAATATGGAAGAGGGGCGCTTCGTCGGCCCCATTCGCTCGCTGGTGCGTGGCTTCCTGGAGCGGCAACAGGTCGACGAAGCGGTGATGAAGGGTGTGCTGCACCTGAACGCGCGCAATCCCCTGCTGCGGCGCATCCGCGACCTGGGACCCGCGCATCCTGGCTTTACGGCCCTGCTCAGCATCCTGGTGGCCAACGCGCGCATGTTCGCGGGCCAGAATCTGTCGGCGCAGGATGCGATCGCTTGCTTTGAGCAGATCAATACCGCCCTGTCCAGCCTGGCCGGCCTGGACGGTGGCGTCCCGGACGGACAGCACGCGTTGACGAGCGTGATGCTGACCTCCCTCGGCCTGCATCCCGAGGCGGCGGGACGCCTGAGCGCGGAATATGAGACGGTGGAGGGGCTGCTGGCCGCCAACGTTCAGCAGGTGGCCGAGCGACTGCGCATCTCACCACTCCTGCTGGCGACGATCTGCGAGGAATTGCGGCGCCAACCGGCCACACAGACGGGATCGATACTCTCGTTGACGGATGCCAGAAATACGCGCGCGACGCGGGCACATGAGGAGGAAAATAACGATGCTCAATAGCGGCGATCCAACCAATATCTGGGCCTGGATAGAAAGTGATGAGAAGCGGCTGGAGAAGAAAGGGGGCCGCTGGCAGGCAATCCTGGAAGGCTACTATGATTTCTGGCGCAACTATCACAGCGATCATATCGGGGCCGAGCTGGCGATCAACCAGGCGCTGGAGGCGGCCCGGGAGACCAGGGAACTGAAATGGGAGCTGCACCTGCGCCACTGGCGTCTGCAGCTCTGGCTGAGTCAGCAACAGGTGAAGCGCGCCCTGCCCGAGGCGGTGGATCTGCTTTCCCTGGCCACGGACCCGCAGGTGCGCGATGTGCCACAGCGCATCTGCGCCTACCACGATATCGTCGAGTGCTATGTCTCGATGGACGCCGCTGGCTACTATCAGGAGATCGTGGAGAACTCACAGGACGTGCTGGCGCAGCTCCCCCGGCGCCATCCCTGCGCGACCTGCGCGCGCTCCAACCTGGCCCGCACCGCTGCGGCCTCCGGACGCACCGAGGAGGCCGAGCACTGGCTCAACCAGACCCGGGCGTCGCTGTCGGAACGGCGGCACGCCAGCCTGGTAGAAGGCTTCGGCGATAAATATGCCCTGATCGGCAAGTGGGATGAGGCCGAGATGCATTATCTTGAGGCCCGCAATCTGGCCAGCAGCCACAAGCAGGCGGACAGCTATCTCAGCGCCACGCTGAGCCTGGTTCAGGTCTATGTCGAGCAGAAGAATTACCCACGGGCCTCCGAAGCACTCAACGAGGGGCGCCAGCTGCTCAAGTCGTATGGGGGCACCTACCTGCTCGCGCGCCAGCTGGAGGTCGAAGGACGCTTTATCGCGGCGGCGGCCGAGCAGAAAGAGGAGGCGCTGGACTTCCTGACGCGAGCCGCCAGCTTCTATCTTGAGCTGGGGCGCTACCGCGATGCCGCCGATACCGCCCTCTACGCGGCCGAGCTGGCCCGCACGCACGCTCTGACACAGCCAGAGTCGGCGCTGGCGGTCGCGGCCCGCGCCGTCGGACAGCTTCCCCCAACGTCGCAGGACCTCGCTGAGCGCCTGGCCTCATTTGGGCGCGAACCCCTGCCACCTGAGAGCGAGGGACAGGAGGCGCTGACGGCCGAGCAGGTTGACCGCAACGAGCTGACGGCCATGGAGGAGCTCTTGCGCGCCCATATCGAACGGCATCACTTCAGCGATACCTGCGTCACCCTGTCTCGCATCGGCCGCTGGTATGGCAATCACGAACAGATGCGCGCCGGCATCGATTACCTGATCTTCAGCGCGGCCCTTGAGCGCCTGCTGAAGCTGTCCCAGGAAGAGCGGCAGGACGCGCTGGGGGTCCTGAGTAATCTGAACGAACGCCTGCCCGATGGCGCGGTGGAGGCGGCCCTGAGCGCCAGCGAGGCGGGTCCTCCTTCCTGGCTCACCCCCCTGCTCAAAGATATGCCGCCCGAGCGCTGGCAGTGGATCATTCGCTGCCTGCGGGCGGAGATCGCGGGCCAGCCAGTGGTCGAGCCGGAGCCAGAAAATGGGGGCTCACAGGACAACTTTTATTCCTGGCTCAACCACAACGGCAGCATGACCGCCCTGATCCTGCGCTTCTCGGACCAGGTCGAGCCGGTCGAGCGCGAGCAGTGGGCGCGCTCGATGGATGAAAGCGCGCGCGAGATCGAGCAACACATCCAGCAGTTGCGCCAGCAGCAACCGGATATCCCCGAGCAGGCGCTCGAACCGGCCACCATCGTCCGGGGCTTCGCCGCCCTGACGCGCGGGGCCAGCGTCGCGGAGGCCGAGGCCCTGGTCGCCCCTACCTACGTCTCGCTCATCAGCCAGACCGCCGAGATGGCACAGACCCCCATCTGGTTCCATCCCGAGTCCTCGCCACTCGACTTTCTGGTCGAGCAGATGTCCCAGAAGGCGGTGCGCGCCCTGCGCCACTACGATGAGAACCGTCCCACACGCCTGGCCAACCTGGCCCTGCGCTACCGGCTGATGACCATCGATCTGCGCAAACACGAGCCTCTCAGACCCATCGCCGACTTTCTCGATGCCCTGCGCGCCCTGGTGCTCAGCGATGGGCAGCAACTACCCACACGCGACACGCCGCTGGAAGCCCCCTTCGACGCCGTGCTGGCCGCCGTTATGACCGCTGGACAAAACACGAATCCAACCGAATAATATCCCCGCCTGTCTGCATCCAGGTGTATGAATGGATGCAGGCGGGCGGACACTATTTACCGGCCAGCTCACGCGCCGTGCTGGCGCCATAGAACGCGGATTCGAGCCGCGAGGGATGCAGCTTTCCGCTCAGCCCGAAAAATTCGCAGAAGCTCATAATCAAGGGATTCCATTTCTCGGGATCGATGTAGTGATCGGTGCCGGGGATCAGTAGCTGCTCGTCGATATGAACGCGCACGATGCGCATCTCAATCGCCTGGATACTCCCGTTCTGCTCGTCAAAGCCGTACGCCCGCTCAACCAGCGCCTCCAACTGCACCGGGCACTCGGCCACCAGCGGCGCGTTCACCAGGTCCGCCGGCTGCGGCGTCAGTCCAGCCACGCCAAATTTATCAGGCTCATAGCGATAACCGATGTGCTGCTTGCTCTCCGGCACCGGATCGCGCCCCGTGGTCAAAGCCAGTCGATCGACGGCCGCCACCAGGTCCGCCGAAGGCAGGTTGAGGACGCCCTGCCGCTCGCGCAGCAGATTCTCCACCGTCATCGATCTGCCACTCATCCCCAGCATACACGATTGGTTTAGCCACCAGGCCGACGACATCGGAGCCAGGTTCGGTGAGCCATCCACGTTGCGCGTACTGATCAAGACCACCGGCGTACCAAAATAGAGGATATGCGGTTCAATCACCCTATGCATCTTCATGCTCCCATTCATATATCTGCTCACGGCACATCCACCCCCTATCCTCACTCTTCATCACCCGATCAGCGCGGAAGCGCCGTATTTCATGCAGCAAGCATAATGCATCAGCCATCAGATACCTATCCGCTTCTTGCGCTCCAAATTTTCACCGTTCCATCCCATGTGCCCACACCAGCATCAGCGCGCCACACCCACCCGACCTGTTTCTCTTTTTGGCGGCATAGGTGGCCCTCAATTAAATTGTGCACAATTTAATTGAGCACAGTATAACGTGCAAAAAAAGAAAAGATATCCACCCCATGCGTCGACCCGTTGGAACGGCATGCGCGAGCAAAACAACGTTGCTGTAGCATATAATCTATAGAGGTGAATGTTACATCTACGAAGAGCTATCGAACCCGTCGATCCCTTCTAATAAGTTAAGTAAAGCAATGAAGAATGTACCCGTACAGGTACATGACACGGTGAAAGGAAGGACTGAGAAGATGCGCGTCATTGCCCTGACCCAAAAGTGCATCGCCAGTGGATCTTGCGTACTGGCCTGCGGCCAGGTCTTTACCCAGAGCGAGAGTGATGGCACGGTTGAGATCCTGCAGGAACATCCACCCCTGGAATTGTTGCAGAAGGTCAGGTACGCGGCCGAAGCGTGCCCGGCCGAGGTCTTTGTCATTGAGGATGAGGAGAATACCTCGGAACTGACAGTGACCGCCGATGATCGGGAGGTAGAGGAGTAAAAGTTCTCGCGGGCTTTTGATATCAATTGAATCAGAGTGGTAAAGGGCGACCGACAGCCATCCAGCCATGTGCTGGTGACCCGATGGATTGGAAAGGATATATGAGTCAAGAACCTATCACACCAAACGTTGAAACTGAACAGCAAGATATCCCGAACTACCCATTTCCGTTTGCTCCCCATAGTCTGAGCATCCCTGCGGAGTATGAGCGCCTGCGCAATGAGTGCCCGGTGGCCAGGGTGCATATGCCCTATGGCGGCGATGCATTTCTGCCTACACGTTACCAGGATATCGCCAAAGCCTTCGGCGATCCCAAATGCGCTCCAATCCTGCGTTCGGATGGCGATGTTCCGCGCATGGAAGCAGGCGACGTTACGGGGACAAGCGCCAGCAACGATTCACTCTTTTCGGTCTCCGATGCCCGGCACAATAAGCTGCGGCGCGTGGTTACGCAGGCCTTTACGGTGCAGGCCGCCAATAAGCTGCGTCCGCGCGTTGTCGAGGTGACGCACGCGCTGGTGGATGCCATGGAGCGTTCGGGGCCGCCCGCCGACCTGTTCGAGGACTATGCCATCCAGACCCCGATGACGGTCCTCTGCGAGATGCTGGGCATCCCGCAGCGGGAGGAAAGATTCCTGCGCGAGTCGGCGCGCATCGCCCTGTCAACGGTGGCCAGTCCTCAGGAGCGCTATGCGCAGGCCATGAAGCTGAGGCAGTATCTGACGCCGATCATCACACAGGCACAAGAGGAGCCTGCAGATAACGTGCTGGGCCTGCTCGTGCGCGCGCAACAGCAGGGGGATCACGTGATGAAGGAGTCCGAGATGTATTCCTTTGCCATGGGGATGATCATCGCTGGCTTTGAGACGGTGAGCACCACCTTCACCAATTCGGCCTTCATCGTGCTGCAAGATCCCGAACTGCTCGCACGCTTACGCACACAGATCAGGGAGCCCGAGCAGTGGGGAAGCGCGATCGAAGAACTGCTGCGCGTCACCCCGATCGGACATGGCAGACCGCGCATCACGCGCGAGCCCGTCCAGTTTGGCGAGACGACCGTTCCCGCCGGGGAGGTGGTCTTCCTGTCGGCGGTCGCCGCTAACTATGATCCGGCCGTCTTTGCCGATCCCGATGAGATTCGCTTTGATCGCGAGATCAAACCTATCCTGAGCTTCGGACGCGGCATCCATGCCTGCCTGGGACAACAGATCGCCCGCATGGAGCTGCAGGTGCTGTGGGAAACCCTGCTCACGCGGCTGCCGACGATCCGCCTGGCGGTGCCTCCCGAGAGAGTCCCCTGGCGCGCGGATGAAACCCTGACGTTTGGACCCTCCAATTTACCCGTGGCCTGGTAAAACACACCATCCCCTGGCGCGGGAAGGGGCGTAACGACAGTTATGCCCCTTCAAACATACACATGCGAAGAATGACGATCAAGACCCGATATGTTCAACGTAGGTGCCGCATGATCTGCTCCATGACCTGACTCCGGCTACTCATCCGCCATTGATCATCGTGGTTATCCAGTTGATATAACGGGATACGCGGGCAAAATGCTCGACGCAGCTATACGTCCCAAGCGGGCGGCCATCCAGTCGCTGCCAGGAACTGACACCGGCCAGGTATAGACGAGAGTCGCGCCGGATGAAGGCGGGACCGCCACTGTCGCCGCGCCCACACACTCCCTCCAGCTCCGTTCCCAGCGGCGGAGCCTCGAAGCCCATTTTCAGACAGTATTCATCGACCTCATCGACTCGATTGGTAGCGCGGCGGAGATGCCGGTCTGAGCCCATTGCTCCACGCCTGCCATTGCCACATTCGCCCGACCCCAGCATCAGCACCTCTTGTCCAAGTTCATCATCATGCTCGTAGAGCGCGAAGGGGTCAATCCCCTCTACAGGCGCCGCCAATCCGACCAGCGCCAGATCAACGGTCCCCCCCGCCAACTCCGACTCGGTCGTCCATTCGTGCCGGAAGTCGGGGTGTATCACAACCCTGCCCAGCCGATAGCGCGCCCCACCCAGTTCAACACTCAAAGGGTGATCGGTCGGGATAGAGACAGCCACATGGGCCGCCGTCAGCAGCCATGTGGGGGCGATCAGCGAGGCGGCACTGTGGCCACGAAAAAAGCTGGTGATCCCCGGCCACTGCGCGGCATCGACCAGGCTCTCCCGGTCAGAGCGATCATGCCGAATGATCATTATACATTCTCCATATAAAAAGCAATTCAAGAATAAAAATACACATATCTCAATTTCATGAGGAATGTTGCATATGCCAATCTTTACCTTATTGGGAAGCGCCTCGCCTGGGGGAGCCAGCTGATCAAAGTCACTACCTGGAGAGCCTACGGCCCAGTTTCCCCTGGCGTGATATTACGCCAGGGGGAAACTGTGCTCCCGCTTGATGCGAAGAACTATTTTCTACAGACCGGTGGGGATGCTGGGGATGGCGAGCTGCCAGGGCGAATTATCAGCCAGCGGAGCATTGTCCTCACCAGGTTTCTTATCACCAGCATAGGTGTAGAGAGGATAGCCCTGGTAGAAAACCATCTGGCGCCCGAGGTAGTCGGTACCTACACTCAGTTTGCCGGGAAGTGGCGTAGTAGAGGTCGGAGTGCCTGTGCCTTTATAGAGCAGAGGATGCCAGGTTTTGGCGCAGGTGCCATCACAACTAAAGCCGCTTGCCCCCTGCCACTCATGGAGATACAACGTCATGCCCTTGATCGTGGTCAGCACGGTAATTGTGCTCCCTACAGCCTGGTGGGATGGAACCTCGCCCACCGAGACCACAACTGAAGACGAGGATTTTCGTGCTACATTGCCATTCGTCAATACATGGGACGCCGAGACCGCTGTATAGGTGCTGGCCATCGAGGGAGTGGACTCGCAGACCGCCAGCATTCCAACCAGCATCAGAGCGAGACCCAGGCTAACAAAGAGGGTTTTCAAACGCATAGTGTTTTTCTCCTGAGTTTGTACATAAGTTTTAAAAGAGAGGTTTTCAATAGACACAGAGGAGATATGGGCATCCAAAAACGTCTGCGTGGATTAAAGGATCACGGCGAGAAACATTCTCCTTTCCACTGCGTCTCCTGATGCAAACAAAAGAATATAGTGCCTACTGGTTAATGATAACATTACCTACAGGCGCATGTATGTGAAATACTTCACAAAATGCTTTTTTATCTGCTATGCCCTTATATATGGCCTTATCCACATATGCGCTCTCACGGCAATGCCTAAAAAAGGTTCCATTGTGTTACCCTGGAAAAATTGTTTCTTCCAAAACACCAAAAATACTCCAGCCATGGAAAAAATTGCGCACTTCGCCCCGGCTGCTACTGGCAAGAGGACATCACTCCCCTTATAATACTTATGGTAAAAAAACAGGAGCATTGGAGGGAAAAAGTTATGTTAAACCGACCCGCTGTCGGCGTAGGGGTGATCATCCAAAACGGTGACCGCGTTCTGCTCATGAAGCGCCGCAATTCGCATGGAGATGGGACGTGGTCGATGCCCGGTGGTCACCTGGAGTACGGGGAGTCGCCGCAGGAGTGCGCCATCCGCGAAGCGCAGGAAGAGGTGGGCGTGCTGATCGCCAATCCAATCTTCCGCACCATCACCAACGATATCTTCGAGCAAGAGGGCAAGCACTATGTGACCATCTGGATGGAGGCGACATATGTGTCGGGAGAGGCGCGCGTCAACTCTGCCCGCGAGATGTCCGAGGTCGGCTGGTTCACCTGGAACGACCTGCCCACCCCGCGATTCCTGCCGCTCCAACACCTGCTCGCCCAGGGCTATCTCCCATCGCAATAATCCGCTAGCGAGAAATGTGCCAGCGAGGGCAGTCGCAGATCGGCCTGCTCAAACGCGAGGTGCCGCGTTAAGGGATTGGGGATGGCAACGCAGAAGAGGCCAGCGCGCCTGACCGCCTTGCACACCATTGGGGGAATCCTCATATTTCAAAAACAAGAATGATTCATAATGGAGTATGTTCCGCGAACACGAACACATATCCCCGTAGGCGGCATAGGATTGCGCATTGAACGACACGCAGGGCACACGAAATGCAGCAATCCGGCCTTGTGCATGCCGCCCCCGTTCACGTACGGCATGCTGGCTTGCACGTCGCGATCTTCCACGTGATCACTTCGGAGGGACGTGACGACGGCGAGCACGCGGCATGCACAAGGCCGGATTGCTTCCGGGTTAGCAAACCAGCATCTCGAAAAGATCGCAATCCTATGCCGCCTACGGGATATATTCGTGTTCTGGCAAACGATTTTTACCCCTTCTTAATTTTGTGAAACCTCATGAGGTTGCCTGGCTGCTTGCGAACCCTCCCATCACGCGCGGAGCCAGCGGTCGTACCAGCGGCGGACGCGCCGGAGCAGGTCGAGCTGGTGGGCGCGCTCGCCGATGCCGTGTGGCTCACGTGGATAGAGGACCATCTCGGTCGGGACCTGGTAGTGGCGCAGGGCGCGGTGGAAGCCGATGGCCTGGCTGACGGGTACGCGGGCGTCGTTTTCGCCATGCAGGATCAGAACAGGAGTCTTGACGCGGCTGGCGAAGGTGATCGGGCTCAACTCACGGTGGCGCTGCGCCTCCAATCCATCCCAGGGAGCGGTGCGGCCCAGTTCTTGCTCGAAGTCGGGCAGGTCGCTGGTCTGCACCATCAGGCCCCAGTCGGAGACGCCGGCCCCCATTATGGCGGCCTTGAAGCGGTCGCTCTGGGTAACGGCCCAGGCCGACATGAATCCTCCCTGGCTCCAGCCTCCGATGCCCAGGCGCTCGGGATCGGCGATGCCGCGCTCGATGGCGGCGTCGACGGCCGCCATGACGTCGCCGTAGTCGGCCCCTCCCACATCCCCCAGTGCGGCGGCAGCGAACTCCTCGCCGTGTCCGGACCCACCACGGGGATTGGGCATCAGGACGGCGTAGCCCGCCAGGGCCAGCCACTGCGCCCACTTGCCCCAGGAGAGGTTGAAGCCTGCCATCCAGCATCCATATGGTCCGCCATGCACCAGAACCACCGTGGGGAGTCGCTCCCCCTCGACGGCGGTTGGCGGCCTCAGCAAGAGGCCGTCCAGCTTCAGACCATCGGAGGCGGTCCAGTAAAAAGCTTCCTGCTGCACAAAGGAGATGCCCGCCAGCCCCGCGTTGTGCGTGGATAGCTGCCGCAGCTCTTTCAAGGGTTCTCCGGCGCCACCAATGCCTGCCCAGACCTCAGGCGGCTGGACGCTGCTGCCGCGCGCCATGGCCACAGCAACACGACCATCCTCCAGCTGGCGCACGTCCGCCGCGTCAAAGGCCGAATCCTCGCGCCGTGACTCTTCCTCGCTGGGAAAGATGCGGCTCAGCTCGCCGCTCTGTCCATCCAGCCGATACAGGTTGAGGGAGAGGCCCTCGACGGCGGCGATGGCGACCTGCTGCTGATGGTGCAGCGGGTACAGATAATAGATACAGTTGGTCTCGCCACCGGCCAGCCGCCGTGGTTCGCCTCCCTCGGCATCGACGCAGTAGACCACCATGGAGGACTGCGCTTTGCGCGTGGCGGAGCCGATGAAGAAGAGCACCTTGCCGTCCTCGGACCAGGTGAGGTTGTTGACCATACCGGACCAGCGGCAGACGACCTGCGGCTCTCCTCCGGCCACTGGAATGCGCTCAATGACGTGCTCGTGAGCCATCGATTCCAGCTCAGGGGTCTGCCAGGTGACGTACGCCAGCTCGGTCCCCCGGGGATGCCAGACGAAGTCGGCCACGTGCCGCTCCTGACTGACCAGCGTGGTGACCTCGTTGGAGGCCAGCGAGAGCAGGCGCAGCCGCGCGTACTGCAGCCGCTCGCCATAGACATTGGCGTCGTCGCGCTCTTTCTCGCGCCGCTCCTCCTCCTCGTCCGGCTCGTCGGCGCTGCTGAAGGCGATCTGCCCGCCACCCGGCGACCAGGCAAACTGCTTCACCTCTCGCTTGCTCTCCTTATCGCCCAACCGCCGCGCCTCGCCACCATCAATCGGCAGGAGGTACAATGCGGCAGTGCCCCGCTCGGCGCGATCCGAGAGGAAGGCCAGCTGGCGTCCATCGGGCGACCAGCGTGGACTGCTCTCCTTGCTCTCGCCACTGGTAAACTGCCGGGGCGGCGCGGAACCATCGATGGGGGCGACCCACAGCGCGCTGACGCCGTGCTCATCCTTCTTGCCACCTGTACTCACGACATACGCGACCCGGCTCCCATCAGCGGAAAGCTCGATCCCTCCCGGTCTGGCGATATCGACTACCTGCTCGGCGCTCAAATCAGACATATACACATCCTTATCTAGAATTGTTCATCCCTGGGATAGCTATTTTTCTCCTCTGAATAGCTATCTGCCGTCTCATCCTTGGGAGCGTTATTATACCGTTCCCCCTCAGCAAATCCACTATACGGCTGATTGCCGGTGTAGCTATTATACTGTTCAGCTCCGGTAGAACTAGTATTATACTGTCCGGCTCCTGGATAGCTATTATTATACTCGACCCCGGTGTAGCTATTGTTATATGGTCCCGCCCCCGCATAGCTGGCAGTATTGTTGGTCGTTCCCCGGATCAGCAGCAGCTTGAGCAGCAGAGGGACCACTGCCAGGCCGAGGCCAAGGATCAAGAAGATTATCCCCAGGCCCCCGAAGATCAGCGGGAGGAGCCAGAGGCTCACGAAATCGCTGACGCGCGCATCGGCCGGGGTCGCGGGATGGTAGCTCACCGTGACGTTGTCACCTGGATTATACGAGCTGGACGAGATTGAAGAGGTAAAGGTGATTTTCTGGCCCGCCTGCGTGGTAAAGGTAATGGTCGGCTTGCAGGTGCTGCCAGACGAGGCGATCGCGTCCGAGCTACTACTCGAATAGTGACACGACACGATCTGTCCGGTGGTTGAAACGGTGCCAACCATAAAACTCTGGTTGCTAAACCAGAACGCGGCACCGACGATAGTAAAGATCAGTCCTACAAAAAAGAAGATTATGCCAGCCAGCAGCGGATTCCCCCGCCGATAAGAACGTCTTCTAATTGAGAATTGCATCTGCTCGCTTCCTTCCCTGCCAGACCATCATGATCGGCATTACAGGCACTTATTTAGAGATCCCACTCTATAAAGACGCTGCGATCAGCTCTTTTTATTGCGCACCCAAAACGATAAAGCTACCCGCAGCGCTTATGAGTCCATTGTGTATTGGTGCAGTGCGGCCGCATAGCGGACGCACGGGCGGTGGCGCGCAAGTGCCCCTAACATGACGGAAGTCAAATACTCTCTAAAGCCTGCGCGCGGTAGTAATGCTGCATGGCCATAAGAGCAAGATGGGAGAAGTTTTTTGTCCGCTAAGAAGATAGAATGTCTTGCATATGATCAGAATTGGAAAGGAAACCATCATGAAATTTCTGCTTACCTCGGGTGGCATCAGCAACGACAGCATTCGCAACGCCCTGGTTGATCTGCTGGGCAAACCTATTTCCGAGTGCAGCGCCCTGTACATTCCCACCGCGCTGCACGCCAACACCAATGGTCCGACCATGATCGCCCGGCTGATCAGCGGAGATACCAAAACCCCTCCATTCTCCGAGGGATACGTCTCCATGTGCCATATGGGATGGAAGTCGTGGGGCGTGTTGGAGCTCGCCGCGCTGTCCAATATCGATAAAGAGCGCTGGCACCAGCGGGTCCGGGAGACGGACGCCCTGCTGGTGGAAGGCGGCGATCCCCTGTATCTGTGCTATTGGATGCGGCAATCCGGGCTGGCCGACCTCCTGCCGGAGCTTCCGCGCGAGATGGTTTATGTGGGACTGAGCGCAGGAAGCATGGTGATGGCCCCCAGCATCGGGGAGGACTTCGTCCGTTGGAGGCCACCCACCGGTGGCGATAGCACGCTGGGACTGGTTGATTTCGCGATATTTCCGCACCTGGATAATCCCGATCTGCCGGACAATTGCATGGCCAACGCTGAAGAATGGGCCGCGGGCATGCCGATGCCGTCTTACTTGATCGACGATCAGACCGCCATACAGGTGGTTGATGGCGTCGTCAACGTCATCTCCGAGGGCCAGTGGAAACGGTTTGTGCCCTAGAGCAAGTACATCCGCAAGTCGGCTTCCTCACTGGTTTGTTGACTGCGGATTTCGCTATAAGCGGCACATCGTAATGCCGTGTGGGATGAGGTCGGCCTTGTCGCTCTGGTCATTTCAGGTCTGAAGCGATCCCACATAGCGTTACGATGTGCCGCTTTTTTGGCGAGAACACGTCATAAGGTTGCCATGATCAGCGGGTTGCGCTACACTGAGCAAGAACCCACTTTCCATCTTTTTGATCATGCAATAAAGGATTTTTTATGTTTGAAGGCAAGAGGCGCGGCCTCCTCTTTCTCGTGTCCCCGGCGGACGCGCAGCCGCGGGAGATGCAGGCGCGCTGGCTACAGGCGCTCCCATCCCTGAAGCCGGCGACCCTGGACATAGCCAGCGCCGAGCAGGTCATGCTGGCGGGACAGGATACGCTGGCCCTCTGCGACGCGCGCACGGCCGCCCGCTGGCGCAAGAACTATCCCGACAATGTACGGCACCTCGCACTGCTTCAGGACAACATGACTATAAGCAATTACGTCGATTATGTGCTGGATGCCGGAGATCTCTTCCGGCAGGTGCAGGGCATCATCCTGGCCGAGCAGAGTCGCCGCCGCGTCATCAACGCCCAGAGCAGCGGCCGCCCACGCCACAGCTTCGACTACACAGCCACTGCCTATGTGCTGAGTGAAGACTATAAGAAGGTACTGATGATCCTGAAAGGGGATGGTCGCTGGTTCCCGCCGGGGGGGCATATCGATGAGGGCGAGTTTCCGCATGAGGCGGTGGCACGCGAGGTGTTTGAGGAGACCGGCTATCGCGTGCGCTTCATCCACCAGCCCGAGGGTGTGGGCACACGGCTGGGCGAGGCCGAGCTGCTCCCCGTTCCCTACCAGGTCCTGCTAGAGGATATCGATACCCACTACCACCACGACTTCATCTATCTCTGCCACCCCGAGGGCGAGCGCCAGCATGGGGCCGAGTTTGAGGGGCAGTGGATCGAGCTGACCAGGGTGCTGGAACTGCCCGCGCCCGACGATATCCACTTCACCATCCAGCACCTGCTTCGCCTGTTCACCTCCCACACCTGAAAATCCATACCATCGTTGGGCATCATCACATGCACCATCGGTAGCTGAATCCCGCAGTGGTTCAACTACCGATGTTTTTTTTTTATTTTTGATTAATACTTTTATCTTTTTTTATTGTATTATTACCCCAGATAAGTTTATGTTGGTGCATGGGGCGCATGCGCGCCTCATGCACCAACATAAAAAACCGATGCGGCCGCGTAGCGGACGCGCGGGCGGGGGCACTCACGAGCCCCACGCTGACGAGAGTCAGATACATTAGTAATGCCCTAGAAAAGAGATGCATCCCTATGCAACCTGCGGGCCCACTGCGCATCCACGTGGTCTTCAAGACCCACCTGGATGCGGGCTTTACCGAGCTGGCTGAAGCTGTCAGACAGCGCTACTTTACGTCGTTCTTTCCCCAGGCGCTGGAGACCGCGCGCCAGCTGCGTGAGCGTGGGGGGCCGGAAGGCTTTATCTGGACGACCGGCTCCTGGATTCTCTCCGAGTATCTGGCACAGGCGATGGCGTCGGAGCGTACAGGCATCGAGGAGGCCATCGCCATGGGAGACCTGGCCTGGCATGGTCTCCCCTTTACGCTGCATAGCGAGCTGCTGGATACTTCGCTGTTCGAGTATGGCCTGAGCATCTCACAGGAGCTGGATCGGCGCTTCGGCAAGACGACGGTGGCGAGCAAGATGAGCGATGTGCCGGGACATACGCGCGCGATCGTTCCTTTGCTGGCAGAGGCGGGCATCCAGTTCCTGCACATTGGCGTCAACGCGGCCTCTACGCCGCCCGACGTGCCCACCATCTTCAACTGGCACGCGCGCAGCGGACACGAGCTGCTGGTGATGTATCAACCCGGCTCCTATGGCGATCTGACGCTGGTACCGGGTACGCGGCTGGCGCTGGCCTTCGCCCATACGCAAGACAATATGGGACCGCAGACGGTCGAGCAGGTATTGGCTATCTTCGCCCAGCTGCGTGAGCGCTTTCCGCAGGCCGAGATCTTCGCATCCACGCTGGATGCCTTCGCGCTGGAGCTCCTTCCCTTCAGATCTCAGTTTCCAACGCTGAGCTGCGAGCTGGGTGATACCTGGATTCATGGCGTGGGCAGCGATCCGTTGAAGGTGGCCCAGTTCCGCGCCTTGAGCCGGCTGCGTCGGCGCTGGATGCGCGAGGGACGCCTGCGCGAGACGGATGCGTCCTATCAGCGGATGAGCAACGCGCTGCTGCAGATTCCCGAGCACACGTGGGGCCTGGACGAGAAGACCTACCTGGATGACTACGACCATTACCTGCCGGCCGATGTGCGCGCACTGCGGCAGGAGGCGCGCTGGCAGCTATTCGAGTCGTCGTGGCGCGAGCAGCGCAGTTATATCCAGGCGGCGGTCCAGGCCCTGGGTGACTCTAAGGAGGGACGCGAGGCGCGTCTGGAGCTGGCTCGTCTGCGGGCAAACCATCCCGATCCCACCGGCTTTCAGCGCGTGGACGATCCCACCGCGCTCCTGCAGACGCGCCACTTCGAGCTGGGCTTCGATGAGTACGGGTCCATCGCCTATCTGCGCCAGCGCTCGAACGATCGCGTCTGGGCGGCCTGGCCGCAGACGCTGGCCTGTTTCTGGTATGAGTTATTCTCACAGCATGACTACGAGCGCTTCTGGCAGCAGTACGTGGTCAACAAAGAAGAGACGTTTGACTGGTCATTCAAGGATTTTACCAAGCCGGGGATTGAGCATTCCATTGATCGACATCAATGTTGGCTCCCAAGGCTGTCCAAACTCTCCACGCGTCGCGCAGGGGACGCCAGCCATGTGCTGCTGGAACTGGAGATGCCCGCTGGGAGCTGGCAGGTATACGGGGCGCCGCGCACCCTCTCGCTCGAACTGCGCCTGCCCGATGCCGAGCCGATCATCGAGATGACGCTGCAGTGGTTTGACAAACAGGCCAATCGCCTGCCCGAGGCGCTCTGGTTCTCGTTCCAGCCCCGCGTCTATCCCGAGGGTATCTGGCACCTGCACAAGCTGGGGGACTGGATCTCGCCGCTAGAGGTCGTATCCAACGGAAATCGCACGCTGCACGCCGTCGACGAGCTGGGGGTGCGCTACAACGACGAACGAGGCTATCTCAGATTAGAGACGCTGGATGCGCCCCTGCTGGCCCCCGGCCAGCCCTCGCTCCTCAACTTCACCAATCGCAAACCCCTCATGGAGCAAGGCGTCCACTTCAATCTCTACAACAACATCTGGGGCACCAACTTCCCTATGTGGTATGAAGAAGATGCCCGCTTCCGCTTTACCCTACGCTTCGAGGAGTAAAATACAGAGCAGCAAAAAACAGGTGCCCAGCACCTGTTTTTTTGCTGCTCTGTTTAGCTGTCTTCAGGCGCAATCATTTGAGCAAGCGGGCATAAATATCAATTCTCCAATGCGCTCCAGAGGCTGAGCGCGATTGAGAAACCCGGCTCGCTTCGAGGGACGATAATACTGCGCGAAACGCAGGCACATATCTTTGTCGCGCTCATACGCCTCCGCCAGCAGAGCCCGCGCGCGCAGGCCCCCCTCGATGGTCGCGTAGTCATTGTATAGCAGCACCCCATGCTCAACGGAGCTCGAATCTAACACGTTCTGCACGGCCTGGCGTGCCTCGTCCAGGCTATCGGCCTGCAACACGATCATCGTCGTCTTAATGTTCAGGACGGGTATTAAATCCTCATCTCCCTCGATTGAGGCCAGGCTCATCTCCACTGACGTACGCACAAGCTCAAGAAGATCAGCATTGACATCTTCTAATTTAACCAGTTGTTCTCTCATTGACGTCGTCCTTTAATTCCTATGTGCTGTATACATCGGACAAGCTTCGTGTAATGTCCCATTTTACACCAACAGTCCATAGAAATACACACATTCCAGGTAACGAGGGCATCACAAACAGGAAATAAATATGTAGTCCGGCAATATATTACTGTCGAGAACGCATATTCCGTGCGAGGAAAACGTCCCCTCCTTGCCAACCCATTCATATTTACACGTTCCAACTCGCGTCCTGGATGAATAGATAGATAGAGGAAAATCTTCCTTCGGGTACATCCCGTTTACAAACCTTTTCGGTATCTCATCAATATATAAAACGAGATGCCGTTCAAAAAAATAACGCATCCTGGTTCATGACTCACCCAAATGGTGTGCTTTTATGCTTTCAAGCACCAGAGCACTATAATTCTGGTAGTGGGGAACTCGCGCTCGCACCTCAAAATGAGGGTTGAGCGCCCCCATTCGGGCGTCCGCACAACCTTTCGCATCTGCGGCGCTCAAGGGTTATTTATATAGTGATACATCGGCCGCGCATGCGGACGCCCGAACGGGGGCGCGCACGTGTCCTCAGTAAGAGGAGAGTAACATCTGCTTTGATATAAAAGGATGGAAAGTCAATGATGCTTCTTTTAACGTGGCTGGTGCGCTTTGTGCACGTGACGTGCGCGGTTGCCTGGATCGGCGGCTACGCGATGATCGTGCTGGTGATCATGCCGTACCTGCGCAGGTGGCCCGACGAACATCTGATCCGCATGACCATGCGGCTGCTGCGTACCATGAGCTATACGGGGACCGTGGCGCTGGTGGCGGGCGCCATTCTGATCGCGCTGACCCGTGGCTACGGGGCGATCCTGCGCGGAGAATGGGGCGCGCTAGTCATCGTGGGAACGGTAGTGGCGGTCACCCTGCTGGGTGTCGGAGATAGCGCGCTGCGCCCGGCCCTGCGCCGTCTCAAAGAGCCCGATAGCAAGGAGGCCCGCCGCATGCAGCTCTGGGCCACCATCGGTCTGGTGCTGGGGCTGATCGCCATCGCCGCCATGACCCGCGCCATCTATGCCGCTGGATAACGCCGGCCCTCATCAAATTCAAGCTCAGACGTTGGCGTCGGGCGCGGCCTGCCGCCACTGGCCCTCGAAGACGAATTCATCCAGGCTCTTGCGGCTACGAGGAGCCAACTCACGCTCGCGTAGAACAGGATGCAGGCTATCGGGAGAACCAGGGTAGCCGAGTGCGATCACAGAGACCGGGACGTATCCTTCAGGGATGTTCAACAGTTCGTGCGCCTTGTTGGTATCGAAACCACCCATCTGGTGCGTGACCAGGCCAAGAGAGACGGCCTGGATCACCAGGTTGCCAACAGCCATACCCAGGTCGTAGAGACTGTTTTGCTCCCGACCGGCAAAGTCGTACAGCTTAGCTACGGGCACCACCAGGACCGGCGCGGCCTGCGCCCATTTGGCGTTGTTTTCGTTCAGCGTCTCCAGGATGCGAGCATACTCTTCTGGATGCTCCCTGGTGGCGAAGATAAAGTTCCAGGGCTGCAGGTTGGAGGTCGAGGCGGCCCAGCGTGCAGCCTCAAACAGACTGTGCAGCTTTTCGGCTTCAACAGGACGATCGGCGAAAGCGCGTGGACTCCAACGCTCGCTGATCAATTCATGAATAGGATGGGCGGCAGGAGCGGGTTTGCGGCCAATAGCTCCAACGATAGATGACATGCAGTACTTCCTTTCGAAAACGCACATTGACGTCGCACTACAATAGCACAGGCATACAAATATTTGCTGAGCAACATCTCCATCCCTCGGCATCATTCTGATGCCCGGTCCGGGTTTATCGCTAAACGTCATCCATATAAACATGCGGTGAGCATGATTTATTCCCATCCATCTTATCCCGTGTTACTGTATCGAGGTAGTAAGCAGAAGCCTATCCGGAAAAAGATGCCGGTCGCAGGCCGTCCAGCAGGAGTTGGATTGAGGTTTCGGCCTGCAAGCCCCATGAGAATGCCTGCGTATCGACAAAGTGCAGCAGGGCCAGTCCTTCAAACAGCGCCGTGATGGTGACCGCCGTGGATTGCGCGTCGACCGGGCGAAACTCGCCGCGCGCGCTGCCGCGTTCGATCAGGCGCGCCAGCTCGTGCCGATACTGCCTGAAGTAGTCCTGCAAGAACTGGCGGATCTCGCTGTCGCGCCCGGCGAGCGAGTAGAACTCAAAGGAGATCGGCATCAGCTCGACCATCGACTGCATGGCGGCGGAAAGCTGACGTGTGAGCAACAGCAGCTGCTCGGACACCGGCTCCTCGCGCTCAAGCTCAACGAAGGCGCGCAGATGCTCCATCTCCTGCGTAAAGAAATACTTCAGGAGAGCAGCGATCAGCGCGTCCTTGTTTTTGTAGTACAGGTACAGGGTCCCCTTAGAGAGCCCGGCCTGGGCGGCGATATCATCCATGCGACTCTCAGCGAAACCCAGCCGGGCAAACACCGCGATCGCTGCCTGCAGGATCTGCTGCTTGCGCTCCTCACTCACATCGGGACGGGGAGACATACCTTATACCTCAACATTCTAGCCCATAGTTCACTATTGCGGACGAAACGCCACCCCGCGCAGACTCCGGCTGAGGGCGCGCAGCCCTTCGGGACTGCCATCGTAACTATATCCTATAACACGCATCAAAGCACGCAGCAGTCGGGGATGGTGCCGCCGGTACTCCTCTAGCAGCCGCAAGGTCTCCTCGCATGAGAGCATGCGCTGCTGCGGCACATAGCGCTGCCATCCAACCTGCACCTCCACGGCCGGCCGGGCCTGAATGTTACGGTACCAATCGCTCTTCACCCCATACCCCGCCATAACAATACATTCCCGTGTCAGCGGATCGTAGCGCACTACCTCCAGCACATTCTGCCGCCACAGCCCGCTCTTGCGTCCGATATGCGTAATCATCAACATACGATGTCCAAACAGCCATCCCAGATGCCAGCAATACAGATAGCGCGGCACCATAAAACCCAGGTATAACAGCCCCCTCGGCTTCGAGGGTATCTCAAGAGCCATGATCCTTCTCCCTTCTGCTGCTACAATAATAACTGACCGGTCAGTTATTATTGTAGCAAACACAACCTTTCCCCGTCAAGATTCCCCTTTCCACACGACAACGCCTTGTTTTTCCTATCCACATACGATATGCTTCATACAAACAATGGGATGCACACGACGATGGGTTGCGGGGAGATTATGCGCAATCGAGACGCCTCTTCTATTTATATTCTGCTGCGCGGTGCGCTGTCACTCTTCTATGCTCTGTTCCTCCCGGTCGAGCTGGTCTATCTGATCAAGGGCGCGGGCTTCGATCCGCTGCAGCTGGTGCTGGTGGGGACGCTGCGCCAGTCGATGAATTTTGTGTTTCAGATGCCGACTGGCATCCTGTCGGACATGTATAGCCGCCGCGCTACAGTGGTGATCGGCATCCTTATGATCGGGGCGGGCTACCTGCTGGAAGGGCTATTCCCCATACTGGCCGTTATCTTCTCCGCCCAGGTGTTCGTGGCGCTGGGCACGACGCTGATGAATGGCGCCGATACCGCCTGGATTACCGACGAGATCGGCGCGGAACACGTGGGACCCATCTACCTGCGCGCGGCCAGGATCGGCTCGCTCGTTTCGCTGCCGGGCATCGCGCTGAGCGCCCTGCTGGTCAATGTACGCCTCAATCTGCCGCTGGTGGTCAGTGGCGGTCTTATCATCGCGCTGGGCATCGTGCTGGCCTTCGTGATGCCCGAGCGCCGCTTTAAGCCCGTGCCCCGCCAGGAGCGTACGACGGTGCAGCAGGCGCGGCATACCCTGCTCACCGGACTGGGCCTGCTGCGCCTGCGACCGGTGCTGCTGACCGTGCTGGGCGTTACCGTGTTCGCTGGCGTGTTCAGCGCGGGCTTCAATCAGCTCTGGAACTACTACCTGATCCACTCGTTTGCCTTCCCGGCGTTGGGAGGCCTCACACCGGTCACCTGGTTCAGCGTGATTGAGGTCGGCATCGTGCTGACCAACTATTGTGGGCTGGCGCTGGTCAACCGCTTTCTTGACACGAACAGTCCACGCGCCGTGGTGATCGGCCTGCTGATCATCGATAGCTTCTCGGTCGTCAGCATCGTCGGATTCGCGCTGGCGCAGCAGTTCGCTCTGGCGCTGCTGCTGTTCTTCCTCTTCACCACCGCCAGCGCCCCCGGCCTGTCCCTGGGACAGCTCTGGATGAACCAGCACCTCGATAGCGGTGTGCGGGCGACCCTGCTCTCCATCCGCGAACAGGTGAACGCCCTCGCCCAGATCGGCGGGGGGCCACTGCTGGGGCTGATCGCCACGCAGATCAATACGCGCGCCGCCCTCGTCACATCCGGGCTCATCCTCATCCCGTCCCTCTTCCTCTACCTGCGCACCCTGCGCGACAAGCACCCACGACCCGATACCATCGATATATACCAATGCTAGCCTCATATATCTTCTACAGCGGAAAGCGCCTTTGTTAACCGGACCAGGGTGACTTCAACCAGGCAAGCCCCGGGGACGTGTACCATTTCCAGGGCTTGCCTGGTTGAAGTTTCTCGTTCCATTAAACTGTTGCCGGAAAGCCAGGAGTACCTTTTCCCGTCTCCAGATAGGATTTCAGACTCTGCAAGAAGTATTCCCAGGTTCTGCGCGTTGCTTCATATGGCTCATCAGCTTGAGCGAACCCATCATGGGAGAAAACAATCTTTGCCCTGTTGTGGACAGGCTCGAGTTGCCACGTGAAACTGGTCCCCGCCCAGTGGGGGGCACCTTGCCGAAGAATCCAGTATACTTTCTCGTCCTGATCCAGTTCAGCAACCTCAAGTTGGATGACAAACGCCCCCTGGCGAAAGCGAAATTCAGCAAGTGTGCCTACCTCTGCCCTGGCGTTCAGATCGGTGGTCCACCAGCGAGCTATTTCCTCAGGCTCCGTCAGGGCACCGAAAACGTTGTGCACGTCTGCCGCAATAGTGAGTTCCTTGATAATTGATGGCATCGTTATTCCTTTCTTTTCTATACTTAACCTATAGGTTAAGTATAGAAAAGAAAGGAAATGTTGTCAAGAAATCGTTTCGCCTCCAAACTTTTCTGTTCTGCCTGAATCGCGCTCTTTGAAGCCTCAACTGGCCAGTGCGTTATCATGAGGATTGGCAAACAGACTTTCCACCCCTCTTACAGCACGGGAACATTCGGCCCGCGCACGGTGTTTCATTTAGTGAAAGACAAGATAAGCTCATAAAAAGTCTCAAGACTTCTTTAATACTATAAGAAACGGAGAACGATAGATGGCACAGCTTGAAACGGCAACACTGGCGGGCGGTTGCTTCTGGTGTACAGAGGCGGTCTTTAAGCGCTTGCGGGGCATCGAAACGGTAAAGTCGGGGTACGCGGCCTCGAAGGTACCCAATCCTTCCTATGAGGCGGTCTGTACCGGGCGCACGGGCGCGGCTGAAGCCGTGCAGCTCACCTATGATCCAGATGTCATCCCTTTTGATAAGATCCTGGACATCTTCTGGCACATGCACGATCCAACGACCCTCAATCGCCAGGGCAACGACATCGGCACCCAGTACCGCTCAGGTATCTACTATCACGATGAGGAGCAGAAGCGCGTGGCGGAAGCCTCCAGGCAGGCGCTGGAGGCGGCTGGTACCTACAAACATCCGATCGTGACCGAGATCCTGCCCTTCACCAACTTCTACCCGGCCGAGTCCTATCACGACGAGTACTATGATCGCAACCGCAATCAGGGCTACTGCCGCCTGGTCATCGACCCCAAAGTGAACAAGCTGCTCAAAGAGTATCGGACGGATCTCAAACAGGGTGTTTGAGATCCGTGGGCGAGGCACCCTCGCCTACAGTGATCAAAAGGTTATACATAATAGATGCAGGTAGCGTCGCAGATCGACGCCACCTGCATCTATTATATATAGCCATACGGGTATATTCTCAGCGATGTGAAACGCGACCGTTAAAGCAGGCGTATATAGTAAGTAAGATATAACTACATGCTCACCACATCTTTCTGTATACGTTATTAAGCTGGACCCTTGCCAGTTTTTCTTTTCCCGTCTGATTGAACATAGAGTTTGCAAGGAAGCATCCCTCGGTCGGCGGGATTTTTATTATAGTATTAATGGAAAAAACCGTATGGATAATGAATCATCGTCTTCAATCAGGAGCCACGATGAGGAAGCGACGGGTGACCAGGGAAAACCGTTGTCTTCCCTGGCTCAGTCAGTCTGGGATATATTGTGGCTCCTATCACCCGATGGCCGGATGCAGGAGGCGGGCCATTGGTCCGCCTTTACGGGGCAGTCGGAGGCAGAGGCAGCGACCTTCGGCTGGCTGAACGCGCTCCACCCCGATGATCGCGCGCCCTTTGAGATCTGGTTGCGGACCGCGCTCCGCTATGGGGTGCGCGATGAGATAGAGTGCCGCCTGCAAAAAGCACATGCCGCCCATCGCCTGGTGCGGCTGCAGCTATTCCCCCAGATAGCGGAGGATCGCTCCTCCGTTACGTCCTGGCTGGTCTGTGGCGTCGATCTGTCTCAGGTGCAGCAACATCGGGTCTTTGGCGCCGAACACTACCGGCTAGCGATGGAAAGCGGCGGTATGGGCCTGTGGGACTGGGACCTGGTACGCAATCAATTGGTCTGGTCGGCCGAGTGCAAGGCACTGTTCGGACTCGCTCCTTCGACCCAGGTGAGCTACCCCTTTATGCTGCAATTGCTCCATCCCGCTGACCGCGATACGGTCAACCAGGCAGTGATGCAGACCCTGGAGCAGCAGACCGAGTTCAATATGGTCTTTCGCACCATCTGGCCGCGCGATGGCAGCGTGCATTGGATGACGAGCCGGGGCCGGGGGCTCTATGATATGGAGGGGAAACCGCTGCGCTTCATCGGGGTCATCTATGACATTACAGACCAGAAGCACGCCCAGGAGCAGAACGAGGCCACGCTCTACCAGGCCAGCCAGTTGATCGAGACCCTGCCAGATCCATTTGTACACCTGGACAGGAATTGGACGTACACATATGTCAATAACGCGGTGGAGAAGCTGATCGGGAAGCCGCGTGAGCAGATCCTGGGACGCACTATGTTCGATCTCTACCCGGAATCGGCCCAGCAGGATTTTGTCGTACAGTATCGCAAGGCCATGGAGACCCGGCAGCCGGTCGTGTTTAAGGCGTACTACCCGTCCGGCCAGCGCTGGTACGAGACGCGGGTCTATCCTGATAACGCAGGCGGCATCTCGGTATACAGCAACAATATCACGGAGCAGAAACAGGTTGAGGAGGCGCTGCAGGCAACCGAGACCAATTTCCGGAGTCTGATTGAAAGCAATCTGATCGGTATCGTGCATGTGCGCCTGGACGGCACTATCCTGGAGGCCAATCAGGCCTTCCTGTCCCTCATCGGCTATACACAGAATGATGTCGCCAGTGGGACCCTGAATTGGCGAACCTTCACCCCGCCGAACGAGCTCCAGTCCAGCCTGCAGGCTATCGAGGATTTGAAGCGGGCCGGCAGCTATAAGCCGTTTGAGAAAAGGTACCTGACACGCTCTGGCAAGCTGGTAACGGTCCTGATCGCCGGCGTCATGCTGGACAATCACAAAGATGAGTACATATCCTATATAGTGGACCTGACGGCGCAGAAAGAGCTGGAACAGCAGAAAGATGCCTTCATCGGAGTGGTAAGCCATGAGCTGCGTACGCCGCTGACGGCCATCAAAGGCAATATTCAGCTGGTCCGGCGCCAGCTGCGCTCGATCACCAATAACCAGCACCTCTCGCCCGACAAGGCCAACAAGATCATTGCCACGGCTGAAGAACGCATCGAGCGTGCGCTCCACCAGATCGAGATGCAGAACCGCCTGATCAACGATCTGCTGGACGTCTCGCGCATCGCCGCCAATAAACTGGAGCTGGCACCGCAGCTCTGTGACCTGAAGCAGTTGACCATAGCCAGTGTAGAGGATGTACGTGCAACAGCGGCCATGCGCGCGATCCACCTGCGGCTCCCCGATCAGGAATCCATACTGGTGCTGGCCGATCCCGATCGCATCGGGCAGGTTATCTCAAACTATCTAACCAACGCCATCAAGTATTCTGATCCCAAAGAGCCTGTCACGGTCGGCATCGAGCTCAAATCCAACCGGGTGCGCGTCTGGGTTGAAGACCATGGTCCTGGCCTGAATGAAGAGGCTCAGAAGCGCATCTGGGATCGCTTCTATCAGGCCAAAGGCGTCCAGGTGCGCAGCGGCTCGGGAGCTGGCCTGGGACTGGGACTGCACATCTGCCACACACTGATCAAGCGCCACGGGGGAGACCTGGGCGTCAATAGCATCCTCGGTCAGGGCTCCACCTTCTGGTTCGCCCTCCCCCTCGAAATGTAATTTTAGTATTGTTCAGGAGTCAGGCAACACAACAGGGAGGTGCGAATGCACCTCCCTGTTGTGTTGCCTGATTCCTGAACAATACGCATTAGACGAAACGGATGTGGTACTCTTTGAGCCAGGTCTCCAGCTGGATGAGGCGTTCGAGCGGCCCGATGCCAAAATCCTGCCCCAACACCGGATTATCCTTGTTGGCGAAGGCCCGATAGGTGTCGACGTTGATGTAGGGGCGCACGGCGGCGTTGGGATCGTTGAGGATCTGCAGCGCCCAGTCGCAGACACCCTTGATATAACTGGGATGCTGGGACGAGGGATAGGCGCTCTTGCGACGCATGCGGGCATCATCAGGCAAGATACCCTGCAGGGCGCGCCGCAGAATTCCCTTCTCGATGTTGTCGACGGTCTTCATCTGCCAGGGGATGTTCCAGACGTATTCGACCAGCCGGTAATCGCAGAAGGGGACGCGTACCTCGAAGCCGACGGCCATGCTCATGCGGTCCTTGCGATCCAGCAGGAGGGGCAGCCAGCGCGTCAGGCCCATGTACATGATCTCGCGCCGCCTGGCCTCCTCGGCATCCTCCCCCTCCAGGCGCGGCACCTCGGCCAGGGCCTCCTGGTAGCGGCGCGCGATATACTCAAACGGGCTGACCTTCTGCATGACCTCTTCCGAGAGCAGTCGGGGCGGCGAGCTCAAGCTCCTCCTGCGTCTCATCATAGCGAGCCAGGGAAAGGTGTTGATGTTGAGGATCTCTTCGTAGTGGTACCAGGGGTAACCACCGAAGACCTCGTCGGCCGATTCACCGGAGAGGGCCACCGTCGCCTGCTCCTTCATGGCTTTGAAGATCAGGTAGAGCGAGGTCTCGATCTGCCCCATGGCGGGCACGTCGTGGGCGTAGAGCGGGACCAGCAGGTTCTCCAGCAGTTCAGGGGTGTCAACGGTGACCGTGTGGTGGCGGGTCATAGCGTGCTCGGCCACGCGCGTCACCCAGGGCGCATCCAGGCTGGGGCGCATATCGTTGCCGGTGAAATACTCGTCGCTCTCGACAAAATCGATCGAGTAGGTCTCAAGCTGCCGGCCCTCGCGCCTGAACTCCTCGGCCGCCAGCGCGGTCAGCCCGCTGGAATCCAGGCCGCCCGAGAGCATCGAAACCACGGGAACGTCGGCGATCAGCTGCCGCTTCACGGTATCCTTGAGCAGGTCCCGGATGCGCTGTGTGGTGGTCTCGACGTCATCGGGATGGGGCGCGCTGCGCAGCGACCAGTACTGGTTGACGCGGGTACGCTCGCGTTCAAAGATCAGTTGATAGCCCGGCCGCACCTCGTGGACATCGTGGAAGTAGCCGAAACCTGGCGTGCGAATGATGCTGGCGCCCAGGATGTCGGCCATTCCGTCGCGATCGACCTCCGGCTGCACACGCGGATGGGCCAGCAGAGCCTTGAGCTCGGAGCCAAAGATGACCGCGCTGCCGCGCTGCGCGTAGAACAGCGGCTTCACACCCAGGTGATCGCGGGCCAGCAGCAGGCGCTGCCGCTGCTCGTCCCATAGGGCGAAGGCGAAGATGCCGTTCAGGCGGCGCGTGAAGTCCTCGCCCCACTCCACATAAGCATGCAGGATCACCTCGGTATCCGATTTCGTGCTAAAGGTATGGCCGCGCGTCTCCAGTTCGCCGCGCAGCTCACGAAAGTTATATATCTCTCCATTATACGTAATCGCGTATGTATGCGAGCCCGAGGTATACGCCATCGGCTGCGCGCCTCCGGCGGGATCGATGACCATCAAACGCCGATGGGCAAAGGCCACGCGCGGCGTGAGCCAGATCCCTTTGGCGTCGGGTCCTCGATAGCGCATCGTCGCGGCCATCGTTTCAAGGATTGCGCCCTGCCGGGTGACATCTTCCTCCCAATCGATCCAGCCTGTAATTCCGCACATAAGGCTACCTACCTTTCATCCTTTTCTCCCTCGCTCCGCCGCATGGTCTTTTACTTTTTTAAGAACGTGTCTTACACCCATGATCATCGCCTGCGGCACTCCTGAGCTTTCGCACCTCCGGTGCTCACGAGTCCGTTGTGTGTTGGTGCAGCTATGAGTCATCCCAAACTTTTGAAAAAGTTCCCAAAACCGGGTGCAGGGCTCGCCGCCCTCCTGCACCTCCCAGCTTTATTGTATCTCACCCGCGACGGATCTGGAGCGCGATACGGTCCAGTTCTTCGCGCGAGGGCCTGACGCTCCAATCGGCGTCAAGCGTAAACGAGTCGCCTTTGAAGCGTGGGAAGACGTGCATGTGGACGTGAAAGATCTCCTGGAAGGCAGCCTCCCCATCAGCCAGGAAAAGGTTGACGCCCTCACAACGCAGACGCGACTGGCGCAGTGCTCGCGCCAGTCGCGTACTGATGGTAAAGAGGTGAGCCCCGGTCTCCTCATCCATATCGGCCAGGTAGGCCGCGTGCTGATTGGGGATCACCAGCAAATGGCCTGGATTAACGGGGCCGATCGTCAGAAAGGCCGTCACGACCTCATCTTGATACACCACACTGGCAGGCTCCTTCTCAGCCACTATCGCACAAAAAAGACACTCCTCCGTCATCTAGACCTTCCGTTCATTTATCGTCTATGCCTTCATTTCTCTCTAAATCTGCATCAGCCATATAAATATAGTATCACGCCAGTGGGGCCCAATTTCAACAAAAGCAAAAAAGAATTTGATACGACAGAACCGGCGGGTGCAAATGCACCCACCGGTTCTGTCGTATCAAATTCTTCCATTACCCATGGCGGCGATTACAGGGAGAGGACGGTTTCGAGAACGGGCTGCACGCATTCCTGCAGCGGCAGGGTGAACCAGAAGGTAGAGCCCTGGCCGGGCACGCTGTCGACGCCGACCTCGCCGTGGTGCTGCTCGATGATGCCTTTGCAGATGTGCAGGCCAACACCCAGGCCGACGTGGGGGACGCCCGAGTTGTGCTGACTATGGATGCCCGAGACGCGGTAGAAGCGGGTCCAGATGCGCTCCTGCTCCTGGGGCGGCAGGCCTGGACCCTCGTCGCTCACCAGGACCCTGACGCGCGCGCCGTCCTGCCGCAGGCGCACGGAGACAGGCCGGTCGGCCGGCGAGTACTTGAGGGCGTTGGAGAGATAGTTGGCGATGACCTGCCCGATACGGTCGGCGTCGGCGCAGACGATCAGCCGCGTCTCTTCGTCCTCCTCCAGTTCGATGCGGCGATTGGTGGCGATGGCGCGCTGACTCTCGACCGCCTGGTGTACAATCTGATTGAGCTCGCACGGCTTCTGGATCAGGCGCAGCTTCTGCCCCTGGATGCGCGAGGCGTCCAGTAGATCGTTGACCAGTCGCGTCTGCACCGTGGTCTGGCTGTAGGCATTACCCAACGCCTGCTGCACCGAGCGGATAATCTGATCATTGCGCTCCTGCTGCTCAGGTCCCGAGGGATCGGCCTCGTAGCGCCGCAATTTGCGCATCGCCAGCTGGACCGTGCCCTGGGTCGCCGCCAGGGGCGTCTTCAGCTCGTGACTGACCAGGCCAATAAAGTTCTCAAGCCGGTGCTGCGCCTCCCTGGCCTCCTCGGCCATCCGCTGCGCATGCACGCGGGCCGCCTCACGCTGCTGCACCATGGCGGCGATGATGATGCCGGCCAGCGCGAAGAAGATAAAGAAGACGACGCCGGAAAAATCGCCACGCCGGAAAAACACCGCATATGGCTCGACATAGAGCAGATCGATGACCAGCAGGCCCGCGCCAAGCGTAAAGATCGCCGGCCCAAACCCCCAGGTAAAGGCCACGCATATCATATAGAGATTTAATAAGGTGCTCGGGATGAAGGCCGGCATACCATCATGCCAGTGCGTCAGGCCCGACAGCAGGCCCGAAACCGCCAGTAAAAAACCGACCACGTAGCCAACAAGAGGATGCCTCCATGCCGATTGATGACTTAACGCGTAGGTGTGCCAATAAATTTTTCTACCAGGAGGTCTTCCTCTTGTCTCACCCATCTGCTCTATTGCTCCTCTCACTGTTGCCTGCCTTGCTCCTGCCGGGCGAATTAAGCACATCCTTATAATGACCTATTGCCTTAACATCGATTGTAACGAGAATTTACTCAGCATGTCAATTTAGCAAAACTTCCAATATCAACAATAAGTGCAATTCCATCTCTCGTCGCCAACCATACCAGCGAGCGGCGCGTCTGCGCAGTGGCCTGCGACCTTTATGGATATAAGAAATATCGATGCTATTACCAGCTATAACAAGCGAGGGGTATAGAATCATTGCTACCCATCAAAGGTACTATTCCACCGATGTGAAACTACCGTCCTTCCTATACCGTGTTGGTTGATGCGGGTAGCTCCATGCGATAAGTAGTGAGCAATTCCTTCACACGAAAAGGAGGCGCCATGATGGTCGAAGGTACACTGGTCAAGAGTAAAGGTAGCCCGGCCCTGGGGTACGGCTTCCTGTTCGGACTTATACAGGGGGTTATCCAGATCGTGGTGGGACTCCTGATCACCAATCTCCATCAACCAGCATTGACGCTCCCACTGAGTATGCTGGGGGTCCTCTTCGCGTTCTTCTTCTATTTCCTGGCGGGGGTGAAGGCGACACAGAGTACCGGTCGCGTGGGGACCGGCGCCTTCGCGGGCCTGTGGACGGCGGTCATCAGTGCGCTGCTGAGCCTGATCGCGGCCTACTCGCTGGCGACGGTCAACATCAATACGATGCGCCAGATAGGCCGGGCGGTGGTGGAGGACGCGGCCAGGCGCCTCAACCAGCCGATGCCGTCGACGGCCGATCAGTTTCTGCTGGGCGCTCTGACGATCTCTGGCCTGGGTGGCTTCGCCCTCTCGATGATCCTTGGCCTGCTGATCGGCGCTCTGGGCGGGCTGATCGGACGCGCCAGGACCTCTCGCTATAGCCGCATCTACGATACCGCTCTGAGCGTGACGCCGGGCGCTCCCAAACACAGTTAGGGTCGCGAACCACCTTGCTTAGGATTCGAGCGGCAGGTATCAGAGAACGCATCGCTTAGGCACATCGCGGTGCCCGGCGTCAAGTCACGTCGCGCTCGCGCTGCTGCCAAAAAAGATGGGAGCGCGACACATACGCAACCGCGCACATCCCGCGCCCCCTGCAGCCTGAAACTTCAGGCCGATCGAGGCATTGGAACCAGTTCTATCTTCTGCACTCCTATAGTTCGGATCGCATCTACCTGCACTATGATGACCAGGTAAGCGCGCGCAGGTGCCATCTCTGGTTAGCGCTCGAAGGATAATTTCTCGGATAGGTAATGACAGGAGTACCAGGAGCCGTATTGCTCCCCTGTACATCCAGTACATAGCCATTGAGCTGGCTGCTGATGTAACCGTCACGCGTAAAGTTCCAGCGCTGATTGCTGCTGGCAGGAACGTTGCGCGGATAAGAGATGACCGAGGCTCCCGGCGAGGTGCTAGCACCTCGTACATCCAGCACATAACCATTGAGCATCGAAGTAATGTAACCGTCGGCGCTAATATACCAGACCTGATTTAAGGTCAGAGGACTGTTCGCGGGATAGTTGATTATCAGAGTACCAGGAGTGGTGCTGGCACCCTTGACATCGAGCACATAGCCGTTGAGGTAGCTCTGGATCACATACAGACCCGGCATGACACGGTAGTGGATGGGAGGGCCAATGGGAGTAGGCCTGGGGGGCATCGGATGGGGGGGCGGTGGCACGGGATCATTGCCGGCCGCGTGTGAGCCCTGTGGCATTCCCAGTGCCAGCCCGGCGGCACCAAGGGCACCGGCGGCCGCCAGCTTTAAAAAACGGCCGCGCGACAACTGCTGATTATGTCTATCCCAGATTTCTTCATGGGAATCAAAAACATTTTCGTCTTGAATCACATCTTTCTCCTTCTTCTATTCCATCTCCACATTTGCCAACCAGTCCCTACCATCAGTATAAATACATCTTCAACCGAAAAACATGAATTTACTACTCTTATCCTGCTGCGCGCATAAGATTTTTATGTTTTTGCATGGTGGTGTCAGGCGTGCGGCCAGCGCACGCCTGACACCACCATGCAAAAACACAGGGCGTCCGCGTAGGCGGACGCCCGTGCGGGGGCTCTCAGGCTCCCCTGAACGACATTACAGCAGGTCCTATTAGCCGCGCGGCTCAAATCTGAGGCGCATAGACTCAACATGGTACAGCGGCCCCGGCCCCATAGGAATGGGATCGTTGGAGACCCGCTCGATACTTTTGAATTGCTGGAACAGCATCTGGCAGATCATGCGTGATTCCAGCCGTGCCACGGGGGCGCCCACGCAAAAGTGAATGCCGTAACCAAAGGTGAGATGGCGGTTGGGCTCACGCAGGATATCGAAACGATTTGGATCGGGGAAGTATTCGGGATCGCGGTTGGCGGACGCGTTCCAGGCCTGAACGATCGCTTTGGCCGGAATGTGCTGGCCGCGCACCACGGTATCGACGGTTGTGCGGCGCACGCTGATCCAGAACGGCGGCAGGTAGCGCAGGACCTCTTCCAGCGCGGATGGAATCGCTTCATGGTGCCGCATCAGGTGGTCCAGCGTAGCGGGAAAACGGGTAAAGCAGTAGAGGGCGTTGTTCAGCAGGTTCTGCACCGTCTCCTGACCCGCTACCACGAGCAGGACGCAGAACTTCAGGATCTCGTCGTCGGTCAGACGATCACCGTTGACATCGGCGGCGATTAAATCGGAGAGAAGCCCTTCATGTGGCTGGCGACGCAGTTCGGTCAGCTTATCCTTGAAGTAATCATAGACCTGTTGCCCCATGCGATTCTGCTCAATCGAGGCCTCCTCACGCGACCTTGGAGGAGTATCCTTATCCGTCCCCCGGACCCAATGGACAACGAGGGGCCAGTCCTGCTCCGGCACCTCAAGCATGACGGCGATCGCACGCGTCGTTAAGG
The DNA here is from genome assembly GCF_003967515.1 of Dictyobacter aurantiacus. Classification (GTDB taxonomy): domain Bacteria; phylum Chloroflexota; class Ktedonobacteria; order Ktedonobacterales; family Ktedonobacteraceae; genus Dictyobacter; species Dictyobacter aurantiacus. The sequence goes on along the minus strand of NZ_BIFQ01000001.1, from coordinate 5,707,619 downwards.
GGAAGGTGAACTCGGAGACGATCTCAACCTCCTTCTTCTCACGCATCTGGTCAAACAATGTCTGCGCCAGCGGGATTGCATTGTTGGCGATACGGGTTATGGCGGCCTTTGTAAAGCCCTGATTGGCCAGGTAGCGCAGCCGGCGATGAACCGGTGGGTCCAGGGCCACAATCGTCTCGCGCAGAAAGGCGTTATGAGAAAAGTTTGGCACGTCTTCTGAAGAGAACGTCACCGGATCATTAATCACCTGGTACACATCATCGTAGCGGAATATATTCCAGCCGCCATTTTCATCGCGGGACACCGGGTAATTGGCCCGCATATACTCGAACCAGCCAAATCCCTGCCCAATCTCATCAAAAGGAGTCCCGACTGCCCTCGCAGGCTGTGCCTGTTTATTCTGTTGTTGCATCGATCAACCTTTCAGCCTTCGCATTTAGCATTTAAAAACATCCTCTTCAACCTATCCGCCACCAAGCCTGCCCTCTTGCACCAACAGGCTCACGCGATAACTGAGCGAGGAAAGACACGTTAAAAGTCATGCATACGAGTTGCGGCTCGCACCCGACAAGCCCATCCTTCTATTATTCTACCTACAAATGCCCTTTTTGCAAAATGGAGGCCAAGAATAGGACTTACACCCATTACCTGGAGGCATGTGAACGCTTCCACACGCGCGTTCGCTGCGCAGCCCGCGCTGTTTTTTGCTGGTGGTGCATGGAGTGGGGCGCTTCCGCGCACCCTACCCCACCAGAAAACGGACACACAAATAATCCCTTTTTGGAAAACACGTTTGCAGCCGATAAACCGGTTCCCATCTATACATTCATATTTAATATCGTCATCGTAGGTGCCGGGCTTGCCGCGGCCTGGTCGCGCAGCGACTCCGTGCCCGGTCACGCGCCTTACGCCTACGATGACGAGGTGGAGGAAACAGTGGTTTCGGTGGTGGTTGGCGTGGGCGGTTCGGGTTTATTGCGGCGGCCGCGCTGCATGAGCAGGAAGATGGTCAAACCATAGAGAGGGATCAGTCCGATCAGCCAGCCGACCCATGTGGGTAGCGCGGGTGGCGCGGTAGCCTCGATCGGCACGCTGGCCTGACCCTGGCCCTGCGGACCATTGACGGTAATGTCCAACTCCCACAGACCTTGAACGGTGATCTCGGCGGTCCCCTGGATGCCGTTGCGTACCCGCGAGTCGGAACTCAGTCCGGCGCGCACCGGGGTGGCCGGCACGTCCCCCGGCATCGGTACCGACGAGACATCATAGGTGAGCGTGCCGTTGATGGGCCGCTGCGGCTCGATCGAGAAGGGGAGCGCGTAGCTGGCATGAGCCGGGTAGGTATACAGGTTGACCGTCAGGGGATAGGGACCGGCGTTGACCTTGACAACCTTGACCGGGGTGCTGCCATGCGTGGTGGCGACAATGGAGTAGGCGAGTTCTCCCAGTACGGCCAGCAGGGCCAGCACCCCTACGCCGAGCAGCGCGAATTGTAGTGGTTTGGGCATCGTTCTAGCTACCTTTCCAGATTGGATATCGATTCGCCAATGTTACGCCCCAGTCGCGTCCCGATATAGGTTACTAGCAGGCCCGGCACAAACGAGATCAACGAACCCGTCACACCTAAAACCGCCAGTACCAGAACAAAGAAGGCGGGTCGCAGCGTCATGATGGGGAACATACTGATCGCACAGGCCAGGGTCAGGAAGAGGGCCTGCTTGCCGCTGGACCACTGCTTACGCGTGGCGCGCCGCATCACCAGGTCGATCAGGATGGCTGTCAGCAGCGGGCCCATAAACCATTCCAGCGCCACGGCGGAGGTGAGGGGGTGCGCCCGGCGATAGGTCAACCGCTCCACGCCAACCAGCCAGTCCGTGGCGGGCTGCACATACACGGCCATGACGGCACCCAGCAGCAGGTAGACACCCGCCACCGCCGTGGCCGACCAGCGCCAGGGCAGCGCGTAGGCCGCCGCCACCAGCACAAAGGCGGTCAACAACCCCGCCAGCAGCGGGAAGAAGTTGAAGTAGGCAAAGCCAAGGTTGAGCGAGCGCTGCACCGTGAGCGAATCAAACAGCAGCAGGGTAAAGATGGCCAGCACGGTGGCCAGCGCGATCATCACACCGATGCGCGCGGCACGCCTGGAACGGATCCCCGCCGCCAGGTTGGCGGCTGAGGCCAACATATAGGCGGACCCGAGCGCGACCACGCCCATCCCCACCACAAACATCACGTGGAAGGGGGCCCAGATCGCCACGTCGATGCCATACAGGGCGTGCCAGTAAGCGTCCAGTGGGAAAGCCACCGCCGCGTCCAGGGCCGCGAAACCAACCACGTAGGCGCCCAGCGAGCCCGAAAAGACGCTGGCGAACGAGGTACTGGCACGAGCCACCTGCGCGTCGCGGCGCGCCCATACGCTCTCCAATACAACCGCTACCAGTCCCGAGACACCGCTGATGGCCACCCCGCTCAGCATCAATATATGCGGTGGAATCAACGTGCGGTCGCGCCCCAGAAACGTATGCCACTGAATATCCCAGCTGGTCCCCTCTAGAAAAACGATCGCGCCCAGCAGCGCCACCAACCCGAGCACCAGGCGCATCGTTCCCACCATGCGCAACAGATGCCCCTGAGATAAAGTACGGCCAACGACGGTCTTCCCATCCAGAGTTCTGGCCATAAGAAATTCCCTTTCGCTTCACTCTATATTGATGCAGCAAACTTATTGAACAATACACACCTTAAACATACAGCCTATCATTAATATGTACAAATGAAGCATATCCATAACGTGTTACGAAGATATGGCAGAATTGTTACAGATTCAATGATTCGCCCGCATTTTATACCATCGCACCATAATCTCCCATCATAGGTGTCGTACGCCCTGGTGCGGGGTCGCGGCGCTCCAAAGCCAGGACAAGCCTGGCCCCGACGATGGATGATTTATCCGTATATATTGACAATTACTTATGCTGTTCGTTATCATGGTTATTATACCTTATAAAAATAACATTCCATATTACCTTCTCACCGTTTTATCATGCATCTACGAAGGGCGGCTACGCGATGAAGACCTATGATGATATCGCCGAGTGGTACGATCAATGGATCGGCACCTCCGCGATGGGGGATGATCCCATCTTTGCCGAGGTGGCGGCGCTGATGGGCGACGTCAGCGGACGGCGTATCTGCGATCTTGCCTGCGGCCAGGGCCGCGTGGCGCGCTACCTGGCCCAATCTGGTGCCCGCGTCGTCGGTGTCGATCTCTCCGCGAAGTTGCTGGCCATCGCGCGCCGCCATGAAGAGGCCGATCCACGCGGCATCGAATATGTACAGGCCGACGCCCGTCAGCTCGATGAACCACTGGCCGGCACGTTCGATGGCGTGCTCTGCTTTATGGCGCTGATGGACATCCAGGATCTGGCCCCCACGTTCCACGGCGTCACGCGCATCCTGCGGCCCGGCGGCTGGTTTGTCTTCTCTATCCTCCATCCCTGCTACCATACCTCTCGCTCAGGAGAAATGGAGACGGCCGAGGGAACTGTGCGCACCATCGGACGCTACTTTGAGGAGGGACACTGGCGCTCCGATACACGCCCGGGACCTCCCGGTCGCGTCGGCTCATATCACCGCACGCTCTCAACCTATCTCAACACACTCACCGCTGCCGGCCTGCAGCTTGTACGCCTGAGCGAACCCCAACTATCCCCATCCAACACCAACAGAGCTGTCTGGAGCGATGTCCCCAGCATCCTGATCGTGAGCAGCCGCAAGCCTTAAGGCACACACCACGGCTATAAGCAAATCAATGCGGCGCCAGGCTAATGCAGGCAGCACAAAAGGGATCAGGCCGCCTGCATTAGCTGTACCATTCAAGTGTGTGCATGTTATAATGCATACACTTGATTTGTCTCTGCTATAGCAAATATAGGAAATCGTGGCATGAACCAACATTTTGAACTGATTATCACGACAGGGCTACTGGTGCCGATGCTGGGAAGTGTCGTGCTCTTTTCCCTGCTCACTATCAGTCTGCTATTCGCGCGCGCCAGAATCTATCCCTACCCGCTCTATAAGCCGATGCTGCTCAACCTTTTTCTGGCCTGGATCCCCATCGTCTGCGTCAGCCTGGCGCTGTTCTTCTTTCTAAGCGCTGGCTCCTCCCAGTTGTGGCTGGTCATTCTGCTGCTCTGTATCTGGTTTGTCTTCTTCCCCAATTCCACCTACCTGGTCACCGAGTTCCACCACCTGAAAGAAGAGGTCAACACGGTCCCCTTCTGGTTTGATACCATCGTGATCCTGTCGCTGGCCCTGTGTGGAGTACTGCTGGGGAGCTTCTCGCTGCTCCTGGTTCATCGCATGCTGGACCTCTATCTGCCTCCGGCCTTCTCCTGGCTGATCTTCATCGTCTATCTCTTCCTCTCCAACGTCGGCATCTACATCGGTCGCTTCCTGCGCTTCAATAGCTGGGATGTCCTGATCAACCCGCTGGGGCTGGCGCGCCACGTCCTAAGCGTGTTCAAAGACCGGCAGAAGGCGCGCAGCCTGCTGCTGTTCTCGGTCCTCTTCACCGTCTTCCTGCTCGCCTTCTACGTCTTCCTCTATAGCGCCGTCACCCCGATCATCTGGGCGCTGGAAACGCTGATCCGCCAGTACCCGTCCCTGCCACGGTAGATGCCCGATGGCGGTACGACATGACAGATCTGCGGGCCAGGAAACGAGAAGATATATGCCAGGGTAGGGAGGGATAGCCATAAAAAAACACACATAGGCAGTGTCCAATTCGATTGCGCGCAATCGAATTGGACACAACGCAACAAGAAAAAACACAGCAGATGCAGGTAGGTGATACGATAAAAAATGTGCGCTGTAAAGCGCGCAATTGAATTGTGCACAATTCAATTACCTACAATGTAACGAGGAAAAAAGAAAATATGACCACCCCTCTGGACAACAATTTATTTGCCCGCGTAGTGAAGAAGATCGATCCTGTGGGCACGTTGCTGGATAGTCGAGAACTCAAGGGTGGCGTATCGGCACAGGTGACGGTGCTGGAGGCGCGGCTGGCTGCTGGAGAGATGAAAAAGATGATCGTGCGCCGGCATGGGGCGAATGATCTGCGGCGCAACCCACAGATCGCGGCCGATGAGTTCAGGCTGCTGCGCGCGCTGCACAACGCCGGTCTGGCGGTGCCGGAGCCATACTACCTCGATCAATCGGGCGAGATCTTCGCGACGCCTTACGTGGTCATCGAGTACGTCGAGGGCGAAACGATCTTGGCGCCCGCGCAGGCTCCCGCGCCTATCCCACAGATGGCCGCCCACCTGGCCAGTATCCACGCGCTCGACGCCGCGCGGCTGAACCTCTCCTTTCTGCCGGATATGCAGCAGATCTGGAGTGAGCGGCTGCAGACCCCACCCGCTGCGCTCGATGTCACGCTCAGCGAGGGACGCATCCGGGATGCACTGAACGCCATATGGCCTCCACTGCAACACAATCCACCTGCATTACTCCATGGTGACTTCTGGCCCGGCAACATGCTGTGGCAAGATGGACAACTCGCCGCCGTTGTCGACTGGGAGGACGCCGCCCTGGGCGATCCGCTGGCCGATCTGGGCAATAGCCGCCTGGAGATCCTGTGGGCCTTCGGCCGCGAGGCGATGGAGGAGTTTACGCGGTGCTACCAGGTGCTGCGAACCATCGACTACAGCAATCTCCCTGTCTGGGACCTCTGCGCCGCCCTGCGGCCGGCCGGTCAGCTCTCCACCTGGATCGCCGATCCCGACAAAGAACGCAGGCTCCAGGCCGGCCACCACTGGTTCATCACCCGCGCCCTTGCCCGGCTTTAATCATGAGGCGAGGCGGGAAGCGCCCGCAAGGGGCGCACCTACGCGGTTTGGGGGACGGCGGGAAGCGCCCGCAAGGGGCGCACCTACGGTTTGGGGGACGGCGGATGGTGACGGATATTCTGGGCCTCGGCCATAATATCCTCCGTCCCTTCACGAACACGAGAGGCGGTGCGCCGGAACTGCAGCTCGGTCACGCCCGCTACAAACGAGAGCCGCTCTTGCAGGGTATCCAGCGCGGCCTCAGCCCTTTTCATCTGCTGCTGGCCGGCAGGCCGCTTGCGCGCGGAGGGCTTCTTCTTCTTCGTCTCGGGACCACCCCTGGCACGCAGCTGCGTGCCAAACTGCTGCACACGCCGGGTGGAGCGGGCGGCCAGAGCCCCGATACGCTCCCCTACCCGGTCGAGTATCTGCTCGGCCCGTTCTACTTCTGGTACACGACCCATCAGCGCTACCCTCCTGACCCCTTAGCAGCCGTCGCCGGATGGGCGCCGGCACCTCGCTGAGTCTGTTCAAAACTGCGACCGACACTACGAGCGAAGGAGTTAATGGCATCGCCCGCCATCAGCACTCCGGCCGTTCCATATACCAGACCCTGGCGAATAAGTTTGCGCGCACGCGGAGAGAAGATGACGGCGACCACGGCGGCGGTCACGGCAATTTCAGGCTCCACAAAATCTTCGGGCTCCATAGTCTGCCACTCCTTTCATCGGATAATCAATCGGTCCAGATATTTTAGCCGAAAGACGAGCATCACCGTCCCTCCCCTCCAAGGAGAGCTCTGGCTACACATGATGCTCTGCCACGCGTGATTAAAAACAGATACTGCCCACACGCATTCGTGACCAAAAAAGATACACCGCTGAAAGAGGGAGAGACCCACAAAATTCATCATGAGGGGAGGGGCCGAAGGCCCAAAAAAGGTGAAAGAGCCTCTTCACACAGAGGGAAAAAGCGCGCAGTGACAGAAACGCTTGCTCGCGTTTGCATTCTAGCTACTAAGCAAGACTTATCTGCGAGGAGCGGGGTTGGGAGATCATGGCATTGAGAATAGCGGAAAACGCTGCCATCGCCAGCTTCATAACCAGGTCCGTCAGCAGATCAATGAGGAGTTTCATCAGAAACTCGAAAATGATACCCCAGATCATACAGTAGCTCCTTTTCTAGTGATAAGCGATTTAATATCATTTATCATTTAATTATGGTGTGTAACCCACAATATATAGTCTCTTCATTCACTCGCCATTTTACTCTCCTATTGTTAAGGCTAAGTTAAATATATGTTAATTTAGCGATTATAAATACAGGCAAGATAATTGTAACTGGTTGTACCTGGTGATGCGGCGGGCGGATGCACGCCCGCCGCATCACTATACAAAATAACCCCTTGAATACGACAGGTGTGAAGGCCTGGGCGAATCTCCTGGCAGTAAGACGCCACCCCAGGGTAGGAATGGGTATTTGTCCTTTTCTGTAGACTATTCCTATCATACATATTTCCTGGCTATCAGCTATAAGAAAGAAAAGAGGAAGAAAGAATATGGAACCTGCGGATTTTGTGGAACCTGAAATTGCGGTGACCGCGGCGATCACGGCGGCTATCTGTTCCCCCGGCGCGCGTAAGGCTATGCGTAAGGGTCTGGTGTATGGCATAGCCGGCGTTCTTACCGCTGGCGATGTCGTTACATCCTTCGCGCGCAGTATGCGTCAGGGGGTCGAGCAAACAGGCAATGGCAAAGCGGCGGCCACCGCGGTTAAAGAGGAGGCGGCTCAGCCTTCCAAAAAAGCTGAGATAAAGGCGGTTGAGCCCGAGGCGGCCGAGCCACAGCGCAAGACCACCAAAAAGAAGTCGACGGGAGGGAAATCCGCATGACACAGACGCGGGAACATGAAGCGATGCCAGGGGCAGCGGCGCGGGCCGAGCTGATCGCGTCCGTGGCGGGCGGCCAACTCGGCACCTGGGTTGGACTGGCGACGCGGCGCTTGCTGCAGGCGACACAGACGCTACGCGATGGAGCCAGCCAGATGGGTGCATCCGTCACCTCAGAGACGACGAAGCAGGCATCCGCCGGCGGTCAGTTGCCTCCGACGATGGAGAGGGCGGAAGTGCTGGTGGAACGGCTGGGACAGTGGTCCCAGGAGGCCGGGGTGCAGACGCAAAAGACACTGGCTCGCCTGTGGGAAGATACCGAAGATATGTATATGGAAGCTCAGGATATGCGGGCGCGGTGGAAAAAATTGTAAAATTGCCATAGTATAATAGTGTTCGCTTGTTTACTGATGCTGTCGTTTGTCTGAGCCAATCTATCATGCTCTTGAAACGCAACAGAGAGCGGCTGATCGATGTACTCGAGAAGGGTGGGGTGATTGCCATGAGCGTAGCGGGAACGATTGATGTGCTGCATACTATAACGGGCCGGGTGCGCGTCCATGTGCCGGACTGGTCGGGACAGGGGAGGCGCCACGTTGAGATGCAGCTGCAGCAGTTGCCAGGTGTCGAGCGGGTTCAGGCCAATCCGGTCACCGGCAATATACTGGTGCTCTTTGATCCCACTGTTCAGAGCGAGCAGTCCATCCTGCAGGCCGTCCAGGCGCTTGATCTGGAGCAGATTAATGCGCGGCCAGCCGAGCCCGAGCCGCCTCCAGTCGTCCACGAGAAGGAGGGGAAAACGGTGCGGGCGCGCATTGCGGTGCGCGGGCTGGACCGCGATCCAGAGCTGGCGAGCCGGGTAGTGGAGCAGTTGGAGAGGCGTCCGGGGGTGCGCGCGCGCGCCAATCCCCTGACCGGTCGCGTGCTGGTAGAGTTTACGGAGCACGAGGAGCAGTTGGAAGACCTGATCTCGGAGGTGGCCGACATGGAGCTGCCCGAGCTGGTCGGTGAGGATCGGCCGGCCTATCCGCTCGATCCCACTCCTCTGATCCAGAGTGTGACACGCATGCTGGGTACGGGCCTGGGTCTGGGCTTTCTGGCCGTCCGGCGCTTCATTGGCCAGCAGGAGCCGCTACCTGGCGCGGGGACGGCCGCGTATGCCGCGGGCGTCATCGGTCTGCTGCAGGGCTTCCCACCTGTGCGCCACGGGATGCGTCGCGCGTTTGGGCGCTCTGTGGCCGATCTGCTCTTCTCTATCCCCAATATCATCCTGCTGACGCTGTCGAGCAGTCCACTGGGTCTGGCGGTCGCCGGGGGCGAGTCGCTGCGTCTCTTTACGGAGGTGCAAGCGCGGCGCGCGGCCTGGCGGGCTCATGAGAAGCGCGTGGCCCAGGCTCCTTCGGCGCGGGCCAACGCGCGCCTGCGCATGGAGAGCGACGAGTGTGTGCCCCTGAAGGCGCAGGTGCTCGAAGGCATGGGGACGGCGATTGGACTCGATGGGATGCCGCTGCCCGCCTATCCAGGCTCGTCGGTGCCGCCCGGAGCGCGTCTCTATGGAGGTCCATTTGTGGTACAGCTCAGCGGCGAGAAATCATTTAAGCGCTTTACACCGCAGCGACGCGGCGAACCACCCTCCCCAACGCTCTACGATCACTATCAGCGCATCCAGGCTCCCGTCTCGCTGGCCTACGCCGCTCTGACTGGCCTGCTCACAGGCTCGCTGGGACAGGCATTCACGGCCCTCTTGCTCGTCAATCCGCGCACAGCCACTATCGGGATCGATAGCTCGGAACTGCATGCCAATGCGTATGTGTTGCGCGCCGGTGTGACGGTGGTGGGCACGCGACCCGGCAGGAGCATCCGTCGTCCCCACCTGCTGCTGTTGGATAACGCGCGCCTACTCAGCGAGCGGCTTGAGCTTACCAACGCGCTGTCGCTGAGCGAAGACCTGGAGGCGGCAGAGGCATTGATGATGGCGGCTGGCATCAGCGCGGCCTCCGGTTCACCATGGGGAACTATCTTCCGCGCAGCCCGCATGATCTCGGCCACCGGGGGGAGCTTCGATAGCAGGAGCGCGCGCGCCACCATCGAGGATATCACCTACACCCTGGGACCAATAGAGGATTGGCAGTCTCTGCCGGAGGCCGCCTCGCTGCGCCAGCGCGGCAACTATGTCCTGGTCCTGCGGCGCGAGCGCGAGCAGCGGCCACTGGCACTCTTCGCGCTGCGGCCATGCCTCTCTCCGGAGGTCACGACGCTGGTGGAGGCCTGCCAGCGCGCCGGGGTCGGGCTGGCCTTGCTGTCCCAGGGGGATGAGCTGGTGCTGCGCGCGCTGGCCCGCCGGGCGCATATCGACCTGATCGAAACTGGTTCCGCCCTCGACGTCATCGCGGAACGGCAGCGGCGGGGGGAGATAGTCGCGTTCGTCTCGGATAACGTGTCGGCGATGGCGGGCTTCGCCGCCTGCGACCTGGCGATCGGGCTGAGCGATGATCGCAGCCGCTTTCAGGCGCGGGCGGATCTGCTGGCCCCGGACCTGGCGGCGGTGGCGGCGATCGTCGAGGCGGGAGCCAGGCGCGACGCTACCGTGCGCGACTCGGTGGTCCTCTCGGTTCTCTCTTCCATCGTTGGCATGGCCTGGGGCGTGCGCGGCATGCCGGCGGTCAGGACCGCCTCGCGCGTCGTCTACGCGACCTCCCTGGCGGCCCTGGCCGATGGCTGGCTGCGGCTACGCGGCGGCCGGCGTACGCAGGCGACCATTACGAGGCTGGTCGATCCACAGCCAGAGCGCTGGGGACGACAGGACGTTGACGAGGTGCTGGAGGCGCTGCATAGTAGCCGCAGGGGACTAACAAAGAGGCAGGCCAATGAGCGCCGGCGCGCCGCGCCGTCCCTCAAACAGAAGAACGCGCTGGGCGCGGCGATCATGGAACAGCTGCGTTCCCCGCTGACCGGTATCCTGGCGGCGGGGGCCGCGCTCTCCCTCGTCTTTGGCTCGATCGGTGACGTCGTCCTCATCAGCACCACTATTGTCGCCAACACCGTGATCAGCGTCTGGCAGGAGCGCAAGGCCAATCAGGTGGCGGAGGCCCTGCGCCAGATCGGCGTGTCGCAGGCCCGCGTGCTGCGCGACAATCAGGAGAAGACCATCCCTGCCGATGAGGTTGTGCCCGGCGATATCCTGTTGCTGGCCTCGGGAGATCGCATCGCGGCCGACGCCCGCATCATCGAGTCACTGAACCTGGAGGTGGATGAGGCCGCGCTCACCGGCGAGTCGTTCCCGGTCAGAAAAGTGGTGACGGGAGGCAGCGACAGCGACCGCATCGTGCTGGATGGCAGCAACGTGCTCTCCGGTACAGCGCACGCGGTGGTAGTGGCGGTGGGCGGCAAGACACGCATGGGGGCAACCAGGCTGGCGCTGATGGAAGAGAGCCAGCAACTCAATCCGCTGGGCACGCGCCTGAGCCGGATGCTAAAGGTCTTTCTGCCGGTTTCGGCGCTCGGGGGCGCCCTGGTGATCGCGTCGGGACTGCTCTGGAAGCAGTCGTTCCCTGGCATCCTGGCCATCGGGGCTACGGTAGCCCTGGCCGGCGTGCCGGAAGGATTGCCATTGCTCTCGCGCGTGGGGGAGACCGGCGTGGCCCACCGGCTGGCCAACCATCGGGCGGTGGTGCGGCGCCTCTCCTCGGTCGAGGCGCTCGGTCGCGTGGACGTGGTCTGCACCGACAAGACGGGCACGATGACGCGGGGACACCTGCAGCTGACCACGGTGGCCGATGCGCACCAGGAGGCCACGCTGTCGCCACACCTATCGCCCGAATTGACACGCGTGGTGCTGGCGGCGGCCCTGGCCAGCCCCCATCCCGATGAACAGGGCGCCCGGGCCCATCCAACCGACGTCGCCGTCGTCCAGGGGGCTATCGCGGCCGGCCTGGGGGAGCAGATCAGCCTTAAACACGACGTCGACCTCTCCTTCGATCCAGTGCGCTCGTTCTCGGTTGCCAGGATTCAGAACAGGCTCTATATCAAGGGCGCGCCGGAAACGATTCTGGGGCGCTGCGCCTTCTGGCAAGAGGATGGACAGCAAGAGCTCAACAAGGCGGGTCGGGCCATGCTCCTGAGCCGCTCGCTGGCACTGGCGGAAAAAGGGCTACGTGTACTGATGGTCGCCGAGGGTCCGGTGGATACGCGGATCGATGATCCGCAGCACCTTACCGCCCTGGGCTTCGTAGGCATCAGCGATCCACTACGCCCAACCGTGGCGGAAGCGGTCCTCCATTGCCAGCAGGCCGGCGTACGCGTGGTGATGATTACCGGGGACCATCCGGTGACGGCCCGCGCCATCGCGCGCGAGGCTGGCTTGCTCGGGGAATATGATGAGGTGCTCAACGCGGCCACCATCGCGGATCTGCAGAATGGCGAACTGGATCGGCTGCTGCAAAACGCCTCCGTCATCGCGCGGGCGACGCCGCTCGACAAGCTGCGCATCATCGAAAGCCTGCATCGCCAGGGCCATACGGTAGCGATGACCGGCGATGGCGTCAATGATGCGCCCGCCCTGCGGCTGGCGGACATCGGCATCGCCATGGGCAAGAGCGGCACCGAGGTGGCGCGGCAGACGGCGGATGTGGTGATTACCGACGACGATTTCTCGACGCTGGTCCAGGCCTGCGTCGAGGGCCGCAGCTTCTGGCGCAACATGCGTCGCTCGCTGGGACTGCTGCTGGGCGGCAACCTGGGTGAACTGGGACTGGTGGTGGGCGCCAGCCTGCTGGGCACCGGCATGCCGCTCACGGTGGCCCAGATCCTGGCCGTCAACGCGATCACCGATGTGCTGCCCGCGCTGGCCGTGATCCTGCAGCAACCCGAACACCGGAACCTGACGCAGCTGCGCCGCGAGGGCGCGGCCGCCCTGGACGCCCCCCTGCGCAATGAGATCCTGCGCCGGGGGCTGGCCACGACCGTCCCTTCCCTGGCCGCCTACCTGCTCACGCGCGGCCTCAACTCGCTCCCCGCGGCCCGCTCGGTCGCCTTCGCCAGCATCGTCACCACCCAGCTGGCCCAGACCCTGATGGCCGGCCGCTCCGAAGGCCACCTGACGCGTCCCGTGCTGGGAGCCGTCGGCGGCTCGCTCGGCGTCCTGCTGGCCGCCTTCACCATCCCACCGCTGCGCCGCCTGCTCAGCCTCGTCGCCCTCTCGCCATCCGCCCTGCTGCTCACCGGAGCCAGTGCGCTCTCAGCCGTCCTCCTCAACAGCCTGCTCTCCCAAACCAACCTCCTCACCAGCCATCCCCACCCCCACGTCCAGCCAGCGCCCGCGCGAGCATAGCTCGCGTGGGCCTGACCGCAGCCATACGTTCGGGCCTCGCGGCCGATTTTTGGATGCGCTCATCCCGCGTAGCCAGAGATGGGGAACTGCGTGCAGAGTTCTTGCACATGCGCGCTGACCTCGGCCCTGATGTGCTCGTCCAGGGTGTAGTGGCGCTCGTCGAGCTGCTGAACGGATGAGAGGACGCGGTCGATCAGCTCGGCGCAGATGCTCATCTCTTCTATGTACATGCCGCGCGCGGCGACGCCGTTGCTGCCCAGACGCAGACCACTGGTGACGAGGGCGGACCGGGTGTCGCCGGGGATGCGGTTCTTGTTGACGACGATGCCGCACTCTTCCAGGGCGCGCTCGGCGACGATACCGGTCAGGCCACTGCTGGCGATGTTCAAGAGGACCATGTGGTTGTCGGTCCCTCCGGTAAGCACATCATAGCCACGCGCTTTGAGCTCACGCGCCAGCGCCCGCGCGTTCTCGACCACGCGGCGCGCCAGCAGTTTGAAGGGTGGCGTGGCGACCATGCCCAGGGCGCGCGCCTTGGCGGCAATCGTGTTGAGGCTGGGTGTGCCCTGAAAGAAGGGGAAGGTGGCCTTCTGCAGCCGCTGGGACAGCGTGGTGCGCCCATCGGACGAAAGCTGCTCGTGGTCCTTCCCCATCAGGATCAGGCCGCCACGCGGACCGTAGAGCTGCTTGTAGGTGCTGGTGGTGGTGAAGTGGGCGTGGTCGATGGGACTCTGGTGCTCGCCGGCGGCCACGAGACCGGAGATGTGCGAGATGTCGGCCAGCAGGTAGGCGCCCACCTCGTCAGCGATGGCGCGAAAACGGGCGAAGTCGATGCTGCGTGGATACGCGCTCGCGCCCGCGACGATCAGGTCGGGGCGCGTCCGCAGGGCCAGGCGGCGCACCTCGTCGTAATCGAGCCAGTTGTCCTGGCCGACGTGATATTCAATGGCCTCAAACCACTGCCCGGTCAGCGAGGCCGGCGAGCCGTGCGAGAGGTGCCCACCGGAGTTGAGCCCCAGCCCCATGATGCGCGCGCCAGGACTGAGCAGGCTGCCGATTACGATCTGGTTCGCGCTCGTTCCGGAGTGCGGCTGTACGTTGGCGTAGCGCGCGCCAAAGGCGATTTTGGCGCGCTCGATGGCCAGGCACTCGATCTCGTCAGCGATTGAGCAGCCGCCGTGGAAGCGCCTGGATGGATAGCCTTCGGTGGTGAGGTTCCCGATGGCCGATCCCAGGCAGGCAAAGATCGATGGATCGGCGATGCTTGAGGCTGCCACCAGGGTCAGGGTGTTCAGCTGGCGCTGGTGCTCACGCGCCAGCAGCCCCTCAAGCAGGGGATCTTCCTCCCTCAGGACCTCAACACCCTTCTGTAAGAAGTCCTCTAATATTCGTTCAGTCATGCTGGCCTCCATCGGTGTGCTGGTCCGCTCCCCCAATCGGGGTGGCGCGATAGATAATTTCCGCTAGCTCGCTAGCATTGTGTTTGACAAAGTAGTGCCGGGCCCCCTCGATCACCTGCAGGTTGACCGCCGCACCAAAATATTCCCATTCGCGGTAGCGCTGGCTGTATTCACGGGTCGCGGCATCCTCGCTGCCAACGATGCACGTTACGGGCGCCCGCAGCCGGGCAGCGGGCGCCTCGTAGGCGCGCCTGTAATATTCGGCGGCGTTGAGCAGGTCGTGGCGTACGGCGTTGAGAATAAAGCGCGTATCGTCGCTCTCGAAGAGATCTTCAAATCCTCCCAGGTACTGCAGCCACTCCAGCAGCTCGTCGTCGGGGACCTCGCGGCCCATTTCGATGGAACGCGTGGGCTGGCGATCCGGCAGGGCCGCGCCCAGGTAGACGGCCGCGAGCTCGTGGCCTCGCTCTTCCAGCAGGCGGGCGATCTCAATCGTCAGGGCGACGCCCGCGCACTGGCCGTAGAGCGCCAGCGGTCGCTTGCCGACGGTCTGGACGATCTCCTCGACACAGGCATGCGCGACCTCTTCTAACGGCAGCAGAGGCTCCTCGCGCCGCGCGAAGTCGTGTCCCGGCAGGGCGACCGAGTAGAGGCGATATCCCGGTGGCAGACTGTTGGCCAGCGTTTGATAGGCCACGACGTTGCCCCCTCCATACGGCACACAGACCAGTGAGAGTTGGGCCTCGTCCTGCCGTCCCATGAGCTCGTAGAGCAGATGCGTCGAGGCGGCGGTAGTTGACCGGCGCAGGTGAGCAGCCAGCTCACGAATCGTGGCGTGGGTGAAAAAGTCGATCAGGGGCAGGGTCTCGCTGCACGCCCGGGCGGCGCGAATGGCCTTGAAGGAGTCTCCGCCCAGCTCGAAAAAGTTGTCGGTCACGCTGATCTGTTCGATGCCCAGCACGTCCGACCAGATGCGGGTGAGCCGGCGCTCAAGCTCGTCGGCGGGCGGCACGATATCCTGACGCGGCTGGCGCTGCGCCTGATCGGGCGCCGGCAGGGCCTTGCGGTCAACCTTGCCGTTCGGCGAGAGCGGCAGCCGCGCCAGAAAGACATAGGCCGCCGGCTGCATATATTCGGGTAGGCGGCCCTTTACCAGGGCGCGCAGTTCCACCGGCTGCGGCTGCGCCTCTCCCTCGGGGACGACGATATAGGCGACCAGCTGTCTGTCGCCGGCATGGTCCTCGCGCACAACGACGACCGCCTCGCGCACGGCGGCATGCTGCTTCAGCGTGGCCTCAATCTCGCCGAGCTCGATGCGCAGGCCACGGATCTTGACCAGGAAATCCATGCGCCCCAGCAGCTCGATCACGCCGTCCTCACGGTAGCGCGCCAGGTCGCCGGTCTTGTAGAGCCGCTGGCCCGGCTGCCGACTGAAGGGGTGCGGCACAAACTTCTCGGCTGTCAAGGCGGGCTGATTGAGGTAGCCGCGCGCCAGTCCGGCGCCGCCAAGATGCAGCTCACCCGCCACTCCGATCGGGACCAGTTGCGCGTTGGCATCGAGGATGTATGCCTCCTGATTGGCCATCGGACGCCCATAGGGGATGCTCTTCCAGCCTGGATCGGTCTCCTCTACCGGGTAGATGATCGAGTGGATCGAGGCTTCGGTCGCTCCACCCATGGTGATGAACTCGATTCCCGGCGCCAGCGCTTTGAGCCGTTCCGGCAGGCTCACAGGCACCCAGTCGCCTCCCAGCAGGGCCAGCCGCAGAGGTAGGGGCGCGATCCCCAGCTGTTCGCAGTGGTTGGCCAGCAGCACCAGCAGCGAGGGGGCGGAGTTCCAGAGCGTGACGCGCTTGCGTACGAGCATATCGGCCCAGCAGGCGGGATCTTTGGCGGCGGCCAGCGGCGGCAAGACCAGCGTGCCGCCAGCGGCGAGCAGTCCCAACACCTCGTAGACACACATGTCAAAACTCAGCGACGACAGGCCCAGCACGCTATCGTCGGGCCCAACGTTGAAGCGGCGATTGAGGTCGGTGATATTGTTGACAACGCCCTGGTGCTGGATGGCGATACCTTTGGGCGTCCCGGTTGACCCGGAGGTAGAGATCACGTAGGCCAGGTGCCTCGGGCCGACACCCGATACCGGAGGTGTCTGGGGTTCAGCCTCGATCCGCTTCCAGTCGGCGTCCAGGCAGACGACCAGCCCGCTTTGCTCAGGTAGATTGGTCAGCAGCCTCTGCTGTGTCAGCACAACGGGGGCGCGGGTCTCGCCGAGCATAAAGGCCAGCCGCTCGCGGGGATAATTGGGATCAAGCGGCGCGTAGGCGCCACCGGCCTTGAGGATACCCAGGATGCCGACGACCATCTCGATGGAGCGCTCGACGCACAGGCCTACGATAACATCAGGACCCACCCCCAACCGTTGCAGATAGTGGGCCAGCTGGTTCGCCCGGGCATCGAGACTGGCATAGCTCAGCTCTTGCTCTTCATAGCTCACGGCTACGGCCCGTGGCTGTCGCCGCGCCTGCTCCTCGAACAACTGGTGCAGGCAGCGGTCGGTGGGATACGCCGTCTGCGTCTGGTTCCAGTCCTCGACGGCCACGCGCCGCTCCTCTTCGGTCAATAGCGGCACGTTCTGGATGCGCTGTTCGGGCCGGGATGCCAGCCGTACGAGCAGCGTCTGATAGTGGTTGAGCATGCGCTCAATGGTTCCGACATTGAAGAGCGCGGTGTTGTATTCGAACTCGATGCTGATCTCGTCGCCCGGCTCACGGACGCTGACCAGGAGATCGAACTTTGAGGTTCCGGTCTGCAGGGCGAAGGGCTCCAGGTCGAGGCCCGGAAAGCTGCCACCCCCATCGCCTACGCTCTCGACACTCTGGAACAATACCTGGAACAGCGGCATGCGTCCCGGATCGCGCTCAGGATGCAGCTCCTGCACCAGCCGTTCAAAGGGCAGATCCTGGTGGGCATAGGCCCGCAGGCACTCGGCGCGCACCCTCTGCAGGGCCTCGTTGAATGTCAGCGATGCTGGCAGCTCGGTGCGCAGGACGAGCATATTGATAAAGAAGCCGATCAGGTCTTCTAGCTCGCGCCGCGAGCGGCCCGCGACCGAGGTACCGATCACGATCTCTTCCTGGCCGCTGTAGCGCGTGAGCAGGATCTGGAAACCGGTCAGCAGCACCATGAACAGGGTAGCCTGATTCCGCTGGCCGATCGCGCGTAGCCGCTCTTTGAGGCTGGCGGGCAGTAGTATGGTACGCTTCACGCCCTCTGATGAGGGACCCGGTTGGCGCGGGCGGTCGGTCGGCAGGCGCAGGGTGGGCAGGTTAGACAGGTGCTCGCGCCAGTAGCCGAGCAGTTCCTCCAGGCGGGGACCACGCAGGGTCTGACGCTGCCAGAGCGCGTAGTCGGCGTACTGCAGCGCCAGCGGCGGTAGCTCCAACTGGCGCTGCTGCCGATAGGCATCGTAAAGGGCCGCCAGCTCGCGGAAGAAGATTACAATCGACCAGGCATCCACAGCTATATGATGGAAGGCCAGCACCAGGACATGCTCGCGCTCGCCCAGAGCCAGCAGGCGCGCGCGCACGATGGGCCCGCGCACGATATCAAAGGGGCGCTGCGCCTCCTCGCAGGCCAGCCGATAGGCCTCGGCCGTGCGTTCTGCCTCAGGGAGGTCACGCAGATCATTGATCGGCAGCGGCAGCTCCACATCCGGGTTAATAAGCTGCACCGGCTGCCCATCCTCATGGACGCCGAAGGAGGTTCTGAGGACCTCGTGCCGGCGCACGATCTCTTTGAGCGCGCGGTGAAGAGCCGCACTGTCAAGCTCGCCGAGCAGCCGCAGCGCCAGCGGCGAGTTATAGGCCGCGTTGCCCGGCGCGAGCTGGTCGGTAAACCAGAGCCGCTGCTGCTCAAATGAGAGCGGGAGCGGCCCGCTGTCCTGTCCGCGCGCGGCAATGGTCGGCTCGGGCTGCGCGGCGCGCTGCTTCTGCTGGAGCCTCTGCTCCAGCATAGCCCGCTGCTCCGGCGAGAGGCTGGCGAGTCGCCTGGCTAAATCTGTCACACTGCACCCCCTGGATTATAATTACGATACCGGAAAACACGAAACGCCCCCGTATTGCTCTGTCAAAGTTCATTTGATGGGGGAGCGGGGATGCAAGGGGCGGCTAGCCCCTTGACTGGGGGCGCGGGGGCTGTGCCCCCGGCAACTCCTCCCCCTCTCGCCCGCGTAGCGGGCGAACAATCCATCAAACGAAGTTTGACAAAGCAGTAGGTTCTCTTCTCTTCTTGCAACAAAATGAATGACACCCTACGATACCTGATTGTCGGTTTGCGCCGCGAGACCTTCGACTTCGGCCAGCAAGCGCTCAAGCTCATCATCGTCGTTCTGCTCCATCTGCTGTTGGACGATGGCGAGCGCCATGCCCATCACCGTTGGCTGCTCGAAGAGAACGCTCAGCGGGACCTGCACCCCGAAGGCGGCCTGGACCTGCCCG
This sequence comes from Dictyobacter aurantiacus, assembly GCF_003967515.1. GTDB lineage: Bacteria > Chloroflexota > Ktedonobacteria > Ktedonobacterales > Ktedonobacteraceae > Dictyobacter > Dictyobacter aurantiacus. The sequence continues at coordinate 5,688,672 of NZ_BIFQ01000001.1, read as the reverse complement.
ATCAGGCGAATGGCCAGGATAGAGTGGCCGCCAAGCTCAAAGAAGTTGTCGGTGATGCCGACGCGCTCCAGCTTGAATAGGGCGGCCCACAGGGCGGCCAGCTGCTCTTCCACCGGCGTACGCGGCGCGAGATAGGTCGATTCACCTCCCTGGCGCTCAGGCGGTGGCAGCGCCCGCTGGTCTAGCTTGCCATTGGGGGTTAGCGGCAGACGCTCCAGCCACACATAGGCGCCGGGCAGCATGTAGGCTGGCAACCATGTCTGCAGATAGGCGCGCAGCTCGCCGGCAGCTGGTCGCTCGCTCGGCCCCGTGGGAACGAGGTAGGCCACCAGCTGCTTCTCCGCCGGACGATCCTCGCGTAAGAGTACCGCCGCCGAGCGAACGGCGGGATGCTCAAGCAGCCGCGCCTCGATCTCACCGCACTCGATGCGGTAGCCGCGCAGCTTGACCTGCTTATCGGCGCGACCCTCGAAGAGCAGCGTCCCATCTTCCAGCTGGCGCGCCTGGTCGCCGGTTTTATACAGCCGCGCGCCCGGTTGCGGGCTGAAGGGATCGGGCACAAAGCGTTCAGCGGTCAGCGCTGGTTGCTTGAAGTAGCCGCGCGCCACGCCTTCACCTCCCAGGTAGAGCTCGCCGATAGCCCCCGGCAAGACCCGCTGCATGTGCTCATCCAGTACATAGGCACTGATGTTGGTCAGCGGTCGCCCGATGGGCACCGACGGCTCAAGGGTGTCATCGGCAGGCACGGCGTAGGTGCAGGCGTAGGTGGTGTTCTCGGTCGGCCCGTAGCCGTTGATGATCTGGCAGCCGGTCAGCTCATCCAGCGCGCGGCGCACGTGGGAGGCGGAGAGCGCTTCGCCGCCCGTCATCAGCCGCTTGACGCCGCGCAGCCCATCGAGATGCGTCTCCACCATCTGGTTGAAGATGCCGCTCGTCAGCCAGAGGACGCTGACCCGCTGCCCCCGAATGGTCTCGGCCAGCTCATCCAGCGAAGAGAGGTCAGCCGGCGCCACCACCAGCCGCGCCCCATTGAGCAGGCTGCCCCAGATCTCAAAGGTAGCGACATCAAAGGCGATGGAGGAGAAGAGCAGCAGCGAGTCCTCCTCATCGATGCGCACGTACGTCGGACGATAAACCAGGTTCACGATCGAGCGGTGCGCGATCATGGTTCCTTTGGGCCGCCCGGTCGAACCAGAGGTATACATAATATTGGCGAGCCGGGCGCTATGCCCACGGCTCTCCAGATTGGTGTCGTCCTGGCGCGCCAGCTGCTCGTCCAGATCATCCACCGCCAGCACGCCGCTGTCGGTCTGCGGCAGGTGCTCGCTCAGCGCGCGCGAGGTGAGCACAAGCGGCGCCCGTACCTCGTCAAGGATATAGGTCAGGCGCTCGCCTGGATAGGCCGGATCCAGGGGAACATAGCAGCCACCGGCCTTGACGATCGCCAGCAGGCTGACGATCAGCTCAAGCGAGCGCTTCATGAAGACGGCGACGCATACCTCCGGTCCTACCCCGCGCTGTCGCAGGTAGCGCGCGAGCCGGTTGGCGCGCCGATTGAGCTCACCGTAGGTCAGTGACTCCGCTCCGAAGATGACGGCGGGCGCGGCGGGCCGGCGCTCCACCTGCTCCTCAAAGAGTTGATGGAGGCAGCGCAGGCGCGCGTCATCGACATCCATCTCCATCAGTTCCGCAGGCGGCTCGGATGGTGGCTGCAGCTGGTCGCGCTCGTTGGCGTTCAGCATCACCAGCTGCGGAGCCAGCGCGCCGTCCGACGGCAGCGAATGCAGCAGGAAGCGCAGGTGAGCCAGCATGCGCTCAATCGTCTCGGGCGCGAAACGCTCACGATCGTAGCTGAGCCGCAGCCCCAGCGTCTGCCGGGGCACTACGACCAGCTCCAGGGGATAGTGCGTGCGCGCGCTGGCCGAGAGCGGCGCGACGCGCAGCCGCGTCTCAGCGGCGCTGTCCAGCTCGACCTGCGGGTAGTTCTCGAAGGCCAGGATGCTCTCGAAGAGGGGCTGACCGCGCGGCACCTCGCTCCAGGCCTGAATCTGCATCAGTGGGCTGTACTCGTACTGGCGCAGTTCAGCCTGCCGATCCTGCAGATCCTTCAGCCAGGTGATCAGGTCGATACTGTCCGCCAGGGATGGGTGATGCTTCAAGGCAATACGAAAAGGCAGCGTATTCACGAAGAGGCCGATCATCGACTCGACGCCGGGCACGGTCGCCGGTCGGCCAGCGACGACGGTGCCGTAGACGATGTCTTCGGCTCCGCTATAGCGGCCCAGCAGCAGGGCCCAGGCCCCCTGCAGCAGCGTGTTGAGGGTCAGTTGATGCGCGCGGGCGAAGGACTGCAGGGCAGAGGTAGCCTGCTCTGAGATGACCAGCGTCTGCTCCCCAAACCGGCTTGCTTGCGTTTCTCCCGCTGAGGGCTGGCGCCGCTTCGGAGTCTGCCTCACGGACAGATCGATCGGCTGGATGGCCTCGCTAAAGCCGCGCAGGTTCTGGCGCCAGAAGGTTTCGGAGGCCTTCAGGTCCTGCTTCTGCAGCCAGGCGATGTAATCGCGATAGGGGCGGCGCTTCTCCAATGTGGGGGCGCGTCCAGCGTCCAGGGCCTTGTAGGCTGAGAAGACATCCTTGAGTACCAGGGGCGAGCTCCAGCCATCCAGCAGCATGTGATGATAGCTCCAGGCGAAGCGATACAGGCGCTCATCCAGGCGTACGAGTTGGAACCTCATCAGGGGCGCCTTGTCGAGCGCGAACGGGTTGCCGCGATCCTCCTCCAGCAGCCGTTCCCAGCTGGCCTCCTGCTCATCAGGCGCGCGCCCACGCCAATCATGTTGCCGCCAGGGAACCTCGGCGCTGCGCAACACGACCTGTAGCGGCTTCTCCAGTCCCTCCCAGACAAAGCCGGTGCGCAGGATCGAGCGGCGCTCGATCACATACTGCCAGGCGGCCCTGAACGCTCCCTCGTTCAGCTCGCCCCGCAGCTCCCAGCCGGACTGCAGGATGTACGCGCCCGCGTTGGGGGTGTACAGGGTGTGAAACAGCATTCCCTGCTGCATCGGCGAGAGGACATAGATGTCCTCAACGTTATCAAAGCTCATCTGGATGGCTCCTCTGTATTGCTCATTTTTCCAAGCAGGCTTGCCAGCGTGCCAAGCTCTCCGGGATTGAGATCCGCCAATGGAAACTCGCCCTGCGCTTCCTCGGCCTCCTCCTGTTCATCGAACTCGTCGCTGTGCTCGACGACGGCGGCGAGCTCGGCGATGCTCTGGTGCTGGAATATCTGCCTGGCGCTTAGCTGCAGACCCTGGCGCAGGGCGCGCGTGACAACCTGGATGGTCAGGATGGAATCGCCGCCGAGCTCGAAGAAGCTCTGCCGCCGGCCAACATGTTTCAGGTGCAGGACCTCACACCAGATGGCGGCCAGCGCCTCCTCAACTGGGGACTGTGGCTGCTGATCGTCGTCGTTGGGGTCCTGCCGCTCGGGATGGGGCGCCGGCAGCGCCTGCCGGTTCAGTTTGCCATTGGGCAGCAGCGGCAGCTGGTCCAGGAAGACGAACAGCGCGGGCAGCATGTAGGCTGGCAGCTGCCGCTGCAGTCCGGCGCGCAGCTCCTGAACGGTCGGTGGCGGCTCCGCGCCAGCGACGAGATAGGCGACGAGACGTGGCTCGCCCGCCGGGTCGTGCCACAGCTGGAGCGCGACCTCGCGCAGGCGTCCATCACGCCTGAGCGCCGCCGCGACCTCCTCCAGCTCGATGCGGAAGCCATGCAGCTTGATCTGCTGATCGCTGCGCCCGAGGTATTCGATGCTGCCGTCGGGCAGGTAGCGCGCGCGATCACCGGTCCGGTAGAGCCGTCCACCGGGCTCTGAGCTGAAGGGATCGGGCAGGAAGCGCTCGGCCGTCAGGTCGGCGCGGCCCTGGTAGCCCCTGGCGACTCCGGCGCCCCCGATGTAGAGCTCGCCCGCCACGCCCACCGGCAGCAGCACCATCTGCTGATCCAGGATATAGACGCGCAGATTGGCGATCGGGCGCCCGATTGAGACATGGGTGGCGGGCGCGGAGCCGGCGGGCACCTCATAGCAGGTGGCATCGGCCGCCACCTCAGAGGAGCCATACAGGTTCAGCATTGTACAGCCAGGGAACGCCTGCTGGAAACGCCGTAGCAGCGGCAACGTCAGGACTTCGCCACTACAGCTCAACAGCTTGAGAGCGGGCAGGCGCTCGCCCAGTCGCTCATCCAGGTCGAGCAGTCCCTGCAGCAGCGAGGGGACCAGCACCAAACGCGATACGCGCTGACCGGACAGCGTCTCCACGAGGTCGCGTGGCTCGCGCAACTGCTCCCTGGAGATCAGCACCGTCGGCACCCCCTGCAGCAGGGGACCAAAGATCTCCCAGACCGCGTCCACAAAGCTCAGCGAGGTCTTCTGGCAGCAGATCTCATCGGCGGCGAAGGGATAGCTGCGCCACATCCAGTGCAGACGGTTGAGCGTGGCGCGCTGCGTCGCCAGCACGCCCTTTGGTCTGCCAGTCGAGCCCGAGGTGTAGATCACATAGGCCAGGCTCTCCGGATGAATAGAGACGCGCGGCGGCTCCTGCGCCATGCTCATGATCTCCTCCCGGTCGGCATCCAGGCAGAGGAAGCTGGCGGCGCCTTCCAGGAGGCGTCCACGCAGCTGCGACAGCGTCACGACCAGCGGCGCCCCTGAGTCCGCGACCATCAGGGCCAGCCGCTCAGTCGGATAATCGGGATCGAGGGGGACATAGACCCCTCCGGCTTTGAGGATGCCGAGCAGGCCCACGTACAGCTCCGGCGTTGGTTCCAGGCACAGACCAACGCGCGTCTCGGGCCCCACCCCACGCGCGCGCAGGGCGTGAGCCAGCTGGTTGGCGCGCCGGTCCAGCTCGCGGTAGCTCATCCGCTGGTCGCCGTAGATGAGGGCGCTCGCCTCGGGAGTGCGCGCCGCCTGCTCCTCAAATAGACGCGCCAGGTGCGTCTCCTCGTTCGCGAAGGATACCTCGGTGCTGTTCCAGGCAACGATCTGCTCACGCTCACGCGCGTCCAGGAGCCGCGCCTGGCTAAGGCGCATCCCTGGCTCCTGCACCAGCTGCTCAAGCAAAGCCTGGTAGTGGCGCACCATGCGCTCGATGCTCGCCTGCTCGAACAGGTCCGTACTATACTCGACCATCCCCTGCATGGTGCCGTCCACATTCTCGGAGAGGTAGAGGCTGAGATCGAACTTGGAGACCGCCACGGCGAGCAGCTGGGCCTCGACCACCGCGCCGGGCAGGGTCAGGGCGTCCACCGCCATGTTCTGCAGCGCGAAGAGGACCTGGAAGAGCGGGTTATGGCTCAGGCTGCGCTCGGGCTGCAGGGCCTCGACAAGCTTCTCGAAGGGGAGCTCCTGGTGGGTGTAGGCGCCCAGGGCTACCTGGCGCACGCGTCCTAGCAGCTCGCGGAAAGTCGGATCTCCGGACAGATCGGCGCGCAGCGCCAGCGTGTTGACGAAGAAGCCGATCAGCCCCTCGGTCTCGATGTGCGTGCGGTTGGCGATGGGGGTGCCAACCACGATATCTTCCTGGCCGCTATAGTAGCGCAGCAGCACCTGGAAGGCGGCCAGCAGCGTCATGAACAGCGTCGCGTCCTCGCGCTGACTGAGGGCGCGCACGCCGGCGGCCAGCTCGGGCGACAGGCTAAAGCTATAGATGGCGCCGGCGAAGCTCTGCGCCGGGGGTCGTGGCCGGTCAGTTGGCAGCTCCAGCACCGGGGGCGCGCCCGCCAGCTGCTCGCGCCAGTAGGCGACCTCGGCCTCCATAACTTCTCCACGCAGCCAGTCGCGCTGCCAGACCGCGTAGTCGGCGTATTGGATGGGCAGCGCGGGCAGCTGTGCCTGCTGCCCGGCGCACACCGCCGTATAGAAGGCCGCCAGCTCTCGATACAGGATGCCCTGCGACCAGCCATCCGAGGCGATGTGGTGCACGGTAATCAGCAGCACAAAGCTCAGCTCACCCAGGCGCAGCAGGCGAGCCCGCAGCAGCGGACCGCGCGCCAGGTCGAACGGCGTGTTCATCTCCTCGTCGGCGACGCGCTGCACGCGCCGCTGCTGCTCATCCTCGGGCAGACCACTCAGATCATCCAGCGGCAGCTCGATGCGCACCTGTGGCAGCACGAACTGACCGGGATGACCATCTTCGTCCACCACGATGACGGTGCGCAGGGACTCGTGCCGCTCGACCAGCAGTCCCAGGCTACGTTCAAGCGCGGCGATGTTCAGCTGACCACTGATGCGCCGGGGACCCATGATGACATAGGCCGCGCTATCCTCCTCCAGCTGCTGCAGAAACCAGAGTCGCTCCTGCGCGAACGAGAGCGCCAGCGGACCAGTACGGGCGACCGGCAGCAGCGGCGGGGCCTGGCGCTGTCCAGCCGCCAGCAGTTGCGCCGCCTCGATCTGCGCGGCCAGTTCGGCGATGGTTGAGGACTCAAAGAAGTCGGCCAGCGGCAGATCGACGCCAAAGGTTTCCTGCACGCGAGACATCACCTGCGTCACCAGTAGCGAGTGGCCGCCGAGCGCGAAGAAGTCGTCGTGGATACCGATGCCGTCCGCCGGATCGCCAAACGTTCCCAGCGCGACCTCTTCGGGGTCAAGCAGCTCGGTCCAGATGGCGATAAGCTGCTCCTCAATGGCGCCGCGGGTCGCGCCCTCGGACTGCACAGTCGTATCCTCGGGCTCCACCTCGGGACGCGGCAGGGCCTGATAGTCGATCGTTCCGGACTCGTCCAGCTGGAAAGTAGCAACCCGGACGAACCGGGACGGCAGCAGGTAGTCGGGCAGGCGCTGCGCCAGATACTGCTCCAGCTCGCCGCTGGTTGGACGCGACAGATCTTGATGAGGCGCCACGTAGGCGACCAGCTCGCGCTCGCCCGGCTCGTCCTCGCGCACGACCACGGCGCACTCACGCACGCCAGGATGCGATTGCAGCGCCGCTTCGATCTCGCCCAGCCGGATGCGATGGCCGCGCAGCTCAACCTGGCGCTCCAGCGGCCCCAGCCGCTCCAGTATCCCCTCGGCGGTATAGCGCGCCAGCTCGCCGCTCCCATACAGAGCTCCCTCTGCCAGCTGCCGACCAACAAACAACATTCCTGGCACGCCGATCGGCGCGAGCTGCATCCGTTCATCAAGCACGTAGGCATGCAGCTCACCCTCCTCCGAGAGCTGAAGCGCCTGGCACGCCCGCTGCCGCATCTGGTCCGAAAGAGCAGCGCCGCCGTCGCAACTCCAGTCACCAAGCAGGTGGGAGAGCTCCTCTTCGGGGAGAAGCGGCAGAGACCCGATGCACTGCTCGGGCTGCTCGACGATGCCTTCCAGCAGGCGCCGGTAGTGCGCGATAAAGCGTCCGATGGTACTGGCGTCGAACAGGTCGGTGTTGTACTCGATGGTGCCAACCATCTGCTGCTCATGTTCCCACAGGAAGATCATCAGGTCCAGGCGCGCCGAGCCCGTATCGATGTCAAGCAGCCGCAGGCGGATGCGTGCCAGGTCCAGCGTCATCACCGGCATGTGCTGCAGGGAGAACGCGACCTGGAAATAGGGGGGATAGCTCAGGCTGCGCTCGGGCTGCAGCTCTTCGACGATCTTGCCGAAGGGGAGATCCTGATTGGTGTAGGCACCCAGGGCGACCTCGCGCACACGCCCCAGCAGTTCGCGGAAGGTCGGATCACCGGCCAGGCTGGTGCGCAGGGCCTGAATGTCGAAGAAGCAGCCGATCAGGTTCTCGATCTCGACGTGCGTACGATTGGCGTTGGTCGAGCCGATCACCAGATCAGCCTGCCCCGTATAGCGATAGAGCAGCGTCTGGAACGCGGCCAGCATGGTCATTGAGAGCGTAACACCCTCGCGCCGGGCCAGCTCCTTGATCTCAGCGGTGAGGCCATCCGGCACCGTGAATGGATATTGCGCGCCACGGAAGGTCTGCAGCGGTGGGCGCGGACGATCACTCGGCAGGGACAGCATAGGCGGCGCGCCCCGTAGATGCTCGCGCCAGTACGCCAGCTGCCGCTCCATCAGGGTCGCGCCGTCCAGTACGTCGCGCAGGCGTTCACTCTGCCACAGGGTGAAGTCGACGTACTGCACCGGCAGTTCCGCCAGTGGCTGGCTCCGCTCGTCCTCGCTCCAGGCATCATAAAGGATGCCCAGCTCGCGCAGCAGGACGCTGAGCGACCAGGCATCAGAGACGATATGGTGGACGGTCAGAGAGAGCACGTGCTCCACCTCACCCAGACGCAATAGACGCGCGCGGATCAGCGGTCCACGGCTCAGATCGAAGGGGCGCCGCGCCTCCTGCTGCGCCTGGCGCTGCTTCTCCGCCGCGCGCTCGCCTTCTGGCAGTCCCTCCAGGTCCACCACCTCTACCTCCAGGTGCAGCTCGGGCAGGATAACCTGGGATGGCCGGCCCTGGCGCGCCACGATGATCGTACGCAGTGCCTCGTGGCGGCGCACGATCTCGTTCAGGCAGCGCTTGAGCAGATCGACATCCAGGGGTCCCTGGATCTCCACCAGCCGCGAGACGTTGAAGAACGGGTTGTTGGGCTCCCACTGGTCAAGGAACCAGAGGCGCTGCTGTGGGAAGGAGAGCGGGAGCTCACCACGGCGATCGACACGGGTGATGGCGCGAGCCTGCGCGCTCTGCTCATGTGCCCTGAGCTGCTCGATGCGCTCGGCCAGGGCCGCGACGGTCTGCGCCTCGAAGAGGGCGCGCAGCGGCACCTCGACCTGGCAGGCCTCGCGCAGGCGTGAGATGATCTGTACTCCCAGCAGCGAGTGGCCGCCGAGCTCAAAGAAGTTGTCGTGGATGCCGACCAGCGGGCGCTTGAGGACCTGCGCCCAGATGCCGACCACCTGCTCCTCGATCAGGGTGCGCGGCGCGCTATAGTGCTCGCTCGCCGCCACGGTCGCCTCGGGGACCGGCAGGGCACGCCAGTCCAGCTTGCCGTTGCGCGTCAAGGGCAGTTCCTCAAGCCAGATAAAGGCGGAGGGGACCATATATTCCGGCAGGGTCGCGCGCAGGAAACGCCGCAGTTCGGGCTCCGTTGGCGTACTCTCTCGCTCGCCGAGCGGCACCATATAGACGGCTAGCCGCTTCTCGGACTCACCCGGCTCCGTATAGGCGCGCACCACCGCCGTCTTGATGGCCGGATGCTGCTGCAGCGCCATCTCGATCTCGGGCGGCTCCACGCGCACGCCGCGAATCTTCACCTGCTCATCGACGCGGCCAAGGATCTCGAGCTTCCCATCCAGGGCATAGCGTCCGCGATCACCGCTGCGGTAGAGCACGTCGCGCTCATCGTCACGGAAGGGATTCTTGAGAAAGCGACGGCGATTCTCCTCGGAGACGTTGACGTAGCCCAGGCTGCGGAATGGCGTGCGGATCACGATCTCGCCCGGCTCGCCAATGCCGCAGAGCTGGCCGCCACGGCCCATCACCAGCATCTGCGCCTCGGGCAGCGGCCAGCCGGCTGGCTGGATGCCCGGCAGCATATCATCCTCGGGGACCCAGTAGCAGGACTTGGCCAGCGTCGTCTCGGCCGGACCATAGAGGTTGAGGATCGTGCCCTCGCGCCCAAACACCGCGCGCCAGCGCTGGACCAGCCGATCCGGCAGGGGTTCGCCGGCGAAGAAGACGCGACGCATGGCCGGCAGAGGCATGCCGAAGCGTTCGTCGTTCAGCCAGCTCTGCGCCATCGTCGGCACGATATGCAGGGATGTAATCCCTTCGCGCGCCAGCCAGGGCAGGATGCGCTCAGGCATCAGCTCGGCGTACTCCTCGGGCAGGTAGAGCGTGGCCCCGCTCACCAGGGGCATGAAGACATCGCGCCAGAACATGTCGAACGAGATCAAGGCCATCTGCGCGCAGCGGTCGCCGGGTCCCATCTCAAAGGTGCTGCGCTGCCAGCTCAGAAAGTGGCTCAGGCTCTTGTGCCGTCCCAGCACGCCCTTGGGCACGCCCGTCGTTCCCGAGGTGAAGACCAGGTAGGCCGCATCATCCTGCATGATCTCGGGCAGCTCAATCGCCCGCAGGTCCTCCTCAGACTCGCCCACGATCATGCCGCTCAGGCTATCAACGACGAACGAGCCGAGGGTCCCCAGTTCTCCCAGGTCTTCATCCGCGTGCGCATCGATGCGGACCAGGTAGCGGGCGTCCGCCTCGTGGGCCATGATCTCCTGACGACGCAGGGGCAGCGAGCGCTCCAGCGTCAGCAACACGCCACCACTCATGAGGGTCCCCACCAGCGTGGCGTACAGTCCGAAGCTGCGCGTCCCCTGGATGGCCACGGCATCGCCACGTCTGATACCAAGCTTCACCAGCGTGCGCGCGATGACGTCCGCCCGCTCGATCAGTTCGCGATAGCTCCACTGGCGACCCGCCTGCCAGACGGCAACCAGGTCGCGCGGATCGCTGGCCCAGACCTTGATCAGGTTGGTGATCGGCTCGCAGTATGGCTCGGGCAGCACCACGGTCGGGTCCGGGATAAGGTGGCGTGATGCAGGAGTCAGCAGCGAGTAGCTGTCCACCACGCGCCCGGGCTCGTCGGCGATCTGTTCCAGCAGAACCTGGAACTGGTTCAGCAGCAGGCGCATGCGCTGGTCCGAGAATAGGGCGCGCTGGTAGACCAGCTGCACCAGCAGCCCATCCTGGCGCTCATAGATATACAGGGTGATGGGCAGCTTGGCCTCGGGCTCGCTGAGCTCCACGCTGCTCACCCGCAGCTCCGGCAGGCTCAGATCGCTCTGGGGCAGGTTGACCAGGTTCAGCATCACCTCGTAGAGCGGGTTGCGGTTCAGATGGCGCTCGGGCTGCAAGACCTCTACCAGGTACTCAAAGGGCAGGTCCTGGTGCGCGTACGCTCCCAGCGTTGCCTCGCGTACGCGGGCCAGCAGCTCGGTGAACGTAGGCGCGTCCTCCAGCCTGACGCGCAAGACCAGCGTGTTCAGGAACAGGCCGACCAGCTCTTCGAACTCGGGGCGCGTGCGCCCGGCGATGGGCACGCCCACCAGCAGGTCATCCTGCCCGCTGTAGCGTCCCAGCAGGATGGCGAAGGCGGCCAGCAGCGTCATGAACAGCGTGCCGTCCTGGCGCTGGCTCAACGCCTTGAGCCTGTCGGCCAGTTCGGGTGGGAGGAGCAGTTCGCGACCGGCGCCCTCGAAGTTCTGGGTAGCACCGCGAGGATAGTCGATGGGTAGCTCCAGCGCGGGTGGGCGGTCGGCCAGCTGCTCTTTCCAGTACGACAGCTGCTCATCCAGGGCCTGTCCCCGCAGGAGATCACGCTGCCAGCTGGCATAGTCGGCATACTGCACGCTAAGCTCGGCCAGCGGCGAGGGGCGATCCTGCGCGTAGGCGCGATAGAGCTCCGTGAACTCCCTGCTAAAGACGCTCAGCGACCAGCCATCCGAGATGATATGGTGCATGTTCAAAAAGAGCACATGCTCCTCGGTGTCCAGTCGCAGCAGCGTGGCGCGCAAGAGGGGTCCATGCTGAAGATCAAATGGCTGGCGGGCCTCGCCGGTCAGGCGCCGCTGCACCTCGGCCTCCCACTCATCCGCGGGCAGACCGGTCAGATCGATCTCTGGCAGGGCCAGTTCGAGCTGTGGCGAGATGCGCTGCAGCAGTACGCCATCCTCCTCTACAAAGGTGGTGCGCAGGGACTCGTGACGCCGGATGATCTCGGCCAGGCTGCGCCGCAGCACATCCAGCCGCAGCTGTCCGCTCAAGCGGTAGGCGACCGGCATGTTATAGGCGGTGCTCTGCGGATCGAGCTGGTTGAGGAACCAGAAGCGCTCCTGCGAAAAGGAGGGGCGCAGCTGACCCTCGCGCGCGACCCTGGGGATTAGCGATCGCTGCGACTCATCTCCGGCCACTGACGTCCCGAGCTGGGCGGCGAAGGCCGCCAGCGTCGGCGCTTCAAACAGCGTGCGCAGGGGTAGCTCGATATTGAACGCGTCGCGCACGCGTGAGATCAGCTGTGTGGCCAGCAGCGAGTGGCCGCCGAGATCAAAGAAGTTGGCCTCGCGACCAATCTGCTCAACACCCAGAACCTGCGACCAGATGGCGGCCAGCTCCATCTCACGGCCGGGGCGCGGCAGCTGCTCCTCGCTCACGGCCTCCTCAGACTCGCGTCCGGGCGCGGGTAGCGCCCGCTTATCGACCTTGCCATTGGGGGTCAAGGGCAGCTGCTCCAGCCAGACAACGGCCGAGGGCAGCATGTATTCCGGCAACTGCTCACGCGCATAGGCGCGGATCTCGGCCGGTGTGGGCCGCTGCTCGTCCTGGCCCACCAGATAGGCGACGAGGCGCTTCTCCCCCGGTCGATCCTCGCGCAGGAGCACGGTCGCCGCGCGCACGGCCGGGTGTCGCAGCAGGCGACTCTCGATCTCACCGACCTCGATGCGGTTGCCGCGCAGCTTGACCTGCCCGTCCTCACGTCCCACAAAGATCAGCGCGCCATCCTCACGCGCCCGCACCAGGTCACCGGTGCGATAGAGGCGCGCGCCCGGCCGGTCGCTCCAGGGGTCGGGCACGAAGCGTTCGGTGGTCAGGGCGGGCTGGTTGAGATAGCCACGCGTCACGCCTTCACCGCCCAGATAGAGCTCGCCCACCACGCCCGGCGGCACCAGCTGCTGATACGCGTCGAGCACATAGGCCCGCGTATTGCCGATGGGCCGGCCAATCGGGATCGTCACATCTCCCTCAGCGACATCATCAACATGATAGAAGAGCGCATAGGTGGTGCATTCAGCCGGACCATACATGTGCACCAGCCGCTGTGGGGCACCGGCGCGCAGGATGGCTCGAATCCAGCGCGGCTCAACGGCCTCGCCGCCAAACGAGAGCGAACGCAACAGACTGAAGGCGCCCGGTTCCTGCTGCGCCACCTGGTTTACCAGCGCTGTGGTCAGGAAGAGATTGCTGACCTGCTGCTCGCGCAGCGCTCGTGCCAGCGCGCCCGGCTGCAGAATCGTGTCCTGGTCCAGGCAGATCAGGTGGGCGCCGTGGGCCAGGGTGGCCCAGACCTCGAAGGTCAGCGCATCAAAGGCCACGCTTGAGGCACAGCCAACGCGATCACCGGGCGCGACCGGGGTATAGAAGGGATGGTAGGCCAGCTGCATGATGTTGCGCTGTGTGACCTGCACGCCTTTGGGCGCGCCAGTCGAGCCCGAGGTATAGACGATATACGCCAGGTTGCTCGCTTCCCCGCTTTCCTCTACATCCAGGGTCGGATATAGCGCCAGTTCTGACTCCATCTGATCCAGATACAGCACGTGGACGTCGCTCTCCCTCAGGTTCTCCTGTGACTGTGATCCTGTCAGCACCAGCTGTGCGCCCGCGTCACTGAGCATATAGGTCAGGCGCTCGCGTGGATAGCCGGGGTCTAGCGGCACATAGGCCCCGCCCGCCTTCCAGATCGCCAGCAGGCTCACCACCAGCTTCACCGAGCGCGGCAGGCAGGCGCCCACGCGCACCTCGGGTCCCACCCCCTGCTCCCGCAGATAGTGGGCCAGCCGGTTGGCGCGCTCGTTGAGCTCCTGGTAGCTCAGCGCCTCCTGCGCGTCGCTGACCGCCGGCGCCTGCGCATGTGTCCGCGCCTGCTCTTCAATCAAACCGCAGACCGTACGCTCAGCGGGGAACTCCTGTCGCGTCTGATTCCAATCGACGATCTGTCGCTGGCGCTCCTGCGGTGTGAGCAGGTCCAGCCGCTGCACCGGGCGCTCGGGCTGGCTGACCAGGCCATGCAAGAGCTGCCGCCAGTGCTCAATCAGTCGGATCATGCTGGCCCCATCATGCAGGGCCGTATTATATTCCAGCTGGCCCCGGATGCCGTCGGGCGTCTCCCAGGCCAGAACGGTCAGCTCAAATTTGGCGCTGTGACTGACCCAGGGCTCGATGTGCAGGCTCAGTCCGGGTCCTAGCTCCTGCTGTTCCGGTGGCAAATCTTCCCAGGCAAAGACGACCTGGACTAGCGGCGTGGCGCTGCCCGCACGCTCGGGATTGAGGGCCTTGACCAGCTCTTCCAGCGGCAGGTCGGCATGGCTCTGCACGCCCAGCAGGCGCTCACGCACGCGGCGCAGCAGCTGGCGACCCGAAGGCTCCCCCCGCACGTCGGCGCGCACCACCAGCGTATTGACCAGCATGCCGATCAGCCCCTCGGTCTCCTCCTGGCGCCGCGTATGCATCGGCGTGCCCAGCAAGAAGTCCTCCTGGCAGCTATAGCGGCTCAGCAGCACCTCCAGTCCCGCCAGCAGCAGCATATAGAGGGTACAGTCCTCCTGACGCGCCAGGGCCTTCAGCTGCTCCGTCAGCTCTGATGAAAAGGCGAACTCCTGGCTGGCCCCCTGAAAGCCGGGCGCGCCCGTACGTGGATACGTGGTTGGCAGATCGAGGAAGGTGGCGGCGCCATCCACCTCCTGCCGCCAGAAGGCCAGCTCTTCAGCCAGGGCCTCGCCCTGCAGCCAGCCGCGCTGCCAGCGCGCATAATCGGCGTATTGAATCGGTAGCGGAGGCAGGGCGGGCGGTTCACCGGCGACGAGCGCTCCGTAGAGCGCTTTCAGCTCGCGGAAGAAGACCCCGAGCGACCAGCCATCGAAGACAAGATGGTGAGCCGTGAAGAGCAGATAGTGTTCCTCTGGTCCGCAGCGCACCAGTCGCGCCCTCACCAGCGGCGCCCGCCGCAGATCGAAGGGGGTATCCGCCTCACGTCGCACCGCCAGCCGCAGGGCTTCCCGCCTCGCCTCACCGCCGCGTGTCGACAGGTCGAGCAACGGCAAGTCCAGCGTCAGCTCGGGTTCGACAGCCTGGAAGGGCTGGCCGGCTCGCTCGTGGAAGCTGGTACGCAGGCTCTCGTGACGCGCCAACAGGGCGTTGAGACTGGCCCGCAGCGCCTCCTGTTGCAAAGGGCCGTCCAGGCGCAGCATGACCGGCACGTTGTAGAAGGGATTGCCGGGCTCCAGCTGTGCCAGAAACCAGAGCGGCTCCTGCTCGTAGGCCAGTGCTATCGGCTCTCCAGCGTCGTAGCTGCCGCGCGTGAGTGGCGGTCGGGTAGAGAGGCTGAACCCCTCTTCGGCCAGCAGCAGGGCTAACAGCTCGCTCTGCTGCTCCGAAAAAGCTTGCTCCTGATTGTAATCGTTTGGCTCCATGGTCATTTAACTCTTCTTCTTCTTTGCTTTAAGCTGTGCTTCTAGTTCCGCGGGTGACATCTTATGGATGCGCAGATACAGGCGCGCACTGGCGTTGGCCAGTCCGGGCGTCGCCTCATATGCGGGCAAGGCGGCCGCGAATCCGGCCAGGGTGGGATATTCAAACAGCGCGCGCACCGGCACATCGATGCGCAGGCGACTGCGTACGCGCGAGATCAGCTGAATGGCCAGCAGCGAGTGGCCGCCGAGATCGAAGAAGCTCTCCTCGCGACCGATGCGCTGGCCCCCCAGGGCCTCCGACCAGATGATGGCCAGCGCCTCCTCCAGCTCAGTGCGCGGCCGCTGCTCCTCACCCACGGTCTCCCCCAACTGGCGTGAAGGGGCCGGCAGGGCTCGCTTATCCACCTTGCCGTTGGGGGTCAAGGGCAGCTGCTCCAGCCAGACAAAATGCGAGGGCAGCATGTATTCCGGCAGCTGCTCGCGCACATGCGCCCGCAGCGTCGCCAGCGCTGGCCTCTCCTCGCCTTGAGCAACCAGGTAAGCCACCAGCTGCTTCTCGCCCGGCTGATCTTCACGCAGGAGCACGGTCGCCGCGCGCACGGCCGGGTGTCGCAGCAGGCGACTCTCGATCTCGCCGATCTCGATGCGGTAGCCGCGCAGCTTGACCTGCCCATCCTCACGTCCCACAAAGATCAGCGCGCCGTCCTCACGCGCCCGCGCCAGGTCACCGGTGCGATAGAGGCGCGCGCCATCCTGGCCGCTCCAGGGATCGGGCACGAAACGTTCGGCGGTCAACGCGGGCTGGTTAAGGTAACCGCGCGCGAGACCTTCACCGCCCAGATAGAGCTCGCCCACCACACCCGGCGGCACCAATTGCTGGTGTGCGTCGAGCACATAGGCTCGCGTATTGCCAATGGGTCGGCCGATTGGGATCGTCACATCTCCCTCAGCGACATCATCAACATGATAGAAGAGCGCAAAGGTGGTACATTCGGTCGGGCCATACATGTTCAGCAGACGACGGGCGGCTCCATCCTGCAGCGCAGTCCTGACCGCGCGCGCATCGATGGCCTCACCTCCCAGCATGAGGAATCGCAGCGAATTGAAGGCGTCCGGCTCTTGCTGCGCCACCTGGATACCCAGGGCGGTGGTCAGGAAGAGGATGCTGATCTCATGCTCGCGCAGCGCTCGCGCGAGTGCGCGCGGCTGCAGGATCGTGTCCTGATTCAGGCAGACCAGGTGGGTACCGCGGGTCAGGGGAGCCCAGACCTCGAAGGTCAGCGCGTCAAAGGCCACGTTCGAGGCACAGGCGATGCGGTCCTGCGGCGTTATCGCGGTATAAACAGGATCGTAGACCAGCTGCACGATGTTGCGTTGCGTGACCTGCACGCCTTTGGGCGCGCCGGTTGAGCCCGAAGTGTAGATCACATAGGCCAGATTGGTGGCACTTGCCGCCGCAGCGGGATTCGAGTCTGGATACCGCGTGAGATCCGTACTCAGTGTGGACAGGTTAAGCACGCGTACACCGGTCGCGGGCAGATCGGCCTGCTGCTCTGCCGTTGAGATGACCAGCCAGGCCTGCGCCTCACTGAGCATGTAGGTCAGGCGCTCGCGTGGATAGCCGGGGTCCAGCGGCACATAGGCCCCCCCCGCCTTCCAGATCGCCAGCAGGCTCACCACCAGCTCCACCGAGCGCGGCAGGCAGACGCCCACGCGCACCTCGGGTCCCACCCCCTGCTCCCGCAGATAGTGGGCCAGCCGGTTGGCGCGCTCGTTGAGCTCCTGGTAGCTCAGCGTCTGATGCGCGTCGCTGACCGCCGGCGCCTGCGGATGTGCCCGTGCCTGCTCTTCCACCAGGTCATGGACGCAGGCATCGACAGGGAAATCTCGCCGCGTCTGATTCCAGTCGACGATCTGCCGCTGGCGCTCCTGCGGTGTGAGCAGGTCCAGCCGCTGTACCGAGCAATCGGGCTGGCTGACCAGGCCGTGCAGGAGCTGCCGCCAGTGTTCAATCAACTGCCGCATGCTCTGGTCATCGTGCAGGACCGAGTTGTATTCCAGCATGCCCTGGATGCCATCGGGCGTCTCCCAGGCGAAGAAGGTCAGCTCGAATTTGGCGCTGTGGCTGGCCCAGGGCTCGACGCGCAGACTCAGGCCGGGTCCGAACTCCCAACCAGCTGGCGGCGGCTCCTCCCAGGCAAAGGCCACCTGGATCAGTGGCGTCGCCCCACCGGAGCGTTCGGGCCGCACGGCCTCCACCAGCTTCTCCAGCGGCAGATCGCCATGGCTCTGCGCGCTCAGCAGGCGCTCACGCACGCGGTGCAGCAGCTGACGACCCGAGGGCTCCCCCTGCACGTCGGCGCGCACCACCAGCGTGTTAACCAGCATGCCGATCAGCCCTTCGGCTTCTTCCTGCTGGCGCGTATGCACCGGCATGCCCAGCAAGAAGTCCTCCTGGCGGCTATAGCGGCTCAGCAGCACCTCCAGTCCCGCCAGCAGCAGCATGTAGAGGGTGCAGCCCTCCTGGCGCGCGAAGCTCTTCAGCTGCTCCGTCAGCTCCGGCGCCAGTGAGAACAGGCGCGTCACGCCACTGGTCCCGGCGGCGGTCGCGCGTGGGACGCTGGTTGGTAGATCGAGGAAGGTGGCGGCGCCAGCCACCTCCTGTCGCCAGAAGGCCAGTTCCTCGGCCAGAGCCTCGCCCTGCAGCCAGCCACGCTGCCAGCGAGCGTAATCGCTGTACTGCACCGACAGCGGCGCCAGTGGCTCCCCGGCGCCGGTCGTTCTGGCCAGGTAGAGCGCGCGCAGCTCGCGGAAAAAGATCTCCTGCGACAGACCATCAAAGATCAGGTGATGGGTGGTCAGCAGCAGCGTGTGCCGCTCAGGAGCCATACGGACCAGGCGTACGCGCAGCAGTGGCGCCTGCCGCAGATCAAAGGGGGTGTTGGCCTCCTGCTGGCAAGCCTGCTCATAGCCGAGGCGTCGCGCTTGCTCGTCGCGCTCGGAGAGATCGAGCAGCGGCAGCTCCAGCGTCAGCGCGGGCTCGACAACCTGAAAGGGTTGACCATCGCGTTCGTGGAAGCTGGTGCGCAAACTCTCATGCCGCGCCAGCAGATCATTCAGGCTGTCACGCAGCGCCTCCAGCTGCAGTGGACCCTCCAGCTGTAGCAGCAGCGTCGTATTGTAGGCGGGGCTGAGCGGATCAAACTGGGCCAGGAACCAGAGCTGTTCCTGCTCATAAGCCAGCGGGGCCTCGCCCTTCTGCCCCTGCGCGCGCAGCGCTGGACGACGGCTGCGCTGCTCTTCCTGCGCCAGCGCCTCGATGCGCGCCGCCAGCGCCGCCAGGGTCGGCTCTTCAAAGAGCGCGCGCACCGGCAGGTTGACCTTGAGGTGGTGGCGCACGCGCGAGATCAGCTGCGTGGCCAGCAGCGAGTGGCCGCCGAGCTCAAAGAAGTTCGCCTCCCGGCTCACCTGGGGGAGGCCAAAGGCCTCACACCAGGCTTCAGCCAGGGCCCGCTCGGTTGGTGTCGCGGGCTGTTGCTGCTCATTTAGATCATCCAGCAACTCCCAGCGCGGCGCGGGCAGAGCGCGACGATCGATCTTGCTGTTCGGGGTGAGCGGGAAGGCATCCAGCCAGACGAAAGCCGCCGGGATCATGGTCTGCGGCAGCTCGGTCTGCAGAGCCTGGCGCAGCTGCCGTGCCGTCAAAGGTTCGCTTCCACGTAAGGTGGCCGAAGCAATCAGGTAGGCCACCAGCCGCTTATCGCCCGGCCGATCCTCGCGTACCAGTACCACCGCGCCTCCGACCTCCGGCAGGCGATCGAGCGCGGCCTCGATCTCCTCGGTCTCGATGCGGATACCGCGCACCTTGACCTGGTGGTCGACACGTCCCAGGAACTCCAGGTTGCCATCGGGCAGGTAGCGCGCCAGGTCGCCGGTCCGGTACAGCCGGGCGCCGGGGTGCGTGCTGTAGGGATGCGGCACAAAGCGCTCGGCCGTCAACTGCGGGCGCTCGAAATATCCATAGGCCAGCCCCTCCACCCCTCCTAGATACAGCTCGCCCGCGACGCCAACCGGGACCCGCCGCATCTCGTCGTCGAGCACGTACGTCTCCATGCCCGGCATCGCCTTGCCGATGGGCAGGTTCTGCAGGCCACTGTCGGCCTTGTACTTCCACGAGGTGACGCTGACCGCGGCCTCGGTCGGACCATAGAACTGATAGAAGTCAACCGCGACGCGAGCCAGCAGGCGCGGCGGCAGGGCGCGGGGGACGGCCTCGCCACCCGAGAGCACGACGCGCAGGCTGGTGCATTGCTCCAATCCCGGCGTCTCCACCAATACCTGCAGCAGCGAAGCGATAAAGTGAGAGACCGTAATGCGCTGCTCAATCATCAGGCGCACAAGATACTCGCTGTCCAGCTGGCGAGCCGGATCGACCAGTACGACCCGCGCGCCAGCCAGCCAGGGAGAGAAAAACTCCCAGGCTGAGGCATCAAAGCTAAACGAGGTCAGTTGAAAGACGCTATCACCCGGCATGAGCGGGATCTCGCACTGCGCCCAGAGGATGCGATTGGCGATGGCGCGCTGCGAGATCATGACGCCCTTGGGCCGTCCCGTCGATCCAGAGGTGTACATGATGTAGGCGATATCGACCGGGGTCGCCAGGGCGCGCGGATTGGCATTGCTCTTCTGTGCGAGGGAGGATCGGTCGGCGTCCAGGTAGATACTGGCGATCTCCTGCGCACCGAGCCGGTCGCGCAGGCGCTCCATCGTCACCAGCGCCAGCGGCCGCGCGTCCTCCAGCATGAAGTGGAGTCGATCAGCTGGATACTGCGGGTCCAGCGGGACATACGTTCCACCTGACTTGAGCACGCCCAGCAAGCCAACCGCCATCTCTACCGAGCGCTCCAGGCAGATGCCCACGCGCACAGCGGGACCCACGCCAAGCTCGCGCAGGGCGTGCGCGAGCTGGTTGGCGCGCTCGTTCAACTCCTGGTAGCTTACGTCTATGCCGTCGCACCAGAGCGCGCTGGCGTCCGGGCTGCGCGCGGCCTGGGCCTCAAAGAGCTGCGCGAGACACGCGTCCTTGAAGCGGCTATCCTCCCGCATCACCCTGTACGCGGCCACCGCCCGGGCATCATCACATATCGTTGCATCAGGCTCTATGCTCTGCATGGTCTCTCTCACAATCTTATCTATCTACCAGCAGTCCGCTGGCCTCCATGGGCGCGCCGTCCAGCGGCCAGGAGGCAAACTGGTTCCGGGTAATGCGCAAGACATCACGTTCCACGAGAAGATACCCCTGGCGCTCATCCAGCACGCCCTCGGCGGCGCGCCGCTCCCGCATCTTCTCGCGATGAAAGTCCTGGATCTCCTTGTCCAGCGCCAGCTCGCCGCAGGAGAGGAAGCGAATCGCCCCTGTGGCGTCGCGCGCGGTCATCACTTTTCCTTTGTTGTAGAGGCTGGGCGCGAACGGAATATCGATGTAGCCACGATGAAAGGCTTCTACAATCCCCTTCGTCAGCGAGCCATGCCCGCAGAACATGACGCTCTCAAAGAGGGCCTGGAACTCGCGCGTGATGAGCTCCTCTTCCTGCCGCACACGCTCCTCATCGATCGCCACGGACACGGCGCTGCTTATCCCCTGAGCCACCAATCCGATACCCAGCAGATTATCTGTCAGCGCGGGTATCTTGTATGCCTCGACGGGCGTTTTGATGATGATGCGGGTCGCACGCGCCAGGGTCGCGGTGATGGCGGACTGGTAGATAAGCTCCTGGGCGCGCTGGACATCCTGCGGGAAGGCCGCCATGTACTGGCTAAAGACCGTATTCACCTGGACATCGCTGTGGCCGGCGTGGTCGAGCACCTGGCGGGCGACCCGGCCCAACACGCGCACGGCGGCTATATCCTGCGCGCGATTGCCCTGCTCCGCGTAGCCCAGGCTGAGACATTTGACGCCCTGAGCCGCCGCCAGCAGGGACTCCAGCACATTGGTGAGGATCGCCAGGCAGGGCGGGATCAGCGTGCCGGTCAGGACCCCAAAGAACTCGCGATCCAGCTTGATCCCAAATTCGCTGTAATAGAGTCCGGTCAGATAGTCAACATATTGCCAGTTCCTGATCGATTCCTGCAGCGGGTAGTCCTTGTAGTAGGGGATGTTGTAGCAGATGCACCCCCCTTCAAATGAGGTGACGCCACCGGCGTACGAGATCTCGGCCAGCAGGCGTGGATCGCGGGTGCTGTGCCGCGTCTGCAGGGGCACCTTGAGCCGCGCGCTGACCTGGCGCAGAACCGGGACCCCGTGGTTGACCACCGGGAAGCCGTTCAAGCTGCCGTCCTCTTCCCGGTGGCGCGCCAGGTAGCGCAGGGACTCCTCGATCTTGCCGTAGGCCTCGTTCCTGGTCAGGGAATCCACCTGGTAGGAAAGGACCTGCACGCCGGCGCGCTTAAAGGCGCTGAACAGCTCGATCTGCCGCTCCACGCGGGCCACGCCGCAGCGCGGCTGCATCAGCGGTGACAGCCGGCGCGCCTGAATCCGCGCCTGCGCGTCGGCGAAGGAGGGCTGGCGCGCCAGGAACTCGGCGTTGGCGGCCAGGTCGCGGGCCTGCTGCCCGTTCTTCCAGCGCTCCAGCACAGCGCGGCGCGCTCGCTGCCAGTCCGTAGGCTCAAGCTTTTCGTCCGAGACGTTTAAGAGCTGGCTCCCAAAATAGTGGAGGCCGGCATCCTGTTCCAGACAGGCGGTCGACCTGGGTTCATGACCAGCCAGGTCGGCCTCAAGCGTGGCCAGCACATGCTCAATCTCCACAAAGCGGACGAACACGCGGTCGAAGCCCATCTCGCTAAACCTGTACTTGAGGCGCTCATTGTCGCTCGAATCGCCGATGTGCAGGTTGCCACCGAGATACCAGCGCGTCCCCTCGCAGGGGTAGCGCCGCTTCAGCTCGGGAAAGCGCTGCAGATAATAGGCGGCATGCCCATCCATATTGGAGAGCATCACCACATTAAAGAGGCCAGCGAGACTGAACAGGTCCTCTAGCTGACTTTGAATACCCCGGTACACGACGTTGAAGCCGTTCAGCGACAGCGACTGCCGCAGGATCGTCAGGCCAACCGAGTGCGAGTCGCCACCAATACCCGCCAGAAGGATCGAATGCTGTTCACGCACAGATTGTTATTCTCTTTCTCTTATCCCATAAACGAAAGTAGGTGCCGGGCTTGCCCCGGCTTTATTGCGGAGCAAGCCCAAAGCCGGGGCAAGCCCGGCACCTACGGGAGCGGCACCTATTGTAATTCGCGCACGGATTTGGAGCTGAGGGCGATCAGGCAGAGCACGAAGCACAGGACGCCCCCGGCGAAGAAGACCATTGACGCTCCAAGCAGATCGGTCAGCACGCCGACGAGGGCGTAGCCGACCGGCAGCAGGGCGAACGAGCCAAGCATATCGATACTGCTGACACGCCCCAGCTTATCACCGGGAACCTTCTCCTGCAGGAGGGTGATCCAGATGATCGAGAAGAAACCGAGGCAGCCGCCACCGAGCAGGGCGGCCAGCGTCGCCACTATCGGCTCCCAGCTATGGGGTAGCGGCAGTCCAAACACGACCATGGCGACGCTAAGGCCGATCAGGCCGATAAAGAGGGCTATGCCGCGCTGCCGCTTCGGCGGCATCTGCCCCACCAGCAGCATGGCGACCGTGGCGCCGATCGAGTTGGCCATCACCAGCGTGCCCAGCAGCCAGGCGCCCGCCGCGTATGAGTCATGGACCAGTTTGGGGCTCGCGACCTGGCTGGGCCCTGAGACGACGATATTGCATAATGCCGAGATGGGGATGATGATGCGTAACCAGGGCGATTGCAGCACATAGCGAAATCCCTCGCCCGCGTCTTTAAAGAGGCTACGCATATGCCCCATCATACCCGTGGGGGCCGCCGGGGCGGCGCTCTCCTGCGCGGTCGGCACGGCCATGCCTTCCTGCTCGCCCGCCACGTTTTCAAGCTCGGTCGGCACAGCGACGTGTGGCTGCTCCACCATCGCGCGATTGGCCCGCTCGGGCAGCCGCAGCAGGATGATACAGAGCGCGGAAAAAACAAAGGTGGCGCCGTTGAAGGCGAAGGCGCTGGCGGGATTGGAAAATAAGGTGATGCTACCGGCGGCCAGCGCGGAGCCAAGGATGAGTCCGACCTTCTGACTGATGCCGGTCAGCGAGTTGGCCGATGCGAGCGCGTCCTTCTCCACCAGCTGCGGGATAATCGCCTGGTAGGCGGGATTGAAGAAGCCGTCGACCACGCCAAATAAGAGTGCCAGGGCGACCAGGTGCCACATCTGCAGCAGGTGCGCCCAGCCGAGCAGGGCGATGACCAGGACAATGACGGCGCGCACAGTATCAGAATACAGCAACACCAGCCGGCGCGGCAGGCGATCGGCCGCCACTCCGCCAATCAGGAAGAACAGGATGCGCGGGATCGTGCCGGCGACGAGCACGCCGGCGATGGCGGTGCCCGAACCGGTCAGCACCAGCACCTGCCAGGATAAGGCGATGTAGAACGTTCCATCGCCCAGCGCGGATATGGCCTGTCCCAGCCAGAGCAGAGCGAAGGGACGGGACTGTAATGCGCGTGGATAGCGTGTGGCGCCTGTTATAGCTTGACCCATAACTGTCGATACCTCTCTCCATCAAACAATCAAAGAGCAAAAAATAGTATCTATCAATGATCGAGGAAGGCGCTCAGTGGCGCTCCTCAATCAGAAGGGCTTGCTGGATCTCAGATAGGCTGGTAAGCAGGCGCAGTTGTTCGGTAGAGAAGCGCACACCATACTCCTGCTCGATCTCCATCATCAGGCGCAGATGGCCCAACGAATCCCAGGCATCGATATCTCCCATGCCGGTCTCCATGCTCAGGCTCGCTTCGGGAACCTGAAAAACCTGGGCGGCAATCTTAATCAGTTGCGTTTGTGACATGCTCTACCTCCGTGGAAACTTCAAGGGTGATATAAGGGGGCGCGACCAATGGAGTCTGGGCCGCGTGCAGGTCATGACGCCACCAGCGTCCGGCCTCTTCTCCTTCCAGCGGCAGGAAGCCGTGGCGTGGATAGAGGTCGCGCACCGGTGCGTTTTTGGGTGTTGGCAGGAACTCGCCAACGAGATAGCGCGCGCCATGTTCGCGCGCGGCGGTGGCCAGAAAGGCCAGCAGGGCCGTTTCAACGGTGCGGCCCATCACCCGACAGCTCAGCAGCAGGGTCTCGATGCGCGCGTTCTCACCTTCCCAGCACATGATGGCGACGCCAACCAGGCCGTTGTCGCCGTAGCGATCGCGCAGGGTCAGGGTATAGACGTCGCTCGCGCTCCCTTCGGCGAAGGCCCGTACCGCGGACTCGCTATAGCGGCGCGTCGTCAGATTAAACTGGTTGGTCTTCTGCGTGAGCTGCGCGGCGCGGGCCAGCGTGGCGGACGTCACGGGCTCTATCAGCGCCCGCATCTCCAGCGAGGCATAGAACTCTTCCAGCGAGCTGGCCGCGTGCTGCTGCTCGCGCCGCTGCCGCTGCTGGTGATAGTAGTGCCCGCGCTCCAGATCCTCATCGGTCAGCGTCAGGGTCGCGAAGGCGTTCGATTCGCGCAGTACCCGTACCGCTTCGGCAGGCTCATTTGGCATCCTGATAACCTGTACATCGGGCAGCTGGTCCTGAACCCATGCACACTCAACGGGACTATCATCCATAAAGACGAAGCTCTCCAGGCCCAGCTGCAGCTCCTGGGCGATCTGGCGCAGGTTGCTGGCCTTGTCCTCCCAATTGACGCGCAGGGCCGCGAAGTGCTCACGCCTCAGCAGCATCCCTGGATGCGTGTCGAGCACCTCGGCCACATCTTCAGGATTGTTCTTGCTGACCAGCGCCAGCAGGATGCCGCGCCGGTGGAGGGTCAGCAGTTCTTGCTGGAACTGGCGATAGGCCAGGCCGACGCCCTCGTGCCCGATCTGGATGCCAGAGAGGCCATCGGTCCCGATCGAGCCCCCCCACAGCGTCTGATCAGCGTCCAGGGCCAGCACTTTTTTGGGGGCGCCATAGATGGCCTTGATCGTCGCGCCATAGCGGCGCGCCACATGCTCCAGCGCGCGCCGGCTCAGCCGCATGCGTCCCAGCAGCCACATCCGTTCATCGTTCCATACCTGCCAGCCTAGCTCCAGCGCCAGCGCCTCGCAGTCCACCACGTACATGCGTTCACCCCGCTGAACAAGCTCAATCAGCCCGGCATTGTACTGGGAGATGGCGGCGCGAATGGAGTAGGGGGAATTGTGTTCGAGCAGACCGAGCGCGGTGGTCGGTGGAGCAACAAGCGTGTTGAGCAGGAGAATACTGGCGGGGAGATTGGCGTCGATCAATTCAATCATGTGGCGCAGATGCGCGAGCTCGCGCTCCACAAGCATCCGCCGAGCCTCAGGAGGATAGTAGAATGGCTTCTGCAGGAGATCGGCAAATAGATCCTGACTATCAAGCAATAAGATAACGATATCCGGGTGCGCCTGATACAGATTTGAGGAGGGATCAAGGATGTCCTGCTGATATTGACCGAAGCCACTGACATAAAAGGTCGCCTGGAACTGATTTTCCTCGCGTAGAAACCTGGACAGCCAGGGAGGAAAAAGATCAGCGTTAAAGGAACTGAGCAAAGCGATCTGCATCGTCATGTATGCTCCCCGCGCAAAATTAACGAGCCTCAACGAACTCGGTGAGACCGCCTACAGGCGAATAAATAAATGCGATGCGCCTTCCCTGGAAGGCGCGAGCCGGAACCGGTTCGCAGACGACGAGCGCACCCGCGGACCGCGCCTGAGCAACCGCCTGCTCAAGATCCTCTACCTCATAACATAAATGATGGAGGCTGGCCCCCTGGCGTAAGGCACGAGCAACCGGCGAATCCTCGTCATCGGGCTCAATAAATTCCAACGCTACGTTGTTTCCGGCATCTGCGAAAGCAACGCGCACCCGCTGTACCTCGTCGTGAATGATTTCAGAAGGGAAACCAATTGGCACCACGCGACGATAGAGGGGCGCTTTCTCGTCGATGCTATCTACAACGATACCTACATGATGTAACCTCATGTGTATCCTTTCTAGCAGCCTCCTGTGCTATTTACACAAATACAATACCGCACAAGAGAAGCAACCAGACTTGCTAATAGCTTGACATAATGCAGTATTATATTGAAGAATAATATAGCTGTCAATAGGTTAATGAATCACTGAAATCATAGTTACAGTTGTTTCAAGATAGACACACCGCATCTGGCCATAGAGTTGTCATCGCCATCTCCGTTGATTGGTGCGTTGCATACCTGGCAGTAAAATACGTACGATTGCGCAAATGTGGTCTGTGCGTGTGAGATAAAAGGCTTCTCGGTTCCATCGACATTTACTGATACAGCAAGGATAGGACATGATTGATAGCACCAGGGCCAATCCCTGGCTCCCCTGGCCAGGCACATATCCGCAAGCAAAGCTACGCCTGTTTTGTTTTCCCTACGCGGGCGGGGGTGCCTCCGTCTTTCGCAGCTGGTCGCGCGAGCTTCCCTCCGAGGTTGATCTGCGCCCTGTCCAGTTGCCGGGCCGTGAGCGCCGGCTGCGCGAGGACCCATATACCGATCTCGTCCCGCTCGTTGCTGCGGCCAGAGAGGCCCTGCTGCCCTATCTCGACCGGCCGTTCGCCTTCTTTGGTCACTGCCTGGGTGCGTTGATGGCCTTCGAGCTCAGTCGGCAGTTACGCTCACTGCACAATATCGAGCCGGCCATACTCTTTGTGAGTGGTCATCGCGCGCCCCAGTTGCCCGACCGCTTCACCCCGGCCCACATGTTGCCCGACGCCGACTTCGCGGCCGAGTTGCGTCAGCGCAACGGGACCCGCGAGGAGGTGTTGCAAAATCCAGACGTCATGCGCCTGGTGCTGCCGCTCTTGCGCGCCGACTTCGCGGTCTGCGAGACGTATACGTATACGCCGGCGGCGCCCCTGAGCTGTCCGATCGCCGCCTTTAGCGGTGCCGATGATCCCGCCGTGCTACCAGCTGAACTGGCCGGGTGGTCAGAGATGACCAGCGGCACCTTTGCCGCGCAGGTCTTTCCGGGCGACCACTTCTTCCTGCAGTCTGCCCGCCCTCAACTCCTGCAACGGCTGACTCAGGATCTTACCCGCACCATCCAGCAACTGCCGGATGCCTAGTTTTCTTTATACTTTGAAGGAAAAGGAGCGAGCCCATGTCCCAGGATGAGAAAGAAGATACCACCCTTTACAAGGTGGTCGTCAACCACGAAGAGCAATATTCCATCTGGCCCCTCGACCGCGAGAATCCCGCTGGATGGAGGGACGCCGGCAAGAGCGGCCCGAAAGCCGAGTGCCTCGCCTATATCCAGCAGGTCTGGGTGGATATGCGCCCCCTCAGCCTGCGCAAACACATGGAGCAGGCGTCCCTGAGCGAATAAGCGCGCCGATGAGCTCCTGAACCATGGCCTGGTCCTCGGCCAGGAGCTCCTGTTATGTTATTCATGGGGAAGTGGAGCAACCTGCAGAGTTATTTCCTCTACGCGACCAAAGTGGTCGCCGCTCCCGATAAAGAGATGCTTCATGTCGTAGCCCGCCACATCCTTGACGTTTTCGCTGCCAAAACGCACGCTGGCACCATCGGGCAGCGTTGCCTTGAGGGCCAGCAGATGCCCGAGCACGCCCGGCCGAGCTGTGTCGTCCTGCAATAGCTGACTCAGCGTCTGCTCGTGGTGCGTAGCCACGGTCAGATCGGCGTGGAGCCCCTGTTCGGCCAGGCGTGCCTGCAACAGGGGCAGTTGCACGTGCGCGGAGGCCGTACAGGTCAGGTTATCAGCGTTGATCTGCATACTCGCCCCACCCTGTTTTTGGGCGCCAGGTGGATCATACGCATACGCGCGCGCGGAGGATGCATCTTCTCCACTGCGGCAGGCCGCGACACAGTCGCGTAGACGCTGACGCAAGATCGGGAGGGGTGGCTCGGCAACAACAGGTTCGGGAAGGAGGATGCCCGGATTCAGGATCTGGTCGGGATCAAAGGCGTCCTTCAGGGCGCGCTGGGCGGCCAGTTCAGCCTGGGTGAAGCGCAGATGCATATGCTTGCGCTTCTCAGCGCCAATCCCGTGCTCGCCAGTCAGGGTGCCACCCAGTTCCAGGGCCGCCAGGACCAGTTCGTCGCACGCCTTGCGTACGGTCTCGACCTGGCGGGGATCATGCCGATCATACTGAAAGACGGGGTGGATATTGCCATCGCCGGCGTGACCCGTGGTCATCAGGTCGAGCTGATGAGTCCGGGCAATCTCCTGGGCGGCATATAGCATGTCGTGAATGCGCTGACGAGGCACGGTCGTATCCGCGATGTAGAAAGCGCGCCCGGTGGTGAGCAGCGCCTGGGCGCCAAAGATGCGTCCCTGCCAGAGCAGGGAGCGCTCCTGAGGACTCCTGGCGAGGCGCAGTTCGCGCGCCTCGCCACGCAGCAACTTCTCGATCTGCGCTCGCTCAGCCTCGACCTCAGCGCCATTGCCCGCGACGTCAATCAGCAGGAGAGCCTCGGCGTCCAGCGGATACCCTGAAGGGCGAACGCTTTCAAACAGCCGGGCGGCCCGATGATCAAAGAACTCCAGCGCCGTCGGGGTGATGCCGGCGCGAATGATGGCCGAGACGGCGTGCGTGGCCGTTTCGGCCCGGTCGAAAATTGCCAGCACAGTATGCGTGATCTCGGGTAAAGGTGCCAGGTCGACGACAGCCTCGGTAATCACGGCCAGGGTGCCCTCCGAGCCTATCAGCAGGCCACGCAGATCAGGCCCGGTCGCGCTGGCCTTCAGGTGCGCCACCGATCCATCGGCCAGAACAGCGGTGAGCTCCTGCACATGATGCGTCGTCACGCCGTATTTTAAGCACTGAGGGCCGCCAGCGTTGGTGGCGATGTTGCCCCCGATGGTCGAGATCTGCGCCGAGGCCGGATCAGGCGGAAAAAAGAGACCATGTGGCCTGACCTGCGCCTGCAAAGCGCCGTTGATCACTCCAGGCTCAACCACGGCCCACAAGCCCTCAGCATCGATCTGCTTGATGCGTTTGAATTGCCGCATGTCCAGGATGAGCGCGTCGGGAGAGGAGTGGAAGCCCTCACAGATATTGGTGCCCGCCGCCCGTGGGATAACCGGCACGCCATAGGCCGATGCGCAGCGCATGGTCTGGATCACATGCTCGATCCGCGTGGGCCGCACCAGCGCGCCCGGCAGACTCTGCTGCGACCAGAAGTCGCGCGCGCTCGCCTGCAGCTCTTCGCCAGTGACAGAAAGCACCTCCGCCGGCAACGCGGAGCGCATTTTCCGGATAAATTCAGGATGGATCCCCATGGATATCCTTTCTCGTCAAAGAATATAAGAAATACAAGAGCGCTTTTGGCTGACATTACATCCGCTGGATCAAGTTCCCAAGACGTTGAATACCCTCGCGGATTTTCGCGCTATTGGGATGCGAGAAATTGAGCCGGATATGCCGCTCCTGGTACACCTGGGGCTGTGTCACGATAAATGCCTGTCCCGGTATCAATGCCACACCCTCTTCCAGCGGCGCGCGCCGCGCCAGCTCTGTAATGTTGTACTCGGCAGGAAGCTCGATCCAGACAAAGATACCAGTCGTGGGTGGATGCCAGCGTGCCCCGGCCGGAAAGTGGTCACGCAGGGACGCAAGCATGCTATCACGGCGCTCACGATAGGTCGTGCGCAACCGCGTGAGGTAGTCATCAAAGGAGGTGTGCTCAAGATAAGAGGCGAGGGCATACTGGGTGATGTTTGACGTCTGCAGATCCTGGGCGTTTTTGGCCGCGCCCAGCAGATGCTGAAAGCGGGCCGGCATCACGACCCAGCCGACGCGCAGTCCGGGAGCCAGAATTTTGGAAAAGGAGCCCACGTAAAATACCCATTCATCATCCAGGCTATGCAAGGGCGGCAGATGCTCATCTGTATAGGATAAGAAGCCATACGCGTCGTCCTCGATGATGGGCACCTGATAGGTACGCGCCAGCTCAACCAGCCGGTGGCGCTTCTCCAGACTCAAGCTCACCCCGACAGGATTATGCCCCAGCGGGATCGTGTAGATAAACGCTGGTCGCGCCCCCGCCTGCAGTTGCTGCTCCAGCGCCTCTACATCAAGACCGCTCTCCGCGTCAATCGGGACCGTGAGGACGTCGGGCTGCCAGGGAGCGGCAACCTGGAGGATGCCCCCATAGCTGTATTCCTCTACCATAATCTGCCGCCCGCGCTCCAGAAATAGCGAGGCGATCAGGCTCAGTCCCTGCTGAGCACCGGCCGTCACAAAGATACGCTCTTCCCCACAGGGACAGCCACGCGCCTGCATCATACGCGCAATCTGCGCCGTCAAAGCACTACTGGGAAGGCCATATTCCGTGACCTGGCGCACGCCCAGAACACGCGTTAGCGCCTGCGTATAGGCCTCGGCCGGAAATAATTCAGGGGCAGGCATCCCCAGTGCAAAAGAGATGCTATCAGATCGTTGGGCCGCCAGTCCGGCCTGATGTAAAACACTTGGTTGCACGCCGTGAGTCCATTCAGCCAGTCGCGAACCGGACGTGAACGCGAGCGTATCACTCATAATGCTGACCCTTTCAAAAAGCATTGACGAGATGCGATCACCAAAACACGTTACACACAAATCACCCATAGTACGAGCATGAATCGATCAATAGAACACTAAAAGCAGAAATGCTCTGTGCATGATCAATAAATCAGATATGTGAATACATTATACATAATTATAATTCCGTATACGAGCTCTTATCACATTTACCTGTATATCCGTAGTGACCTGCACACCAACTAGTAGCAATACCAACCTGCGCGCGACCACCACGCATCGCCCTCAGAGAGTGCCTGACTCCCATGATGATGGCTTGCAGCCTGCATGGGTTTTCGCACTTCTGGTGCTCAGAATTCCGTTGTGTGTTCGTGCAGGGGGCACGCATGCACCCCCAACATGACGGAATTCAGACACATTCTCAGACAGTGTCTGATTCTCACGATGATGGCCTGCAGGCTGCCTGAGCTTTCGCACCTCTGGTGCTCACAAGTCCATGGTGTGTTGGTGCAGTAGGGGCGCTTTCGCGCCCCTACTGCACCAACACACAAAAACAATGCGGCCGCGTAACGGACGCGAGTGCGGGGGCGCTCACGTGCCCCCAAAGTGGTGGGAATAAGACACATTCTCACAAAATATCCACAATGGTCACATCTGAAAAGCCCTGGCATTATGCTGGATTTGCATGTATGATGGTATCTGCAGATAGCAACCTTATTCTTTTGCTCGCTGCTACACAGAGATAAAGATAGGGATTCCAATTCAAGATGCAGAAGGCATTCAATTTTCCACGTGCGCTGTGGATTATCTTCGCGGGTACGTTCATCAATCGTTTTGGCAGCGTCGTAAGCGTATTTCTGGTGTTCTACATGCTCTCCAAAGGCTACACGGCGGTCCAGGCAGGGATAGCGGCCAGTGCCTATGGCATCGGGAGTATCGGGGCCGCTGCACTGGGTGGCTACCTGGCCGATCGGCTGGGACGACGCTATACGCTTATGCTCTCGACGTTTTCGTCGGCGGCGACGATGCTGTTGCTTTCGCAGGCGACGACGCTGCCGCTGATCGTGGCGCTGGTCACCCTGGCCGGCCTGACCACGGAACTGTATCGACCAGCCTCCGGAGCGCTGATCGCCGATCTGGTTGAACCACAGCAGCGCGTCAGCGCCTTCGCGGCCTACCGACTGGCCATCAACCTGGGGGTAACCGCAGGCTCGGCCGTGGCCGGCTTTATCGCCAGCCGCTCGTTCCTGCTGCTCTTCGTCGGCGATGCCGCGACATCGGCCATCTTTGGCCTGCTCGTCCTGTTCGCGCTGCCCGCGCACGTCTCACGACACGCCAGTCAGCAGCAACAGGAACACATTCATCGCGGATCGCTGTGGTCGGACTACAGCTTCCTGCTCTTCCTGCTGGCCGGAACCGCCATCGCCTTCGTCTATATGCAGCAACTTTCGACGCTGGCCCTGCAGGTCAAGGCTCTGGGATTCTCAAGCGCGATCTATGGGTTGCTGGGCTCCCTCAACGGGCTGATTGTGGTGTTTCTGGAGTTGCCGATCAGTGCCTTCACGCAGCGCTTCTCTAAACAACGCATGGTCGCGCTCGGCTTCCTGCTGATCGCGCTCGGCTTTGGCCTGACCGGCCTCGCCTCCACCGTCCCTCTGCTTGCGCTCACCGTCGTCCTCTGGACGTTCGGCGAGATGGTTCAGGGACCCATATCGTCCGCCTATGTGGCCGATCTGTCGCCCGCTCACCTGCGGGGGCGCTATCAGGGGGCCTGGGGCATGACCTGGAGCATCGGCCTGATCCTGGCACCGCTACTGGGCACCATCATCTATTCCTGGAATGCCGCTCTGTTCTGGCCACTATGTGGATTGCTGGCCGCCCTGGCTGCCCTGCTGGTCCTGCTGATCAAACGGCGACCACAGTCATCAGCCCACCAGCCGGGCATTGAAAACGGCAGTCCACCCATCCCGACCGCCATTCCCGATTCATCGTCGTAGGTGCTGCGCTTGCCCCAGCTTGCCGCGCAGCGGCCTCGTGCCCGGACACCCACGTTTCCTTAAACACGTGACCGTTCCCAAAGAAACGCCCAATGTATAGCAAGGTTTTTACCTCACTTCGCAATGTAACCTTGTCTTATGACCTTACAATAGATATAGGAAATAAAAATATAAATATATATCTATATCATTTTTTACTATATAAATCATTGTATCTGTTGAAGGAACAATTGTATGCCAGAGCAAACCAATCGTCCCCCCACGACTCCGGGTAAGAAGTATTTCTATCAGGCCAGTGCCAGCCAGGCTCAGATCACCCCGGCACGGTCTGCTCGGGGAAGCCAGCCAGCCAACTCCAGCCAACCAGCAGGTCAAGCCCTTGCCTTTCCCGTGCTTCCCAGGCTGCCAGCACAAATACACATCCCGGTCATGCTGTTCTACAGTGTCCTGCTGATCATCGCTCTCACCAGTTGCCTGTTCACCGTGAGTACACCGCTCCCGTTCCCTCCGAATGTCATATTGGAACTCGCGCAGGTGTTTCAGACGATGTTTTTGACCATTGTGCTGGCACCAGCCTCCACCCTCCTCTGTGCGCTGTTCTTTGGCAAATGGCGCGGCACACTCATCTCATGCCTCTCGATCTACGCCAGCATTCAGCTCACCCATCTACTGAATCCGCACTTCTGGAGCGATATAAGTCTGGTTAACTTCCTATTCCTTATCCCGGTCATGCTCGCTACCTTCCTGGCTGGCCGAAGCTATGAATTAAGGAAGGGTGTAAATAGGTCGTTGAGTATGTTCATTATGATAGTCGCATCCATCATCCTGGCATTCACATTCATTGCCATTAACACAAATCTCAACGCCAACTATACGGATATGAACACCATGATGGGTACCTGCGTGGCATCCCTGCTTCTGACTCTTGCCTGGATACTTTCCATGAGGGTAATTGAACGTATCGTCCAGAAAGCCCTTTCCTAGTTGGACCTCGCGTCCCATAAGTTCGGACCTCGCGTCCGATTTCAAAATCTCCCATCTCCCATATACATCTGCCTGGGGCGCACGATGGCGCCCTCAATGGGCGGGGGCTGTAGCTCTCGGATAGCCTCGGCGCACAGGGCCAGGCTCATCAGGAAGTCGTCGTGGCCTTCGGCGGGATCGACGTACATGTCGAGGCAATTTTCAGCCGGGACGCGGTAGCGGGCCAGACGCAGCTGCTTCCAGCATTCTTCGTAGACGTCCACCGGCGCTTCCTCAGATCGATAGAGCTTGAGGCGGGCCGAGTTGACGAGGCTGAGTAGCTGGTAGGCCAGGCGGCTCTTGCTGGCACAGCTGAACTTGTAGCCGACGACGCGCTCGGCACCAAAGCGGTCGCACAGCAGGCTGGCCAGGGCCTCGCCGAGTCCGCTGCTATCCACCAGCAGGCGACGAATGTTCCACTGCTGCAGCAGGGCGCTAACGCGGGCGTACTGGTCGCCGTGGCGCAGGCCGGTCCACCACTGCTGATGCACGATCTCGATGCGGGGCAGCTCCAGCTCGTTGTAGCTGACGCGGCCGATGGTCAGGATGGTGCTGTCGCGCTTGTTGTTCGTCTGCTGCTCCTGGCCCGGTCGGGGACGCTCCTCGCCGCCAACATCGAGCCCGGCGACATAATAATCCTCATCGGGCTCGGCCAGCCAGGGATGAGCGCCGCGCAGCAGGTGGCGCTGCAGCTCGTTGAATAGGAAGCCGGCACCGCTGATGGGCAGCAGGCGGTACTGGGTGCGGATCGAGACGTGCTCTTCGCCGAGGCGCAGCATCTCGCCCTCGACGAAGCTGCGGTAGCGCGCGTTGATCGCCCCCAGCGTGCGCCAGTCGAACTCGAAGTGGCGCTGAATGCCGTCCTGCTGCTGCCGCTCCAGGTTGTGTGCCCTCATGCGCGCCAGCAGCGTGTCGTCACTCCATGCGGTCCCATACATCACGGTGACGGCGTTGTTGGTGGCGGCCATCGGTTTGAGCTCGACATCGTACTTCTCGATCTGCACGTCCTGGGCCTCGTCGATCTCCAGCAGCAGGCTGGCGGTAGCCCCGACGATCGAGGATTCGGGTCCGGCCGAGAAGAAGAGGATGCGTGGACCACCCTGCTCGTCGACCAGCTCCGGCTCGGGGGCGAGCCCGATGATGTAGCCGAAGGATTTCCAGACGCGCCCGCGCAGCATGGGGGCCTCCAGCATGTTGAGCAGGCGCATGCGCGAGTTGACGATTTGCGGCTTGTAGGTCGGGGCGGCCTTGACGATTGAGCCATGCGGATAGGCGAAGAGCAGATAGGCTTCCAGCACGGCGCTAAGCTGGTTCTTGCCCATCTGGCGCGCGAACATCACGCTAAAAGTATCCCCGCGACCGGCGCGGATGGCGGCCAGGATGGCGTCGCCGACCTGCTCCTGATAGGGGTAGAGC
This sequence comes from Dictyobacter aurantiacus, assembly GCF_003967515.1. Taxonomy (GTDB): domain Bacteria; phylum Chloroflexota; class Ktedonobacteria; order Ktedonobacterales; family Ktedonobacteraceae; genus Dictyobacter; species Dictyobacter aurantiacus. The sequence goes on along the minus strand of NZ_BIFQ01000001.1, from coordinate 5,653,418 downwards.
GGCTTGCCCAGGATGTGGCGCGCGAACCAGCCGATGCCGGGCTGAAATCCCTTCTCTGCTACTGCGTCCATCTCCATCCCCTACGCCTCCAGCAGCTCGATCGTGACCTCGTAGGAGGCGGCCAGACTCCCGCCGGCGGCCAGCGCGCTGACCTGGCTGTGCAGGTCGATGATACGCTCGCTGTAGCCGTCGAAGTGCACGCTCACGCTGCCGTTGATGGGATCGACAAAGGTCAGGGTCGCGCCGAGACTGCCACCATAGCTGGCGCGCAGAGCGTCGCGGTAGGCCTGTCCGCTGACGCCGGTCGGCTGACCATCGTAGCGCAGCAGATCATTCAGGCAGAGCACGACCATCTGCCAGCTGCGCTTGCCCGGCCCCAGATCGACATAGGACAGCGAGCCGTCAGCGCGCACGCTCGTCTTGCGCACGCGTGGCTGCCGCACCTCATAGCTCCCCGGCCGCACAAAGTAGCCCGTACCATCCAGGATCACCTCGCAATCCACCCCGATCGTCGCCATCACAGCACCTGCTCTTCCTGGATACGCGTCGTCGTGCTCGCCCCATGATCATCGCTGATCGACACCATATCGCCATCGATCGAGACCGCGATGCCGCGCCGCCGCAGCGCCACGCAGATCGTATCGATGATCAGGCTCAGCCGCGTATTCTCGGCCTTCATATCCTCCAGCCGCGCCCGCATCCCCGTCAGCTCACTCTCCAGGGCCGCGATCACCCGCTCCTGAATCTCATTGGCCGTCCGCGCCATCCCCCCGCGATACGCCAGCAGCCCCCCGACGATCCCCCCGACCGTCAACACCAGATTCACCACATTCAAAACATCCATCATATGTTCGGACCCCGCGTCCGATTTCTCCTTTCCCTTACGACCACGCCCCCATAAGTTCGGACCCCGCATCCGATTTCTATGTTCGCCCTCGCGAATTTCCCATAACACAAAAATGCATCCCATTTTCACGAATCTCCCCATAACACGAAAATGTACCCGTAGGCGGCATAGGATTGCGGGCCTTTCAACACCTCCCCCTCACGATCCGCAGCAATCCGGCCTTGTGCATGCCGCCCCGTTCACGTACGCAATGCACGCTTACCATCGCCCCGTTCACGTACGCAATGCACGCTTACCATCGCCCCGTTCACGTACGCAATGCACGCTTATCATCGCCCCGTTCACGTACACAATGCACGCTTATCATCGCCCCGTTCACGTACGCAATGCACGCTTACCATCGCCCACATTATCGTGCTTCGGGAACATCGTGGAGGGCGAGCAGGCGGCATGCACAAGGACGGATTGCTGCATTACATACATTTAACGTGTTTAGAAGGCCGCAATCCTATGCCGCCTACGGGAACATTTTCGTGTTACGGATACGTTCACATTTGGGTACATTTTCGTGTTACGGATACGTTCACATTTGGGTACATTTTCGTGTTACACCAACATTTTTATTTCCCCATCACAACCGGTTCCAATAGCGCGGGACGTCGCCCCAATGGAGGCGGGCCGCGCTGGCGAAATCCCGCTGTCGTTTGATCTCCTGCAGGCGGCCCTCGAACTGCTCCAGACGCTGCCCGGCGGCGGCCAGCCACGCGCCCGGAATTTTTGTGTCGTCGAGACGGTCGTGCAGGGCGCCATCCTGGAAGTCGAAGTTATCGTTGGTCGGGACCTGGTAGGCCTGCATGGCGTAGGCGCAGGCCCCGGCAACGACCAGGTCGCGGTGCGGCTCGGGAATGGTCGAGCCGCTGCTATCCAGCTGGTGCTTTGTGGCGTAGAAGACACGCATCAGCTGGCTGCTATCCTGCGGCAGCTCTCCGCTGCCCAGGTGCAGCGTAAAGCCCGGCTGCTGATCGCCGATAGCGCCCGCCGCGTCAAACATGGCGGAGAACTCACTGAAGGCACGCTCAATCGGCGGCCAGCACATAATCCCCGCGCTATTGAACAGCGGATAGAGGATGCGCTCGATCCACAGCACGGGATAGGCGGGATTCCAGCTGGTTGGATAGGGATAGCTGCGCTGCCCGGCCTGCGTGGGCATGTCGGCATACGCGATGTTGGGATAGTAGGCGGAGTAGCGCTCGACGGCCCGGTCGAGCGCGCGATCGATATCGGCCTGGCTCCAGCGCTGATTGGGACCAGCTGGATCAAACAGATCCAGCCGCACCATGTTTTCGAGGTCCGCTAACAACATTGGTATACTTCTCCTGCCATCCTACCCTAACCCTGCGCCGGAGCCGATAGGGCCGCAGTCGCAACCGTAGGAGCAGCGGCGGCAGCTGGCACGACCGCCGGGGTGACGCGCGTGGGCGCATCCTGATAGGGACTGCGCGGCCCCTGACTCTGCCGCACCGCGAAGACGGCGGCCTCCAGCGCCGTATTGAGCGCGCCCGGCTGCGGCACCGGCAGATGGAAGGCATTAAACAGCTCGATAGCCGCCCGCAGCGCTACCTGCTTCTTCTCCAATGGACCATAATCGTCGTAAGCCTGCTCGGCCATCGAGACAGCCATCCGCACGCACTTCTCCAGCATCTCCTGCTGCTTGCTCGGCAACCGATGCTCAAAAAACTTCAAGCACCACACCGCCACCACGCACAAAAACGGAAACGCATTCAACACAACACCGGTCAACAATTCGCTTTGGGGCATAAACATTTTCTCCTTTTTGCATTCGCGTAACATTAAATCGGACGCACGGTCCGAACCTATGGATGGGTGACGACCAATCGGACGCGAGGTCCGAACCTATGCGTGGGTGGAGGTGAGCTGGGCTTTGAGGGTGTCGCGCTCCTTCGTGAGCTGACGACCCATCTGTTCGAGGGCCATCAACTCCTGGCCGGTCCACGCCTCAAACACTGGATGAGTCGGGCTCCATTCCAGAGTGGTGCGGCGGAAGCGCTGGCGACTGCCGCCTCCCAGGCCAGGATTGCCAACTTCGAGCTGCGCGACTCCCTGCTCGTTCTCCAGCGGCAGATCGTCGCTGTCCCAGCCGTGGGTGAGGATGTAGTCGCGAAAACCTTTGACGACCACCTTGCCGTTGGGCGCGGTCAGCGTGGTGCCGTCGTCCTTCCAGCCGGCCGGGACGTGCTTGACCAGCGCGGACGGCTGCTTGCTGAGGGGCCAGATCTCGTTATATTTGAGCACCTTGAGCCAGTCGGCGTCGCTCTTCGTCACAGGCTGGGCGATATAGGGGTCCATCGCCGTCAGGGTAGTGGCGCTACAGCCATAAAATGCGATCATGTGCGTCCAGTCCAGGGAGGCGCTGACATAGGGATCGAGCTCGGCGGCCACCACGGGATGCCCCTGGGCCAGCTCGGAGCGGATGCGTGAGAGCAGGGTGGACATCTCGCCGTCGACGGTGTGGAGATCAACGCCGTGCCGGGCGACCTCGGCCACGTAATCGCTGACATAGGTAGCGCCAATGTAGCTGGCGCCATAGATGCTGTTCTTCAGCTGGCTACCCGTGGTGGGCTGCCCGGTTAAAAACTGGATGCAGGCGGCGATACTGGTGGCGACGCAGTCGTATTCGCGATTGGCCTGCGTGGGATCTTCGCTGCGCTGCGATTTCATGGGAAAGTTGCTTAATTCCATAGCTTCTATACTCCTTCAAGTTCTAGTGTGGTACTGTAAATGGCCTGCTGTGGCTCATAGTTCGAGCTGCTGCTCACGATGCGCGCGTTGCCGCCGATAGTTCCGCTGGCATCGCTGATGCTGATCACATCCAGCAACTGGTGGACCGGGTTGAACGGAACCTGGACCTGGTGCTGCTGCCGGGCGCGCTGCTGCTGCGCGAGCAGGAAAGAGGCCTTGCTGGCGCACTGGGCCACGGTCAGCAGTTTCTGGTCGACGTGCTGGATCAGACCCTCCCGGCCGCTCCACTGCATCTGCTGGTCGTCGTAGACCTCGGCGGTGGTGAGCGCCATGCTGCTCCCTCCGGCGGGCGGCTTGCCGGTGACGATGATATGGTTGCCACCCTGCACGCGCTGTCCCCAGCTGAGTCGCTCAATCTCGGCCTGGTAGGACCAGCTGGCACTGACGCCGGCGTTGAGATCCTGAAACTGCAGCACCTCGTCCTGGTCCAGGAAGTACTGCAGGTCGTAGATGTGGCAGAGCTCGTCGAGGGCGTGGCGATAGCTGCCGCCGGCTGGCAGCACGAACTGCGGTACGCTCTGACTCAGCTGACTGCTGGCGGGCAGCGCCAGCGCGAATAGTCCGGCGCGGGCGCAGACCTCACGCAGCAGCCAGCTCAGCGGCTGCGCCGTATAGGTCATTTGGAAGCGGTTAACCTGATCCAGCTGCTGTGTCAGGTCACCACACAATAGGCGCAGGCGCTCCACGCCCGCCGACCGTTCCAGCTGCATCGACTGGATGCGGTACGTCCCTACCTTTACCAGCTCAGACACGCCCGGCGCCGTCCCGCTGCGATAGCCGGCCCGCAACACCAGCGAACAGTTGGGGCCAATCGGCCCCGTCGCCCCCGGCTGACTGAGCACCACCCCCTGACCGCCGTCCAGCACCATCTCCACTTCTGCCGGCTTGTTCAGGTGTTCCTTAAGGCTATAGGAAATTACGCGGCTACCGCAGTCGAGGTAGTGCTGGCTGTCCTGCCTGTATGCGTTAGCTTTCAGGACGCTGGACATGCTGATGAGCAGGTTGGCGTTGGAGGCGCCGAGCGGGCAGGCTCCGTACTGGGCCGACATGCTGTGCACAATGCTGCCCTGGGACCAGTGCTGCAGGTCGGCGCTCTGGCGCAGGCGCGGGTAGCTGTAGACGGCCCCGGTCAGCTGGCCGCTGTCGGCCTCAATGCAGGCCAGCGTGTAGAGTTCACTGCTGGGATCGTACTGCAGGCGGGGCGCGCGGCGCGTGATGGCGTTGCCGGTGGCGGGCGCGACGGCCGGCAATCCCTGCCAGCTGTTGCCGCCGGGATCATACGTGCTCTCGTACAAGGTGTTGCCATCACTGAAGATGAGCCAGTAGAGACTGCCATCCCAGCAGGCGGTCAGGCCAGCGCCATAGGGGATGGCCGAGAGGGTACTGCTGCGCAGACTGCTCCAGCTACCACCGCTGTAGAGAGAGCAGCCGATCACGACGCCCCCGCTGATCTGATAGAGAAAGAAGACGTCGTTGTTGCCGGCGCTGCCGATGCCCAGGATGGAGGTGCCGCCGGGCGGCGTGAGCACGCTGGTCGGACTGGCGCTCCAGCTCTGGCCGTTATCGCTGCTGCTCCAGGTCCACAGCGCGCCGCCGCTCCCCTGCTGCGCGAAGGTGCGCAGGATGCCGCCGTTGTTGGAGATGGCGCAGCCGCTATCCTCAAAGCAGGTGGCGCTGGCCCCGCCCAGCGTGCTCCAGCTGCTCCACTGGCTGGCGCTGTCGGGATTGGTGATGCGCTGCCACTGCAGGGATTGCGAGTAAGCGCCACTGCCTCGCGTGAGGCGGACGCGTACGATGCTGCCGTCACCGGCCACGCAGGCATCGTGCCAGCCATCGGGGGTACCGGGACTCTGATAGGCCTGATAGTGCTGGATATGGTCCTCGATGCTGACGCCGATGGCGGGGACGCGCGTGCTGGCACGCATGGCGGCGGCGAGGGTATCACTGATCGCTCTGACCATCTTAGCGCGACCCGCTTTCCGTCTCGTCCACGATGCGGACGCCGTCTGGACCCTCGCCGCGCATCTGCCGCGTCAGGTTCTGCAGCCAGATCTGTACGTTGCCGGAGCCGGCGGGTGGCGTCTCCAGCTTCTGCCTGATAGTCAAAAAGTGCTGGATCTGGCTGAGCATCTTGAGCGCGAAGCCGAGCCGCTCCTTCTGGCTCAGTTCGTCGAGGGCGAGCCCGGCCAGCAGGTCGCGTGTCTGCTCTTCGAGCTGTCCGATCCAGTGCTCGATGCGCTGCTCTGCCCCGTTGGTCTGGGGATAAGTATCTTGCTGTTGCTTCATATCACATATCCATAGGTGTAGAGGGTGAGGGTACAACTGCCGACCTGCGCCTTCACATCGATGCGCCCCTGGGCATCCAGGGCCAGCAGTCCAGCACCGTTGATGGCGGCGCCGGCGCTGACGGTATTGCCGAGCGTGGCGTAAGCGCTGAGATCACTGGCACCGTGCGGGGCGAGCTGCACATAGCTGTTGAGGGTGCTGCTGCTGTAGTAGGCCTTGTAGAGCACTCCCAACGCGCGGCTGGGAATCCCCGAGCTGCCGCCGCTCAGCGTGTAGGTGGACACGCTGCCGGCGCTCAGGACGTCTCCGTTGATCTGTCGATAGCCCGGAACAAAGGTGACGCGCCCCGGTGCGGGCGTGGGGACCACCGAGCCAGTGCTGTAGACCGCCAGCACAACGGCGTCGCTGGCGTTATGCTCATCGAAGAAGAGGACGGCACACAGCGAGCCGTTGAGCGGCGTGCTGCTCCCATCGGCCTGAAAGGCGATCGGGACATCGGTGAGCTCGGTCGAGGTGGCCTCCAACAACAGGACCGAGGCGGTATAACTGGCGGGATTAAAGGCGGTCAGCAGGGCGCGCTTGATGACCTGGGCCATCGGGCACCTCCTCTCTCTTCTCTCTCAGACTCAGGCGTCGTTGCTGGCCTGGCCGGGATTGCCGCTCAGGTCGCCGGCCGCCTGCGTGTGGAAGCTGGCGGCGCTGTAGCCTGTGCCGAGGACGGCGTTGACGCTGCTGGCAATGTTGGCCAGCGTCTGGCTGGCCGAGGGATCGACGCGCACCCAGGTGCCGTCCAGCGGCAGCACGCCGTCACTGCTCAACTGCTGGATGGCCAGCGTGCGCGGATTGAGGTAGCTGCCGATGGGTGCGGTCTGGCCGCCGTTGTAGCGGCCAAAGGCGAATTCAAGCTGATCTAACATAATGGGCATATCCTTTCTTGCTCGGGATTAATATTCGACGTACTTGATGCTGCTGACATAGCTGCCGGCGGCGCTGGTCTCCAGGGTCAGCGTCAGACCATTGGAGCTGCCGGCAGGCAGGAGAAGACACTGCTCGTTCTGCAGCAGTTCCAGGGCACCGCTACCGATGTCGGCCAGCGCGAAGGGTCCCGTGGGGGCGGTCGAGCTGGTGCTATAGGTACAGCTGGCGGCGATCGCGCTGGCGCTGCCTCCTGCCTTCTGATTGCTGACGGTGGCCGCGCTGCCATAGGCGGGATCGCTGCCGGTCATCTTGACGCGGGCGTTGATGCCACCAGCGCTGGCGGCCACGCGCAGCGAGTAGACCAGGATGTTCTTACCGCTGGCGGCCGGGTTGAACAGGCTGAGCGGATAGTCATTGGTGCCGGACCCCGCGCTCTGCAGACCCGTATGCGCGCAGTAAGCATGACCCTGCAGGGTCAGCTGCCGCACCCAGTTCTGTACGCTGGGGACGCCGTTGATGCCGACGGCACGATCGAGGCTCGTGCCGTTGAATATGGCGGGGCTGCTCAGCGGGATGTTGGAACCGGAACAGCCATCCTGCGAGGCGGCGCGCGTCAGGTAGTAGTTGCCGGCGTTGGGATCGATAATCACGCTGGCCACAGGATCGATGCCGGTGGCCAGCAGGCCGTTGAGCTGCGGACCCTGCGGCGCGTAGCCATCCCAGAACGCCCCGGTGTGGTTGGCGTAAACGATCCCCGACTGCAGACTGACCGGATTGCTGCCGGGCACATAGCTGCTGGCCACATACACCACCTCGGTATATCCCCCACCCACCAGCAGGATGGGCGCCCCGGCGATCAGCCCGGCCACCGACGAGAGCGTGAGGCTGGTCGAGCCTACGCCCGCCCCCGCACTGACATTGTTGAAGATGATGCCCTTGCCCTGCAGCTCGCGCTTGCGATCAAAGTTGTTGTTGCCGGGCGCGCCATTGTTGAACAGGTACGCCACCCCCGGCGCGAAGGCCTGCCCCACACCACCATCCAGCAGCGCGCTCCCCGCCGGCACCGTCTTCAGATTGCCGCCGCCGTCCACCTGCAGCGCCTGCCCATTGCCCGCCGGATTCAATCCACCCACCAATCCCGACCCATCCGCATTCATAAAATTCGTCAATTTTGTGCTCCTTTTAAGTGGGGAGGTGCAGGAGGGGCGGCCAGCCCCTCCTACCGGGGTTTGGGGTGTCCCCAAACTTCCTTCCTCTTCTCCCCTTCCCGCCGTAGGCGGGAATACATAAGGGATTGCTTAAATCCCGCGATATATGCCGCGATAATCGACGACGGCGCCGCCATACTCGTGGCGGATCTTATAGTTGATGGCGTCCTGCGTGAAGTTGAGGCCCACCATCGGCTGATCCTGGATGAAGAGCGAGGGGTTCACCTGCCCGCCAACAAATCCGATCTCGATGGTGTCGACCTCGCGTGGATCGCCGAGCAGGAACCATTGCGTGCTGCTGCTGAGCTGCGGCGCGACAATCGGTGTGACATAGCCAAGCATCGGGTTGATATCGTTGTTGGGTGATCCGGGGACACCGGCGGATTTGGTGACGACCATGCTGGTCCATTCCAGCTCGGGCGGCACAACCAGGTAGCGGGGGCGTAGCCCGAGACGCTTGCCGGCGTAGTTGCTCTGCTCGCGCATGGCGGTGATGCCGTTCTGCATGGCCGTGGTCGAGAGCGCGGCCGCCCCCAGGTTGTTGTGCGGGGCACCGGTGGTGAACAGGTTGGCCGTGTCGTAGATGACCGGGTTGGTGGACAGAAACGAGTAGACGAACTCGGCCAGTGTATAGGCGGCGGCCACCGCCAGCTTGCTCGGGATCTGCCGGATGGCCTGCAGGTCGTCATTGAGGATGGTCTCGCGCGAGATGGTCACCAGATTGCCGCGCTTCTGCGGGACATAGGTTGCCGCCGAGTCGCTCAGGGTGACGGCGCTGTACGGCGTGTCTTCGGCCACAATCGGCAGGCTGCCGAAGGCGCCCAGGCGCACGCGCGTCTGCTGCTTGAAGTCCTTAATGGGGATGACGCTGGCGAATTTCTGCCACTCGGCGGGCCAGGCTTCGTAGTCCTTGAGCAGGCGCTTGTTCATGCTGGTGCCGAGCAAGTAGGAGAAGCTGGCGGTGGTGGTGTCGGCCTCACTGACGCGTCCGATGGGCGCGCTCTCGGCGACCTGGATCGGTCCCAGGTGGCTGCCGCTGCTGATGCCGGCACGCAGCGAGGAGTCACCGGTGACGCGGCTGTACGCCTCGTGGATGCTGATGAAGCCGCGCACATTGCCCAGCTTGCCGGTGTCGATGTCCAGGCCAAACATGGCGTCAAAGGCGGCCTGCACCTTCTCAGCCTCGGTGACCATGCCGCTGATCGTCGCCTTTTCGTGGCCGTGCCCCCGGATCAGCCCGTCGCGGCTCAGCTGCGCCAGCAGGGTCTGCGCCGAGCTGATCTCGCTCTCCAGCTCCTGCTCCTCAAACAGGCGTCCCTGCAGACGCTGGCGCACCTGTGAGCGCGCGGCCTCGGGCAGAATGCTCTCCTGCAGGCGCCGCTCCAATAGCAGGTTGGCCTTCTGCAGATGCACCTCATTGAGCAGGCGCTCGACCTCGCGGCGCTGCTGCTCGATCTGCTGCTGGGCCTGTGCCTGAGTCTGGATTGCCTCTCCGCTTGCCTCGCTCTGCGTGGCTTCTTCAATCTTCTCTGGTGTGATGGTCATATGCTCATACTCTCCTTGTAATGTCATGTAACAAATTTCATTATCGTGATTATCGGTATCATCGTGATGGAGGATGCGGCGAAAGCTGCCTCCGGCGCTGGGCCGCGTGACGACGTCGCACGAGTTCAGCTGCACGACGCTGGTGATCTCTTTGGCCTTGCTGGCCTCGTTGAGCTGCCACTGGCCGAAGATGTCGATGGAGAGCCCGATCAGCTCGGGCCGGCCCAGGTCGCAGGCCTCTTTGATCATCGACCACAGCCAGTCGGCAGCCTCGAAGATGTGCAGCGTGGCGTCGACGCGCCCGCCATCGCCCTGCGCCACATAGGCGGCATCCTGATAGAAACCCACCACGTCGCGCACCGAGCGATTCACCTGCTCCTCTCCGGAGCGCGCATGATCGGCGTAGGCCTGCGCCCCCTCGATCAATTGCGCGATCTGGCGCAGCGCCGTCTCATCATACACATAGCCATTCTTCGACCGCCCCCCTTGAATAATGGTCACCCGTACCGCGTGACCCTCCCCTGAGCCGACCGTGGAGACCTGCTCCACAATCTGCCCATCAATCCGAATCTGCTCCTCCCTCGGAGACACTACTACACTTCTCTCCATATGTTCGGACCTCGCGTCCGATTTCTCCTTTCCCTTTCGACCACGCCCCCATATGTTCGGACCTCGCGTCCGATTTCTCCTTTCCCTTTCGACCACGCCCCCATATGTTCGGACCTCGCGTCCCATATGTTCGGACCTCGCGTCCGATTACCTCTTCACGTACGACACTCCCCCATACAACCGGCATTTTCGTGCGGGGAGGGGAAATCGGGCGCGAGGCCCGAACATATGGGGATGTTTCCATACGGCGGGCGGGGACGTACGGGGGCGCGCGACGTCACCCATCACATGATGCGGCGCAGGTAGGCGTACACGCGGGTGCCGCCGGGCACAATTCCCATGGGGATCGCTTCAACCACCTGATATTTGCGGGCGACCTGCACGCCGGCGGCGCTGGAGACGGTGGTGTCGGCGACCATGACGAGTCCAACGAATGAGGTGTTGAGCGGAGCCAGCAGCAGGGTGTCGTAGACGAGACGCGGCACCTGTCCATCTCTGGCCGGTATCTGGCGCTCGATGCTGGCCTGTGGCCGAAAGATCACGTTGACTAGCTGATAGCTGTAGCTGCCGCCGCTCTGGTAGACGAAGACGACCGTCTTCTGTCGTCCGCTCTGGGCCCGCGCCTGCAGGGCCTGGATGTGCGCCTGCTTGCGCTTATCGAGCGGCATGGGCCGCCTCTATCTTCGCCTGCTCTTCGTGTACATCCACCTCGACCCCGACCAGTTGGAAGAGCATGCGCATGGCGGTCTCGTCGCTGACCCAGCCCTGCTCACGGGCCACAGTGAGCGCGTTGACCAGGCTCTGCATGGCGCTGGCCAGCGTCAGGTGGTCGGCGCAGTCGATCTCGGGGAAGATCACGTCGTAGCTGGTGTCCACGGACCGTCCAAGGGCGCCGACGCGCTGCGCCTCCTCGATGACGCGATCCAGAATGGTGCGCACGATGTATTTGAGGATCTTCTGCCGCCGCTGGAATCTGAGCAGGGCGGGCAGCCCCATCTCGGCGGCGGTGGCCCGGTTGCCCTGCGAGGCGTCGCTCAGATAGTGCTCCGGCAGGCCGGCACCGACCGCGATCATCAGTTTGAGCGCGCGCCCGTCCTCTTTGGCGTCGCTGGCATTGATGGCTGGCTGCACCGCCGTCCACTTCTCGGCCTCGTTGTGCAGCAGTACGCTGCCCGGCTCGGGTGGATAGCTGTACTCCATGCGCTTTCTATCGATCGTCTTTTTGTCGGCCCCGCTGAGCTGCACGTCCCATAGAAAGGCGCCTTTATATTTGTTGATCCTGACTCTGTCGGTCAGCCAGTCCTTGTAGCGTCTCAGCCACGGCAGCAGCGTCGCCAGGTCCGAGCGCCCGCGCTTGGCGTTGGAGACCTTGTTGATGGCGAACTGCACCACCTCGCGGCCCGCCTCAAACCACTCTCCCTCCTCATTAATGGCCTCGTCCCTCAGCATTGGCTGCCCCGCGATCCCCACCTGGGAGACGTTCTGCCCCAGGGGACGCCGGTGGAAGCGCAGTGGTGTCTCGACATCCTCTGGATCGGTCTCGATCAGGTCGATCAGCGAGGGGTCGATCAGGCGCAGCCGCACGCTGCCATCGTAGGGATTGACGAAGAAGCGTATGAAGATCTCTCCATAGAGCGCCAGTTCCTGGCATAGATCGTAGATGCGCTCGTCCATACGATTGGCGGGATCGTGCCAGAAGCGCTGCAGCAGGCGCTGCACCTTCTTGTGGTTGGCCTCGATGCTGACCCCTTTGCCCAGCACGAAACTGGTGGTCATCTCGATGATTGCCGAGGCCAGTGGATTGGCGTTCCAGGCCTCGTAGCACTGGTTGTGCAGTTCCAGGTATGTGGCGGGCACGATATCCTTGAGCGCGAAGTCATCGCTCAATCGCCGCCAGTAGTAGTCTTCCTCCCCACCTACAACGTTGCGACCCCAGGTCAGGTCCTCCTGTGTCAGCCCTGTCGCGATCCCTGCTGGATCGATCTGCTCGGCGACTCGCTGCCGCCGGCTCTTGTTGCGTCTCCCCATAACGCCATCACCACCTCTCCACCGATCCACGCCTTAGCGCGCCTTCGACTGCTTCCCATGAGCCTTCGCCGCCGTCAATGCCTGCGACTGCTTCCCATCCTCAGTATCATCTACAGCATTCGGCGTCCGCTGCTCTTGCTGCCGTGCGCTCGCCACGATTGGTCGCCCGTGGCCCAGACTGCGGCAGGTATGGCACACCAGCCGCTTCTGCTCCTCTCCAGTCGCCACCTCAGCCGTCACGACTGGATACAAAGGGGCCACACCCTCACCACAAAAATCACACGCGCGCGCCCGGCGCTGAGAACTACTATTCTGCATATTTCAATGCTCCTTCATCAGGGGACAAGAAGATTGATACGCAGATCTGTCATATACCGTACCAATCTTCGAGGTCGAATAAGCAAGTGCCTGTCGCCTTGCGAAGAAAAAAACGAGAGAGGACATCGGCGCCAGAAGCCCGGGCGGCCTCACGCCACCAGTAGTACAGGCCAGCTACTACGCTACAGACTATACATCTAAATCCCGTAATTGTCAACATAAACGCATCTAAACCCATAAAAATCAATATTTCTAATTATTTTTCCTTTTCATCCATCAAATTCTTTCCGCAAATCCTTCGCCAAAAAAGAATAGATTTGCCCCCATTATTCGATCCACGCGATCATGCCCCCGTAGGCGGCATAGGATTGCGGCTTTCTCGATACGCTGGCTTGCCGACCAGGCAGCAATCCGGCCTTGTGCATGCCGCACCCGTTCACGTACGATATCGCTCCTAAAAAGCGAGAAAAGCGGTCGCGTAACCATGCATAAGCCACCATGTCGTACGTCAACAGAGCGGCATGCACAAGGCCGGATTGCTGCTTTTCGGAAGAAATACAGTATCAAAGAGGCCGCAATCCTATGCCGCCTACGGGGGACATGATCACGTGGGGGGACCGCTCCCATACGGTTCCACCAACACACCATGGAGCTTCCCATCTCTCCCCACGACACCACTTCCCACCTCAAACGTATCCTGAATTGAATATCTCGGTTTTAATTTCTTCACCGCAAGTAGAGAAATCGATTCCTACTGCGAAATCGGCCCTTTTGGCCCGAAAAAGCTTAAAGAAAAGAGGGATTGCCGAGTCTATTATTACATCGATGATCATGGATGCAAAAAACCTGTGACTATCCAGGATCATGTTTTCGATGTGGTAGCGGAAGGAAGGAAGAAGCTCACTGGCTTCTTTCATTGAAGGAGGGATTGTCAAGATGACAAGCCGCAGACAGTTTATCAAGCTAGGAGCAGCTATCGGTGCAGGGCTTATTATGACACGTGGTGGGGAAACACTTTTGAACGTACCCGACGCGGAAGCCAGCGTTCAGAGCGCCCAGACCCCACTCTCCTCGTCGGGTATTCCTCAGTTTGTAGATCCTTTGCCAACCTTTGTCGGCCTGCGTCAGAGTAGCCAGTCTCTTACAGCGTCAATACAGGAGTTTCAGCAGAAGGTGCTCCCTGCCCAGTTGTATGCTTCGTTGCCGGCTCCCTTCAACGGAGGAACGTTTCTGTGGGGCTACGCGATCGGGAATTGTCCCCCATCATATCCGGGATGCACGATCGAGGCGGGCCGTGGCTATCCTACGACCATTCTCTACATCAATAATCTTCCCTCGTTCGCCAATTCTCAGGTGGCGGCACGGCTGACGGTCGATCAGACCATCCACTGGGCTGATCCATTGAACCAGATGAGTATGATGATGACCACTCCCTACCAGGGCTACTATCCAACGGTAACCCATCTCCACGGCGCGGAGGTCCCTTCGGCCTTCGATGGTGGGCCCGAGCAGTGGTTTACGCGCAACGGTCTGCGTGGACAGGCGTACGCGACGTATGCTTCGACCGCGCCCAATTCCGCCGTCTACTGGTACCCTAACACCCAGGAGGCGACGACGCTCTGGATGCACGATCACACGATGGGAATGACCCGCCTCAATGTGGTCAGTGGGCTGGCCGCCTTCTATCTGTTGCGCGATCAGTACGATAGCGGCCAGCCTAACAATCCGCTGGGCCTCCCAGCTGGCGCTCAGGAGATCGAGCTGATGATCCAGGATCGGCAGTTTGATACGCAAGGCCAGTTGCTCTTTCCCGATGGGACCCCAACCGGCAATCCCAGCGGACTCAATGGCCCGCCTCCTAATCCTCAGGCGCATCCATACTGGATCCCCGAGTTCTTTGGCGATGCTATCGTGGTCAATGGGAAGACCTGGCCTTATCTGAATGTGGAGCCGCGTCGCTATCGCTTCCGCCTGCTCAATGGTTCCAACGCTCGCTTCTATCGCCTGCACCTGGTCGATAGCACGCAGGGGACCCCCGGCCCATCACTCTGGCAGATCGGCACCGATGGCAGTCTGCTCGATGCCCCGGTACAGCTGAGCAGCGATCCCCTGTCTTCTAACGCATTGCTGCTCGCCCCGGCTGAGCGCGCGGATCTCATCATCGATTTCTCGGGCCTCAATGGTCACAACTTTACGCTCACCAACGACGCTCCAGCGCCATTCCCCGATGGGGATAATCCCGATCCGGCGACGACCGGCCGCATCATGCAGTTCCGCGTCGGTAGCTCGCTCTCCTCGCCCGACAATAGCTACAATCCGGCCAGTGGCGCCCGCTTACGCGGATCTAACCGCTACCAGCCACCGGCGCTTGTACGCCTGGCCAATGCCCAGCAGGGCAGCCTGGCCAGTGGAGTTACCCCTTCGCTGACCCGTCAACTCATCTTGATCGAGAATGAGGGTCCCGGCGGCCCGCTGGAGGTCCTCGTTAACAACACGAAATGGACCGGCCTGCGCGAAGGGACCCAGACTCCCATTCCGGGCTCGCAACCTATCGCGCTGCGCAACCCGGAATATCTGACCGAGCTCCCGCGTACCGGGTCAACGGAGGTGTGGGAGATCATCAATCTCACCGAGGATGCCCACCCCATCCACATCCACCTGGTTCAATTTCAACTGATCAACCGCCAGCAGTTCGATAAAGATGCGTACTTCGCCACCTATAGCTCGCTCTTCCCCGGCGGCACCTACACGGGCGTTCTGCCGGACGGCTCCCTGGGACCTGTCACCTACCCACCCGGCGTCTATATCCCCGGCTACGGACCTCCGCAGACCTACACCACCCCCAACAGCGGCGGCGCCCTGGGGGGCAACCCGGATGTCAAACCCTACCTGCAGGGATCAGTCATCCCTCCAGACGCCAATGAGGCCGGCTGGAAGGATACGATCAAGATCTATCCAGGGCAGGTGGGACGCCTCGCCCTGCGCTGGGCACCGACCGCCCTGGCGGTGTCGGCCGTCTACCCCGGCGAAAATCACTATGTCTTCGACCCTACCGCCGGACCCGGCTATGTCTGGCACTGCCACATCCTCGACCACGAAGACAACGAGATGATGCGCCCCTACATCCCCGTCCGGTAGGATCGCCAAAAACTAAAGCAGGGTTTCCGTGGCTGGGCAGCCACGGAAACCCTGCTTTTTGTTGCCTTTGTGACGCCACCGCATTGCGGTAAGCGCCCGCAAGGGGTAAGCGCCCGCAAGGGGCGCATCTACTACAGATTCTGGTCGCGGGTGCGATCTTCTACGGGCACATCGCCATCGGTGTCCACGCGCGCCTCTTCACGGCGTACGGTGTCATGGACGCGCCGATTCTCCTGAACGTTACGCTTGCCAATGCCAACCTCACCGGTGGTGACGGTATCCTTCGAGGTGTTGACCTGCTCTTCGCTTACCGGCACGCGGATATTTTCATCGGTGCCAAGCGGCGTGTCGTTATCAACCTCGCCATCGGCCACAGGACGGCGCTCTACATAGACCTCTTCATGCGAGACCGGAACATCGATGTTCTTCTCTTCGGAGACAACATCCTTGTGCAGCCCGACTTCACCAGACTGGACTCGCTCCTTGCCTACATTCAAGCGCTCCTCGCGCAGACGCAGGCGGCGCTGCTCCTCATCATTCACATCGTTCTCAACTCGATCATTTCCGTATGTGTTGGCATCTCGATCATTCTGATACATATTAGCTCCTCTATCAGTAGTAGCGTAGTTCTGATCATTCTGATAGGTATTGGTATTGTTATAATCCGAATTATTCTGATAGGTACCTGCCCCGGTGCCAGCGTTGTTATACGCCTGCTGATCCTGGTAGGTGCTCGTGCCAGCGTCGGCGTTGCTGTACGCCCGATCGCTCTGGTAGGTGCCAGCCCTCGTGCCACCGGTAGTGTCATAGTCACTATCGGTGCGCGTCGTGGTTGTATTGGATGTCCCGGCCTGACCTGAGGCATTCTGGGTGCCATAAATCTGGCCACCATAGCTGCGCAGAATGCTTAATACTTCCTGCTCGCGTCCATTGGCCTGTACGGCCACAATACCATGGCCCGCGCGATGCTGCTGCTGATAATAATCAGCCTCGTCATTCGTCAGACCAAGATCCTTTAAATCGCGGGAAACATTGGTGTCTCCGTTATCGGTAAACAGGTTTCTAAGACTGGCAAAAAAACCATTATCGGTATTGGGTCGACTCGAATAATAAATCTGGTCTGCTCCAAAACCAGCGTTCTCCAGCGCATTGATCGCGTCATCAGCCTGAGCCGGCTCATCGAATACGCACATCAGATTTGGTCTTGTCATTGCCATTTTGAAGACTCCTTTTACATTCATCACTCACACAATACTACCTACATCAATATTCCAGTTCTATCCGCTTCCCATCTTTCTCATATTTCGTGATCCGTGAGACGTTCTATAGTAGATCACATTTACATAAATTTATACGATCCTTTCACGCGCAGCGATGCATGACAATTCTAAGAATCAGCAGAGCTTACAGGGTAAAAAAACGGCGCTTTTTTTCGCAACCAGTCGCATGAGATTGTGCTGACTCAAGCGCATCGAGACAATACAGTCAGAAGTGGCTCATATCGCATTTACTGAAAAAAATGTAACCTTTCCTTAACTGATTTTAATCGACGGATCGACTTTCTTATCTATTATGAGCTTGACCGTACAAAAAACGCTAATCTTTCGCGGATTGCCAGCATTGATAGCGCCGTCCTGGCTCATCGGCTAGCGCTGTTCGAGCCGCTGAGTATCCTCGGCATCCTGCTGCACGATGCGTGCGTTTCCGCTCTGCGAGATCGAGAACTCTTCGTGCTTCACAGGCTCGACCATCTGGACGGTGTTGCTCTGCACCTTTTTGCGAATGACGATCTCTTCTACGACGACGGGTCGCCTGTCAAAGACAACTTCATCTTCATGCACCAGAATTCTGATCGTTCCGCCTTCCGGCAATGCATCCTCGGTCTCCTCTTCACTGTGAATGGCGGCCCGCTCCTGCGTTTCCCCATCTTCACGCACAACCCTATCACCCTCCTCCTGTTCAGTTGAACGGGGTGATGTCGCCGGGTCCGCGTTCCCTGACAGGCGTTCAATGAACACCTCTTCACGTGTCACCGGGATGGTAAACGTCCTCTGCTCGGTAATCACCCGCTTGTGGACGCGAATCTCGCCCGTGGTCACCCATTGCTTGCGAACATGCACCTCCTCTTTACGCAGCGGGATCACGTGCTCCTGCCCCGGTTCAACCGACATAAAAACGCTATATGCTCCGTAGCGGTGGAGAATATCGCGGCACTCCAGAGGATGACCCTGGGACTGCACCGCCATCAGGGTGGCTCCCGCATCGAACTCGCGCTGGTACACCTGCTGCTGATCATCTGGAATATCCAGCTTGTGCAGTTCATCGATGTTCTCATGATTCTCGCCAAATGCCTGCTTGAGCGGGGCAAGGAGCCCTTCGTGATGTCGACGCAGCACGGTCACCTGCTCCCGCTGCCAACCGGCCGACGAAAGCTCATTGTACGCCTGTTCCGCCAACGAATGTTCCCGAAAAACTCCTACCACGACTGGACCAGAATTGATAGCCATGCTCTGTCTCTCTTTCTTTCTCTATGGAAGAAACCATTTTTTAGCGCTACGGTCGCCTTTCAATGCAAAAGAGATAGTTGTATCCACTACCTGTATGTATCTCTCCACAGAAAGTCTTTCGCGACCACATAGCTTTTACACGTACTCCCCCAATAATGAGAGACAGACCAGATTGCATGTACCGCACACGGCAACCACCCCATCATGCGATACACGCCCACCAATTCCCCCGTTATCGTCATCCACGTCATCGTAGGTGCCGGGCTTGCCCCGGCTTTTTTCCCTCCCCGGACATCCACGTTTCACCCAACACATGAGCGTGCGCGAGAAAAAGGTCCAAAAACGACAAGAAAAGGGCTCCGCATTAATAAGCGGAGCCCTTTTCTTGTCTTAACCGTACAGGTTGTTATGCTGGAAACGCGGTGCTAGCGGTTATTATCAAAGTCGCGGTTCGCGTCGTAGTTTTCGCGAGCATGCTCATTCATAGGTACATCATCCTGAGCGTCGCGCGCACCCATACATTCGGATCTCGCGTCCGATTTTTCCTGCTCCGCGCACGTTACAGATGGGCCTCGGCGGCATAGGCGGCCTCGATCTCTCCGCCAGGAGCCAGCACGCTCTGGAACAGACTGGCTTCCGCCTCCTTGCTCTCCTCTGAGAGATGATCTTTGAAGAAGACGTTCTGCGCGCACGCGATCAGGTCCTGCGCGACGCGCTCGTAGCGGTAGTAGGTGAGCGCGGTCCAGTCGATCCTCGCTTCACCATACCCTTGAAAAAAGGGAGATCGGTTAGAGCTGTCTGGACTGGTTCCCGGCTCTCCGACGAAGAGGAAGTCGCGCTCTTTGGGGGCCAGCATCACTTCGTCCCAGTCGATGATCCATACGTGTCCGGAGCGAGCTCGGATCAGGTTGGCGGGATGCAGGTCAGCGTGGCAAATGACCAGGGGACCCGCCTGCCGCTGGAGCATCCCACCCAATACCTCCAACCTTTCTATGACGCGGTGAATCGTGGCTCGCTGCTCCTGCCAGCTGGCGAGCAGGACCTGTTCGGGGACGTTGTGGCCTCCATCATTCTGACATATATACCTATCCTCAAAAGCGCGCATCCGGCTGAGATAGCCGCCCACGTCAAAGGTCTCACGGCGCAACACTCCTCGGACCTCCCTCGGCGGCACGACCTGGTGGATGCGCCTGAAGATAGACCCGACATCCCTCCAGTTCTGTTCCGTCATGCCATTCCAGCTTACGTCCCCCTCGATAAAGGGATACAAGGCCACGGTTCGCTCTCCGAGCCGGGTCCACAATTCGCCTTCCAGGGTCGGAATGGGCGCCACCACGGCCTCTACCCCCCGCTCCCTGAGAAAAGCTGGCACAAGATAGCTGGCCTCGTACAGCTCTCTGCCCGAGACCTTGAGCAAATATACCTCGCCTCGCTCGCTGACGACGCGATACACGGCCGCGTCATAATCAAGTCCCCCCGGCACACAGGCCATTTCCATGACCGCCAGCCCATAATATTCATCCAAACAGGCCCGCAACATCTCCTCCCCTATTCCCAATTGCTCTCCCACAGTAACGTCTCTCCTCTCTACCGTAACGCCGCCCTCACATTGTGAACAGTGACCACATCATATCTCAAAAATGCGGTCGTGATCAGCGGGCAGGTGGCGTCCACGGCGGAGGCGGCAGACAATTATAATCGACAACATAAATAGTGTCGATCTTCCAACCATTCCCTCCCTCACTAATCAGGGTCACGTTGGCCGGCTTATTCTGCGGCTCATCCGGCGGATGCCCTCCAGGAGGTGGAAACGGGGGCGGCTGATTATGATCTCCATCCGGCGGTGGTCCATCAAAATGGGGACAGGTCAGGGTCAGGTTTAATCCCGCCTGGTGCCTGGCATCGGGAACACTGGCAACGGCGCAGCGGCTCGTCCCTTGAAAATATTTTTGAAAATCTGTGAACGGATGCTTGCTCTGATACCCGCGGGAGAGCTGGTCGTACGCGGTTTGAAAATCGGGCGCCGTTGAGTTCATGGCCCGACAAAAAAGCGTGACCACCCCCAATGGCGTGTTCGCGTTCACGACAATCGTGGTCGCAGTGCTGGCGTTAATTCGCGGACTCGCGACGCGTGTGCTAGAATTGAACGCATTCACATTAAGAAGCAAAACGTAGACCAGCAGGAGCATCAGAGCGATCCCGATCGCTACAGCGGTTGCCAGCAGTCCTCGCTTCGTTTTTTTGTGGACCGCCGGCACCACCATTGGCATGATCCCTTGCTGCCCTGGAGATGAGGAGAGCGAGATAGGCGTGTTCAGCTTGCCCAGGATACTCTGCAGCCTGAACTTCACCTCTTCCATGCTCTGGGGGCGTTTCTTTTCGTCTAGATCCATCATCTGCATAATCAGCGCCTTGAGCGCCAGCGGTACCCCTGGCACCAGGGTATCCAGGGCCGGAAAGTGAAACGTTGGCAGCGTGATATCAAAGCCCGAGATCAACTGGTATAGGATGACGCCCAGACTGTAAATATCGGCGCTGGGCCTGGTCTGCCTCTCACCATATTGCTCGGGGGCCGCGTAACCAGGCGAACCTTGATCGGTGGTATCCTTTGATTGGCCGCGCTTAAAGAAGCGCGCGATCCCAAAGTCGATCAGGTAGATATGCCCATCGCTGGCGCGCATAATATTGGAGGGCTTGAGATCCCGAAAAATGATCGGCGGATGATGGGTATGCAAATAATGCAATACATTGCACAGCGCAATCCCGATCTCGATCACCTCTCCCAGCGGCAATTTTCCTCCCTGACTGCTCAGGTACTCCTCCAGCGTCTGCCCCTTGATATAGCTCATCACCAGGTACCAGCGCTGATTCTCCTCAAAGTGATCATAGATGCTTGGCAGATGCGGATGCTGCAGCCCGGCCAGAATATGCGCCTCGCGCTTGAAATTCTGCGCCGCCTGCACCCTTTCCTCGGACGATAGAAACGACTGGCTCATCTCCTTGATCGCCACCAGCCGGCTCCCCAGCTGCATGTCCCGGCCAAGATATACCGTTCCCATCCCCCCCTGCCCGATCGTGAACAGCACACGGTAGCGCTGTTTGAGCATTCCTTTAGACGCGAGCACCGCCTGAGGAGGTGAAAAGGGCACAATACTGCTTTGCTCATCCAAAAGCGAGCGACCGCACTTCAAACACCGCGTCTGCCCCCTGGGATTCTCAAAACCACAAGCGCTACAAACAGACAAAAAAGACGGCATCTCCATCTCCTCAGAGCACAATATCCTCTTAATCCATAAAATGGAATATATTGACATAATTTACCTTGATGTCCAACAAAAGTATACATAAAGAGGAAGAGTTACCGCAAGCTTATTTTCTCTCCTATAGCATGAATGGATATGCCCCTCCTAAGAGGGTATTTGACTTCCGTCATGTTGGGGGCACTTGCGCGCCCCCGCACGCGCGGCCGCTGCGCGGCCGCACCGGTTTTGGGTGTTGGTGCAGCAGGGGCGCGAGAGCGCCCCTGCTGCACCAACACTCTATAGACTTGTGAGCACCAGAGGTACTCAGAATTCCTTTATATGTTAGTGTATGGGGTACGCATCAGCGCACCCCTGCTGCACCAATACCCTATAGACTTGTGAGCACCAGAGATGCTCAGGATTCCTTTATATGTTAGTGTGTGGGGTGCGCATCAGCGCACCCCTGCTGCACCAACACTCTATAGACTTGTGAGCACCAGAGGTACTCAGAATTCCTTTATATGTTAGTGTATGGGGTGCGCATCAGCGCACCCCTGCTGCACCAATACCCTATAGACTTGTGAGCACCAGAGGTGCTCAGAATTCCTTTATATGTTAGTGTATGGGGTGCGCATCAGCGCACCCCTGCTGCACCAATACCCTATAGACTTGTGAGCACTAGAGGTGCTCAGAATTCCTTTATATGTTAGTGTGTGGGGTGCGCATCAGCGCACCCCACACACTAACATATAAAACCAGCGCGGCTGCGCAGCGGCCGCGCGTGCGGGGGCACTCATGTGCCCCCAGAGTGACGGGAGTCTGACACGCTCAGCAGAGTAAAGCAGAGATGGGTTGCCTGCCGTCATGACGGCAGGCAACCCATCTCTGCTTTACTCTGCTAGCTGACCATCGAGCCACTGCAAAAAGAGAGACCACCAGTCGGGCTCTGGCCTTTCCTCGGGATTAAATATGGTCGTCAAAAATTCATCCACCGAGAAGCCCAGCGGGGCCTCCCAATCACCACCATCAAACTGGAACGCCCGCACCCGGTCGGTCGTTACATGCCAGACCACGGGACAGCCGCCACCATCCTCGGCGATTACCACGTGTTGCCCTGCCAGTAACACGTCGCCGCGCTTATCCCAATCGCGCAGCAGCTCAAACCACTTGCGATTCATCTCGACAAGCTGAGACAGCGAGGGCCAGTTGAACCAGTTAAAATATCCCCCATCACAGAACCGATAGAAGTCCTGTAGCGCCTCGCAACCGGGTAGATAAGAAGGCCATTGATCAGAGGAAGGAGGAGAGATAGTCCAGGCACAAAACTCCACTTTTTGCCTGGTCAGGGATGCAATGCGGCTCTCCCGAGCCACCCAACGCTGAATAACATCTCGCCAATCTCGCATAGAGAAAACTCCACATCTATTCGTCTTCTACTCGTACGAATGGCAGTGTAGACCTGCACATAAACAACAATAATACCGTGCCCGGCACCAAAAAATCCCTATAAATGCTGGACATTATGTTAAGTAGTCTATCACCTTTTTTATCCTCGCGCCAACGCATCCCACCAACGCCCTCCTTCTATCAACACATCTCACCAACCTCAACATCAAAAAAAGAAGCATTCCAACAAGGGGGAATGCTTCCCAAAACCCCGAACGTACCCAAACCCCGAAACGCCCCATCCCACAAGAAGATCATGTAAAACGAGAAATGACCACAGTACGTGCGGGCGAGCATGCTCGCCCGCACGTACTGTGGTCATTTCTCGTTTTACATGATCTTAAATTGAAGGTATTGGGGCTTGCCCCGACTTGCTGCCTCCGGTTGAGGATGTCCCCAACATCCTCGCCCCCACGATACCGCTCCCCCTGTCATTCCACGCCAGCCCACGCCACATAACGCCGCAACGGATCGCTCTCAACAGGCCGACCGCGCACCGCGATATAGCCATCGGGCCGTATCAGGACCACACCTTCGTCTTCAATACCGTAGCGCTCAAACAGGGTATCATCCGGGTTATAATATACCCCCTCCTCCCCTGTGCCATCTGGCTGACCACGCAGGATATGATAGACGTCCAGCCAGTCCCGCCAGCCGCCGAGCGCGCTCCGCAGCTCGCCATCAACCTCCCCATTGCGTCGTCCAAAGATCAGCAGGACATGGCGCTCTCCGTTCAAAAGGTCATACAGCCTGCCGGGCATGTCCTCGTGCCCTTTGCATATCTGCCCATCGGGAGCACGACCGCCCGCCTTGATCGAGCCGTGATCAGACCGGACCTTCTCACTACCATCTTCGATCGTCAATGGACTGCGCGCATAAGCGATGCTTAACTCAGAGGCGTTGGTCGTGAAAAGCTGCTGCACCTTCTCCAATCGCGTCAGGTGAGGCGCGAGCACATCACGCGTGGTTGTCGCCACCGGCTGGTGCATCAGAGCGAGGTCCGTCAGACGGCCGGTGTTGAGCAACAACTGACGGCCAACCTCCGCCCGTTCGCTGGCATAGCTCTCCAGCAGCCGCTCATGAGCCTTCCCCTGTGCGACCAGCGCCAGCTTCCAGCCCAGATTAAACGCATCCTGGATACCCGTGTTCATGCCCTGCGCCGCGATGGGCGAATGAATGTGCGCGGCATCACCAACCAGAACCACGTGCCGCCACAGGTAACGGTCAACCTTGCGCTGGTTGATCTGGTAGCGCGCTAGCCAGGTGGGATTGCTCGCGCGCGCCCCCTCGGGACCACAGGCGTCGATGGCGCGCTGGATCTCGTCCAGGGTGATCTCGCCCGTGGGTGCCTCCTCCGGCTTGTAGGCGATGATGAAGCGGTGCTGCCCATTCGGCATCGGAAAGTAGGCGATGAAGTTGCCGCGATTGAGACGCGCGAAGGACTGGTTGTTCGGCACATCCCACTGCATGTGTACATTGCCGGTAGCGAAGCTCTGCTCAAACGTCTTGCCCACAAAGGTGGCTCCGATCAGGTGCCGTACCTTGCTATGGGCCCCATCGCACCCGATCAGCCAGCGGGCCCGTACATGCTCCTCGCTGCCATCCACGTGCCGCAGCAGCGCCTCAACACCCTCCGCATTCTGCTCCAACCCGACCAGCTCGCTGCCGCGCTCGATCTGACCACCCAGCGCCTCCACATGCTTGGTCAGCACAGCCTCAGTCGCGGGTTGTGGAAGCATCAGCACATAGGGATAGGCGCTCTCAACGTGGCGGGCAAAGTCAAAGCGCGCCAGCTGCCGCCCCTCGCTATAGATGCTAAAGGCCGGCACCCTCACCCCCTGTCCCACCATCTCCTCCGCCATCCCCGACGGTGTCAACAGCTCCAACGTACGCGACATTATCCCCAGCGCCTTCGTATTCTCGGCCGCCATCACATTCTTATCGATCAATCGTGGCCGCAGTCCGCGCCGCAACAGCTCATGAGCCAGCGTCAGCCCGCACGGACCCGCCCCCACAATCAACACATCCGTATCCATGGTCTTCTTCTCCTTTCTCCATATGTTCGGACCTCGCGTCCGATTATCTCTCTACGCACGATCACGCCCCTCAAACCCTCAACGCCCGCATCATCACCTCCACCACCGCATCGGCCCGCTCCAGCGCTACCGATCCACCTTCTGTGAAAAACACATCAAGCAAGACATACGTCAATAGACCACCCACCATGGCATGGGCGATCGCGTCCATATCCACCTCGTCCACCACGTTGTACTCCCGCGCCTGCTGCAGCACACCCATGATAACCATGCGCCCTCGCTCGGGCACCGCCTGCTTAAACAGCTGTCCCAGGTGCGGAAAGCGTCCGCTCTCCGCCATAATTATGCGCAGTAGCGCCAGGTAATCGGGCTGCGCCATCACCGACAGGATCGCGCGCGCCACGATCGTCAGCGCCCTCCGCAATGCCTCCATATCGCGCGGCACAGGCAGATCCGCCAGGGCCGCCGCCGGACGCTTCTGCTCTAGCGTCATATGCTCCAGCACATCCACAAACAGCTCCTCCTTGCTCGCATAGTGACGATAGAGCGTCTCCTTGGAGGCCACCCCGGCCTCCGCCATAATCGCATCCGTACTCGTCCCCGCGAAACCCGACACCAGAAACAACCGCTGCGCCGCCGCCCGAATCTGCTCCCGCGTCCTCACCCCCCGACTACTCACTTTCTTATTCATCTTTACCAACCTCCGTATCGTACCTTACGGTACGATTATACACTACCCCCACCCAAAATGCAAGTATAAGTTCGAATCTCGCGTCCGACTTCTTTCTCTCCTGGCAATCACATCCCCACATGTCCGGACTGCGTGCCCGATCCTTCTCTTGCTAACTAACGTTACTTGCGTTATAATGTACAGACAAAAGCAAAAGGAATCCCACCATGGCACTCTTTGACGACACATTAATAGAGGAGATTACCACGCTCATCACACAGCGCCACCGTACGCTGGAAGACGCGCTGGGGATCTCAAGCCGTCCCCGGCTGGGCGACGAGGCGAGTCCGCTGCGGCGCGATCTGTGGCTGTTGATCGGCATCGCCAACGGCGAGTTCAGGCGCTCCGACGAGCAGACGGTACAGCAGGCGGAGCAGGCTCTGGCACGCGTGCAGAATCTGCTGCTAGGCAATGCCCTCCACAGCCGGACGCTGCTCCCGGACCACTTCTGGCGCAGCGATATCGGTGTCCTGCTTTCACGCGTGCGCTGGTGGATCTCATCGGATGAGCTAATTACGATCAGCAACGCGGCCGCGCTGGCCTTCGGCTCTAATACACAGGCCAATCGCATGCGCGTCGTGCGCGCGATCGATAACGGCTTCCTGGAATCGTTCCCGGACCCCTCGGTGGCCAATCCTCAGCAGAATAAGCGTGTGCTGCGACCACAGGTCGAACGGCTACGCGATCAGCGTAGCCTGCCGGATATAGGATAAATACGGAGAGAAGAGAAGAAGGATCAGTTATGAATCGCAGAAAAGAGCTTGCGCAGGCATATAAAGAACGCGAAATCATCGGCGGCATCTACATCATAAAGAATAGCCGGACCGGCCGGTATCTGCTCGACCATACCGCTAACCTGCAGGGGGCGCGCAACCACTTCCAGTTCGCCGTCAGTACCGGCTCTACGGTGCATCCCCGGCTGCAGCGGGACTGGCAGGCGCTGGGCCCCCAGGCCTTTACCTTCACTGTGCTCGAAGAGCTCAAGCGACAGGCCAAGCAGAGCTCGGAGTCCTTTCTGGACGACCTGAAGACGCTTACGGAGATGTGGCGCGCCAACCTGGACCCGGCACTGTCCTATTGAACCTTTCCCCGTGCTGAGATCGGCCAGATGGCTTCGATGCGTCCGTCGCGATAGGCATAATAGGTATCGTGCAGGTTGATGGTGGTGTCGATATGGCTGGGGATCATCTCGACGCGGTCGCCGATCCGCAGCGGCAGCTCCTGGTCCGCGTCAGCCTCGTCGCGCCAGACCAGCGCTCCATGTTCGTCTCCTTTCGGCTGATAGGCCAGTTGCTCCCATCCCTTTGGCTCGGCCATGCCGCTATCGATCGAGAGTGATTTGAGGCCTGCATCGATAATCGCTCGATTGGGAGTGGGACGACTGATGACGGTCGCTAACACCGTCAGGGCGTTGGAGTAGACCCCTCCCAGGGCGTTGCGATAATCGGTGTCCATAAATACAAATGAGCCGGGCTGCACCTCGGTGATGCCATCGAAGTCGGCGCAGAACTCGGCGGTCCCCGTTCCGCCGGTGGTTACGATCTGGATCGGGAAACCGGCTGTACGCAGTTGTTCGGCGGTCCCGGTCAGCGTCTGCATGGCCTGCTGGCAGCGCCGCTGCCTCTCCTGTGGATCGTGGATATGCTGCAGATGCCCTTCGTATCCCTGCACGCCGATCAGCTGCAGGTGCTCCATCTCGCCGATCTGCCGCGCCAGTTCCAGCGCCTCTTCACCCGGCGTGACCCCGCAGCGGTCCTGCCCCACATTCAGATCCAGCAGCACCTTCGCCTCCAGATTCGCCGCCCCCACCGCCGCGTCGAGCGCCCGCGCTCCCTCCACGCTATCCACCACCACCTTGATCAGCGAGTGCTTCCGCAACAGATCCACCAGCCGCGCCAGCTTGGGTCTGCCCACGATCTCCGTCGTGATCAGCAGATCCTCGATCCCGCCCTCAGCCATTACCTCGGCCTCGCTCACCTTGGCCACGCAGCCGCCAACGGCCCCCGCCGCCAGCAACCGCAGCGCCAGTTCAGGACTCTTCACCGTCTTGAGATGCGGCCGCACCCGTACATTGCGTACTCGGAATCGCTCCATCAAACGACCGATATTATCATCCATCAATGTCAGATCCACAATCATTGCCGGCGTGTCCAGCGCATCCAGCGCATCGCCTACCCCTGGCTGATACATAAAGCTATGACCCTCTCTCATAAGTTCGGACCTCGCGTCCGATTTCCTCTCCCCGCACGATCATCTCCCCCCAGACGTTCGGACCTCGCGTCCGCTTCCTTCCTTCTTTCCCGCGCTACAAACCACAGATACTATAATATCATACAAATAGTCTCACGAGCAGATCACTTACACGCGTTTTCTCCATTATCACATAAAGGAGTGTTGAAAATAGGCTCCAGATCAGCTATTATCTATAGAGGAATATTTAAGATAATTTCGACACGTTTCCTTTTTTTATGTATACTGTATCTTCTTAACAAAGGAAAATGCGTATGGACGCAACCAGACCTAAACCGACGCTACCGCCCGGCCCCAAACCGTTACCCGTACTGGGAAATAACCATAGTTTCGTCAAAGATCCGCTCAATTTCTTGCAAACCCTCCACCAAACCTATGGACCCATGGCCACTATTTATATGACCGATACCCCTTCAGTGGTCCTGTTCGAGCCTGAACATATCCATTATGTGCTGGCCGAGAATCCTCGCAATTTTACGAGCGCGGAGTTCGCTCAGGGGCTACAGGAGTTTACCGGTCATGGCCTTTTCAACCTGGATGGCGATACACATCGCCAGCAGCGCCGTCTGGTACAGCCGGCCTTCCATCGTAAGCGGGTCGATAGCTACGCCGATACTATGCGCCAGTATACGCTGGAGATGCTCGATAGCTGGAAAGTTGGCGATCAACTTGCCCTGGACCAGGAACTTCAGCAGTTGACGATGCGCATCGTGGCCAAGTGCCTGTTCAATGTTGATCTCGGCCTGCGCAACAGCAACCTGGGTCAAGCCTTCACAGATATCCTGGAAAATCAGCCGCGACTATTGGAAACCATCTTGAAACTGCGCATCGATCTGCCCTTCACTGATTATGGCAAGCGCCAGCGCGGCAAGCGCATTATTGATAAAGTGATCTATCAATTGATTGCCCAGCGCCGCCAGGAGGGGGGTGACGAGGGCGACTTCCTCTCAATGCTGTTAGCTACTACCGAAGATGGCCACGGCCTGTCGGATACCCAGATACGCGACCATATTATGACCTTTGTGGCCGCCGGGCACGAGACATCCAGCAATACGCTGGCCTGGACTTTCTACCTGCTGGGACTGGCCCAAAATGAGAGTAAATATGCCACACTCTACCAGGAGCTCACATCACAGTTGCGTGGGCAGGCCCCTTCACTGGGCGATCTTTCCAAAATCCCTTATACGGAGTGGACCATCAATGAAACCCTGCGCCTCTATCCACCTGCCTACTTGATCGGCCGCCGAGCGCGCGAGGAGTTCACACTCGGCGAATATACCTTGTCCGCCGGAACGTTTGTACTGATCAGTAAATGGGTGCTCCATCGCCGACCTGACCTATGGGAGGCTGCCAATGAGTTCCGACCCGAGCGCTGGCGACCCGAAAACGCCAAAAACATCGTTCCCTGGTCCTATATCCCCTTTGGGGCTGGACCGCGCATGTGCATCGGCATGCCCTTCGCGCAATTAGAGATGCGCATCCTCCTGGCGACCATGCTGCAACGCTTTAAGTTCCGCATCGCCCCTGGCTTCAAAATGCAGACCGACCCCTTAATCACTCTGCGTCCCAAAAATGGCCTCCAGGTCATTCTCGAACCCGTATCATAGATCACCATTCCCTCCCATTCTCTATGGGAGCATCGGAGGCGCAAATACGCATCCCTATCATCGATCACCATTCCCCCCATAAAGTACTGCGGCCGCGCACGCGGCCGCCCGTGCG
Source organism: Dictyobacter aurantiacus (assembly GCF_003967515.1). GTDB lineage: Bacteria > Chloroflexota > Ktedonobacteria > Ktedonobacterales > Ktedonobacteraceae > Dictyobacter > Dictyobacter aurantiacus. Next base: position 5,623,768 of record NZ_BIFQ01000001.1, on the reverse strand, counting down.
GAGGCGCTCACGCTCCCCTGTAAAAAGTGTGTCTGACACCCCCTAACTCTTTGCATCATGAATAGAAGAGATTTCAACATGATTCTTTAAGTATAGCTCGATTCAAAGATGCTGCATTTCGTTTTATACCGAAAATGGTTTTCTTTAGTCCTATTTTTTTAATTAACTATTGCATTATTAGGAACGGTCGTGTAAAATTTGCAAATATCTATATGTCGATATCAGTTATACACTTCAAAGACCTGAGGTAGAAAGAAGGCTTCAAAAAGAACAAGAAAATTACCGTATACAGGATGTACACGCGGGTGCCTGCGTCGTACGAGTTTTACTACATTCAAATGAATTGAACTGTATTTGTGGTTCACGTATGAGGAGCTCTTTTCATGAGGAAACATCTGCATTCTCTACGCTTTGTGGCTATCGCTATCGCACTTCTGGCGGCGGTAGGCGCCGGCTTCGGTACTTTCTATTTTCATGGCAATGACGCCCATGCCGCCCAGGCGGACGACGGCCTTGGAACGCCAAAGTACACCACCGATGGTGGCGTGTCCAACTTCTCTTCACGCGCCAATACCATCCCTTACTGGCAGTCGTCCTTCACCGATCCAACCAATAGCACAACCTATCCCTATACCATGGTTGGCGCCAACCCTAACACGAATAGTACCACAACTATTCCTACAGTGATCATCCCGGTCCGCTTCACTTTTGTTCAATCTGCCGATCCCAATAATGTACTCGATGGTACAGATAGAGTAGCAGCGACCGTAGCTTCACCTGTCTTCCAGAAAGCTGATATCGGTGCCGCCGCTGATGCGACAGCCAGCGCTCCCCCCAGCCAGCCTGGAGTCGCCCCGGCCAATGCGCGTCCGGTTCAGGAGCCCAGCGATGTAACCCAGGTGGGCGATGCCATCTATCGCGCGCAGTGGGGCAAGAGCGGTTCGAGCTACCACGTGGTGCTGGGACAGCCAACCATTATGCCAACCGTTTCCTACAGCGTTCCTGCTAACCAGGGCCAGATCGTCCTTGGCTCGCGCTCGCATGCTCGCATTGGCCTGATGGACTATAACTGGTTCTCCAGCCGCCTGCATGAGACGATCAATAACCTGCATATCACCCCTAACGAGCTGCCTATCTTGCTGGTGGACAACACCTTCCTGTATGAGGGCAACAATACCGCCAACTGCTGTATACTCGGCTACCACGGCGCCTTCTCGTCACTGAATGGCAATGGTCAGCAGCAGGTGCAGACTTACATGTTTGCTTCCTACAGCTCACCTGGCATCTTCCGCACCAACCCTGGCGATACCACGTCCTACATCCAGGACATTCACGGTCTGAGCCACGAGGTTCAGGAGTGGTATGACGATCCGTTCGTCAACAACACGATCAACCCCTGGCTGACCCCGACCGCACCACAGTATGGCTGCACCTCCGACCTTGAGACCGGCGACCCCGTCGTTGGCTTCGGCTTCACAGTCCATATGTCCAACGGTCTGGACTACCATCCAGAGGACGAGGTACATTATTCCTGGTTCGCCCGCGAGTCACCATCGCGCGCCGCGCAGGGCTACTATACCTACCTGAACAACTTCGCTGGCGTCGCCAAAGGCTGCTAATACCGCCCCAACCAACGTTCAGCGTAAAAAAACACGAGAGGCGCTCCGGAAATCTCCGGAGCGCCTCTTTCTATCCGTTTTGTGTTGGTGCATCAAATGCGCATTCGAGCATTTGATGCACCAACACAAAAAAAACAGCGCGGCCGCGCGTGTGGGGGCGCTCACCTGCCCCCACGATGACATGAGTAAAACCCATTCTCCTTGAAAGTTCCATAGCGCTAATAAAGAATTAGATCCATCATCTCTCACTTGACAATCTATCTTCACGCATGTTATATATTACTCAATATTATAACAAATAGCTTTATTGATTATAACTAATGGCTATAAATCCATCGCAAGGAGTGCATGATGAACGTGAATTGCTCTACTGGCCGGTTGATGCATGGAGGTCTGGCAGTTCTATTACTCTGTCTTTTATGTATGACTATGCTCACGCCCGCGCAGGCCGCGCCCTCTTCGTCTCATGATACGGGTGATGAGGTAACGTCGTGGCTGCGCCAGCACGCGGTCCCTTTCACGACCGCTGAACCCGGTAGTTCGGATGCCGATCTGCGTCCCCTTGCGCAGATGATCGGCTCGGCTCAGGTGCTAGGACTGGGCGAGGAGACGCACGGTACCCACGAGTTCTTCGCCATGAAGGCGCGTATCATCGAATATATGGTGCAGCACATGGGCGTGACAGCCTTCGCAATGGAGGATGACTGGGGCATGAGCCAGGGGGTCGATAACTATATCAATGGCGGCTCCCAGGATATCTGGAGCGTGATGCTCAATGATCTCTTTATTACCTGGCGTACCCAGGAGGTGAAGAGCCTGCTGGAGTGGCTGCGCACCTATAATGCCGACCCCGCCCATCCTCACAAGGTCCATTTCTATGGCATCGATATACAGTCGCTGGAACGACCCACCGTCGATGGCGTGCTCAACTACCTGCGCAAGGTCGATCCTTCACAGGTAGAGACAGCCCACACCATCTATCAGAAGTTCATCGGTGATAATCAAAATGTCGGCGGCTGGAGTCAGTACAAGAATCTGGACCAGGCCGGCAAGCAGCGCTATGTCAGCGCCGCGAAGCAGATCTACGATGTGTTACACACCCATCAGGCAGCGTATATCCAGCATTCATCGCCTCAAGCCTTCGCCGAAGCGCTGCAGGATGCGCGCGTCGTGGTGCAGTACGCCACGGTTGTGCCTGATCGGATCCAGCAGGACTATGCTCTGTTTAGCGCTGATCACCTGCCGCAAGCCACCGATCCCTCGTCGTATTACTGGTTTTTGCAGCGCGATGTCTATATGGCCGAAAATGTCAACTGGCTGCAGCAACACAATGTGGGACGCATGGTGCTCTGGGCCCATGATGACCATATCGCCCGCAACGCTGCTCTCTATCACATCAATGGGGTCACCATCGAGGGCAACATGGGATTCTACCTGCAGCGCTGGCTGGGAGCACGCTACCTCCCGCTGGGCATGACCTTCTCCAGCGGCAGCTTCAATGCCAACTTCTCTTTCTCTCCCACGTCCTATACCATCGACACTCCCAATCCGTACAGCCTCAATGGCACCCTTGCCAGCGTCAACCTACCACGCTACATGCTCGACCTGCGTCAGGCTCCCAGGCAGGGAGCGGTCGCCGACTGGCTTGATGCGGGACAGGCCTTCCGCACCGTCGGGATGTATCCTGGTACAGGCAAAGATGAGATCTACACGCCCCGGCAGGCCTTCGATATCATCATCCACTTCCAGCGAAGCCATCCCTCACGGATGCTCTCCAGCCAGGCCTCCTTCTTCGGTACCCTCTACGATAACGCGAACTATATCATCCTGGGCATCATTGCGTTCATCGCCCTCATCATCATCCTGGTAGCCTTGCTCCGCTGGCACTACCGCCGCCGCCTCGCCCGCGAGCGCGCGTTCATACAAAAATTGCGTTCCTCTCCTCCCGCGACCCAAACTACCACATCATCATAGGTGCCGGGCAAACGCCGGCTTTTTTTCCATCCCTTAATCCTCCGGTCCTGGCAAGAGACCACCACCTATCGAGCTAGCCCTGGCAAGGCTGGCTCGATATCCCCTCTCACAATATATCCTTGCCTTTACAGGCTTCTTCGAGTTATATTACATACAGATATATTACTTGAAGTCATATGATTTCTAATAATATATTGCACTGACTATTGCCTCCACTCAGGCAGCAGAACGTCAAAGGAGAACATAGCTATGGAACAGATCAATATCAAAGCCGCCGCCGTACTCGACGCACCAGCTGAAGATATCTATGCAACTATCGCCGACTATCGCCATGCACACCCACGCATCCTGCCAGCGGGCAGCCTGTATGACCTGCAGGTCGAACAAGGAGGCTATGGTGATGGGACCATTATCCGCTTCAAGGCACGCGCCCTCGGTGTTGAGCGCGTCTTCTATCAGCGTGTAAGTGAGCCAATCCCTGGCCGCGTATTAATCGAGCAGGACATCGATCCCACCCACAACGCCACCACCACCTTTACCGTCATCCCTATTGAACAATCCCACCAATCGCATGTAGAGATCCGCCACACCGAAAACGCCAGCCCCGGCCTCAAAGGTGCACTCGAACGCGTCATCAACTCCCTGGTGATGACGCCCATGCTGCGCAAAGAGCTCAAGCTCCTCGAAGGCGTCGCCCGCCAGCGCGCCCTGTAGCCACCGCCTACCTCACCGTTATAAGATCAATTCCCATGTCTCGCCGACCAGGTCCTGACCGAAGCTGTGGTGGGGCTCCTCGGCGATCAGCTTAAAGCCGGCCTTCTGGTAGATGTGCCGCGCCGCCAGCAAGACGCTGTTGGTCCACAGTTGGATCTTGTGGTAGCCGTGCTGGCGCGCGAAGCGGATACAGGCCTCGACCAGGTGGCTGCCCAGGCCCAGCCCGCGCGCGCTCGGCTCGACCAGCAGCAATCTGAGCTTGCCCTCACCCTCACCACCCCGGACCAGAAAGACGGAGCCGACGATCTCCCTCTGCATCTCGGCGATCCAGCAGTGCTCATAGTTGGGATCATAGTTGTTGACGAAGTCGGCGACGATCCGGGCCACCAGCGCCTCAAAACGCTCATCCCAGCCATACTCCTGTGCATAGAGCACGCCATGCCGGTGCGTGACCCAGCCCATATCACCCGGCTGATGCGAGCGCAGCACAAACGGCTCGGAAAACTTGAAGCCCTTCGTGAGGATGCCTTCGATCTCCTGCATGGCTCTCAGCAAGCGCTGCTGCTCTCCCTCGCTCAAACCATGCAGCATCTCCGCAACCTCGTCACGCGACCGCTGATCTAGCAACAGCGCGGCCTCACGCCCATTCTCCGTCAGCGCTAGCAAGAACTGCCGCCCATCGCTATCAGATCGCCTCTTCTCGGTCAGACCACGCTGCTCCAGCTGCGCCAGCGTGCGGCTGAGATAGCCGGGATCAAGCCCCAGCTCGCGTCCCAACTGCGAGGCCGTGGTCCGCTCACGATGCGCCAGCTCAAACAAAATACGCGCCTCCGTCAAAGTATAGGGACTATGCAATAATCCCTCGCGCAATACCCCTATCTGCCGCGTAAACGATCGATTAAAATGCCGCACAATACCGATTCGTTCGTCAATATCCTCAGGTACCATCCTTCACCTCTTTACTTGACAAAAGCAACTATCTACTTGCCAGTATCAACGATTTAGTTGCCTTTGTCAAGTATATATTCAGCACGAGCAGCATCTGAAGCAACTATTCAAAAACACAGCCATATGTTATACTGGCGGGCGCTTCTATATATACATGTTCCACTGCATGCTGATGAAAGGACCCTTAATCATGTATACCCAACAGCCCTATCGTTGCCGTTTTGATTGGGGACGCCGCGGCACCCATATGGCCGCCGCGCGCGGCGATATCCTGGTAATTGTGGATACGTTGAGCTTTGCGACGGCTGCGGTGACCGCCGTCCAGCATGGCGGGATCATCTACCCCTATCCCATCCATGAGGATGATCCGGCCCTATTCGCGCGCAGCATCGGTGCCGAGGTCGCCGTCAACCGTCACGAGGTTCCAAGCAGGGGTCGCTTCTCCCTCTCCCCTTCGACCTTGCAACAGATCGAGCCGGGCACGCGGGTGGTGCTGCCCTCGCCCAACGGAGCGACCTGCAGCCGCTATGCGCGCCAGGTTCCCTATCTCTTCGTGGGCTGTCTCGTCAATGCGCAGGCCAGCGCCAACGCCATCTCCTCACTCCTTGAGCAGCACGATCTCAACGTGACCGTCATCGCCTGCGGTGAGCGCTGGCAGACGCCATCGGAGGATGGAGAGCTGCGCGTCGCCATTGAGGACTACCTGGGCGCTGGCGCCATCCTGTCGTATCTCGCCCACGAAAAATCACCGGAGGCCGAGGTATGCGCGGGCGCCTTCATCCATACGCAGAACCGCATCGCCAGCCTGATCTGGAACTGCGGCAGCGGCCGCGAGCTACGCGCCAAAGGCTTCGCCGACGATGTTCACGCGGCCTCCCAGCTCAACCGCTACAACACCGTCCCCTTCATGAAAGATGATCACCTTGCCCCGTGGCCGTAGGTGCCGGGCTTGCCCCGGCTTTTGTCGTCGGCACGCGACCCCGTACCCCTTCGCACATGTTCCCACAAACATAACCGTACCACAACCATAGCACAAATCGCGTTTTTTGTCTGTAATCATCTTTACAGTTTCCACACCCACATCCGCCTATACTCTCTTATGGACACTATGGATACCTATTTAAAGCCATCTCGGCATCCGTCGATGCCAATCACAGAAAGGTTCACTCGCCGTATGACAATATCTACCGCCACGCCACGCAGGCTCTATCTCTTCCCCCTCTCATATTCCAGCGTCCCGGCCGCCGGGCGCACGTTGGAGATGGTGATGGGCTGCTACCTCATCGAGATGAGCGATGGAACCTACGTCCTGATCGATAGTGGCTTGCCGGCCGACTTTACCCGACCCTCGGGCGCGCCCGTGCCGCAGCAGGAGAAGAATGTGCTGGCCCACCTGGCCGATCTGGGCCTCTCTCCCAATGACATCAATGTGCTGATCTGTACCCACTTCGATGTCGATCACGCTGGCTACCACGATGCTTTTACGCGGGCGGAACTGATCGTGCAGCGCTCCCACTATGAGCTGGCGCGGGGAGGCTATCCTCGCTTCGCGCCCGCGCGCGCCCACTGGGATCACCCGGACCTGCGCTACCGCCTGGTCGATGGTGATACCGAGCTGGCCCCTGGCCTGACGCTACTGGAGACGAGCGGCCATACCACCGGCCACCAATCGGTCCTGCTGCGCCTGCCCCACACAGGTCCCGTCCTGCTGACCATCGATGCGGTCCTGATGCAGTCTGCCTTCACGCCCGATCGTCCGGCCTGGCCCATGGATGAGAACGAGGAGCAGGTGCGCGCCAGTACGCGCAAGCTTCTGCACGTAGCCGAACAGGAACACGCTTCCCTCGTCATCTTCGGCCATGACGGTGCGCAGTGGAAAACCCTCAAGACCGCCCCCGCCTACTACGACTAGTACCGCAGAATCAATTCAGCCGGGATAGATATCCCGGCTGAATTGGCTGCGGAAACCGCTCGTTGCTGGCTACCTATAAATCGATGGCCGGCAAACCATGCATGCCGAGGGCGAACGAGATCTCGCCACCATGATGCAGGTCGTGCTCGATGAGATGCCAGATGACCCACTGACGCGTATGCGTCTCGTCAATCCCTGTCTCCTCATCAAAGTCGTGCAGGATCTCATCCATGTCGGCGATCGTCCAGCGCCGCAGGCCATCATGCAGCACCTGCCACGTGCCCTGGAGGCCACGCGCCAGTTCCTCACCCGACCTGGCAGGCTGATCCTTGTCATCCCACTTGCCCAGTTCCAGCAGGTCCGCGCTCTCCTCTTTCATCACAAGATAGAGCCAGCGGGCACGCGCACCAATAATATGCCTGGCAATCACACCAGCCGAACGCAGATGCGGGGCCGCCTTCAAATCAAGCTGCTCCACCGTCAACGGCGCCAGCGCCTGTATCAGCAGCCGCTGATAGTTATCCCACCCATCATAGAAAGGGGCCAATGTACGTGTCTGTTCTTGCATTAATCCTTCTCATTTCTGCTTTTTTAAGCGCGCAAAAAAACATCCATCTTCACAATCTTATTTTGTGGTTTTATCATGCGAGGGGAAGGCATACACAGAAGCGGATAACAGCACACACGCCGTCTATCCATCAGCAGAACGATACAGGCGGATAGCAATCGCTATTTGAAGAAGCGCGCAATCAAAGAGTTAAGACTATACGAAGTTACGGAGTGATGCGCGAGCCACCACCCACCAATCTATTGCTGAAAGGATGCCCACCCTCTTTTCATCAAATCCCTTATCCATATATATCCTCCTTTCAACTACAAAAAACAACATCCAACACGCCGAGTATAACAGAATCACCTCTACAAATCAACCACGAAAATGTTTCCGGGGGTCATTCATTTTTTGCAAGGAGAAAGGTAACAAGAAAAGCGGACACGCGTTCGTAGGTTCGGCCCTTGCGGCCGATTGCCGCGCAGCGCCCGTGCCCCGACGTGCACATTCCACCAACATGACCATCCCCCCTCTCAAAGGGACGCCAGCGTGGTATGTTGATTGAGTTTTTCCCTTTCGCTCCCATCTTCACCTCGATAAATGACCGAACGTTCGGTCATTTATCGTATAGCTGAGAAAAAAGGAGGCTGCTGAGGGATTCCCTGGAACTCATATATGAGGCTGGGGCATCCCGCGGGACGCTCCACCCTCATATGCTGCGCGGCTACCAGGAATAACTGGCGATAGCGTTGTACATCTCCAACAGCCCGTGCGGATAAGCACCCTCGTAGAACCAGCCCGGTCCCTGGCCGTGCCCATCGTCGAAGGCGCAGGCGTTGCCGGAAACATCGCTGGTATCGCAGTAGCTGACCAGGGCGTTCAGCACGGTCGAGGGATCATGCAGGGCGCCTCCATGGTTGTAGCAGGAGCCGGTGGAAGAACTTTCATACCACACTTTGTGGTTGGCGTTCATCATGAGCGCGCTGTTGCCGACCAGGGTATCGCAGTGGCTGCCAACAATGGTCCAGTCGGTAGTGCCGCCGCTGTTGGGATGCCGGGCATTGGCGCCCAGGTCACGCATAAATGCGCTGTTCCAGTTCATCTCCTGCCCCTGCGTGCAGTTGCCGCAGGCCAGCGACGCCCCCAGGATACCGTTGTGAGGCGTATCAAAGGTAATGGCATCGGTGACGGTCCCGATGGTAGGAGGCATCCAGGATATGTGCCGCTCGGCCAGTTCCATCGTGTGCCGGATGATCAGCCCCCCCATGCTATGGCCGACCAGGACCTCCGACCAGTTGCGCTGCCCGAAATTGTAGTAGAGGTACCAGCCAAACAGACAACTGATGTGGTCGAGGCTCTCGTTGTTGGTGCCGTCATTGGTGTTGCCCATGCCGACACAGTGAACGCGGTACAGCGGATTGTGCAGGTCAGCCGTGTAGTGGCCGGCGGACCCCTCCTCGTTGCCGTTGCTGGCGCACTGGGAGCCGTCCGGCTTTACCTCCCTGTTATAATAGCTGATCTGCCGAAGATCACCTTGCCAGCGGCTGGCCAGAAAGCTGGCGGCATCGCTCCAATAAATATCACACTCCGGCATCGTCCCGCTGCCGTTGGGCGCTGACCCCAGCAGGCCCTCACCCCCATTCAAACCATGCACAAATACCACGCTGGTACCGCGATACGTGGCACGCGGCGCCAGAGTCTGTTGCTTCTCCTTCGCCTGAGCATGCCGCGGACCCACGGTACTGGCGTGCGGCCTCCCCCGGCTGGCCGTCGACGAACGCGCCGGCGCGGCCTCAGACGTGCTGCTCGCCCCCAGCAACACCGAAGCCACACAGACCACCAGCACCAGCAAAAAAATAACCCGAACGCGGCCAGAGCTGGAAAATAAAACCTTCAAGTGGCGCATAATGATCAGAAATCCTTTCCATCCCATTTATTGCAAAGCTTATACACCACAAAAAACGCAAATCAACCAGCTTTTCGCGCTTTTCGCGCCCTTTCCCCAGACGCAACGCCCAATCCACAACGTAACGCCCCCCAATGCAGCGCCTCCTTAAAAAAGGAACGTAATCGTAGCGGCGACCCTCGCGGTCGCCAGCCGCGAAGCGGCCCCGTTCCCGGTCTGTTCGGCTCCTCCTGTTATCCCCGCCAGCCCAACCGAATAATTGGGGCGCAAAATTTCCGCTTTTGGTGATAACGTAAGCATAGATATATCGAAGGCGTCATTTGTTAGTTGGCACACATGAAAGGACAAACCACGACATGGATAAAGCGACATTTGTGGCGACATTGCTGGAGCAGCGCGCGGAGTGGGAGGCGCTGCTGGCACGCTTCGATGTGGAGGAGATGCTGCTGTCGGGCGCGGCCGGCACGTGGTCGATCAAGGATGTGGTGGCGCACGTGGCCTGGAGCGAGCACGAGATGGTGCCCGTCATGCGCTCACATATCTTTTCGGGCTCCCAATTATGGCAGGTGTCGGAGGACGAGCGCAACGAGGTCGTCTACCAGCAGAACGAGGCGCGCTCGCTGCAGGAGGTGCTGGCGGATGAGCAAAAAATCTACGCGCAGTTCCTCCAGGCAGTCCAGGACCTCGACGAGGAGGATTTCCACGATCCCCGGCGCTTCCAGCATATGCCCGCCGACTGGGTCCCCTGGCAGATCTTCGCCGGCTGCTCCTACAAGCATTATGAGGATCACATGCCCTCACTGCAAGCCTGGCTGATACGCCGTGGCGATCAGCCATCCCGACCATCGGAAGCATAATCTGCCGCAATAGCATACTTTAAACTGTTTTGTGCGTATACATAAATAAAACAATTAGCATCTCTTTTTATAATAAATGTAGAGATGATCTACCATCTCTACATTTATAAACAGAAAAAGGAGAAAAAGATGCGTTTTCACGGAGCTTATAAGTTGCTGTGCGCTCTGCTATGTGGCTTTGCCTGCATGGTTCTCTTAAGCGGGACGGTGGGTGCTCATGGACGCATGTCAAGCCAGCGCCTGCAGACCCTGCGTGAGCTGGCGGCCCATGCCCAGACGGTCCAGAAGATCTCCACGTACAATAGTGCAGCCTTTGTGATGAACTTCTCCGTCGAGTATTTGAATCCCGATACCGGTGAGACCGGCAGCGCCGGTGGCACCGACAACTATCCTGTTGGTCAGGAGCGCACCATTGATCTCGATACCCTCGGCATTCCCGATGGATCACTGGTGCGTCCTCACGTCAACGCCATTCTCGGCACCTCGAACTCCGGTGACCGCTACGTGCACTATTCACGCGGCAGCGGCGGCGTCGCCTCCTATCGCGTCACCGGCACCACCCTCAACTTCTCGGTCTCCCTCATCGCGTAGGTGTCGCGCTCGCCCTGACTCGCTTCGTCGGCGGTCGTGGTGGTCATACCACGACCACCGACGATCGCTACGTCTGCACCATCACTTGCGTTAGCGGTTGTGTTCACTACGAACGAAGAGGATGGTGCCGATCACCAGAAAGATGGTAAAGAGGATGGCGATGACGATCAGGTTGATGATTGGGTTGATCAGGACGATCTGGTTGTATTCGGGGCGGCCGGCGTAGAAGATGCTACGGGCAAGATCAACGGCGTAGCGTAAAGGCAGGATCCTGGAGAGGATATCCAGGTACCAGGGCAGGTTGCGTACGGGGAGGAAGACTCCAGCCAGGAAGAATTGAGGGAACATGAAGAATGGGATGACCATGTTGGCGGTGCTCTGCTTGCTGAAGAGCGAGGTAAGCAGAACACCAAAGGATCCTCCTAATAAGCAGATGATCAGTGAGACTGGCAGGATCATGAGCAGGGTGAAGAGGGAGATGGGAACGCCGAAGACCAGGGCTCCCAGCGCGACCAGGGCCACAGCCTGGATCAGGGCGACCAGCGATTCGCCCATAATCTTGCCAAAGACGATGGCGTAGCGCGAGATGGGGGCGATAAACATCTCCTGGCTGAAGTCACTGGTGCGGTCTTCGATCAGGGAGGTGAGTCCGCTCATGACGGTCTGAAAGAGCGACATCGCCAGCAGGCCGGTCATGCTAAAGGTCATCAGATTATAACCGGCTGCCTTGCCAAAATTGCTCTGCAGCGGTCCCGACAGACCTCCAACCAGGATCAGGGGCAGCAGAAAGGTAAAGATCAGACGCATAGGCTCGCGCACAAAGCGCGTTACGTCGCGTCCAGCAATAGTTAAGATGGCGTTCCAGGTAATGTTGATGCGTCCCCCACGCTCGCGCGCTGTCTGTTGCACTATATTTTGCATGCTAAACATAACTCCCGTTTTCTTATCTGTCCCGCAACGGTCGAGTAACCGTTGCGCGGCTTACATTTCTTGTTGAATGATGCGCAGGTAGGCGTCCTCAAGGGTGAGAGATTGCGTTTTGACCAGCGTGAGCGGCGTCTGGATCTGGCGTAGTACCTGGTGGACCTGCTCATCGGCGCTAGTCAGGGTAAACGGTGCATCTTCTTTTTCTTTGCAGAGCTGTCCCAGATGTTGCAGCTCGCTGCGTAGCTGGTCGCGGTTCTCGGCGTCGATGGTCAGGGTGGAGGGAGCCAGCTCGGCTTTGAGCTGCTCTGGAGTGCCGTTGCTGATGATGCGACCATGATTCATGATGCAGACCTGGTCCGCGCCTTCGGCCTCCTCCAGGTAATGCGTGGTCAGGAAGACCGTGGTACCACTCTCAGCGCGCACCTGGCGCAGGTAATCCCATAGACCACGGCGGCTGATGGGATCAAGTCCGGTGGTTGGTTCATCCAGGAATAGCACAGCCGGTCGATGCAGCAGGCTGCGCACAATCTCTAGCTTGCGCTTCATGCCGCCCGAAAAGGTCTTGACCGGCTTAAACAGGCTGTCCTGGATCTCAAGCAGTTGGGCCAGTTCCTGCACCCGGGTGCGATAAGCAGGGGACATCCAGCGGAAAAATGGTCGATAGGGATAAAGCCCGTACAGGGTTGCATGCAGGCGGATATTCTCCTCGGCCGTCAGATTGAGATCCAGGCTGGGACGCTGGAAGATGATGCCGATCTGACGCCGTACCAGGTGGGGCTGCGTGGCCAGATCATAGCCCGCGATGCGTACCGTTCCAGACGTAGCGGCCAGCGTGGTGGTCAAGATCGAGATCGCCGTTGTCTTACCCGCTCCATTGGGACCCAGCAAGGCAAAGAGGCTTCCAGACGGCACATCGAAGGAGATGCCATCAACCGCGTTCTGTTCCGCTTTTTTATAGCGCTTCACCAGCTGGTCCACTGTAATAATCGGCATGGTTGTAGCCGTTCCTTCATTTTTTATCTCTGGCACAACCACATTATTTTTTACCATATAAATTTAAACCCTTCCAATATGCATATACATGTATACAGCTCTGCCGTTGTTGATAGCGATAGTGTAGCCTCCGAACGGGTTTAGCAACATCATCCATATGCGTGAGACAATGGGTGAATTTTGGACGTGGTCCCTGGATGATAAAGATGGAAGGCAGGTACTAGAGCAGATTGAGTTCGCGGGCGACTGCGCTGGCGGCCTGGCGATTGTTGACCTGGAGCTTGCGATAAATACTCTGGATCTGGGTGCGTACAGTATTGACTGAGACGATCAATTCACGCGCGATTTCAGGATTCGAGCGACCGGAGATGAGGAGCCGCAGGACCTTTTGTTCCTGTTTGGAAAGGGGTTCAAAGATAGTGGAGAGTGTAACGGTGACCTGCTGGCGGCTGCGGGCAAAGGCGCGCAGCAAGGATTGCGCATAGCTGCGCAATGGCTCTCCGGGTACCTGGGGTAAGAGGTCGCGCACGAGCAGGAAGAGCTGATCTCCTTCGTCGAGGATCAGGCGTTGATAGCCGCCGGCATAGCCCTGCTTGAGCGCGTTCAACAGCATCTCTCGCGCTTCAACGCTCTGCTTACGCGCCATATAGATCTGTGCCATCAGTAATCTGATCTGGAGCGTATGCCGTCCACGTCCCGCTTCATGGGCCGTGGGGAGCAGTGAGCTGAGTATGTGGAGTGCCACCTCAGTCTGACCCTGGGCCAGATAGAGGCGCGCTTCCAGCATGGCTTTGTTCTCCTGCAAGATCAGGAGGGGCTGCCTGTCTTGATGCCATGGCTGCTCGTCGATGCGGCTTGCGGCGGAATCCACGATGGCCGCTTCTGACGGCGCTTCGAGCAGAAGCATGTCGCTACCGGCCAGGGTATGCTGATAATGCTGCGTCAGGTCATCCAACCACGTCTGCGCCGTAGCATAGTCGCCCAGCAGAAGCGAGAGGCGCACAATCCAGCCGATGAGCTCCTGATAAACATGGGTGTAGAATGGATTAGAACTGGTGGCCATGGTCGATCTATGCTCAAGCAGGTGGTCTGTCAAACGCTGCAGGGCCGCCCGCGTCTCTCCTCGTCCGTATTGCAGCAAAGCCTGAAGCAGTTCAAGCACACTCGCGTGAATATCTTGCAGCATATCATCCGCTGGCTCAGGCTGACTTGAGCCGGCTCGTATCTGTCGTCCAGCTTCATCCGGCATATTCCATTCATAATAGAGAAAAGCCAGCCCGAGATGGGCAAAAATCGCAACTGGATGCTGATCTGAGTGGGATGCATCAGCGATCAGTTGACGATAGTAAAAAGCGGCTTGCTTTAAGTCACCCATCTCATTGTAGAGCAGTCCCAACATCATCGCCATACCATCGCGGGCATCAGTATTGTTGCTTCTATCCCAATAGGCGCGTGCCTGCACAATGGCATGCACCGCCTCTTTGACCTGACCCATCTGGATTGCGTCCATGCCTAGGACCGTGAAGCAGAGGTTGCGCCAGAGTGCGTCTTCGTCCGTCAGCCATTCCAAAGCCTGCAGGGCCTGTGCACGAGCAATCGAACGCTTGCCCGACCACAGGGCGCGGATAGCCAGCACCCTTCCTAGACCCGCCTGATTCTGCTGTCGTTGCCACTCCTGCTCGGCTAGCTGCAGGAACAGCTCAACCTGTGCGGATGGTGGCGAGGGCTGTTGTTGACGATCCTGATCAAAAATCAAAGCGACCGCGTAGCTAAAGCAGAGAAAGGGATGGCGTTTGAGCACCGGCTGTGGCAAACGTTCAAACCAGCTGCGCCAGGTATGCAGTTCGGGCGGCTCTATGAAGCGCAGAGTTTCCAGGTGGCGCTCAAGCAGCAGTGCGACCTGCTCGCTATCAGCGGTCTGAAGCATCGCCTCAACAGCCTCGTCCAGCAGGCCATGTTCCATAAACCAGTGAGCGGCCGCCAGGTAAAGTTCTTGCATGGTGGCGGCATCCAGGCGGCGCCGTGCCTCATGCTGCATAGCCTCGGCGAAGAGTCCATGGTAGCGATACCACTCGCCATCGAGCGCTTCCAGGAAGAGATTGGCCTGCTCGATGGTCGTCAGCAAGGCCGCGCTATCGCTACGGCCAGTCACCGCCTCACACAGCGAGGGACTGAGCCGGGTCAGCACGCTGGTACGCAGCAGAAAATCCTGCACCACGTCCGACTGGTCCTGCCATACCTCACCCACAAAATACTGGTGGATCGACGGCTGGCTGCCACGGAAGTTCGCCAGCACCGGCTCGATCTGCTCAATGGTTTTCTTGCCCTGTAAGGATAGTGAAAGCAGGCGTAGTCCCGCCGCCCAGCCGTCCAGTTGAGCCGCCAGCCGCTCCAGAACCGCTGGCGCAAGCGGAACCGGCAGCGCGCGGTGCAAAAAAGCCTCCATCTCATCATCGGTAAAACGCAGCTCGCCGGCCTGCAGTTCATTGAGCTCACCATTGGCGCGCAACCGGGACAGCCCAATGGGCGGCTCCTGGCGCGATATCAGCAGCACATGTAGCCTCTGCGGCAGGTGGGCCAGCAAAAAGGCCAGGCTCTCATGGATGTGTGGCGTATTCAGCACATGGTAATCCTCTAAAATCAACAGATAGTGCTGTTCCTGTTGATCAATGTGATTAAGAAAAAGCGTCAGCACCTTTTCTAAGGCGACCGGCTGTAAAGAGGGCTGAATGGTGGTCATCAGCAGCGGGAGGGCCTGCTGACCGCTTGAGGCATCAGACCAGGGCAGGCAGGCGGTAAGGATGTAACGCCAGAAGCGGATTGGATCATTGTCGCCAGCGTCCAGCGAAACCCAGGAGATCTGTGGTGAGAGGGTGCGCTGATCGAGCCAGGACTTCACCAGCGTTGTCTTGCCAGTTCCGGCCGGTGCTACGATCTGGGTAAGTTTATAGTCCCGCCAGCCATCCAGCCGTTCTTGCAATCGGGGACGCTCAATCAGCAGCTGGGAAAGACGTGGCGGCTGTAATTTGGATTGCAGCAGTGGTGACACAGGAGTGCTCGAAGTTGGGAGCGTCTGCAACCCTTGATCTATCGGGGCTGGCGCGACGGTAGCTTGCTGCGCGGGGGCGTTAAAGCTCTCCGCCACCTGTTCCAGGTGCGCCAGCGATAGCTCACGCGTCCGGCCCAGGTAACGCTTCACGGTCCGTCGCTGCAGAGAGCGATAGGCATACCAGTAGAAGCCATTGCCCTGCACAGCTTCCTTGCGCACAGTACAATGGGCAGCGGATTGACCATGAAAAGCAAACGACGTGATACCTTCCAGCCAGGCAAACCAGCTCGTCTCACCCGGCACAACATCCTCGCGCAGATCCCGCCCGGCGCCAGTGGTGGTGAGCATATAGCGCCGTTCCTGAACCGACCAGAGCAAGAGATAGGAAGCACGTCGCGGCATGGAAACTCCTTGCGCCCAAAAAAACTGTATATTACCTAAAGCAGCGATACATCGGCAAGTATAACACATAAAGCCGATCCTTAGGTAATACACAGATGATACGGGATGCCGTTCACATTTTTGCAAAGAGAAACGCCCCCATACCCGAAACGTCCCCTTAAAAAAGAAACGTCATCGTAGGGTCGACCTTCAACGGTCGACCGGGCTGCCAGCGCCAGCGACGGCAGCCCACGTCCCCGGCCGGTTCGGCTTCCCGTTGGTAACACCTCGCCCCACGTGGTACCCCCACGCCAACGTCGCACACACATACCCAAATATCAACCTTCCCCTTGAAAGGATTTACGCCTTGCCACCCGCCAGAAACGGCGTGAGCACCGGCAGCAACAAATCAACGCGGAAATTGATATTATAATGGGTCCCCCCCGGCAGGATAGCTAACTGCGAGGGAACCATGTTGGCGCCGTCCCAGCCCGCGTCCCTGAGACCACCGCCCAGCAGATTGAAGAACTCGACGGCATGCATAGGCGGCAGCCCATCGGAGTCACCCGAGATGATTAGCACGGGCATCTTCAAGGCGGCTACCTGCGCGCTCCAGTCGTAGTCGTCGCCCAGCGTGTGGTTCATCTCGGATACGAGGCGATCAAAGTCGTCCGGCTTCGGCGCTACGCTGACATAGGCACCATAGATGGGTGTATTGCGGAAGAACGTGGCGGAGTTGGACGTCATGCCCTCCTGCATCTCGGGATGCCAGCCGGCGCGCTTGCATGGCGTGGAGATCAGTATCAGCCGGCTGACGCGCTCGGGGTGCCGGATGGCGGTCTGCAGCGCTACGGCTCCTCCCAGCGAGAAGCCAAAGACGTCGGCCTGCTCGAATCCAAGGTATTCGATCAAGCCGGCGATGTCGTCGGCCATGCTTTCAAAGCTCATGGGACGCTCGGTCAGGACCGTGCCTCCATGCCCATACAGATCTACCCCGATTACCTGGCGCGTCTCCATCAGCGCGGGCGCGAGCGCCGAGTACATGGTGGCGAAGGTCCCAAAACCACCGTGCAGCATGACCAGCGGCTCCCCCGTGCCATGCACCTCGTAATACAGGTTGATCCCGTTAACGGCCGCATACTTGCCCTCCGGCTGCTGCGAACTGGTTGTCATGCAAAGATTCCTCTCTCAATGTTGCTCTATATTACCTACATACATATCTATTCTTCTCGACCTCAGCCAAAACGGAAAAAACTCAGCACGGGATTGACAATCATCGTTTCCTGAGCTATCATTGATAACAACAAAGATAAACCTTCGGTCGGTTTTTAAATAGAATGGAGCCTTGATGGTTCGTACGGTCAAAGAACAGGAATACACACAGAGGCGCAGCGCCATCCTGGATATGGTTCAGCAGTTGATCTATCGCCAGGGCTATGAGCAGATGACGATCCAGGATGTGGTAGATGAGCTCAAGATCTCTAAGGGAGCCTTCTACCACTACTTCGCGTCAAAGCAGGATGTGCTGGAGGCGCTGCTTGAGCGCATGATAGATGAAGCGGAACGTCTGCTGATACCGATTGTGCAGGACCCCGCGTTGCCGATTCTGGTCAAGTTCCAGCGCTTCTTCGATGCCATCAACCGCTATAAGACCGATCAGAAAACTCTGCTACTCGAAATCGTGCGCGTCTGGTACGCCGACGACAACATTATCGTGCGCCACAAGTCGCGCGCGATCGGTATCCGGCGCATGGCGCCGCTCTTCTCAGCACTCATTCGCCAGGGCATCGAAGAGGGCATTATGTCCACGCCGTATTCCGAGCAGATGAGCGAGGTAGTGCTCTCGCTGGCGGCTAGCCTGAGTGATACGCTAGGGGAATTGCTGCTGGCCTTCGATGCTGAGCGCGGCGATATGGCGCGCGTCGAGGCCACCATCGCAGCCTATACCAACGCCCTGGAGCGCGTCCTGGGCATGTCGCCTAATTCGTTCACGTTGACTGACACAGAAACACTGAAAGCATGGTTTGTCTCAGCACCAACCAATGCCGGCCAGCATTCCAGCTAGTAGTCTGTCGCAAAGAGGGAAAGGTGGTATCAATCATGGTCAATCTCAAATTGCTGTCCGCCCAACTGGTCTTTCTCGTCCTGCTCTTTAGCGTGCCGCTATTCCTGGCGGCGGGTACCCTGGCCTGGCCGGCTGGCTGGACCTTTCTCGTGCTCTTCTTTGCCTTCACCTTCGCGCTCACCGCCTGGCTCTACCGCCACAATCCCGATCTGCTGCGCGAGCGCATGGCAACAAAAAATCCCGGCCAGAAGTCCTGGGACCGTATTGGCATGAGTGGTATGTTCGTTCTCTTCCTGGCCTGGCTGGTACTGATGCCGCTGGACGCGGTGCGCTTCCACTGGTCGCACATGTCACTCTGGCTGCAGATCGTGGGTGCCCTCCTCATGCTCTGGTCCTTCTGGCTCTTCTTCGCCACCTTCCGTGAGAACTCCTTCCTCTCGCCCATGGTGCGCATCCAGAGCGAGCGCGGCCAGACCGTAATCTCGACCGGACCCTACCACTACGTGCGCCATCCTATGTACGCGGCTGCCCTCTGCATGTTGCTCGGCAGCGCCCTGCTGCTCGGCTCCTGGTTCGGCCTGCTGGCCGCCCTGCTCCTCATCGTCGCCATCGCCATCCGCGCCATCTTCGAGGAGCGCACCTTGCAGCAAGAACTCCAGGGCTACGCCGACTACAAGACCCACGTCCGCTATCGCCTCATCCCCTACATCTGGTAACCCAGCTCCGCTTTAAACTGGGACATCGCTAGCTCACCACCCCAGTAAACTGGGACATCGCTGGCTCACCACTCCAGTAAACTGGGACATCGCTGACTCACCACTCCAGTAAATTGGTACATCGCTGGCTCACCACCCCATTTAATTGGTACATCGCTGACTCACCACTCCATTTAATTGGTACATCGGGGGCGCGGATGCGCCCCCGATGTACCAATTAAAAAAAACAACGCGGCCGCGCAGCGGACGCGCGTGTGGGGGCGCCCACCTTCCCCCACAGTAACAAAAATAAGACCCACCCTAAAAAGACCCATCTTAAAAAAACAGATATAAAAGACAAAGAGTCATGTAAAACCCTCTACACGAGAGTGAAGACCTCGAAGCTTTCCCCTCGCATCCTCTATCATGCATAAACTGGCTCATCCCATCTACAGATGGCACACCAGTATTGAGCGAGAACCCATCTCAACGCTCCACTCTTGCATCTGTGTTCTAGAGTAGAGGTATGCTCCAGCAAGAAGCTGGAGAGCGCAGAAGTGGATGCCTATCCATGCGCACACGAATAGAATGGAGGTCGAACCATGACTCATGCCATCCCAACCTATGCAACACTCGACGACTGGATTGCCCGCGAGACCTGTGCGTTCTCTCTCGATGATCCGCAATCTTTTGCCACCGCCATTGATCAGATGATGGCTTCACCTGGTGAGCAGGTAGAGCTGCTTGGCCTGGGAGAAGCATTTCACGGCGGCGCTGGTTTTCTCACCTTACGCAACCGGCTCTTCCAGTACCTGGTGCAGGCCCATGGCTACAGCTCCATCGCTCTTGAGAGCAGCTTTCCCCAGGGATGCCTCGTCAACGAATACATCTCCGGTCGCGGCCCCGCTTCCTATGAGGAGGTACAGCAGCGCGGTTTTAGCCACAACTTTGGCAAACTTGAGGAGAACCAGGAGCTGGTAGAGTGGATGCGCCAGTACAATGCCGATCCAGCACACGCTGTCAAACTCCGCTTCTACGGCTTCGATAGTCCAACCGATAACATAGACGGTGCCGATAGTCCGCGACAGGTGCTGCGCGTCGCACTCGACTACCTCTCCTCGATCGACAAGGCCAGCGGGCAGCGGTATCGAAGCCGCATCGAGCCGCTGCTCGGCCAGGACGCCGCCTGGCAGAATCCCTACGCCCTGATAGACCCTGCTCAGTCGATTGGTCTGTCGCCAGAGGCAGCGGCGCTGCGCATCGAGACGGAGGACCTCATTTCAGAACTGCTCATCCGCCGTCCGGAACTGGGGGCGCGGAGTGGTCCTGACCGCTACCGAGAAGCCTTGCAGTTTACCTCGGAGGCGCGGCAATTGCTGAACTACCATGCTGAACTGGCGCGCACGTCAGACGAACGGATCGCCAGGCTGCTCGGCATCCGTGACGCGATGATGGCGGATAACCTTGCCTACATCGTGGCCCAGGAGCGTGAGCGGGGAAAAGTGCTGGCCTTCGCACAGAACGCGCACCTGGGACGTGGCAAGGCCCGGATGCAATTCGGCGCGGACCTCTATGAGTGGTGGCCGGCAGGGGCGCAGCTCAACGCGATGTTCGGCCCGCGCTATGTCGTTATTGGTTCAGCAGTGGGTGTCTCTGAAGCCACCGGCATCGGCCAGCCCGAAACCGGCACGCTTGAAAGCCTACTGACAGCCGCACCGGGACCGGCGCGCCTGATCCCAACGCATCGTGGTCAGGGACTGCCAGCCTCGGAGATAGCCGCGCTCCCCACCCGCTCCGGCAGCACGAAGCACCCCGGCTACTTCACACTCACTTCTGACAGCCTCGCCGAGTTTGACTGGCTGGCCGTCCTCGATGCCACAACCTACAGCCGGGGTGGCCCACCGCTCCTCGAAAGGGACTCATGATGCTTTTTTCATTCTGATCTTGTTCGTTTGCGATGAGTTTGGGCGCAATTTGCCGTCTTATGAGCGCAAAGGAAATCGTTTCTCTTGCATATCAAGGTGAATGGGAAAGGATACCATATCATGCGAAAAATTATTGAATATACCCTGGTCTCAGTAGACGGCGTTTTCGCGGGAGCAGCCACGGCGGGCTTCGCTGAATATCGCGATGATGCGTATATGCAGGATGGATTGAGCCAGGCCCTGGCGTGCGACATACTGTTAATGGGCCGAACCACCTACGAGGACTTCGCTAAAATTTGGACAAGGCGTACCGACCCGTGGGCCGAGAGGATCAATGCTATGCCCAAGTATGTGTTCTCGTCAACGCTGGAACAAGCCGCATGGAACAATACAACCATCGTGCGAGGCGATGTGGTGGCTGAAGTGACCAGGCTCAAGCAGCAGGAAGGGCGGGATCTTCTCCTCTATGGTCATGGTCTTCTCGCAGAGACGTTGCTCAAGCATCACTTAGTCGACGTACTCGATCTTTCAATCTATCCGTTCGTGGCGGGGCAGGGGAGGCCGTTCTTCCGCGAGGGCGAAAACACCGCACTGAGGTTCGTTGCGGCAAAGAGCTTCTCAAATGGCATTGTGAAGATCACTTATGAACCTCGGTCCTGATGGGATGCCGGTTCGCGCCTGGCAACCTTTTCTCCAGCAGGAGCACTCCCTACACTGACAACGTAGGGAGTGCTCCTCCGTTCTATGTCCTCATTCAGTGAGGAAGGGCGGAAGCGCAAATGGCGCGAGGCTAGAAACATCCAGAAACGCGACGAGGCTGACAATCTGTTCGCCATCCACCTCCAGAACCACGAGCCCAATCAGTTTAAAGGTCTGCTCCCCGGCCTCCCGCTGGTAGTACGCGAAAGCTGGACACCCATTGGCGTGCGTAGGTAGCAGGCGTCGTTGCCTGCCAGGTGTGAAAATGGAGGTGGCGAGCACGCTGGCGATGGCAGTTCGTCCCTGGAACCAGGCGGGACGCGGCGGCATAGTGAACCAGGCGTCCTCTCGCAGCAGTGCCACGAAGCCAGGGATATCCGCTTGCTCCCACAGCGCGACATAGCGCTCAAGGAGTTCCTGCACGCGAAGACTCGGCGGAGCCATCGGGGCCTGGCTTGCTACGTCGCCTTGCCGCATGGCGCGTCGGGCCCTTTGCAAGGCTGAATTGACGGCAGGAACCGAGATGTCGAGCCATTCGGCTACTTCGCGGGCTTCCCAGGAGAGCACCTCGCGCAAGAGCAGCACAGCCCTCTGCGTCGGCGTTAAGTGCTGCAGCGCAATCAGGAAAGCCAGGGTGGTCTGTTCGTGGCGCTCCGCACAGTCTTGCGGATCGCTACGCTGATCCGCGAGCACATCATCGGGGAATGGCTCCAGCCAGATGGGCTCTCGCAGCCGTGGCGGTACAGGATCACCAGGGTTGCTCATTGGATGGGTGTCTGGTGGCAAGGATCGTCGAGAGGCGCTCCTGAGTCTATCCAGGCAGAGATTGGTAGCGATACGATACAGCCAGCTTCGGTATGCTTGCGGATTGGAGAGAGTCGTGTGTTTCTCCCAGGCGCGCAGCAGGGTTTCTTGTACGAGGTCTTCGGCGTCATGGAAGGAGCCAAGCATGCGATAACAATGCACGAGCAGCTCACGCTGATACGCGCCCACCAGAGTCTCGAATGCCTTCTGATCGCCCGCCTGAGCGGCCAGCGCCAGAGCGGTTTGCGTTGGCGTCTCCATTAACGACACCTCTTCTTTTGATAGCACTCATCCACGATCACCAGGTCAGCAATCAATGTTTGAATTAGATCCTCGAGGATAATATCAGAGATTACGTGAATGAAGCAATAGCTTCCCTCCCCTTGCGCTGTCTTACGCTCGGTCTGTGCCGGGCAACATATCGCTCCACAGCAACATCCCCCTACGCATAGATAACACAACGGCGAGGGAGCATGTGGTCCCCCGCCGCTTCCATATGTTCGGACCTCACGTCCGATTTCTTGTCCGCCGCTGGAATCGCTACGCTATGGGTGCGTCCACGTATACCAGCTGGTGTCGTATTGCAGACCCGCCTTCTGGTAGGTGAACGAGTATTGCAGCGTCTGGCCCGAGTTCAGACCGTTGACGGTATACTCCCAGCGTCCGGCGCTGCTGTTATACGACATCTGGACGTTCTGCTGCACCTGGCCGGGGACGATGTAGTGCAGGATGACATAGCCAGCCGTCCAGCCGCAGGGCTGGAACCAGGGCCGCGCCGAGCTAGACCCGCTGTTGACGACCCCCTGTGCGAAGACGCCGGAGGTGCAGCCCGAGGTAGGTGTGGCGGTCGCCGTCGGCGTTGGCGTCGGCGTGCCGCCGCTGAGCGTGTAGACACGCGTGTAGTCAACTACCATGGGGACGCCGGACTGCGTGGAGGCCGTGGGATTGCCAGGCCAGCCGCCACCCATGGCGACGTCGTAGATGATGAAGAAGCCGTGATCGATGGCGTTGGCCCAGGTGGTGGGGTCCATGCCCGGATCATTGGAGTTGACGTGCCAGAACTCTACTCCGTCCAGGTACCAGCGTACCTGCTCGGGCGAGCTGCGGCGATCGATCTCGGTGCGATACGTGTGGAAGGCGGCCTGGCAGGTCGTGGGCGTACACGGTGTGCTGCCACCGCGTCCAGTAGTCTCGTTACAGGGACCGCCGGGATCGACGCCGCAGTGCAGCGTGCCGTACTCCATGTTGGTGCCATTGATGCTCTCCATGAAGTCAACCTCACCAACGCTCGGCCAGGTGCCGCCAGTGCGGAAGGGCGCCCCCAGCGACCAGAAGGCCGGCCAGTAGCCCTGAGCCGCCGCGCCCGTGACGTTGGGCAGTTGGATCGAGGACTCAAAGGCGACCTCGCCTCCAACGGGGGCAGCAAAGTTGGAGAGTTGCGTCTCGATGCGCCCGGAGGTCCAGTTTCCGCTGCCATCGCGCAGCGGCTTGATCACCAGGTGTCCATTGCCATCCTGATACACATTGTTGGTACTGCTGCTCATGGTCTCGATCTCGCCCGTCCCCCAACCGGTGCCGGTATCGTATTTCCAGTTGGCGGTATTGACGCCGGTGCCGGCAGCACCATTGAAGTCATCGCTCCAGGTGAGATTCCAGGAGGCGGCCCTGGCCTGTGGCATGCCGCTCGACGGCGTCAGGCTCACGGCCGCCATCCCCAGCATAGCAACCACAAATACGGTAGCCAGCAAGGCAATGCGCCCCCTGCGCCGCTGCTGCGGAGAACCGCTAAACGGCCCCCGCCGTGAAAAGATCCCCATCGATCACTCCTTTCAGGCAACTACCATCTTCTCGGTAGCGCCCATTCTTATCAACACTTCAGGACAACAAGAGAGCCTGTTGGTATATCAAATACACCCGCATACCTCATCCCATAGGTGCTGTGCTCGCCCCTGGCCTGGAGCTCGCCACTTGATCATGCCCCCGACATGCTCGCTTGCCTGGAAAAAACCTACATTTGCACCTGCGACGCTCAATGTCATTTATATGTTGGTGGTGCGCGTGCGCATTTGTGTCTCTACCACACCCATACGCTAAACCTGCGACGCTCAATGTCATTTATACGTTGGTGGTGCGCGTGCGCATTTGTGTCTCTACCACACCCATACGCTAAACCTGCGACGCTCAATGTCATTTATATGTTGGTGGTGCGCGTGCGCATTTGTGTCTCTACCACACCCATACGCTAAACCTGCGACGCTCAATGTCATTTATATGTTGGTGGTGCGGGGGCGCGGATGCGCCCCCGCACCACCAACATATAAATTCAACGCGGCCGCGTAGCGGACGCGCGTGCGGGGACGCCCACGTCCCCCCCAAGCGAGAAGAGCAAGACCTACACAAAAAAATACTATAGGTTGCCGCCAGGCTGCTTGCGCGCAGCAGGAAGCACGAGACGGCTCGATGCCCTCTGCACCAGAGTGGTCGCAAGCTGAATACAAGGTGGATCAACGACAAAATCCTGTGTCGGAACACCTCCTGCGGTCTGCCGCCCATCCGTTGGCGGCTGCTTCTCGTTCATACGATCAATCATGGTCAGGAGCAATTCGATCGCCGTGCGACCGATGTCGGAGAAAGGCTGGCGCACTGTGGTGAGCGGAGGAGTGGTGTGAGCGGAGATAACGTAATCGTCAAAGCCAACGACGGCGATGTCCTCCGGAATCTTCACGCCCAGTTCCTGCGCGACTTCCAGGAAGCCATAGGCCATCTCATCGTTGCCGATAAAGATGGCGCTCGGCCAGCGCTCGCGCTCGCGCGCGAATAGTATGCTGGCGCAGTGGCGGCCACCGCTCTGCTCGAAATTGCCCTGCAAAAGCAGTTCGGGATCGGGCTCGATCCCGGCCTCGCGCAGCGCCCGACAATAGCCCTGGTAGCGCTCAAGTGTGCAGTGGTAATTAGTGGGCCCCTGGATATGCGCGATGCGCGTATGCCCGCACGCCAGCAGGTGGCGTGTCGCCTCGTACGCGCTGCCCACGTTGTCGATGCCGACCCAGGGCATGCCATCGGGCTCCTCCTGGTCATCGATCATCACCAGGGGCAGACCCTGCTGGAAGTGGGTGGCCAGTTGGGACGCCAGTCCACCGGGGAAGATCGCCAGCAGGCCAGAGATCATGCGCATGGCCAGGATGCGGTTGAGCACATCGGCATGGTTGCGCTGACTGCCGATGCAGTAGAGGACGATTTCGTAGGGTGAGCCTTCGAGGTATTCGGCTACGCCGCGCATGATCTCGGGCATCGCCGGCCAGTTCAAGGGAGGGGCCAGCACGCCAATCAGCTGCGTACGACCACCGGCCAGTACCGTGGCGGTAATGTTGGGCACAAAGTTGTGCTCCTGCACCACCTTTGTCACCCGCTCGGCCAGCGCTGGATCAACGGACGGATTGCGGTTCAGGACACGCGATACGGTGGCCTTGGATACACCCGCCAGCCGCGCGATATCCTGGATCGTCAACCTTCCCGGCGTCGCTCCTGGCATAGCACAAACACTCCTCGCCTCGTTCCATCGAGGTCACCTTTACATAATTTTGATTTCCGTACGTGCGGCCCTCGCGGCCGCTTCTCTGCCCATCGATGACTGCGCGGCATCCGCGCCCATCACGAACGCAGCTCGCCAAAAATGGTTCAAACATCCATAAAACCATTTCTGCACAAAAAACGTACCATAGAAACCGGTTTCTGTCAAGACTTCCCATCCATTTTCGTGCGCCTGAAATCTTCCCCTTGACCAGCCCTGCTATAATATACGAGGTAGTCAGATTACTCCTACATAGCCCACCAGTTCTCTTGCATATCCCCCTCCTGGTAATTCACGCGCCGTTTTTCTCCCTTGAGCGCTGAAGCCATGTTTTCTTGATATTGTGGTGGGCTCGCTAAAGGAGTAGCCTGTGCTTACCCTGCTTATCCAACGCAACTTTGGTCTTCTGTGGATCGCTCACACCTTCTCTATCCTGGGTGACTATGTCTTCTTCATCGCCATCACGTTCTGGGTCTATGAACAGACCGGCTCGGCCGCCGCGACGGGCGCAGTGCTGATCGCCTCGGCGGTCCCTGGCATCCTGTTCGCTCCCCTGGCGGGCATCTGTGTGGATCGCTGGTCGCGCCGCGCCATCATGCTTGTGGCCGAGGGTGCTCGCGCCGTGCTCTTTCTGGCGCTGTTTGGCGTCATCATCGCGCAGCCGCACGCGCTCTGGTCGATCTACGTTGTTGGCTTTGTCCAGTCGGCCATCGCCACCTTTTTCTGGTCGGCGCGCGGCGCGCTGCTGCCGCAGATTATCGAGCCGCCCACGCTGCTGGCCGGGAACGCGCTCTACATGGTGAGCGATTGCGCGGTCCGTATCATTGCGCCCTCCCTGAGCACGCTCTTCCTGCTGACCTGGGGGCCCGCCGGCATCGTGCTGATCAATGCCGTCACCTTCGTCCTCTCGGTTGGTTGCATCTGCCTTCTGTCCACCGCGCATCATCCCAGGTCAGAAGAGTCGCCAGCCGCACCTCAGATCACTGAGGCAGTCGTGAAGAGGGGTCAGAGGATGCAGGCGATCCTCACTGCTACGCGCCCTGCGCACGGCCTGTTCATCCTGGGATCAATCATTGCCTACACAGCTGGTACGCTCAATATCATCATCCCGGTCTTTGTACGCGCGACACTCTCAGCGGGTCCCCTGGCCTTTGGCTGGCTGCTGACCGCGCAGGCGATCGGTGAAGGGATCATGAGCGTCCTGCTGGGACGAGCGCCCGGCAGGCGCGGACGCGTGGCGGTGACCAGATCTATCTCGGTCTGCCTTGCCGGTGGGGGATGCGCGCTCATGCTTATCGCCACCATCCACGCGCTGCTGCCCGTCCTGCTATCGAACCTGCTCTTTGGTGCCATGACGGCCGGAGTCACAATCCGGGTCCTGACCCTGCTCCAGCAGCGTATTCCCAATCGCGTCCTCGGCCGCGTTCTGGCAACCTCCAGTGCCATGCAGTCCCTCGCCCAGGTGACAGGGATGGCCGTAGCCAGCATCGCCCTCGCCCATATCAGCGCAACGTGGCTCATACTATCCAACGGCGGCCTCTACCTTCTCGGCAGCGGCCTCGCCTGGCTCCTCATAGGTATCAATGACATACATAATGTATGAACCCTCAACGCTGCCGTCTTCCCAATCACAGGTGCGCCAATGCGTTACGCGAAAGGGATGGGATTTGTGTCCCATCCCTTTCGCGGATCTCACACCGTCAGAAGCGTTCCAATTCCAGTGGCCACACAAGATCAACTACGATCAGTCCTACCAGTATAACCATAGGAAAAACCAGGGCGGTCAAGGCGAAGCGCAGTTCAAGCACACCGCCGCAGATAGCTCCGAGCAGGTACGATACCCATAGTCCGCTCAACACGACGAAATGGCGCACCGAGGCGTGGTGCACGGGTGTGCGCACCACCTGCAACATCGACCGCTGCACCAGCTGCTCGCGCAGCCAGGGCAGATACTGGGCCAGAACCCTGGCCCAGTTACTTAATACTCCTGTTATAAATGTGGTGTTGATATACTCACCCTGGACGCGCCGCACGGTTGCCGTCTGTAACCCCATTGCCAGCGTCAACAGGACCGTACAGACGTAAAAGACCCCTGATTCAAAGGGGCGTATGCTGCCACGGGAAAAAGAGCGGCTACCCCACAGGAGGAAAGCCAGCAGCAAGACCAGTTCCAGGGCAAAGATGATGGCGAAGGGGGAGCGTAGATGCCAGCGTCGAGCCAGCGTCCGTACCAGAAAGCCCAGCATATTGCCAATGAAGAAGATAATAATGGGAAGGCCACTGTGCAACGCGGCATGCCAGTTCAGACGACCCAGAGCCACCCCGGTCGCCATACTATTGCCGCTCATAAATGAGGCTCCCAACTGTTGCAGAACCAGGAAACCAATCGCGTCACTGAAGGCGGCCACCCAGGCCAGCAGAAATGCGGCCCACATATGCTCGAATCTGGCATGTTGCTGCATACTATTCTTATCGGCACCCGGCACTCGACATGCTACATTCGAAACTTGTATCTCCCACCGGTCGCAGGTCTCGACCAGAGCTTTTCCCGCGCCTCGCCCCTCTCCAGCCTCGCTCACTACCAGTTCACCGATGTACGCCTGCGGCTCGCCTGTAAAGTCAGTGCTGACCAGGATATCTTAGCCGCCGTATTTCATTTGGCTGAGGCTGGTATAGTACGATCAGAGCAAACTTGCTTGAATGGCTTGAGGGCGGCTCGCCAGTTATCAGGAAATTTCAGCCTCCCAGGTAAAATACAGTACACCTTGCTTCATCGGTGAAAAGAGTGTGATTATGAGACAATTCTATCGAGCAGTGCAACGTTATTCAATAAGTACGATAGACCGGAGCGAATATCTATCATCTCCAGAAACAATAAGTCTTTCCCTTCCCTGGTGGCGTTCTCATCTGGTAGGCTACCTGCTCAGCCCTGTGTGGGTCGGCTTGATGACCCTGGCCGCGTTGTTTATAGACGAACCATTGCTGATCTGGATTCCGTTCTGTATCCTGACCCTCTTGTCGTGCTTTTTGTGGGGAATTGGCCCGGCTCTGCTCACAATGACGCTGGCCCTCTTTGCGCTCTATTACATAATCATCCCAGACCAGCGTCTATTCGCGCACAATATCTGGAAGGATATCCACTTACTGGGCCCCTTCTTCTTCGCCCAAATGGTGATTACGTTGCTTGCTGCCTTTAATACGAGACAGTATCGGCGCACGGTGGCGCTCACAAAGGAGCTTCGCACGGCACTGCGCGATCTATCAACCTTGAACAGGGAGCTAACGCGCACACAACATCAGGAATACATGTTTTTTACGCGCGCGGCACATGAGTTGCGTACACCTCTTACTACCATCCTGGGCGAAACACAACTGGCGCTACGCCGCCTGGAGCGAGCCAGGCCACTTTCTCCCGAGAGCGCTAAATACCTTGCTCATTTTGAGCATATTGAGCAGCGCGCACAGGGACTACATGCACTCGTTGAAGATCTTATCGAGCTCTATCGCGTGCAAGAAGACATAAATCCACCCACATTGAGCCCCTGTAATGTGAACAACATTTGTACAGAACTTATTATGCAGCGACACCAGATCTCAGGCCGGGACTTCAAGCTGGAGCTTCCAGATGAGCCCGTTATAGTACAGGCGAATAAAGAACGCTTCTATTCCGCTCTCGCTAATATCATTGATAATGCCGATAGGTATGCCTTCTTATCTACACCAATCTGTGTTCGTGTTCACGCAGAGGACAATAATACTGCCTCCATTCATGTACATAATGAGGGTGCTGAACTACCAGTTGAGCAGCAAGAGCGCATCTTTGAACCCTTCTACCGAACCCCTGCCGCCGAAAGAAGCTATCAGGATGGGTGGGGACTGGGCCTGACGATAAGCAAGGCGTATATTGAACAATATGGAGGCAGCATCAGGGTCGAATCTCTACCAGGGGAAGGGGTCACATTTTTAGTCAAGCTTCCTATACAAAAGATAACCACATAAATATAGCACCGTTCGCTCGCTACGGCTGGGGAGCTGGATTGTCGCTGGTGGGCGCATTTACCCTGCCGCCTCAACTCGCCAGGGTAAGACTTGCTTCTCAAAAGAGCAAGATAGAAGAAGCTTTTTTGCTCTTATCATGGTATACTAAATCAAAAATACCGTATCTGCAACTACATATGATATAAAAGGATTTTTTATGTTTTGCGCATCAGTCGCTTATCCAATCCAGCAAGGAGGAAGGTTTGATTTCGAGTACTTCGCACAGCAACATGTTCCTCTATTCGCGCGTTTTCTCGGTGAGAACTGCGTGAAATTCGAGGTGCATAAAAGCCTGGCTACCCCCGGCGCGCCAGCCCCGAGTTTTCTTGCCGTGGCATATTTCTGGGTCAGATCGGGCGAAGCATTTGGGGCGGCTCTCGCGCAATATGGCAACGAAATTTACTCGGACATCCCAAATTTTACCGATATCGAGCCTCTGCGGCAGTGGAGCGAGGTCGTACAAATAGACGCAAGCATTTAACCTGTGGCACCTCACCAGCCAACTCAAAAAAAGAGGGTCAGCACGATGCTGACCCTCTTCATGTAGATTCTAACTATTTGCCATGGTCATGCTTTCACATGACGAAACCTAGTAGCGTCCCCCGCGATAGTTGTTATCCGAGTAGCGCTCTCGGCGCTGATAGCCACCCCGGTTCCCCGACGACTGTCGTTCGCGCGCCTCGTTAACGGTGATGGTGCGATTTCCCATCATGGTTCCGTTCAGGCGCTCAATGGCATACTGTCCATCTTCATTGGATGCCATCTCAACAAAGCCAAAGCCTTTGCTGCGTCCGGTCTCGCGATCGGTGATCACCGCGGCACTAACAACGTGTCCGGCCTGCGAAAAAATGTCTACAAGTTCCTGCTCGGTTGTCTGGTAGGGGAGTCCCCCAACGTATAATCTCATGCTTATTTACTCCTGTGCGGACATCCTCGACTCATTGTTGCTCTGAGAAACCATTTCCCACAGAAGCGCTCCAATTCTTGTGATGTCATACACTTATATAAACACCTTGATCGTTTCCATTATTCCCTATAGCATACCACTTGATACGGCAATAGAAAAGAGCATCGGCAAAGCTGATGAAAAACAGTATGCTTGAGAAAAACGAGGATAAGATGAGATTATAACATTAACGCACCTCGGCATCGCTGCCGCTGGCCCGCTCGGAAGGCAGCCATGTGGCCAGGTCGGCCGCCCCTTGCTCGCCGGTCAACAGGTTTTTGACTTCGTGCCCCTTGTCTTCATACGGCAGGAACCAGACATAGGGAATACCCTTGCGCGAGGCGTAGCGTAACTGCTGCCCCTGCTTGATCGCCGTAGGATACATCTCGACGTTGAGGCCGCGTTCGCGCAGCGCGCTGGCGGCCTGCACCGCTTCGGCGCGCCGCTCGTCGGATGGGAAGATGACCAGCACCTGCGTGGGACTCTTGGGCCCGGTCTGGATCTTCTTTTCGGCCAGCAGCTTGGCGAAGAGACGGGTCAGGCCAATCGAGATGCCAACGCCGGGCAGCTTGCGATTGATAAAGGAGCCGGTCAGGTCGTCGTAGCGCCCACCCGAACAGACGGTTCCGAAGGCAGGGAAGTCCACCAGCTTGCCTTCGTAGACGGTGCCGGTATAGTAGTCGAGGCCACGGGCAATCGAAAGATCGGCCAGCATGACACCCTCGGGCAGGTGGCTCAGCTCGCTCATCACGAAGCGCAGCTCTTCCAGTCCCTGGTCCAACAACTCGGACCTGACGCCCAGGTCCCGCACGCGCTCGACGAAGGAGAGATCGGATGTGCAGATCTTGCCGATGGCCAGGCAGCGCTCCGCCAGCTCTGGCTGCATGTCGAGCTGCTCCTGCAGCTGCTTTAATACGCCATCGTGGCCGATCTTGTCCAGCTTATCAACGATGCGCAGGACCGGAATGGTATCCTCGATGCCCAGGCCCTCGAAGTATCCCTGCAGCACCTTGCGGTTATTAATGTGCATCTGAAAGTTCTGCACGCCTAGACGCCTGAAGATCTCGTATACGATCACCGGCATCTCGGCATCGAAGTGCTGCGGGACGCTATTGTTGTTGATGACGTCGATATCGCACTGATAGAACTCGCGGTAGCGTCCCTCCTGTGGCCGCTCGCCGCGCCAGACGCGCTGGATCTGGTAGCGCTTGAATGGGAACACCAGGTCGTTATAGTGCTCAGCCACGTACCGTGCCAGAGGGACCGTCAGGTCGTAATGCAGTCCCAGCCGCGCCTCGCTCTTATCACCTTCACCCTGCAGCCGCTTGATGACATAGATCTCTTTATCTGTTTCGCCCTTGGCTAACAGCGCGTCGAGCTCCTCTACCGAAGGGGTCTCGATCGAGCAGAATCCATAACTCTCAAAGGTTCGTCGAATCTCGTCTAGCCACTGTAGCTCGGCGATACGTTGCTCGGGCAACCACTCGACGAAGCCGCTCACTTTGGTCATACCACTACCTACCTCTATGCTATTATTTTTGAGCCTATTCTAGACCGTTTCCCGCTTCCTGACAAGATAGATAATTTTCAGGAGGGGCTGGCACAAAAAGCGCGCGTCGAACGCGCGCTTTTTGTGCCAGCCCCTCCTGAAAACTTTTCATGCATTGACAAAGGCGGCATAACTGGCTATATCATGTCTTTTAGACCTACTAACAGACATAGGGGGGAGGAGCATAGTCATGTCGTCCTCGTCGTTGCATATCATTGGGATCGGTGGCGGGATCGGTGGTCTCTGCCTGGCCCAGGGTTTGAAAGGCGCTGCAACGCGCTCCCATTCCTCAAACAAAAGATGTTCGCCCCACACGAACCCACACCATCACCGTAGGTGCGCCCCTTGCGGGCGCTTCCCCCTCGGTCTTCGACGGAGGTGCGCCCCTTGCGGGCGCTTCCCCCTCGATCTTCGACGGAGGTGCGCCCCTTGCGGGCGCTTCCCCCTCGGTCTTCGACGGAGGCTCATCCCTCCGCAGCCGGTCATACCGCGTGCACGACCACGTCGCGTTCCAGATGCGGGGCGTGCACCTCGTAGCGCCAGATGGGCACGTCGCGCCACTCCCAGGGAGACAGCACCAGCGTCTCCAGCGGGATGTCGCCACACCAGTAGGCCAACCCATATCTGGTGGCGCGGTGCCCGATCACCACCACCGTTTTTCCATCGTACTCGCGCATCACCTCACGCAAGAAGGCACCCACACGCTGCACCACCATCATCACGCTCTCGCCGCCCGGAAAAGGCTCGACGATATAGCGATTGAACCCCTCGTCAATCTGATCAACCGGATACTGCGTCATCTCGCCATAGTCACACTCGCGCAGTCGCGCATCCAGCACGATCGGCAGCCCGCGCCGCCCAAAGGCGATGGCCGAGGTCACCGCCGCGCGCTGCAGATCCGAACAGAATACCGCGTCCAGCTTTTCTGAGGCGTAATGGCGCCCCAGCTCGGCCGCCAGCGTGCGGCCCGCCACCGACAGCGGCACGTCGGCGAAACCCGATCCGCGCTTGAGCTCATTATCCACACTCCTGGCATGAGGAGAATAAAATAAAGTCAACATGTGCTCATTCCCACCCTCAATCTCAAAAAATACGCCCGACCACTATCATACATAACATAATCATTCTAATACAAAGAGCATAAAACGACAAGAAAATACTGTGTATATAAGGTATTGCTGCTCACTAGCAGCAGGCAAAACGCCCGCAATAGCGTAAATCCTGACAGGAGATGTCAGGAGGCGCATGCTATTGTTGAAAGCAGATCAGTCGTGCGATACCACTACCAGAAGTCATGAAAAGAAAGGCTATCTCATGCAGCAATCATTGATCACCCACTACCGCTCCTTCAGCTCCTTCACATATCCAGGACTCTATCAAGAGCGGTTACGACGCGATCTCCCGGCGGACATCAGACAGGCGGGCCACCTGCTCAGGCTGCAGATGATCCACAAGGGGACCCTGTACGCTGGAAGAGCACGCACCGACACCAGAACTCGCTATGGGGATATGAGCAAAGTCCCCTGGTATCGTCAGTCAGAGGATGACTATTTCCCCACCGCCACCGCCATGCTGGCTGAGCTGTATCGCCGCGATGCGCGAGGCTTCGTGCTTGACCGCGCGGAAGAGCACAAACTTATTCTGACCTGCCGCTTTGTCGCGATCATGATGGCCTCGATCTTGAAGTCCAGGGGCATCCCCGCTCGTGTTCGCGCTGGATACGCTCCCTATATCCCCTCTGATCAGATCGAAACCCACTGGATCACCCAGTACTGGGATGACTCCCATGCGCGCTGGGTCACCATCGACGTCGATACCTCGCTTGAAGATCGCCCCTTCGATCCCTTCGATATGCCACCTGGAGTCTTCGACTTCGCCGCCACCGCCTGGCTTACCATGCGCGCGGGACATAAAGAGGCAACGGCTTACAGCACCCACGAAGGACAACATCCCCTGCATGCCCTCGCCACACAGGTCATTACCGACTTTCACTACCTGATGAATAACGAGATCACCTACACCCACATCCCCGCCTTCATCGCCTCCGGGTTTGAAGACACCAACGAGCCGCAACTACAGGAGGTTGACGCCCTGGCACACCTGCTCTTGCGGCCGGAGGAAAACTTCACCCGGTTGCAGGACATCTGGGAGACCAATCGTGGTTTCCGTCTGCTGCGGGGCTCACTCATCTAAGCATCCGGCGGCGCGCAGAGCTTGATCTATTCGGCCACCTGCGCGCGCAGCTGCGTGATCCATTCAATCTCGGTCTGCCAGAGCTGTTCGCGGTGCCGCATAGAGTTCAGAGCCAGGTCGCGGAAGGTGGCCTGCTCATCTTCGATCTCGTGCAGCAGGTTGGCCGCTTGTGTCTGCATGTGCAGGACGCAGGCCTGGCAGTAGTTCAGATAGTGGTTCAGCAGGTGTAGTCGCTCACGCACCGGCAGTAGATCCAGATAGGGCACTTTGAGATGAAAGATGCGCTGATAGTCGCCGATATTGGAGGAGGTATCCAGCATGACCTGGTGGAAGCGCTTGCGCCCGGCCTCGGTAATCCGGAAGGTGCGCGCCTGCTGCTCACCCTGCCCATTGCCGGGGGACGGCGCGTCGCCTGCGCGCTCAATCAGGCCGGACCGCTCCAGACGGTTCAGCAGCGGGTAGAGCGTGCCGTTGCTGATCTTTGCCCATGGCCCGATCATGTCATTGGCGATCTGCGCGATCAAATACCCATGCAGCGGAAAACGCATCAACTGCGATAGCACAATCAATTCATACATTCCGGCGCCCCCAGACAACTCAACTCATACAGATTAGTATAGCAATTATAGAAATGCCAGGCGTCAGCGTCAAGCATATGCATCCTATCCGTTTCGCTCTACCTGCCCCGCTGCACCCATCCATAGCTACAGGCGCAGAGCGCGGCTAGCCCAAGCAGCAGAGCGCTACTGGCGATACCAGCCTGCAGCCCGAGCCAGCCGATAATGAGCCCGCCCAGCAATGGTCCCACAATCTGTCCGCAGGCAAAGAGGGCCGTAAGCGTGCTATAGCTGACAGCATATGCTCCATCCGGCACCGCTCGCTTGAGCAGGACCGTAATCATCAGCGGCGGACCCAGCAAGGCAGTGAGACCGACCAGCGCCGAGCCGGCGTATTCTATCGCCGGTATATTCGTCAGGACGGCCAGCGATCCTAGCATCCCCAGCCCTAACGGCAGCGCCAGCGTGAAACCTGTCGGCCTGCGATCAAGCAAACGACCCCAGATCAAAGCACTCGCGGCGGCCGCCAGACCAATAGCCGCCCATACAAAGCCAGCATATAGCGTGGGCACCCCCTGCTGGGTTAGCAACGCAATAAAAAATGTGAAGTAGGTAATGTAGCCACCACCAAAGCCAAAGAATGTGAGTGAAAGCCAGAGCAGGCGCCCGGGCAGAAAGAGCGGCCTCAGGGTCACCCACGTTGAGGCCCGTTCTTCACTCGTGGAAGCGTTGCTCCTTTTTATGGCTATACGAATTACAGTTTGTCTGCGTCTCGCATTAAAGAAACCCAGCGCAGCCAGGATGCCCGCCCCTCCCATGATCAGCCATACCAATCGCCAGCCAGGCGCGGTCCCTGCCAGAATAATTGGAGGAGCGATCAGGCCGGAGAGCATCAGTCCCAGGGCACCACCCATCCAGATCATGCCTGAGGCCTGCCCGCGCTCATGTGGATAGATACATTCCAGCGAGAGCGTCATTGTCAAGACGGTAGCGACGGCGGCACATACTCCGTTCGTCAGCCGCCATGCTCCCAGCTGCCCGCTATCGGCGCTCAGGGCGGCACCAACCATCGTGATCTGTGTCGCCAGCAGGGCCAGTAGATTCAAACGCTGCTGGTTCCTGACGCGTGCCAACAACCACGGCAACGCCAGTGTCCCCAGCAGGTAGCCAGCAAAGTTCAAGGTCGCTACCGCGCTCAACGTGCTATAGCTAGCATGCAGATCCGCCTTCAGAGCGGGCAGTAATTGTCCATAGGATAGCCGGGCAAAACCCAGCAGGGTAGCAAAGACAAAAGCGGCCCAGGCTGTAAACCAGCTCAAGGCGTGTTGATAGTCGGCTGTCCCCTCCTCACACCCCCGTCCCTGCTGTCCTGGGAGACCTTTTACGAAGCTAAACATCCTTATCACTCCTTTTTCTCGCCTTCGCGGTGGTCTTGTTTACATCCTCTCACCTTCAGCCTGGCATCAAATCATACAAAGTTCATACACGCTTGTCGACCACCCACATTAGTGCTATACTTATAACACGAGACAGAACAGTTCTGTCTCGTACCTACAAATGGTACAAGACAGTTCTGTCTCGTGTCAAGGGAGGAGAAAAAAATGTCTGCGGCACCATCGTCTGCCCGCCAGCGTATCCTGGATGTGGCGGCTGATCTGTTTTACCACCAGGGCATTCGCGCCATCGGTGTCGATACTATCGTTGAGCAATCGGGCGTGGGGAAAGCCACCCTCTATCGCCATTTTCCGACCAAAGATGACCTGATCGCGGCCTATCTCAACGAAAAAGAGCAGGCCTACTGGCAGCGATATGATGAGGCGCTACAGCAGCACGAGGGTTCCCCTCGGGAGCAGTTGCTGGCGTTTGTGGATACCGTCGTCGCCAGGATGATGGAGCCCAACTATCGCGGCTGCACCTTTCTAAACGCGCTGGCCGAGTTTTCTGACCAGGAGCACGCAGCCCACCGCCAGGCGGTCGCCCAGAAGCAAGCCCTGCGGGAGCGCCTCCTGCAACTGAGCCAGCAGGCTGGGGCCCCTGATCCTGAACAGCTCGCCGACCAGTTAGTACTCCTGATCAATGGCGCCCTGGCCTCTGTTCCCATCTTTGGCGCAACTGGTCCTACACTCCAGCTCAAACCCCTGGCTACCCGGCTCATCGATCAGCAGCTTCAGAAATAATCAGGGAAATGCTATGTATCGGCAGCACAAAGCATGATAGGCAACGTATAATAGATGGTAGCAAAACATTCTATAGGGAGACTTTCTGCAGATGCGCAGACCATTGCTCATTATTATCAATGGCTTGCCGGGCGCGGGCAAAACTACGCTGGCGAAACGCCTGGGACGCGACCTCGCCCTGCCCGTTTTATGCCGCGACGAGATCGTCGAGACGCTCTTCGATGCCCTGGATTGCCCGACCCATGGCCGTCCCTCGACCCTGGGCAACGCGGGCTTCCAGCTCCTGCACTACTGCGCTGGACAGATACTCTCCACTGGTCAGGACCTGATCGTGGAGGCCAGCATGATGAATGCCACGCTGGCCAGCGGAGAATTCCTTCAGCTACAACGGGTCCATGACTTCCGGCCGCTCCAGGTCTCCTGCTATGCTAGCGGCGATCTGCTGCGCCAGCGCTTCTTGCGGCGCGCCGGCTCCAGTGAGCGCCACATCTGCCACCGCGACCTGGAGTTTGTCGCCCTCAATGGTGCTCGCTTCGTCGCCGGACGCTGTGAGCCGCTTGAACTGGATGGCCCCTTCATCGAGTTCGATACCAGCGATCCGCAATCCTACGATTACGCGGGCCTGCTTTCTACGCTGCGCGCCGCCCTGCGGTCAGAATGAGACCATTTCTCTCGACTAGACGTCGCGCCGCGAGCCGACCTGGGGCTCAACGCTTGCGTCCCAGAAGATAATGCGCGTGGGAGTGATGCGGATCAAGGCGGAGCTCACGCCCGCTGGCCCAACAGGATTGCCATCAGGGACGGCCTCGGCGCGCCCACGGATCTCCAGACTGCGCGTCTTCCATGGCGGCAGGACATCGTCGACCAGGAAAGACGCCAGCCCGTTGCGGGCAACGTTGCGATACTTCTGCGATGTCTCCATGTTGTAGCCAGCAATATCGATAGTATCCAGTTCCTCATTATAGCGGAAGCTGACCGCCGCCACCTGCGGCTCGCCACGCTTATTGACGGTCCCCAGCCGTCCCAGCCTCTGCAACTTCAGATACGCCAGCTCCGCCTCGGTAAATTTGCTCACGATACACCTCACTTTTCTCAATGTATAAGGTCTTATTCTAACGATCATCGCCTCGACCTGCATGAGGTTTCGCACCTGCGATGCTCAGAAGTCCGTTGTATATTGGTGCATGGGAGGCGCGAATGCGCCTCCCATGCACCAATATACAACAATGCGGCCGCGCAGGCGGACGCCTGTGCGGGGCGCTTACGTCTCAGTATGACGAGAGAAAGACCCATTTCAGACTATAAGAACTTCCGCATGCGGAAGTTCTTGTCACCATGACTATATTTCCCCAAACGACAACAACACACTGTTCATTCGCACAGATTCCACCTGTTCATTTGGACAATGCCGGGCTTCTCAACCAGTACCACTATCGGGGTTCGCGCCGCATGGACCAGAAGGGGATATGGCTGCGTGGCTCTTCGCCGGCGGCCACAACCTGAAAACCATGGCGCTGATAAAATGGGACGTTGGCGGCGACAAAGGTTTCCAGGTAACAGGGAAAACCCTGGCGGTCAGCTTGCCGCAGCGCGGGCGCCATCAGGGCCGTTCCAAATCCCTGTCCCTGCCACCGGGGAGCCACGCCCAGCAGTTGCAGGTACCAGTGCGGACCCTGCATGTGCTGTCGATGCCGGTCCTCAAAGTAGTCAAATGCACGTGAAAATCGTTGATAAGCTTCGGGCCCAAAGATGCGCTCCATCTGTTCCAGATCGTCCACGTCTCCCTCCACCACTTCACCGCTCTGTGGCGCAACCCATAACGCCACCCCCCTGATCTGTTCAGCGGTTGTATACGTCGTATCCGCCATGCGCACTAGCCGCGTAAACAGCCAGCGAAACAGACTACGACGCCTGCTGGGATCAGGGGCGGTATACACGTTCAAGGGATCCTCGGCAAACGCCTGCTCAAGGATCTCACCCGCCACCTCTACATCCTCTTTTCTCAACGACACAATATCTGGAACTTTATGCACGATCTCTAGCTCCTTCACGCTCTGTCCTTGCTGCACACATAGCAACGCCTACCATCTATTATAGCCTACTATATGCCCATAGAGCCGGGCTTGCCCCGGCTTAAAACACAACACCACTCCTACCTCTTTGTGCCTGGTTCCAGGCACAAAACACACGCCTCAGGACCGCATACCTTTGATGGCTACGGTAATCAGGGTATGAGCCAGTTCATCGGCGCTGATGGCACCTGCGTGCAAAAGATCGTCGAAGTCGGTCTGAAAAGTGTTGAAGAGCAGGCGCACCAGGACCGGCGTGGAGAGCGTCCTGTCAACAGAACCCTCGGCCTTGGCCTGCTCGATCAGCCCTGACCACTGCTCGGCAAGGCGGTCCCGCTGGGCCTGATAGCGTGGATTCTGTGTGACGGCAGCCGGCGCCAGCTCGACGTTGACGCGCCTCAACGTTGAGCGGCGCTCCAGGCTTTTTGCCAGGATGGCCTCAAGCCGCTCCAGCGCCGGCGCTGGAGCGGCGAAGTCCGGTGTCAGCTCCTCCTCGATCATCTTCATGCCACGCACGATAACCCCGATAACCAGCGCCTCCTTGGAGGGAAAGTGCTGGTAGATCGTCATTTTCGCTACCCCCACACGCGCCGCCAGTTCGTCCATATTCATCTTCTGATATCCCTGCTCTAACAGCAGCTGGTAGGCCGTGTCCAGGATCACGTCCTCCCGCAGCTCACGCTGTCGCTCACGAAATGATCTCGCCAATTTATACTCTCAGTCTATTTCTATACTTGACGTCCAACTTTTAAACTGTTAGTATCTATTATAGCAGGAGGGGCTATGCCTGGATAGCCTCTCATCAGGTTCAGTCAGGAGCAACATTGATGCGAATTCTTCTTCTTGGTGCGACGGGACGCGTGGGGTCGCACATCATCGAGTATGCATTGGCCGCCGATCACCAGATCACGGCTATAGCGCGCAACCAGAGCAAAATACAGGTGTCATCCCCCGATCTGACCGTGGTCGAGGGCGATATCCAGCGGCCACAGGCCTGGATCGATCAGCTCTCGTCCGAAACGTTCGATACCCTGATCAACGTGGTTGGGGGCGATGTCTTTAAGCCGTCTACGGTGGTAACCGACAGTGTGCGGGCCGCGCTGGCGGCCACCGAGCAACTTTCTATCGGACGCTACCTGGGCATTACCGGGGTGGCGGAGATGCCTACCTGTGGTCTGGGTGGCTCGATTACGGCGGCCCTGCTGCGGCGCTCGCCGATCCGCCACGCGGTACGCGATCATGATACAGCCTACGCGCTGGTCCAACAGGCGGCTGTGGATTGGGTACTGGCCGGTTGCCCCTACATCCGCGATGGTCGTCACACGGCCAGTTATAAAATGGCCCCGGACTGCTTCCCCGGCGGCTTCAAGATTATCTCGCCCGCCGACGTGGCCGATTTTCTGGTCAAAGAGGCCAGTGAGCGCCGCTACAGTAGACAGATCGTGGGCATCTGGAACTAAGACAGGCATAGTGTATATAAAAGGAAGACCATGATACGTGCAAGTCAGTTGGCTCGCGCCAACACCCTGATTCGCTTTATCGGGTACCAGCCTCGACCGGGAATGCCAGCCGGACAGTTTATCACGGCCTGGCAGGCTACTGTGGCAGCGGGTGAGCAGCCAAAGGGACTCATCTACCGCGAGCTCTGCCAGCAGGCGGATGAGTGGAACGAGCTGGTACACGAGGAGGCCCAGAATCCTAACCCCTACGAGTTTATCGATTATGCGATCCTTCAACCCGATCAGGACCCCTCGCTACTGCCCACGCTGCCCGTGGATATCGCGGCCCGCTATGAGGTGGTCGAGGGATTGTTCACCATCGCGCATCCATTTGTGAAACCTGAGTTGACCGGCTCACCGGAGACGTTGCTCTATAACTGCTTTGAGATCAGTGGAGGGCCCGCGATTGAGCAGGGCTTTGTGCTGGGCTGGCCGGCACGCGGCGATTATCAGGCGCAGCAGGAGGGCTTTTATTCCGCGTTCCTGCACCGGCGCGTCCAGCCAGATGTGCGCATCGCGGCCTTCAATCGCGCGGAGTGGCAGAGCGCGACCAGGTACGCGGATACGCTGGCCGGCTTTGAGCAGCATTTTCCTCGCCAGGCGCGGGCCGCCGCCGGGACGTCTTCTGGTCGTCCACCAGTCCATAGCTACCTCGGCCTCTATCGCATCGCGCATGCCTTCCAGGGTCCACCAACCCCGCTACCAGCCACCATGAAGGCGGTCGTCATGCATGGCTATGGCGGTCCCCAGGTGCTCCGCTACCAGGACACGCCCAGGCCAGTGGCGGGTCCTGGACAGGTCTTGCTGCGCGTGCATGCGGCTGAGATCAATCCATTGGACCTGAAGATGCGCTCGGGCGCGGTCAAGACCATCCATCCCGCCTGGCCGGAGGACATATTGGGCTTTGGCATGGCAGGCACTATTGAAGCCGTGGGACGTGGCGTGGATGAGAAGCTGATCGGGCAGGCCGTCTACGGCACAGACTCGCCCTTCGTGCGCGGCTGCTACGCCGAGTATGTGGCCGCCCCGGCCAGTTTCTTCCAGCCTAAACCAATGGGCCTGACCTTTGTGCAGGCGGCCTCAATCCCCGTTGGCGTTGGTACGGCGCATAACGCCCTCTTTACCATGGCCGGCCTGCAGCCGGGTCAGCGCGTGCTGATCCATGGGGGCTCGGGCACGGTCGGCGGCTTCGCGGTCCAGCTGGCGAAACGCGCGGGCGCCTATGTGATCGTCACCGCCTCGGCGGCCCGGCTCGACTATGCGCGCGACCTGGGAGCTGACGAGGTGATCGATTACCAGGCCCAACGTTTCGAGGAGCACCTGGCCGATCTCGATGTCGTGCTGGACACCATCGGTGGGGAGACGCGTGAGCGTTCCTGGCAGGTGCTGCGGCGCGGGGGCACCCTGGTGACGCTCGTCCCTCCGCTCCCCGATCCAGCACTCGCCGCCCGCTATGGCGTGCGCGCCGTCATGAATCAGAACAGCAGCAACGAAAGCCAGTTCCTGCGCCAGGTCACCGCGCTGCTTGAGCAGAGCCAGCTGCGCGTGCCGGAGATCGGCCGTGTCGTCCCACTCAGCCAGGCCAGCCAGGCCCATGAGCTGCTCGAACAGAGCCAGGTCAGAGGTCGCATCATCCTGGAGATCGCATAAAGCCACTTTGGGCGCGCGTCTACGGTGTAGACGCACGCCGACCATACTAGAGCCAACGTAGACAATTATTTCCAGCTACTCGTTACGCTCAAAGATATAATCATCCAGGTCATGAGAGTCAGACGCTCTCTTAAAGGAGACGGCGTTGAACATAACACCGCTCACCTCTCACTTCTTCTCCTCACCTACTCCCTGACTTAAAGGAGACGGCGTTGAACATAACACCGCTCACC
Organism: Dictyobacter aurantiacus; assembly: GCF_003967515.1. GTDB lineage: Bacteria > Chloroflexota > Ktedonobacteria > Ktedonobacterales > Ktedonobacteraceae > Dictyobacter > Dictyobacter aurantiacus. Next base: position 5,580,677 of record NZ_BIFQ01000001.1, on the reverse strand, counting down.
TCTCACTTCTTCTCCTCACCTACTCCCTGACTTAAAGGAGACGGTGTTGAACATAACACCGCTCACCTCTCACTTCTTCTCCTCACCTACTCCCTGACTTAAAGGAGACGGTGTTGAACATAAGGCGGGGCGCGCCCCGCCTTATGTTCAACACCGTCTCCTTTAAATAAAACCTTGTGAGCGCCGCAGGCGCGTATCGTCAGGGGCCGAAGGCACGCACAGCAAGGCTTACAACCAACCACCTCCTATTGACAAAAAAGCCGCCAGCAGACAATAATTCATAAAAAGACCATCCATTTATTATTCTAGGAGCAGCAATGGCCCGCACCGTCAAGCCTGAAGAGTTCGCGGCCAGGCGTGGAGAAATCCTCCAGGCCGCCCGCCGCCTGGTGTTCACCAAGGGATACGAGCAGATGTCGATCCAGGATGTCCTGGACTATGTGAAAATCTCCAGCGGAGCCTTCCACCACTACTTCGATTCACGCCAGGCACTGTTGGAGGCCATCATCGACCATATCAGACAAGAATCGGAGAAGCCGCTCCTCCCCATCTTCCATGATCCCCACCTGAGCGCCATCGAAAAGCTGCAGGGCTTCTTCGATACCCTGGATCGCCTGCGCAGCGCCAACAAAGCCGATATCATCCAGCTGCTACGCGTCTGGTACACTGATGACAATGCCGTCGTACGCCTGAAAGTGGATGAGGCGGTGCTCGCGCAGCGCGCGCCACTGCTCAACGCGATCGTCCAACAGGGCATCCAGGAAAGAAGCTTCTCCCTCAGCTACCCCAAAAAGGCCGGCGAAGTCATCCTGTCCCTGCTGCAGGGCATGAGCAATACCCACGCCCGACTGCTGCTCTCATTAGAACATGAATCCGACGAGCAGCCCATCATCGACGAGATCATCTCGACCCACGCCGCCTACATGGAAGCGATCGAGCGCCTGCTGGGCGCCCCTGACCACTCCCTCTATCGCGCCGACATCTCCATGGTAGACACCTGGGTACAGGCGATACGCAAGAGCAAGAACCCGGCGTAATGTGGCCTGGGGCTTCACCATATCGTTGATATAGACAAGACAGAGACAAAATGGTGATCTTCCTTGCGCGATACATCCTGACATGGTAGGATGAGCACATAGTTTGTCTCAATTGTATATAAGGAATTTATAATATATATGGTTGCATTGATAAAACGACTATTCAATATGCGCATCGTTCGCTACGGGCTGGTGGGCGGCATCGGCATACCGATCAATGTTGTGGCGCTCTTCATTTTTCAACATCTGCTCAGCATCTTCCACCTGACCGTCAACTTTTCCTGGTTTGGCCACCATTCGTCGGTGAATCTGCTCTATGCCCTGGCATCAGCCTGCGCGTTTGAAGTCAGCACGACCATCAATTTCTTGCTCAATCAGATCTTTACCTATGGCGAACAGCGGCTCCATGGCTGGCACTGGGTGCGGCGCGCGCTGAAGGCCCAGCTTACCAGTCTGTCCGCCCTGCTCCTCTCCTTTACTATCGGCCTGGTGCTCGTCTATGGCCTGCATGTGAACGAGTATCTCGCCAACCCGATCGGTATCATCGTCGTTTTTATCTACAACTTCTTTATCTCGAAGCGCTTCGTCTATCGGCCAACACCAACCACTACGACCCCCGTTGGCGAACTGCTGGACGAGCCGGTCGAAGTTCCGACCAGGTAGCTCCTATCCGTACCATATAACATGCAAACATCCATCAGGACCACGCCCCCTTGCGAGGGGGCGTTTCTTGTTGCATACGCCAGGGCCAGCTTGCTTAGCTCTGCGGCAGCGTCAACGGATGCACTTTCAAACTCTGGCGGCAGGCGGCGATTTCCAGGTACAGCGCCACGAGCATGGCTCCGAGCGCCAGGATAACCCAGGTGAGGTTGCCCATGCCCAGTCCGGCATCGCTCATGGTGAACTGGGGAGCGCTACTCCAGAGCATGGCGATCCAGCAGAGCGTGGCGATGAAGGAGATACCCATCCCCAGAAGTGTGCCGGCCATGCATAGGCGCACGAGGCGGAAGATGCGTGTACCGATGTGGCTGCGCGCGACGGCCAGCGCGATCAGCATGCTGACCAGCAGGATCACAAAAATGCAGAGCGCCGATCCCACGAAAACGGCGACCAGGGCAGCCAGCAAGGCTATCCACAGGGGCTGGCCGGAGATATGCGGCGGGCCAGAAGCGATATACCCAAACCCTACGATGTATAGCGTCAGGCAGAACGCGCTCAGCAGCGTACCCCTGATCAGCATGCCCAGGTGCCGCTTCGTGGGCAGGCAGAGCTTGATGAGATTGACACCACTGGCTCGGGCGGATGTGACGATGCTATAGAATACCAGGCCCCCCACTACCAGCATGGCCAGAGCAGCGATCTCTATGCTGATCGAGATGGCGTGATAGGCGATCCCGACCGGTGGATGCACCTGCGCTACGGCATTGAACGGCGCCGCTGGATCGCTGACGTGCATCAGCGTGAGATAGCCGAGGACAAAGAGTATGGCCGACGACTTTCCTACGACTCGTGTCATATATCTATGCTCCCCCAAACATCGGTTTGAGCACGGCATCACCCAGCAAGGGCTTCTGACGCGCCACCTCCACCGCCTGCGCCAGTCGCTGCACCTCGGCCCGCGCCACCTGCAATCCCAACTCCGTCAATCGGTAATAGCGCCGCCGCTCATCGTCCAGCGCGGGATCGGGCCGCTCTTCCATCTCCTCGATCAGACCATCCTCCAGCATGCGTTTAATCGATCGATAGAGCGTGGTCGGGCCGATGCGCAGCTTCCCATCGGTCTGCGCCACGATCTCCTGCATGATGCTATACCCATGACGTTCACCATCGGCCAGCGCCAGCAAGATATGAAACACCTCCGGCGTCAACGGTAATCTGACCTCCGGCGCCTCTCTATCTGCACCCATCGTTCCTCGTCCTCTCTCAAATAGTTTCTAACACCTTGACTATACCCACTACGGGTACAGTAACGCACAAAGAAAGCTCTGTCAAGTAGTACCACACAATTTACGCTGTCCTATAGTTGTTTTTATTATAAATGCACATTGGCATAGTCGGATTATTAATACTTTATATACTATAAATAGTAATATTTAATGCTTGAGAGCCGGTGCTGTTATTTACGTTTCTATGTGTGTTGGCGCAGGATTTGTGCCGACACGCACCTCCTGTACTTGCCGCCTTGAGCGCGCAGAGAACAGCCTCTCTACTTGTGTTGGTGCATGGGAGGTGCGCGGATGCGTACCTCCCATTGCACCAACACAAAAAACCAATACGGCCGCGCGTGCGGGGTGCTCACCTGCCCCATGATAACAGGAAGCAAGCACTCTCTTAGCACTTTATAATGTGAGGTATGTGATGATGAAAAGACGACAATTCTTGAAGGTCACGGGCACAATGACAGGGGTAATACTGTTCGATTCACTACGTACTGTGCCACTAGTCCTGGCTCACCGACCTGCGCCAAAGCTTCCCAGATCCCCATTACTGATCCCCTTTGTTGATCCGCTGCCGATACCGAGCGTGATCAGACCGGTGGGCAGGCATAAGAAAGCCCCTTTTTACAAGGTTACCATGACACAATTTCAGCAGAAACTGCACCGGGATCTACCGCCAACTACTGTGTGGGGCTATAACGGAACCTATCCGGGTCCAACCTTTGAGGCTCGCACAAACAAACCTATCTGGGTGCAATGGATCAATCAGTTGCCGACGACACACTTCTTGCCCATCGACCATACCCTGTATGGAGCCGGGTTAGACGTACCCGATGTGCGTGTAGTCACCCACCTTCACGGAGGCCATGTCGGCCCTGAAAGTGATGGCAATCCCATGCAATGGTATGTTCCCGGCCGGTCTCGTACAGACTATTATCCTAATATCCAGCCGGGAGCCCTGCTCTGGTATCATGATCATGCCATAGGGATCACACGCCTGAACGTGTACGCGGGCCTGGCCGGTTTGTACATCCTGAGAAGCAAGGCAGATTTTAAACTCAATCTCCCTTGCAGGCCATATGAAATCCCCCTGGTGTTCCAGGATCGCTCATTCCTGTCAAACGGCCAGCTAAATTATCCGAGCACCGGCGTAACACCTTACCACCCGGTCTGGGTGCCCGAGTTCTTTGGAGATACCGCTGTCGTCAATGGAAAGGTCTGGCCGTATCTGGAGGTAGAACCCAGAAAATATCGGTTCCGGATGCTGAATGGCTGCAATGCGCGTTTCTTGCAGCTCTCATTGGGGTCCGGGCAACCATTTATCCAGATTGGGGCCGAGGGAGGCTTCTTACCGCGACCAGCCGTGCTCAATCAACTGCTGATAGCGCCCGGCGAGCGGGCGGATATCATCCTTGATTTTTCCAATTTCGCTGGCCAGACATTCAACCTCACCAATGACGCGCCCGCGCCCTATCCGGGCGGTGGTGGACAGGATCTGCCGCTGATCATGCAGTTCAGGGTCACCCTTCCACTCAGCCGTCCGGATAAAAGCTCCATTCCTCCCTATCTTCCTCAACCACACCCGATGAAGCCGCCGATTAAGACCAGGAATCTGCTACTCACCGAGGTTGTGGATCAAAATGATAACCCAATCGTTATCTTGCTGGATGAGAAGCCTTTCGCAGCTCCACCTACCGAGATCGTCAAAGTTAATACGACCGAGATCTGGAACTTCATAAATCTGACCCCTGATACGCACCCCATTCACCTGCATCTGACGCAATTCCGTGTACTTAATCGGCAACCATTTGATGTCAATACCTATAAAAACACCGGGCAGCTGGTGTTTACAGGTCAACCAATTCCACCCGAGTCGAATGAAACGGGACTCAAGGATGTCGTTAAGGCTTATCCTGGCATGGTGACGCGCATCCAGGCTCCATTTACCGATTTCTGTGGTAACTATGTCTGGCATTGCCATATCCTGGAACACGAGGATAACGAGATGATGCGCCCGTTGGTCATCGTCCATTAAAACAAGCGATCAGGCGTCCTGGCCCTTGTCCACCAGGACGCCCGATTGCCATTGGTTAGTCCTGGTGACACTCAGGGAAGTTGATAGATCTACGCTTATGAACACTTGCAGATTGCCAACATGGTCCGCAACCGCCATCTCTCCACATCGATCAGCGATGCCGCCTGGGGCCGTTTCCTCACCTGGGTGAGCTATTATGGAATGCTGCATGCCATCCCGATCATCAAGGTGGCACCGCGCTTCACAAGCCAACACTGTTCCCTGTGCAAAACGCTGGTCAAGAAGTCGTTAAGCGTACGAACGCACATCTGTCCGAGGTGTGGGCTAGTCATGGACCTCGATGAAAACGCAGCACGCAACATCCTCAAGAAAGCTATCGAGGACGGTACTGCCGGGCAGGCAGGAACCAACGCACCGCAGCGTGCGTAAAACGCTTCTGGACACCTGGCCGCTACTTTCTGGTTGCAAGACCTTTGGGCAAGCTGGATGGATGAAAGAAGAATCTCCCTGGATGTATCCGGGAGAGTGTCAATCAATGCCAGTCAGGTGAGATGTATCACCCACGGTAACAACATCGACGCTGCGCGCGGGATAGATGGGCGGATACTCCTGGCGCATCGCGGGGGGAATCAAGCTGACCTGGCTGATGGAGGCGAAGTTGGTCTTGAAGAAGCTGAAGGTGTCAGCAGGCATGCGCAAGAAAGCGTGAAAGATATAGGAGATCAGCCCCCCGTGCGCCACCAGGACCACGTAGTCGTTGGGGCCAAAGCTGCTCTCCAGCCGCTGCACTACCTGCTGGCTGCGCTGCCGCAGACTTTCCTGGGTGTCGGCCGCATAGAGAAGGCTTTCAGCCTCCATCTCTTTGGGGAACCAGGCCAGGGGAAAACGGGGACGCAGTTCCTCGGCCCCATAGCCGATCATCTCCCTGAACAGACCCTCGCGCAGCTCCGGCCAGACCTCGACCGGCATGTCCTGGCAGGCGCGCGCGATCACATGTGCCGTTCCCAACGCCCGCACCAGGGGACTGCTGATGATCGCGGTCACAGGCAGCTGCGAAAAATAGCGTCCGGTCGCCAGTGCCTGCTTCTCGCCCCGCTCCGTCAAGAAATCATTGCTGGATGTACGGCCCATTTCTCCATGCCGTACCATAAAAACTTCCATATGTAGTTTACGCTCTCCTCAACTATTTTTTGGATCTTTCAATTCCTTTTATAGAACAAAAAATCTTTTGTATGAATGTATCAATATACCGCTTTATTGTATCACCTGCGTCTTCTTGCCACACGCACCCATGCTGTTCTAAGCCCCCCCGCACGATTCAGTCGCACCACCCCCGCCGTCAGGCGCCTCTGGTATCCATCGCCTGCCATTGATGCGTAGTACAAACAGGGCTATCAGCACTATATAAGGAGTTTTGTTATGTCAAATGAAGTCCACCAGGACCGCTATTCGCAGTCAACCATTCGTACATTCGTGTCGAGCCAGCAGAATATCGCGGAATCGGCACCTCTCATAGAGCAACAGGTTCAGCAAGAAGAGATATTCGCGGACGCATCCAATCAGCCATCGGGCCCGATCGATCTGCTCTACCGCTTCACCAATGACCTCCAAAAGCCGGCCCTCGGCTTCCAGCAGGTGGACAGCGAACAGGACGAAGAACCCATGTATTCGCTGGTCTACATCGATCCCGGCCTCTCCGCAGCCTGGCAGAGCCACATCGCGTAGGTTCGACCCTTGCGGTCGATTTCCCCTCCACGTACGCAACGCCCAACCGTAGGTTCGACCCTTGCGGCACCTACTCCAACAAATTCGTAGGAGGCGCGTGGCAAGCCCCTTGATGGGTCTTAGCCGCTTGCTTGGCGGCGCGGGCCTGAGCACGTTCCTGCCTTTGCCGATCGGAACGGTGGGCATAGCGAACGTGCTCACGTGGCTCAAGCACTTCTTCCGGGGGCGGCCTCACCCATGCCTGGTCCACAAATGGGACCGCATAGACGGTTCGGGTGCTGGGCCGAATCAGCCCGGCTTCCCGCCCCCACCACCGCACGACTTCCAGAGGATCGCGCCCTGCCTGGAACATGCGTCCCGTCATGCGGGTGAGCAGATCCAGCGACACATCTTGTGGCCTCACGCCCGCTTGCATCGCAATCTCATGTTGCAGGCCATGAAAGTACTGCGCCAGGAGCAGCCCCGCCCACAGCTGGACCTGGATCACAGGCCATTTCGCACACCACAGCAGACGCAGCTGCAGATGATCTTTGAGCAAGCGGAACCCCAGTTCAATATCCCAGCGGCGGGCATAGAGTCGGGCGACCTCAGCCAGAGGCAACACTGTCGGATCACACACATTGGTCACATACTGATAGAACTTCTTGTGATACCAGAACTGGATCAGGCGCACGGGATAGCGGGCACGGTCACTGCGATGGACTCCGAACAACACGATGAGATCACGAACCCCATCAGCCTCATAGATGCCATGCACCACGGTGTAGCTGGCGCGGTTGCTGTAGCGGGTGATCCACCACAGCCGACGCTCGGTGAGGACATCAAGCCATTCAAAACTGAAATACCCCCGATCAAAAAGCAGCAGGGTGTTTTCCTGCAGCTGCTCGATCATCTCCAAGGCATGCACTTTGCAATTGGTGGCGGCATCTTCCAGCAGATCAACCCGTAGCCATTGTTGCAGGCGCAGGTCAAAAAGCGCACTCAGGCGTCCGGCGCGTAAACGGGCATCACCTCGCAGCAACGCGCGTAACTCGGGGAGCCAGCGCCCGACCCGGTCCAAGACACACTCATCCAAGGCAATCACCTGCGTCGCAAACGGAGCCAAGCTGTGATCCTGCCAGGGCTCCAGACGCGCCCGCATGCGTTGGCTCAACTGGTCAAAGAGCTGCCGCATCCAAGGACCAGCGCGCTCAAGACGGTTGTAGATGGCTTGATCGCAGATGGGCAGGACAGGGGGCACATGCCAAAATCCCTCAAAACAGAGCAGCCGCCGCAAATCGAGCTGGCTGCGCCATTGCATCAAGACACAGGCAAGCACGCCCAGGCAGAGGTGCATCCAACTCAGATGTGTCGGTCGGCCACGTCGGCGCACGGACAGAGTCAGCAGCTCTCTCCCATCGGCTTGTACGAGCTGACAAACCTGCTGAGGGTCAGGAGTGGGGATAGACAGATGGGGGTGCGATTCGCTATGATGCATCCAGGAAAACCTTTCTTGCTATCAAGTGACAGAAAAGATGTATCAAGAAAGATTTTCCTCTTTTTTTGGCGCTATTACAACCCCTTCTGTGAATTTGTTGGAGTAGGTGCCCTTGCGGTCGATTTCCCCTCCGCGTACGATCACGCACATCATAATCGTGTAAGGAACGAAATCGACCGCAAGGGTCGAACCTACGGCGAGATTATCTTAAAATATGCGCGTCGAGATCGATTGCTTCACGGGTTGTGTGGCGGGAAGATTCATCTCCAGATCGGGCAGGTGCCTTCGCACATCCTGCCATAAACCACCCTCTCTATTATTGGTCAGCGGAATATAGTTGTAGACCTCGTAGCGGCTCTGGATCTTCACCGAACGCCTGCCGCGCAAGCGCATCTTGATGGCGGCGCGCCTCTCTCTAATGCCCTGCTCGATCGGCAAGGCTTCAGCAGATGTGCGCAACTGCAGCGCCGGCAATCCACCATAAGGTGAGGATGTGGCCCTCAAGATATTCTCCCACGGCGTATACAGTGTGTACATGTCAGTAACATAGATGATGCCTTCATTAGCAATGATTACTTGCTGTCGCCTGATACTAAAAACCCAGAAATAAACTCCACATAGAAAAATGAGAAGCAATACGCCCACGTCTATCCACACATGTCTCATATCATGTTGCTGGGCCGCATTTACCAATGAAACAATTTGTTGAATGGCAACGCCGCTAAAAAACATAAAAAGTATAGGAAGCCTCGTTTGCACCCCGATACTATAGCTCTGAGCAGCAGTCATTTGCTGCATATATTGCTGATCATCCTTGCGCATGCTCTCACCTTCTTTCACTTGCATATACGTGCGAAAAGGGCATCTAGATGAGCTGCCGTACCCTTCCCAATCTATCGTGCTCAAGCATCACCTCGCATCTATCAATGCAATCCAATCTTCTCTCAACATTTTCTGCCTTACGCACTTGAAAATGCACGAAAGTAATGCTACATTGTTGCTATATAGATGCTATATAGTGAAAGGGTTCGTCATGAATGCCCAGAGCCACATCTATATTACGCTCAATCCACGATTGCGTAAGGCGCTCGAATTAGTGAAAGGAGTTGTCATGAACGCTCAAAACCGCATCTATGTTACGCTCAGTCCACGCCTGCGCAAGGCGCTCGAACTGTGTGCCTTGCTGGATGGCAGTAATTCAGCCTCTTATGCTGCCAGCTTGCTGTCCAACGCAATCATGCGCGAGATCGAGCGGAATCCCGCCCTGCGCCAGCGCTGGACGGAGATGGAGCAGGAGGCATTGTTGAAGGGTGGCTGGGACAGCGCCTCCACCGGCCAGCAGAGTCAGGCGCGCAAATCAGAGGCCGCTCCCGGCTGGCTGCTCTCTGGTGATCATGCGGAGTGCTATGAGTCCGGCGTTGAGGAACAGGATGATGGGAAGAACAGCGGCTACCTGCGCTCAAAGGAAACATGGAGCGAGGGCTTTGGCACGCTGATGCAGACCTTTACCGCCGGCGAGTATCGCGGAAAACGTCTGCGCTATTCTGCCCTGGTCAAGACTGAGGATGTCGAGGATTGGGCCGGGCTCTGGCTGCGCGCCGATGGTACCCAGCAGCGCATGCTGGCCTTCGACAATATGAAGGATCGTCCCATCACCGGCATCACCGACTGGCGGCGCTACGATATCGTGCTCGACGTGCCACAGGAGTGCAGCAAGCTCGCCTTCGGCATCCTGCTGCATGGGCCCGGCCAGGTCTGGATCAGCGATATCCAGTTCACCGTCGTCGATACCGGCACACCCACAACCAAACCGCCACTCTCTGATCGACCAACCAACCTCGACTTCACACATTAAAAATATCGACTCAACGTACGCACCCGGGCATGGGGCCGCTTCGCAAGTCGGGACAAGCCCGACACCTACGGGTCGACCACGAAGCGGATGAATTGTTGTGTCTGGGGGAGAGCCGCGGCATGGTCCACCTGCTCATCGCGCCACTCGTCACGCCATACCAGAGCTTGCTGGATCAACGCGGCCCATTGAGGAAATTCCTTCATCGCCCACAACGCGGCCTGCTTCTTGGATACCTGTTCGCCTGTTCGAGATGTATAGAGCACGCGGCACATGCTCAAGATAGCGTAGGCCTGGGATGGCCGATGCACAGGCAGGCGATGGATGCGCTCATGGTAGAGCAGCGCGTACTCCTTGACGGCCTGAACGTATTCTTCTTTTGAAATCGGGGGAATCAGCGCCGCGGGCGAAGGACCCAGCAGCACTACCCCCTTTTCGCGTACCGTGTACCAGTTCATCAGCCAGTCCTTGCCGGCCTCGATGACGTGAAAAGGCTCTCCCGGACTGATAATGGCCATCCGGTGGCGGCGATCTTTAAACGCTTTGAGCGCGGCAGCCGACAGATAGGCGACCTCGATGCGACCCTCCCATTCCCTGTTCTTGACCGCGAAGTCCTCGTGCATCCTGCGCAGCGCCTCAAATTCTTTCTCATCAATCTCAGTTGAGGTCACAGCCACCAGATCAATATCGCTGCTCCCCCGATCAAAATCACCCGTGACCAGGGAACCAAACAGATAAAAGCCCGCCAGCCTGTCGCCAAAGATCTGCCGCACCTCCGACAGCAATTGCGCGATCAACCCATTAATATCGTCGTATGGAGTTGGATTCTCCACCATAGTCATCAAGCCTCCCTCCGCAGCTATGCCTCTTCCTGTTCTGGCGTCCATTATAACATGTAGCTCGCATATCACTCCGCGATTGTCATGCAAAATTTTGCAAGCAGGAACATAAGGATTAGAGAGTACATACCCCCGCAGGTAACGACATCGGAAGCATCGTTAACGCCCCACAAACACGACACCGCCCTCGTAGGCGACCGTAGGTGCCGGGCTTGCCCCGGCTTTGCGGCCAGTAGATCGCTGTTCCTGCTTCGAAACCGCAGCCCCCGTTCACGTACGGAATGTTCCTCACGACAACGATGATATTGTCCGATCACCATGTCCAACCAACGTGTCGTACACCAACAGGCGGCATGCACAAGGCCGGATTGCTGCTTTTCGGGCATTCTGCGTGTTGGCACGGCCGCAATCCTATGCCGCCTACAAGGATACATTTCCGTGTCGGCCAACGTCCCCCCACGACACCGCTTCCCCTGCCTTCCACGCCCGCCCACGTGGTACCCGCACGCCAACGTCGCACACGTGTCCCCAAACGCTACATGACGAAAGCATTGATAACACCCTCGATCCTCACAGGGCTTGCTTTTATGCCCATCTATATGGTATCATTATTAGAACAAATATTTGAGATCATCGTCCGCTATGGCTCCGGGTGGGGCACACACGTTTGTGCTGGAGACTTCATAGCTTTCACCGTGTACAGAGATGCGCCCCTCTGGATGTTCTGGCTGTTCCTATGGGAACAACTGTACGACAGAAGGAGGTTACACGCATGCCGCGCTTCATCCCCGCTCCACCAGAAAAACAGCAAACAAACGACTCTCTCTCAAGCACCCCTTCTTCACGCTGGCTCGCCCTGGTCCTCCTGTGCGTGGCGCAGTTCATGGTCGTGCTCGATGTCCAGGTGATCGTGATCGCGCTGCCCGCCATCCAGCGCCAGTTCGCGATCACGCAAACCGATCTGCAATGGATCATTACCGCCTATGTGCTGCTCTTTGGCGGCCTGCTGATGCTGGCCGGTCGCGCCGCCGATCTCTTTGGGCGCCGGCGCTTCTTCATCACGGGACTGCTCCTCTTCTCCTTCGCCTCACTGGGCTGCGGTCTGGCGCGTTCAGAGACATGGTTGATCGCGGCCCGCGCCCTGCAGGGTCTTGGCGCGGCCTGCATCTCGCCCTCGGCGCTGGCGCAGTTGACCTCGATCTTTCCCGCCGGTCCCGAGCGCAATCGTGCCCTGGGATGGTGGGGGGCCGCCGCGCCGCTGGGCGGGGTGTCGGGCCTGCTGCTGGGGGGACTGCTAACCAGCGGGCCGGGATGGCCGTGGGTCTTCTTCATCAATGTGCCGCTCGGACTCGTCGGCGCCACCCTGTCGCCGTTCATCCTGCGCGAGAGCCGCGCCCCCGGTGCGGCCCGGCTGGATATCGCTGGCGCGCTGACCGGCACGGTGGGACTGGCCGCGTTGATCTTTGGGCTGACACAGATGCAGTCGTTGGGGATCGGCGCCCCACCCACACTGCTGGCCCTGGCGCTCGCGCTAATCTTCCTGCTGGCCTTCGCGTTCATCGAGCGGCGCGTCCACGCTCCACTGGTCCCCTTCGCCATCTTCCGCCGCCGCACCCTGACCGTGTCGATCCTGGTCTCGCTCCTGCTCACCTTTCTGACCAGTCCGCCCTCGTTCTTCGCCACCCTCTACCTGCAGCAGATCGTTGGCGCGTCGCCGTTCCTCACTGGACTGGCCTTCCTGCCGGAGAGCCTGTGTATCGCCGTCTGCTCCGTGATCGGCGCCCGCCTGACGACGCGCCTGGGCACGCGCCGCAGCATGGTGATCGGCATGGGTGCCCTGCTGCTCTCCATGCTCCTGCTGACCACGCTATCGCTCGGCGATGGCTACCTGCATGCCCTGCTGCCCGGCTTCATCGTGCTCGGCTTCGGTCTGGGCGTCGGCTCGGTAGCGGCGACCAGCGCCGGCATGGCCCGCATCGATGACACAGAACAGGGATTGGTGGCCGGCCTGCTCAATACGGCCGCGCAGCTGGGAACCGTGCTCGGACTCGCCCTCCTCGACATCATCGCCGCCACCGCGACGACCATGCTTAAAAGCATCAGCGGCACGGACATCGCCGCCCTCATCGGTGGCTTCCGCTGGGCCTTTATCGTCAGCGCAGCCGTCGCCCTTGCCGGCATCCTCATCACCTCCCGTTCAGAGCGCCCCTGACATCAAAGTGCGCTCGTCCCGCGTAGAGCCGGCCCCATCTCTGCTCACACCAGGGCCAGCACTACGCGGATTTCCGTTAGCTGAAACAATATTGCCATGTCAGGTTATCCAGACAGGAGGCCACCCAGTACTTGATCAACCAGCAGTTCTGGCCAATCAGGAGGAATGGGATCGCCCGCGATCGCCAGAGCGTAGTAGCTGCCAACGAGCTGGCTTACGGCAAGCTTGATATTTGCCTGTGGCGCGAGTTCATTACGTGCCCGCGCTTCGTGCAAAATAGTGTACAGTATCTCTCGCCGCGATCGTACGATATGGTCACGTAGCGTGGTGAGCAATTCCGGGGTCGCGTGCTCTTCGGCCAGTGCGCTTCCAATGATCGCCAGGCTATACGACGTATCCATGCTTGCGCGAAAATGCCGTAATTGTGTCACCAGATCCTGGCGCAGATTGCCGCTCGGTTTTGGCAGGCCGGACGCGCCGCGCGCATGCATAATCGCATCTGCCACCAGTGCAGCTTTAGATGCATAGCGCAGGTAGATCGTCGCCCGCGTGGTGTGAGCCGCGGTCGCAACATCATCCAGAGACATATGCGCGTATCCCCCCTCAGCCAGCAGGCGTAGTGCAGCTTCGAGAATGCGCCGGTCAAGTTCGGCTTGCCGCGGCCGACCACGGAGTTGTTTAGCACACATACACCATTCCTCTCTTACCTCATGGCACAACGTTTCATTCTCATTGCTCACATCGCAACTGTTTTCCACCAGCACGGTGGGCTGGTCCCTTGACTAATTACTATACAACATTGTATAGTATATCTGTCAACGGAGCGCTAGAAGCATTTCTATCGCTGTCAGTCAATGATAGCGCAACATGAAAGGAGATGGCAATGACCGAAGCCCTTCCTCCCACGGCGGTTATCCGCGTCTCACGCGGCAACTTTGATCCTGCTCATTTTGAAGAAGTTCATCGTATGACAAAAGAAACCGGTACGTACCTTATTCCCGCGATTCAAAAACTCCCTGGCCTGCTTTCCTACTACGCAGGCGCATCGCCAGATGGCTCTATGGTTCATGTTAGCGTCTGGGACAGCGAAGAACATGCAGAACAGTTGAGCATGCTCAAAGAGATGATTGTCGATGCTAGACGCGATGCGGAGGCCGTTGGCGTGACTTTTATTCCGATTGTCAACTATCCCATCTCCTGGACCATCTAACATAGCAATTGTGTGGCCGATGTCAGGCATAAATCTGCTCATCTGGGAGCACGCCCATACTCTAGTTCCATCGGAACTGCTATGCCTTCTCCTGGCAGGTAGTGGAGAGGATGCGCCAGGCGATCTCCATGGCGCTCGTATCTTCGCTACGGGCCAGCTCGGCCAGCGCCTCGGCGGCGTCGTACAGACGCATGCTGAATCTTTAGCAGCTAGTGTCGATTATACCCCTCCTCTGTACGCTCCCAGGTGCGTCTTCCCTTACACCTGGATCACGCGTTTACGTCCCTGGAGACCAGTGCGTCGCACACACCGGACCATTGGATCGCTCATGCGGATGCCACGCCGGCGTGCTACAGAGCCGCGCGCTGACGCAGGGGAAGCTCCATCACCAGCGGCGGATCGGTCAGGCGCTGTGGACGCAGCGTGACGTTACGCTCACCAGAAATATGTCCATTGATGATGACGAGCGGGCCTTCGGGCTTGTGCACCAGCATGCGCTCACCAGGAAGCAGGTACGCCTGGGGATCTGTGTTCAGCGGGAAGGCGGCGGCCAACAGATAATAAACGCCATCGGGAAATCCGTTCAGGCGATAACTGCCAGGACCCGTCAGGCGCGTACAGCAGATGGGCGCCCCCTGGGGAATCGGCCGGCTAAACAGTCCGATGTTGATGATACCCTGAAAAGTCGGGGGAACGCTCACCAGGCCGCTGAACGTATTTCTGAGCGGCAACGGCTCGTGCCGGGCGCGCTGGCGCGCGTTGTCCTCCAGCCCGGGCGGAATGAACTCCTGCGCCCGGCGACGTAAGAGACGCGGTGAGAAACCAACCAGCTGCGTGAAGCGGGTCGTGAAAGAGCCAGGACTGTTATAGCCTACCTCAAAACAAATATCGGTGACGCTGAGCGGGGTGGATAAAAGGAGGTGCCGGGCCTCCTGCAACCGCAGCGCTCCTAGATATTCACCAGGAGGGATACCGACCAGGCGGCGAAAAACGCGGTTAAAGTGAAAGGGACTGAGACAGGCAGCGTCGGCAAGATCCGATAGGGTCAGAAGTTCGTGGAGGTGGGCGCGCATAACCCGCACAGCGCTCTCAACAGCCTGCAGATGGGTGTCCTGAGTGAGCTGATACCTCTCATCTTCCTTGATATCAAGGGTCATTGTTCGCATTGTATGCCTTCCTTCTACAACTGAACATTCATATCTCGACTATTCTTTTCTCACCACCCTGAAACGGCAAAATCCCTTTTCCTTCACGCTGTTTACTGTTTTTTTAACTATGTATATATATTGCATTTTCATTTCATATTTTACAGTTCGCTTGTTTGATGTATTTTTATAATGAATGTAGGTATCAGTGACAAAACATGCCTTAACATACGAAGTATTCGAAAAACGGCTGCTGGCATATTAAGAACAATGGCGTTTTTAATCACTACGGCAATCGTCAACAGGGGCTCGAAAAAGAAAATCCTGATACTGGTAATGTGTAGCCTCTCTATCAGGCAAAGCGAAAGGATAGCAATATGCAAGAAACAACTAAAACTGTAACAGAAGAAATCACCAGGGCGCGTGAACTGGCTGACACCGAGCTGCAATATGTTACCGGCGGCTTCTTCAAATGGGGTGGTGGTAACGGCTGGGGCTACGGCTACGGTCATGGCAAATGCGGCAATGGCTGGGGCTATGGCAATGGCTGGGGCTGGGGCTACGGCTACGGCAATGGCTGGGGCTATGGCAATGGCTGGGGCTGGGGCTACGGCGGTGGCTGGGGCTTTGATGATGGTGAGTAATTACATACTTTTAGCAGACTAATTATCCATTTAGGGGCCATGCATCCTCTGTTCTGCATTCAGAGGGTGCATGTTTTTTTGTAGGTAATGCCATGTCACGATTGGCTTCAGATATATTTATATATAAAACCATATAAACCATAAAAACATATATTTTATATTGCAGTGATTTGGCTGCTTTTTTATAATATAAATAGGTACCACGCAATAAAACATGTTTAAACATGCAACCAATCCAACGTCAATTCAAAAAACAGGGAAATCAAACAGCAACTCCTGGTGCGGACGACAGGCGCTCACCTGTTACCAGGATCTCAAGCTGATAGGACCTCAACTGGAAACGTCTGACACCAGCTAGTTTGTAGCCTTTGCCTCCCGGCAAAGTGAAAGGACTGTTACATGCAAGATAAGATGAACCTCGATGCTCTCATCAGCGACGAACTTTCTCAGATGGAAGAGACCACCAATATGCTTGAACTGACCGACAACGACCTGCAGCAGGTCAATGGCGCGTCAGGTTGGGAGCATGATCAATTCCGGGGCTGGGGCTATGGCTACGGTTATGGCTATGGCTACGGCTACGGTTACGGTCACGGCTGCTAATCACCTGGTTCTACACAGCTAGCAACGTTGACCGTTCGCTGTGATAGAGCTCGAAAATGTTCTTAAGGGGCCTGCGCAAGCCCTTTAAGAACGCTACAGGGTCAGACACCGCTTCACGCCCTTAATGCATACGCCAATCTTATTTTTTCTTGCAGGTACTGATTTCCTTCTCAGCAGAGAAGCGTCTATTTTCGCTTCCTCCGGGAGCATCGCCCTGGCTACTGGCCACAACCAGTGAGCCAGGGCGATGCTCCCTCTTTCTTCTCCACAAATTCTATCTTCTTTCCCGGTTCAACGCCCCCATCGACAATCACACGATCTCTATGAGAGTGTCTGACTCTCATGATGATGGCCTGCGGCCTGCATGGGTTTTCGCACCTCCGGTGCTCAGAATTCCGTTTTGTGTTCGTGCATGGGACGCGCTGATGCGCGTCCCATGCACGAACACAAAAAAACAGTGCGGCCGCATAGCGGACGCGCGTGCGGGGGCGCTCACGCGCCCCCAACATGACGGAAGTCTGACACGTTCTATGAATCGTTTATATCGTAGCGCAAGAGGAACAGTTTACAGCACTCTGATGCGCCAACAGGATCTATCAAATAATACATCAATTGCTTGCATAACATCTAAAATACCATGCATAACGAGTCAAAAAACGTAAAAGTTATTTTGAAGAGCCTTTATAATATATATAGGTACCTTAGAAAAAAGTTTAGCAAGCTAAACAAAGCCAACTGTGTTACCAAGCGAAAACTACTGATGTGAAACAGCAGGCGTCATCGTTTGTTGGTAGCCACTCAACAGGAAGCGCCTGGCATCAGCAGGTTTGTGAGCTTTGCCCGATGCAAAGCGAAAGGACAGTTACATGCAAGATAAGGTAAACCTCAACATTCTTACCAGCAACAGTTCAGCTCAGACCTTCGACGCGCTTGAACTGACCGATAGCGACCTGGAGCAGATCTCCGGCGCAACTGGTATGCAGCATGATTTTTATTACCCACCATTCTACTACGGCTATAGTTATGGCTATTACCCCGGTTTCTATTACCCCGGTTTCTATTACCCCGGTTTCTGGGGTTATCGCTACGGTTTGTTCCGTTAAGATTAATTGCGCGCGACAACTATCGCTCGAAACATTGATCCTTTCACGGTGATTTAATACCGCAAACCGTTCTTAAGGGGTCCCGCGCAAACCCCTTAAGAATGGATCTGTCTCTCGTCACCCAGAGGGTATGTGGGGGCTCCCGTGCGCGCGTCTGCTACGCGGCGCGCTAATTTTGTATGGTGGTGCTCCAGGGGTGCGATGCGCCCCTGGAGCACCACCATACTATGGGCTGTTGAGTTCCGCAGGAAATTTGGATGGCTTTTTATAATATAGATAGGTACCAGATAATAAAACAATTTAAGCATGCTTAAATCACAAAAAACAGAATAAATGCTATGAAAACCCTGGTGAGAATAACAGGCGCTGGCGTCCATCGACAGAAACTCTCCATAACGCGCCTGGCACCAGTAAGTTTATAGGCTTTGCGCAGGCAAAGCGAAAGGACAGTTACATGCAAGATAAGATGAACCTCGACGCGATTGAACTGACCGATAGCGACCTGGAGCAGGTCTCCGGCGCGAGAAGCACAAGAAACACGAGACACGGCGACTTCCCAGGTGGCTGGGGCTACGGCTACGGTTACGGCTACGGCTACGGCGGCGGCAACTGGTGGCACCCGGGTGGCTGGGGCTACGGCGGCGGCAACTGGTGGCACGGCGGTAATGGCTATGGCTATGGCTACGGCCATGGCGGCGGTGACCGCGACTAACCACATCTGGCTAGCATACGTCACAACAGTGGCCCTTTCACGGTAATCAACCAGAAAAACGTTCTTAAGGGGTTGTGTATGACCCCTTAAGAACGCCACAGGCCCGGTCATAGGTTCCGAACATACAACACGCGTATTTTTTCTTGCAGGTACTGATTTCCTTCTCAGCAGAGAAGCGTCTATTTTCGCTTCCTCCGGGAGCATCGTCCGTTTCCCCTGGTTTCGGCCAGGATCAGAAAAGGGCGATGCTCCTTTTTTGTCTGCATTGCTTCCACACCGCCCAACCCTCCAGTTGGGCATGAGTGTTGTAGAGTAGGGATATGGATGATTCTGCATCGCCTGGCCAGCGTGAATCATCCCCTATGCATGCATGCATCTCGCTGAAATGAGTTTGAGAGCATTTGATGGAGGAAATTCACATGCCCCAGGCAAGATTGCACGATGGAAGCACAATCATTATCGAAGTTTATGGACAGGGACCCGCCCTGCTGCTGCCGGTCAATCCACAACCGGTTGAGGGACCCCTGGCCGAGCAGATGCGCCAGTATGGCACCGACCCGGCCCTGGGCCAATCTCTGATCAATGGATTGAGCGATCTCGTTCGCGTGGTGGCCTTTGACTTCGAGGGACACGTCATGCGTACACCGCAGCCGACCACCCTGACGCCAGACAACGCGGCCCACGATCTCCTCGCCATAGCCGACGCGGCGGGCGCCCAGCACTTCGCCTACTATGGCTACTCCTGGCTGGCGATGCTGGGACTCCAGCTCGCCATGCGCACCGACCGCCTGTCGGCGCTGGTTATGGGCGGATTCCCGCCTCTGGCCGGTCCCTACAAAGAGATGCTCACCGTCACCAACGCGACCTACGAGATGACCAGCGGCTCCCGCAGTTCGCAGGCACCCGAAGAATCGGAATGGTCCGAGGTGGGACTCTCGCTGGATCAGGCGCGGCAGTTCCTCACCCTCTACCAGGCGCTCCAGCACTTCGACGACCGGGCCGCCCAGGAGCACCTTCGCTGCCCCCGCCTCTGCTTCGCGGGCTCAGCGGACAAGATCCAGTACGACCAGCGCTGGGACAACACGCTGGTGGACATAGCAAGCCCCATCATCCACGAACAACCCTACCTGGAAAACCTCGGCTGGGACGTACGCATCCTGGACGGCCTCGATCACATCCAGGCCATGCAGCCCACCCACGTCATCCCCATCCTGCGGCCCTGGCTCTCCTGCCTTAAGAGAGGAATCGCCTGAACCCGAAAAAACCCAACATATAACGGAACGTTCCCGTAGGTGCCGGGCTTGCCCCGGCTTTCCGGGCTTGCCCCGGCTTTCCGGGCTTGCCCCGGCTTTCCGGGCTTGCCCCGGCTTCCGGGCTTGCTCCGGCTTTGCGGCCCCCGTCTATGCGGGTGGCGCCCAGATCCCAAATTCATTGTTGTCAGGATCGGCGAACTGCGCCCACTTGCCCCAGGGTTCCGCGCCGGGCTCCACCGTCAGCTTGACCCCACGTTCCTTAAGGGTTGCGCACGTCTCTTCCATGTTGTCGGTATGCAGCACAAAGCCGGTCATCCCCGTGCTGTTGCCCGCACTCTGACCACGCAACCCCAGCATCAGATGCGTCTGCGAGCCAGGCAGCCCGATCTCAAGCCAGCGCTCATTCTCGCTCATCGGCTGATCATTTACCACCTCAAAACCAAGCTTATTAACATAAAAATCACGCGCCTTATCCTGATTGCTCACGCCCACGGTAATAGTACCAATCTTCGTAAACATCTTTCCCTTATCCTTTCCGATAACCCCGCCGTAGGTGTCGGGCTCGCCCCGACTTTACCATTATCCTCTCCGATAACCCCGCCGTAGGTGTCGGGCTTGCCCCGACTTTACCATCCTCCAATGCTTCCCATGATACCCCGTATAGCTCAACAAAACTTCTCGAATCTTGCTCATTTCGCACGAAAAAGGAGACCCCGGCAGCGTCAGACACTGCCGGGGTCTCCTTTTTCCTTGATCGATCGCTAGTCGTCTGCCAGCTGCCGGGCTTCGTAGGCCAGAACAGCCATCAGGGGCGCGTCGCGCTGGGCGTCGGCCTGCGGCAGATAGGGGTTGACGTTATAGTTGTTGTCGGACCAGTCGGCGAGCTGCCAGATGTTGCTGCCTGCTCCTCCGGCCCCGTAGAAGGTATCCAGCATCACTTTGTACCACATGACGCGGGCGGCGGCATAGGCGGGATCGGTCGGCTGGATCTGCTTGCCAGACTGGTCGTAGACGGGCTGGGCGCGGTCGATGCCGTACTCTTCCATCACGACAGGCTTACCAGCCTGCAGGCCCGCGCGGGTGATGCCGGTGATGAGCTGCTTCGTCTGATCAAGCGTCAGATTGGCCCAGGAGGCATTGGGATAGGGATGGAAGGTGAAGAAGTCGATGCCGGGTACGTTCTGCGCCATGATCGGGGAGTTGCCATTCCCCTCCTGCGTTCCACCCCACTGGATGCCCTGGCCGTTGGGACCGGTCGACACGAAGCTGTGCCCCTCGAAACCACCGGCCACCATGTGCCTGGGATCAAGGCTCTTGACGTACTTGCTCATGGTGTCCACCCAGCCGCGCAGGGTGTTGCCGCTGGGATCACAGTATTGATGCGTCGGCGTGGGATCGTCGTTACAATCCATGCGCGGCTCGTTCATCAGCTCCCAGGCAAAGAGAGTGGGATCATTCTTATAAGCGGTCCCGTTGACGGTGTTGACGCGGTTGACCAGGTGCGACACGTACTGCTGGTAGAGCGTCTTAGCCTGGGGGTTGGTGAAGAACTGCAGCTTGTTGGTCAGGCCCAGCCACTTGCTCTCCTGCGCGATGCCGCCGTAGTCACCCCAGTAGTTGTCCATGGCCAGGATGACGCGCATGTGGTGGCGCTGGGCACTGTCCAGAATATAGTCCAGCTTCTGGAAGGTGGCCTCGTTGAACTGGTTGGGACCCGTCTCGAAGGCGCTGGAGTCGGCGCTGCTGTCAAAGGCCCAGGTGCGCAGCACGGTCAGGCCGTTGCGCTCGGCCTCCATCATCTGGCGGTCGATCTGCTGCTGCCAGGGGATGACCGTTCCCTTGAGCACGATGTTGCCTTCGCTGGTCTGCTCGTTGTGGGCGACGGTCTGGTCGTTGCGCGTGAAGAGATCATATTCGTTCCAGCCAACGTAGCGGAACTGCGTGTGGCCGTCAACGAACTGCGTCTTGCTGGCGTGTACGATCGTGGCCGGACGGGCGTGGTTCTCGACCAGCACATCTACCAGGTCGCTGACCGTGAAATGGGCGTCGCGGGCCACCACCTTGAGGGTCTGCACGCCGTCCTGCAGCTCGCGCGTGTTAAGCCGGGCGCTATAGACACCCGAGACGCCAGCCATCATGCGTGTCTCATGCTCCCCTGCCTGCAGGATCACAGATCCCAGGGCGAAGCGAGGATCCGCCTTGATCTGGGCGCTGACGGTGACCGTTCCCTTCAACTGCTGATCAAAGGTGGGGGTCGTGATGTGTACCTGCAGCTGGCTATTCTGCACCAGCACACTCGTCTGGCTGGTTGAGGAGGCCCCCGTCGAGTCGGTGGCGCTGATCGTCAGCGTCTTGAGGCCATCGCCCTCCTTCCACAGATCCCAGGCGCCGGTGTAGACATCGTTGGCGCTATCGAAGGTCAGCGCCCCCGACTGTGTGGCCGTCTTAAACGTGACGCTGCTGATCTGGCGTCCCGGCGACGGTGTGACTCTGGCCTGAATGGTATAGCTCTGCCCCTGCGCCGTCGAGAGCACATCGTCGGCCTGCGGCGCCAGCGTGCGAATCACGGGGTGCGTGGTCGGAACGAAACGCACGTTATCAAAGTAGACGGGACCACTATAGGTAGCGCCGCGCCCGATGGCGCGCAGCAGAAACTCTTTGGCGGTCGAAAAATAGCTGCCCGCGTTCACGAAATCCTGGCTGGTCGGACTGATATCGAAGGTGACTGTATTCCAGCCGACGTTCAGCGGCTTCGGATTGGCCGGCTGCAGCCAGGGATCATTAAAGACCAGGTCGGTCGAGATATTGGCGACCGGCGCGTAGACATCATACGTGATCGCCGAGTAGGGGGTAAGATCGACCGGATTATAATTGTCAAATACCTTGTCCACCCCCGCCTGGTCCCAGCTGCCGCCGCTAAAGTTCACCGGCAAGGCCAGGCTATTAGCCCCCTCAGAATGCTGGGCGGAACTCTGCGTCGGCTGACCCGCGTTAGCGCCCAGCCAGCCGGGCGCCGTAAAGCCATCCGTACCATCCTCAAACCCATAAAAGAGAGCTGGATCGGCATGTACCGATGCTGTCTGCGTGAACAGGCTCGCCCCCAGCAAAGCTAATCCACAGACAAGCACACAGAACATGCTCCCAATATGGCGCCGTTGCTTCATGCTCAAAACTCCTTTTTCGCCGAGCCATGCCTCACATCCATCGAGTCAGGCTCCACAGGATCATGCACCACACCTGCCGTTCACCACGTTCAATGAACAAAACCGCATTATTCACCAATAAAAACACGGTGAAACGTCAAATATTTCATTGTGAACACAATAGTAATCCAAAGCCCCCCATAAAGTCAAGTACCCAAAAATACCCCCTTTCCCCAAATCCCCCCTACATAGCTTCGGACCTCGCGTCCGATTACCCCCCATATGACAACCTCCCCATAAGCCCGATACCATTCGGGATATGGAGAGGCATTAAAGGAATTACGCCGCCACCACCGAAGGATCGGCGATCAAAGACCATCCTTGCTTGACCGTCGACACGGTAGGCCGCCAGCTGGTCGCCTGCCGGAAGCGGCGGTTAGAGACGCGCTGGCTGCGCGTGATCAGGTCGGCCGACACCCCAGAGAGCATCTTGATCAGGCCGTTGGGGACGCGGAACAGGCGCTTCTTGCCGACGCTACGCGCCAGGGCGGCCGCGAACTCGTCGCGCGTGACGGGCTCGTCATCGACGACATCATACACACCAGATGGAGCCTCGCTCAGCGCGGTCACAATGGCGTGGGCGGCATCCTCCAGCCAGACATAGGAGAGATACGCGCCTCCAGGACCCGGCAGCATGGCCATCCCCTTGCGCGCCATCTGCAGCTGCTCCAGCGCCGATGGCACGCCGGGTCCGTAGAGATTACCCATGCGCAGCGAGATGCCGCGCCGCCCTCCACCATCCCGCGCGAAGCGGGCCACCTCGGCCTCGGCATCGATGGTCGCCTGCTGCGTCACATGAGACTGCGCCGGCGTCGAGGCGGCATCGATCCAGCGCTCACCGCTATCGGGGTAGACATAATAGAAGCTGGGATAGACCACGGTGCGCACGTCTGATGCCAGGGCGGCATCGACCAGGGCACGCATGCCGTCGCGGCGGATATGGTCGTTCTCGCGCCACGAGGCCGCCTTCCCCATGCGCGCCGTCGGCGGGATCTTCGTCGCCAGGTGCACCACGGCCTCGGCCCTGATCTGGCGCAACACCTTCGTCAGCGCGGCCGCGTCAAACAGATCCACTACTACCGGCTCAGCCCCCAGCCCCCGTATGATGGCGTCATTCTCCGGCGAACGGCTCAAAGCATACACGTTATGACCGTTCTCGACTAACATCCGTACTACCGGTTGACCTAAAACCTTTGTCGCGCCAGTCACAAAAATGTTCATCTCTATCTTTCTCCCTTGTACTCAGAATGAGTCTGACTCTCGTCACCCTGGGGGCAAGTGAACGCCCCCGCACGGGCGTCCGCTACGCGGCCGCACTGGTTTTGTGTTGGTGCAACAGGGGCGCGGATGCGCCCCTGTTGCACCAACACAATAAACTTGTAAGCACCAGATATACATTGCCCCCGGCACACTTTCCGGGCGCTTCTATATAGGGGACAACTGAGTCGATAGGAACGTGACAGCTTTCTTCAAAAACTGCGGAAAACTTGTAGATTTGCCGTTGCTCGACTATGATAGGTCTATACATTAGCAAGGAGGAGCTTTGTGAATATCCTCGTCGATGCTTTTCAGGAGTACCGCCCGCTCCTGTTCTCGATCGCCTATCGCATGACGGGAAGTGCGAGCCAGGCCGAAGATATTGTGCAGGATGCCTATCTGCGCTACCAGCAGACCGATAGGACGGCCATCCATTCCACGAAGTCGTTTCTTACCACTATCGTCGTCAACCTCTGCCTCAACTATTTAAAGTCCGCGCGCGTGCAGCGTGAGGAGTACGTCGGGATCTGGCTGCCCGAACCGGTGCTGACTTCAGCTCTGCTTGAGGAGGCCCCGGAGACGAAGGTCGAGCGGCAAGAATCGATCTCGCTGGCCTTTCTGGTCCTGCTGGAGTCCCTGACGCCGCCTGAGCGCGCCGTCTTCCTGCTCCACGAGGTATTCGACTACTCCTTCCATGAGATCGCCGAGATCATCGAGAAGAGCCCGGAGAACTGCCGCCAGCTCTTCCATCGGGCCAAAAAGCACGTCGGCGAGAAGCGCCACCGCGTCAGCGCCACACCGGAGTCCCATCGTCAGCTGCTGAATTCCTTTATCGCCGCCTGCCAGTCCGGTGACATGGCCGCGCTCAAAGAACTGCTGGCCGACGACGTTACCGCCTGGGCCGATGGCGGCGGCAAGGTCCACGCCAGTCTGCTGCCCGTCACCGGTCGCGAGACCATAGCGAA
This sequence comes from Dictyobacter aurantiacus, assembly GCF_003967515.1. Taxonomy (GTDB): domain Bacteria; phylum Chloroflexota; class Ktedonobacteria; order Ktedonobacterales; family Ktedonobacteraceae; genus Dictyobacter; species Dictyobacter aurantiacus. The sequence goes on along the minus strand of NZ_BIFQ01000001.1, from coordinate 5,555,468 downwards.
GCTGTTCATCACGCTCATGCGCAAGCTGCCGACGGACCACCAGCTCTCCATCGAGGAGGTCAATGGCGCTCCGGCCATCATCACGCGCAGCGCCGGACAGCTCCACTCGATCCTCTCGCTCGAGCTGTCCGGCGACCGCATCGTCGGCCTGCGCAGCGTCCTCAATCCCGACAAGCTCGCTTTCATGCAGCGTCAATGGAACCAGCAACCTCCATCCTCATCATCGTGAGGATGGAGCCTGGATATTCAATCCCTGCTTCTCGATCTTCTCGCGCAACTTGAGGATGCCCTCGATGAGCGCCTCGGGGCGGGGCGGACAGCCAGGCACATAGACATCGACGGGTACGATACTATCCACGCCCTGCACCGTGTAGTAGCTGTCGTAGAACTCGCCGCCGGAGTTGGCGCACTGCCCCATGCTGAGCACCCATTTGGGATCAGGCATCTGCTCCCACAGCAGTCTGAGCCGGGGACCCATCTTGACTGAGAGGGTTCCGGCCACGATCATCAGGTCCGCCTGCCGGGGACTGGCGCGGAAGACCTCGGACCCGAAGCGCGCCAGGTCGTGCTGCGGCGCCGAGGCGGCGGCCATCATCTCGATACCACAACAGGCCAGAGCATACATAAAGGGCCAGACGGACCTTGAACGGGTCCAGTTCTGCGCCCACTGCAACATGTCCTTCATCGTCGTCAAAACGACCGGCGCCTCCTGCTGGCCCGGCAGGTACCCGTCTGGGCCGCTCGCCATGGTCAAAGGTACCGGCCTGCGCGTCGCTTGTTTCTCCAACATATGTCACTGTCCTTTCATCGTACTTCTTATTCATTATTCAGTTATATAGTGGTGCGTGGGGTGCGCACGAACCCTCCATGTGACGAGAGTCAGACACATGCTCACCAAACAGTAGACAGGACAGGGTGCGAAATTGTGACATATTCCTGCGCTATAAAGACAGGCATCATAATCCTTATGCACCTGCTTTACACCTGCGATTCAAAAGCGCGCGTCCCTTTCGGATTGTTTCGATTATGAGCATCACGCTTGACAAAGCAAAGGATGAGACACTACACTTTCGCTATAGTAGTTACATTTTCTACTATATATCCAAATACCATCGCTGCTGAAATTACGGTCAATTATTATGCCGTGTATTGATGTATGTTTGCAGACATATATCTCTATATCCGCGTACATTCATGTGGAAGGGAAGCACGCAAGGTCTGCGACACAAGATATCTGCCGAGACAGGCGCTTCCAGACTATAAGAATGCATGCGTAACGAAGGGGTTACAGTTATGGTAGCTACACGTTTAGGCCGACGTGACTTCTTGAGGATCGGGGCTGGCGCGCTCACCGGTGCGGCGGCCCTGGGTCTGGCAGGTTGCGGAGACGCTTCAGAGGCACAGGCCGGGGCGTCGTCGCTCCAGTTTTCGTTCTGGGGCTCGTCGGTGCGCGCCGGTCTGACCACCAAAGCCATTCACGCATATGAGCAGAGCCATCCTCAGGTGAAGATCTCGACCTGGTTTACCGGCTTCGGCTCCTACTGGCCAAAGCTAGCCACCCAGATCTCCGGAGGCAGCGCCCCCGATCTGATTCAAATGGATATGCGCTACATCGATCAGTATGTGCGCAAGGGCCTGCTACTCGACCTTACCAGATATATCCCTCAGCCGATCGACCTGCACGACTTCAATCAGCCGCTGCTCAAGGGCAGCGAGGCACGTGGCAAAATCTACGGCATTCCGTTCGGCGGTAACTTTACCAGCGTCTTCTACAATACGTCTCTGTTCCAGAAGGTTGGCTATCAGATGCCGGGCAACTTCAGCGATTGGACCTGGGACGCGATGAAGCAGGTGGCGCAGGAGATCGTGAAGGCGGCGGGACCCGGCGTCTATGGGGTGGACGACGCCAGCAGCAATATCACGGCCTTCGAGGTCTTTATCCGCCAGCGCGGCAAGGAGCTGTATACCGATGCCGGTCAGCGGGCCTTCAACAAACAGGACGCGCTCGACTGGTTTGGCTATTGGAGCGATCTGCGCAAGGCCGGCCTGTGCATCCCACCCGATCTTTCGGTGCAGTACAGCGGGGCCACGCCAGCGCTGACCACGATCGTGGCGGGTAAGGCGGCTATCAATTTCAGTACCTCTAACCAGATCCAGGCCTTCCAGGCCGCCACGCCGACAAAGCTGGGACTCTATTCGACGCCGTCTTCAGCGGGCGTCAAAGACAATGGTAACTACCTCAAGGCGTCGATGCTGCTCAGCGCCTCCTCATCCACAAAAAATCCGGACGCGGTGACGCAGTTTATCAACGCGGTCTTCAATGATCCAGCCCTGGTGAAGGCTCTCAAGATCGAGCGCGGCATCCCGGGCTCGGCGCGGGCGCAGGCGTTGCTCAAGCCGTCACTCAAATCAGCCGACCTGAAGCAGCTCACCATGGTCAACCAGCTGGCCGCGATCACGCGCCCCAAGTCGGTGCTCGATCCTCCCGGCGCCGGCGAGGTGAGCGATCTGCTGGTGCTGATCGCCCAGGGACTGGGCTTCGGCAAGATGAGCATCGATGAGGCCGCCAGTACGCTGGTAACACAGGCCGATAAAGCGTTAGAAAGGGATGGTGTGTAACGATGAGCAGTGTTGTACAGCCACAACAGGTGGCCGAGACGCGATCGGCGAAGCAGCCGCGCCGAAAGACCGTTTCCAGCCGGGCACGGCGCGAGAACCTGGTCGGCTACCTCTTTATGCTGCCCTGGTTCGTGGGCCTGATCGCCCTGACGCTGGGCCCGATGCTCGGCTCGCTCTATCTCTCCTTCACCAGCTACGATCTGCTGTCGGCCCCGCGCTGGATCGGCCTGCAGAACTATGGCGCCATGCTGGCGGATATCCGCTTCCTTGACGCGCTTAAAGTGACGGCCATCTATGTGCTGCTCTCGGTACCGCTCAAGCTTATTTTCGCCCTGCTGGTGGCCATGGTTCTCAATCGGGGGCTGCGCGGACTCGCTATCTATCGCTCTATCTACTATGTGCCGTCGCTGCTGGGTGGGAGCGTGACGATCGCTATCCTGTGGCAGCAGATCTTCGGCAAGGACGGCATCGTCAACGCTGGCCTGGCCCTGCTCGGCTTCCATAACCTGGGCAGCTGGGTCGCCAACCCCAATACGTCACTGCTGACGCTGATCGTGCTGGCCGTCTGGCAGTTCGGCTCGCCGATGCTGATCTTCCTGGCCGGCCTCAAGCAGATCCCGCAGGAGATGTATGAGGCGGCCAACATCGATGGCGCCGGCGTCTGGAAGCGCTTCTTCCGCATCACGCTGCCCATGCTGAGCCCGATCATCTTCTTCAACCTGGTGCTGCAGATGATCAGCGCCTTCCAGGCCTTTACGCCGGCCTTTATCGTCAGTAACGGCAACGGCGGACCCTACGATTCGACGCTGTTCTATACGCTCTATATCTATCTGCAGGGCTTTGGCTACTTCCATATGGGCTATGCCTCGGCGATGGCCTGGGTGCTGCTGCTGATCATCGCTATCTTTACGGCCGTCGCGTTCCGTTCGTCCCGGCTGTGGGTGTTCTATCAGGATGAGAAATAGGGAGGGAGTGATATGATCAAAAGCTATTCCGTCGCGCGCCGCTCGACCAGCTGGTCGAAGCCGCTGCTGCACATCGTGCTCATTGTCGGGGCCATCCTGATGCTCTATCCGCTGGTGTGGATGCTGAGCGCGTCGTTCAAGCCCAACAACCTGATCTTCAGCAACGCCAACCTGCTGCCCGAGCAGGTGACGTTCAAGAACTATACCAGCGGCTGGATGGCGCTGGGAACTCCCTTCAGCACCTTCTTCTGGAACTCGCTGCTGGTCTGCCTGGGGGCCGTTATCGGCAACGTCATCTCCTGCTCGATGGTGGCCTACGCCTTCGCGCGCCTGAACTTCAAGTTCAAGTCGATCTGGTTCGCCATCATGCTCAGCACGATCATGCTGCCCTACCACGCCATCGTGGTGCCACAGTACATCCTCTTCAAGAGCGTCGGCTGGATCAATACGTTCCTGCCGCTGATCGTGCCCAAGTTCCTGGCGACCGACGCCTTCTTTATCTTCCTGATGGTCCAGTTTATCCGCGCCCTGCCGCGCGAGCTGGATGAATCGGCGCAGATCGATGGCTGCGGGCCTATCCAGATGTTCTGGCGCATCATCCTGCCGCTGGCCCGGCCGGCGCTGGCGACGACCGCCATCTTCACCTTCATCTGGACCTGGGGCGACTTCTTCAGTCAGCTGATCTTCCTGAATAATCAGAGCAGCTTTACGCTGCCCGTCGCCCTCAATGCCTTCCTGGATAGTACGGGCGTCTCGCAGTATGGGTCCCTGTTCGCCATGTCGCTGCTGGCGCTGGTCCCCATCATCGTCTTCTTCCTGCTCTTCCAGCGCTTGCTCACCGAAGGGATCAGTACCACGGGGCTCAAAGGGTAGGGGCCGGACTCGCCCTGGCTTTGCCGCGAAGCGGCTCCTGGTCGGGGGACGTGCGCGCCCCCGCTCGGGCGTCCGCGTGCGCGGCCGCACTGTTTTTTTAATAGGGATGCAACATATGAGTCATCACTAACTTTTGAAAAAGTTCCCAAAACCGGGGTGCAGGGTCCTCCCCGCCCCCCGGCAGGAGGGCTCGCCGCCCTCCTGCACCTCCCGCATTGGGAGCGCGAAATCCATTTTCGGATTTTTCAAAAATCCGGGATGACTCATATGTTGCATCCCTATTATAAAGAGGAGAAGAGGGGTCGCACATCAAAGGATGTGGAGAGCCTGTTGTACCATATTAAAAAGGGTGCTCACATCAAAGGGCGTGGGGAGCATAGGCTCTCCACGCCCCGGGGCATTCTCGTATGGTAGGTGGTAGGTACTACGGTTTACAATAATAAGAGAAAGCGTCCCGATAACCGCGTTCGCTAGCCGTCATGTTAGACGAATACAGGTACGGCGAGTTAGAACAGAGACCATTGACCGCCGCGGTTCTCCCATCAGCGAAACCACGCAGATAACCGCAGCTGTAATCCGAGTCAGCGCACCCTGGAATAGAAGATGAGGCAGCCGGCGAGGCAAATGCATGGGGAGCCGCGAGGACGGTCATCATTATTCCTACAATAAGGAACGCTCCAAGCAACATGCGAAACAAAGTTTTACGCATCATTACTCCTCCTGGATATACCCATATCCACATAACCACAGGCCCTATCAGCGATTTGATCGTTGCCAGCTCCGCCCCATATTGCGCCCTGGATGGAATGGAAACGCGGCACCGCATTCCCCTGTTGAAACGAAGCCTTCACCTCAAATCAACAAATCCTGTATATATCCATTATACACCTTCTACCTATAGAAAAAATCACATATGCCCCCCCTCCCCATACGATCACGCCCACAAAACCGTTTGGCGCTCTCTGCATGATCGCTCCGGCCGGAGCTACCCATATCATCAGCGCCAGCAGGTCGCATGTGCTATACTACCCATGAATACGCTATTTACAGTCATTTCCCTAAGCGCAACGAGGATAAGACTCATTACTAAACTTGGCAATGCAGGCTAGAAAGTGGATAGAGATATGCAGACACCAGCTGGTGCGCGGGCCCGGCGCCAGGGCGGCGAAAAGCGTAAGAAGACGCGCGATTTAATCCTTGAGATGGCGCGCAGGCTGTTTAATGAGCAGGGGGAGGCCAATGTGACGCTGGCCCATATCGGGGAGCAGGTGGGCATCAGCGAGGGCAACGTCTGGTACCATTTCCATACCAAGCACGATCTGATCATTGCCCTCTTCGCTGAGCTGCAGGCCAGAGCCCAGGCCAATCAGCAGATCAACCTGGACGAGCAGAGCCTCACCAGCAATCTGCGCGGTCTGCTGGTGCGCGGCTTTCAACTGATGTGGGAGTACCGCTTCCTCTTCCGCGATCATATCAACTGGGCCAGCGACCAGCACGAGGTCTATGCACAGTTGATCACCCTGACCAACGAGGGACACAACTTCATCGAGCGTGTGCTGGAACGGATGCGCCAGGCTGGCCTGCTCCAGATCGAGCCACAGCAGATCCCGCTGCTGGCAACCAATATCTGGATCATCAATCGCTACTGGATCGATTATTGCCAGAGCCGCCACATCCACCACCAGATCACCGAGCAGGAGATCCAGGCCGGCATCGAACAGGTGCGCGCCCTCATCCATCCCTATCTCATGCCCGCCGCCCACCACCTGCTCGCCTCGGCGCCAAACCCGTGATCTCACATCCTGTGGCTCCCACGATGCTTCTCGCAGAGGACATACACCTGGTATCTTTTGTTTTATAACCGGCTTTGCTTTGACGCAATTAAATTGAGTACAATTGATTTGTACACAATCAAGCACACCAAAAAAAGAAAAGGATGGCAGGAGCATAGATGGATACGCAGCCTTCACGGATCGGATCATACACCACCATATACGATCGGCTGACCGCGCCGCTGCTTTACCTTTCGAGCGAGGAGGCGGGCTGGCAGGGATTGGTGGCGCGTGCCTTCCATGAACCAACACAGCTAGAGGGCTGGATGGCACAGGATATACCGGATATCTCACTGGTCCTTTTTTCCGGGGGAACCATGCACATAGAGCAACGTCCAATCAACGGTCCCTGGAAATCGCAGTATATTCATCAGGGGGAACTTATTCTGCAGCCAGCGACGGACATAGCCCATGAGATACGCTGGCAGGGACTTGTCGGGGCACCAACGCGGACCTTTCATCTACAGCTGAGCCCCCGGCTGCTCGCCAATACCGCCGCGGAGGTGGCGGCCGGAGATCCCGCTCAACTATCACTGCTGGCACACTCGGGTTTTAAAGATCCACTGCTGACGCAGATCTGTCTGACGCTCTGGCAGGAGTTGGAACAGGGCTCGCCGACCGGAAACATCTACGCGCAGACCGCTTCCCAGTTGCTGGCTGTTCACCTGCTGCGCCACTATACGGCGAAGCCACCCACCATCAAGGAGCCCACGCAGGGATTGACGGAGCGGCAGATAGGACGCGTGCGCGACTACGTTCTGGCACACCTCGATCAGGAGCTTTCACTGGAGGCGCTGGCCCGGCAGGTGGGCTTCAGTCCCTATCACTTCGCGCGTCTCTTCCGCCAGACAACCGGAGAGAGTCCGCACCAGTTCGTGTTGCGGCAACAGGTCGAGCAGGCGCAACACCTGTGCGAGAAAAGCGAGATGCCGCTGGCCCAGGTCGCGCTAGCGTGCGGCTTCTCCAATCAGAGCCACCTGACACGTGTCTTCAAGCGCTACCTCGGCCTGACGCCACGCGCCTTTCGCCAGCAATACACTACTCGCGCACGTTTGTGATAGAAGCGCACGGATGTGCAAGATCGTTCTCCTTCCTCTGCGCTATCATAGACACATGATAACGCGAACGGCGATGTTGATACGCATCGCCAGATAGGAAAGGAACCGTACAATGCCACTTGACCTCTACATGGTTGGCCTGCTCCCTCGTGATATGGAAAAGTCGCTGGCCTTCTATCGCCAGCTCGGTCTGGAGCTCCCGGCGGACAGCGAGGGGAGACCACACGTTCAGGTGCAGATGAAGGGCGACATTACCTTCTTCCTCAACAGCATGATCCCGCTGGATCGCCAGCACGCCCAGGGCGTGGTGCTCGAATTCTATGTCCGGGACCGCGCGATCGTGGAAGCGAAATACGCCGAGCTCACCGGACTCGGCTACCACAGCTACCAGGCACCCAACTTTTCAGAGACCATCAACGCCTACTTCGCCATGATCAACGATCCCGATGGCAATATCGTCATGCTCACCGCTGATTAAACGCCTGGACAAGCCGGAGCCAACCCGGCACCTACGATGATGTCGCGAATGGCCTGGATGACGCTGTCCGGTTGGTCGATCTGGATGAAGTGGCCGCTCTGCTTGACGATGCGCAGGCTGCTCTCGGGTGAGAGCAGCGCCTGCTCGCCCTGCAGCTGCAGCCAGAGCTGCTGAATGGCGCCGCTGGAGCTGTTTTCGGCGGCCAGCACAATCAGGGGAATCGGCGGAAAGGCGGGAGCGGTACGCACCTCTTCTTCGCTACGCTCGATAGCCCTGGCCTCACCAAACGTCCAGTCGAAGGCGCGGGAGCGCAGCCGCTGCGCCTCGGCGATCGGCTGGACGGTGGCGGGATAGCGCGTGGGACCCGTTTTGGGACGCTGCAGGCGCTTCTGGAGGCGCACCACGCCGATCCGGGCCAGCAGGGGACTACTCCAGCAGAAGAGCTGCCAGCGTAGCTGCTGCTGCAACCACCTGGCACGCGCCGGCCTGGGCACGCGCCGGCGCTGGTCGAGCGGCGAGGCGTCAATCAGGACGAGTCCAGCCACCAGTTCGGGATGCCTGCGCGCGAAGAGCTGCATGTGCAGGCCGCCCAGCGAGTGGCCCACCAGCACGTAGGGACCCGGGATGCCGCCGCGCCTGAGCAGGGTCAATAGCTCATCCACGATGCGCCCGGCGCTGCGCGGCTTTGGTCCGGGCTCGCTCCAGCCATAGCCGGCGCGATCATAGGCGCACACACGCGTGAAGCGCGCCACCGCAGGCTGGATATAGCACCAATCCAGCATCGAACAGCCCAGACCCGAGTCGAGCACCACGGTCGGTCCTCCCTTGCCCATATCCAGGTAGTGCAGACGGTGCCCTCCGACATCGATCAGCCTGCCCGGCGGCGGATAGCGTCGCCGATCCTTCGCCTCGGCCAGCACCTGGTAGAGCGCGCCCGCGCCCGCCGCCATCACGCCCAGCCCGATCGCTGAACCCACTAACGGCCTGATCCATGGCGCGACCCCACGCCTGGCTTCAACTTCCTTCACAAGCATAGAGAGCGGCTCCTTCATCCAGCTTCCAGCCCACCTGCAGCACAATCAGCTACCTATGGCGGACATAGCGCATACACGATACGCATCTATCTATATAGTGCATTCACGCATCTGAAACAACGCTAATCTGTTCTTCTTCAAGTATACCTTGCGCGTCCACAAGTCATTCGATCGCGATCTATGTATCGCCTCCTGGCGATCACTATCAATTATGACCACGAATGTTGGGCTATCTATTGTCAGACAGGCCCACCTTTGCTAGGATAGGCACAAATTCAATGATTGAGGAGGTTTCGCGTACATGAGCACACCATCAATCGAAGCTGTAAAACCAGAGAATGGGGAGCGGCTCCTGCCGGATCTCATCCGCCTGCTGCGGGCAACCGTCGACGGTGGCGCTTCGGTCGGCTTCCTGCCACCGCTGGCCGAGGATGAGGCCCGGCGCTACTGGCAGGCGACGCTGCAGGATGTCACCGACGGCTCACAGGTGCTGCTGGTGGCGTTGGATACAGACGGTCAGGTCCTGGGCTCGGTCCAGCTGGCGCTGGCTATGAAGCCCAACGGACGTCACCGGGCGGAGGTGCAGAAGCTGTTTGTCGATCCTTCCCAACGCCGTCACGGCATCGGTCGCGGTCTGATGAAGACGGTGGAGGAGGCGGCCCGCGCCCATGGCCGTACCCTGCTCGTGCTCGATACGCGCGAGGGCGACGCCGCCGAACAGCTCTATCGTAGGATGGGCTATATCGAGGCCGGTCGCATCCCGGGCTACGCCATCAGTTCCTCCGGCACCCTCGACGGCACCATCTACTTCTACAAAAACCTGCCCACCACCTGAGCCTCTATCACTGTTCAGTTGGTGGGCGAGCCGTACAAAAGAGGAGACCCGGCTGGATCACCGGGCCCCCTCCAGGGCGCCATTGTATTTCTCATAAAGCTGGTCAGCTAAGTGAAGGAGACGTTCGCCGTCATCCCCGACAAAAGATCGTAGGAGCCCACGCTGTCGCCATCGATGGCCACGATGACCTGGTATTTGATGCTCGTCTGGCTGCCAGGATACCCCAACCCGTTGGGCGACATCGTGATCACATGACCCGAGAACTGGTGGCTGCCAAAGGCCTTCAGGGTGAAGGTGGCCCCCTGTCCCTGGTGCACTTTGGGGATATCGGTCTCGTCGACAAAGGTGAGAACGCGGTTCACGCAACTGGTATCCGTGATCTGGATAAAGGTGAGGCCACCATGAACACCCTGGCTCTCGAGGCCACCGGCGGGGACCAGGTTGGTGACCGCGCCCGGCACACCACCCACGGTGCCGATAACGGCGGTGATAACTCCGGGATGGGGCGCGTGCATCACGGTCAGCGCCAGCAGCCTTTCGTCGGTGAGCAGCGTGGCCAGCGAGGTGCGATAGGTGAACTCGGCGGCCGCGAGGGCAATATAGGCATTTGAGACGTCAGGATTGGTCCTGGCTACGTCAATGCTGTCGCGGGCCTCAACGATGCGTCCATTGATGTCGGTCAGGTTGACGTCGGCGTTGGCCCGCGCCTGCTTGAGCGCCGCCCGGTCTTTGGCGACCGTTCCCTGTGCCGTGATTACCGCCTGCTTCGCGGATGCCACCGCGGCGCGGAAGGCATCCTGGGCCGCCTGTATACACGCGTCCTGCGTGCTCCCCCCCGCGTTCTCGGGACCACTGCTACTGGCCGCCGAGGGGCCGCTGTCGCCACCGGGTGACGAACTGGATGCCGCGGCCTGGCAGGCGGCGATGGCGCTGGCTTCGGTCTGCCTGGCCGATCTGATCGCGGCATCAGAGCTCCTCATTACCGCATCAAGCGTCTCCTCATCCTGATCCAACGCTACCTGGGCAAAGTGAATATTCGCCTGTGCCTGGCGCTGCAATGCCTGGCGATTGTTGAGTTCAGCCTTCAACGTATCCTGCGCCAGTACGACAACAAAATGCCTATGCGCGATCTCGTTATCGACATACGCCCGGGCGGCATTCAGCTCAACACGGGCCGCGTCGATGGCGACCTGGGCTTCGTTCACCTGCTCACCATAGGTATTGTATCCCAGGTGCGCCAATACCTGGTTGGTCACAACATGCTGGCCCATGTTCACATTAATGTCACTGATCAAACCACCGATGGCCGAGCTGAAGTTTAGATTGTACACCGGCGCCTGCAAGAAGCCGGTGGCGCTGACCGGCGCCGCCATCATCCCTCTCGATGCCAGGCGCCCCTGGAAGCCCGCCGCCCAGTGCAGTGGTCCGAAGAGCACCCCGATCAGGAGCACCCCCAGCAGGATCAATGAGATCCAGATGGCGTTCCGGGGGTCGCGCCACCTGCCTCGCCGCACCGGCGCTTCATTCATAGAGACTATCTGTTCAGTTGCTTCATCAGGTGCTGGACCTGGTGGTTTAGTGGGTGTCTGTATCATGCACCGATCATCTCCTCATTATAGAAGCTGTTGACCTGACAAGAAAATGACCGTCTGTACGGCAAACAAACATATAAATAACAAACCATATCCATGGCGTACACTACGGTATTTCAGCTTTAGTATATAGAGGTGCTGAATTGAAAAAGAATAATGCAAAGGGGTTTTGCATACGCACTTCCCATAGGATAGGGGTCTTGCATGATAGTATAAAATAAGGAGCATATCGCTTATACTACGAGATGGGTCTATCTCTGAAATGTACTACGCATATATACACATATGCATACTGCTACGTATACTGATTATGTTCCATATGTAGGCGCATAGGATGGTGCTCTCAACCGTTTTGAGAGAAGAGCAGGTAGTAAATGTTAGAAACACTGGATACGATCCCCTGGCAACAGCTCCAGCATGCCTATGGAGATGCCAGCGAGGTGCCGGGGTGGATCAGGGATCTGGCCTCCCCCAATAAGGAGGTTCGCCAGCAGGCGCGCAGCCACCTGGGGAGCAGCGTCTATCACCAGGGGACGGTGTATAGCTCGACGGCCTCGATTGTTCCTTTCCTTTGCGAGCTGCTGGATGAAGAGCAGGTGGCACATAAGCTCTGGTTGCTGCAGTTGCTGACCTCGATCGCCCATGGCTCGTCCTATCTGGACGTTCACTATCGCCGCCCACAGGAGCGCAATACGCCTGAGTTCCAGGCCCGACTGGCCGAGGAGCTCAAGTGGGTCAGGCAGGCGAAGGAGGCGGTGAGCGCGGGCTATCCGACCTATCTAAACCTGCTGCACGCCGATCAGCCACGACTGCGCGCGATGGCGGCCTGGACGCTGTCGTGCTGTCGCTCACACGCCGATGAGGTGATCCCGACCCTCAAAGAACGCCTGAAGCAGGAGGATAAGCTGTCGGTGCGCGCCTCCATGATAATGACACTGGGACGCCTGATGCCGGCCATTAAGGAGACGCACGATTACTTTATGCACCTGCTTAAGAAGCAGAAGAAGCCGGTGCTGACGATCGCGGCAGCCCTGGCCTACGCGCTGCTGGCGGAGGAGGATACGCCACGGCAGGTGGTGCGCATTCTGCTCGAGAGCTACGAGCAGCCGCCAGAGGTTAAGGCGAAGTTCGCTACCCTCCCCTTTACCGATGTCAACATGGATGCCACCCTCAGCAAGGCCTTCTGCGCCATCGGTTTCTCGGTCGCTCCCCTGGTCATCCCTACCCTGATCAAAGCCCTGCCCCACTGTGACGCGCTGAGCAGCGTGGTTCTGGTCGATAACCTGCTCTACCTGGCCCTGGAGGGACGCACCCTCAGCAAGGACACAACCATCGATGACCTCTCCGATACGCAGAAGGACGTACTGACCGCGCTGGTCAAAAATAAGCATATCTGGGAGAGCGCCAACATGCTCATTACCGTTGGACACTATTTTCCACCCCAGCACAACCTGGAGCTCTCGCTCTGGAACCGCGAGGATATTGTGCGCTTCCTCAAAGGGAAGCCGGTTATCTCCTCCGATGAGGAGGAGATACAGCGCCAGCAGCCTTCTGATAAGGAAGCCGTCAGTAAGAAATCTTCTTGAGGATGGCGCTGCGGGGGATTTTGAGCGCCCCCGCACGGGCGTCCGCTACGCGGCCGCGCTGTTTTTTTATAGGGATGCGGCAGGGGCGCTGTCGCGCCCCTGCCGCATCCCTATTCAAGGAGGAAAGGTGCCGCATCCAGGAGGAAGGGTGCCGCATCCAGGAGGAAGGGTGCCGCATCCAGGAGGAAGGGTGTCGCATCCAGGAGGAAGGGTGCCGCATCCATAAAAGGGCGGCCTTTAGCGCCAAGACTTTCAACTTTAGCGCAAGCAACAAGAAAAATGACGAGAGTACGTGCGGGCGAGCATGCTGCAATCATATATGATGATCCCGCCCCAACGTGACACGCGCCAAAACACGCAACGCGCACCCCAACGCGTAATACGCACCCCAACGCGTAACGCACACCCCAACGCGACACGCACCTGTAGGGACGACCTTCAACGGTCGTCCGGGCCGCGAGCGCCAGCGATTGCGGCCCCGTACCCGGCCGGTTCGGCATCCCCCCGACATTCACGCTCACCCATTTATTCCCACACATCACGCGGATAGCTCCGCTTCGCCCGCGCGCTCTCCTCCAGGTCGATGTCCAGCGTGATAAACGGCTCCTGGCGCGAGGTCACGGCCAGCACCTCTCCCTCGGGATTAATGATCACTCCACGTCCAAGGAACAGGTGCTCATCGACGCGGTTGGACGAGATTACAAAGGCGCCGGAGGCGATGGCGGCCATGCGCAGGGCGACGATCCAGCGTTCGTAGTTCATGCTTGAGGCCCGCGGCGCGGCAATGATATTGGCTCCCTGCCGGCCATAATACCTGGCCCATTCATTGAACATCACTTCGGTACAGATCAGGAAGCCGATGGCCAGCTCACCCCCTGGCCGCACCAGCGAGAAGTCGCGCCGGTTGCGATCAAACCAGTTGCGCTCGTAGAAGTCCTCTTCGTTAGGGAAATAATATTTGTCGTGCACCCCCTGATAGCCCACATCCGGCGTCCAACAGAAGCCGCGATTGAAGTGCCGCCCCTCTTCGGTTACCAGGTGGGTCCCCAGCACGGTCGCCGGGGACAGCGCGGACAGCGCACCCATCCCCTCATCATGCTCTCTCTGCGCCCGCTGCCAGACCTGCTCATCGAAGCTCGGCGTCCTGGCGAACCAGGCGGAAAACGGCAACTCCGGCAGCAGCACCAGCTCGCTCCGCTGCTCGCGAACATAGACAACAAACTCTTCCCAGACCTGCGCGAACGCCTTGCGCTCATCAGGAAATTCACACACGGTCACCTTCATACCTTTTGTTCTCCATCTCGTAGGTGCTGGGCTTGCCCCGGATTGGCCGCAAAGCCGCCCCGTGCCCGGGCGCGCACGTTCCACTAAAGATACCATCTCCCCTCTCAAAGGTGCGCCAGCGTGTTACGTTGAAAGTGTTGAGCCTCGCGCCAGATTTCCAGATTTGAGAGAGAAAGCAAGAAAGAGTCAGCAGAGGCTCACTGGCGGCATTCCTCCCACCCCCTGGTCCTTCTGGGGTTCGCCATACGGGCACGCGGCTCCGGCTGCGTGCCCGCGTTTGCCGACTGGAGGCCAGCCTGGGGCGCCACGCCCCCAGGCTTTTTTATTGGGCTTCGAGCAGGGGAAGGGTAAACCAGAAGGTCGCGCCATGACCCGGCTCGCTCTCAACGCCAACCCGGCCATTGTGCATGTTGATAATCGTCTGGCAGATGTGCAGTCCCAGGCCCATACCCTGCCCGCTGCCAGCCTGAACCGGGATATCGGGGTCCTGGTAGAAGCGCTCCCAGATCTGCTGCTGCTGGCGGGCATTGAGCCCCGGCCCGCGATCGCGCACCCAGACGCGCGCCTGCCTCTCCCGGTCCACGACCTCGACGCCGACGGTAATCTCTTTGTCAGCTGGCGCGTATTTGATGGCATTGGTCAGATAGTTGTTGACCACCTGTTCGATGCGCCCCGGGTCCACCATGACCGCCAGCGATTCCAGCCCGGGCTCTAGCAGCAGTTCAATCTGACGATGGGGGGTGCTGGAACGCTGATCAAGCACGACCTCCCTGACGAGATCGGTCAGGTCGCATGTTTGCAGGGAGAGATCAAGCTTGCCCGATTGGATGCGCGAGACGTCCAGCAGGTCGTTGATCAGGCGCTTCTGCGTCTCGATCTGACGGGCGGCCCGCTCCAACAACTGCGTCAGCAGACTATGCATCTGGCGCAGTTCGTCGAGCGAGGGCAGCGTCGACTGCTGCAGATCCGCCGCCAGCCGCTTCAGGCGTCGCTGGGAGAGCTGAATGTTGCCTTTGATGGCGGTAATCGGGGTGCGCAGCTCGTGGCTGACCATGTGCAGGAATTCATCTTTGCGCCGGTCGGCCTCCTCCAGCGCCTCCAGCAGGATCTCGGCCCGCTTGCGCGCCCGCACCTGTTCGGTGACGTCGACCGCGTGGACCAGGATGCCGTCGATGCTACTCGTGGTATCGTACGCGGCCTGGTAGACAAAGTTAAAGTACACGTCTTCCAGCTCGCCATTGCCCTGGCGGTCGAGTCGCACCAGCATCTCGTTGCCGTAGAAGGTCTCACCGGTGCGATAGACACGGTCCAGCAGCTTTATGAAGCCCTGCCCATTCAGTTCTGGCAGTGCCTCTCGGATCGGCTTGCCAAGCAGGTCCTCAGCGGGACGGCCAACGATCTGCGCGTAGCCGGGATTGGCCAGTATGAAGACGTGTTCGGGACCGTGTAAGACGGCGATGACGGCGGGGGCCTGCATGAATAGATCGTGCAGGCGCTGGCGCGCGCTTTCGGCCTCGCGCTGCAGGCGGGCGATTTCCAGCCGCGCCTGCACTCGGCCAAGCAGTTCGCGGGCGGAGAAGGGCTTGGTCAGATAGTCGTCGGCGCCAGCCAGCAGTCCCTCCAGGGTGGCTTCCTCTCCGGCTCGGGCCGAGAGCAACAGGAACGGAATGTTGTGCGTGGCCGGGTCGCCGTGCAGGGTGGATAGCAGGGCGAAACCATCCATGCCGGGCATCATGACATCGCTGATAATCATATCCGGTCGCTCGGCCCTGGCTACTTCTAACGCCTCGTATCCGTTAGAGGCCAGGGATACGCTGTAGGTAGGGGAGAGGAGATGGTCCAGGTAGTCGCGCATATCGGCGTTATCATCCACGACCAGCAACCTGGGCGCCCGGCCCTCATGATCATTGACGGGATGGCGCGTCGATATCAGCGCGCCGGTCGAGAGCGAGGGCGCGATCTCAGCTGGCCGCCGCTGCTCCTCAGGTAGCCAGCGCAGAACCTCCTCGACGTAGGGGAGCGCTCCTATGGCAGAGGAGGGAGGCAACGTGCGCTCCATCTCCACGCGATCAGTTGGCAGATGAAGGTAGCCACGCGGGATACGAATGGTGAAGGTAGTACCAACACCCGGCTGGCTGGTGACCGAGATGGTCCCTCCATGCAGGCGTACCAGTTCCTGCACCAGCGACAGGCCGATGCCTGATCCCTCCTGGGTACGAGCCTGAACCTGGCGCACGCGGTAGAAGCGCTCGAAGAGATGCCTCTGATCCTCCGGCGATATGCCAATACCGCTATCCTGCACCATCAGCACGGCGTCCGCACCTTCCAGGCGCAAGGAGACATGGATGCCGCCTCTCAAGGTATATTTAAAGGCGTTCGAGATCAGATTGAGAACGATCTTCTCCCACATCTCTCGATCGACATAGATCGGCTCGGGGAGCGGCTCACAATCCACCTGTAGCCACAGGTGCGCCTTCTCAATCGCCGATCGAAATGAGCTGGACAGGTCGCGGGTCAGTTGAGCCAGGTCGGTCGGCATATAGAAAGCATCGATGCGGCCAGCCTCAATGCGCGAGAAGTCCAGCAGTGTATTCACCAGCTTGAGTTGGCGCAACTCGTTGCGGCGCACCATCTCCAGGTGCGTACGCTGCTCCTCGGTCAGGAGATGGGTGCGGTCCGCCAGCACGGCCTCCAGCGGACCCAGCGCCAGCGTCAGCGGTGTGCGAAATTCGTGGCTGATATTGTGGAAGAAGGTGGTCTTGGCGCGGTCGAGCTCGGCCAGCGCCTCAGCCCGCTCCTGTGCGTCCTGGTACGCGCGCGCCGCCGCGCAGGCGGTGGCGACCTGGCCGGCCAGTAGCGTCAGAAAGCCGCGATAGTCATCATCAAATACCTGGCGCGGATTGATGCCCGCGACCAGGAAGCCATAAGGCTCCGCCTGGCCCGCCTGAGCCACCGGTAGCACCAGCGCCTTCTCTGGCAAACCCGCGTCTGCCAGTCCCCCACCTCCCCAAACACCCGCCAGGCGCCCCGCCACATCGTCCAGCAACAGCGGGCGCCGCTGTTGCTGGACCTGTGAAAATGGCCACAGCTCACGCTCCTCATCCATTATTTCATACTCTGCAATCGGAGCTCGCATGTCGTCCGGCCAGTGGCTGGCGGCGGCCAGCCGCACCCACGCCCCATCCTGTGACAGCAGGTAAAGCAGCGAGAATGGCACATCGTCAGAATATTCAAGCAACGTATGGGCCGCCACCTCGCATACATCCTGCAGGGTGCGCGCCTCAGCGGTGCTGGCAGCCAGGGCGCGTAGACCACGCATGCGACGCGCACCCACCACCTGCGCCGTCGTCTCGGTCACCGCCGTAAAGATACCCGCAATGCTGCCATCCTCACCACGCATGGGACTATAAGAAAATGTAAAATAGGATTCTTCCATGAAGCCGCTGCGCTTGATCAGCAGTGGCAGGTTCTCGGACCACGTGGCTTTCCCGTCACGCATGACCCCGTCTAACATCGGCCCGATGACGTCCCAGATCTCCGACCAGCATTCGAAGCCGGGTCGTCCCAGCGCGCGCGGATGTTTTTCGCCAAGGATGGCGGCGTACGCGTCGTTGTAGAGCATCACGTACTCCGGTCCCCACCAGATGAGCATCGGGAACTGAGACGCCAGGCAGATGCTGACCGCGGTACGCAGACTCTGCGGCCAGTCCTCCACTGCCCCTACCGGAGATGAGGCCCAGTCATACGCTCGCATCAGCTGGCCTACGTTGCCACCATTTGCAAATGTATGATCCTCATCATCCAGATAGATCATATCAGCCGATATATCATCCATAACATTACTCCTCTGCTGTGCCGCCTGCTCCGCGAGCGCGTCATGTGGCGCTTCTGTGCCTGCTCGTATCGCCACATCCAAATATCAGGTATATCGTCAATCCTCTCCCATAGATCCAGGCTATCCCCTTATTGTAACGTTTGTATGCCAGCATCACAACCCTCTCTGGCTCGCGACCATGTCTTCCTGCTATGTCTCTCTATTATGATATTATGAGATGCATATCCTATCCAAAACGGGGACCAGGAATGCGAGATCCAAACTATACAATAAGTGATG
Source organism: Dictyobacter aurantiacus (assembly GCF_003967515.1). GTDB lineage: Bacteria > Chloroflexota > Ktedonobacteria > Ktedonobacterales > Ktedonobacteraceae > Dictyobacter > Dictyobacter aurantiacus. The sequence goes on along the minus strand of NZ_BIFQ01000001.1, from coordinate 5,537,198 downwards.
AGCCGCCGTTAGCCAGCTGAACCATTACAGACGGTATCATTGTATCGCGAAAAGGGGTCGCCGTCTATCAGACGACGGCCCTGTGCGAGATGATGGCGGACGTGAATGGGGACGTAGAGCGGCCTTACCCCGGCTAATCTTCGCGCTCAAATCGATGGGACCTGCCTACACCTTGAAACGCATAATATGCTGCGTTCTTCTCGCCCGAACTTCCCTCCCTGAAGGGGATAGCATTATATATTTTGGTCGTTGCATCACACCCAATTGAATTGCGCGCAATTCAATTGGGTGTGATGCAACGACCAAAATATATAATATGGCAGGTAGTGACGCTTGAACAAAAAAGACAGTGAAGGGATTTTGCGATGCGGATTATTGATCTAATGGACGGGGACACAAACGGCGTGCAGCAGGCGGCGGCGCTCCTGGTGGAGGGATTTCGCGATCACTCACCCCATCCGTGGCCGGATATGGAGACGGCGCTGGCCGAGGTGCGCGAGTCGTTGGCGACCGATCGCCTGAGCCGCGTGGCACGCGACGAGAATGGAGCGGTCCTGGGGTGGATCGGTGGCGTCAGCCAGTACGACGGCCATGTGTGGGAGCTGCATCCGCTGGTGGTGCATGTGGACCATCAGGGACAGGGGATCGGGCGGGCGCTGGTTCGCGATCTGGAGGAACAGGTACGGGAGCGTGGCGGCCTGACGATGATGCTGGGGACCGATGATGACCATGGGCAGACGACTCTCTCGGGCGTCAATCTCTTCCCCGATGTCTATACCCATATCGCGCGTATCCAGAACCTGCGACACCATCCCTATGCGTTCTATCAGAAGCTGGGCTACACCATCGTTGGCGTCGTCCCCGACGCTAGTGGCATCGGCAAACCCGATATTCTGATGGCAAAGTCGCTGGCGAGCCGCGCGGATAGTTAGGACATCTATTCCGCTCGGGGCGCGGCTAGTAGCCACGTCTCCAGGTGCTATAGAGGCCAGCACAACCCAGCACGACGGCACAGATACCAACCAGGCTAAACAGGCATTCGCTGGTAAAGAAGGAATACAGTCCTGTGATTCCTGGCATAATACGATCGATAATGTATACAGCCAGGGCAACACCTCCAAAGACGATCAAGATATTTTCGTTTGGCCAACGCTGGAACATGGTATCCATCCTTTAACTGCGATGTGCACTATTATACGTTTTTCATTGCGCTCTGCGCTCCTGTAGGTTCCTCTTTCTACTCTTCTACTAATACGCTGACAACCCTGGCCCGGCTTCACTGCAAGCCTCTTCATCATACCACGTTTTGGCTTGCATTGACCGCCGTCTATCCGATCCACCAAACTGCGCGGCCGCGATTGTTTGACAGCGTGACCCCTTTGTGGCATGCTTGTAAGCAGTTACTCATCACAAAATCAATGATCAATTTCACCATCAGGAGCTCACTTTGGACCATACCTCTATAAGGTAGCATCTTCTGGTTCTGGCCGGCTCACGCGATCACACGCCGGCATACATACGCTAGACGCGCGCCACGATCGGCGGGCGTTATTTGTAGTGCCCGCTCCCCTCCATTTCCGTCCCGCAAAACTCGTTTTTCTACGCTACGAAAGCTTTGTTGGGAAGGAATACCTACTCATGGATCACACCTCTACGGCGTCCGAAAAGGGACCCGGGACGCCGCCGATCGCGCGGCCGCTGTGGCGCAATGCTGATTTCCTACTGCTGTGGAGCGGGCAGCTTATCTCGACGCTGGGCACCAGTGTCTCGGGGCTGGCGCTGCCACTGCTGATCCTGGCACTGACGCGTTCTCCGGCGCAGGCGGGCCTGTTCGCGGCTGTGCGCCAGCTGCCCTATCTGCTGATCAGCCTGCCAGCCGGCGCGTTGATCGATCGCTGGGATCGCAAGCGCACGATGATCTGCTGCGACCTGCTGCGCTGGCTGGCGCTGGGCTCGGTGCCGCTGGCTTTCGCGCTGGGACATCTGACGCTGCTCCAGCTCTATCTGGTGGCCCTGTTCGAGGGGAGCGCCTATGTGCTCTTTAGCCTGGCTCAAATCTCGGCGCTGCCCCACGTGGTGGCGCCTCAACAGCTGCCGCGTGCCTACGCGCTGGATACCACCACCGAGTATACGGGTACGCTGCTTGGTCCCGGCCTGGGGGCATTCATTATCGGTCTGGCTCCAGCGGTACAGGTAGGGGCGATCATCGGCTACCTGGTCGATAGCGCCTCGTACCTGTTCTCGGGACTCTCGCTGCTGCGCGTGCGCGCTTCGTTCCAGGTGGCGAGCGCGGACCATGGGGCGCCGCGCCGACTCTATCACGAGATCATTGAGGGGCTGCGCTTCCTGTGGCGACAGCGCGTGCTGCGCCTGCTGGCCCTGCTCACGGCGCTGGTCAATTTCCTGCTCAGCCCGCTGGAACTGGCGCTGATCATCCGAGCCCAGGGTCAGCTGCATCTGAGCGTCCAGTTCGTCGGCCTGATCTTCAGCGTCGGCGGCCTGGGAGGCATCCTGGGCGGCCTGCTCGCCCCCTGGCTGCATGCACGCTTGCGCGGCGGACAGATCCTGGGCGCCTCGCTGTTCGTCTGGATCGGCGCGGCGCTGCTGCTGGCGCTCTCGCCCTGGCCCGGCTCGCTGCTGATCGGCAAGTTCTTGTTCAGCTTTAGCTGGCCCGCCTACGGCGTAACGGTGGTCACCTACCGCCTGCGCCAGACACCCGATGCGCTGCAGGGACGCGTCAATAGCGCCTTTCGCAACCTTACCTATGGCAGCGAGCCGCTCGGATCGGCCCTGGGCGGTCTCCTGCTTGTCACCCTCGACGTCCGCGCCGTCTTCGGCCTGATAACAGCCGGCCTGGCCGCCGCCCTGCTCCTCGCCGCCTGCACCCGCCTGCGCAAGATCTAAGAGAGTGCCAGGCACACCTCTTACTGGCGCGCTTGAGCGCCCCCACTCGGGCGTCCGCATACGCGGCCGCCCTGGCTAGTATATATGAGGGTTGAGGCAAAAACGCGCGTTCAACGCGCGTTTTTGCCTCAACCCTCATATATACTAACTTTTGAGCGCCGAAGGCGCGTAGAGTCAGGGGTCGCAGACACACCAGCCAGAACTTACCAACAAGAACATAAAAAAGTTCCCGAATCGGGAACTTTTTTATGTTCTTGTTCGTCTATTTTTAATAGAAGAAGGAGGAGGTTATCATGATAAACAAACGTTCCGCCATCATTTCCGTTATGTTCGTGCTGTGTCTGAGCATGCTGGCCGCCTGTGGCAACACGAGCCAGGATGATCAAAGGGCTTCGCAGCCTCCTCCGGCGCCAACCACGCAGCCGACGCAGCCGCCCCATGTCCAGCCGCCACATCGCAAGGTCCCGGTCGATCCGACGCCACGACCCGATCCTCAGCCGGGGGCAACCCCGACGCCCGGCAATCCCAATCCTAACCCTGGCGGCCTCCAGGTCGCCGTCAACCAGGCCAGCTACTCACGCACGGACGCCATCAGCATCACCATCAGCAATGGCCTGGGCCAGACCATCTATCTCACCACCCCCAGAACCAGCTGCACCCTCGCCCAGCTGCAGATGCTCGTCAACGGCAACTGGACCCCCGTCGGACGCTGCGTCAATATTTCAGCGACGCCCACCCGGCAGCTGGTGGCTAGCGGCACCATGAACCAGACCATCCAGCCCCAGAACGCCTTCGGCGTGCTCCATAGCGTCTCCAGCTGGCAGCCCGGCACCTACCGCGTCAGCGTCACCTACACCACCACCTACGATCCCGACACCGTCGGCGGCGGCCAGCAGGCCACCTCCCCGACCTTCACCATCACATAACACACATCTCCACACCCACCTGGGAACATGATCGTGCGGGAAGGGGAAATCGACCGCAAGGGCCGAACCCACATCGCGCCTTTCTTTTTGCATCCCATGTTTATATTGGTGCGGGTATAGGTTTTTGGAAGCGGGGTCCAGGGGCGGCAGCCCCTGGCGGGGTTTCAGGGGTGTCCCCTGATTTTCCCTCTCCTTGTGCCGCCGTCAGGCAGCCCATGGCAGGGTTCTTGGGAGTGGGGTCCAGGGGCGGCAGCCCCTGGCGGGGTTTCAGGGGTGTCCCCTGATTTTCCCTCTCCTTGTGCCGCCGTCAGGCAGCCCCTGGCAGGGTTCTTGGGAGCGGGGTCCAGGGGCCGCAGCCCCTGGCGGGGTTTCAGGGGTGTCCCCTGATTTTCCCTCTCCTTGTACCGCCGTCAGGCAGCCCCTGGCGGGGTTCTTGGGAGTGGGGTCCAGGGGCGGCAGCCCCTGGCGGGGTTTCAGGGGTGTCCCCTGATTTTCCCTCTCCTTGTACCGCCGTCAGGCAGCCCCTGGCGGGGTTCTTGGGAGTGGGGTCCAGGGGCGGCAGCCCCTGGCGGCAGCCCCTGGCGGGGTTTCAGGGGTGTCCCCTGATTTTCCCTCTCCTTGTACCGCCGTCAGGCAGCCCCTGGCGGGGTTCTTGGGAGTGGGGTCCAGGGGCCGCAGCCCCTGGCGGGGGTTCAGGGGTGTCCCCTGATTTTCCCTCTCCTTGTGCCGCCGTCAGGCAGCCCATGGCAGAGTTCTTTGGAGCGGGGTCCAGGGGCCGCAGCCCCTGGCGGGGGTTCAGGGGTGTCCCCTGATTTTCCCTCTCCTTGTGCCGCCGTCAGGCGGCACAAGCGGGTTCAAGGGCCTTACCCCTTGAAAACCTCTACTTGAAAGGGCGATCACATACCCCACGATCACAAAAGTAAGGCCTGCTCAATAAAGAGTTTTTGAGCTCAAAAAAGGCGTGAGCGCAACAAAATATATATAACAATGCATAATTTGGGGTAGGAATATTCTATTAATAATTCGTGATTATATTGACTTTTCTGAATTAACAATGTATGCTTAGAGACGCGTGAGTATTTACGGTGCTTTGTGCCAGGGGCACCCTTACCATTTGCTGTCGCGCTTCTCTTGCCAATCGATGCGTCGGGGGATAGCATCGGCCATACTATGATCAGCATTTGTTTCATGGATCATTTGTTTAAGGGTTATAAGCTGACATGCGTACATAAGCTTGTAATCATGTGCGTGTTTTCTGGTCGTTTAAATAGAAGATAATCAATATATACTTGACCTGTCTGCCCGCGTACATGCTGGCGGAGGCATCAGGTAATAGCGGTTATTTAAGCATATGTCGGCGCGCAGCATAGTATCTATCTATCCATCCCCCTCCAATTTTGAACCGTAGTTTCGGAAACGACGAGACGGAGGTCATGATTCGCATGAGGCGTTCCTCTCTATTACGCCGGTATAGCATCTTCGGCATTTGCGCTGTGGCCATGCTGGGGATCTCGGCCTTTTTGATTCCATCGGCGGCTGCCTACCCTATTCAGCCGAACTTTAATCACTTTCTATATACCAATCATGATGATTCTCAGTATGATGACAATGAGCAGCCAGGGACCGGCGCGGCCGCTCTGGCACAGCAGGCATACGATGATCGTGCCTATCCTCATAAGTTTATCGATGCGACCCAAGCCAACAATGCCTATAACGCTAACCAGGCCCTGGCAAGCCATCCAGCTCCGACCGGCGACGCGCCAAACTGGGCGCATAGTTCCTGGCAGTTCGCGGGACCTTCCGATCCCGAGGCGGTGAGCCAGGCGACCTACACGGGCCGCCCGACGGCGGTCTCGGGTCGCGTGACGGCGATCGTGGTAGCCAACGATTGTAATACCACAGTCTGTCGCGTCTGGCTGGGCGCGGCCGGCGGCGGCGTCTGGCGCACGGATAACGCGCTGGCGGCCAAACCGACCTGGAAGTCGGTCAACAGTGGCATTCGCTCCAACGCTATCGGCTCGCTGGCCCTGGATCCCAATGATCATAGTGGCCGCACGATCTATGTCGGTACGGGCGAGGAGAATGGCTCCAGCGATTCCGAGGCTGGCGTGGGGCTGTATAAGTCCACCGACTTCGGCGATCATTGGCAGCTGGTGCCGGGCAGCTTCCCGGCCGCTAAAGATCGCTCGATCGGCTCGGTAGCCATCGATCCGACCAACGCGCAGCACATCTACATCGGCACCGATGTGGCCCGCCATGGCTCCTCTTCAGTCAACGGTGGTCGCTACTCACCGCCCGACGCGCCGAAGATCGGTCTGTACGAGTCGAAGGACGGTGGTCGCACCTTCTCGCTGGTCTTCAGCAAAGAGTCGGATGTGGTCGATCCCAATAGCCCCAATGGCAGCGACTTCTTCCGTGGCGGCGTGAGCAAGATCCAGTTCAACCGCACTGGCCTGCCAGCCCATGTTGGACCACAGGTCTACTTCTCGGTCTTTGATTATGGCGTCTATCGCTCGGCCAATGGCTCGTTCGAGCAGGTCTTCGCTTCGGCTGGCGGCGGTACCGTGGCTAATAGCCTGTCTTCGCGCACGGAGTTCTCGCTGGCTCCCATGGGCCAGAAGCTGCGCATCTACGTCGGCGATACCGGCAGTGCGCCGGCCGATTTCTATCGCGTCGACGACGCCAACGTTCCAGCGGCGACGCTGACCGATGGGACCAACAATCCGGGCTGGATCAAGCTGTCGAATTCGACACCCGGTACGCCCGGCTACTCTTCCTATAACTATTGTAGCGGCCAGTGTTCCTATGATATGCCGGTCGCCTCACCTCCGGGACGCCCCGACAATGTCTGGATCGGCGGTCAGATGCAATATGGCGAGATCACTCCAACCGGCGCGCCCTCCAATGGTCGCGCGGTACAGCGTTCAACCAACGCCGGCGTGAGCTTCACCGATATGACCGACGATACCCAGTCACCACCACTGGGCATGCACCCGGATCAGCACGCGATCGCCTTCGATCCCAATAATCCCGATATCGCCTTCCTGGGCTCCGATGGCGGCCTGGTCCGCACCAGCGGCCAGTTCGCGGATACCAGCAGCGAGTGCGCCACCCGTGGCCTGACCGGCGCCAATCTGGCCGATTGTCAGATCTGGCTCAAGGCCATCCCGACCCGCATCTTCAGCCTGAACCAGGGCCTGGCGACGATCCAGTTCCAGAGCCTGACCTTTAATCCGCAGGACCCCAGACACGATGTGATCGGTGGTACTCAGGATAACGGTACCTTCAATTCGACCTCCAATCCGGCAACCTGGCTTCAGAATGTCGGCGGTGACGGTGGTCAGTCGGTGATCGATGCCGGCAATCCTAACATTCGCATGCATACCTACTATGGCCCTCAGGGTGACGTCAACTTTAAGAAGAACGATCCCTCGGGCTGGGATTGGTTCGGCGATCCACTGGCCAATAGCGGGGAGGCCGCTTCCTTCTATGTGCCGCTGATCGGCGATCCCAAAATCAGCCAGACGATGTTCGTCGGTCTGGAACATGTCTGGCGCACCCAGGACAGTGGTGGCCCGCAGGCGTACCTGGATCAGCACTGTAACGAGTATACCGGCGATTTCGCGGCGACCTGCGGCGACTGGGTGCCACTGGGCAATAACCTGGTGAACTCCACCTACGGTACCGATAAGTCCGGTAGCTACGTGGTGGCGATTACCCGCGCGCCCAGCGACGATCAGACGATGTGGACCGCGACCCGCCGTGGCCGCCTCTTCATCTCGCTGAACGCTAATGCGGCGGCTAACGCGGTGTCCTTCACACGTCTGGATACCCCGGCGCAGCCGACGCGCTTCATCAGCGGCATCGCCGTCGATCCCAAGGACAAGTATCATGCCTATGTAACCTATTCCGGTTATAACGCCTATACACCAACGACGCCGGGACACGTCTTCGATGTCCACTACAATCCAACCACGAAGACCGCGACATGGAAGGATATCAGCTACGACCTGGGCGATCAGCCTATCACAGGCGTTGCCTATGATGGCGTCACCGGTAACCTGTATATCGCTACCGACTTTGGTGTTGGCCGCCTCAAAGCCGGCCACAACCACTGGCGCCCGGCAGCCCAGGGACTCCCGATCGTCGCCGTCTATAGTCTGACCATCTCGAATTCCGGTCGCGTGCTCTACGCCGCCACCCATGGTCGCGGTGCCTGGCGCCTCGACCTCTAGCCCGGCTCACAGACACCACGATACTCACGACGCAGACGCGCCCTCCCCACAGGGCGCACCTTCCACCAGGGGGTCCCGACTCAACGGCGAGTCGGGACCCTTTCCTTATAAAAGGTCCAACCTTCCCAATTTCAACAACATCCTTATATAAACTTGCTTATATAAGGATGTTGTGTTAATATCTCTACATAAACAAGTTTATATAATGCCTGGTTAAGATGCGGAGCAACCCCTGCCGCCGTAGGTGCCGGGCTTGCCCCGGCTTGGAGCCGTCAGGCGGCCCCGTACCCGGGCGTGCATGCTTCACCAACGACGCATCTTCCCAACCAGGAGTGCCAGCATATTACATAGAAAGGTTTCCATCATATGAACACATCCCCTTCACCATTCACCACCCACCGCGAGTCATTCGCCAATGACCTGGTCGTGCGCTTCGAGGAGCACGGTAGCGGTCGGCCGATGCTCGTCCTGCATGGCGGTGGCGGACCACAGACCGTGCTAGGCCTGGTGCGTTCGCTGTCCGAGCAGGCTCATGTGCTCGTACCGACGCATCCCGGCTTTGAGGGCGAGCCACGGCCCGAGCACTTCGCCAGTATCGGCGATCTCGCCCTGACCTATCTTGAACTACTGGCGCGACTCGACCTGCGCGAGGTCATCGTCATTGGATCATCGATAGGCGGCTGGATCGCCGCCGAGATGGCTGTGCGCGACGCCTCGCGCCTGAGCGGAATTATCCTGATCGACGCGGTCGGCATCCAGGTCGACAACCAGCCAATCACTGATGTGTTCTCGCTGGCTCCACAAGAGTTAACCGCGCTCAGCTTCCATAATCCGGCCGCCCTCCCGACTGCCCCGGCCACCATGACCTCTGAACAGCTAGCTATCAGGGCTGGCAACTTCCAGGCGCTTAAAGTCTATGACCAGGGACAGGGCATGGCCGATCCAACGCTACGGGACCGCCTCGCACGCGTGGAACTGCCGGTGCTGGTCGTCTGGGGTGAGAGCGATCGCGTCGCCACCCCTGACTATGGCCGCGCCTACGCCCGATCATTCCCCCACGCCCGCTTTGAACTCATCACCGAGGCCGGCCACCTCCCACAGATCGAGCAGCCCACCCGCCTGCATGCCCTCGTATCCCAATTCGCTCTCGAACACTAGCGATCCCATTACGAGAGGACATTACAGGTGGGAAACTGTAGTGCTCAGCATTCTATAGTGTATTGGTGTCTCAGGGGCGCGAAAGCGCCCCTGAGACACCAATACATAAAACCAGCGCGGCCGCGCAGCGAACGCGTGTGCGGGGGCGCTCACGTGCCATCAAAAAGCACAATTCTCCAAAAAACAAACGCTTTTATCCCCATTAGTAATCGTTTGCCGATAAACCATTGATTCCTCAACCATACATATATTATTATTAATATGTATGAAGATCACGTTCAACGGATTGCACGTGATGAATTAGGAGGAATCCTGAAATGGCTAAGAAAGTCGTCTACTCTCTCCTTATCTCTTGTCTCCTTTTATTTTTGCTCCAGTCAGTACAACCTCATGTTGTCCATGCCAGTTCACAAGATAATAACGTCGAGTGGAATGGCCTCTTTAGCGATCAAGGACCGTTGTACGATAGCGCGCTTGAGCCAACCTGCTCAACCGCCATCACGCTCTCAATGCGTACCTTCCATAACGATATTACGAGCGCGAACATCAAGTACTACGATACGGCCGATAGCAGCTTCCACTGGGTACCGATGAGCTTCTCCAATACGGACGCGACGCAGCGCTTCGACATCTGGAAGGGCACCATCCCGGCCAGCTGTTCGATCAAGTACTATCGCTTCCAGATCAACGATGGCACGGCCACAGCGTGGTATAACGCGGCTGGCCCATCCTCAAGCGAGCCGTCGAGCAGCGATTTCTATGTGCTGCCGAACTTTTCGACGCCGCAGTGGGCCAAGAATGCCGTGATGTACCAGATCTTCCCCGATCGCTTCTACAATGGCAATACCAGCAACGATGTGCAAACCAATCAGTATAGCTACCTGGGCTATCCGACCGAGCACAAAGCCTGGGGCACCAGCCCGGTCGCCGATAGCGGCTATTCCAATAGCACGGTCTTCTTCGGTGGCGACCTGCAGGGGATCGATCAGAAGCTGAGCTACATCAAGAATACGCTGGGCGCCAATGCCATCTACCTCAATCCTATCTTTACCTCGCCCTCCAACCATAAGTACGATACCCAGGACTACAATAACGTTGATCCAGCGCTGGGCGGCAACTCGGCCTTCAGCCAGCTGGTCAGCGATATCCACAGCAGCTCCAATGGTCCCGCCGGACACGTGGTGCTCGATGGCGTGTTCAACCATACGGGGACCTGGGATCAGTGGTTCAATGAGTACAATACCTATCCTAACGTGGTTGGCGCCTACCAGAGCCAGAGCAGCCCGTACTACAATTACTATACCTTCCAGCAGTGGCCCAACCAGTATTCGACCTTCCTCGGCTACACCAGCCTGCCCAAGCTGGACTATGGGTCGAGCGGCTCGGCGGTGCGCAACGCCATCTATGGTTCGAGCAGCTCGGTCGCGCAGTACTGGATTCGCCAGTATGGCGTGGATGGCTGGCGATTGGATGCGGCCCAGTACGCCGATGCCGGCGGCAACAATGGCAGCGATTCCACCAATCACCAGATCTGGCAGGAGTTCCGCAACAGCGTCAAGGGAGCCAACTCCAACGCCCTGATCTTCGGCGAGTACTGGGGCAACGCCAACGCCTGGACCAACGGCACCCCCTGGCAGTGGGATAGCGCCACCAACTACGATGGCTTTACCCAACCGGTCTCCGAGTGGATCACCGGACAGGATTACAACGGCAATGCCGCCTCGATCGGGGTGTCGCAACTCGATAGCTGGCTGCACGGTACGCGCGCCAACTATCCGACACCGGTACAGGAGGTAATGCCCAACTTCCTGTCGAGCCACGACATTACCCGCTTCGGCCAGCGCGCCGGCGGCGATATCTGGAAGACCTACCTGGCCGCCTTCATGCAGATGACCTACGTCGGCCTGCCGACCATCTACTACGGCGACGAGTACGGCATGCAGGGCGGCGCCGATCCCGATGATCGTCGCACCTTCGACTGGAGCCAGGGCAGCACCAGCAACTCGGCCGTTGCCCTCTTCCAGAAGCTGATCTCGATCCGCAATAGCTATCCCGCCCTGCGCACCGGCTCATTCATCACCCTGGCCACCGACGATACCAACAAGATCTATTCATTTGGACGTATGGACCAGAACAACCGCATCGCCGTCGTGCTCAACAACGACAGTACTACGCACAGCGAGACCATCCCGGTCTACCAGCTCAGCGTCACCGACGGCAGCCAGCTCACCGATAAGGTCAGCGGCCAGGTCTACACCGTCCAGAACGGACAGGTCACCGTCTCCGTCCAGGGCCACTACGGCGCCATCCTCGTCCAATAACCCGTCCCCCCTTCTTTATACATATATAGAGAAGATAACCAAAGAGGGCCTGCCGCGCGGCAATCGCGCGGCAGGCCCTCCCTCCACGCACAACCACGCCCATCGTAGGTTCGGGCCTTGCGCCCGATTTCCCCTCCACGCACCACAACGCCCGTTCAAAACGATCGATAACATTTTCGGGCATTGCGTGTTTAATGGACACGTTCACATGGGGTAAGTTAAATCGGGCGCAAGGCCCGAATCTACGTTATCTCTTCTCTTGTTGCGCATCTGCCAATCACAAAGGCGGCCCGCACCCCTTGACGATCCCGGCCCTCCTGAGCTATGGTAGACGCAAAGCGAATTTTCAGCGGACCTGTTTCAGGCCGCCGGCATCGATTTCCCTCTCCGATCAGAGGCGGTAAAAAGGATCGCCAGCTTCCTGGATGCCCAACTTGAGCACTAACTTCATACGCATTCAATTGGCTAAAGTATCATTCCTGTCTTCACCAGAAGCGTTTATGGAAACCGTAGCTCTCGCCCACGTATTGGTAGCCGACCGCCTTGTAGAAGGGGATCGCCTCTTTTTCCGCGACCAGGTTGATCTGGACCCGTGGATAGAGGAGGTGGCAGACCTGCAGCAGCAGGCGGCCGATCCCCTGTCCCCGGTAGGTAGGGTCAACCAGCAGATCCGTGATGTGCATGGTGATGTGCCCATCCGTTAACGCCTGCACATATCCCACCACTCGCTCATCGTGGGTGGCGACAAGGCCGGGCCAGGCATGACGCCACCCACCGAGCACCTCTTCCGCTGTATGATGGGTTGGCCACCCCTGCTGATCAACGAGTCGCTGCACAGCCGGCATATCCGCGTCAGTCCAGCAACGCAGTTGAATGCCAGCAGGCAGTGAGAGCGTTGAAAGTACACCGGCCAGCTGTGCCTGCCGCTCTGATTGTTCGGTCATGAAACGAGTTTCCTTTCCATACAAACGTGCTGTTGAACCAGTCAATCCCTTGATTGACTGGCATCAACAAAGCTCTCTCTATACCCATAATTTTATCCCATCAAAATTGAGAGTAGGATTTGCAATTTCCCTCTCCAGCCAGAGGTGATCAAACTCGTCTCTGGTTGTAACGCCTACCTGTATACTACTGTGAAAAACCTGGTAGTCTCAGAAAGGATCCAGAGCATTCGCTATGCAGTTTTCCAATCACAAGCACCGACAGGATCGCTTACACTGGCTGGCGGAGATGTACCGTGCGTATGCCCCTGATCTCCAACGCGCTATCTTCCACAAGGTAGGTGATCCCACTGTGGCCGAGGACCTGACCAGCATGGTCTTTCTCAAGGCGCTGCGCTGGCTCAGGGAGGATCAGAGTTCAGAAAGTGTACGTGGCTGGCTCTACGCGACGGCTCGTACCACTATCGTCGATTACTGGCAGGGGCAGAGTCAGTACGAGATGTACTCGCTGAATGGCCTGGAGGAGCATTTGCACTTCCACGATGATACAACATCAACTAGCCAGCAGGTCGAGTTGCGCGTGCAACGCCTTCTTAGCCTCTTGCCAGAACGAGATCGCACCATTTTGACCCTGCGCTACCTCCAGGGATATAGTGCCGCTGAGATTGCCAGGGCTTTAGGGACAAGCGCGGGTCATATTCGCGTGCTGCAATTGCGTGCTCTGAGGCGAGCAGCACAGGTGGAGACAATGGAAAGGAACAGATACTATATGCAAAAACAGGAATCACCATTCGACTCCTTTACCAAACTCATGGCGCCAGAGAGTCGCCGGGTACTCGATCTGGCCCGCGAGGAGATGCTCACGCTTTCACACTGGTGGATCGGCACTGAACACTTGTTGTGGGGGTTGGCGAGCGAGGAGAGTCTGACGTCGTTTCTCACTCCAGCAGGGATTACACCTGAGCGTATTCATGCTGGCATTGTGTTTATCTTCGACCAGCAGGCGCATCAAGGCCAGGCGGGCCAGGGCTCTCCACCACTGGCGAACGTCTCATCCGCTGCGCTCAATCTGCTCACGCCCCGTGCCAAACAGGTGATCTTCCTGGCGGCAGAAGAGATGAAGAGCCAGGGAGAGCAGAGCATCCGCCCGATGCATCTTTTGCTTGGCTTGTTGAATGAAGGCGAGGGGATCGGCGCCGGCCTGCTGCGCTCGCTGGGCGTTAGTCTTCTACAGGCACGCACCGCACTTGTCCCTCCTGCTGTCGATCAGCGCTGCTCCTTCTGCGGGCGCGGTGGGTCCCAGGTGGTCCGCTTCTTTCCGGCAGAGGTTGGTATTGCGGAGAACAATACACCTTCACCCGGTACACTCATCTGCGACCTCTGTGTGCGGCGTTTCTCTACCATGCTTGGAAACCCTTAGATGCATCCACACCCTGGAGGCGCATTCACCAGCGAGAAAAGGTCATTTCATCCAACCGTGACCAATGAAAAGAACTGACAAGATGAGAAAGGAAAAGAAAAACATGCCAGAAGAAAACAAAGAACACATGTCACAGCCTACCCCCTGGAGCTCATCTGAAGCGGCCAGGCACTGGCAACAGGATGCCGAACGACGGCAGCATAATTTCGCGGTAGCGACCCGACGCATGCTAGAAACCGCGGAACTGAGGCCGGGGCAGCACGTCCTTGACATCGGGGCAGGCACGGGAGATCAGAGCATCCTGGCGGCCCAAAGCGTAGGACCGAACGGCTCCGTCCTGGCAACCGATATCTCCTCGGAAATGCTCAACATAGCCGCCCAGGTTGTGAAGCGCGAAGGACTAACCACCATTACCACGCGCGTCATGGATGCGCAGCAGCTCGACCTGCAAGACAATAGCTTCGACGCGGTCATCTCCCGCCTCGCTCTGATGCTCATGCCGCATCGCCAGCAGGCGCTCAGAGAGATACACAGAGTCCTCAAGCCGGGCGGAAAACTCGCGGCGCTGGTCTGGTCGGCCCCCGAAAAAAATCCGCTCTTTTCTGTGCCGCTTGCCATCGGATCAACCTATGCGCGAGGAGAAGCCTCTTCTCGCCCTGATCCATTCGCGCTCTCAGATCCAGGCATCTTTGAGCGGGACCTCGCGGAGGCCGGATTTAGCGACGTGGCCACCTATGCGCTTCCCTTTCAGTCCCAGTACTCTTCGCTCGATGCGTTTCTGCAATCAACAGGAAACAGGTTGACTGCTGGCGTGATGGAGCAGCTCAACCAGCAAGAGCAGCAGCACCTGCTGGAGGAAGTGAGACAGGCCTTGAGCCAGTTTGAGGGGCCACAAGGCTTTGTGGCTCCGGCAGAAATGTTGCTCGGCGTGGGAAGCAAGGGATGAGTACAGGGAAACATCAACAATGTGGAAATACGCGCATCCTTCATGCCTGGAGCACAGAAAGATGCTACTGGAGAGCGTGGAACATGGAGTAGACAGGCTACTCCCCGACATATTCCGCATCCGCGGATGAAACATGTATATTCAACCTGAAATTGACGTGCAGCGAGAGCGACACGCTCCTCGCTGCCTTACCCGCAACCATATCTCTCCCTGTCTTAAAGAAGGAAGTCGGACGTGATCTCCAGGCCGCCAGGTCGGCGAAGCGAGCTAACCACGCACGCATGGTTGTCAACAGCTGCGGATTGCGCACCGCCGCTGCTTCTGAAAAACGGGAGCGATCCAGCGCTTCCTTGATCTCTTGATCGTGAACGATCTGCATTCCTATATATGGAACTGGCCACATACAATTTTTCCTTTCATCCATACCGGCACGGCCACGTTTCAAAGCAACGTGATCGTGCGGGTACGGAAATCGACCGCGAGGGTCAAACCTACGATTCCTGAGTGCGGTCCATGACGACGGAGACGGTCATGCCGCTGCTGATGGGGAGGGCGATCGAGCACAGGGCGGGATCGCTGCTGGCGCGCTGGTTGTAGCTGCGCGCGCCGGTGAGGAACTGGCTGGGTGACTCCTGCACACTACCCAGGCCGTCTCCACCCAGCACGCAGTTGTCGGCGACGATGATGCTACCGGGACGCGCCAGCCGGATGGCCCAGGCCAGATACTGTGGATAGGGCTCTTTGTCGGCATCGATGAAGATAAGGTCGAATGGCGCCTCCGCTTCAAGACCGGGGAGCGTCTCCAGCGCGGGCCCGACGCGTACCTCGGCGCGATCATAGACCTGCGCGAGGCGAAATGATTCGCGCACCACGCTGGCATGCATCTCATCAATCTCCAGCGTGATCAGCCGCCCATCTGCGGGCAGCGAGCGCGCCAGCCAGATGCCGCTATAGCCGGCCAGCGCGCCGATCTCCAGGATCTTGCGTGCCTGGCACGCCTTCGCCAGCACCTGCAGCAGCTTGCCTTGCAGCGGTGAGACCTGAATCGAGGGGATGCCTCGCTCCCTGGCGCGCTCCGTGGTCTGACGCAGCACATCGTCCTCGGCGGCGAACAACTGCGCGATAGCCTGCTCAAGCTCCCGCCCTGTTGAGCTCGGGCCGTGCTGTGGCCTTCCTCCCGGCTGACCCGACTGGGGAAGTGTGCCGCCGGTGAGCAGCCCACGGATCTCGTTCTTGCAGCGCTCAAGCGACTGGCGCAGCAGCTGCAGGCTCTGCTGATCCTGCGCCAGCTTGACCCCTCTTTCCACGGTGCGCTGCAGATCCTGCATATCTTCGTAAACAAACTCAGACTCAAGCTGCAGCGCGGGCGGCGGGACGGGCTGTCCGTTGCGCTCCCAGAACTCCTGAATAAAATCCGCCCGCGTCTCCAACTCTTTCTCGCCGGCCTCGCTCAGACGATAGATGCTCCTCTCCCCGGTGCGCTCGGCCAGGATCAGCCCCTGGTCCTCCAGCAGCTGCAGGGTTGGATAGACCGTCCCTGGACTGGGCACGTAGCGGCCATGGGTCTGCTCTTCCAGCCACTTGATCATCTCATACCCGTGCTTGGGACCATGTCGCAGCGCGTCGAGCAGCAGGTAGCGCAGCATGCCCCGCTCGACGCGTACCCGCCGTCCACCACCATGCCTGTGTCCATCCTCATCGCCATGCCCATGGTGATAGTGATGATGTCCACCGCGGGCGTGCCCCTCATCCTCCCTGTGTTCCTCATGGTGATGTCGTCCTCGCCCCCCATGTCCCTGATGCGTCCCATGCCCGGCGCGTTCAAATCCTTCATGGTGTTCAATGTGATCGTGCATATCCCTCTTCCCTTTTCGTTTTATAAAGATATATCTTTTATTAATTTAAGATATATCTTTATAAAAGTCAAGAGGGCGGGATTGCCGAGCGCATCCTTCTCTACGACGGTGGCGTGGCAGCTCCAAGCGGAACGGTCTCACCTTTCACACCGTGTGAGAGCCGCAGCTACAATGCGGCGCGGCTATATTCGGCGAGGAAGAGCCGGGCGCCTCCTTCCATGTGTTCCTCGAAGCGGACCTCCTGCAGACCGAGATGGCGAAACCGCTCCAGCTCTTCGCGCGTCAGGGGCCATGGAGGTCCATCGGTCGGCTCGTCGGGCTGGCGACCAAAGCAGATGATCAGCAGCGTGCCGCCGGGCGCGACGCAAGCGGCGATGGCCGCCATGGCGTCCGCGTGCATGCTCGGCGGCATCGACTGAATGGTGAGGGCTTCAAACACCAGGTCAAAGCCCCGCTCAAAGGCCGCGGGCAGCTGGAACAGGTCGGCCACCTGGTAATCAACGGTCGACGAGTGGAAGCGCTGGCGACACCAGGCAATGGCGCTCGGCGAGACATCGAAGGCCGTCACCTCCAGACCGTGCTCGGCCAGCGCCTCGGCGTCATCTCCCAGACCGCAGCCCACTACCAGCGTCCTGCTCCCCCGCAAGCGCTGTCCCTCCAGCCATGACAGCAGCAGCGGCGTATTGCTGCGCCGCGCCCACGGCACCTTGTTAACGTCCTCGTTCGCGTGCGTATAAACCTGCTCAAACCAGTTCTCATGCCCATCAAACGGACGGCGCAGCGCGGGATTAACCGGGCCCTCACCTGCTGGCCCCGTATTCTTCTCCATATTCATAAACACTCGTTCCTTTTACTGCAACTCTCCTCTAGCTGGAGAATATAGACTATAAGAATACCACACGGATAGATTGCAAGAAGCGGTATAACTGCTACAATAAATTTATATGGTAGAGATGTAGAAAAAAGTACGCAATTTTTAGTGACGTAGCTATAAAAATCATAAATCGCTTTGACTTATGATGCGAAAGATGCATATCATATCTGGTATGAAACAGCCATCGATCCGCTGCCATGAGTTGTTCATAGCAACAGTAGCTCAGCGGCGGCCTTCACATCACCCCAAATCGCAACGCATCGCACACAACGCCACCGCATAAGCTGGAGCGCTATGCTTATGCGGTGGTGACAAGAAATGCGCGCTGAGAAATATCGGCCCAACGCAGGTTGGGTCATGCGTGTTGCAATCTAAGCTGGCTATTTTTCGCCCGCCGATGCCAACACATCACCTCTTTTCTCCCTCGCAGTTTGCCACCACACCACTATCCCCATCTTCACTAACATCATAACACTTACCTTCCATACAGAAGGAGAAATGAACATGCCCGCTTCCCCGTTATATACTCGCAATTTTTTGCTTTTCTGGCTGGGACAGAGCATCTCCCAGTTGGGAGACGCCATCATTGAAGTTACCATTCCAGTCTGGGTGGGACTGCTGAGCAACGATCCTTCCCATGTCGCGCTGGTTACCGCGACCGAGGTGCTTCCCTCCCTCTGCCTCAGCCCATTCGCCGGTGCGATCGCGGATCGCTGGAGGCCGCGCTCCCTGATGATGATCTGTGATCTGCTGCGCGGCGCGCTGATCGGCTCGCTGCTCCTCGTCCCCCCGACAATCCTCTCGTGGTACCTCTACCTGGTCAGTTGCGCCGTGGCCGCGCTCGGCAGCTTTTTCAGCCCGGCCAGAAATGTGGCGCTGCACCTCGTCGTTGAGGAAGGAGAGATGCTGCGGGCGCAGGCGCTCGTGCGCTCTACCCAATCCCTCGCCTTGCTGCTGGGACCCGTACTCGGCGCGGGCCTGCTCCTCTTCTCGGGTCCAATGGCTGGATTGCTCTGCGACGCCCTCAGCTTTGGGATTGGAGCAGTGACGCTCCTGTTCATACATATAGAACACGTGCGGACATCACTACCCACCCTCTCTCCCAGCCCTGCATGGCGGCGCATCCAGCACGATATCGCGGACGGCTTGCGCTTCGCGCTACGAGATCGTTTGCTGCTCATCATACTTGTGGTAAGCAGCGTAACCACGCTCATCGGTTCACTCTGGTACGCGGTAGATGTCTTCTTTGTACAGTCCTCGCTCAAGGTTCCCAAAGCAGGGGTGGGACTGCTATGGACCATCTCTGGCACGGGTGGCCTTGTGGGAGGGCTCCTCGTACTGCGCATGAGCAAGAAGCTGCGGCAGGAAAACATGCTGTTGATGGGCCTTTCCCTCAAAGGGGCCAGCCTGCTCTGGTATGCATTGATGACCAGCTATGTCTGGGCTATACCGGCCGCGTTTCTGGCCGGACTCGGTGAGAACTGGCTGCTCGTATCCCTGCTGAGCCTGATGATGGAACAAACAAGAAAAGACATGTTGGGAAGGGTTACCGCGCTTCAAGACACGATCAGCGCGCTGAGCACCCTGCTGGCCCTGATCGTAATGACGCTGCTACAAAAGTGGATCGCGCCCTGGCAGGTACTGCTCCTCTGTGGTCTCGCGCTCTGCCTGCTCAGCATCGGCACCACCTGGGGCTTCAAAGTATCAGGCCATATACCTTCATCTGATTTCCCTTCCAACATTCTATAACTTGCACGGGGTGAGGCTGAGATACTACCTCAAATGAACAGAAAGGGTTCAGGGATCGCTCTCGGCCCGCCAGACAATAAAATGCGAGCCGAGAGCGATCCCTGAGAGGGCGCTACCCCTTTTTGTCAGGGACGCCCCATCCCTCACTTTGGATGAATGCCCTCACATCGCTCGTCCCGGTAATCTGGAGCCAGATTGGCCCCTGGGCCGGCTCAATCTCCAGGGTGAAATGAAAGAATGGACAACAGAGCCTCTCATAACTCAAAAAGGTTACGAGGGATTGTACAATCTCTGTTTCATTACGGAGTCGCCACGCATACCCGGTCGCAAGCTCTCGCACTTCTTGCGTACTCGCAAAGATGTGCTCAACAGCAGCCCGATACGACTGACGAAATTCTTGAGGAATGCCAGAGATATTACACGCCAGAACTGGCTCCGTCGGTTGAGATGACATAAAGAAAACCTCCTATCGTCTTGCAGATGATGCTGCTGCTAGCATACAATTTCAAGTGCACTTGAAGTCAAGAGGGTAAAAAAGGATAAAACACATGGAAGAACTCTCCATAGGTGAAGTTGCACGGCGGGCAGGAATACGAACCTCCGCTCTCCGCTATTACGAGAGTATAGGGCTACTCCCCGCCTCTCGTCGGGTATCAGGAGGGCATCGTCGCTATGATCCTGGCATATTAGATCTCCTGGGCATCTTGCAGATGGCCCGGCAGGCTGGATTTACGATCGCGGAGATGCATGTGCTGGTAACAGGCTTCTCTTCTGAGACTCCCGCCAGCGAACGCTGGAGCCGGCTAGCTCAGCAGAAACTTCTGGAGGTCGAAGAAATGATTGCCCGCGCTCAAGAAAACAAACGCTTACTGGAGCGGCTGCTGCAATGCAGATGCAGCCACTTAGAAGAATGCCTCCAGGCAGCCAGGGACGAAAACTCTTCTCATAGGACACTTGTAGATAAAAAGGATCGGCAATGACCCCCTTAACGCTCTTTGGCGCGGGAGCCGTCAGTATTATGCTGCTCTCCTATGCGCTTGAAAATCGTTCGCATCACTGGGTACTGGTATTCGCACTGGCCTGCGCGGCATCATCGCTCTATGGATGGCTTTCGGGCACCTGGCCTTTCGGTATTGTAGAAGGCATCTGGGCACTGGTAGCCCTGCGTCGCTGGTGGCGTCTGCGCACAACCTCCATCTCTTCTCACCAATGAGTGAAACTCGTGCATCCCAGACTTAAGAAATGAACAATCGTCTACTCTTTCCGATACATTCCATATGCTGGATACAGCATTGCGTGCGCATGAGAGGAGAGCTATGCAGCATCAATTATCCCTGCCTGGTAGCCTGCACGATGTGACCCCAGACTGGCTGACCGGCATCTTTCGAGCCAACGCCATCCTCCCCACAGGATCAGTCGAGAGCATCGAAACCAGCATCATCGGAGAAGAACGGGGCTTCACAGGCGTCGTTGCCCGCGTCCAACTTCAGTACCGGGATTGCGTGGATTCCGCTCCTTCCTCGGTAGTAGTCAAACTGCCGCTGGCCCGGCGCGAGACACCGTCGGCCTATCGCGCTTCTCTGGATAAAGATAACATGGCGGCGCGCCGCTATGCGGAGCGATGTGCGCGCGAGGTTCTGTTCTACCAGCAGATCGCTCCACAGGTCGCGCTTTCCGTTCCTCAACTCTACTACGGCGCGGCCGATATCGAGGCTGGTCGAGCCATCCTGGTGCTGGAGGACCTGCAGCACGCGCGCCAGGGCGACGCCCTTGAAGGCTGCTCGGCCCAGGATGCCGCGCTCGTCATTGAGCAGCTAGCGCGCCTGCACGCACAGTGGTGGGAACATCCCCACTTAGCAACTTTCTCCTGGCTTCCGCTGTGGGGTGGAAACGCGCAGGAGGCCCAGGCGCGCTACATCCATTGCCTGGAGCCGTTTCTACAACGCTTTGGATCGCGTGTGCCCGCAGAGATCCAAACGTGCCTCACAGCCCTGACCACACAATATGGTTCAATTCGCGAACGACTTCAGCAGCGACCAAACACCCTGGTCCACGCGGACCTGCACCTCGACAATCTGCTCTTTTCACCCTTCGATGCCCAGCCCGACGTGACCGTGATCGACTGGCAGAACGTGGCCCGTGGTCGTGGCGTCATCGACCTGGCACTGTTCCTCTTCGGATCACTCACCACCCCCACCCGCAGGGCGGTTGAAACCGATCTACTTCATCGCTACCACGAGAGTCTGCTGGCTGGAGGCATCAGAGAATATAGCTATAACCAGTTACTGGAAGATTGCCGACTGGTGCTGCTATGGCTCCTGGGTGCCCGCGTAGTATCACTCGGCTCGCTTGATCTGGAAAGCCTGGGCGGGCGCGAACTGGCTCTCGTCAATGAAAGCCTGACAGAAGATAGCTTCGCAGCCTTCCTTGATTATAACGCTCAATCTCTCCTCTCCCTCTGACCTTAGAAGCGGAAACGATGCTGCTTCACAAGAAATTTTAAATGATAGCAAAGGAAACAACGCATGCCTCTTGAAATGCAAACGGCACTCATCTCTGCACTGGTAGCACTCGCCACAGCCGGGATCGGTGGCTATTTCACCTGGCACCAGGTGCAGCGCGAAAAAAACAGATGGCTGATTGATCTCAAGACCTCCTACTCAGTCGAGTTGTACAAAACACGTCTCACATCCTATCCTGAAATATTTGAACTGCTCGGGCAATTATCGAAGCATGCACCAGATCCACTTACGCCAGCGAAAGCGCAACAGATCGGCCGGGCAATACATGCATGGCTCTATTCTCCAGGCGGCTTATGCGCGGAAGCGAGTACACGGGGAGCATTAAAGGGGCTGCGCCACTATTGTCTGGAATGGAAGCAGGGAGCATTCCCCCCTGAGCTGTCGCAGTGGCGCCATGCCGCATTGTTCCTGCTGAGGCGTGACCTCGATCTTCATGGGTTTGAGTCCTTCGATCCCAAGGATAGCGGGCCTCTTCTCAAGAAGATGCAAACAGAGATAGCCTTGATGCGATGAAGCCAGGGTGTCTGGTTGATCTTTATCTGCTGAGCATGGTTAGCGCTGAAATTCATTGCTATTAGGGCGGAATCTCGCCACTTTTCGCGCTAACCTGTAGGAAAAGACGCACAAAGGAGCCAATGCTATGGCCGAAGACAACTTTACGCTGACAACGTTCTACTCTGCCTGGAAGGAGTACCAGGATCACATCAAGGAGGCGGTCGCGCAGCTCAATGCGGAGCAGTTGGCACTGCGCCCTGCCCCTCATCTGCGCTCTATCGGTGAGAACGCCCTGCACATCATCGGTACCCGTATCGGTTGGTTCATCATAACCATGGGAGAAGAGTTTGGCGAGGAGATGGGTGCGTACCTGAAACAAAATGAGAATGCGCTGCGACAGGGGTCACCCATCCCAACCGCCACCGTGCTGGTCCAGGGTCTCGGTCTCACCTGGCAATTCATGACAGATTGTCTGGCTCGCTGGAGTCCCGCCGACATGCAACAAACCTTCCCCGATGAATTGGATGGCAAGCAGGTCTACCTGTCGCGCGCCTGGATCGTCTGGCATGTGCTGGAACATGATCTGCACCACGGCGGCGAGCTCTCGCTCACCCTCGGCATCCACGGCATTCCGGCGGACTTCCCCGGCTAGAGTGCTGCGTCTATAGCGCATATAGAGATAATTCTCCCAGCCGTGTTTGTAGAATGTGATGATTGGAGACGTTTGTCCTTCCATATCAGCCTATGGGAAAAGACGCACAAAGGAGCCAATGCCATGTCTGAAGACAACTTTACGCTGACGGCGTTCTACTCCTCCTGGAAGGAGTACCAGGATCATATCAAGGAGGCGCTCGCATCAATCAGCGCCGAGCAACTGGCGCTGCGTCCCGCGCCGCATCTGCGCTCCATCGGTGAGACCATCATGCATATCGTCGCCTGCCGCGCCTACTGGTTCGCCGCCTTTATGGACGATGTTGACGGCAATGAGATGAAGATGTACGCGGACTGGAATGAGGACGCGCTACAGTTGGGAGCGTCCATCCCCACCATCGCCGAGCTGGCGCACGGCCTCGACCACACCTGGCAGTTTATGGCGCACCACCTGGCCCGCTGGAGTCCCGAGGATATGCGCAAGACCTTCCCCGACGAGTACGATGGCAAACAGTTCGACGTGTCGCGCGCCTGGGTCGTCTGGCATGTGCTGGAACATGATCTGCACCACGGCGGCGAGCTCTCGCTCACCCTCGGCATCCACGATATCCCGGCGGACTTCCCCAGCTAGGCCAGGGGGGAGCGCATATAGATAGGAGGTCTCTTATCTATATGCGCTATAGTTGGCCGTCCTTTTGTCTTTGGGGACCAGAAAGCCGGCGGCATACATGGTGTGTTCAAAGGCGGCGTGCCGCTGTCGGAAATCATCACTGCTGGTGGTGAACCAGGGCGGCAGACGATCTGCTACGGACAGATAGAACTGGCGCAGCCACGCACCACCCAGGCCAAAGCCAGCCGCATAGGGCAAGCTGACCGCGATCATCTCGGCACTTTCATGCTTCGCGCTTGAGGGGCTGGCACAGATCCACCGCAGGTAGCGAGCAAACTGGCTCCATTGCCAGGCCTTGAACCACCACTCGTCTTTGACCACGCTAAAGCTGCGCCGGTAATATCCCGCGATTCCGGCCAGGATTAGCCAGCCAGAGCTGGGAAAAAGCAGACACCAATCGGCACCCGGGTCCCAGGGATACCTCCGGCGTCAGGCGTCCTGAGCAGATGCGCGGAGACGGGATAGTGGACCGTGACCGTAGACGAGTCTATGGCATAGTCGTGCTCGGTTGGGATGGCGAACCACTGCAGCAGATCGGCATCACTGGCCTGCTGCACTACGCTGCTGGCCCGATAGCTTACGACAAAGGTCAGACTGGCATCGGAGATCGCCGGAAACCTCCAGATGATACGCGACGTATTTCTTCTCCCTCCTATTTCAATCTCACTACGACCATTGAAGGGATCATTTTGCAGCGACGCCTGCTCCAGCGTCACGCGTCCACCCCCTTTGTTTGAGGTCAGGTCACGCGTAAAGCTGGTAAAGGGGCCGCCAGCGAGGTGGATCACCATGGTCTCCGTCACCAGCAGAGATCCATCCGCTTGTACCGTAATGTCCGAGTTAAACGCGCTGGCCCGATATCTGTTCTGCTCTGGCCGGGTAGCAGCCAGCGCAGGCGACGGCCAGACACCCACGCTACACCACAAGAGCATTATAAAGCATGTGCAACAGCGATACACCATTATACTATTTTTTTACGCAATTACATTAAAAATTATCTCTTTAAGATACGTCCATTATCGCTTAACATATACATGAATACGCGCTATCGCCCCAATCGGTGAACTTCCTCAGAGCGTGTCTGATTCCCATGATCATCGCCCGCAGCACACCTGAGCCTTCGCACCTGCGATGCTCATAAGTCCATGGTGTGTTGGTGCAGCAGGGGCGCGGATGCGCCCCTGCTGCACCAACACACAAAAACAATGCGGCCGCGTAGCGGACGCGCGTGCGGGGGCGGCCACGCGCCCCCAGGGTAACGGAAGTAAGACACTCTCTCACAATTTAGATAGATATATAACTATTGAATTGACAATCACCTATTGAATAGGTTATACTCGGTTCATGAAGCAGTCAATACGATCAAAAGAGGAGAAGCGCTCGTATCGTTCACCGATGCGGCAGCGCCAGGCGGAGGAGACGCGGCGGCGTATCCTGGAGGCGGCCCGCGATCTGCTGGGGCGTCTGGGCTACGCGGGCACGACCGTCGAGGCCATCGCCGAGCTGGCCGGGGTCTCACCCAAGACGGTGTCGGCGGTCATCGGCTCCAAGCGGGAACTGCTGGCGGAGATCGTGCAACCAGATGCGTACGAGGAACCGGTGCAGCAGCTGCTTACCCAACTGCGCACCAGCGAGGAACCGGTGCGGCGCGTGGAGCTGGTGGTGACGATCAGCCGCCACATCTACGAATCTCTGACGCTGGAGTTTGAGCTGCTGCGCACGGCGGGCGCTGTAGCCCCCGAACTGGCCGAACTGGCACGCCACATCGAGACGCGGCGCCGGGAACGCCAGTCCTACCTGGTGACAGCCCTGCATGAACGTGACGCACTGCGACGCGGCCTGACGCCAGAGGAGGCCCTGGACACGCTGTGGTCGCTGACCAGCTATGACATGTACCGCCTGCTGGTCGTGGAGCGAGGCTGGTCCGCGACACGCTACGAAAGCTGGCTCAGCGCTCTTTTGATCGCAGAGCTCCTACAACCTGGTATCAACTCACACCATTAACCATCATCAGAACCAATCGGGCCTGACAAACTCTTTATACGACATTGATAGTTCAAGAGGCATAGTTCAGGAGGAGCCTACTATGACCACAATGGCTACAGGAAAACCAGCTGTACAGGCAAGGACAATCTCGCTCACCAGGATATTGCTGCTCTGCGGCGCGATCGCCGGCCCTTTATTCATCTTTGTCGTGCTCATCCAGGACTACAGTCGTCCGGGCTTCGATCCAAGAATCCATATGCTCAGCCAGCTCTCGCTCGGTGATGGGGGGTGGGTGCAGGTCACGAACTTTGTGCTGGCCGGGGTGCTGAACCTGCTCTACGCCGTTGGACTCTGGCGCCGGCTGCATCCGGGTCGCGGGGGCACCTGGGGACCAATCTTCATCGCCGCCTACGGACTCGGCCTGGTTGCGGTCGGCATCTTTCGCACCGATCCTTCCCACGGCTACCCGCCGGGACTACCAACGCCCACACAACCCAGCTGGCACAACATTATCCATTCCCTTGGTGGCCTCTATGTCTTCGTCATGCTGGCGATCGCCCTGGCGGTGTTTACCCGCTTCTTCCTCTCGCGTAAAGAATACTGGTGGGGATGCTACTGCCTGCTGAGCGCCGTGCTGCTGCTCATAGTCTTCTTCGGTGGCTTCACCAGCGCCGCGCTGATGCCGGGCGCCTTGCGACTGGGAACCCTGATCGGCTGGATGGGCGCGTCGATGATCGCCATCAAGCTGCTTACCAGTCTCGACCCGGTCACGCATTTCCAGGAAAACCAGGGCGATCGCGTCGCCAGCGTATCCATCTAGCCTCTTCATACCAGGGATGCCGCGCCCTTATACGCGCCCCCATAAGGGAAAACGCGACTTCC
Source organism: Dictyobacter aurantiacus (assembly GCF_003967515.1). Classification (GTDB taxonomy): domain Bacteria; phylum Chloroflexota; class Ktedonobacteria; order Ktedonobacterales; family Ktedonobacteraceae; genus Dictyobacter; species Dictyobacter aurantiacus. The sequence goes on along the minus strand of NZ_BIFQ01000001.1, from coordinate 5,510,662 downwards.
CTGTGCCGGATAGCCGGCGACAAGCGGGTTGACAGACGTTGTTGGTAAGTACATACTGATACCATGAGCAGAAAACATCCCACCACAACGCGCCTATCCGCCGAGGAGCGCCGCGAGCATATTCTAGAGGCCGCGCTCCCCATCTTCGCCGCCTACGGGCTACATGGTGCCTCCACGCTGACGATCGCGGAGCGGGCAGGCATCTCAGAGACCTATATCTTCCGCCTGTTTGGTACAAAGAAGGAGCTGTTTCTGGCCACGGTCGAACGCGTCCATGGCCAGATCATGGCGGTCTATCGCTCAATCCTGGAGAGCCATCCCGACCAACCATTGGAAGCGATCCAGTCCGCGATGAGGCAGGCTCCCATGCCAAAGGACAGGCTCCTGCTCTTGCTGCAGGCCTACGCGGCCTGCCACGATGAAGAGATCCAACGCGTCGTCTGTAAGCGCTTCATCAACATGTATAGCTATGTGGCGCAACAGGTCGGTACTGGGGCGGATGTCCAGGACTTTTTCGCCCACACAATGCTGGCGATGATTACAATGGCTCTCGGCATCCTTAACCTGCCCCCTCAGACAGAGGAACAGATCACGCCACCATCAAAAGATGGCTAAGCTCTTTTTTTGGCCTTGTAAATTTGTAAGTACTTACTTACAATAACATATATAAACATGTCTGAATATCTGCACCTCGGTGCATTGAAAGGTATTTATATGCATCCCGCATCTTATGCATTAGGGCATATCGCCCTGCGCGTGAGCAACCTGGCACGTGCACGCGCTTTTTATGTGGAGACGCTTCACTTTCCAGCCATCCTGGAGATTCCAGGACGCCTGCTCCTGAATGTACACGGCATAGTCATCGCGCTGCTGGGGGACGATCCGCACACCGGACAGGAAGACCGTTTTTCACCCTACCGCGTCGGGCTGGATCATCTCGCGCTGGCCGTCCCAGATCCACAGGAGCTGAACACGCTCCTGGAGTACCTGCAGCAGGCTGGCGTGCCTAACCATGGCCTGGAAGAGGACGAGTTGACACACGCACGCTACATCAGTTTCTATGATCCAGATGGTATCGCCTGGGAACTTTATGCCACAACCCGGCGCTGAGCAAGCGCGCCAGGTTTATGGATATCAGGAAGAAAGGGCGAGCCGGTAGATCGGCTCGCCGCCGGAGAGCGAGCCGGTAGGCTGAAAGCCAGCGTCGCAATAGAGGTGCTGGGCGTGCACGTTCTCGGGATGGACGGTGAGTTGCAGCATCCGGCAGTGGGGATAGTGCTCGCGCACGAATTGCAACAGCAGGTGTAGCGCCCGCCGGCCATATCCCCGCCCCTGATAGCGCTGGTCGATGAAAAAGTGGAAGATCCAGTAGTTGTCCGCCCGTCCCGGCTCGTAGGCCATCACAACAAATCCGACCATCTCGTCATCGGCATAAAACGCGTAGGGGACCCAGATCAGCCCATCAGGGCGGATATAGGCCTTGGTCAGCGCGATCGCCGCCACCGGCACATAATCGGCCACAAAACGCTGCTGCTCCGGCCTGACCGCCAGGTCCAGGCTGGCGCGCCAGTTCTCCCGCGTCACTTCACGCATTGAAAACTCACCCATCACCAATCCGCTTTTCTTCCCACATCAAATTCTCTTAAGAATATATCGGCCTGCTTAAACCATACCGAAAATATTGTGGCTTTTTCAAGCACACCTCTTAGAATGTGTCTTATGCCAATACTCATCGCCTGCGTTCTGCATGAGATTTCGCACCCGCGGAGCTCGAAGGGATGCGCTTTGGCGTCGGCTTTTTCAGCGCCGATGAGCCGCCGCTTGATCCACAGCAGCGCCTGAATGTGCTCACCAACCTCTTGCAACGATGGCTCGAAGAACAGGGAGACAACTAGACGCGCCCGGATAACAACTATGCTGCGCATCAGCGGGAGGTGCTATGCTACCTGAATAGCGTCTGCCACGCATCCAGGTACAGAATGGTATGAGCTTCATCTGCCGCGAGGCAGCATGCATAGAGGAAAGCGAATGAGCACAACACAGAACAAGATCGCCCTCGTCACCGGAACGTCGTCCGGCATAGGTTTGAGCACAGCCGTGCGGCTGGCGCAACACGGCTATACGGTCGTCGCCACTATGCGCGATCCGCGCAAGTCCCACGAACTGGAGGAGCAGGCCAGACAGGCCAGTGTAAGCCTCGATGTGCGCCCGCTCGATGTGGAGGACGCCACATCGATTACCGCCTGCGTACAGGAAATAATACAGACTTATGGTCACATCGACCTGCTGGTGAACAACGCGGGCGCGGGCTTTCTGGGCACCATGGAACAGACCTCCGAGCAGGATCTGCGGCGCACAATGGAGATTAACTTCTTCGGGGTGTGGCGCGTCACCCAGGCGGTCTTCCCGGCCATGCGCGCCGCCCGCTCCGGCCGCATCATCACCGTCACCAGCGTGGGCGGCATCATCGGACAGCCCTTCAACGATGCCTATTGCGCGGCCAAGTTCGCCACCGAAGGTATGATGGAGGCCCTGGCACCGGTCGCCAGGCGCCTGGGCATCGATGTCAGCATCATTGAGCCGGGACCGGTCAACACCAATTTCGTAGCCTCCGTGAGGGCGCAATTGCCAGAACAGACGCCCGAGGTGAAGGAGAGCTATAGCTCGATGATCGAGGCCTACATGGGAGGCTCGCAGGAGCGCTTCGCCAGCCTGGGGCAGACACCTGAACAGATCGCCCAGGTAATCGTCGAGGTGGCAACAGTTGAGCAGCCGCACTTCCGCTATGCTACCTCGGAGCTGGTCCGGAACCTTGTCACCCAGAAATACGCCGACCCCAGCGGCGATAATATGGTGGCCCTCTTCAGCTCCCGCCTGGGCTAGCAAGACACTACCCCCGGTCCCTGCTTGAAGACAGCTGCAGCAACAGCAAAGCATCAATAATTCCACGATGCGCTTGTCCTGGATGGGGCAGCGCATCCGCGCTGGCGCCTGGTAGAGCCAGCGTGGATAGTGATCAGTTCAGGGATTTCTCGTACAGGATAACCTCAAGCAGCTGGTGCGTTTCCCTGTCTACATGCTGGGGATAGTGGGTGCGGCCGACTTCGCGGTAGCCGTTTTTTTCATACAGCCTTTGAGCTGGCAGTTGGAGGATTGAAGTATCGAGATGCAGGGTCTGGTAGCCGAGGGCGCGGGCGTGGGCCTCCAGCGCGGCCAGGACGAGTTGGCCGTAGCCGCGCCCCTGGTAATCGGGATGGATGCGCATGCGCTTGATCTCGGCTCGATCCGGTCCGGTGCGCTTTAGAGCCCCCATCGCCACCATCCGTCCATCATCTTCACCGATCAGGAACTCTCCCTGGTCCTTAAGGTACACATTCTCAATAGCATAGATATCATCATCCCAGGGACCACGTCCCAGATAGGCCCCCGTCTGCTGCAAGGCAGACACATGAAGGTGCTCCACAGCCGACTGGTCTGTGGAGGTGTAGCGACGCAAGGTAAACACGGCTTCATTTCCTCTTTCAACGCCACGCGGGCGAAAAACGTTCTCACGGTTCGCCCGCTACTATAGCATGAAGCCGCATTTCCAGACAAGCATCATAGAAGAGCTTATGGAGAATCGCCCCAACATATCGTACGCGCCTGCGCAATCGATATGGGCCCCTGTACCATTATATGCGGGACTCCCGCGAAGAGCCCATCACGCCTCTCTCGCCGGGCCAGTCGATCATACCACACCAGCGCCTTCTGCGGCACAGCGTCCAGTTCACGATAGGAAGCCTCATCGAACAGGCACACATCATCCTCACGCAAAGGGGTAGCGGCGGGTCCAGACGCATCTACTATAACTATAGGAATTCCCCGCACAGCAAGCAGTGGGATCCGAAAAAAGGTGCGCTGTGGCTGCACCGCCAGCCCACGCTCACGTAGCGCCAGGTACAGCAGGTGCGGGTGAATGGGACTGCATTGTACCACGTCATTCCAGAGGCAATTGAGCTTGGGAATCACTTGTTGTGGCAAAGCCATACGGCTCGGATGATCCTGGTATTTCAGGCGTTCGCGCTCGTAAATATCAGGGTAAAGCTGCCGCAAGGTGTTGAGGGGATAGAGCACCTCACCCACCATCTGCGGGGGGCACATATGATAAATAGCCTGTTCCATCTCACTCACTCCTCCAAAACGGAGTTTACTACTACCATGTTTATATTTTACCTGTCAAAAATCCCGTTTGCTACTGACATAACGCTGTCACAACCAGCGGGTAAACTATGGGTATAGAAGAAAGAAAGAAAGCGATCGTTCCCGGGGCCAGTGCTCCGGGTTTGAAAAGAAAGGATCACACGCTCATGGCTAAACTGCTTGGACCCGATTTCATTAGCCTCCAGGTACGCAATCTCTCCGCATCACGCGCGTTCTATACCGAGGTGTTAGGTCTGGACGTCGATGAGCGCTTCGACACGCCCGACTTTGTCCTGCTGGAGTCCAGCACGATCCCCTTCGCGCTTAGCGCGGCAAAGGTCAATCTGGATGAAGCGCCGCGTCCCGGCTGGGGCGTCGCGCTCTGGATCGACTGCGACAACGTCGATGAGCTGCAAAGCCGCCTGGTGGCAGCTGACGCCACCATCGTCACCCCGCCCTTCGATGGTCCCTTCGGGCGCACCCTCATCTTCATCGATCCCGACGGCTACCAGATCACAGCCAACCAGAATCCCTGGGAGCGCTTCCCCCTCGGCGGCCGCTCCCGCAACTAACCAATCAGAAGCGATAATTTCGCACCGAGCTCTTGACATTGCTCCAATAGATGACATATCATCAATGACATATCATTGATGATATGTCATCTATTTTGTGCAAGACAGAGGGCTAATTTATGCGAATACATGCATTGCAGACGGGAACTGTAGCGATTAAAGAGGGGCAACGGCAAGGAAAGGGGCATGGTGTGCTCCGGCAGTTGAACATGTTCATCGACAAGACGTGGACGGAACCCTTGCCGATCTATGCCTGGGTGATTGAGCATCCCGAGGGGATCATCGTGGTTGACACGGGCGAGACCAGTCGCACGAGCGAGCCAGGCTATTTTCCCCGCTGGCATCCTTATTACCGGTCAGGGGTGCGCGAGTGGGTGCGACCAGAGCAAGAGGTTGGTCCACAGTTGCGGGCGCTGGGGATCGCCCCCTCAGATGTGCGCTGGCTGGTGTTGACCCATCTGCATACGGATCATGCCGGAGGCCTGCATCACTTCCCACAGAGCGAAATACTGGTGTCGCGGACAGAATACCGGCTGGCCTCAAGTCTGACCGGACGCCTGCTGGGCTATCTACCCGATCGCTGGCCCGACTGGTTCGCCCCGCGCTTGCTCGATTTCGCCCCCCAACCCTATGGACCTTTTCCAGATAGCTATACGCTGACCGGAGCGGGCGACGTGGTTCTGGTCGCGACCCCCGGCCATACACCAGGCCACCTCTCGGTCATGGTTCAGGATGGGCCAGTACAGATATTGCTGGCCGGTGACACCTCTTATAACCAGCAGTTGCTTCTGGATGGTATAGTGGATGGGGTAAGTGGGAACGAGACCGTCGCCCGGCAGACGATACAGCGCATTCAACAACAATTGCGCGACACCCCGACCGTCTATCTCCCCAGCCATGATGCCGGGTCAGCCAGACGGCTGGAGCAGCGCGCAACGGTCACGTTCGCACCCTAAACCAGATGGAAAAGAGATATGCATGCAACCTGTAGAAGAGCTCCGTTATCTTATCCTCGCGGCCCAACGTGAAGGGAACCGCATGCTGGCCGAAGCCCTGCGGCCCCTGAACCTTACACCCTCACAGGCTGAGGTCTTGCGCGTCATGCAAGACCATCAGCCACTGTCTCTGGTCGCGCTGGGCGAGCTGCTCATCTGTGAAACAGGGAGCCCGAGCCGCCTGGTCAATGGCATGGTTGAAGCGGGCCTGATCGAGCGCGCCATCGCGCCGGCTAATCGCCGCATGGTCACGCTGACACTGAGTGCACAGGGTCGGCAGAAGGCCGAGCACGTCCGCTCCATCGAAGAGTCGATGTATCAGGTCATCCTCCAGAGTCTGCCGCCCGGTGCATCGCTGACCGCCCTCAACGACCTCCTGTGGAACTTCATCGCCGACCGACCCAGCGGCGCGGCCCTCGCCCGCCGCACCAACCGGTCCTGAGCAGGTAACATGCAGCTCCCTCTTACGGCACGCCCGGTCTGGATGCAGCACGCGGCGCTACCCACCCGCTTCCGCTTCAGCTCCTGCTTCTCAAAAACACACAGGGCGTACACGTTGGTAGTGTTAAAAAAAATGAGGTTTCCTGGCACGCAATTAAATTGCGCACAATGAGATTGCGCGTCACACATAGCGCGGCAAAAACAAAAGATACCAGCCATACATGCACCGTTGAAAAAAAATAACGATGCTCATCTATCAGTCTGTGAAGTGAAGCGGGCCGATTGTGATGCATCTGTGCGATCGATGCGCCATAATTGAACAGTAAGATAGTCTCTCTATTGAATCTGTTCTGCAAAGGAAGGTGCCGTTATGAAAACATCCAGGCGCGTCGAGGAACGTTCCACCGGCAGGAGAAGCTGGCTGGTCGGCATCCAGACCATACTGGTGTTGGCGTTTCTGATCGCGCTCATCCGCAGCAACCGCGAGCGGCTTCTGAACAGGCTGCGCACATTCAATAAGCGCTACACCAACCCACGCGTCTTGCAGTTCGCTGCGCGCCGCAAGAGTCCCTACGCGGTACTACGGCACGTGGGGCGCCGTTCGGGAAATACTTATACCACACCGGTAGTGGCCGATTTCGTGCCACGCTTGAACAGCTTTGTTATTCCACTCCCCTACGGGGAAGGCACCGACTGGTGTCGCAATGTGATGGGCGCTGGACGCTGCACGCTCACGAAAAACAAGGTAGCATATACGCTCGTCGAACCGACCATCATCGAGGCAAGCGACGTACTCACCGACCTGCCCGTACAGATCCAGGGAACGCTGCGCTTCCTGGGTCTCAAGAAGTTCCTGCAGCTGCACATCGAGACATCTATCCCATCAGACAAGCCGGTCGATCTCGTGTCCACGCTTGAACGCTAACTGCATCAGGATACAAGCCATGGTTGTCGCCAACCATGGCTTTTTTCTATGCCCTGGCATCCTATACGAAATAGGAATGATAATGACCACATGCGCAGGTATACTGAAAGAAGCGTTGTAGTAGTAGAACATGTAGAGATGCATCTAGAGGAGAAACACATGCAGAAGGATCAGCTTATCCAGGAGTACGCGGCGGCCTATGAACACACGATCGAGATCGCTAATGAGGCGGCGCGGCGTGGCATCAGCGGTCGGGATGGCACGTGGGGTCCACGGGAGACCATCGCCCACATGGCCGGCTGGGAGATCATGGCCACGGTGCGCATCCCCCATATCGTGGCCGGCATGGCGCCGCTTGAGGAGACCGATGAGGAGCGCGAAAACGTGATGAACGACGCCGTCAATACCATGATCGTGACCATGGTCGGCGATCAGTCGCTGGAGACGCTCTCCAGCATGCTGCGCCAGGCCTATCAGCGCACCGTGGAGTTGCTCAAACCGCTGGATGATCGCTTCTTCCAGCCCGGCCAGTATATCTACGAGCGCACAAAAGGCTGCATCGAGCATTGCCAGGAACACATCGATACTATCAACGCTTTAGCCTGATCATACCTCATCACGTACCGCGCTGGCCTGTCCTTGACAGCAGCACTTCGCATAGCTTACTATATCAGTAACGGATATATCCGTTACTGATATAGTAAGCTATGCGAAAGGATTCATTATGCAACGGCTCACCCCATGGCTCACGCTCTCGCCCGATGCGCCGGTCGATCTACAGATGCACACCTCCAATAGCGATGGCTCCTGTACTCCGCAGGAGCTCGTGGATTACCTGGTGAAGGAACAATTCGCGCTTGTCGCCATCACCGACCACGAGCGCGTGGATACGGTGGCTCAGGTACAACGCTACGCGGCCGAGCGTGGCCTGCATGTTCTGGCCGCCGTAGAAATGAGCACCAACTGGCACGGTCGACCGACGGACATCCTCTGTTTCGGCTTCGATCCCGCACACCATGGGCTGGGAGAACTGGCGCGGCGCGTACGCGATGCCGAAGAGCACTGGGCCCGGCAGATGCTCGACGCGCTGGAACATGAAGGCTATCGCTTCGCGAGGCAGCAGGAAGTGCTGAAGAATCACAGGGGACAGCCAAAGAATGCCGGTGACATCTATGAACTGCTCCTGCAACATGGCTATGTCCATAACGAGCAGGAATTTAATCCGCTCTTTGAGCATCTGGTCGCCAGCGGGCTGATTCAACCGTACGATCCCTACAGGATGACCAATGACCTGGTGGCCGTCGTCGCGGCGGCGCACCAGAGTGGGGCAATCTGCATCCTGGCCCATCCAGGACGCGGCGGCACGTATCCCCGCTACACTCCTACTCTGCTAGATCAACTGCTGGCCGAGGTTCCCCTGGATGGTATTGAAGCTTACTATCCCACCCATAGCGATGAGCAGCGTGAGGAGTACCTGGCCTACGCCAGGCAGCACAACCTGCTGGTCAGCTCGGGTTCGGACTCGCACGGGCTGAGAGCCGCGACCGACCGGGCTCCCATCAAGTATCCGGCCCGCCTGAGCCAGCAACTTCTAGAGCGCCTTGGCGTCCAGCTACGCGCATAAATTCACTTGATGGGAAACACATGCCTGCCTGTGGTTGTGTATAATGGGGGTTCAATCACCACTATCACCAGGAGGCAGGCAGCATTGAGCACGTTACAGACAGGCACACTTGAGGAGCAGAAAGCGGGACAGCAGAAAAAGACGATTACGGCATTGGATGGGGTGCGCGGCTGCGCCATCCTCTTTGTGCTGATCTTCCACATCAATCGCACCACCGGCGATAACCTGTGGGACTGGCATGCCTATCCGCTGGCGTCGTCGATCGCGACGGCCGGGGGGACCGGCGTGACGCTGTTCTTCGTGCTCTCGGGCTTCCTGCTGTTCTTGCCCTACGCGAAGGCGCTGCTGACGCGCGGTCGCTGGCCGCTGGCCCGTACATTCTACCTGCGGCGCGCGCTGCGCATCCTGCCCGCCTACTACGTCTCGCTCTTGCTGCTAATCGCGTTGAGCGCGCCGTCCTATCTGCAACCGGCCCGCCGGACCGATCTGCTGCTGTTCCTGACCCTGTTTATGGATTCGTCGCGCTCGACGTTTCGCGCCCTCAATGGTCCGTACTGGACCCTGGCCGTCGAGTGGCAGTTCTATCTGCTGCTGCCACTGCTGACGCTGGGCATGGCGCTGCTGCTCAGACGCGTACAGATCGAGCACAGGCTGCGCGCGGTGACGCTCTGCCTCTGCGGCGTGATCGCGGGTGGGCTAATCATACGCCTGGTGGGGTCCTACTTCTGGGGTAATCCGACGGCGACCTTCCTGCTGCCGCGTCCGGCCATCGATGTGGTGCTCTTCTTCGTGTATGGGCAGACCGGCAAGTATCTTGAAGATTTCGCGGTCGGCATGCTGTGCGCGCTGCTGTATGTCTACGCGACGCAGCCTGGACCCGAGGCCCAACCTCTTGCACAGAGGCTGCGGCGCCTGAGCCTCTGGCTGTGGAGCGCGGGACTCGGCATCCTGCTCTTCTCGGCCATCTGGCACTTTCAATCTGACCCCAGAACGCCGGCCTGGCCCCTCCTGAGTCCGATCATGCCCTACTTCAACTGGCTGAGCGAGATGCTGCTGGCTATCGGCTATGGGATGTGCATGCTCGCCATCCTGGCTGGTCCCCCGGCCCTGCGGCGTCCCTTTACCTGGCGACCGCTGCGCTGGCTGGGCCTGATTTCGTTCAGCCTCTATATCTGGCACCTGCCGCTGATCGTCTTCTTCCAGACGCACATCCAGCAGCCGCTCTTCCCCCACCTCAACCACTACCTCGTCTACCTGCTCTACTGGCTCTGGGCCGCCATGGGCATCATCCCCTTCTGCATCCTCTCCTACAACGTGGTCGAGAAGCCCGCCATGCGGCTAGGAGATCGCTGGCGCCGCTCGATCGAGGCACGCCAGCGCGCCCGCGAACAGGCACAGCCGCAGATTGCCAGGGATGACTGAGACAGGCCAGAACCAGAACCTATCCCTTTTAAAAATGGGTGCCTGGCGCCGGGCCGACCTGGCCTACCATGCGTTCGAATTGCTCGTAGCTGGTGGCAGGTGTGGAGCCTGCCCACATTTTCGCGCCCAGAACCGGGAAGGCGGGCATGATGCGGGTAGTAATATCAGCCACGCTGGTGATGGTATATTTGTCGTTCCAGACCGCGAAGGTTGCCCCAAGCAGGTGGGGATCGCCAGGCTGGAGATTAAGATAAGGATAGTTCAGATTAAAAATGTACGGCTCCCAGCGCTCGTAGAGCAGGCGCGTGTTGAGAAAGTCGTTGAAGTAGCTGGCATGCGGCACGATATAGAGCAGATGATCGTTGGCATTGATGATCTTGAACCCCTGTTTTCCCATGTCGACCGAATTGGCCCAGGTATTGTCCCAGTTTTCAAGCGTAATATCGTTCTTCACGGCAATTTTGCTCGGCATCTGCGACAAACTGCCCCACATTCTGGCAGTCTTGCCATGCTTTTTGAGAAAAGCATCATAGCTGTTGATGTATTGCCGGTATTTGTCAGCATCCCTGGAATCGTATTCGTCCATACCTATGTTCATTTGAGAGGCGTGAAACCAGGGCAAGAAGGTATTCCAGAGCGAGTTCATAAAGGTATAGGTCGCGGGATTGCTGAGGTCCAGAAACTCCTTCGAATAGCGATGGCTGGCCAGTTCTGGACGATACCGGGTCAGCGCCAGGGCATGGGCCGGGGTATCAATTTCAGGGGTAATGGTGACGGCGTACGCGCTGGCTACCTGCTCCAGTTCTTGTATCTGCTGTTGCGTATAAGAACCATCGGTAGCGGCCAGGCCAGGAAAAGCAGGGCTGTTCAGGCGGAAGGCTGCGTATTGATGCTTCCAGTCAGGCTTATTACCGGCTCCGAGCGCGTTGTCGTTGAAGTGGAGCTGGAAATCATTGAATTTATACCAGGACATGAGCCGGATATAGTCTTCCAGTACAGCCAAGGGCACGAATTTGCGTCCGACATCCAGCATAAAGCCGCGTTCCTGGTAGCGGGGATAATCGCGGGCATAGCCTCTGGGCAGGCTCATGTGATTGAGAGAGGCCCGCACCATCTGAAGAATGCTGCGCGTTCCGTAGAAAATACCATTCGCCGTATGCGCGTTAATCGTCACCGAGGCATCGATGCCCAACACATAGCCCTCGTTGCCAATGCCACGGTCCGCCGTTTTGAGCGTGAGAAAAAAGTTGCCAGTCCCCGGCTTGCTGGCAAGAGCAATTGGCAGGGACGCGTCTATCTCTGTGCTCAGATCCTGCTGAAAGACCCGGGCGGTCGTTTGCAACTGCCGGGCGTAGGCAGGATCAAGCACAATCCGTGAACCAGAATCCAGCCGAAACTCTCCTGTGCCGCCATGCCATTCGCGCAGCGCGGGCGCAACCGCCGGAGCTGAATTGATCTGGATCGTGCCAGGGGTAGACAGATGTAAGGGATGCAGGCTGATGAGCGCCAGAACCATACTAACGATGATCACAACCAGCCCGACCACTCTTCGGTTTTTCAAACGCGGTTCTGCCTTTCCAAAAAGACTCAGGTTCCCTTGAACGCCGGCGTAAATAGCCAGTGTAGATGTCCTTGCAGTATATGGCGTAGAACGCGTCACGTCAAATGCCCGACCAGCCTTCCTATTGCGCAGACACATCCAGCGCAGCTTTGAGCAACTCGGATTGGACAAGGATTGTGTTTATTCGCAAGCCACCGAAAGCAATGATGATGGGAGTTCTATAATCCCTGCTCTACTGGCGTTGCAAGAAGGCCAGGCGCACGCCCAGACCAATAAAAATGCCACCGGTCAGCCAGTTCAACATCTTCGAGGCGCGGGCATGGCCCTTTAACCATCGGCCCAGGACACTGGCGAACAGGGCCACGATGAAGTTCACCACGGTACCCGAGATATTGAAAATGGTGCCCAGGATGATGATCTGCAGGGGAACGGAGCCGTGAGCAGGACTCGTGAACTGGGGCAGAAAGGCCAGGAAGAACAGTGCCACCTTGGGGTTCAACACATTGGTGATGACCCCCTGCGCGAAGACACGCCAGAGTCCCATCCGCTCAACCTGAGGCGCGATCAATGAATGCTGGCGACTGAGCAGCGTGCGGACGCCAAGATAGACCAGGTAGGCCGCCCCCACGAATTTGACAAGGTTATACGCCAGGGGGACCGCGGCAAGGATGCTGGCCAGGCCCAGCGCGACGATACACGTCTGGATCAGGCTGCCGACGGCAATGCCCAGCGCCGAAACAAAGCCAGCACGCTGGCCCTGGCCTGCGCTACGCGCGATCACATAGAGCATGTCAGGTCCAGGCGCGATATTCAAAGCCCAGGCGGCCATCAGAAATAATGGGAGGACGGCTAGCGATATCATGGGATCATCTCCTTCTAGCGATACATCAATACAATCCCATTATTGTATGCAGCAAAATACGCGAAGTCAACGCGCGAATAGAAGATTCTTGATTTGAGACCGAAAAAATAGATACGTTTGTATCTTAATATAGTGTTGGGAAGATATCAAAAATACATTTATAGCTTTAAGCCATTCAAAACGAAAAAATTCCATCTATCAAGGAATAAAGAGGCAGCTTTTATGAAAGATGAGCAATCTGTGACAGTATTTATTCATGGTGGCATGAGCCTGCTGCTGCTGCTGGTCTTCTTTTGCAGCTTGCTGGCGTTCGATGCCTCGCGGCACAGCGCCAGCGCGGCCACGCATACAATACAGGCCAGCCACCACATACACCAGGATGATAGTACAAAACCCGGACGTAGCCGGACCCGCTATCACTACACCACCCATCATTATTCCTCCAGCAGAGGCTCGGGCTGGCCGTTTGATGCCGCGACCTCGATCGTCATTCTCGTGGTATGTGTCGTTATAGGCATACTCTTTTCCGTCTTTAAGTGGCTGAGGCAAGACGACTATAACGATGAGTAGCGTATGATGACAATTGGAACCAGGCCAGCAATATGCCTATTGATCAAGATGCTTCCACAGATAAAAGACGGTTTCGCCCGGCGGACAGTTCTCAAGTTTTCCATAAAGGCGATAGCCCAGCTTTTGATAGAATGCTGGAGCCTGAAAATTTCCAGTCGCGACGCGGGCATAGTGGCAACCTCGCTGCCGTGCCTCATGCTCCGCCTCCTCCATGAGCAGTCGACCAAAACCCTGCTCGCGCATAGATTCATCTATCCAGATGATGCTGATCTCAAGCCACTGCGGAATCGTATGTGTCCTTCCGACCAGCCCTCCAAGCAGCATTCCCGTTCGATCAAGCAGCGAGATCTGTAGCGGTAAAGGCTCCACACGTTCAATGGGAAGCGCAGTGCTGTGACTCTGATTAAAGGCGATAAGCTGATTGGTGAGATAATCCTCTCGTTGCTCATTGACGGCATGATCGAACACATACTGGTCGCGGGAGACATCCTGATTCATGGCCTGAACTCCTTCTTACAAAATTACATGATCCGTAACAACCCATTTTTTTGCCTTGTCTTTCTCCCCTGGAGTATGGTATGCTCTCTCCGAAAGCGTTCTTCTCTTTCTTTCACAGTCCGCAGAGCTAGTCAGATCCAGGAAGAGTAAGACCCTTGCCGCGGGAATCTTTGGGAAAAGCGGAATGCCATGGTTGAATCAGACAACCCGTGGGCAGAACACTTGAGACCACTCGTAACGAGCCGCCTCGTCCTTCTCCCTCTGGTCGTCCATTCCGATGTGGAGCAACGTATGATGACATCTCATCACCCTGAAGAACCGGAGGCGACTGTACCCGTCCCCCACCTCAGCCAGGGGGAACAGCAGGCAGAAACAACTGCTGAACTGTCCGCTATCACCCGCCTTTATGAACTTAGTACGCGATTGGTACTGAGCTCTGGATTGGAAGCGCTTCTTGAAGAAGTCCTGCATGCGGTTATCGAGCTACAAGGAGCCGACTTTGGCAATGTGCAACTCTACGACCCTGTGAGCAAGAGGCTCACCATTGTCGCACAGCAAGGCTTCAAACAGACGTTCCTCGACTGCTTTCGCAGCGTGAGTGTCCACGAGAGATCTGCTTGTGGAATGGCGCTCGCGCGGCGCGAACGGGTGATCGTTTTTGACACTGAGACAGACCCGGCTTATAAAACCTATCGTCATATGGCTGTTCTCTCCGGGTATCGCTCCGTCCAATCGACTCCGCTCTTCACTCGCGCAGGTGACATACTCGGCATGCTCTCAATCCACTTTCGCCTTCCGCACTCCCCTTCTGCACACGAACTACGGCTGACCGATCTGTACGCCAAGCAGGCTGCTGAAATGATCGAACGTCATCGCATGGAGGAAGAACTCAAACGAACCAACGAAGCACTTCAAAAGGCACGCGCTGATGCGGATGTGCGCTTACAGGTCTTCCAATTGATCCTGGACCGCTTATCGAACGGGGTTTTTCTGGTGCAAGGACCTCACTTGCGCTTACTGCTGGCTAATCAGGCCGCAACGACTCTCTGGGGCGCCGCATGGCCACAAGGCCAACCTGAGGAGGAGTTTCTTCACCAGCATGGCATTCAGCTGCTCACTCCGAATGGGCAACCGCTTCCCCCCGAGGATTTGACCGGCAGGCGTGCCATGACCACAGGTGAAACCGTGCTCCATCGCCAGTTGGTGATCTGCCAATCTGATGGCACCCGCCTTCCAGTCCTGGTGGATGCAATTCCCTTTGAGAATCTCTCCCTGCTTTCTCGCCCTCTCTCGGCGCTTCCTCCAACAGAGCGAGTGGTTCTGCTCGTCTATCAGGATGTGAGCACCCTCAAAGCAGCGGAGACGCTCAAAGACCAGTTCATCAGCCTGGCAACACATGAACTACGCACACCCGTGACCATCATCGCGGGCTATGCCGATCGCCTGCTTGGCCGCTCGGCACGTGGGGGAGAATATGGGCTGAACGAATGGCAACGGGAAAAAGTGCAGGAGATGAAACAAGCCTCGTGGCAATTAACCAGCCTCACGGAAGATCTGCTGGATGTGACGCGGATACAGGCAGGAGAGTTCAAGCTGGAACTGCGCTCGGTCGATCTGGTTGCCCTCACCGAGCGGGTGGTCAGGCGGATCCAGGCCACTACCGACCGGCATCAGCTCGCGTTCCATACAACCCTTTCCCAGCTCTGGGCAACGGTCGATGCCATCCGAATTGAACAGGTCTTTTCCAATCTGCTTTCCAATGCCATTAAGTACAGTCCAGATGGTGGCCCGATCGAGGTGATCCTTGAGGAGCACGCGGAGACCCATGAAGCCCGATTCCGTGTCCGTGATCAGGGAATGGGGATTCCACATGCCCAGCAAGTGCACCTCTTTGAACGGTTTGTCCGTGGTGAGAATGTGCGCGCTAGCGGCATCCGTGGGACTGGACTGGGACTTTACCTGTGTCGAGAGCTGATCGAACGGCATGGAGGGCAGATCGCCTTCGAATCGGAGGAAGATGTCGGTTCCACATTCTTCTTCTCCCTTCCCTGTATCAGGGCGGTTCAATAGGAGAATGGAAACGCGCCACACGGGAGGACAGATTCCACTTCACCTTCTTCCTGATCAGCTGGGGCTCGATGGATTTTCCAACGGTGAAGAACTGGCTGGCTGTTCTCAATATTGTGTGCATATTTTGCCATCAACTCAGCAATTAACCAGAAAGTCTTGCACAATTCTTGCCTGATCAGGTAAGTACAGAAGCGCGGAGGTGGTTTTTACCGTCGCGAGTATGGGAGTGGCAGCACCTGTTATTGTTGCCTTGCCCAAACTGGTGGCCAACCACTATCATACCGGCGTCTGGCTGTTAGGAGCTTATGTGACGATGCGCGCAATCGGCTCGATGCTGGCAATGTTCTACGTGGGACAGGTCCCGCGCGTGCGCCATCGCGGAATACTGGTCTATCTCACATCCATCCTGAGCAGTATCGGTGTCGTCGGCCTGGGCTTTTTCAACGTCCCGATCGCGGCCATGATGCTGGGCGTGTTCATGGGCTTCTTTGGCGGCCTGGCGGATACCTGGTGGCCCATCCTGCTACAAGAGTATGTTCCAGCGGACAAGCTGGGACGGGTTAATAGCGTTGATATGATCGGGGCATCGCTGCTATGGCCGCTAGCATTCGTCCTCGTCGGTACGCTCTCGGATGCGATGGAGCCGGGCTGGGTCTTCATCGTGGCCGGCCTCTTTAGCACGGTCCTGCGTGTCGGCGCGCTCAGCGTACGCGATATTCGCCAGCTCAACTAGCAATATGTCTCTCTTCCCTGGCGTGAGAATACGCCAGGGAATGATACAATAGAAACGCTTTTTTGAAATATTGAGTTGTAAAAGGACAAGGGAATGTCAGAGCACTCCAGATATACACTATCATTTCAAAGTGCCGAGGCCCTGATGGGCCAGCTCGGCCTGCGAGGTCCGCTGCAGGTGACGCTGGTGCGAGAGCAGAACCATACCTATCGCCTGAGCTGCCAGCAGCAGACTTTCTACCTCAAACTACATACCAAGGACTGGTATCCCCCCGATGAGGGGCAGACGGGCTATTCGGTGCGCCACGAGGTTTGCTCATGGCGCATCCTCGCACGGCACGGTCTGGCTACGCCGGAAATCGTGCTGGCGGGCTTCGATGGCCGCAATCCGCTGGAGCATGCTTATGTCCTGACTCGTGAGGTGCCCGGCATTCGGACCTGGTGAGCCTGTGCATGAGCCTGGCGCAGGCGCTCCCACCCGACCTGCACTGGTGGGAGCCGCTCTTCGCGGGCTACGGTCGTGAACCCGAGTTCGAGGCATTCCGGCTGCGCCTGCTGGGCGGCTGGTATCCCTACCAGCCACATATCTGGCCAGGAACCGGTGAAAATGGCTTCGCCCACCTGTTGCGCGCACAGAACTGGTCGACTCTCTTCTCACACGCCCATCTTCCTCCCCAATGACACGTTGAGCGTCATCTAAGATGGAAGATGCGGTTGATTAGCAGCATGGTGATGGCCACGAGGCCCAGCGCGATAATTCTACAGATCATGACAAAGTGATAGGTGCTGATATCCGCGCCAACCCCATAGTCAAAGCCTGATTCTAAGATGCCGGCTTGACTGGCTAAGACGACGATGGAGAGCATGGCCAGCGCAACGCCCATCCAGGGGCTGGCCGGCCGGCCTCCTCCCTGTTCAAAGCGCAGCAGAGCGCTAAAGCTCTTACGCTGCAGCAACAGGTTCATACTTACCAGGGCGATGCAGATGATCAGCAGCATCGCCAGCTTCATCAGACTCAGAGCATAGCCATACGAGGAGTAGAATAGCTGCTGCACCAGAAGGGAGAATACTCCGACCGAGAAGGCCGCGAACAGCAGGCGCAACCAGGGCGAGAGGACCCGAGCCCCGCTGTCCGGGCTGAGCTTCTGCCCCGGATGTTGCGGCTCTTCATATTGATGGGGGGTGCCGTAGTAGCCCTGCCCATAGTGGGCGCGCTCGTCCAGGGCCGCCTCCGCGGCCTGGCGCACGGTGGCGTCCTCATCAAGACGCGCCTCTAGCAGTGAGGAGATGGGCGCCCGTTCGTTTTGTTCTTGCAGTGCCATGATTGTTGCCTCCCTGACCGTCCATGCACTGTCCTGCAGGCCGATCTCTATCTTTTCAATTGGAGCCTGGCTGCCCATTCTGCCCAGCGCCCATACCGACGCCGAGCGCACAGCCGCGTGCGCGTCCCGCATCACGGACAGCAATGGCTCTACCGACGTTGTATCTTGCAATCTTCCCAGGCCCTGCGCGGCAGCGGCCCGCACACTCCATTCGGAATCGCGCAGCGCGGCTATCAGCGCCTCGGTCACGCCAGGCACGGGGCCCGCCCTCTTCTCAGCCTGGAGAGCCAGGGAGCGCACAGCCGCCGCACGCACAGCCTCATGCTCATCGTGTACAGCCTGCAACAGGACATCCAGCGACGCTTCCCGCTTCCCCAGCACCTGTACAGCCGCCGCCCGCACCGACCAATCACTATTTCTAAGGGCCGCGTCGAGCTCCTCGGGATGTTCGGCCAGCTGGTGAGCAATCTTACCCAGACCAACGGCAGATAGCGCGCGAGCAGCGAACGGCGTCATCGTCCTGGTCTCTGTGGGTTCGATATAGCTCTGCCTCTGCTCCGCTAGCTCCTGGTCGCGCTCGAGAAGCTGATGATGTTCACGCTCGTATTCCTGTTCCATCATCGGATGCTCTCCTCCTCTCTGGCCTGGAGTTCCTTGCGCAGCATCTGCAGGCCGCGGCGCATCTGCGTCTTGACCGTATTAAGCGGACGCTGCAATACGTTGGCGATTTCCTGTTGACTGAGATCACCAAAGTAGTAAAGATCTATGACCACACGATATGATTCTGGCAGGGCATCGACCAGTTGTTGTAGCTCCTGGCGGAGCTCAAAGCGCTCGAAGATGATTTCAGGCTGCTCATCATGCGTATCGGCATCCAGATCCAGCAGAAGCTCACCCTCAGGGGTATTCAACGACACCCCAGGGGGCGGTTTCGTGCGCTGCACATGGTTGAGATAGACATTCCAGGTGATTTTATAAAGCCAGGCGTGAATGCGCAGACTACGCACCTGTAAGAGTGTATAGCGATCCAGAGCATGGTAAGCGTTGAGCAGGGCATCCTGTACAATATCTTCCGCGTCCGCCATATTTTTGGTGCACCGCATGATAAAGAAGATCAATTGCTGCGCATACATCAATACAATTCGTTCATATAAGGCCTCTACCTCATCCGCAGACAGCCGGGCATCTTCGCGCGCGTGCCTCCTGTCCATGCCGCCCCCCTCCTGTGTTTTCTGTTTTACGCTCCCTATAACACAAAAAAACGACGCAAGGTTTCACGAAAATGCATCTCTTTCGTGAAATGCAGATAGTGAATTGGGACGGGAAAGCCGGGGGAACACCAAACAGGCCCACACGCATCGATGCGTGTGGGCCTGTTCGTATGCCAGCTATGTGGGATCGGTCAGGCGGCCGCCCTTGCGCAGCGCCCAGATGGCCTGCGCGATACCGTCGCGCACCGGAGCGGTGTTGGTGATGGGATTGAGCAGCGCGAAATCATGAATGGTGCCGATGACGCGCACGGCCGCGACGGGCACACCGGCCATCTGGAGTCTGTGCGCGTACGCCTCCCCTTCGTCGCGCAGGACGTCGTTCTCGTCTACGATGACGCTGGTCGGCGGCAACCCCTGCAGGACCTCA
This sequence comes from Dictyobacter aurantiacus, assembly GCF_003967515.1. GTDB lineage: Bacteria > Chloroflexota > Ktedonobacteria > Ktedonobacterales > Ktedonobacteraceae > Dictyobacter > Dictyobacter aurantiacus. The sequence goes on along the minus strand of NZ_BIFQ01000001.1, from coordinate 5,491,251 downwards.
AGCGGCGCCTTGAGGGGCGAGAGATGATAATCCCCGCGCAGCGCCACGTCGGGCGCGTAGCAGTCCCAGAACCATTTCATGGCGGCCGCCGACAGCCAGAACGAGCCGCCACCATAGCACTGATAGGAAGAGGTATTCATATCCGCGTCCGTCACCGGATATAGCAGCACCTGGGAGGACAGTCTGGGTCCCTGGCGCTCTTTGGCCATGATAGCCAGCACCGTCGCCATGTTGCCACCAACGCTATCGCCAACAACGGCCAGGCGCGCGGGATTGACGCCAATGGAGGCGCCATGCTCGGCGGTCCACAGCAGGGCGGAGTAGATCTGCTCGAGCGCCACGGGATAGATAGCCTCTGGTGAACGGTCATAATCGACAAACACGACCGTTGCCTGCACGCCATGGGCGATCTCACGCACCAGGCGATCATGGGTCCCCTTATCGCCAAGCACCCAGCCACCACCATGGCAATATATCAGGCCCGGCAACACTCCGGTGGCGCCCTGGGGACGCACGATGCGCAGGGAGACCTCGCCCGTCGGGGCAGCCGGAATCTTGCGGTCCTCAATCTCAGCCGGGGGCAGGGTGACTTTCACACTCTCCTGTACGGAAACGAGCACGTTGCGCGCCTGTTCAGGTGTCAATGTGTAGAGGGGCGGACCGCCCTGGGCCTCCAGCTTCTTAAGAAAGGCCAGCGTCGTCTTATCAAGCAAAGCCTCACGGGGATCACCAGCGACAGTTACCATAGGAAACATCCTTTCTGCTGCTGCTTCTGAAGCGGCAGCTCTTTGAAAGAAGGAAGCAACCGGTATATGTGTGCCAGCGTATCGCACAAGGACAAGCAGGTGCAAGGTGTTCAATTTGTGCTGCTGGCCGCGCTCTTTGCGATGTGTTTGTGAGGGAGAGGCGTTAAATCATCTCCTTCAGAGCTGAATCCAATAGCAACAGACCTTTGCCGGCCAGCCCTCGACCTCGGTGATCTCTTCCAGCACACCGCCACTGGCTTCAATGATTTTACGCGAGCCGATGTTGTCCTCATCGCACGTCAGCAGGACGCGTCCGGTCCTCCCTTCATCTTGAAACTCCTGCAGGGCCTGAAGAAAACTCTCTCTATAGCGATCTGAGGGGGGTGATAAAAATGCCATTTACTCCTCTTTCGTATCGTGATGCTCTTCCTAAACAATATAAATTATATCAATAATATTAACCATGAGAAAAGCGAATCATAGGGCCAGCCTTAGTGCTCGCGTAAACATTCATCAAAACCATAGATGGATTGGTAGCCTAGATGGTGTTTAGCCCTGGTGATATCGTAGACACGGTCGATACTGGTTGGCAGCGGCCAGCCACGTTGCGCGAAAGCTTCGACCACGTGGGGCGTTCGCCTGCGCAGTACCACCGCTGGATCCGAAAGGAGCAGGGACAGGTCGCTCTGCTGAAAAGGCGAGCTCGCCGAGATATTTAGAATGTCAAAGGCGCCACCCTGGCTGTTGACTGCCAATACATGAGCTCTGGCTGCATCACGTACATCGACACCTCGATAGAGCCGGTAGAGCGCCTGCAAGCGCGGTGTCTGCGCGAAAAAACGCGCGACGCGCAGGCAAGTGACGGCCAGACCTGTGCTGAGCGCGATGTCGCGGCATAGCTCTTCGGCGGCGATCTTGGTGATGTCGTAGATGTCGCGCGGCTGCGGTGCCAGGTCTTCGCTGACCCAGACCGCCTTATCACGCGGCTCCAGCGCACGACCGTAAAGCGAGGTGGTGCTGGTATAGACAAAGCGGGACACACCATGCTGAACCGCGGCCTCCAGTAGATTGAGCGTGCCGCTGATGTTGCTGGTGATGAACTGCTGGCGAGAATGGGTCGCCATCTGCGGCTGATGCAAGGAAGCCGTGTGGATGATGGCATCCACCCCTCGTACGGCTCGCCAGATCAGCTCGCGCTCAGTGATATCTCCAACATATCGCGTCCAGCGACCGGACGTGAGATCGAGGCCGATTGGCTGGTGTTCTTGTGTCAACTGTTCCGCGATGGCAGCTCCGAGATGGCCGGAGCTGCCGGTAATGAGGATGCGCATGCTCAATTAGCGGTTCCGACCTGCCAGGCGTGCTGGTAGGCGAGCTGTTCCTGGGTGAGGGTGTCGAGCTGGACGCCGAGGGCGCGCAGCTTGAGGACAGCTACGCGTTCGTCGATCTCAGATGGAACGTCATAGACGCCGGGGGTGAGCCGCTGGTACGCTTCGAACAGGTAGCGGGTGGAGAGAGCCTGGTCGGCGAAGCTGAGATCCATGAGGGCGGCGGGACTGGCCTCGGCGGCGGCCTGGCCGATCAGGCGTCCCTGTCCGAGCAGGTAGACCTTGCGTCCATTAGGCAGTTCGTACTCGGTCATGTGCTGGCGCAGCTGCGCGGAGCCGGTGGCGAGATCGCGCAGGCCAGCGGTATCGACCTCGACGTCGAAGTGGCCGGAGTTGGCCAGGATGGCGCCGTCCTGCATGAGCAGGAAGTGCTCGCGCCGGATCACGCCGGCCATGCCGGTGGCGGTCACAAAGATCTCTCCCAGGGGCGCGGCCTCGTGCATGGGCAGGACCTGGAAACCGTCCATGATCGCTTCCAGGGCGCGCGTGGCGTTGATCTCGCTAACGATGACGCGTGCGCCCATGCCACGGGCGCGCATGGCGATGCCGCGTCCGCACCAGCCGTAACCGGCGACGACGAAGGTGGCACCGGCCAGCAGGACGTTGGTGGCACGCAGGATGCCGTCGATGGTGTTCTGGCCCGTGCCGTAGCGGTTGTCGAAGTAGCGCTTGGTCGGCGTGTCGTTGACGGCGACCACGGGGAAGCGCAGCACCTGCTGCTCGGCCATGGCACGCGCCCGCATCACGCCCGAGGTGGTCTCCTCGATGCCGGCCAGCACCTCGTACTCCTCGGGGCGGCTGTGCAGGATAGCGATCAGATCGGCGCCGTCATCCATCACCAGCTGCGGCTGAATGGCCAGCGCCTGTTCCATGTGGCGCTGGTAGCTGGCCAGGTCCTCGCCGTGGTGGGCATAGACCGCGATGCCGCGCTCGACCAGGGCGGCGCAGACATCGTCATGCGTCGAGAGGGGATTGGAGGCGCAGAGGGCAACCTCGGCACCGCCAGCCTGCAGCGCGCCGACTAGCACGGCGGTCTCGGTCGTGATATGCAGGGAGGCCGCGATGCGCCTGCCCTCAAATGGCTTTTCAGCCGCGAACTCTTCTGTGATCTGGCGCAGCACCGGCATGTGGCGCGCCGCCCAATCTATGCGCTGCTGACCACGTTCGGCCAGGGATCGATCATGAATATCGTATGGCATGTTTAGGGGACATCCTTTCCTCATAGAAGTGACACACAAACACACTAAGCAACCCTATGCAACCCGATTTCTGCCACCGCCACGCAGCTGACGCTGCTTGCGGGCCTCCCAATCCAGCCACGCCACGTCCTGCTGCTGCGTCGCGGGCGCCTCGGATGGCAACCAGTCGGGCGACCGCCGATAGTGGAAATAGCCGTGCAGCGTCTCCAGCAGGGCCTGGTTCGAACTCAGCACGGCCTGGCAGGACTCGGCTGGGATCAGCGTGCCGACCAGCGCCTCCCGCCCATCGCGCAGCAGCAACACAACGTTCTCGTCCTGCTCGTCGGTGGGAGCATGGAAGACGTGGCAGCCCCGCGCCCGCGCCTGCTCGATGGCCCGCACCAGCTCAGGATGAGCCGGGATAATCAAATCCAGACTCGTACGGGCCTGTGAGACCAGCTCCACCGCCCGCGCCAGAATATGCCGCTGCCCGCGCACCACCCAGAACTCTCCCAGGCTGCCGGAACGAGCCAGCGCGGTCAGCGTCATCGTCAACGTCTCCAGCGTCGACTCCATCGAAGCACGGAAACGCGCGAACACAGCCTGCGGATCCTGCGCCGTGTAGCGCGGCGGATCACCCGGCTGCACCAGGGCCAGTCCCTTCTCAAGCAAACGCTCCATCACCTCGTAGCTGCGCGAGCCCGGCACCTGCGAATACTTCCCCACCTCATACCCCGTCAAAGCCCCACGCGTCAGCAGCGTATAGTACGCCTCCGCCTCATACTTATTCAGGCCCAGCTGCTGCAACAGATCAACCGTCGTCATAGACACCCTCCATCACTAGTAACCACTATAGTGGTTACTAGTATACACTCGAAACGAAAGGGATACAACCCCTGGTTATCGCATCAAGAACATAAGAAGATGAAAGAGGCTTGACATAACCCATCTTAATGTTCTATTATGGACTCATCGAGTCTATAATAGAAGGGAGGGCAAGATGAAATATTCACAGGCGACCAATTACGCGCTGCACACGATGATGTATTTCGTGGCTCTTCCGGCGGGAAAAACCATCGGCGTTCAGCAACTGGCGGCGTTGCAAAAGCTTTCTCCCACCTACCTGTCCAAGATTTTGACCCGGCTCGTCAAGGCGGGCATGATCGAGTCGACTCCTGGCGTGAACGGAGGCTATAAGCTGACGCGCAGCAAGGCGGACATCTCGTTCCTGGACGTCATTCAGGCAATTGAGGGGACGGCGTCGCTGTTCCACTGCGATGATGGGCTTGAACACCATGGGTGTCTCATTCAAAATGTAATGACGCAGGCGGAGCAACAGATGGAGGACTATCTGAAAACGCGCAAATTCGTTGACCTGGTTGAGCAGAATGCGACCAACCTGACACATATCGTAGATCAGCTCACCCTGTAAATGGATGCGTGGAAAGAGGCGTCTTTTTTTTTGCCACAATTATAGACTTTATGAGTCCGTATTATCTATAATTAGAAAGAGGGATCATCCTATGAGGCTAGACTGTGCCATTATTGGCGGGGGGCCAGCCGGATTGAACGCGGCGCTCGTTCTGGGCCGGGGCAAAAGAAACGTGGTGCTGTTCGACGATAACCGGCCGCGCAATGCCGTGACGCATGAATCCCATGGCTTTCTCACACGCGATGGCGTGTCACCAGACGAGTTCAGACGCCTCGCGCATCAGGAGATCAGCGCCTACCCTTCCGTCAGCATCCAGCAGGCTCGCGTTACCGCTGTTCACAAACATGATGATGAATATGAACTCGTTGTGGATAATGGCACTACCGTGCAGGCCAGAACCATCATCCTCGCCACCGGCCTGAAGGAGACGCTACCCGACGTGGAACGCATTCACGAGTATTATGGAACAAGTCTGTTCAACTGCCCTTTCTGTGATGGCTGGGAGCTCAAAGACATACCCCTTATCCTCATTGTGGAGGAAGGACCGGCCGCCTTCCATATGGCCACCCTCCTCTGGAACTGGAGTCGAGACCTGCTCGTCTGCACCAATGGCCATGCAACGCTCACCGAAGAGCAAAAGGCGACCCTGCGCAGGCGCGAGATCGAGATCGTTGAAGAGCGCATCACGGCCCTGGTTGGCACAAACGGCAGGCTCGAACGGGTTGAGTTCGCGGCCCACGAGGCAAGCGCCCGTCAGGGTGGCCTGGTAGCTCCGCGCTGGCAGCCGGCCTCCCCCTTTGGCGCGCAGCTTGGCTGCGAGACCAACGAGATGAATGGGATCACGGTGGACCGCCTCGGCCGCACCTCGGTCAAGGGAGTCTATGCCGCCGGCGATGCCGTCTCTGCCTCACAGCTCATTGTCTCCGCCGCCCAGGGAAGCATGGCCGCCTCGGGCGTAATCTGGGACCTAACCGAGCGTGAATTCTCGGCATAATCGTCTGATTGAACCCGGCACCGCAACAATCTGCCTGTTTATGTAAGTGGATCGCGTGCGCGGATGCGCACGCGATCCACTTACATAAAAAACCAGGGCGGCCGCGCAGCGGACGCGCGTGTGGACGCGCTCACGTGTCCCCACACTGACGGAAGTCAGACACTTCTTACACATATTGCTCAATAAACGCGGCGTGATCTTCCTTGAGAAGGGCGAGGGCTTTGAGAAAGAAGGGCGACATGCTGCGCTGCAAGGCATAATCAATGGCCTTCTTCGCTTCCTCATAGCGTCCCAGCGCGGCTAGCGCCATGCCGGACCAGAAGTAGTTGGCCTCGTTAGCGTATGGATCGCTCTCGATGCCGAGCTCGAACTGCGCCAGCGCCTGCTCATACTCCCCGCGCATCCAGGCGAGCATGCCCTGATAGGAATGGCGCCTGGAAGGTTGTATGGTCTGCACCACGGATAGGGCCGCGAATTCTGCCACGCGCTCAGGGGTGAGCCGGGGATCAAGGCAGAGCTCACACCACGTTTTCAATAAGTAGTGTAGTAATTCCGTTGGATGAAACTCACAGCTCTTGCAGATATCAGCGTAGCCGCGCTCAATGTCGTTTAAGGCCAGATAGGCGTATGCTCGATTGTGGTAGGCGTTCCAGGCATGCGCCATCAAATCGATACTGCTGCTATAGTCCTCAATGGCGCGCTCATACTGTTGCAGGTGCAGATAGCAGTTGGCGCGACTAAAATACTGATCGGCAGATCCCGGTCGCTGCTCGATACACACATCAAAGTCTTTAATGGCCGCTTCATAGTCCTTCAAACCGTGCAGGGCACAACCGCGATTATAGTACGCCGCCCACAACTTATCGTCTAGCTGGATAGCATGCTGAGCGGCCCAATACGCATCCCGAAATCGATAGAGCCCCATGTAGGCCGCCGCCCGATTGTTATAAGCCATCGCTAGCTGGTCATTGTGCTTGATGGCCCGCGCGCAGTCGTCCAGCGCGTGGTCAAACTCAAGCAGACAGAGCCGGGCCCACGAACGATTGACATAGAGCATGGCACTGAATGGCAAGAGTGCCAGCAATGCCGAATAGTAGTTGGCCGCCCAGCGATATTTCTTCCAATACCGCATCAAGGCATAGCCGATGCCTTCCATCACGGCCAGGAGAACAACAACAACAAAGATGAGATTTCCAACCAGATTAAACAGATCTACAACGTCCATGCTCAATCGCGCCTCTTCCTTTAACTTCTTGCCGGCCAGCATCGAGAGTATATAAAACTCCTCTATAATTATAGTGCACTTTGTCTATCCTGTTTCCATTCCACAACCCAGGTACCAGTACAGATAACAAACACACAACCGCACCAACTCACCGACCCGGTATTTTTACCGGGATAGATCACCCGTATTCCATCTACCGGGGAAGTTTTGACCGGTCAGGAGAACCAGTAGTTCCATAGGCGTAAATCTCTGCGCATCAGGCTAGACTTTGCATATGGGCGATGGGATGTATCAACAAACACACACATCGACCATCGCCATCAATCAACCATCGTTTTTCTCATGCACGACCGCAAAGGAAGTATCTTCGATGATATCCAACATCAAGTAGGTGCTGGGCTTGCCCCAGCTTTGCCGCGCAGCAGCCCCGTGCCCGGACGTCCACGCTCCACCAACGATACGATCTTCCCCTGGAGTAAGAACAATCTGCGATCCACTTGACAAACAAAGTATTTTCAATTAGAATAATATGTATTAGGAGTATCGAAACAAACGTATAAGTCATTCTGTGTATATCGATAAAAATTGCGCTGTTCAAGTAGAGATCATAGGAACTGCGAAAGGGAAGGTCTTGCACAATGAAAAACCAGGATTACCATAGCAGCATTACAACTCACGCTACGCCAGAAGAAGCGTTTAATAAGATTACTCGGGTGTCAGAATGGTGGGCAAAAGATTTTGAGGGCCAGGCAACAAAACCAGGGGACGTGTTCACGGTGCGCTTTCAAAATGGCGATATGTATAAAGTGAAGGTCGCTGAGATCATCCCCGATAAACACATTGTCTGGGATGTTATCGATAGCTATCAGGGATGGCATGATGATCACACTGAATGGGTGGGTACGAAAATCGTCTGGGAAGTAGTTCCCAGGGCAGATAGCACTGAAGTGACGATAACACACTCGGGTCTCGTGCCAGCATTCGAATGTTTTAATCAATGTAGCCAGGGATGGGATTACCTGATGAAAAAAAGCCTCCAGAATCTCCTCAATAGCAATCAAGGCATGCCCGTCTAATAACTGTTGCCATCACAGACATGTTCCTCGTAGGGTGCATAGGTTGCGCCCTACGAGGAACATGTCCTAATTGAGGAGTAAAAAATGCTTATGGATAGAAAAAGGTTGACATAGCTGCTCGCTTTACTCTAAAATCATGATGAATTTGGCCGAAAGCGAGAGAAACAATGCTTGCGGATGAAGCCCCAAAGGTTAACCTTCCATATACGGCACAAATCGTCTTTAGCGCTTTTCATGCCAGATACTCAGCCTGCTCCGTGGCCTGGACATAGACCTCTTCCAATGATTGGCTGAGCGGCTGCAGCGAGTGCAGCGGCACGTGGGCCAGCACGAGCTTCTCCAGGATCCCGGCCTGCGCCTCGCCACGCACCTTGAAGGTGTTGTCCCGCACGTCCAGAATGGCCTGCGTGGATATCTGAAGCCGGGCCAGCGTCTGTCGGGCGTCCAGCTGCCCGGCCAGGGTGATCTCCACGATGTTGCGGGCCGTCACCAGGTCGGCGACGGCTCCCGACAGGATCATGTTTCCCCGGCGCAGGATGCCGATGGTGTCACACAGCGCCTCAACCTCAGCCAGGTAATGCGAGCAGAGCAGGATCGTCTTCCCTTCCTGGCGCAGTCCCTGGATCAGCTGGCGAATCTCCCACTGGCTGCGCGGATCCAGACCACTGGTCGGCTCGTCCAGAATCAACAGTTCGGGATCGGTCAGCAGCGCCTGCGCGATGGCCAACCGCTGCTGCATGCCCTTGGAGTAGCCACCAACGGGACGCCGGGCCGCCTCCTGCAGGAGCACGCGCTCCAGCAGGGCATCGATATGCCGCAGTCCGGCACTCCCCTGCACTCCGGCCAGCCTGCCCAGGTGGATCAGATAGTTGCGACCGGAGATGCGCGGTTCAAAGATGGTGCGCTCATGCACATAACCGATGCGGGTATGGGCCAGGGCCACATTCGACTGGCCCAGTACCCGCAGTTGCCCCGAGCTCGGGAAGATGAAGCCCATCAGCAGACGTACAAAGGTCGATTTGCCGGCCCCGTTCTCGCCCAGCAACCCGAAGGACTGCCCCTGCTCAATCGTCAGCGACAGGTTGCGCAGCGCCACCCGCTACTCATACACCTTCGTCAATTCAACGCACTCGATTACGGCCATACAAGCCTTTCCTTACAACTACCAGAGCCGCGTGCGCAGCGGGAACGTCTGCTCCAGGTCCAACTTCTCGACCGGTCGGAAATTGACATCCTGGGAGACGAGCCGGGCCTCATGCACGCTCAGCCGCTGGCGGAAGTCGGAGAACTCAAGACGCTCCTTTGGCGTCCAGGCGACCTCGGCAAGGGCGATAGCACGCGGGAACAACATATATTCTAGATGCTTCACGGTGGGAACGTACTCACTCCAGAGATTACACTGGGCTCCGAGAACATGCCGCGCCTGCTCCGCGGTAAGTTCGGCCGGAATGGGATCGAAGGAGTACACTTTGTCTAGCGGCAGGTAGCCGCCAATGGCTAGCGGTTCCGCGGGATCGTTGGATTGGTAGTAGTCGAGATAGACGAACGGGTTGGGGGTCATGACCACGTCGTGCCGCGCTTGCGCGGCCGCGATCCCGCCTTCAATCCCTCGCCACGACATGACGGTGGCGCCAGCTGGCAGGCCCCCTTCGAGAATCTCGTCCCATCCCAGCATGCGACGATTATGCTGCATCAGAAACGTCCCGATCTGTGACAGGAACCAGCTCTGAAGCTCGTCCTCATCTTTCAAGCCCAGTTCTTTGATGATCTGCTGCACCTGCGGGCTCGCCTGCCATTGATCCTTGATGGCCTCATCACCACCAATGTGGATGAACGGGCTGGGGAAGATATCCATAACCTCGCTCAGGACATCCCTGAGGAATTGAAATACCTCCTCGGTGGGGTTGAACAGGTACGGGTGGATGCCCCAGGTTGTTGACACTTCGACCGGCTGCTGTAACACACCCAGCTCAGGGTAGGCGGCGATCGCCGCCTGGGCGTGTCCGGGAATATCGATCTCAGGCACTACGACCATATAACGCGCGGCCGCGTAAGCGACGATCTCGCGCAGTTCCTGCTGGCTGTAGAAGCCGCCATGCGAGATGCCGTCGTACCCCTGTGGCCTCCTGGCGTGTCCGATCACGGTCTCTTTGCGATACGCGCCCACCTCGGTCAGCCTGGGATACTTTTTGATCTCGATGCGCCACCCCTGGTCATCGGTCAGGTGCAGGTGAAGCACATTCATCTTATGCAGGGCTAGCATATCGATCAACTTGAGCACTTCCTGCTTTGGGATAAAGTGGCGCGCGCTGTCAAGCATGCAGCCGCGCCACGAGAAGCGGGGCGCATCCTCGATGCTGACCGCCGGGATATGCCAGCTCTGGCTGACGGGCGTCGCGGAGAAGATTTCAACGGGAAGCAGCTGTCTGAGCGTCTGCGTGGCGTAGAAGACGCCAGCCGGATAAGCCGCCCGCAGCGTGACCTGCTCCTCTGTAACCGTGAGCGTATACCCTTCCTGGCCCAGCTGTGACAGCTGGGGATCAATGCCCAGCGAGATAGCGGGCAGCGCAGGATGCTCATCTGTAAGCACGCGCGGCACGAAACCGAGCGCGGGCGCCAGTGCGTAAGCCAGCAGCACGCCGATGGCCTGCGTCTCCTGCTCTGCCACGATCACGGTGTCCCGGGTCAGCTGAAAATATCCTTCCGCTCGCTCGACACTGGTGGGCCGGGGCAGAATCGGCAGTTCGGAGTGATTGAGAGATGCGTGTGCATGCATTACAGGGCTCCTTCCAGGAAATAGAGATCAGCGATCTCTTGAACGGTGCATTCAAGCTTATTACAGCATCTGCACGTATAATGGGCACTGATGAGTAGTCTAGAATATCTGACCGCTCCTGTCAACAATCCAGAGCCATAGCCAGATAACAATATTTAATTTCATATGTTCTACATGTTCTTATACTGGAATGAGAATGCAATGCTTGTGAGTATCCTCTCAGCGTGAATCAGGCAAGATAAATTATTGAATGTATATTTTATGTTTCGGGTACCCGGTACCCATGGAGGTTGTGTGGATGATGAAGGTGAAGGTACGCCCACTCTGGTTAAAGACCACCCTTATCGTTGGCATAGGATTGTTCGCAGCCATACTACTGGCACGTCAGCATACATCATCTCCCGTCAGTAATCAGCCGACCCCTACCCCACTGATCCAGGCGAGCCAGCCCATGGCGATTATTTATACTAATGGTCGGGATAATTATTTTCATGTCCAAAACGGTACAGCCGCTCGCGATATATCCACTGACTACCGGTGGATCACCTTTAGCTTTATCGACGGGTGGCAGGGGAATATGGCCCACCATGAGACGATATATGTATGCAGGCCGGGCACGTTTGGCTCGGGCTGTCATCGAGAACCTGGCACCAACAAACAATGGGCATTGCTCACCATCCTGCCCTATCCAGGCACCTATGACAATATGACCGTCGGGCCAGCCATCAGCTTCAAGGAAGGGAAGAGTGATCCCCTCAATGGCTCGTATCGCTGCTTCCAGACGGGCAAAGCCGCCTGCAGCCGGCCAGATGTGCAATCGATCACGCAGAAAGCGGGAACGCTCCACTATCTGCACTATGTTAATCCCCAACCTCCTCATGGCCTCACCCCATTCGAGGCTAAAGACGCCAGGGATTTCAAGCTGGTCGAGGAGATGCTCCACGGCACCATCTCAGCGATGCCGGCCGGCCTCTTTGCTCACAATTAGCTTACGTCCACCGAACCGCCGTCTTCCGCCCCTGCCTTCGAGGCAGGGGCGGAAGACGGCGGTTCGGTGTTTGGAGGTGAAAACAAAAAGTCCATAAAATATTGAAATCCATGTCGTTTATATGGGAGAATAGGAGCGGAGCGGAAAGCACAGCGAAAGTAACGGAAAGGCGAGAGCTTTCATGGATAGCATTGAGCAGGAAGAAGTAGCCGGGCAGGACGCGCAGCCCGATATAGGCACTGAACTTCCACGACTCCCGTGGACGCGCATTGTGGCGATCAGTATCTTCGCCCTGGCACTGAACTTTCAGTGGGCCGCCATCAGTACGATTATTCTGCCCAGCCAGGTCTTCAAGATAGTGGGCGACCTGGACAAGGGAACAGCCCTGGCCTTCGTGTTGATCCCGGGAGCGTTCGTCTCGCTGTTCGCCAATCCGCTCTTTGGCTGGCTGAGCGATCGCATGCATGGACGGCTGGCGACACTGGGTAAGCGCCGCCCCTATATCCTGCTGGGCACGCTGGGCTCAATCGCGACGCTGTGCTGGATGGCCTCGGCGCGCGACGTGCTCTCGCTAGCCATCGCCTACGCGCTGACGCAGTTCATCAACAACGCGGCCCAGGCCCCCTATCACGCGCTGCTACCCGACATCGTGCCGCCTGAGCAGCGCGGCCTGACCTCTGGCGTCATCGGCCTGATGGTCATCGCCGGCAATATCGGCGGCGTCCTCGTCGCCGGCCGCTTCATCGATTCTTCCCTCCCCCTGGACCTCTATACACGGGGGCTCTGGATCACCTACGGCATGATCATCGCCATCCTGCTCATCTTCCTCGTCATCACCATGCTCTTCGTCCGCGAACAGCCGGTCCCCAACATCGCACGCGAACGACGCCAACAAGACTATACAAAATTCAACATCAAGGGATTGCGCTGGCTGGAGATGCCGGCGACGCGCACGATCGCTTCTGTGGTGGCGGTGGCCGCGCTGGTGCTGGGACTGCTGACGCTCTGGAATGGCTGGCATCCGGGCGGCATCGTCATCGGCAACGACATTGAGCAGGTGGTGATCGAGATCATCCTGACCATCGGCATCCTGCGCCTGTTCGACTTTCGGCCGCGCCGCGATCCCGATTTCGCCTGGGTGCTGGCGACTCGCCTGATCATGATGCTGGGCATCTATACCATCCAGGCCTTCCTGCAATACTATATGCGTGACGTGGTGCGCGTGCCTCATCCCGAGCAGGCCACGACCAATTTCCTGATCATCGTCTCGCTGACCAGCCTGGTGAGCGCTTTCGCCGCTGGCTGGCTCTCGGACCACCTGGGGCGTAAGCGGCTGGTCTACATCTCGGGCGCCTTTATGGCCGTGGTGGGGACCGTCTTTGTGATAACCCATGAGCTGCCGCTGGTCTTCGCCGCCGGGGCCATCTTTGGCCTGGGCTACGGTGCCTACCAGAGCGTGGACTGGGCCCTGGTGGCCGACACGCTGCCCTCGCGGCGCAACTATGCCCGCGACATGGGCGTCTGGAACGTGGCGCTCTCGCTCTCGCAGGTCATCGCGCCCGTCCTCGGCGGTCCCCTGCTCGACAGCTTCACACGCTCCGGCCAGACCGTGCTGGGCTACCAGGTCATCTTCGGCATGTCGATCGTCTACTGCGTCATCGGGACCGTCACCGTGCGCTTCATTCGCGGCGTCAAAGCCTGACACGCGGGAAGAGAAATCGGACGCGAGGTCCGAAGCTATGGAAGGATCCGCGCTCGATTTCTCGCCTACGCTCCCGTACGTTCGGGCCTCGCGCCCGATTTTCCACCTCCGCGCTCGTCCACGCTCCCATAGCTTCGGACCTCGCGTCCGATTTCTTTCAAGCGAGATCCCGCTTACCCCCATCCTCCCAGGCAGGGAGACCGTGCATGCCGAGGGAATAGGCAAGCTCACCGCCGTGGTGGAGGTCATGCTCCATTACGTGCCAGATGACCCAGCCGCGGGTCAGGGTGTAGACCTGGCCCTTCCACTCATCCTGGACCGTCGATTGCAGGTCCGCCAGCGTATAACGCCCCAGGACCTCCTGGATAACCTGCCATGTCTGCTCCAATCCGCTAACCAGCTCACTGGCCGAGCGCGGCGGACTGTTCGGTTGACCCCAGGTATCAAATATGGTGAGCTCCTCGCCGCCCTCTTCCAGGTTATAATGAAACCAGCCCGCGCGCACGGCGATGATGTGGCACGCCAGTTCCCCGATTGAACGCAGACCGGGCGCGGCCCGCAGCGCCAGCTGCTCCGGTGTGAGTTGAGCCAGGGCCATGCTCAACTGATGCTGATGGTATTGCCAGCCCTCGGTAAAGAACGCCAGAGTTTCACCTGTTTCACTCATGTTTGTCGCTCCTTCTTCCTCAATGATCGGCCCGAACAGCGAACGAGGGTCCTGCTGCTTATTTCCTCCACCCTCGTTCGACACGTTACATCTCTTACAAAATATTCTCTATCCAGCCCCCTTTTAAGGAAATTGCCTCTTGATTTCTCAGCCTATTTGATGTATATCTAAATAGATATAAAACTAATTAGATTACTGTGAATTTAGAAAGAGAGGTCCGGTATGTCAACATCAGAGTTTCACATATTGCTGCAATTTTTTAAGGTGCTCGCCGATGAAACTCGCCTCAAGTTGCTAGGATTACTAGCTATCCGAGAACAGAGTGTTGAGGAGTTAGCCGCACAGCTTCAGTTGAAGACACCAACCATCTCGCATCACCTTGCGCGCCTGAAGGAAACTGGTCTCGTAAGAATGCGAGCCGAAGGCAATACTCACCTGTACTGGCTCGATTCCGATACCCTTCATGCAATGAGCAAAGGACTCCTCTCGTCAGAGAAAATGGCCTCGCTTGTGGATGACGTCGCAGATAATGCCTGGGAACAGAAGGTGCTCAAGGATTTCTTTGACGGCCTCCGACTCAAGGAGATACCAGCGAGTCGAAAGAAGCGTTCAGTGGTACTGAAATGGTTTGCAACACAGTTTGAGTATGGCGTCCTCTACACAGAAAAACAGGTCAACGAGATCATCCAACGACATCATGAAGATGCCTCTTCAATACGCCGTGAACTGATTGGTGAGAAGTTGATGCAGCGTGAGAATGGAAGCTACTGGAGAATATAGTCCTTCTTACTGGTGACATCACTTGCGACAAGGAAAGGACAGAGGGTATGGATACCCCGACACAGCCATTGTCCAGCAAGCTTACAAAATTCCTGATTAATCGTAACTTTGGTCTATTATGGATAGGGCAGACTATCTCAATTGTAGGCGATTTCTTTTTTGATACAACCCTTGTGCTGTGGATTACGATTGTACTAGCGCGTAATCAGGTCTGGCTACCACTGGCCGTCAGTGGCGTTGCACTCGCCGCATCCGTTCCGTCATTACTTGTTGGACCGCTGGCTGGGGTATTTGTGGATCGTTGGGAGAAGCGCCATACTATGCTCTGGATGGATGCGTCGCGCGCTATTCTAGTTTTACTACTCCTGATTACAACGGGACTGCTGCCACTCCCGTTTGGCATCAACTCGTACCTCCCGGTTGCATGGAGGCTCGGTTGCATTTATGTAGCCGTTGTACTGCAAACCTGTTGTGCTCAATTCTTCGATCCCGCGCGTATGACCATGATCGCGGATATTGTTCCTGATACGGAGAGAGCACGTGGTATGAGTATGAATACGATTGCCTACAATATTGGACTCCTAGTAGCTCCAGCTTTGGCGGCTCCGCTGTTTCTCTCATTTGGGGTTGTATGGGCGATCCTGATTGACGCGCTCTCCTTCATCATCTCGTTCGGGTGCATACTCCTGATTCAGGTGCCTCAGATAACTCACAGCGTTAACCAGAAAGGGAAGAGCAACTACTTCCGCGAATTCGTCAGTGGTCTGCACTTTTTCCGAGAAAATCGTGTTCTGATTGTGCTCCTCGTAGCTGGTATTTTTTTCAATCTTGGAACGGGTGCATTTAATGCGCTTTATCTGCTCTTTGTATTAAATGACGCGCATACACCAGTGGAGCTAGCAGGTCTCTTCACCTCCAGTTATGGTGTAGCAGTGATTCTCGGTTCCATGGTAGCTGTAGTGCTTGCGAAACGCATCGGGGAAGGGCGTTTGTTCTGGCTTGCGCTCATGGTTTGGGGGATCTTGTTGCTTCTCTTCGCGCACATGACCAATTTCCTTGCCGCCCTGTTCCTCAATTGTATGCTTGGATTTTCTAATGCAGGGATCAATGTGGTTGTTGGTCCATTACTTATGCGTTTCACGCATCGTGAATATATGGGAAGAGTCTCCGCCATCTTTTCGCCGGTGATACAGGCAGCACAATTTTTCTCGATAATTGTTGCAGGTTTCCTGGCCAGCACGCTGCTCAAGGGATTACATACCAGTATTTATGAAGTAAAGGTAGGACCCATTGACACTATTTTCACAGGCGCGGGACTGCTAGCCATATTAGCAGGCACATATGCATCGATTGCATTACACGGAGTAGATATGAATCCCCACAAAACATAAAGATTGAGGCAGTATCTATAATAGCAAGGAGAGCTTTATGAAAACTGATCGCTTCTATCTGGAACAGGTATTAGAAGAAGCAGAGCAGGCAGGGCAGGAAGGAACCTATCCGAGCAGCAATCCGGCCTGGCGCATGCCGCCCTGTTGGCGTACGGCATGTTGGCTTATAACATGATCATATGGCCGCTATCACCATTTTTTAGGGACATAAACGTACGTGAATGGGCGCGGCATGCGCCAGGCCGGATTGCTGCTTTTCGTGCGTCCTGCGTGTGGGTCCGGCCGCAATCCTATGCCGCCTACAGGAACCTACTCGTGTCGAGGAACGTTCACATGCTCCCCCGCCTTGTTCGCTCCCCTTCTGTTGACAGCCGCACCAGAGCCCGCCATTGTGGATCGCGTAAATAAACTCATGCAACAGTGGATCGCAGATCCAAAATTACAAAAAGCACGCTGGACACAGGCGAGAGCATAAAGAACCTTGCGTGTGCCAGAAAAAAATGTTACCTTTTTTCAGAAGGAGCTTATTTGAAAGATGGCCACCCAACTCACCAATGCTCAACAAAAGGCTCTGGATTTTGTGTATCAGAAGGCGACACAGAATAAGAGCCATGACAGGGAACGCATCCAAAAGATATTGACCTCATACGAGACCGGATGCGATGTGGACGACCTCATACACGCGATCTTTGATCTATCACAGCTAACAATCAATTTTCACCCGGACCGGTTGCTCACGGATGGTCGTTCTGTGAGCACCGCGCTATATGAAGAAGGGATCTACCGCAACCAGTTTGAGACGAAAATCTCCAATGGTGGGTTGACCGCGTTCGCGGGTGGTGACCGCGATAAGTGGGAAGAGGTCATGCTCGGTAGAGCATACCAGGCTCGGGGAGTAACGGAGGCCGAACGCCCAAAGTATGGGGGCTTAAATTTGATGAACTACAGCGACGGAGCCTGCCCCCGCTTCGGCTCCTGCCATTTGCGCCTGAAGAAACACGTTGTCCGGCGCGCGACCCTGCTATTTGGCGATAGCTTCTCAGAACCCCACGATATCGGAACCGCCAATGCTTTTGAGCCCGTTCTGGCTGGCCTGCTGGAAGAGATACAGGCTCATGGGAATGCGCTCGGACGCAAGAATGTCGCTGTGCCTACGTTCGTCAACGCCTTGCTTGATGCTGACGATACCAGGGAGCGCTTCTTTCAGCGATCGCAGGGGCACGCCCTGGATGACTACATCGAGGCGCAGATCCACAGCGACCTGCGTATCGGTGATGACGTTGACGCGCTGGTGGCTGACCCATCATTCCAGAACACGACCATCGGTGAGATCCTGACGGCGACCGCCCACAGATATGGCTTTCCTCTTGAATGGCATGAAGGGTTTGTGCTCTCCCTGGACGAAGTGCCCGCCGACTTCCGTGGACCGGAGATGCCGCATCTCGCCCGGCGCGTATTAGAGAATCACGCGGCAAAAAATGGGTATCTTGATGCCGCCACCATCGGGCTGGCCGCCGTCTCGGTCGTGACCAACCCCCAACAATGGCAGGACTGGGGCTCACCCGCCAATACCCTGCAACACATCAAATATCTCTGGCACATCCTCGTGGTCTATGGAAAACCCAACATCCAAATAGATCAACACCACCCCTCATGAATATATTGACCCTTGAGGTCGCCTCAGCGCAGGCCCATTTCAATCAGCAGGTCCTTCATCAGGTCGGGCCGGTTGGTGAAGAGGCCATCGGCGCCCAGATCGATCAGCCGGCGCATCAGGGCGGGCTCATCGATGGTCCAGTAGTAGAACTCCATGCCCCGTCTTTGTGCGCTGCGGATCAGGACCGGATCCTTGAGGTTGACGCCGCGCTGCTCATCAGGCAGGGAGAGCACGCTGGAGCGGCGGCGATAGAACCAGGGCAGGCGCGCCTTGTGGGACAGCACGAAGCCGGTGACCTCGGAGCGGCCGGCGCCAGTGACGACGCGCCCGCCACTGACCATCTGGAAGCGCCTGACCACCGCGTCCAGAAAGGACGAGACGATGACGCGCCGCTCCAGCCGGTATTTCTGGATCAGCGCCCACAGCTTCGCCTCGATCTGCGAGGGTCCCTGCTTCGGATAGGCGTCCTTGACCTCGAAGTGCAGGTAGTATCTGGAACCATAGGTCTGAAATACCTCCTCCAGCGCCGGGATGTAGACACCCTTGCCGCGATAGCTGTACTTGCCCTGCAAATCCTGGAAGTGGTAGCCAGCGTCCAGCTCCTGCAGCTCGGCCAGCGTAAAGCTATCGACGCGGCCATGCCCGTTGGTGGTGCGATCCACCGTCGCATCGTGGATGCCCACCAGGTGTCCATCCCGCGTCATATGCACATCCACGTCCAGAAAATCGATGCCCCCGATGGCATCGGCCACCGCGAAGGCCGCCATGGTATTGGTCGGCGCCAGCAGCTCGCCGCCCTGGTGCGCGAAGATATACGGCCGGCGCAGCCCCGGAAACAACGTCGATTCAATTCCCATAAATAATTAAACAATCCTTTAATTAGCCGCAGCGGGCAACGACGGCCAGCGCGAGGCCGCCCAGGCCGACCAGGACGCATATCCTTGAGGGGCATCTTCCAGAACGGTACCATGTAGCTCAGCTTCATCCGGCTCCTGAAAGAACGCACGCCATTTCGTCAGTTCCTCTTCACTCATTGGCCAGGTCTGCTCTGGTGCCTCTGCAAAGCGGTTTTGGATGCGCCTGCGCTGCGTTTCCGGGTCAATGGGCAAGTAGATAACCTGGCTCTTCGCTCCTATCTGCCGGGCGAACCATCTCAGAGAAGACCGTTCATCTTTGCTCCAAAATCCGAAATCCAGGATGGCATTGGTATGAAGCTGAAGAGCGCGTAAAGCGATCCAGATCAAACGACCTTCCAGGGCATCTCGTTCTGCCTGCACGTTTCTTCTAAACAGCGGAATCATCCACTCATCAAGGGTCAACCGCAAAGCCGGGGCTTCCACTTCTAATTGCCGGGCTTTTGTGGTCTTACCGGACCCTGGCAGTCCCACCAGGAGATACAAGATTGCAGGTTCTTTCATGCCTGTATTATGGCACAGATTGCCAGGTTTATCATCAATTCGTGTCCCTCTGTTTCCCAAACCTGTGGAGGAAAGAAAATCGGCCACGAGGGCCGACCTACGGTTTGCGTTACGTGCGGGAAGGGGAAATCGGGCGCAAGGCCCGAACCTACGTTATCGCTCTTAATGTTCGTTTTATATCCGGTGCGCTTACGGGCGGGGTGATAAATTTGTGATGTCTTTTTGACCATAAATTGATGCATCAATTTATTGTTTAATACGTTCCTGCGCCTTACACTTGTATCAGCATAGAAAAAGAGGAGTATGCCTGACTATTTTTTCTATCATTTCTTCCCAAAGGAGGAGTAAGCATGCATCATATCTCACGGGACACGCTGAGAGGTGTCCTGCTGACGCGTAGACCGCGCGGTCTGCTCCTGCGCGTCGGCGCGCTGTCGCTCTTAGTACTTGGAAGTCTCTTGATCGGGATCTTCCAGCCGCTGGCGGTGACGCACGCGGCCTCGTACTGCCAGGTGACGTATAGCGTGCCCAATCAGTGGCCCGGCGGCTTCACCGGCAATATCGTAGTCCAGAATACCAGTTCCTCAGCCTGGACGAGCTGGAAGCTGACCTTTAGCTTTCCATCCAGCAGCCAGGTGGTGAGCCAGGGCTGGAACGGCAACTTCACGCAGTCGGGCCAGAACGTGACGGTGACCAATATGGACTACAACGCGAACGTGGCCACCAATGGAACCGCCAATCCCGGCTTCAACGCCAGTTGGTCGGGCAGCAATCCGGCGCCGACCAGTTTCGCGGTGAATGGCAATCCGTGTAATGGTTCTTCGTCCAACCCTACTCCAACCCCCGTTCCTCCAACTCCCACACCGGGCACGACACCGACACCTGTTCCTCCAACTCCCACACCGGGCACCACGCCCACGCCTGTTCCTCCGACCCCCACACCAACCGGGACGCCCACGCCTCCGGGAACGCACGTGGATAATCCCTACGCGGGAGCAAAGGGCTATATCAACCCTGATTGGGCCAATGAGGTGACGACGGCGGCCAACACCAAAGGTGGCACGCTCGGGACCCAGATGGCGAAGGTGGCCAACAATTCAACGGCCGTCTGGCTGGATCGCATCGCGGCCGTCACGGGCGGCACCGGCGTCACACGCACGCTGTCAGGACACCTGGACGCGGCGCTGCAGCAGGCCAGCACCAGTAGCCAGCCGATCGTGATTACGCTGGTCATCTATGATCTGCCAGATCGCGATTGCGCGGCCTACGCCTCCAACGGCGAGCTGTCGGTGGCTAACAACGGCCTGGCCATCTACGAGTCGCAGTACATCGATCCAATCGCGTCTACCCTGAGCCAGTCTAAGTACAGCAACCTGCGCATCGCTACGGTCATCGAGCCGGACTCGCTGCCCAACCTGGTTACCAACCTGAGCGTGCCCAAGTGTGCCGAGGCCAATTCGAGCGGTGCCTACGTTAAGGGCATTCAGTACGCCCTCAACAAGCTGCACGCCATCTCCAATGTCTACAACTATATCGATATCGCGCACTCCGGCTGGCTCGGCTGGTCCAGCAACTTCCAGCCCGCCGTCGACCTGATCAGCAACACAATCAAGGGGACGACCGCCGGCGTCAATAGCGTCGATGGCTTTATCAGCGACACGGCCAACTATACGCCAACCCACGAGCCCTACATGACCGCCAACCAGCAGGTCGGTGGCAATCCGGTGCGCTCCGCCAGCTTCTACCAGTGGAACCAGTACATCGACGAAGCCACCTATGACACCGATATGCGCAACGCCTTCATCGCCGCGGGCTTCCCAAGCAGCATCGGCATGCTGATCGACACCTCCCGCAACGGTTGGGGCGGTTCCAGCCGACCGAGCGGCACCAGCAGTTCGACCGACCTGAACACCTTCGTTAATGCCAGCAAGATCGATCAGCGCTACGACCGTGGCAACTGGTGCAACCAGCCTGCCGGCATCGGGACCCGGCCGACCGCCAGCCCGGCTCCTGGCTTTGACGCCTATGTATGGATCAAGCCTCCCGGCGAATCCGACGGCACCAGCGACAAGACCCAGACCTCCCCGGACGGCGAGGGCAAGCAGTTCGACGCCATGTGTGATCCCAATGGCACCAGCCGCTACAATTCGGCCGTCCCGACCGGCGCCCTCCCCAACGCCCCCGATGCCGGCCACTGGTTCGAGTCCGAATTCGAGATCCTCGTCCAGAACGCCTACCCCACCTTCTAACCCACAGGAGCCGACCTCTGTGACAAGAGGTCGGCTCCCCTACGTTCGGGCCGCGCGCTCCCTGGTCGCTTGCGTAGCAGCGGGCAAGTATGAGCATCTTGATCCTTACCAGGTATAGAAACTGTCCACCCCATAGGTTCCCAGGGCCAGGGAAAGCTCGCCGCCATGATGGATCTCATGTTCCATGACATGCCAGACAATCCACTGCCGTGTATGCGCGGACTCCTCTTCCAATCCTTGATTGCGCAGCCATGCCTGATGAGCGGCCGAGGGTGGAATAAGCTGCTCCAGATCGGCGGGAGTCCAGCGGTCCAGGGCAGAAGAGATCACGCGCCAGGTCTCCTCGAACATGACGACCAGTTCTGCGGCCTCAGTTACGTATGATTCGTCTCCCCACCCGACCAGAGGGGCGTTTTCTTCTCCCATCCACCCCGAGAACCAGTTGACCCTTGCACTGATCATATGCTCAAGAAGCTCTCTCATCGAACGGTAATGGGTTGTTACAGGGAGGGCAAGTTGTTCGTGGGAAAGCGCTGCGATCGTTTTGACAATGGCTTGTTGATAGTTCTCCCAGCCCGGTTTGTAAAATGTGGCCAGGGGAGATACCTGTTCTGTCATAGTCGTCTGCTCCTTGCTTCTGATTATGTACTCCCATGAGGAGGAGTGTGAGCATCATAGCACAGAGAAAGGAGCCAGACTTCTTCTATATTGCTCTTCTGGCCCACGCGAGATCACCGCCGGGCTATGCCGTCTCCGCGTTAGGACGGAGCCCGATCCCTATGATTGTAACATGACGAGGGCGTGCTTGTCGGGTGATTGGACGCCGAAGATGTGGCCAAAGGGCATCTGGACGATGGGGGTGGTGCCGGCGCCACGGGCGGTAAGCGCGGTGTGGAGCTCATTGATGTCGTCAGGCTTGAAGTAGAGCTCGATGGTGCCGGCCGGCGGCGTGTTCTCACCAACCAGGCTGAGGCCGAAACCGATCCTCTGCTCGTTACCGATCAGGCCGCGAAACGTAGGGCCACTCTGCTCAGGATTGGCCTTAAATCCCAGCGCTTCGGTGAAGTATTTGCATGACTCTTCAAGGTCCGAGACGTAGAAAACCACAAAGTCGAGTACTGGCATAGTAAACATGTTCATTTCTCCTTGTTTATCATTTCAAGAATCTTGATCAATTTCTGCTGCTTTTAGCAGCTCGCGTTTGTCTATACCAGTAGTGTAGCGCATGGTTGTGACAGCATTATGGCAACAGCGTTTTCACTTTGTGGGAATATTCTCAAACTGGTAGTTCTGTAGCATGTGGCTCGCTTCCACGGCCAGCAGGTCGCGCAGCGAGTCGGGCTCAAGGATCCTGACATGGCGTCCCCAGCTGAGCAGCCATTGCAAGATATCGCGCTCCTGGCGCACTTTGAGCGTGACCAACAGCCCCTCAGGTACCTCTTCTTCGGCGCTGACGTAGTAGGAGCGTCCTTCGCGCACCCAGCGGGCGACCTCACAATCAAAGAGGACGCGCGCGGTCATGCTGCGCTGCTGGTCGCGCTCGCTCTGGCTGATACTGACGCTGGCGGGCCGCTCAAAGGTGCGCGGCAGCAGCTGCAGGTCCTCCATGCGATCGAGGCGAAAATTACGGATATCCTGACGCAGGTGGCAGTAGGCGGTCAGGTGCCACGCGCTCATGATATAGACCAGGCTATAGGGATCGGCCTCGCGCGTCTGGGGCTCACTCTGCTCATGGCTACGGTGACGCGTATGATAACTGAAACGGATCGTGTTGCGGTCGAGCAGCGCCCGGCGCAGTTGCTGCAGGGTCGCCTGCTCCCTATCGTCGGGAGACGTGAGGGGGCCGATAAAGCGAATGTTACTTTGCAAATATTGAACGTCGGCGCGTAGAGACTCGGGGAGGACGCCCTCGATCTTGCGTACGGCCGACTCGGCGGCGGCTCGATACTGGGCATCAAAGTTTCTGGCCATAAATTTTCCGCCAAGCAGCAGCATGGTGGCCTCCTCGCTCGTAAAGCTGAGCGGCGGCAAGAAATAGCCCTTCATCAGCGAGTAGCCCTGGCCCGGCACGGAAACAATGGGGACGCCCGCCTCACACAGGGCCAGGATATCGCGATAGATCGTACGCTTGCTGGTCTCAAAGGTCTCCGCCAGATCCTCGGCGCGCTGCCGACCCTTGCGCTGCAGTTCAAGCACGATCGCTAACAAACGATCAGTCTTATTCATCGCTCACTCCTACCTTAAACGCATCAAACGAGGATCGTAGGTTCGGCCCTCGCGGCCGATTGCCGCGCAGCGGCCCCGTTCCCGGGCGCGCACGCTCCACCAACGATCCCATCTCTCTCAAAGGTGTGCCTGAGCGTTACGTTGAACGTATTGGGAGTTGCCCGGCACCTACGAAAGTACCTATCTCATCTCATAGGGGAGATCAACATGATACAATGCTCTTTTATACTCTATTTCAATCTATAAAGCTAGCATCCATTTATGTCTACCCCCAGATGCAATGAAAGAGGACGCAATGCATATGGCTCAATCTCAAAATGACCAGAATATTCTGTTGGCGATGTTGGGACAGATGGGTATATCGATCAATAGTGAAATACCAGTAGTGGATGGGCAGTGGACGTTTCTACAAGATGGCACACAGGTGATCGCCCATTTCGATGCGGCTTCATCTTTTCTCACTACACTCTATTTAACGGCCGATACACTTATTCTTCCAGCTGAACTTAATCAGCTGGTACATATAGAGGATCTGCGCCTGTGGGGGCGCGAGTCGATCGTTCTGCCAGATGACCTGACGCAGCTTGTCAACCTGCAGCGACTACAGATGGCGTGCGCGGCGGTGCCGACTTTGCCATCCGCGCTGGCCCAACTGCCGAAGCTGCGCTCGCTGACACTGTCTGGCTATAGCTACTGGACCCACCTGCCCGAGACGCTCTGGCAACTGAAACAGCTTGAATCACTGACAGTAGGACAGTGCCAGCTCCAGATGCTACCCGCAGGACTGGGCCAGCTACGCATGCTGCGCCAGCTCTCGCTGCGCGAGTGCGGTCTCCAGGAGCTGCCCGATGAGCTGGGACACTTAACCTGGTTGAAACAGCTCTACCTCAATCAGAATGAGCTGCAGGCCGTGCCCGCGACGATCGGCAACCTGACCCGGCTGCGCCTGCTGCGGCTGGAGAACAATCGTCTGACCTCGCTGCCCGACGAGCTGCGCTCGCTCACCCGGCTCGAAGAACTGGCGCTGACCGGCAATCCTCTTCAGCAACTGCCCGAGGGCCTGGGAGAGCTGACGCAACTGCACACGCTGCTGGCCTCCACGCGCGCTTTCCCCTACGCGATAGCCCGGCTGACGAAGCTCCACACACTCTCCTTGAGCAACCTGAACATGGGAGAGGAAGAGGCCGGCGCCGAGGAGTGGGCCAGCGCCATCGGTCAGCTGCCGCGTCTGCGCTACCTGTCCCTTGAGAATTGTAAACTCCCCGTGCTGCCCGCCAGCGTGGAACGGTGGCGCAGCATCCAGGAACTTGACCTGCGTCGCAACCAGCTGCAGACGCTCCCCCCGGAGGTGGGCTACTGGACCCGGCTGCGCGTACTCTACCTGGCTTTCAATCCCCTGCACTCCCTTCCAGACGAGGTGGGACGGTGGTCGCGGCTCTCCAGGCTGCAGGCCATGCGCACCCGGCTGCAGACCCTGCCGGCGACCGTCGGTGGCTGGCGTGAGCTGCGTGAGCTGGTCATCAGCGACAGCCTGCTCGAATCGCTCCCAGAGGAGGTGGGACAGTGGAGCGAGCTGCAGCAGCTCTACGCGCACAAAAATCGCCTGGCCGCGCTCCCCGCCAGTGTGGGACGCTGGGGCCAGCTACGCATGCTGCGCCTGAACAGCAACCGCCTGACCGCGCTCCCCAACAGCGTCTCCTCCTGGCAACAACTGGAAGAGCTGATCCTGACCAACAATAGACTATATGAATTACCAGACGGAATGGGACAACTCGCGCAGCTGCGCGACCTGCAGCTGGCCAACAACTGCCTGCATATGCTGCCCGCGCAGCTCGGCGAGCTCCACCACCTGCACACGCTCAACGTTATGCAGAACGTCCTGACCTCGCTCCCGGTCGAAATCGCCCGGCTCAGCACACTTGAACACCTCCACCTGTATGGCAATCCGCTGGCCGAGGTTCCAACCACGCTCCAGAGCCAGCTCGTCAACTGCGACATCCACATTTAAGAACACCAATACTCATTTTGAGCTGGCTATCCATCCCTGACAGTTTTTGTCAGGGATGTTTGCTATACTGGGCTTGAGTTTCGCGTTCTGGCAACAAGTAAAGGAGGATAACGCTGAAATTTGATCGCCTACTCACACTCATCTTCCTGCTCCAGCGGCAACCACATCTGACGGCCAGGGAGATGGCGGCGCGCCTGCGGGTCTCGGAGCGCACACTGTACCGGGACATCAATGACCTCAGCCTGGCGGGCGTGCCCATCTATGGAGAAGCCGGGCCAGGAGGTGGCTATGCCCTCCTGCCAGGATATCGACTCGAAATGGCCGGCCTGAACGAGACCGAACTGAGCACGCTTTTCATCTCAGAAGGCCGGGGACCGCTGGGCGACCTCGACCTGCATACGACGCGCGAGGTAGCACTGTCCAAGGTCCTGAGCACGCTGTCTGAGCGAGACAGACGCCGGGCGGCTGAGCTGCAAGAGCTGCTGCATGTTGATCCAACCGGCTGGAACTTTCCAGCCGACCAGGTGCCTTTCCTGCGCGCGGTCCAGGATGCCGTCTGGCAGCAGCGCCGCGTCTCGTTAACCTACCGGCGCGAAAACGGAGCTATCTTGACGCCCATGGTCAATCCCCTGGGACTGGTCGTCAAAGCCGGCACCTGGTACCTGGTCGGGGACACAGGTGAGACGATCCGCCCCTTCAGGATCGCGCGCATTCAGCGAATAGAGGCGCTTCAGGAGACATTCAAGCGGCCAGAAGGGTTTCAACTGGCCCGCTACTGGGGCGAGTGGTGCGCCCGCTTCTTTCCATCCTACCCGGTCACGCTCCAGGTCGCGCCGAAAGGGATTCCCCGCCTGATGCAGATCTTTGGGGAGTCTATCAGCGACGATCTGCTGAGCGCCCAACCCGACCACACTGGCTGGCGCACGATCTCGCTGGTCTTTGAGACCATGGAGACGGCACGCGCGGCTCTGCTGGATCTGGGTCCGACAGCGGAAGTGCTGGAACCGGTCGAGTTGCGCGAGAGCGTCATAGCGTGGGCGCAGGCGTTGCTGTCTCGCTACGGCGACACAAAAAACGACCCCTGGATTCGATCCTCGTGATCGATTTCCCCCTTCCAACACATCAGACATCAAAAGGAGCATACACATGAGAGATACCTGGGAAAGGCGCCATCACGTCCTCCAATTAGAGCATACAACCATCGAGCAGATGCTGCGGCCGGTGCTCGCCGGCCGCTCAATCGCTGCGGCGGAGCTATTGAGCGCGGGCCGCAACAATACCCTGTACAAGGTCATGGTCGAGGGTCGAGAAGAGCCGCTGGTGCTGCGCCTGTTCCAGGATGATCCCGGCGCCTGCAAGAAGGAGGTGGAGCTCTACAACCTGCTACACACACGCGTACCGATGGCGGAGATTCTGCATGCCGATCCTGAGGGCCGCGCCCACGGCTATCCCTATGCCGTGACGCGCTGGGTCGAGGGGATACTGGTCGAGGATATCCTGACGGGCAAGGCGCAGGCGGACCTGTCGCAAGTAGGGTACAGCGTGGGTGAGGCGCTGGCGACGATCGGCTCCTATACCTTCGCCCATCTGGGCTTCTTCCACGACGGCCTGCAGCTCGACGACTGGGGAGACAATGCGGAAGAGATCGTGGTCGACGAGGAGAAGGGCTATCAGCGCTACATCTCTTCCTGCCTCTTCCCCGACAAAGGTGAGCGCTGGCTGGGTCCCGAACTGACGGCGCGCCTGTGGCAGCTGGTCAGAGAGAACGCCCACCTGATGCAGGTAACGGCGGTGAGTCGCTCGCTGGTGCACGCCGACTTCGGTGGCTCCAACCTCATCGTCCGACCCCAGAGGGATGGAGGCATCCAGCTGGCCGCTGTGCTCGATTGGGAGTTCGCCTTTGTCGGCTCCTCGCTCTTTGACCTGGGCAACCTCTTCCGCTACGAATGGCTCATCCCCAAAGCGTTCGAGGCCGCCTGCCTGCAAGGCTACACCGACAACGGCGGCGTGCTACCTGCGCACTGGAAAAAGATCACCAAACTCTTCGACCTGATCAACATCTGCACCTTCCTGCAGGCATCCGAGCCGCGCGGCACCCTGATCGATGACATGATCACCCTCGTCAACTGGACCCTCGACCACTGGGATACCTACGGGGAGCATAGGGAGATTCCTTTTGGGCACCGCATGGGGGATCTCAATGTCCAGCAAACAAGGAACGACGTGTAGGTGTCGGGCTCGCCCCGACCTGGAGCACCGCGACCCGGTACCTTCACGAAGCGATTCCCTTTAAAATGATGCGCTGGCCTACGCGGTATGCGGCCAGCGTTTTGGCCAGGGGAAACCGAACAAAGATGGTGCCAGGTCGCGGTGCTCCAGGTCGGGGCAAGCCCGACACCTACCATGCATGTTCGTTTTCTCGTTGCCGTTGCTTATGCCTCTTTGAGGATGCCGTCGTAAATCTCTGCCAGCGATAATTCTAAATCAAGCTGCTCCAGGTGGATGAGCTGCATGCCTGTGAAGACTTCTTGTCGCCAGCCACTGCTCTTCCGATATACTTCAACATAGCGGGCCATCTGACTGACCAGTATGTATACTTCCAGCGTGGAACAGCGCTGGTAGCGGGCGAACTTCTCGTTCCTGTCATACGCTTCTGTGCTTGGCGAGAGCACCTCAACGACGATCAAAGGGGAACGAATCTTGAAGGGCTTCGCGTATTCATCATCATCCCAATCGCCGCGATCGCAGGTCAGCACCACATCGGGAACCACAGGAGGACGATCTGGAATCGCCACATACTGATCGCGATGGGTGTGGCAAGGTCCACGCCTCCCCAGTTGCTCGGAGAGCAATAGATCAATACGCGACGAGAGCGCGCTATGCTTAGGACTGGAGCCGGTCATGTTATAGGCGATGCCGCCGATAAGTTCGTAGCGATACGGGCTTTCAGTCTGGATAAGCTGCCCAAAGGCTTCCTCCGTCATCGGAATACCATGGGCAGATGTATATTCATCGTCCTGTTGCGGATCAAGTACCACCAGCATATCTCCTTCCCTTCACGCCTTCTAACCCGATACCCAGAGTATAACATGCTGATCAATATAGCACATTTTCTCCCATTATAGCATGTAAACTATGGGAAACATCCAACCATGATAAACTCTCTGGCGGAGCTGTCAATACATCTCATTCAAGCTCTTCAAAGGTATCTTCTGATGTATAAAGAGGAACCACAGATACTTCCGCCAACTCGGTGTCTGGTTTAGCCGGGTCCTTGATATACTGGCCCTTGTCCTTTAAATCACCGCTGAGCCAGAGTTCAAACCATGCCTCCAGTGAAGGCGCTTCTAACAGAAAGGTCATATTGTGACTGGCTTTGGTGCTAGGGCGATGCAGATAAACGTGACCAGTGGCCGCATCCAGGCAAGAGGTGGTCGCGTAACCCCAGTCGCAGAGATATAGGAAATAACGAGGCCAGCTGTTTTCAAAGAGGTCGAAGGAATCACCAACAACCAGGGAAACAGCATAATCTTCAATTTCGATTATCTGAGCATGTTTAAGATGGAAGTTGTAGCCGTCTACAATATTGCCAGCCTCTTCAAAACCAGTCAGAGCGCCGTGTAAGCCATAACCAGGGCCAAAGCCGCCATTGGCGACTTGCGTGTAGAGCATGTGAAGAAATGGTGGAAGTGGAAAGCCGAGAGCTTGTTCTGTAGCCAGGAGTTGCTCTTCCGTAGCTGGCACATAAGCGAAGCTAGCTTTGCGTGGATGATCATCGGGGTCGTGATCGATCCGTTTTTCTTCACCTCCCTCTGTATAATAGATTTCGTACCGCTCATTACGCTTGGTATAGAGTGCAGTGTTGCTTTCATCACCACCATACCATTTCTGTTGGCGACATTTTTCCAGAATATGCTCAACCAATCTTTTCTGCTCCATCATATATTCTTTCTCTTAATCTCAAATGTTATAAATCGAACATATGTATTCCTTTAGCCAACCAGAGTTCAAACCATGCTTCTAGCGACAGCGCTTCACACTCAAAACCATATTGATTATCTCCATAGTAAGCCTCACGAAAAACACGGCCAGTCTGGATATCAAGATAGGAATAGATAGCGCATCCCCAGTGACAGAGGCAGAAGAAGTTGTTAGGCCAGACATAACCAGGAATCATAATATGCTTCGCTTCAGGGGTTTGTCTCTCGAAAACGGAAAAATCTACAAACCGAGCTTGCCGCTTGCTAGAGAGACTGGTATTTGTAAGGGAAGAGAGGCCATAGCCAGGGCCAAAGCCACCATTGGCAAGACGAGAGTAAATGGCATGCAAAAGGGGAGGGAGAGAAAAACCAAGATTCTGCTCAACTATCTGAAGCCGCTCTTCGGTGATAGGAGCATACTCAAAGGCCCATACAGTAGGGATCTTGTCAGTATCAGTGCGGCGATTTATAGGATATTGTTTGCCATCACGATCATACCAGAACATGGTACCCCCGTCTTCCAGGTTGCTTTGGAGCTGATCGGGGATATACATATCTGGTCCATACCAGCGTTGCTGTTGGCATTTCTCCAGAATGCGCTGACACAGGCTATTAGAAGCGTCGTTCATACAACTTATTTACTTCTTTTCTTGTTTAATCAGATTGAGCATATCGTGTATGCTGGAGCTAGTATACAATAGAACTTATGTTCTAGTCAAGAGGAAACAGAAATACATCTGGTCTTTGCCGATGAACCGAGGCATGTTCTCTTCTGAAAATGAAACATTTTTATGCCAGGTGGTGTCTTCAGGCATGAAGGACCTGCAGCGAAGCGGCCCAGGGCCACCATAACATGCTCTGCTCCAGGCTCCAATCAGGGCAGGCACGGCCCTACGACCAGGAGCGTGCCAGACCAAAAATGCGCCGCACGGTGCGCACGATGTGGCGGAAGAGCAGCAGGAAGAGAATTACGAACAGGAGCAGGCCGATGAACATTACGGCGGGCGCCAGCAGCGCGATGATGACTCCCACGACGGTGATGATATCCTCGACGATGCTGAGGACGATGCTGGAGATGTCGGCGGTGAAGAGCGCGGCGCCGCCGCGAATGCTCATCTTGGTGAGATGTACGGCCCCGGCCAGCAAGAAGCCCGCCACGGCCATCAAGAAGATCAGCAGGCCAGAGTTGACGGCTTGATCGATGGCGCCGATGACGCCCGCTTGCAGTCCCATGAGGGCTCCCATGTGCCCGGCGATCAGGGCCGATTGCACGCCCGGCAAGGCAGCGACGCCGGTCTGGTTGGTCATGGCGGCGGCGATGAAGGCGCCGGCGATCGGCCGGATGGCGGTATGGATCGCGTTCCAGAAGTGGTTGCCGACCAGGACCTTGTCCATTACCAGGTCGGCGATGGTCAGGATCGCCATGGCGATGATAAACCAGTCCTGCCCGATAAACGCGAAGTGCGGATTGATCGTGCAGAGATGGAACCAGCGATGCGCGCACGCCAGTATCAGCAGTGGCATATAGGCGTTGATGCCGGTGATCCCGGCCAGCCCCAGCGCGGTCCCGAGCGTGGTAGTGGTCAGTGTAGTCAGGCCGGAGGCCGAGCAAATATTCATAATCGTTGATCCTCAACCTTGTATATTTTCCACCTGGCTGTGGATTAGTTCTGCTATGTATATAGTACGTTTCTACGTGGGCGCATCGGCAATGTCTGGGAGGGAGGTTTGATCATGGGTTTTCCTATGATCAAGAAGGTTGTGGGGACCAGCTGTGCCTGTGAGGATGGTGAGTGGAAGGGGAGCAAGCGGCTATTCAGTGGCGAGAAAGCGCAGGCGCTCGCGGTCCAGCACGACGGCGCGTCCCTGGCGCATCTCGATGGCGCCCGCCGCCTCCAACTCTTTGAGGGAGCGGCCCACGACCTCACGAGCGGTGCCCGCCAGGGCCGCCATCTCTTGCTGGGTCATGTGATAGGAGTGGTTGGACTGCGCGGAGGCGGCCTCCTGATCCAGGAGGATTTTGGCCACGCGGGCCGTGACATGGCGCAGGGAGAGGTCCTCGACCAGCGTGACCAGGTGACGCAGCGCGCCTGTGAGCGAGTGTACGACGGCCTCGGCCACCTCGGGGCGGGTCATGATCAGGGTGCGCAGGTCGGCGCGCCGGATAACATACACGTTGCTCCGTTCCATGGCCGCCGCGCTGGCGGGATTGGGACCCCCATCTAACGCGGGCACATCGTTGAAGGTGTGGCCGGCTGATATCATGCGCAGGACCTGCTCCTTGCCGCTGGGTGAGGTTTTAAAGACTTTGACCAGGCCCGAATGCACATAGTGTAGCGCGCCCCCCATGTCTCCTTCCAGCACAATGAGGTCGCCGCGCTCATATGAACGCTCCTGCGTCATTGCCGCCACCTGCGCCAGATCCTCCTGCTTGAGTTGCGCGAAGAGCGGGATGTGGCGTAACACATCAAGATCGATGGGCATAAGATCAATCCTTCCAATCCGGCTTTACAAATGTGTCCTGGGAGAAAAGATAGCAGAAGAGAACCGGGGGTGTCAATTCTGTGCTTTGATGGCAGATTGCGACTTTTGTCACGGCGCCATGCCCCTCCTCTGATCTATATTTGAGACATAAACATGTTGGCCCTCCTTAAAAGCCTGAAGAATTGAGAGAGGCACGTACGGAGGTGGGTCAAACAAGATAGAAAAACAGCCCATTGCTTGATATAGCATGAGAAAGAGAGAAAGATCATGACCCAACAGACAACACATCACAAAGCGGAATCGGTAACCGTCCTGGATGTACGACAAGAACTGGCCGAGGGGGGCGAACCCTTCGTGCGTATCATGGAAGCGGCCGGCAAGGTTCAACCCGGCGGCATCCTTGTCGTTATCGCGCCCTTTGAACCGCTACCACTGTACGAGGTCCTTGGCGCGCTGGGATTCACCCATCAAACAGCGATGGTGACCCCCGACACCTGGGCGGTCCGCTTCGCGGCGGCGAAATAGCAAGGGATACGATAATCACGCATTTTCATAACATGGGGTAGATACAATGACAGCACAACATCAATCAGAACAACAGCAGCAGCAGGTCGTGGGAGCAACGGGGGATGCATCGGGCAAGATGATCGTCTTCAAGATCAAGGAGCCGGATAACGTGCCCGAGGAGCACCCGGCAGTTCAAATACTATCAGATATCGGGGCGGCTCGCCTGGTGCTGTTTTCCTTCAAGGCTGGCCAGCAATTGAAAGAGCATAAAACGTCCAGCCAGATCATCGTGCAGGCGATCCGTGGCAGCATAGAATTTACGGCTAACGATTCACAAACCACCTTACAGGCTGGCATGGTACTTCAGCTAGAAATGAACGTCCCCCATAGCATCGTCGCCATCACAGATGCGCAGGTGCTGGTCACCATGGTCCCCAGCCCATCGTACCATAGCCTGCAGCGCGAGGTCTTCCAGAATCTGCAACCCCTGGTCACACGCACCACCGAAGATATAAAACGGGAAGTACAGGAGGGCGGCTAGCCCTCCTGCCGGGGTGTGGGGTGTCCCTCATAGGCGTCAAATTAAGCAGAAGGTTGGCCTTCTGCACTCCCAATGCGGGAGGTGCAGGAGGGCGGCTAGCCCTCCTGCCGGGGTGTGGGCGAGCATGCTGGGAGCATGCTCAAGTCCCCACAAAACTTTTTTTCTCCTCTCGTGCCGCCTGCGGCGGCGCGAGAGGAGAAAGGGGAGCAAGAAGACTTGAGCATGCCTCGGCATGTGGCATATAAAAAACGCGGGTGGGTGCGCATGCACCCGCCCGCGTTGAGTCACCTGGCGACATAGTAGTTAGAGGCGATAGCCCTCTTCGCCGTGCACGGCGATATCCAACCCTTTCTCTTCGTCGGCGGCGGAGACGCGCAGGCCGAGCGGAGCCAGGATCTTCAGCAGCAGGAAGGTGAGGACGAAGGAGTAGGTCATGGTGACCAGGACAGCCAGGATCTGTGTCCAGAGCTGGCCGGGATTGCCGAAGAGCAGGCCGTTGCTGCCGGCGCTATTGATCGCTTTCTCGGCGAAGAGTCCGGTCAGGATGGCGCCGGTGACGCCTCCCATGCCGTGGGCCGCCCAGACATCCAGGGTGTCGTCGATGCGGATCCATTTGCTGCGAATGAAGAGCATGACATAGGTAACGACGCCAGCGCCGATGCCGATGGCGATACTGGCGACGGGTCCGACAAAGCCACTGGCCGGAGTGATGGCAACCAGGCCGCAGACGGCTCCGGTCGCGGTCGCCATGGCGCTGGGTTTCTTGTGCTCGGCCCAGCTCAGGGCCATCCAGGTCAGGGCGGCGGCGGCGGCGGCCGTATTGGTAACAACGAATGCGCTCACCGCCAGGGGTGAGGCGGCCAGGGCGCTACCGGCATTGAAGCCGAACCAGCCGAACCAGAGCAGTCCAGCACCCAGCAGAACAAAGGGGACGTTGTTGGAGGCCAGGGGCTCACCCTGCTGCATGTTGCGGCGCTTGCCGATGACGATGGCCGAGGCCAGGCCCGCGAATCCGGCGCTGATATGCACGACGGTGCCACCGGCGAAGTCAAGGGCACCCAGGTTGTGGAGCCAGCCACCGGTGCCCCAGACCCAGTGAGCGATGGGATCGTAGACCAGGGTGCTCCAGGCCAGGACGAAGATGACCAGCGTGCGGAAACGGATGCGCTCAACAAAGGAGCCGATGATCAGAGCGGGGGCGATGATGGCGAACATGGCCTGGAAGATCATGAAGGCCAGGTGTGGAATGGTGGGGGCGTAGACACTGGGCGCGTAACCAACACCGCGCAGACCCGCGTAGTTCAGTCCACCAATTACACCACCAATATCGTTGCCGAACACCAGGCTGTATCCGAGGAATACCCACTGCACACTCACGATCGCCAGGATCAACAGCGTCTGCTTGATCACGCTGACCACGTTCTTGCTGGTCACCATGCCACCATAGAAAAAGCCAACCGCCGGCGTCATGACCATTACCAGGGCCGCCGAGGTCAGTACCCAGGCCGTATCACCTGTGTTGATGGCCTTGCTGTTGAACGCGCCGGCCGAAGCGCCCGCGAAGAAGGTCGAGGCATAGCCGACGATCACACCCAGGCCCAGAAGCACAACAAGCTGAATGATGAATATCCGATTGCGGGACACAGCTTTCTTTACCGCTATGGGGGTAGCTTCCGTTGTTATCATCTGTTTCCGCTCACTTTCTCACTACAAATAGATGATGCCTTGTAAATCCACGTCCAGGAACTTGTATGATATATCGCTGCATTCAAATCATATTCTTCAAATCAGGGAGGCATGGTGTCTGGAGGCCAGACAAGCTCCCTTATGGCCATCCATACAAAAGGACAAACGCGCAAACCTGCCCGCGCTACATACTGCATAGTAGCGGGACCGGAACGCCGTCCCCCTGCCTTACAATATCGCGATAGCCACTGACTGGAAGAAATCGTTGAGCCGCTGAGCGGGAATAAGGCTCATATACGCATAGGATCGCAGCATTGCCTGGAGAACAATTCGGCATCGATTTGTTTCTTTACATGCGTCTTGCTAGAAGTATAATTGCCCGCCCCTATCGGTTCCTAGGGACAATCTATTCAAATAATGCCGGGGTTCTTTTGTGCAAGTTGCACATTTCGATCCATTTATTGAGGTTTTTTTGGAAAACTCTGGCCGAATTTAAGGCTCCTTTAAGACTTTTGGGACTTTTTTTGAGGCAATTTTACGACGGACTATCTGTTTATGTGCAGAATAACCAGTTTATCGTAGATAGAATCCACTTATGGCAGATAAATAACTGCCCGGCCATGGGGCAAAATACACAAAATACCGCCGCTTCACGGTAAAAAGGATCCGCTATGCTATGGCTAAAGTAGCCATATGGCATGTGGCACGCTATTGACGCCACATGCATCAGTTTCTATACTTCAAGCGAGAGGCACATTATCACCATTATGGTATCCCCGCCTGCGGCGGGGAGAGGGGGGAAGACGATTGGTGGGGGAACACCCCCACGCCCCCGGCAGGAGGGGCTCGTCGCCCCTCCTGCACCTCCCCACTTTCGTCTGCGGTGGGGAGAGGGGGAAAGACGGTTGGTGGGGGAACACCCCCACTCCCCCGCAGGAGGGGCTCGTCGCCTCTCCTGCACCTCCCCGCTTTCGTCTGCGGTGAGGAGAGGGGGAAGACGGTTGGTGGGGGAACACCCCTACTCCCCCGGCAGGAGGGGCTCGTCGCCCCTCCTGCACCTCCCCACTTTCGCCTGCGGTGGGGAGAGGGGGAAAGACGGTTGGTGGGGGAACACCCCCACGCCCCCGCAGGAGGGGCTCGTCGCCCCTCCTGCACCTCCCCACTTTCGCCTGCGGTGAGGAGAGGGGGGAGATTGGCGAGGAACTTGATCATGCCCTCGGCCAATATGCCAGGGAACAAGGGAACGCTCCTTCGTATGGAAGGTTCCCCGAAACAGGGAACGTCCCCATACGAGGGAACATTCCCCCAACGAGAAACGCCCATGTAGCAGCGACCCTTGAGGTCGCCTGGCCGCTTGCGGCCACCGTCCCCGGTCGGTTCGGCTCCTCATGGCACACACGCCGGCCCCGGTGGTGCGGATCAGGGAAGGAGGTGTCATGAGCCAGAAAGGGTTTGTGATCGGGAGCCTGCTGGCGGTGGGCAGTGTCGCGCTGACCACGCTGCTCATCGCCCTCTGCCAGCTGCCGCAACACCTGCCGGATACGCTGCAGCTCTATCTGCTGGCCATCCTGGTGCTGACCACCTTCCAGAGCTGCTACGCGGCCTGCCTGGCCTCGGCGCTACATAGGCAAATTGAACATTCTCAACAGCGGGAACACGAGGTGCGCATGGAGATGCAAGCCTATCAGCAGAGCGAGAAGCTGCGTTCGGCCCTGGTGACATCGGTCTCGCATGATCTGCGCAAGCCGCTGACGACGATTAAGGCCGCGGCCAGCAGCCTGCGCCAGCAGCGAAGCATCACGGAGCAGGATCTGGCGCCTGAGGGATTGCTCAGCGTGATCGAGCAGGAGAGCGACTGGCTGGATGGGCTGATCGAGAATCTACTGGACATGTCGCGCATCGAAGCGGGGGTGCTGCGGCCACAGAAGACCTGGTACGCCATCGACATGCTGCTGCGGGATGTACTGGCGCGGCTGCGGCCAGCCATGGGATCTCGTCCGCTCCAGTTCACGATCCCGCCGGCTCTGCCGCCGGTCGAGATCGACGTGGTGCTGATCGAGCAGGTGCTGACAAACCTGCTCAATAACGCGCTCAGCTATACGCCCGCCGGCTCGCCGCTCGCCATCGAGCTCTGCCGCGAGGCGAACACGCTGGATGTGCGCATCCTGGATCGCGGTCCCGGCATTCCGGCCGCCGAGCGTGAGCGGATCTTTGAAAAGTTCTACCGCCTGCCGGCGCCCGCCACAGGTCAGGCACAGCCCGGTGGAATGGGACTGGGACTAACTATCTGCCGTGGCATCGTCGAGGCGCACGCCGGCCAGCTGCGCGTCGAGTCCCGCCCCGGCGGCGGCGCCATCTTCGCATTCACCCTACCGTTGTCCCATGCTGAAGGAGAAATGACCGATGAGCAGGAAGATACGCATTTTGATCGCTGAGGATGAGCCAGCCATTACCCGCATCCTGCAGAGGAACCTGGTGGCGCAAAAATATGAAGTGCTGACCACCAGCGACGGAGCGGCGGCGTTGAGCATCGTAGAGCAGAAAAATCCCGATCTGCTGCTGCTGGATCTCGGCCTGCCGGGGATGAATGGCCTGGATGTGTGCAAAAATCTGCGCGCGCGCTCACAGCTGCCCCTGATCATCGTCATCTCGGTGC
The DNA here is from genome assembly GCF_003967515.1 of Dictyobacter aurantiacus. Lineage (GTDB taxonomy): Bacteria > Chloroflexota > Ktedonobacteria > Ktedonobacterales > Ktedonobacteraceae > Dictyobacter > Dictyobacter aurantiacus. The sequence goes on along the minus strand of NZ_BIFQ01000001.1, from coordinate 5,453,496 downwards.
GTAGCAAAGAGCAGGAGAAGGTGCGCGCCCTGGACCTGGGGGCCGACGACTATATCGCCAAGCCCTTCGGCATTGAGGAGGTGATGGCCCGCGTGCGTGTAGCCCTGCGCCATAGCGCGGCCATCAACCCCATCAGCGACACCGCCATCTTCGAGATCGGTCCCCTACGCGTCGATACGGCGCGACACCATGTTCAGATCAACGCACAGGACGTCAAGCTTACACCCACTGAATACAAGCTGCTCGTATTCTTCCTGCATAACCAGGACAAGATCCTGACCCAGCAGATGCTGCTGCAACACATCTGGGGCAATGAGGCGGCGGCTCAGGCCAGCTACCTGCACGTCTACATCGCCCACCTGCGCCGCAAGCTCGAACCCGACACGACTGGTCCCCGCTTCTTCCATACCCTCTCGGGCGTCGGCTATCGCTTCCAGAGCACGCTGGAGACCGCGCCGTTGTAATCAGCGTTCCCCACCGAGAGGAGGCCCCTGGACCAGTGGCCAGCATCCATCATAGCTACCCGCTTGTATCCTCTCTGCCATCTTCATCTGGCATAGGAAGAAAATGCTACCGCTGAGTGCGTATCTCATTTGAAATCCTGGACTCTGAATTGCTGTGATATTAGCATATAAAAGGTAAAACGATTAAAATTTGACTTATAGCTATTTATGCTTAAGCTCATCCAGGGACAAACATACATATATTGTGCTATAGTTTTAGGGGAATATTTTTCGGAGGAGATCATGAACGGAAACAGACACAGTCACGGTCCCCCTGGAGAAAACTGCACCAAGACTGAGCAGCTTCAGCGGCGCGCACAACGCTGGTGGCGCCACCCCCTTGTTGGCTACCTTATGGCCTTCCCGCTGGTGGCGCTGGCCCTCATCGTCCCGACGATCGAGGCGCTCTGGCATATCAATAACTATTTCATCGGATCACTCTGCTTCATCGCCACCGCCATCGTGGGCCTGCTGTGGGGCGTGGGGCCGGCGCTATTTACTATCATCTTGAGTGTGCTCGCCTTAGATTTCTTTATTATCCCACCGATTTATGTCTTATCCTTCTACCGACCAACCAATTTTATCTCGCTTCTCCCCTTTATCATCGCGCAGCTCTTCATCCTCTTTTTGATCGTGCTGCGCGAGCGTGATCACCAGCGTATCCAGGCGGCGGAACAGAAGGCACGCGACCGCGCCCATGAGCTGGCGATCAACAACCAGGCATTGCAGGAGAGCAACACTAAATTGGAGCGCATGGATCAGCTGAAGGATCTGTTTATCTCGCAGGCCTCACACGAGCTGAAAACTCCCATTACGACCATCCGTGGGCAGGTGCAGATCGCCCTGCGCCGCCTCTCTACGCAGCAAACATTGCCCGAGCCACTGATGCCTCTGCCAGCGCAATTAGAGAAGGTGGAAGCGCAGACTATCCGGCTGCACGCGCTGGTCGATGATCTACTGGACCTGAGTAGCTTCCAATCAAAGCAGATCCCGCTGCGCATCGCCCTCTGCGATCTCAATCGCCTCTGCCAGAATGTAGTGGAGGATCAGGAGGCCCTCTCAGGCTATCGCATCGAGATGGAGCTGCCTCCGTCTCCACTGCTGCTGCAGGCCGATTGTGAGCGGCTCTCACAGGTCCTGACCAACCTGCTCACCAATGCCATCAAATACTCTCCATCCGAGGCAAGCATCCGCCTGTGCCTGAAACAGGAGCAAGCAAGGGTGCTGCTGGGCGTACACAATAGCGGGTCGCGCATCCCTGAGGAGCTCCAGGAGCATATCTTCGAACCCTTTTACCGTGCCCCCGGCGCGCAAGCCTCATCGAAAAAGGGCTGGGGACTTGGCCTGGCGATCAGCAAGGAGATCGTGGAGCGCCACGGCGGCAAGCTATGGGTGGAGTCATCAGAGGAGGAGGGCACGACCTTCTTTGTGAGCCTTCCCACTCCCTCTAGCGCGACAGAAACCGTTGGCTAGCCGGCCGCTATGAGGCGCAGATTTTCCAGTTCCTCTCAAAAAAATATCCTCGTTCATCGTTATTTAATAGAGAGGATATATGGTATCATATACTATTGATAACAGTATATCTTTCTATTCGCGTCCGGACATAGCGTCTTTTATTTCGATAAGAAATGGAATTCTATGCATTCGCCACTCCTGCGCTGTCCCCGTTGCGGTCAGGTCGATGCCGTACAGAAGGTCAGCGCGATAAGCGCCGGTAACCAGGCATATGAACTATACACCAGAGGTGGCCGTGTCTCACACGGTAATGAGAGGAAGCCATTCGCGACCGGCCGCAACCCTTATCAGACGCCCCTGAGCGAGCGGCTGGCATTCCCTGAGCGTCGCCACGGCTGTTCACTGGTGCTCCTGATCACCTTCGCCGCTATCCTGACGCCAGCCAGCGCCATTCTGGCCTGGATGAACTATGGCACAGCCGTCAGCGATCCATCATCGGCCCATCAGACGGCACTACTGCTGACCCTCGCCCTGACCCTTGTCTGCGTCGCGATCGCGCTGATCTGCTCCCTGATGCGCACGCGCCAGAGGCGGCTGGATAAACCCAGGCGCGAACGCGCCCTGACCCTCTGGAACACCCTGTACTACTGTCACCGCGACGACACCGTCTTTGTGGCCGACAACCCCTTGCAGATCGCCAATTCCAGAACGATGCACACCCTGATCGGCTATTAAGCGAACCAGCAGCCTCGATGCGATGGGTTGCTCACCCGCGCCCACCCGCCACAGATCATTCAAATGCCACGACAGATCCCACTATGAAACTAAATACCGAAAATCTCCATATTCTTAAATAACCAGCCTTTTTTGAGAGCGTGTCAGATTCTCATGATCATCGCTTGCAGCACGCCTGAGCTTTCGCACCTCCGAGGCTCACAAGTCCATGGTGTGTTGGTGCAGCAGGGGCGCGAAAGCGCCCCTGCTGCACCAACACACAAAAACAATGCGGCCGCGAGTGCGCGGGCGCTCAAGCTCCCTTATTTATTTATAATTCTAAAGTAGGTATACATGCATATAACAATTATAGCGATCGGTTCGCGGGGAGATGTTCAACCATATATGGCGCTGAGCCAGGAACTGCTCAGGGCAGGTCACCAGGTACGCCTGGCGACCCACACCGCCTTTGAGAAGTTGATCGACAGTTATGGCCTCAATTTCTACCCCATCGACGATGAGGCGCGCGAGCTGTTTGAAGGCGACGAAGGGACGCGACTGCTGAACGCGCAGTCCAACGCCTTCCTGTTCGCCTATCGCCTGCGCCAGTATCTCACCCCACGCATGGATCTCTATATGCAGCGCAGCCTGGAGGCGTGCCAGGACGCCGACGTGATCTTCTCCAGCTACATGAGCTTCTTGATCGCCTATTCGGTGGCCGAGAAGCTACAGCGGCGCATAGTGGCAACCTTCCTGCAACCCTCGCTGCTGCCGACCCGCGAGTTCGCCGAGCCGACCTCGCCCTGGCTCCCACGCTGGCCCGAACACATCAGAAAAACATTCAACGAGCAGTCGCACCTGGCGGCGGGCAGATTCTTCTGGTACCTGTTCAGTCCAGCCGTCAACAGCGGTCGCCAGCGGCTCTACCAATTGCCGCCGCTGCCCAAAGAATCGCTCTATGCCACGCTGCCCGAGCACGTTGACCTGATCCTGCTGGGCTACAGCCCGCTGCTGCTGCCCAGACCACAGGACTGGTCAGAGAAGATACAGGTTACGGGCTTCTGGACGCTGGAGGCGGCCCCCGGCTGGCAACCGGATGCGGAACTGGTCGAGTTCCTGCAGGCGGGACCTCCACCGGTCTACATCGGCTTCGGCAGCATGAGTAGCCAGCGACCGGCCAGGACGCTGGAGCTGTCGATCAAGGCTCTACAACGGGCGGAACAGCGCGGCATTATCCTGGCCAACCGCGAGACGCTGGGCGAGCAGCGCCTCACCCCTGATATCTACGTCACCAACGGAGCCCCCCACGACTGGCTCTTCCCACGCATGAGCCTGGTCGTCCACCATGGAGGCGCCGGCACGTCCGCCGCCAGCCTGCGCGCCGGCGTCCCCTCGCTCACCGTCTACCACATCTCCGATCAACGCTTCTGGGGCAACCTCGTCGCCAGCGCCGGCGCCGGACTTCCACCGATGAGCCGCCGCTGGCTCACCGCCCGGCGTCTGGCCCACGCCATCCAGAGCACCCAGGCCGATCCCGACCTGCGACAGCGCGCCCGCGCCCTCGGCAACCAGCTGCGCCAGGAACGCGGCAACGACCAGGCCATCCGCGCCCTCCAACAACACCTCATGCCACCACTCATCCATGAACAACGAAGGTAGGCGAAACCACCTCCTGAAAGCCCGCGCCGTATTGAGGCCGGGGCACATCGCTGTAGTTCGTGGTGATACGATAGGTTCCCGGCTGCCAGCTGGTAGCACTCTGCTGCCAGCCAAAGGCATTCTGGGGACGCAGTACCTCATAGGCAGTTCCATGAGCCGTCAGCAGCGTTGCAGGATGGGGCAGCGTACAGTGCCCGACCGGGGTCCAGACGCCATTGACCTGCATCTCTAGCTGGACCTGCATGCCACAGCTCGTTCTGGGCACGCCCAAAGAGAGCTCGTAAGGAAAATCACTGCGGATAGTCACCTTGATCGTATCGGTCCTGCCATAGCTCGTCTTGTCCACGGACACATGAACGGTACTGCCGGGAGCCGCCGTTGGCCTCGGCGTAGGCGTCGGCTGCGGACCCGCCAGCCGCAGGTATTCCGCGTATGAGATTGTCGTTACCTGCAGCGATGCAGGCTTGCCAACATAATCCACGCGCACATAGAGAGGCGTGGCAGCCTTTGGATGCGACGACAGCGTAAAACCCAAAAAATCCAATAGCTGATCATCGGCCGGGGCATTCTTATCCTGAGGATAAGAATTCAACGTTGGATAGACCTGGCTAATCTCTGGAAAGGATTTCGCATCTATCGCAGACCAACCTCTAGACCTGAGCGTTCCATCAGACTGGTCGTATGACGCTGGCACCGCCGTTAGCTGGTCCATGATCGTCAGACGCCAGGGAGTAGCCTGGTCGGGGAACTGCCCCTGCAGCGTGATTGACTGCCCAACCCGATTGGGGAACCTTACATACATAACCCCCATTGTAAAATCCCCCACCCTGCCCAGCGTCCGCATGCTAGCAGCAATGGTGATGGTTTTCGCCGGCTGCTTTGGCAGGCTCGAAGTGACCTTCACCTGCGGTTCTGTGCCGGGCTGAGGGGTACGGAACGCATAGATGAAAGCCCAGTTGAGCTCATTCACATCCGACATGTACTTCAGCGCGAACACATCCTGTCCATGTCGCGCCACCATCTGATCTTGACGAGGGCCCCAGTACACTGGAGCCGGTCGCGAAATTGTAGTGGGAACGATATTCGATGAGATAGATTGACTGATGATGGACAAGCACCAAATACCCAGCACCCCGACACAGAGAGCCGCCGCGACGAGCGCCAACATTCCCGCCCAGCGCTTGCGGTCCCTTCTCACCCGCCGCGCTATCTCAGAATGATCCGGGCGTAGCTGCCCACTTGTCAGAGGGATGGGAGAGGCTGCCTCCGTCTGGTCCCCTTGAGCCAATCGGTCAAGCACGCTATCGGCCAGAGCGGAGATTCCCCGCCTGTACTCCGGCATGCCATCAGCATATTTATTCAATGTCGCCACCTCGCTCTCTCCCGCAGGCATCCTGAGCAGGCTATGCAGGTGGGTGATCGTGTTGAGCGCCTGCTGGCACTGCTGGCATAAGGTCAGATGACGCTCTACCAGCGTCCGTTCAGCTTCCGTAAGTTCAGCGGTCGCATGGGCATCGAGCAGCGCCGTCACGGTCTGGTGTTCGTCGGAGGCCGGTAGCGATGAATCTACTCGGTCGTCATCGTGGTTCATAACAACGCTCTCCTCTCGGTCATTCTGGCATAGCTGGAACGCAAGGCGACCAGTCCACGGGCGATTCTCTTGCGAATGGCTTCTTCGCTGGCGTGAAACTTCAGGGCGATCTCGCTGTAGCGCTCGTCAAAGGCGAAGCGCAAGACAATACACATGGCATCCTCCTCCGACAGACTGCCCAGTGCTTCTCGCAACAATTCCCTCACCAGGTAGTGCTCTTCAGGGGTATCATCATCAGTCTCGGAACCCGCAGAGATCTGTGACAGCGAAGCCTGCTGATGAGCTCGCTTCTTAAGGGAATTCAACGCCTTGTTGGTAGCGATACGATAGAGCCAGGGAGCGAGGGGATGGAGATTGGCGTTGCCCCATTCATCGCCCGCAGCTGTGGCGCGTGATCCCTTCTTCGTTGAACGGTCCTCAGGCGGCTTCCAGCGCGGCAGGGCGTAATAGGCAGCGATAAAGGTCTCCTGCGCCACGTCGTGCGCGCCCTCCCAATCACGGAGCATCGAATAGATATAGGTCAACAGCGGACGCTCGTAGATCAGGATGAGCGCGCCAAAGGCATCCTGGTCCCCATCCAGCGTTCGCCGTACCAAAGCTAACTCATCAGCATTCAATGGCATCTATATATGTCCATTTCTATACTGCCATCCTTTTCAGAGCGTGTCTGCCGCTCATCGCATAGGGGCACATGAGCGCCCCCGCACGGGCATCCGCGGACGCGGCGATTTTTGTGTATTGGTGCAATAGGGGCGCGAATGCGCCCCTATTGCACCAATACACAATGGGTTGCACCGCAAGTGCGAAAACCCATGCAGGCCGCAAGCCATAATCCTGGGAGTCAGACACGTTTTCAAAAATAAAATGCATCTGTAAAGAGCATAGTTCTATCCATGATAACCATCGGAAAGGGCAAAAGCGGACACACAACAAGAATGAGAGCTGGTAGATCAATCGTCGGTCAGAGCGGCTCGCTCCAAAACGGGGCGGATGCGGCGATAGGTCTCCAGTTCGGAACGGTAGAAGTCGAGGTGACCCTCCTCGATCATTTTCTGGAAGGCGGGGGTGTCGGCGGCGCGCTCGATGATGGTGTCGTGCATGCGTTGCAGGCGCGGCTCGACCATCTCCAGCACTGGAAGTACGTCGATACCGTAGCTGGCGCAGAAGAGGCGCAGGCGCCGTCCCTGTCGCGCCGGATCGGTCAGGCCCAGCCGTTGCAGATCAGCATCAGCGCTATGCACCAGGGGGACAAAGCAGTAGGCGGCGTAGGCCAGGTCCCAGGTGCGCGGCCCTGGACCGGCCTCGTCAAAGTCGATCAGGGCATGGGGACGATCGTGGAGATAGACCATGTTGTAGGGAGCAATATCGTTGTGGCAGATGATCTCGTGAGTGGCCGCGTCGGGAAATGCCTGCTTCCAGCGCGCGTCGGGCGGCGGCACAAAGTCGCTCACCGCGTCATGATAGCGGCGCACAAAGCGCGCCACCTCAACCATTGTCTCCTGCGACCACCAGGCATCGCGTAGCGGATAGTGTCCCATCTCCCCCTCGATATAGGACAGGATCTCGCGCCCCCGCTCATCAACACCCAGAAAGCGCGGCGCACCCGTAAATCCGCGTGCCTCCAGGTGCCGCAACAGAGCCTGCACCGCCGGACTCCAGGATCCCTGCGAGCGCCGCGTCGTCTGACCAACGCGCACCACACCATCCGACACATTGCCGCCCGCCAGAGGAATTTCAGACTCGTACATCATAACTCGCTCCTCCCATCATTTGAACAAGAAAAAAGGCATACTTAAGATAAGATACACCAAAAAGGCTATCTGATATTGACTAATTGTTTTATGCGTACCAATATAAGAATGAATCTGCAATAGCTCTTATATATTGCCGCCACAAAAGATTAAAAAAGGCGATAAAAATGCAATACCGTGCCAAATACACGTCAGAAGGCGGGGGCTTGTAAACCCAAACGAACATTTGCATATCCTATTTACTTTTCTATCCACCCATACATTATGAGGAGAATGCATTGGATACGACAATCGCAGAAGTCCTACACAATAGCAGTGGAGAATCTGCGGACAGCAAGGTATCAAATAGCGACAAGGTATTATTTAAAAACCAGAGGCCACTCAATTACGCGACCGGGAGCCTGGTCGGCGCCTTCCTGCTCTTTCTGTTTATCGTGGTCAAGGACGCCTGGCTCAGTGACGATGCCTACATCTCACTGCGCACCGTTGATAACTGGCTCCACGGCTATGGCCTGACCTGGAACATCGACGAACGCGTCCAGACCTATACGCATCCGCTCTGGTTCTTCATGCTGGCCGGCGCTAATCTGCTTGAGCGCAACGTGTATTTCTCGGCCCTGCTCCTTTCACTGGTCGTCAGCGTGGCTGCCGTGCTGCTGCTGATCTTTCGCCTGGCCCCCTCACTGAAGATGGCCCTGGTCGCTCTGGCCGCCATGACCGCCTCCAAGGCCTTCGTCGATTTCTCGACCAGCGGGCTGGAAAATCCCATGACCCATCTGCTGATCGTCGTGTTCGCTCTGCTCTACTTCCGCTATCAGCACAAAGAACGCTACGTGCTCTGGATCTCACTGCTGGGCTGCGCCATGATCCTTAACCGCATGGATACGGTGCTGCTCTTTGTTCCCACGCTGGCCTGGGCCTTCTGGCAGCGCCGCTCCTGGCGTACGCTGTGGACGATGGCCCTCTCATTCATCCCGTTCCTGCTCTGGGAAGTGTTCTCCCTCTTCTACTATGGCTTCCTGTTCCCCAACACCGCCTACGCCAAGCTCAATACGGGCGTGCCGGCCAATGAACTATTCGCGCAAGGTGTTGGCTACCTGGTCAGCTCCTTCACCTTTGATCCGGTGCTGTTCCTGGTAATCGCGGCCGGCATCCTATTCATGCTCGCCCGGCGAGACTGGAAGAGCCTGCCACTGCTGCTCGGGATGCTGCTCTACCTGTTCTATACGGTCAGGGTCGGCGGCGACTTTATGGCCGGGCGCTTCCTGACGCCGCCCCTGCTGATCGCCATCATTCTGCTCATGCGTAACCTGCCGGAGAACACCGTCTTCGTGAGCGTGGCGATCGCCACCCTGCTGCTGATCGGGGTCCTGGTGACCAACTCGCGCATCTACGCCGTCAACGTGGACACCGTCCAGGCCGATCTGATCGATACCCGTGGGGTCGCCGACGAACGGCTCTGGTACGTTGATCGCACCGGGCTCCTGAACTACACGCGTACCAATGACCTCTCGAATCCTCCATCGACATACGCCAATGTCCATACCCTACCGGACAGAATCCATGTAGAAATGGCCGTCGGCCTCTACGGCTACACCGCTGGACCCAAAGTGCATGTGCTCGATATGGTTGGACTGGGCGATCCGCTGCTGGCGCGGCTCCCGGCCATACAGCAGCACTGGAGGATCGGGCACTTTAAACGCGAGATCCCCTATGACTATATCAAGACGCTGCAGACCGGCAGGAATCATATCACAGACAGGAACCTCGCCGAGTACTATACCCATCTTCACAATGTGACCAGCGGGGACCTCTTCAGCTGGTCGCGCCTGGTCGATATCTGGAATCTCAACCTCGGCACCTATAACCATCTCCTGCCACCGGCCGCGCCACAATAAACGCACCAACGCTACTGATACGAAAAACGACTTCCAGCCTATGCTGGATCCTTTAAAGTTCCTATCATAAGCGTTCTTCTGCGATAAAAGGAGGCTGTGCACCGTCATCGAGGCACAGCCTCTCTTCCTTCTTTCATTTCACACAGGTTTATGCTTGCGCACACGCTTCCTGGCCTTATAGGCCGCGGGATTATTGCGAATATAGGCCGCCTGATTCTTAAAATCTACGTCATCGCGAATGATATGGTCATAAAAACTCGACTGCCAGATTTTGCCGGGATATTTATGACCGGTTTCATTCAGGTAATAAAGCCATGCATTGGCAACAAGCGACTTATAGCCTCCTATGATCCGGGAGACGCTGTATTCATGCATGAAACCATCTTTAAGAGTCAGGATGCCATGCAAGTGATCATGCATCACCACAAACGTCCCGGCCACAGTACCAGGATAATGCTGCGGCAACTGCGCCCACTCCTTATAGAGAATGGATCGCAATGCCGGGAGGGTGAAAAGGTTTTTACGCTGTTTGGTGCAAATGGTAATCGCGTAAGATCCTGGTTGCTTGTAATTATACGACTTCAGGCGCATACGCTTGCGCCGCTTTTTCTGTAAGGAGCCCACACATTTCCCCTTTCTACGTAACACATAATGACGCTTCCACCATTTAAATACCATGTCATCACCAAAAAGCGGAAAAGCAAATCCCCCGAAATGCAATGCCCCCAACATCAAACGCCATGTATGGTCGACCTTCAACGGTCAATGCCATTTAAATAAGGAGAATGGGATCAGTTTCGATGGTGGTGTAAGAGTCCACGAGGTCTGTGACTTTCGCCATGATCATGAGATACTGCTCCCATGATGCCTGGGCCTGAGGTGCCCGAAATCCCACGTCGGTCTCTCGCTTGCGTTCAAACCGGTTGTGGCTCTGCTTCACCACGCGCGGATAACTGCGCACCCGCCGCTCGGAAAGCCGCAGATCCCTTTGACGCACCATCTCCCTCAGGCGCTCTTGCCACCCGGTTGCCTGCGGCAGATCGAGCACCGTTCCCAGCGTCAGTGCCACGTTGACCACCTCGATCGTTTCCGTAAAGCTGAGCCGATCCGTATCCAGCCCCGCCTCCTGCTGCGCTGATCGATGCATCCAGACCCGCAACAGGTCATGCCCTAAGAGCAGGGCGTAGGCCTGCTGGATCACCAGCAACGGACTCTTACTCCCCAGCATCGGAACCACCAATTGATGGGTCTTGCCTTCATCAATGACCACCTCTTCTTCCCAGCGTTCATGATAACTGCCGGCGACCTCTCGGGCTGGCGCCTCGCGCGGATCGAGCAGGGTCGTACAGATGCGGTAGAGCTCGGGCTGTTTGGGAGCGCGGGTGCCCGAGGTACTACGTGAGCGGCGTTGCTGGGCAATGGGGATGGCGATGTCATCCTGCAGCCGATATTCAATAATGCGAATGAGCAGATCCTGCTGCAATCCGTCGTCTTTGGCCTTCAATCGCACCAGAGAACTGCCATCGGCCAAGACCTGCCAGGGCCGCATGAAATCTCCCGAGGCGATGCGTCCAATCACATCGGCGCCTTGGGCGCGGATCTGCTCAAAGGTTCTGGCCGAACGCAAGCCAGCATCCAGGGTGAGCAACATGCCGGGAGTGAGTTGGCTGAGCACGCCCGGCAGCAGCGCCGGTTCACTCACGCGCACCGGGGCAAAGCGAGCCCCGATGATCGCGTGTGTCCCGTCCTCCACCAGCAGCAGCGCGCGCAGCTTGGGAAACGGACTCTGAGGGAGGCGCTCAGATGGCTTTGAGGTGGTCGTCTTCTTTGCCTGTTTGTTCTCACCTTGATAGCCAAAGGCGCGGGCATTGGCAGGGGTATCGGCCACATTAAAGGAGGTGCCATCGATGCTGACCAGGCGGCGGCCAAAGCGAAAAGCGCCTGGGGTTTGTGGGGTGGCCAGCGGCAGACAGACCTGCTCAAACACGCGGCGCAGGGGCATCACCCCCAGTTTCCTGCGCCGATACACCAGGGCAGCAGCGGTGGGAAGCGCGGGACCGTCGTAGGTCCCCAGCAGGCGGGCAGCATTGACCAGGCGCCCAAGCGCCCGACGTGGGGTAAGTAAGGGCAGCAGCATCCAGGTAATGAGGACATAGACCATCACCAATTGCGACAGCTTGCGTTCGCGCTGTTCCCAACGCCGCGTCTGGGTGAGGATGCGGGCGACGAGGGTCCGTGGATAGATGCTTTCGAGCACCGAAAAGGAGAGCTGGCTGGAGAGGGTCTCGGTGCTGGCACGCTGATCGTGCTGGGGCACCGCATCACGAGCGGGGTTCTTGTCAACAGAAGAAGAATGCAGTATGCTAGCAATCATGGCGAGTCCTTTCTGGAGAGCGTTCAGGATATTGTTAAGAACACTGTACCAGAAACAGACTCGCTTTTCCATCTCTTTAAGCTCGATTCTCCTTATTTAAATGGCATTGACCTTCAACGGTCGACCCCGTACCCGGCCGGTTCGGCTTCCCATGGAAAACATCTCGCCCCGTGTGGTACCCCATAAGGAACGTTCGCTTTTTGGTTCGTGGGTGGAACGTTCGTGTATGGGATCCGCGTTTCCCAACGTGTATACCACGGGAAGCGATATCGTACGGGTACAGGGGCCGCAATCGCTGGCGCTCGCGGCCCGGACGACCGTTGAAGGTCGTCCCTACGATTACATGCCATTTGGGGGTACATTCCATTTGGGGGGAACGTTCCATTTGGGGGGCATTGCCGGACAACGTATCAATTCACAAATAAACAAAACCAGCGATGATTTATGGCTTCTGCCGGCGCAGGCGCGCCAGGCGCTCGTTGTCCTGCTTGAGGCGCGCTTCGGCCTTCGCGAGCAGTTCCGGGATGCGCTCCTGCGGCCAGATAACTACGCCGTCATCGTCGGCGATGACCAGGTCGCCGTCGCGAATAACCTTGCCGCCAATTGAGACCGTGCCACCAACGATGGCGGGCCCATTTTTCCTGGGTGCCGTGGGGGTGACGCCACGGCACCAGACCGCGAAGCCCATCTCACGAATCTCGCGGGAATCGCGTACCAGCCCATCGGTGACCAGTCCGGCGATGCCACCGTTCTGCATCTCCAGCGCCATCAGGCCGCCAATCGTCGCGGTCCGGGATGTGCTGGCCCCGGCTACCACCAGGACCGTTCCCGGCGCGGGGAGGTGCGCCAGCACCTCGCGCACAGACAGGTTATCATCCTGACTCATCAGAGCTACATAAGCGGAACCCACCACCAGCGAGTCCGGTTGCAGAGGGAGGATATCAAGGGGGAGGACGCCTTCGCCTTCGCTGGCGTCCGAGGCGAGCGTCGCGTTAAGCCACTCGGGCATCTTTTCCATCAATCTTTGGGCCTGCCTTTCATGAATTACCTGTTCATTATATATTCCACATCATTGTATGCGCCAGGCAAGCCAGGCACCTACAGATATATGGTGGCGCGTTACTTTTGCTCTGACTTCTCGTACTATACGGTAGAGGTAGAAATTCTATTTATTTCTTTAAACTTCCACGTGAAAAAGCGTCTCATTAGTACAGGTATTTTGATCCCGATCAATATACGCGCCCTGATCTATTTTTCCTCTCTGTAGTCAGACACACATAACATGCTCAAAGACGGCGCCTGAGAATTGTAGCCGGCAAGGAGAGCGATGATGCAGCACATTCTTGTCATTGACGACTCGAGGGATATCCTGGATCTGTTCCGCGATATCCTCGAAGCCGAGGGATACGAGGTCTCCCTCGCCGAAAGCGTCCCTACAAACGTGCGCGATCTCGATCCACCCCATCCCAACCTCGTTATTCTGGATTACCGCTTCGGGAAACAGCAGGAGATCTGGCAGTTCATGCAGAGTATGGAAAATTGCCGTGCGACGGCCTCGATTCCACTTATTTTATGTTCCACAGACCTGCAGGTGGTGGACAACCTGGAAGACTACGTGGAACGCAAACATATCCCGGTCGTGTACAAACCCTTTGATATCGATGAGCTGGCCCTGACGGTCCACCAGACCATCACACCACGTCTCGCCTCTTATGGACCATGACAGGTAACAACATCAACAAATGCGTGGTCTCCTATAATCAGGCATCGCACCTTCTCCTTTAAGAGTGTATTTGACTTCCGTCATGTTGAGGACTCTTGCTCGCCCCCGCACGGGCGTCCGCTACGCGGCCGCACCTGTTTTGTGTGTTGGTGCATCGGGTGTGCGGATGCGCCCCTGCTGCACCAATACACAACGGACTCGTGAGCACCAGAGGTGCGAAAGCTCAGGAGTACCGCAAGCGATGATCATGAGTATAAGACACATTCTAAGGTCATGTTGAGGGCATGTACGCGTCCCCGCACAGGCGTCCGCTACGCGGCCGCTCCGGTTCTGGTTGTTGGTGCATCAGGGGCGCATCTGCGCCCCTGATGCACCAACAACCAAAGGACTCTTGAGCACCGCAGGGGCAAAACCTCATGCAGGCCGCAGGCTATCATCATGAGAGTCTGACACGCTCTAAGCCCCATAATATGCTCAGCAAGATTATACATCTTGCTCAATTTTTGTACATCAGCAATATCGACAGCATTGCCCGCGCGTATCCATCATCGAAGCATAATATATTCAATAGAAAGGTGCCCTCGGCGTCTGCGGTTTTTTTGGCGTCAAGCGGAGGGCACGGCAGGGAAGTATGGCGCTGTACACCAAATGGAAGGGATGAACGTCTTAGATAAGGAGACTATTTGGCAATAAGGAGTCACGATGGACGACACGCGCGCGCGCTCTGATGAGGATTCCTCGCAGAACATCTCTTCCCTGCAAGAAATGTTGAAGGTGCAAGGACCGCATTTCATGGCTATTCTGGAGCATATGAGCGATGGATTGAGTGTACTGGATCGAGAGTGGCGCTACCTCTATGTCAATCGCCGCATTGAGGAGATGACAGGCAAACAGCGGAATGAACTACTGGGTAAGAATCACTGGGAGATGTATCCGGAGGCGGTCGACACCATCTTTGACCACAAGCTGCACCAGTCCATGGAGCAGCAGATCTCCCTGGTCTTTGAAGCACTATATCCTCATAACAATCGCTGGTATCTGACGCGCGTCTCTCCGGCCCCTGGCGGCCTGGTGATCTCTTACCAGGAGACAACAGCCCAGAAGCAGATAGAGAAGGAGCTCCTCTTTCAGGCGCAGATCACCTCCAGTATGTCCGATGCCCTGATTGTGACCGATATGCACTATATCATTCGCGGCTGGAATCCAGCCGCCGAACGCTTGTATGGCTGGAAGGCGGATGAGGTTATCGGGAAAAGCGCGCTTGAGATACTGACGGGCTCCTTTCAAACCAGTAGCAGGGAAACCTTTTTACATGAGATGACAACCAGAGATCACTGGGAAGGCGAAGTGCTGCAGCAGCACCGGGATGGCAGTCAGCGCCTGATCCTGGCCTCGGTCTCTACGGTGAAGGATCACAACGGGGTGGTGCTGGGACTGGTCGCGGCCAACCGCGACATTACCGACCTCAGACGCATCGATCTGGAAAACCTGCGCCTGCTGGAAGAGATACAGCTCGAATGGGCACATCTGCGGGCGGTTCTGGATCAAATGCCTTCGGGCGTCATCATTGCCGAAGCCCCCACAGGGCAACTGCTCATGGGCAATAAACAGATGGAACAGCTCTTGCGCCATCCCTTTCTCGCCTCAGCCAGCATTAAAGACTATGAGAAATACCAGGGATTTCATACCGATGGACGACCATACCAGGCAGAGGAGTGGCCAATGGCGCGCTCCCTGCGTACAGGAGAGGTCGTATCCGCTGAAGAAATTGTGTATCAGCGTGGTGATGGGACGCGTGGGCTAATACAGGTGAGCTCAGCCCCCGTGCGCGACGAGCAGGGAGAGATCGTCAGCGCGGTGGTCATCTTCGCCGACATTACCGAGCAGAAAGCCGTGGAGCAACGCAAGGACGAGTTTATCGGTATGGCCAGCCATGAACTGCGCACGCCCCTGACCTCGCTCAAGGCACAGGCGCAGCTCTTACGACGCACAGCCCGCAAGAAGAATCTCCCCGAGGTGCAGGACCCGCTGGCAAAGATAGAGGGGCAGATCAATCGACTGGAGCGGCTGATTACAGAGCTGCTCGATGTCGCAAAGATCCAGACGGGACACCTCGACGCCCACAACGAGCTACTGGCCATCGATCCCTTTGTCTACGAGGTGGCGGAAAATTTCCAGGAGATCACCCCCACGCATCGCATTCTCGTCAGTGGCAGCACCAACCGGCAGATTATGGGAGATCGGCAGCGGCTAGAACAGGTGCTGGTAAACCTGCTGAGCAACGCGGTCAAATACTCCCCACAGGCCGATCGCGTTGAGATCCAGCTCTCAACCGAGGAGGCAAACGCCCTCATCGAGATCCGCAATCACGGCGATGGGATCTCTCACGAGCATGTCCGTCGCATCTTTGAACGCTTCTATCGCGTCACCACCACCCAGAACAATAGCATCTCCGGCCTCGGCATCGGACTCTACATCGTCGATAACATCGTCAGGCAGCATGGTGGCACGATCCGCGTCGCAAGCATATCAAAAGAGGGATCAACCTTCACGATCTCCCTCCCCAGCGTCACCCCTCCTCCGGCAATTTGAGCACATATTCTTCGGTTTCGGCGCCACGGGCGTTGGCGAAGCCTTTGCCCTCGCCGACGCGCTGGAAGCCGCATTTCTCAAGCACACGCAGTGAGCCGATGTTATCTTTGGCGGCGCGGGCGTACAGCGGCCGCGTCTTGACGACCTGTGAGAGAAAGAGCGCCAGCGCTCCGGTGGCGACGCCCCTACCCCAGTAGAGGCGGCCGATCCAGTAGGTGACCTCGGGCCCATCCATCTCCTCATCGCGGTAGAGCGCGACGCTGCCCGCCACCTGCCCATCGACCAGGATGGTGCGGTTGATGGTGTCCTCGTCGCCCAGGATGCGGTGCCAGTGCCTCATAAACGCCTCTCGATCGCTGGGATCTTTGGATGTGAAGGCCGCCATGTAGTTGGCCTCCTCATCTAACTGATACTCAAAGAAAATGGGCAGGTCATCCTCCACCACCTCCCGCAGCCGCAGATCATAGCTCTTCGCGTTCGCTGGTGCTCGCTCCATCGGGCCACTCCTCGCTTTCATGCGCCCACGCGCGATAACTATCTTCTTTTCTTGTCATGCAACAAACCTGATCCATTTTAACACAACCAACCCGAAAAACAAAGAACTCCTGTTCTTAACAGCGGTATCGTCAAATGGTCGACAAAGGACAACGCAACACGAAAACGTCCCTGCTCTTCCGACCAGGCATCGCCGTCCTCAACCTGCCCCAGCACCTGCGCACCCGCATACCATCGGGCGCGGCCCACCACCCCTGATGATCGCGCAGGGGGCCGAAGCCGGGGCAGGGCCGAAAGCCGGGGCAGGGCCGAAAGCCGGGGCAAGCCCGGCACCTACGACGACGACGACGACGACGACGGCAACGCGGTGGGCGCGGGGGCGGGGGTGAGGGTGCCGACGGGTCCGATGGCGCGGTACTTCTGGTAGCGCTGCTCGGCGAGCTGTTCGGGACTGAGCTTGCTCAGTTCCTCAAGGTTGGTGAGCAGGGCCTCTTTGACGAGATCGGCGGCCGCCTGGTAGTTCTGATGGGCGCCGCCGAGAGGCTCAGGCACCAGTTCGTCGATGATGCCCAGGTTCTTGAGCTGGCGGGCGCTGACCTGCATGGCCTCGGCCATGGTGGCGGCGTGCTTGGCGTCGCGCAGCAGGATGGTGGCGGCCGACTCGGGCGAGGCCACCGAGTAGTAGCTGTTTTCGAGCATCAGGATGCGGTCACCAATGCTGAGGGCGAGGGCGCCGCCGCTCCCACCTTCCCCGATCACTACGGCGACGATGGGCACGCGCAGCCGCGCCATCAGGTACAGGTTGGCGGCGATAGCCTGGGACTGGCCACGCTCCTCATCATCCAGCGCGATCGACGCCCCCGGTGTATCGACCAGGCAGATCAAGGGCATGTTAAACTTCTCGGCCTGCTCCATCAGGCGATGCGCCTTGCGAAAGCCCTCGGGATGCGGCTGGCCAGCGTTACGGTCGCGCCGCTCTTTCATCTCGCGTCCCTTCTCCTGGCAGAGAAACATCACCGTCTGCCCATCCAGCCGCGCCGGCCCACCAAAGATCGAGGCGTTCTCGCCAAACGCGCGATCACCGCGCAGCTCAAAGAACTCCTCACACATCAGCTTCACATAATCAATGGCATGTGGCCGGCCGGGATGGCGCGCCACCTGCACCGTCTGCCACGGAGTCAGATGCTTGTAGATCTCCTCGGTCGTCCGCTGCAACCGCTGCTTCAACCGCTCAAGCTGCTGCACCTCCTCCGGCTTGAGGCGCTCGCCCTTCTTCTGCAGCGCCTGAATCTGCCGATCGATGTCCGCCAGCGGTCTCTCAAAATCCAGGGTATAAGCCATAACTTATCAGATCCTTCTTCTTCAATCAAAGTGGTACTCGTTACAGGGAAGTATAGCAGAGAAAATCCCCGAGATTCAAGCAATCACGCCCCCGTACGTTCGGCCCTTGCAGCCGATTTTCCCTTCCCGCACATCAATGCCCTCGTACGTGAAGAGAAAATCGGGAAGCGATGACATAACCTTGACAGGTTCCATGCACGGATTATAATAATAAACAGACCATCTTTTTATTAATTTGTGGAAGGTTAACGGGTCGCGTCATGGACCTGGCACCAGGCGCCGCGCGGAGGATGCGCTGGCGAGAAATGAGAGATGAGATCATGAAGCTTGCTCTACAGACGGCGGCAACGGTGGTGATCGGATTGCTGGCCTTCGGGTTGCTGCTCTTTTTGCCGGCATGGACGTTCAATTATTGGCGGGCGTGGGTGTTTATCGTCGTCTTCGCCCTCTCGACAAATATTCCCGCCCTCTACCTGGCGCTGAAGAATCCAGCGGCGCTGAGGCGGCGCATGCACGCGGGTCCAGGAGCGGAGAGCCGAATGGTGCAGAAGATTATCATCACCATCGCCTTTCTGTCGCTGCCGGGGGTAATGGTCTTTAGTGCCTTCGATTATCGCTTCGGCTGGTCGCCGGTGCCAGATGCCATCTCCATCGTCGGGGATGCCCTGGTGGCGATCGGGCTGGTGCTCTCGATGGTGGTGGTGATCCAGAACGAGTACGCGGCCGCCAACGTCACGGTGGAGACGGGCCAGCAGGTCATCTCGACCGGCTTCTACGGCGTCGTGCGCCACCCGATGTATTCATTCGTGCTGATCTTGATGGTTGGCATCCCGCTGGCGCTCGGCTCGTGGTGGGGCCTGCTCGTCCTCGTCCCCGGCGTAATTGTGCTCGCCTTCCGCATCCACGACGAGGAGCAGCTGCTCATGCAGGAGCTCACTGGCTACAGCGACTACACGCACAGGGTCCACTATCGCCTGCTGCCCTACGTGTGGTGACGGCGGAGCTTGTGTGCAGGCACAGGCGATCATTGATTGACATCTTCGCGCATCTCCATTAGTATAAGCAAAATAGACAATACTACATATATAAACGCGACAAGAAGCAGGGAGATGAGCAAAGATGACGTCTGAGCAATTGTTACGGGAATGCGCGGCGATGACGTACGCGGGACGCATGCGCCACATGGTTGAAGTAGGCCGGCTGGCGGCCAGCGATGAGAGCGTGCGGGAGACGATCGAGGATCTGGGGCGGGGCGATGTCTATCAGCGCGTGCTGGCGGTACAGTCGTGCCACGGCAGCCGCGACGCGGAACGGGTGCGGCAGGCCATGTTCGATCGCTCACGCGGCGTGCGCTCGGTGGCGACGGGGCTGGTACCGTTGCTGTGCGACGACGCGCAGATCCTGGAGCTGCTGGAGCTCATCGGCATGGACCTGAAGATGGCGCTGATCGCCCGCCTGCTGGCGCGCGGGCGCCACGCGGCGGTAGATGCCTATGTGGAGGCGCTGGCGGCGCGCCAGGATACCCATCTGCGACGCTTGCTGTCCTTTGCTTCCCCAGAAGTGGTGCGGCGTCACCTCGCACAGGCCCTGGAACGCCTTGATCAGATGCACTGGCAGCGCCTGATCCGCATGCATCCCGAGCTGGCCTTCGCCTATCTGCAGCAGCAGAGCGCCCGCACGACGAGCCGGGATCTCCCCCTGCTCCATCTGATCAATACAACGCTACCGACGCTGACCAGCGTCGCGCCGGACCTGGCGCTGGAATTGGTACGTACCACCATCAAGCATACGCCGCTGGGCCGTCTGTACATCTCATCCCTGGTACGCAAGCGGCCGCAGGAGATGGCGAAGCTGGCGCTGGCGTCCGACGAGGCGGTCTCCTCGGCCAACTTCAACGCGGTGGCGCATAAGCTGAAGTTGGAGACCCTGCTGGCGCTGGTGGAGCGCCGCCTGGTCTCGATCAGCTCATATACGTTCGAGAAATTCACGCCGGAGCAGCGGCTGGCCCTCTACAACGCCTTCGGACGCGGCTGGCGCAACGACGAAGGGGTGATCGACCTGCAGCTGGTGGCGGCCCTGCCGACCGAGCAACGCGTGCAGGAGGCACGCCGACATCTGGAGCTGCCGGCGCTGGCGACGCGTCCCATGGTACGCCTACGCTACGCCGCCCTGCTACCCTGGGATGAGACGCTGCTGGTGGTGGATAGCGCGCTGCACTCTAAAGAGGCCGAGATGCGCTCGGTGGCGCTGCAGGCGCTGATCGAGGCGACGCGCTACCAGGAGGCGTACATCCCCAATGCCTTGCAGCTGGTGCGCCAGCGCCGCAACGAGCAGGACCCGGTCAGACGCGAGATGATGCTGGCGCTGGCCGCGCTGCCCTACGGACGCTGGCGCGAGGAACACCTTCCCGAACTGGCACAGATCATCCGCGATGCCCTGGATGCCGCCGATCTGTCGGAACCCACAGCGCAGGCCATCGGGCGGCTGCTGATCCGCCTGCTGCCATACTATCCCGAGTGGTGCGCCGCGCAGCTGGCCATCGTCTACCGCGAGCGTGGGCTGGTCAACAGCTACCAGCTCGACCGCATCCTCTCCGATCGGGAGATCCCTCACATCTCATCGGCGCTGCTGCCGCTGCTGCAAGCCTGGCAGGAGCGCGAGCGGGAACACCACCTGCTGACGCTGGGCCTGATCTTCGGACGCCGCCTGCGCGTCTTCGAGGAGCTGGCACAGATCCTGGCGACCCTGCTGGAGCAGACGCACAGCCTGAACGTGGCCAGCTCCTGTGCCGCGCTGCTACACGAACACCAGCCCAGGCTGCTGCTGGCGCTGATCCCTGGCCTGCTGGCGCGCGACGAGAGCTATATCATTATCTCGGCGGTCTATCAATCCTTGCACCGCCATCGCCAGGACCTGTTGACACCCTACCTGGGACAACGCACCTTCGCGGGCAGGTTCACCAGCGGGCAGACGCATATCGTGCTGAACCTGCACGATGGCTTCTATCGCTGGCTCCCAGAGCAGCAGGAGATCTTCGCCCACACGCTGCTGGCCCTGACGCGCGACAATGTTCAGCAGACCTCGACCCTGCAGAGCGCCATCCAGCGCCTCGTCGCCATGCCCGCCATTGATCCCCAGCTCGTGCTGCAATTCGCCAGCGATGAGCGCCAGCCGGTACGCGACACGACCCTGCGCGCCCTGAGCTGGATGGACGCGGGACAGGGCGTGCCGGTCCTGTTTGAGGCCATGAACGATGACCGCGCCCGCGTGGCGATCTATGCCCTGCGCCGCGTCCTGCTCGCCATGCCCGCCCACGAGGCGCTCGACCTGCTGCGCTCCATGCCGTTCAAACAGGTCACCGTGGCCAAAGAGGTGGTGCGCCTGATCGGCGACCTCGCCACCGAGGAGTCCTACCAGGAGCTGTTGAGCCTGACGCGGCGTGACCTGCACCGCGACGTGCGGGTGGCGCTGCTGCGCGCGCTATGGCCCTACCTTGAGCGCGACGAGACCTGGGATGTACTGACGCAGGCGGCCAGCTCGACCGACAGCGGACCCGCCCTCGGCGTGGTCAGCGTGCCGGTCGATGGCCTATCACTCAAGGCGCAGCACCGGCTCACCAACCTCTTCACCATCCTGCTGGTCCACCCCGAGCCAGAGGTGCGCATCGCCACCCTAAACCGCTGCGCGGCCCACCCGTTCCGCGATCCCGAGCACGCCCTGCACGCACGCCTGCTCCAGTTGATGCAATCGGAGCTGCCAGACGAGCGCAGGACGGCCGCCCGCGCCGTCTTCGCCATCTACACCGGCAACGACGCCTCCCTGATCGGCGACACGGTGCGCCAGCTGCTCCCCAATCGCCAGGCCCTGCAGAGCACCCTGGATGCCTTTGCCAGCAATCTCTACTTCGGTCGCAAACACCTGCTGCCAGCCACCCGCAGCATCCTATCCGTGCTGGCCGAGGACCCGCTGACCCTGAGCTGGCAACTCTCCATCCTGTTCCAGGGGCTCCCCTGGCCAGAGGTGATCCAGGGCATCATCCAACTGGGACCACAGCTGCACGCCGACGCCCTCACCAGCGCCGCAGGCCAGATCGATCAACTCAACCGCAGACCCAACGCCAATCTGGCCGAACTGGAGGCGGCCCTGGCAGATCAGCCCGACGAACGCCTGCGCAGGCTGGCGCTCACCGCCCTGCTCGCCCAGACCCGCCAGGCCCGCGGCTGGAGCGACGCGCACATCCAACGCCTGCGCGGCTACCAGCGCGACAGCTCACCCCTTGTCGCCGCCGCCGCCCAGTTCACCTTCCCCGTCTAACCGATCATGCACCCACACCTATGGCCGACCGGGCAGCGGCGCAGAGGAGGTGTAATTATATTTGACGCGCCTATAAGACGCACGCAATTAAATTGTGAACAATTTAATTGCGTGCAATTCATGCCGCCCGAAAAAACAATACGTTCCACCTGGAAGAAGACCAAAAAGAGCAGATTGGGATGGCGCAGCAATTGGCAGAACGCTATTTTCTCCTTGATTTCTGCGTTGCTAAACGCAGATCGTAGACGGGAAGGTTTGTCTTTTCCATGAGAAGTGCGGCCAGTTGCTGGGTAAAGGCAGCATAGTCCCGGCCGGACAGCGCAACCTCACCAAAGCGGAACAGGCGATGATGACGAAATGGCGCCGCTTTCAGCCAGCAGATCATGTTTTCACCATCAGAGATCTCAAAAGCCTCGTGTGCAGGTACAGGTAGATGTGACAAGGTTCCGCCAGATGTGAGCAGTTGGCGAAAGGTGGGAGGATTATCAGAGGTGGGGAGACGGCAAAAGGTTGTACTGTCCACCAGGGCAAAGTAGCGTATGTCGCTCCACGCAATGGTGATGGTGCCGCGTCCATAGCGCGCAGTAATGGACTCGTCGTCGATCGTGAGCGAAGGAAGCAGATAGTATCCAGCAATGTACAGCCTCATTTCCATCCACATTCCCACACCCAGGCCTATGATCGCCATTGCCAGAAGATGTGGCGCCACAGCGTATACAAGGGGTTGCGAGGAATCAGCGAGGACAATGGTATAATTCGTAACCAGGCTCACAGCCAGCAAACATATCTCCAGCACTATCCGGATCGTAAAGGATCGTTTCCGTCGGCATGCGATCTGCATCGGCAGTGGTAACTTCTGAAACAGCGAAGGCTGGCCCTGTGCCAAAACGTGACCAGCTTCATGCAGCATGAGTGCTTCGCGCCGTAATGCAGCTCTTGCCTGCCGTTCTTTGCGATAGTGTTTATACTCAAAAAGAAAGGGTAGGGTACCCAGGAGCAAAAAATGCGTCTATAACCACAATTGCGCTTACAAGGAGCAGGGCAATCTGCGAACCATCAGGAGACCAGTTTACTATTTTGCCATTGCCGAAATAGTAGCAGCCACTAAGGGTGTAATCGTTCCCAACCAGGCTATGTAATCTCTTGCGTGCCTGGACATCCCATACATCCAGCTCTGTCGTCTTATCCGCGCGCTTCTGCTGGCAAAGCAGATATTTATTGTCGGGTGACCAGGCGATCCAACCGGTAAACGGGTTGGCTGGTAAGGTGGTCATGCGTTGCTGCTGATAATCCCAGAGATAGAGCAAACCATCATCTTTGAAGCTGGACATAGCCATAAAATTCAAATCCTGTGAGAAGCTTATACCCAAAAGACTCTGATAGCGATCATACGGAAAATCTCTGATATGAAAGGCGAGTTGCGTGTTCTGGAAGAGCTGAGCCAATACGGGGCTACCAAGGGCCAGGATGGTGGCGCTACCCAGGAGGCCCGCGAGAAATTTGCGCCGCGTGGTGGTGCCCACTGGCTTGACCTGTGGTTGCGCCAGAAAACGCTGCTGGCTGTGCTCGGTCTGTTCCGATTGAGCGAGCGTGGGCAGTTCTTGTAGTTTCAGGTTCTCCCAGGGCTGCGGCTCTGGATAAAAGAGTAGCTCGCACTCCTGGCAGCGTGGGCGAGAGAGTGGGTTGGCCGTGCCGCACATGGGACAAATTTGCGTATGCTCCATACGAGATGACCTCATTGCTTGAATTGCCAGTTTGGCTGACTGTATTATAGATGATTGGCTCGGTTTTTCGTCAAATTCATGGGCTAAAATGTGCTATTTTCTTTTCTCTAGTATTCAGTAAGGGCGGAATCTACGGTTTCTCATTGCTTAATGCATGGATACACATGGGGTGTCGGGATTGGGATGGCGCGGGAATTGATCGAGATGAATATATGAGCTCTGCCGTTTATGATTATAGCTGAGAGAGCCTGCTATGTATGGCTCATAGTCCAAAGGAGGTTTTGCTATGTTGAGCAACATTGCTGACATGAAGGTCATAGCAAAGCACACAGTCCTGGTCGGGTACCGAATCGCGTTGTCGTTACTACTCGCACTAAAGAGCGGCGACCGCGAAAATCAACAATTGGGGCGAACACTGGTAGTTCAAGGCAACTCATATACTCACATAGCCAGGGAGCCAGCACAGAAGGCGCGATGGGGTCCTGGTATTCGAGCAGCTTACCGATCTGGTAGTGCCACGCCGTCTGGCCGCCTGCGAGGTCAATGGCGTAGAGGTTCTAGTTCTAGAAGTGTTGCTGCTGCCAGAACCATACTGACCGCCCTGGTGGGCGCCGGTCTTGACGTACAGGCGGCTATTGCTCAACACGCTCTCTCCAGGTCCCTCCTCAAATGGGAGAGAGACCGGATCTTGAGACAGCAGTTTTCCACTCTGTAGATCAAAGGTGCGCAGGACATACGCCTGGCCGCTATTGTCAAGCAGCACCAGCTTACCAGCGGCGCTGCGCGCCATGTGCGGCGATCACCCAACCGGAGGCCACCATCACACAGGCAACGATCACAATAAAGAAGACGCCTCGGATGCGAACAACCGAGGTTTTGCGCTGTGAATTCGCGGGAAGCTTATCACCCATGACATATACTCCAGGCTCTCGTTTTAGCTGCTATAAATCGCGCTAGCAAGAATTCCCTTCTACATAGACGCGGATGAGCTCCAGAAAGTTCCCCTATTTCCACGCGCCACACCATAAACACGTAAGCCTGGAGTGCCTGCCCCCCTAAAGCGCGATCTTGCCGCTGCGCCAGAGGGCGATGTCGCGGTTGATGAAGGTGACGTAGTTGCGGTGCGCGGCGTCCCGCGGATTCTTAACGGGGGCGTATCTTGAGATGATCTGGTTGACGGTGGTGAGCTTCCACTGTCCCACGTACAGGTCGTGGATCAACTTGTACCAGGCGTCGAAGCCGTCTTCCCAGCTGGCGAACTGGGCGTAGCCGCCTCTCTGCTTATCGACGCAGGGGTGGTCGGGGATGCAGCGCAGGTTGCCCGGCGAGTGCGTATGGCTGGCCTCGCCGGCCCTGCCAAAGCTGCTCTCGTGATGGAAGAAGGCCAGGGCCACCACCGGATCGATATGGTAGCGAACGCCGAGATCGTAGATGACCTGCCCCTTGCCGGCGGCCGGCGAGTGGTAGTAGGCCAGAATGGCGTTGATCTGCTGCGCGCTAATAGTGGGATCGCCCACGACGGTAAAGCCATCGGCGGGGATCGCTCCCGGCACGCCAGGAATGCGCGTCGGCTGCGCGCCTGGATGGGTGACGGGAGAGGACGCGGACGGAAAAAGCAGGGCCAGCGCTACCAGCAACACGCATCCAAAAACACCAATACAGGCGACCACTTCGAGGATGCGGTGGACGCGCCGCGCCTTGCGCCTGGCCCACATGGCCTTCTGACTCAGCAACTGACCGCGATCCACCCGAGGTGGTCCTGGAGCAGCCGGGGCCGGCAGCGCGCCATTGACCGCGACATCCGGGGCCTGGTGTGCCTCGATCGCATAGCGCGCCTGGGCGGCGGCGCAGGCCTCGCAGCTCGCCACATGTGTCTTCAGTTCGGCCAGCTCGCGATTCGACAGGGTAGCGTTATGGCCGGCCGCCAATTTCTCGGCCCACGCGTCACAGGGTTTTAGATCCATCATACCAGGAACACATCCTTATACATCTTTCCTGGTACACGATTCAACCTGATCGTTTGTGGACACGAACCTCAACTTTGCCGCCGGGACGCAGGGCGAGGTTGTTGAGGATCACGGTTGGGCGAGGATGTGCTGAATGTCGGTGATGGTCTGCTGGCTGCTCTGAAAGTGGATGGCCTGCATGCCGAGCTCACGGGCGGCGGTGACATAGCGCAGGCCATCATCGATGAAGAGGCACTGCTCTGGCGTGACGCCAAGCCTCTGCATGACCAGCTGGTAGCTCTGCGGCTGCGGCTTGTGGACCTTCTCTTCGGCGGAGATGACGATGGTGTCCACCAGCTGGTCCAGTTGGAAGCGTCCGGTGATGAGGGGGCGCACATCGGAGGGGGCGTTGGTCAGGATGCCCATCCGGTAGGTGGGGCGCAGTGTACGCATGCAGGCGACGAGCTCGGCGTTGAGGACGATGCTGGCATAGAAGGCCTGCGCCACCTCTTGCCAGCTATCACGTCCCATCCGCAGCCTCTCCGCGACGTCCCGCCACAGCTCCGGCTCGGGAATGCGACCAGCAATCGCATCACGAAATACAGGGGAATCAAGCATCGTCCGTTCCAGGGCATCCATGGGCAGGCCATGCTCCTGCTCAAAGGCACGGCGTTCCACCCTCGCTCCATGCAAGAACAGCACATCAAACAGATCGAAGATCAGGGCTGAGATGGGCATGGCTGCCTTCCTTTCCGCTCTGAGGGAGCCTGGAGGCGCTGACGCCTCCAATTATTGTAACTACGGTGGTGTGTTTAAAAATCGCATATGCGATTTTTAAACACACCACCGTAGTTAAGGCTTTTACGGGCTCGCAGGCGCGTAGTATTCCACGCGTTAAGAGTAGTATTCGGGCGCCTTTTTAAGCTCGGGCCAGCGTTTCTCGTCGTGGCCGAAGACGGTCAGCGTGACGCCTTCGCGCTGCACCAGTTGAAAGAGCTTGCGCGCGCTGGCCAGAGCCTGGGCGGGATCAAGGTCCACGCCATTTTCATATTCGCGCGTCTCGGGATTGAGGTCGGACTCCATGGCGGCGGCGTCGATGGCCAGCAGTACAGGGCCGGTCTCAGGCAGACGCACCAGCACGGCCTGGTGGCCGGGCACGTGTCCGCTGGTCTCGATCAGCTCGACACCCGGCAGCAGCTGGGTGTCGCCATCAACGATCCGGTAGCGCAGAGATGGATGGTTCCAGTGCGCGCGCGTCAGGTTGAAGCGTGGAGAGTCACTGGCCAGCGCGAACTCATAATGCGCGCGCTGCACCACCAGTTCCGCCGTGGGGAAAGCATCGTGGTTACCGGCATGATCGGGATCAAAATGGGTACAGATAAGTATATCGATGTCAGCTGGCGTCAGGCCCAGGGTCGCCAGTTGCTCCACCACCGAAAAGATCTGCGGGCTTTCACCGCTATTGGGCTTGAAGGATCCATCCAGGGGCACGCCGGTATCAATCAGGATGTTTTTGCCGTTGCCGGTCTGAATCAAATAACCCGGCACCGGCGTCCCCTCAGTTCCAAGGGCCAGTTGCAACATATAGAGGCGAACCGGTGCCTTCGATACGGTATTCAAGCAATTCTCTCCTTATACAGCAGTCACTATAGCAAAATCGTTCCATACCTCATTATACATCCATTATATTTGAGGGTGCCGCCCTGCGGGCGGCGCGAGGGGGAAGAGAAGTGCTGGGGGACACCCCCAGACCCCCGGCAGGAGGGCCTCGCCGGCCCTCCTGCACCTCCCGCTTTGTTCGCTGCAAGCGGTGGAAAGGGGATGGGCTGTGCTGGGGGACTCCCTTAGACCCCCGGCAGGAGGGCGACAAGCCCTCCTCCACCTCCTGCTTTGTTCGCTGCAAGCGGCGGGAGGGGGGATGGGAAGTGGTAGGGGACACCCCCACGCCCCGGCAGGAGGGCGACAAGCCCTCCTGCACCTCCCGCTTTGTTCGCTGCAAGCGGCGGGAGGGGGGGATGGGAAATGGTAGGGGACATCCCCACGCCCCGGCAGGAGGGCGACAAGCCCTCCTGCACCTCCCGCTTTGCACCGTCGGAATTCGTAAAAGTCCATGCGGGCGGCGCGAGGGGGATGGGAAATGGTGGCGGAATTGCTCATGCTCCTAGCATGCTTGCTCCACGCCCCCAACAGGAGGTTCGGCGAGGCCCTCCTGCACCTATCGCTTTGCTCGCTTCAGGAGTTGAGGGCGGGCAGGACTTCGTGGGCGAGCATTTCGAGGGTGGTGGTATCGGGGAAGCCGCCGCCGCTAACCATGAAATAGTCGAAGCCCAGGTCGATAATGGGCTTGAATTGCTCGATGACCTGCGCGGGCGTGCCGACGAGACCGAGGCCGAAGGGTCCACGGTGTTTGTCGGTGAGCTCTTTGAGCTTGCGCTCGTTGGGCGCGCAGTAGCAGCCAATCATGGCGGTGCGGCGAATGGTTTTGGGATCTCGGCCGACAGCCCGGCAGGCTTCATCGAGCTTGTTGACCAGGTCACGCGTCTTCTCCAGGTCGCTGAAGCCGATATTCCACCAGTCGGCGTGGCGCGCCACCACACGCAGCATCCTGGGCTGAAAGGCGGCGACCATGATCGGCGGGATCGGCTCGGGTTTGGGCTGGCAGAAGGCGTTGGTGACACGGTGATACTTGCCCTCAAAGGTCACGTGGTCCTCGCGCCAGAGCGCCTTCATGATCTGCAGCGCCTCGTCCAGTTCCTCCACGCGCTGGCCCGGGCCCGGATAGGGGATGTTATAGGCCTTGCACTCCTCTTCCTGCCAGCCCGCGCCGATACCCATCACAAAGTTGCCCTCACTCACATACTGCAGGGTTGCCGCCATCTTGGCCAGCAGGGCCGGATTGCGGAAGAGCTGGCAGAGCACGATATGGCCGACCTTCAGGCGCGGCTCCAGCGCCGCCAGATAGGTGAGCGTCGTCCAGCCCTCCAGAAAGGGGTGATCCTCAAACTGCAGATGGTCGGGAAACCAGACGGAATCGAAGTGACCGGCAATCGTGGCCAGGCCGCGCCGCAGATTGGCCATAAACTCCGGCCGCGCTTGATTATCTCCCCCTACCGGAGGCATCCAACCGAACTCGATACGAGCCATTATACATCCTTTCGTACCCGGCACTGACATCTGAGGCCAGCGCCATAGTACCTGTATACCTCATGCTCAACAGCATGTTGCATACACATACATCTATACAAAAAACTAATGAGCAGCATTACTTATCTACTTGAATGGCATTGCTCTCTATCAAGCATACAACACGATGGAAAACGGCTAATAGTGGAGCGCCCCGGCTTTCTCTTTATCCACAAAAACAGGGTGAGAGATTGTCGGATTTTAGAGTATTGTGATGTCTTTATAAATAAATGCGAATATAAGGATACAAGAACTATGTGACAGGAATGCACGCCGCTATGCGCCCCGCATCGTTGCCAGCTGCAGGGTGAAGCGGCAGATACGCGCCAGACAATGGGGTCAGATACAAGGAGTGAAGTGATGGCACAATGGACCAAACGAGCATCCAGCGCCGACAATGAAGATGGTGGTCAGAGATTCGACATGGAGAGGCTGGTGACGCGCGCTCAACAGGGGGACGAGCAAGCGTTTAATGTGCTTTATCGACATTATAGCAATGCTATAAATACCTATTTAAATAACATGGTGGGGAACGACGGTTCGGGCAGTGAGCTCACGCAGGAGACATTTTATAAAGCGTGGTCCTCCCTATCCCAGCTGCGCAGCCCCGGTGCCTTCAAACACTGGCTCTATCGCATCGCCACAAACCTGGCATATGACTATCAGAAGCACCAGCATCTGTTGCCTACCGTTGCCTTTGATCGCTGCTCCGATGATTATTCCTCCCTGCAAGTTGAGGGACCCGAGAACAACTATGAAAACGCGGAACTGCTGAGGGAAGCTCTGGCTCTGATTCCCTATAAATATCGCATTTGCTTGATTCTTTATTGTGTTGAAGGTTGCACTCCCGCGGAAATCGCGGAGCAGCTCGATATTAAAGAAAGCTGTGTGAGTAAATACGTGAGTCGCGGCAGAAAATCTCTACAAACCATATATATGCAGTTACAGTTGAAGGGGAGAAGAATCGATGCATAGTCAGCCACCATGCTCGATCTGGGAGGAGAAACTGGCGTTGCGGCGTTGCGATCTCTCTCCGGCCGATCAGGACGCGTTGGATAAGCACCTGACCGGGTGCCAGGATTGCCGGACGCGGTTGGATAACTATCGTCTGATGGATGAGGCGCTGAACGCGCTGCCCCGGGCGACGATGAAGACCTTTCCGCGCTTGCTGGTGCAGCGAGAAGCGCGGGAGCGGGAAGAGGAACGGGAGGAGCCCTCACCGCCACCACCGCCAGCCACTACGGGATCGCGGCTGCGCCACGGTCGCAAACACACGGTAGTGAGCCGCCGTCACCATATAGTGCTGAGCACCACGCTGATGATCAGCCTGGTGGCTGTACTTGTGCTGGGACTGCTCAATGTACTGACAGGCGACCATACCTCGGGGACGGCTCAGCTGACGTTTCGCCTGCAGAATGATTATGTGAGCGCCATCGCCTGGTCACCCGATGGACAGTTTGTAGCAACGGGCAGCTGGAACCATAGCGTGATGATCTGGGACGCGCACACCGGCGCGGTAGTCACCACCTACAAAGACCACAGCGAACCGGTCGACGCCCTGGCCTGGTCTCCCAATGGGCAGTTCATCGCCTCCGGCAGCTGGGACCACACCGTTCGCGTCTGGCAGGTCTCCACCGGCCGTACCATCCAGGTCTATAGCGGCCATAGCTCCGAGGTCAGCAGCCTGGCCTGGTCCCCGAACGGGCAGTTCATCGCCTCCGGCAGCTGGGACCACAGCGTGCAGGTCTGGCAGGCCTTCACCGGGCACGTGAGCAGGATCTATACCGAGCACCAGGAATTCGTTGACGCGGTCGCCTGGTCGCCCGATGGCACGGAAATTGCTTCGGGCGGACGAGACAGCAAGGTCATGATCTGGAACGCCAGCAGCGGCATCACCAGGCTGATCTATACCTACACCATCAGCGATCCCGTCGATGCCCTGGCCTGGTCCCCCGATGGCAAAGAGATCGCCTTCGGCGGCCGCAACAGCCAGATCCAGGTGTATAGCACGCGCATCGAGAAGCTGCTGCTGGTCTATCGTGGGCATACCCAGGACGTCGACGCCCTGGCCTGGTCCCCCAATGGCAAGTATGTGGCATCGGGCAGCTGGGACCACACCGTACAAATCTGGGACGCAAAAAGCGGCGCGACAGCGTTCATCTATGAGGGACATAGCGACCTGGTCGATACACTGGCCTGGTCTCCCGATGGCAAGCAGATCGCTTCGGGCAGCTGGGATCGGACCGCGCAGATCTGGTCCACCGGACTTTAACGTAGAATCAATAGGGATCAGTGAAACAGACAGCGCGCAGCACCGGACACTCCGGGAGGATTGTTTATGCTCGTCTTTGATCGTCGCCAGCGGCGCCAGCTGGATCAACTCGTTGCGGATGCCATGACGATGCCTATGCCACGGCGCCAGTTCCTCTATCAAGCTATGGCGGTCGGGCTAAGCGTCGATGCCGCCTCCACGCTGCTCGCCAGCTGCGAACAAGAGCCTGAGCCGCCGGGAGCGGCGCCCGCCAAAGTGCAGTCGATCAACGTCCTCAACGAGTGGAGCGGCGAAGAGCAGGAATCATTCAAGCTGATCACCAGCGCCTTTACTCGCAAGACCGGCATCAAGGTCAACCTGGAGACGACGCGCGACCTGCTGGCGGTGCTCTCCACGCGCCTGCGCGGCAACAATCCACCCGACATCAGCGGCATTCCCAGCATCAACCATTTCCGCCAGCTGGCGGCGCAGAACAGGCTGGTCCGCCTGGATACCTTCTTCGACATGAAACAGTATCGCAAGAACTACGCCCAGGCCTGGATCGACTTCTCCTCCTACGATGGCAAGCTCTACGCGGTCCTGCCCAAGGCCAACGCCAAGGACACCATCTGGTATAGTCCCCGCGCCTTTCATGAGATAGGAGCCAGCGTGCCCCACACCTGGGAAGAGATGATCGCGCTCTCCGACAGACTGGCCCGCAAGGGCAAATATCCCTGGTCGCTTGGCATAGAGAGCGGGGCCACCAGCGGCTGGCCAGGGGCCGATTGGATCGCCGAGATCTATATCAACAAGTACGGACCCGACCTCTACGACCAGTGGGTCACGCATAAGATCCCCTGGACCCACCCCAGCATCAAGGACGCCTTTGAGATCTTCGGACGCGTCGCCCTGGGCAAACATTATGTCAATGGTGGCGCGGCGCTCATCCTCTCCACCAATTTCCAGGATGCCTCCTACCTGCCATTCGTGAAGCCGCCTCAAGCCTACATGTACTACCTGGGCGATTTTACGGCCGGCTTTATCAAGCACCAGTTCAAGGGCATCCAGAGCGGACAGGACTACAGCTTCTTCCCCTTCCCCGAAATCAATCCGCGCTACAAAAATTGTGTCATCGCGGGGGCCGACCTGATGGCGGCCTTCAAAGATAATGAGGGCACGCGCCAGCTCATGGAATTTCTGACCACGGTAGAGGCGCAGAGCATCTGGGTCAGGCGCGGGGGTGCCACCTCGGTGAACTCGGCGGTCGAGAAGAGCGTCTACCCCGATGAGATCGCCTGGGACGGCGCTCAGCAGATCATGCAGGCCAGCACATTGCGTGTCAGCGCCGACGACCTGATGCCGCAGGAGCTGGAGGATGCCTTCTGGAAAGGCGTGATCAGCTATATCGGCACGCCCGACCAGCTCGATGCCATCCTGCGGAAAATCGAGGCCATCGCCCTGATAACCGACCCATCATCATCGTCGTAGGCGAGGATGCCGGGGGCATCCTCCACCCGGGCTTGCCCCGGCTTTTCACCAACCACCGAGGGCCGGTCTCTTCTTTTTTGGAGGCCATAGATCGCGTTCAATTTAATTGCACACAACTAAGTTGAACGCAATCAACCTTGCTCCAAAAAGAAGGGGGATGTGGTATATTCTTTTTTGGGGCGTATAGATCGCAAGTGATTTAATTGTGCGCAATTAAATTGAGTGCAATTGGCCCGGCAAAAAAAGAAAACACACCCATGATGTATGAACAGGAGATTTTGTCACTATGACTTTCGCAACCTGGTGGCGCGGCGATCCTCTGCCCGAGCTCGCGCCTCTGCCGACGTTTTCCGCTGGCCCTGCCAACGACATGCAGTTGATCGCGCGCCTGAGCAATCAACCTCTACTGGTAGTGGACATACGTCGCGGGACAGGGGATCGCCCCTACCTGGCTTTGATGGGTGATACACCGGTGGCTTATGGCTGGCTGACCACGCTGGCGGGCAGCATCAGTGATCTTCAATTCAGATTCGAGCTCCCGCCGCGCAACGCCTATCTCTATGATTTCAAGACGCTGCCGCATTGGCGCGGACGCGGCATCTATCCGCGCTTGCTGCAGGCCATCATCCGGCAGAATCCAGAGATCGATCGCTTCTGGATCGGATACGTCCCCGGCAACGATGCATCCGCTCGCGGCATCGGCAAGGCCGGCTTTCATGAGCTCAGCGACTTCGTGATCGAGCGTGGACGCATCAGCGGCATGGTCCTGTTCGAGCACAGCGAGCGCGCCCGCGCCAACGTGGACCTCTTTCAGCTTCCGGTCATCTCTACCCCATCGTAAATTCGGCCCATGCGGCCGATTTCCCCTCCACGCACGATCTCGCCGAACCCACGATACTCGTGCGCTTTATTTCAAAAGCGAGTGTGATGGCGTGGTATCACGCAGAAAGACGATGATGTCGAACCAGTGCTTGACCGATCCCGGCGTGGATAAATCTTCCCCACTAACGCCATAATAGTTCATGACGTGCGCGCTGTTGAACCAGTTGCTGACTGGTCCGGCAGGCGTGCGGCGCAGGTCCAGGGCATACAGAGGCTTATCGACACTTCCGAATACAGCCGTGTAGGTACCGGCCTGTGGCGCTTCGAGGGAGGTCTGTACAGGCTTATAGGAATTGATCGAGGAACTAGTGTAGGTGGTATAGCTGCCACGATACACGTCTGTGCCAAGGGCCAGGTAGTTCTGGTGATAGCGCGCCCGCAGCAGGGCACCCAGATTGTTGGTCCCGGTGAGCTCGCCGCGCAGATTATAGCTCGTGTTATTGGCGATATGCATGTCATGTGCCCAGACAATCATTTTAGGCTGGCTCTCACCGGCGTGGTCGTAGAGCCAGGAGGCGTTCTCGGCCATGAAGGCATCACGCTGGAGATAAGCGGCGTTGTTGCGTCTAGCGTCAAGGCAAGTCACGGCCTGCACAACGACGCGCGCGTTCTGCAGCGCCAGCGCGAACTCCTGGGGCGAGGAGCGCTGCTCATAACTCTGCTGGTGCGCTTTGAGCAGATTGTAGACCTGTTGGGGCTGGTCGGCGATCTTCTGATCCAGGCTCAGGTACAGATCTCTCACATGGGCGACATTGGCTGGATCAACTTTTTGCAGGAAATCGGTGATCGCGGTCAGCTCGTTGCGACTCGCCTGGCAATCCATGCCGCGAAAGTGGATCTTCGTTGTATGGGCGGGATCGGCGTTGTACGCCCGCATCCATGTCAGCATGCTCTGATATTCCTGCGTCTGCCAGGCGGGACTGAGGTCGTTCTTCACGATATCTGAGAGCTGGCCGGGGCCGCCGTTAATATAGGCATCGATGAGCTGGGACTTGCCCCAGCTATTTTCCATCACGAAGATACGAAAATTCATGTTGCTGATCAGGAACTCGGTCAGGCGCGCCTTGAGCTGATAGAGCTCATGCGTGCCATGCGTCTGCTCACCCAGGCCAACGATCGTGGCGTTGCCGATGGCCTTCTGCAGGGGCGCGAGATCGTCCTGGGGACTGGCGGGATCAACGCTCCGCAGAGGGATCGCGTTCTGCCGCATCCAGGCCTGCACCGGGTCCTGCGTCTGATTATCAGGCGCGGGCCCCTGCGCGCAGCCGGCCATCACAGCGCTCAGACAAAGCAAGATCATAAGAAGAGAGCATAATTGGAATTTATAGGTGGTCATCGCTCCTCCTAAGCTACACACGACATCGTATGTCTTCATACATATACCTTTAAAAATATTACTTACGTCCATGTTCATCGCCTGCATAAGGTTTCGCCCCCGCGGTGCTCAGAATGTGTCTTATTCCCACCACTTTGAGGGCACGTGAGCGCCCCCGCACGCGCGTCCGCTACGCGGCCGCATTGTTTTTGTGTGTTGGTGCATCCGGTGCGCGGATGCGCACCGGATGCACCAACACACCATGGACTTGTGAGCCCCGGAGGTGCGAAAGCTCAGGCGTGCTGCAGGCGATGATCATGAGCATCAGACACGTTCTCAGAATGTGTCTGATGCTTGTCACCCAGGGGGACGTGCGCGCCCCCGCACGCGCGTCCGCTACGCGGCCGCACTGGTTTGGTGTGTTGGTGCAACAGGGGCGCTTGCGCGCCCCTGTTGCACCAACACACCATGAATTTATGGGCACCTATGGTGCCAAAGCTCAAGCACGCTGCAGGCGATGATCATGAGCATCAGACACTCTCTCACACATCCATTGTGTTTGGTGCAACAGGGGCGCTTGCGCGCCCCTGTTGCACCAACACACCATGAATTTATGGGCACCTATGGTACCAAAGCTCAGGCGCGCTGCAGGCGATGATCATGAGCATCAGACACTCTCTCACACATCCATTGTGTTTGGTGCAACAGGGGCGCTTGCGCGCCCCTGTTGCACCAACACACCATGAATTTATGGGCACCTATGGTGCCAAAGCTCAGGCGCGCTGCAGGCGGTGATCATGAGCATCAGCTACTCTCTCACACATCCATTGTGTTTGGTGCACGCGGGGCGCTAATGCGCCCCGCGTGCACCAAACACACCAAACCAGCGCGTCCACGCAGTGGACGCGCGTGCGGGGGCGCCCATCTGCCCCATAGTAACGAGAGTAAGCCACACTCCAAACCTTCCAGAGAGTTTATATAGCTATATGCTATTATATTTATAACATAAAGCTATATATTTTTCAAGTGGGGCAGGTGCGTGAATGGTATAAAATGGGTTATAAATGATGGTTAGTATGGAAAGGCGTTTGTATAAGCAATGTTAAAATGTAGACAACTTGAGCAGTCCGAGACGATACGAAAATTAAGAGACGAGTATCTGCGTACGCTGGTAGCGCCGGCGGACGGGATGTGGGAGAAGGCGGTTATCGCGCAGGCCGCGTTCTGGGAGATACACGATGGGAAACAGGTGCTGGGCGCTTTCTGCCTGGACGCCGAGGGGACACTGCTGCGCGTGCAGCTGCTGGAACCCTACCTGGAGCGAGGAGAGGAGATCCTGATCTGGCTCGTCTCCAGGCAGGGCATCCAGCGGGCTATAGCCAGCACGATCGAGCCGCTGTACTTCTCGCTGTGCCTGGATCTGCACATAAACATCACGCCGCACAGCTATCTGTTCCGCGACCAGCAGCGGATCGAGCCGCCAGCGGACCACGATCCGCACCACTTCAGAAAAGCCACGTCGGACGAACTGGACGCGCTGGTGCTCTTCTACAAGGAGAATACCAGCGGGCCAGGTGCCTGGATCGAGGGCTTCCTGCAGGAACGGCTCAGAAGCGAGGAGCTGTTCCTGCTGTTCGACCACCAGACGCTGGTGGCGACCGGAGAGTGTATCCCTAGTCAGGAGCAGCCGCCTTACGCCGACCTGGGCATGGTCGTGGCTCAGGCCTATCGCGGTCGCGGCCTCGGCAGCTCGATGCTGCTGCGGCTCAAGCAGCACTGCTACGCCTCGGGCTGGCGGCCGATCTGCTCATGCGAAGCCACCAATGCGGCCTCAAAGAGAGCCATCGAGAAGGCCGGATTCGTCAGCGAACACAGGATAGTGAACATCCAGTTCTGATATACGGAGTAATCGGACGCGAGGTCCGAACTTATGAGGAGGATTCATCTATGATCGAGATTGTGGAGTATGATGCGAGGTGGCCGGCGGAGTTTGCGGCGCTGGCGCGGACACTGCGCGAGGCGCTGGGAGACCTCGCGCTGCGCATCGATCACATTGGATCGACGTCGGTGCCGGGCCTGGCGGCCAAGGATATCATCGATGTGCAGGTGACGGTGAGGGATTTCGCGTGTACGCCGCAACTGGTGGAGGCGCTGGGGGCGCATGGCTATACGATAGCAGCCGAGGTGACCAGCGACCACCTGCCGCCGCTCTACCAGGGTCCGGCGTCGGACTGGGAGAAGCGCTACTTTCGGCCACCAGCGCAGCAGCGGCGCATGCACCTGCACGTGCGCGCCCTGGGACGGCCCAACCAGCGCTACCCGATCCTCTTCCGCGACTACCTGTGCGTCCACCCGGTCGCCAGCGCGGCCTACGCGCAGATCAAGCTAGCCATGGCACGGCGCGATCCCGATGACGTCGAGTTCTACTACGACGTCAAAGATCCGCTGTGCGACATCGTCATCGAGGCTGCCGAGGAGTGGGCGCAGACGACCGGATGGCGCA
This sequence comes from Dictyobacter aurantiacus, assembly GCF_003967515.1. GTDB lineage: Bacteria > Chloroflexota > Ktedonobacteria > Ktedonobacterales > Ktedonobacteraceae > Dictyobacter > Dictyobacter aurantiacus. Next base: position 5,415,794 of record NZ_BIFQ01000001.1, on the reverse strand, counting down.
TGGAGGAGAGCCCACAATAGACCGCTATCTCCTCCACTTTCCTTATTTCCTCACCTTCGTGGCGCCCATCGCGGCACCCTGATACGCTCATCCATTTATCACAATTCAGGCATACCTGTTGATGATCTCGTCGGCGACCCAGCGTGCGACGTTTTCGGGGTATGGGGTGGGTAAGCTGAGGATGATGTACGGGAAGCCGGCGTCAATGGATGCGGCAATCGCGTCGCGGGTGGCGCCGGGATAGCCGTAGGAGACCGGCAGGACGAGAGAGCGGGTGATCGTGGCGGGATCGCGACCGATCTCGGCACAGAAACGATCCAGCAGCGCACTTCGACGAACGGCATCATCGATGTCTCCACCGGGGAAGTTCCACCGGTCGGCGTGCTCGGCGACCACGCGCAGCGTAGCGGTCGAACTTCCACCTATCATTATCGGCGGATGAGGGCGCTGCACTGGTTTGGGACTACAAAACGCTCCGTGAAGACGGTGGTAGCTACCGTCGAAGTCGAACGGCTCGGTCTCGGTCCACAGCCGCCGGATGATCGTGCATGCTTCGGCGAGGCTGCCGACCGCGTGGGCGGAGTCGTAGAAAGGCAGACCGTGTGCCTCGTACTCACGCCGGGCCAGCGGATGGCCCGGTCGTGAGCCGGCGCCGATGCCAAATTCGAGCCGCCCACCGGAAACGATATCGACGGTGGCGGCGATCTTCGCCAGCATGGCGGGCGGCCGGAAACGGTTGCTGGTCACGAGCAGTCCGAGACGCAGCCGTTCGGTCTGCGCGGCCAGGGCTGAGAGCAGCGTCCAGCCTTCAAAGGTCGGCCCCTTCGGATCGCCAAAGATCGGCATCAGGTGATCGTAGAGCCACGCATGCTCGATCTGCGGGATCGTGTCCGCCTCGCGCCATACGCGCAGAATGTCGCCATAGCCAACCTGTGATGGGGCCGTCATAATCCCGAAACGCGGCCCGGTGGTGCGCGCCCTCATGTTCACATCTCTCATCGCCATATCTGCTTCATTCATCAATTGCCATTCCTCCATATACTATTAATCGGAACTGTGATCCGATTAATAGTATATGGAACGATGCTCCGATTTGTCAAGCTACTTACTGTTTGAGTCATGAATGAACGGTAGAGGAGATCATTATAATGTAAGAAGGGAGGAAGCAATGACAAAATTTTATTGCGACATTGACTACACATTATGCGGCCAGAATTATGCTGTGTTCCATGAGGTCTGTGTGCGATTACTGGGCATTGAGATGGCGGTGGACACGGCACGTTCCCTCTCTTCTGATGATTTCCTGGCCCATCCCGCCGTGGTGAAAATACGTGAGAAAATGGGCGATGATGAGTTCTGGTGGAAATACGAAGCGCTCGACTTCCACCCTCATGTGCTGCGCAACTGTCTCAACTTCAAAGGTGCAACGCAGACACTGACACGGCTGGCACACCAGTATGGAGGCATGCACTATGCTACCGCCCGCTATTTCTCTAATCCCGAGAAACAAGCGAGAGTGGCTGAACTGACCACCTACTGGCTCGCCAAATACCGCTATCCCAACCCTGATCAGGTCGCCTACTGCGATGGCGGCCAGGGCAAATTAACACATCTGCTTCAGCGGGCGCGTGGTACGGGTGAGCAGATCGTCCTCATTGACGATTCCGCAGCACGGCTGGTGCCTCTAGTAGATCTGCTACCGGCGGCAGATCAGGCACTATTCCGCCAGCACATCATCCTTATCGGCATCCATTGTCCTTGGTACACTGGCCTCAGCATTGCGTCATGGCAAGATAGTGAGCAGTTATTTACGCTATTGGAAGGAGCCCGCGATGAGCAAGAACAAGCGCACAAAAAAGTTTCCTGACAGCCCAAAGGACACGCCGCGTGAGGGCATTTTTGATCCCGAAATCGATGGCTGGGCAGAAGAAGCTGATGAGGACCATTTCGATCATCCCCTGGATAAAGAAGATTTCGACTTCGAAAATCCATCGGGCAAATACACGCCTCGCGGCCCCAAATCAAGCAAGTACGGCTATTTAGGGAAAGATCGCGACTAAATTGAAGTATCGACAAAGTCCCCTGTGAAACATCAAATCCTATATGCACGACATTCCTCAAAAGGACCTGCGGGAGGACAGCAGTGTGGGGGCAGCGAGGATGGTGCCCCAGACGATGAGGATGATCAGCGGATCAAAGACGGTGTGGACGCGCATCAGGTCGCTCAGGAAGTAGCCGCCCAGCGTGGTTAGCGTCCAGGCGAAGAGGACGGTCAGCGAGGGCAGTCCCATGGCCTGCACGAGGGGGAGACGGCGCGTACGCGGCCAGCGGAGCAGGATCAGCCAGAGCAGGGCGCACCAGGGGAAGAGGATGTTGCAGGCGTAGAGCAGGCGATGGAAGGCGAGCAGCGCGTTGACGACCTGCGCGCTCCAGCCGTGCTGAACACCGCCGGGAGGCGCCGGCAGGGTGCTGACTGGGTAGTAGCTGTTTAGCGAGGCGAAGAGCATGGGCACGGTCTTGAGACCAAACTCAAGGGGATGGCGCAGGATGATGGCGCGGGCGAACTCACCCATCTGCCGGCCGTTGTCGCGTCCCAACTCGGGATGCCGCGCCACCAGCTGGTAGGGTGTCAGGTGGGCGTGCCGCACGTTGTCATCGATAACGCGGCGCAGCGACTCATATTGCGGCGGCGCCTCGTTCTGCATCTGGTACTGCATCACCTTGCCAATCAGGTTCATGTTCTCGACATAGGTCAGCCCCGGATAGTGGTTGATGAGCAGATTGCCGAGCACGTAGCCGCCCAGCAACACATAGAGCACCACCAGCGGCCGCGCGAGTCGCGGCAGCAGGAGACGCAACCGTTCGCGTCCGCAGCGCATCCACAGCAGATAAGCGTAGAGCAGGACGGGAAAAGCGGCCCACTCCGGTCGCGTAAAGAAGAGCAGTCCCAGGCACAGCGTCAGCCACTTCAACAGCCGCCATTCACCACGCAGCAGGATCCGCACCACCAGCAGACTGATCGTCAGCAGCAGCCACAGCGAGAGCCCCTCGGTCATCAACGTTTTACTATACGAAATCAGGATTACATTGCTGGCCAGCAGCAGACCCATGACCAGGGCCAGCCACGTGCGCTGGAAGATCAGATAGGTCAGCAGATAGAGCTCCAGCACCGCCAGTATATAGAGAATCCCCTGCACTATACTAACAGCCAGCAGGTTCGCGGGGCCGGCGACCGCTGTCACCAGCAAGATAAAGAGGGGATAGGTCGGCAGGCGAAAGACGTTGATCGGATTGCCGGTCTCGCGCAGCTGGCGCGCGAATTCCAGATAGCCCGGCGTATCGGCCGTCAGCTCCACGTAGGGATGATAGAAATAGTAGAGTCCCACCGTCAACGCCGCCACCAGCAGGACTATTCCACCCCCGATCCAGGTCGCCGTTCTGGCCCGGCTCCACCACCAGCCCCCTTCCACAGCTCCTGCTTCCAGCGCTCTATGCTGAAATATACGCATCGCTCATTTCCGTTTCAACCCATGCGGGAAATTCCAGAAACACAATCAATTTCAGCAATACATGATAAGGCATCAGCAGGATTTGTACAAGCAGATGGGTCGAGGAATTTAAAACATTCTTGTTCGGCAGAATTGAACAGCTAAAATTTTCCGTTTCCTCAAACAGGAGCGGTATCTATATACATAGGAAGTCAGACAAAGCCATAGAATGATGGAGGAAATACATGAGCAATCCCGAGCAGTCGCGCCAGAAACCATTTAAGCCGCTCAAGAAGATCGGCCTGCCAGCACATAAATATTACGAGCCCGGAGCGTACGCGATAACGATTTGCGCGCTGGAACGCGAAAAAAACCTGTTCCATCATCCCAAACTACGCACGATTCTGTACGAAGAATGGGCTAAACTCGCCCAACGCTACGTCGGTGTCACGCCAGGAACAATTGTAGTCATGCATGATCATCTCCATTGTATGTTGATCCTACAAGACGGATATGAACACGAAACGAGTGCGCGCCAGATAATCAAAGCGTATAAAGGCCTGGTCGCCAACGCCTGGCTCCACTACCTGGACGAAAGCGGGGCCAACCTCCCCGGCAAAATATGGCAATATCGCGCCTATGACCACGTCATCAACGACGAAATCGATTTCAACAACCAGACCGCGTACATCCTCAACAACTCCACCAAACACAAGGCAAAACAAAAAAAACGCCCGAAAAAACCCAACCCCAACCAACGCCCCCCAACCCCATAGGTTCGGACCTCGCATCCGATTTTTACCTCCCCCATCGAAAACGCCCCTCGAAACATCATCGTCGGCCGACCCAAATCGGACGACGGCGGTGTTCCGGGAGCGGGATCATGCGCGGAGGTGGGAAAATCGGACGCGAGGTCCGAACATATGGAGGCGGGGGCGCCGCGCCGGCGGCCGTCAGGAGGTGAGGAAGAGGTAGATGGCGAGGAGGACGCCGATGACGCTGGCGATAACGGTGAGGGCGACGGCGGAGCCGGCCATGGGATGAAATTCATTGCAGTCGATGTCGCGGCGCACGCGCAGGAAGTTGCGCAGGGCGGCGATGATCGTGAGGATGCCCAGCACCGTGAGGGAGACGCCGAAGAGCGCCGAGTAGTGCAGGGAGAGTGGAGAAACGGGCTGGCTTTTGAGGCCAAGCTCGCGCAGGAAAAGGCCGAAGCGGGCCACGACAAAGCCGATGGTGATGGTAGCCAGCCCCGTGCGAATCCAGGCCAGGAAGGTGCGCTCGTTGGCCAGGTGGTTGGTAACCTGTGTGCTGGTGCGCCGGCCCGCGCGGGCGGCGCTCTCCTTTTGATCGTCTGGCTCCTCTACCATAATTTTCCATTTCTCATTTATGCATACGACCCCGTGCCCGGCCGGTCCGGCTTTCAAGAAACGAGAGCCGGGCACGGGATCGCTGCGCGACAAAGCCGGGGCGAGCCCGGCGCCTACGTTTCCTTTTGCAAGGACGCGTTCTTGACGCTATTCTTTATGCTGCACCAGGGTCCACCAGGCATAGATGCCGGCGAACATAATAATGATACCGGCACATATATATAGTGCGTTAATGGCGTTCAAAGATGCACCACCACCCACATCCAGGCGCAGCGACCTGAGCAGCGTGCTGCTCAGGTAGCCGCTGAGGAAGGTGGCCAGCAGCGAGCAGACGGTTATGAACGTGCCCCGGGCGGCGTAGATGCGCCCGACCAGCTTCTCGGGTGTGGCCTTGAGAATCAGGGGGCCAGTGACGACGGCGGCGTGCATGTTGGAGACGTTGGCGATGAAGAAGCCGAGCAGGGCCAGCAGCGGATTGCTCTGCCAGCCGATGAACAAGATAGCCGCGCCCGAGACTACGGCCGCGCAGGCGTAGATTCTGGTCTCGCCAACCTTCGAGCCATAGCAACCGACCAGCCAGGTACCCAGGATACCTCCGGCAGCCGGGATGGCGCAGAAGGGTCCGTAGAGGCTGGCGGGGACGTGCAGGTTGCCGGTGACCAGGAACAGGCAGAGTGTGTTGACGATGCCCAGGCCGAAGAAGAAGCCGCCATCGGCCAGCAGCAGCGGCAAGAGCAGGGCGCTAGCATGGATAAAGCCGAGACCGTCCCATAGCTCCCTGAAGAAGTGGCGCGGCCGCCTTTCCACCATCCCTTGCGGCGGTGGCGCGGGCGGCTGGATCTGTCTGATCATGCACCAGGACCAGCCGAACGAGACCACGTCAAAGACGATGGCCCAACCGATGCCGAAGCTGGCGTAGAGCACACTGGCGATGGCGGGGCCGAGCGTCCAGGCGAACATGCCGGTCCCCATGCTGAGAGCCGAGGCCCGCGTGCGCTGCTCCTCCGGCACAATCAAGCCGAGCAGGGCCATGCTGGATGGATTAAAGAACTGGCTACAACAGCTGGCGCCCCCAACGATCACATACAGGACCGTCAGTTTGATGGGTAACGGCAGGCTGAACGGCATGGGCAGCACACCGGAGAGCAGCAGCAGAGAGCAAACGAGCAGGGCACGCAGAGCGTCCATCACCAGCATCGTGTGCCGCTTCGGCCAGCGATCCACCAGCACGCCGGCGAACGGGCTCAGCAGCAACGACGGCAACGCCACGGCCAGTCCGATCCCGCTCACGGCCAGCGGAGCCTGGCTGCCGCGACGCAGCAGATCGGCGACCCACAGCACCAGCACGGTATCAAAGATGGTATCTCCGATCAGCGAGACGCTCTGCCCCAACCATAAAAACGTGTAGTTGCGATTGATCAAGCGCAGGCGGCGTCCATAGAGCGCCCGCAACTTTTGATAGCGATAAAGCATAGCTATTTCCTTCATATGCGCAATAGTGTAGATCATATTCACAGCAAGCAGAACGCGCGCAACGAAGGGTGTAGGCGAGGATGCTGGGAGCATCCTCAACCGGGCTTGCCCCGGCTTAAGAGGCCGCTTTGAAGCAACGAAGGGTGTAGGTGCCGGGCTTGCCCCGGCTTAAGAGGTCGCAAACAAGCAAGGCACCATAAAAGTGATGGTGTCCTCACGAATGATTGCGTGGAGATGATGATCCGGCCTTCGCTAGCGCGCTGTGGGAGCGGCCGCGCCGGGAGGATGGGCGATGACGCCGACGACAATGGTCGTCTGCTGCATCAATAATGTATATTTCGACAAAATATCTGTCCTTATCGTCTCATATAAACATATGGTTAATACGTGCACATTAACACAGGTATTGGCATAATGTCAATACATCAACACATGTAACGTCACGGCATTTTCGTGCCCCACCACCCCTCCACACCCACCCCCTCCACATAGGTTCGGACCTCGCGTCCGATTACCCCTCCACGCACGAATACGCCCATCATAAGTCCGGACCTCGCGTCCGATTACCCCTCCACGCACGAATACGCCCATCATAAGTCCGGACCTCGCGTCCGATTACCCCTCCACGCACGAATACGCCCATCATAAGTCCGAACCTCGCGTCCGATTACTCCTCGCCCCCCAAACATCATCGCGAGGCGAGGAGTAATCGGACGCGAGGTCCGAACATATGGGCAGCGGAGGTTAATAATATTGTTCGATGCGTGCGTGGGTTTCGCGTAGCTCAGCTTCGTTTTTTTCCAGTTCGGCCTCGATGGCGTCGAGCTGCTGCTTCATGCTCTGCAGCTGGGACTCGTGCTCTTTGGCGGCCTGCAGCTGGGTCTGGGAATCCTGCAGACGCTGCTTGGCGCTCTCAAGGCGCTGCTGCAGCTGGCGCAGCCTCTCTTCGCGCTGAGCGGCAAAATCGGTGGCCGTGGTTCCAGCGGTGGCATCCTGCGGCGCCTGCTGCTGATCAAGGGGAGCATTTTCCGTCGTGGACGCGGCTGTCTGATACTGCTGGTGATCAGCCTCGTCGATCTGCCCCTGGTCGGCGCTGAGATCTGGCTCGGTGTTGTAATTGGTGGACAGGGTAGCGACCTCGCCGTTGTGCGTCGCGGGACTCTGATAGGCGGCGTTTTCGAATGTGTCCGTGTGCTGCGCCGTCGAGGTTGTGTTATCGGTACTATTGTCTACCGCGTTGGCGGGCTGCGCGTCCAGGGGAGCGTTGTCAGCGGCTGGTGTGCCGGGCGTCTCGTCATATGTAACGGTCGTCGGGTACTCGCGGTTCGCGCCATCGATCACCGGAGCCGAGGTGGCATTCTGCGTATCCGAGTCCGTCGCGGGCGCGCGGTATGCTCCGGCCCGATCATCGCTGCCGACTGGCTGTGTCGTCTCATCGGTGATATCCCCCTGATTGTCGGCGCTGTTATAGTCCTGGCGATCAGCGGTAGGGTCGTCCTCGGTCTCGGGGGACCGGTAGTCCTGCGCGGCCTGGTCCTGGTGGTCGGGCGCGTTCAGGTGCTCATCACTGACGGACGGCTCGCGAATGGGAGTAGTATCCTCCGGCAGGTTCTGCTGGTGATCAACGACGCTCTCCGGCTGGATGTTGTCCGGCAGATCCCGCTGATCGGCCGCGCCCGCGGGGGCTACGGTGCTATTCTGTTCAGTATAGTCAGCATTGTTCTCGTTATACTCGGCATTGCTGTCGTTATATGCCGTATTATCATTGTTATATGCCGCGTTGTCATTATAGGTATAGTTGTTGTCGTTGGCGTACTCATGCACCGCTGTCTGGTCGTTTGTGACAGCCTCCTGGCGCGGATTGGTCTCCTCATTCAGCGGCTGGCCGTGCTCGGCGTTGTTTCCCCAGGTCGAGGATGCCGGCTGCTGCGCGTAGTCTTCAGGATGCTGCGTGTAGGGAGACATCTGATGCTGATAATCGGTTGACTGCTGCGCGTAGGCCGCCGAAGGATTGTTGAAATCGGTCTGAGGCTGCGCGTAGCCGGCATCTTCGTTCATGCCCTCCGCTTCTCGCAGGGTGTTGTGGATACCATAAGCGCCAAATTGATGAAAGATGTTCATGGCCTGCTGCTCATTATCGAGGGCCTGAACGGCCATGACGATATTGCCGTTATCGTATTCGTTGGCATAGTAGCGCGCCTGCTCGCTCGTTAAGCCCATCCCGGTCAGATCGTTGGCCAGGTCGCCCGAGCCGGACGCGTTGGGACCGGTAAACAGGTGTTTGAGATCATTCAGAAAACCGCCGGAAGTGTTATCAGGAACCGAATAGCGGATCTGGTCCTGTGCAAAGCCAGCCTGGTACAGGGCCTCGATCACCTGCTCAACCACCGATCGGTCCCGGAAGACGCCTACTACCGTAGGAGATGGTGTTACTGACATAGTGCTGCTGCTCCTTCGATGAATCCCTATTAGATAAATTTCCTCAATTTTCGGCCTTTGACGTCATCATTTAACGTCACTGTCATTTATTATCTCTACTCTACTCACGAGCTTAACCATAAATTAGATGCACTATAATCAATCCAGGATGTGTCAATCTCCAGGTGATAGAAACTGGTCAATTTTTTGCGTGTAATTACGCGCCTTTTTGGTGATATAGGAGTAAATACATATGCTACACTAGCTGATCAGGAGACGATGGCTGATGGAGAAGTTTGAAGATATACTACAGAATGTAGAGACGATGCTGGCGACGGAACGGCCACGACTGCTGCGCCTGTGCACGCGGATCACGGGGAGCACGCTGGTGGCCGAGGATATGGTGCAGGAGGCGCTGCTGGTGGCGTGGCGGCACCTGGATGATCTGCGCGAGCCAGAGAAGTTCGCGCCCTGGCTGAACGGGATCGCGCGCAATGTATGCCTGCGCTGGGTGAGCCGGCAGGCGCGTGACACGGCTCAATCGTTGGAGCTGCCGCTGCGGCACGAGGATGGCATGGCTTCGCTGGCCGAGACGCTGGCCGACGAGATGGATGTTGAGATCGAGATGGAACGCCAGGAGCTGGCGGAACTGCTGGACCGGGCGCTGGACCTGCTGCCCACAGAGACCCGCATGACGCTGCTGGAGCGCTATGTGCGCGAGTCGTCCCTGTCGGAGATCGCCACGTTGATGGGCATGAACGTCAACGCGGTCTCAATGCGCCTGCAGCGCGGCCGTCTGGCGCTGCGCAAGGTGCTGGCCAGCCAGCTGCAGCTGGAGTCCGAGGACTACACGCCAGTCGAGGACGATAGCTGGGAACAGACCTCGCTCTGGTGCTACCTCTGTGGGCAACATCGCCTGCTGGGGAAATTAAAGCCTGACCAATTGGAGCTGCACTTAAAGTGTCCCGGCTGCTGTCCCGAGAGAGGGGACTTCATCTCAACCAATAGTGGATTTAGGCAGATCAGAGGGATTAAAGGATATAAGCCGGCCGTAACACGCATGAACAATTGGGCCAACTACTACTATCGCACGGCGCTGAATACCGGCTCGGTTCCCTGCTGCGAGTGTGGACACCCGGTGGCGCTCAACTTTGGTCTACCCGACACGGCGGCAAGCTGGATGCGCCAGCGTGCTACTCCTGTCATCAACCTCTTCTGTGGGCACTGTCAGTCGCGCAGCTATAGCTCACTGGAACATCTGGCGCTCTCACTGCCAGCACTCAATCAGTTCCGCCGCCAGCATCCACGCATTCGCACGCTGCCCTCGCGCTTTATCGAGGCACAGGGGGGACGCGCCATGGTGTCCAGCTATGAGAGCGTCACCAGCGCCGCACGCGTCGATGTCGTGACCTCATTGGAAAACTTCCAGACCCTGCGGATCGGAGGCCAGGTATGAACGTCAATCAGTCAGAGACGGAACCGATTCAGTTGCCCGCTGCGGTTGTGGAGAAGAGGCGGCTGCCGATCGTGGCGCTCTTTATCGCCAACGTCTGCTCCTACATCGGAGACGTGCTGATGATGCTGGCCATCCCCTGGCTGGTCCTGCAGACGACGGGGAGCGCCGCGCAGGCGGGCATCACCGCCTTCTCGTCGATGCTGTCCGTGGTGATTTCGTCCTTCTTCGGCAGCCTGCTGATCGATCGCCTGGGCTACAAGCGTACCAGCGTCTGCGCCGACATCGCCAGCGGCATCGCGGTCGTCCTGATTCCTCTATGCTATATGACCATCGGCCTGTCGTTCTGGGAACTGCAGGCGCTGGTCTTCCTGGCTGGCCTGCTGCAGACGCCCGGCAGCCAGGCTCGCTACGCGCTGCTGCCCGATCTGATCACGCTGTCGCGGATGCCAGCTGAGCGCGCCAACTCGCTCTACGACGGAGTGCGCCGCGTGGCCGGCTTCTTCGGCGCGCCGCTGGCTGGCGTGCTGATCATCGCCATCGGCACCGCCAATCTGCTGTGGGTCGATGGCGCCACCTTCTTCTTCTCGGCCATCCTGCTGGCCTGGGCGGTTCCACACACGCCGCCGGTACGCAAGGCCGACGAGAAGAAGGGGGGCAGGGAAAGCTACATCGAGGAGCTCAAGGAGGGGCTAATCTTTGTCCGCCGCACGCCAGTTATGCTCACTATCGTTATTGTCGTTATGATTACCAACTTGCTGGATCAGGGGATATCTGGCGTCATCCAACCGGTCTACGTCAGGCAGATCTTCGGCAACCCGCTGGCCCTGGGCGAGCTCGTCGCGGCCTTCGGTGGGGCCGCCTTCCTGGGTACCATGCTCTTTGCCTGGATCGGCCACCGCCTGCCGCGCCGCCGCACGCTGGGACTCAGCTTCACGCTCTCGACCGTGCTGCGCTTCCTGCCACTGGCCCTGGCCTTGCCACTACCGCTGCTGATCGCGGCCTACATCGTCGCAGGCCTGCTGATCGGACCGGTCAATCCCATCTTCTCCAGCGTCGAACAGGAGTTGGTGCCGGTCGAGATGCGCGCCCGCGTCTTTGGAGCTCTATCCGCTGGCGTCAGCTGCGGCATGCCGCTCGGTGGCCTGATCGCCGGCTTCTTCGTCCAATGGACCGGCGTCATCCCGGCCATCATTGCCTTTGGCATCATCTACCTCGCCTGCACCATATCATTATTGGTCAATCCCGCTCTCAAAGCCATCGATAAACCACCCGAAACACACGAAACGTCCCCCCAACGTGGAAACCCCATGTAGGGTCGACCTTCAACGGTCGACAGGCCCGCGAGCGCCAGCGACGGCGGGCCACGTCCCCGGCCTGTTCGGCTTCCCAGGAAAACATCTCGCCCCACGTGGTGCCCCAGAAAGAACGTTTGCTTTTGGGTTCGTGTGCGCAACGTTCCCCTCGCGAAAGGCCGGGGAAACGGTATCGTAGCGGCGGTTCACGTTGGAGGGAGGGGATATTTTCCCTCCCTCCCTCGAATATATGTCAATCGAGGTAGCGGTAGGCGGCGGTGGTCAGGAAGTCAGTGAACTCGGTGGCGGTGACGAGGTTGTCGAGGATGGTGCCGGCGGTGACGAGGCGGCGGATAGCATACTGGTTGGTGCCCATCGTCTCGCGCAGCGCCTGCGTCTCTTCGGCCAGCAGTTGGCGGAACATGCCTCGGGTAACCTTGCGGCCGTCGTTGAGCACGCCGTCGGGATGGTGGACCCACTGCCAGAGCTGGGCGCGCGAGATCTCGACGGTGGCGGCATCCTCCATCAGGCCGTTGATGGGGACGCAGCCGTTGCCGCGTAGCCAGGCTTCCAGGTACTGCAGGCTGACGCTGATGTTGGTGCGCAGCCCTCGCTCGGTAATCCTGCCATCAGGAATCTGCAGCAGGTTGACGGCAGTGACATACACGTCCTCACGCTTGCGTTCGATCTGGTGGGGGCCGCCCATGATGGCATCGAACTCTTTGCGGGCGAGCTCAACCAGGCCGGGATGGGCCACCCAGGTGCCGTCGTGTCCGTCGACGGCCTCGCGCCGCTTGTCGGCCTGGACACGGGCCATAGCCTCGGCGTTGGCCTGCGCGTCGCGCTTATTGGGGATCTGAGCCGCCATGCCGCCGATGGCGTGGGCGTGGCGGTGGTGGCAGGTCTTGATTGTCAGCAGCGAGTAGGCGCGCATGAAGGGGGTGCGCATCGTCACGCAGGCGCGATCCGGCAGGATAAAGTCGGGCACGTGGCGAAACTTCTTGATGGCGCTGAAGATGTAGTCCCAGCGACCACAGTTGAGCCCGGCCGAGTGCTCGCGCAGCTCGTAAAGGATCTCATCCATCTCGAAGGCGGCCAGGATGGTCTCGATCAGTACGGTAGCCTTGATGGTGCCCTGCGGGATGCCCAGGTACTGCTGGGCGAGGCAGAAGACGTCGTTCCACAGCCGCGCCTCCAGATGGCTCTCCAGTTTGGGCAGGTAAAAGTAGGGACCGCTACCGTTGGTCAGCAGATGGCGGGCGTTGTGGTAGAAGTAGAGGCCGAAGTCAAACAGGCTGGCCGAGATCGGCTGAGCGCCGATCAGCACGTGCTTCTCCTCCAGGTGCCAGCCGCGCGGCCGCACGAAGAGGACCGCCGGCTCCTCGTTCAGGCTGTAGTGCTTGCCCGTAGCGGGATCATCATAGCTGATGGTGCGGCGCACCGCGTCAAAGAGATTGATCTGCCCCTGCATGGTGCCGTGCCAGGTCGGCGCATGCGAGTCCTCGAAATCCGCCATGAAGACCTGCGCGCCCGAGTTGAGCGCGTTGATGATCATCTTGCGCTCAACTGGACCCGTGATCTCGACGCGCCGGTCCCACAGCTCACTGGGGACGGGCGCGATGATCCATTCGCGGTTGCGAATGTGCGCGGTCTCAGGCAGGAAGTCGGGGAGCTGGCCGGCGTCCAGTTCCGCCTGCCGCTGCGCGCGCCGCTGCAGCAGGCGCTGGCGTTCAGGTTCAAAGGTCGAAGAGAGCAGCGCGATAAAGTCCAGCGCACCCGGCGTAAGGATCTGCTCATACGCCGCCGTCATCGTGCCCTGAATCGTCACCGGGACCTCCGGCGCCGTTACACCCCATCGTGCAGTTTGTACGCTTGCCTGTTCATCGATCATAGCCTGTGCATCCTTTCAGAAGTTCATCAATCTCTCTGCGTGGTCAGGTAGTTAGAATTGCGCGGCCTCGGTGGATTCCGCCATGGCCGTGGTCGAGGACTGGCCGGCGGCGATGACCTGCGTCACCTCGTCGAAGTAGCCGGTGCCGACCTCGCGCTGGTGCCGGGTGGCGGTATAGCCCAGGCTCTCCAGACCGAACTCGGCCTGCTGCAGCTCGGAATAAGCGGTCATGCCCTGCTCGGAATACTCGCGCGCCAGCTTGAACATGCTGTAGTTGAGGGCGTGGAAGCCAGCCAGCGTAATAAACTGGAACTTGTAGCCCATCTCGCCCAGCTGCTGCTGGAAGGTGCGAATGGTGGCCTCGTCCAGCTTCTGACGCCAGTTGAAGGAAGGGGAGCAGTTGTAGGCCAGCAGCTTGCCCGGGAAACGTTCGTGAATGGCGTCGGCGAAGCGCCACGCCTCCTGCAGATTGGGCTCGGAGGTCTCGCACCAGATCAGGTCACAGTAGGGCGCGTAGGCCAGGCCGCGCGCAATGGCGGTCTCAAGTCCCGAGCGCATGCGATAGAAGCCCTCGGGCGTGCGCTCCCCGGTCAGAAATGGCTGATCGGCCGGATCGACATCGGACGTGATCAGTTTGGCCGCGTTGGCATCGGTACGAGCAATCAAGATGGTGGGAACGCCCATGATATCGGCGGCCAGCCGCGCCGAGGTCAGGTGCTTGATGGCGCTCTGCGTCGGGATCAGGACCTTACCACCCATGTGGCCGCACTTCTTCTCGGAGGCCAGCTGGTCCTCGAAGTGCACGCCAGCGGCGCCAGCCTCGATCATGGCCTTGGTCATTTCAAACACATTCAAGGGACCCCCAAAGCCGGCCTCGCCATCGGCCACGATCGGCGCGAACCAATCGATCTCGCCGCTGTGACCCTCGCTGTGCTGGATCTGATCAGCCCGCTGCAGCGCCTGGTTGATCTTGCGCACCACCATCGGCACGCTATTGGCCGGATACAGGCTCTGATCGGGATACATCTGGCCCGCCTGGTTGGCATCGGCCGCCACCTGCCAGCCACTGAGATAGATCGCCTTCAATCCCGCCTTGACCTGCTGCACCGCCTGGTTGCCGGTCAGCGCGCCCAGCGCCGCCACGTACGGCTCGGACTGCAATAAGGACCATAGACGCTCGGCGCCACGGCGCGCCAGCGTGTACTCGATGTGAAGTGAACCGCGCAGCCGCAGCACATCCTCCGCGCTATACGGACGCTTCACACCCTGCCAACGTTCATCGCTCTCCCACTCCATCGAAAGATTGTCTACCTGATGACCGTTCATGTTGTTCTCCTTATTCTTTCTCGCCAATAGCAAAGCCAGACCCATAGATTCTGCAATTTTCGATTGATGGGAAAGCGGAGATGCAAGGGGCGGCGAGCCCAAGCCGGGACAAGCCCGGCACCTACGGGGGCTCGGGGCCTCTCCCATTGGCCTCAACCTACGGGGTGCAGGGGCCTCCCTGCCGGGGTGCGGGGTGTCCCCGCCCATCCCCCTCCCTATCGCCCGCGTAGCGGGCGAATAACCCATCAAACGCAGTTTGCAAAGCACCAGGGCTTTAGCCGCTATTTACTGTTCCCTAAAGCAAGGATACCATTAAGATTTACCGGAAATCTACACTTAAGCTTTCAAATTCGTGAGGAATTTGATAACCTTTTCGTTATGTCAAGCTGCTATAAGCACAGCCGTATGGCACCTGGGCGCCCGTGGCAAGCCGATGTAAGGAGGTTTACAAGCAGCCATAGCGGCATGATGAGGAAGAAAAAGTGGCCCGTAAACGAGTCCATGGTGGGGGAATTAGAGCTCAATGGATCTTGACAGTGATGAGAAAACCGTTTATATGCTATATAACAATATGCTTATCAAGTTTATGCTGGAGGTTGCGACGATGCATCAACTGAACTTGCACCGTCTGGCGACGTTTCAGGTGGTGGCGAAACATTGCAGTTATAGTCGTGCCGCCGACGAACTACATTTTAGCCAGCCAGCTGTCTCGGCCCAGATACGCCTGCTTGAAGATTCCCTGGGGGTGCGGCTCTTCGACAAGATCGGGCACAAGACCCACCTGACGCCCGCCGGAGAGGAGCTCTACCGCTATAGTGAGAAGATCTTTGCCTTGATCGATGAGACGATCGAGACCATGGATACGCTGCGCAATCCTCACTATGGCCACCTGCGCGTGGGAGCCGACACGACCGTGGGGACGTACGTGGTGCCGCGCGTGCTGGGCAAGTTCCGCCAGCTCTATCCCAACGTCGAGATTACGCTGGAGGTGGTCAATCGCGGCTACCTCGTGGATGACCTGAGCCAGAACCGGGTGGACATGGTGATCATGGGCAAGATTCCAACCGAGATTCCGGCCTTTGTGGCGCCATTCGCCCCCAACGAGCTGGTGCTGATCGCGCCGCCCACGCACCGGCTGGCCGGCTGCAAGCGCATCCCCTTTTCCGAGCTGGCGCGCGAGCACTTCCTGCTGCGCGAGATCGGCTCGGGCACGCGCAACGCCCTTGAGCAGGCTTTCCAGAACGCCGGCTACCCCCTGCTGGTCAGCATGCAGATGGGGAACAACAGCGCCATCAAGCAGAGCGTGGCCGCCGGCCTGGGCATCGCCCTCATCTCGCGCGTCGCCATCGACATCGAGCTGGAGACGAACCGCCTCGTCATCCTCGACGCCGAAGGCTTCCCCATCACCCTGCAATGGCGCCTCGTGCACCTCAAAGACAAAAATCTGTCGGCCACGGCCCGCGCCTTCAAAAACTTCCTGCTCCAAAACAGCGAGGTCCCACAAACATTAATTTCGTAACGCCGGGAATGGGGCTGCCTGGCGGCGGAACCCTCATGATCTTGAAGAAAATACGAAGGGATAAAAACCGTTTGCCAGAATACGATCATGTATCCTCGTAGGCGGCATAGGATTGCGGCCTTATTATAAACCTGGAATGTATGAAAAGCAGCAATCCGGCCTTGTGCATGCCGCTCTGTTGGCGTACGGCATGTTGGCTTGTGCATTATCATATGATCGTTGTCACCGCTTTTTAGAGACAGAACAGGGCGGCATGCACAAGGCCGGATTGCTGCTTTTTCGAAGCATAAACAGCGATAAATAGGCCGCAATCCTATGCCGCCTACGAGGACATTTTCGTGTTTAAGGGACGCTTATACCTCCTCTTATTTATCAAATCTTATACCACATGAATTTTAAAAAGGCAAGGATGTATAATATATATCAAAAGGCACAATGGAGGTGTTATGGATCAGCAGCAGCAATCGGCGATGTTTGGTGATATGGACCCGGAGGCGTTCCGTCGTTATGGCTATAAGATGGTCGATTGGATCGCGGATTACCTGGCCAATGGGAAGGAGTACCCGGTGCTTTCACAGGTGGAGCCGGGTGAGATTCGTGGGGCGTTACCGGCCCGGCCACCGCAGGAGCCGGAGACGATGGAGGCGATCATGGCCGATGTTGATCGGGTGTTGATGCCGGGCATTACGCACTGGAATGCGCCCGGTTTCCTGGCCTATTTCGCCAACACGGGCTCCGGACCCGGCATCCTGGGCGAGATGCTGGCCAGCGGACTCAATGTGAACGCCATGCTGTGGCGTACCTCGCCGGCCGCGACCGAGCTGGAGCAGGTGACGCTGGATTGGCTACGGCAGGCGCTCGGTCTACCGGAGCCGCTATTCGGGGTGATCAACGACACCGCGTCCAGCAGCACGCTCTATGCGCTGGCCGCCGCCCGCGAGGCGCTGAGCGATCTGGAGATCCGCCAGAAGGGATTGGCCGGACGCGCTGACGTGCCCCGGTTAAGGGTATATGCGTCGCAGGAGGCGCATTCGGCAACCGATAAGGCGGCGATGACGCTGGGCATCGGGCAGGAAGGGGTCTGCAAGGTTGCGACCGATGACGAGTTGCGCATGGATGCGGCGCAACTGGAGCAGGCTATTCTTCGAGATCTTGAGGAAGGTTGGCGGCCCTGCGCCGTTGTAGCAACGGTGGGCACGACCTCGACCGGCAGCATCGATCCGGTGGCACAGATCGCCGACATCTGCGAGAAGTATGGCCTCTGGCTGCACGTCGACGCGGCCTATGGTGGCTCCGCCGCCGTCGATCCACAGATGCGCCGGGTCCTTGACGGCTGTGAGCGGGCCGATTCCCTGGTCGTGAATCCCCACAAGTGGCTCTTCACTCCCATGGATTGTAGCGTGCTCTATACGCGCAAACCCGAGATCCTCAAGGCCGCCTTTAGCCTGGTCCCCGAGTATCTGCGTAGCGCGCAGAACCAGGACGAGGAGGTCCCCAACCTGATGGATTACGGCACATCGCTGGGACGCCGCTTCCGCTCGCTCAAGCTGTGGATGATCATGCGCTACTTCGGACAGGAGGGACTGGCGGCCCGCATTCGCGAGCATTGTCGCCTGGCCCAATGGCTGGCCCGGCAGATCACCGCCACCCCCGGTTTCGAGCTGATGGCCCCCGTCCACTTCAGCCTCGTCTGCTTCCGCGCTCATCCCCACGGCATCGATGACGAACAACAACTAGATAAGCTGAATGAAGGCATCATCAACCGCATCAATGCCAGCGGGCGCTTCTTCCTCTCGCACACCAGGGTGAACGACAGATACACGATCCGTGTCGCCATCGGCAACATCCGCACAATGGAACACGACATCCACGCCCTCTGGGACACCATACAAGGGCAACCATCGCAATCATAAGTTCGGACCTCGCGTCCGATTACCCGTGCCCAGCCGCTCACGTCCCCTACAAGCGAGACCGGACCTCTGGGATATGATATCATCATCATCATAGGTGCCGGGCACGCCCCGGCTGCGAGCTGTTTTCGAGGGGGTACATTTGTGAGGGACGAGAGAATAATCGGACGCGAGGTCCGAACTTATGAGGCGCTGGATGGGCTGGCGGTCGGGGATGCCTTTGGAGAGCTGTTTTTCAGGCAGCGCGATGAGGTGCCGGTGCGCCTGGAGGAGCGGCGAGTGCTAGCAGCACCGTGGCCCTATACGGATGACACGCAGATGGCGCTGTCGATCGTGTCGATCCTGCGCCGCTATGGCTCGATTCGGCAGGATGAGCTGGCGGCGAGCTTCGCCGAACACTACGAGGGATCGCGCGGCTATGGTCCGTCGATGCACTACCAGCTGCGCGCGATCCGCGCAGGTGCGCCGTGGCGCGAGGCAGCCACGCGGCAGTTCGCGGGCCAGGGCTCGTTCGGCAACGGCGGGGCCATGCGCATCGCGCCGCTCGGCGCCTACTTCGCCGACGATCTACCGCTCGTGTGCGAGCAGGCGGAGCTGGCCACCAGCGTCACCCACACGCATCCCGAGGCGATCGCCGGGGCCATCGCGGTGGCGGTGGCGACCGCCTATGCCTGGCAGCTGCGCCAGTCGGGACAGCTGCCCGCGCGCGCTGAATTTCTGGAGCTGATCCTGCCATACATTCCCAGCAGTGAGGTGCGGCGCAAGGTGCGCTGGGCCCGCGACTTCTCCGAGCGCACGTCTCTGGAGGCCGTGGTCAGCCAGCTCGGCAATGGCAGCAACATCTCGTCCCAGGATACGGTGCCGTTCGTGCTATGGTGCGCGGGCGAGCGGCTCAACAACTACGAAGAGGCCATCTGGCTCACAGCCAGCGCCCTTGGGGATGTGGACACGACCTGCGCCATGGTCGGCGGCATCGTCGCGTCCTACACGGGTCAGGAGTCCATCCCGGCCAGCTGGCGGGCGGCGCGGGAGCCGCTGCCCGTTTGGTACCTGGAAAAGATATGATAAGGAAAGGTATATTCGTTATGGCACGTATAGATGGTGTTAATCCTGAGGAAGTGGATAATTACACGCAAAAGGTTCTGGAGGCTCAAGCAAAGGCCTGGGGCGCGCCTCTGCTCAATCACCTGGTCTACGCGCGGCGACCCTCGATCTTTCGCGGGGTGCGCGCGATGTGGACAGGCCTGGGGACATCGGGGCTGATCGATGAGAAGCTGCAAGCCCTGGTCAATCGGCGCGTGGCCTCCATTAATGGCTGCGAGTTCTGACAGGATATCAATGCTGCCGTGGGCAGTAACCTGGGCCTCTCCGATGAGAAAATTCTGGCACTGGCCGATTATGCCACCAGCCCGCTCTATAGCGAGGTTGAGCGCATCACCCTGGAGTACGCCGATAGCATGACCATCACAGGCCGCGAGGTCAGCGATGAATTCTTTGCGCGCCTGCGCGAGTTCTATAACGATGATGAACTGGTTGAGCTGACCGAGATTATCGCGTGGGAAAACGCGTCGAGCAAGTTTAATCGCGCTCTGCGTATTCCCTCGCAAGGACTCTGGAAACGCCAGGGCGATCAGTAAATACAATGGGCAGATGCTCTCTCATTCTCATAGAGAGCGCATCTGCTCATTTTCGCCGAGAATATCAGGTCTGAACTCATTCGAAAAAGTAGTCGAGCGTAAACACGGCTCCGCTGTCGTCGTGCTGGAAGGCGCAGCTGCCGCGCAGACCCTGCAGGGCGCCGGTGCCCGAGCCGGGCACGACGTAGCCAAAGGAGAAATCGGGCTGACCCTTAACCATAGCGCCGCCGTGCTGGATCACGAAGGTCCCTGTGCGCCCCTCGATGCTGCCGCTCACGCGCTCACTCGCCACATAGCCAGCCGAGTTGCCCTCGCCCTGGCACATCAGCAACTCGGCGCTGCTCTCCGCCTCAATCGGGCCGCGAAAGCTCTTCTTCACAGCGACGCGCAGGAGCTTCGCCCCCTGCTCCGGCTCGTCATACGGCGTCTCCTGCCACGAAATAACCTGAAACTCCGCCTTGATCTGTGTACCCATAATATCTTCCTTCTTTCTGATCATTAAGATCCTACTCTATCTATCAATAGGACCAGCTTAGCAGCAATTCAGGACATTTCAGGACCTGAGTTCCACCAATTTCGCGCGGGCTCCATTTTTTGGTTCAGGTTTCTTTGAATGGGTCTGATTCTCGTCGCATGGTAGCCCATGATAGCCCCCGCACGCGCCTGCTGCACCACCACACAATAGACTGCTGAGCCGCGCAGGTGCTCACAAGTCCATGGTATATTGGTGCAGCGGGGGCGCGAAAGCGTCCCCGCTGCACCAATATACCAAAAAGTGCGGCCGCGTAGCGGACGCGCGTGCGGGGGCGCGCAAGTGCCTCAACATGACGGAAGTCAAACACATTCTTTCCGCAAAATGGCTATCGACGGGAATAGATAGAATATGATAGGCTTAGCCAGAACAATTTCGTTGTTCCCTGGCCGGAGAAAGTTGTTCCCTGGCTAGAGAAAATGGGGACGACGTTGGATAAAGGAAGGTAGACCATGTCCTCTGAGACCTATCATTGCTGGTACCCGGTGCAGATCCGGTTTCGTGATTTAGATCCCCTGGCTCATGTGAATAATACCGTCTATTTTGTCTATCTGGAGGAGGCGCGCAGCTTCTATTTTGATCAGCTGCGGCCGTGGCGGCACGCCGATGAGACGCCGGTGCAGGCCGATGAGGAGGATGAGGCGGCGGACGGCGAGCATAATCCGCGCATCAAGACGGGTCCGCGCGGCTACCACTATGGCATGCTGGTCAAAGAGAATACCTGTACGTATCTGTTGCCCCTGGTGCGCTCGGATCAGGCGGAGGTGGGAGTAAAGGTGGTGAAGATTGGTCGCACAAGCTTTGTTATGGAGCATGAGATTCGCGATAGCACTGATCATAGCCGTGTGTTCGCCACCGGCCGCTCGGTGCTGGTGTGGTGCAACTATCATACCGGCCGGCCACATCCCCTTCCGGACTCGCTGCGCGCGGCCTTCGAGCAGTTCGAAGGGCTCTCCAGCGCGACCGCTACTGGCGGCGAGCAAGCATAACCCGACACTGCGCTATTATCTGGCGCCACGCGCTGGCTAGCCGGTCGCAGCGACGTGCCACAACAGAATATATGGAGGGGAACGATCTATGCGCATTGCGCTCATCTCTGATATTCATGGGAACGATGTGGCTCTGGAGGCCGTGTTGACGGCGCTCTCAACCCGCAATATCAACCAGATGATCTGCCTTGGCGATGTCGCCTCGACGGGACCGCAACCCCGCGAGGTGATCAACCGGCTGCGGGCGCTTGGCTGTCCTGTGGTGATGGGAAATATGGATGCCTGGCTCTTGCAGCCCGAGCCCAGGGAGCAGCCCGATACACGCCGGCAGCGCTGGCAGGAGATAGATCTGTGGTGCGCGCAGCAGCTCTCAGCCGCTGATCGTGACTACCTGCGCTCGTTTCAGCCCGGCATCGAGTATCCCCTGCCCAACGAAAAAACGCTCGTTTGCTATCACGGATCGCCCCGGTCTTATAAGGAGCGCATCCTGCCCACCACTCCGGAAAAAGAGTTGGAGCAGGCATTGGCCGGTGCGCGGGGCGAGCTGATGGTGGGAGGTCATACGCACATCCAGATGTTTCGCCGCTTCAAAGACCTGCTGCTTTTCAATCCTGGCAGCGTCGGACTGGCGATGGATCGTGTGTCACCCCCCGCCGACATTCGCCAGCCGGCCTTCGCGGAATATGCCGTCGTTGAGTGCGACGACAACTCCTTGCAGGTAGAGCTGCACCGCACCGCCTTTGACCTGCAGGCCTTCATCCAGGTAATGCACTCATCCGGCATGCCCCATGCCGCCTGGTGGGCCAGCTGCTGGACCGAGGCGTAGAATAGCGAGATTGCCTAGATCAGGCTATAGCGCCTGCCCTCAACCCGAGCCAGCTGCACCAGTCTGGCCGTGGTGTCTGGCGTACATGGTGTAAGCGTAACCAGCCTGAAGTGTGGGTTATCCGGAGAAATCAATGTCGTGCTCAGGACCTCCAGGCGTCCAACCTGCGGATGGTTAAATTCTTTCTGATGGGTAGGGCTGCACGAGAGTTCGATGTCATGCTGGGTCCACCAGCGGCGAAAATCGGGACTGGCCTGCTTCAGATCAGCGATCAACTGCTCGCAGTGAGCATCTCCAGCCAGCTGATCGCTGATGGTGCGGAAGGTCTTAATGGCGTGCCGGGCCGCCTCCTCCCACTGCACGTACAGTGTGCGTTGCGAGGAATGGGTAAAGAGCCGCCACATGACGTTGCGATCCCTGCCCGCCAGTTGCCCAAAATCGCCGAAGAGGCGGGCGGCGCTGGCGTTCCAGGCTACCACATTGAGATAGCGATCCAGGATATAGGCCGGGCTATTCCCCAGCGCATCCATCACAGCCAGCAGATTGATAGGCGGCTGATCGATAACCTGCGGCTCTTCGTCGCCTGCAACCGGCAACATGCCGCGTGCCAGCATGTAGAGGTGGCGGCGCTCGCTGTCATCAAGTCGTAATGCACTGGTCAAGCTGTCAAGCACCTGGTCCGAGACCGTAATCGGGCGTCCCTGCTCCAGCCAGGTATACCATGAAACGCCGATGCCAGCCAGCAGCGCCACCTCATCGCGGCGCAGCCCTGGCGTCCGCCTGCGGCTAACCACCGGCAGTCCGAACTGCTGCGGACTCAGGCGCGCGCGCCGCGTCTTCAAAAAGTCAGCGAGCTGCGCCCGCCGCTGTGCCTCATCAATCATTGTTGCCTCGCCGCCTCCTTCTTATCTTATGGCTATATGAATACCCCTGTTACTTTCACACCTATGATAACCACACTCCTGGTTATCACGCTTCCCCGGCTCCATAATTCTACCATATCAGATTTCTACTCCTTTTTGAGGAGGGGGTGGAGACTCACTTGCTTATATGAAAGGATAGATAGCATGTCGAAGATATGGATGATTACTGGTAGCTCGCGTGGCTTTGGGCGTAGTCTGGCCGAGGCCGTGCTGGCGCAGGGTGACTCCCTGCTGGCGACGGCGCGCAGGCCAGAGCAACTCACTGATCTCGTCGAGCGCTACCCCGGCCGAATTCGCACGATGGCGCTGGATGTCACCAACGCGGAGCAGGCACGCGCGGCCGTGGAGACGGCCGTTGAAAGCTTTGGCCGCCTGGATGTGGTCGTCAACAACGCCGGCTACGCCAACGTGGCGTCCATCGAAGAGGCTTCGGAAGAGGACTGGCGTACGCAGATCGAAACCAATCTCTGGGGCGTCATCCATGTGACGCGCGCGGCCCTGCCGGTCCTGCGCAAGCAACGCTCAGGCCACATCGTGCAGTTCTCCTCGGTCGGCGGCCGCACCGGTGTCCCTGGACTGGGCGCCTACCAGGTCGCGAAATGGGGGGTCGAGGGCTTCTCCGAAACGCTCATGCGCGAAGTGGCACCGCTCGGAATCAAAGTCACAATCATCGAACCGGGAGGCTTCCGCACCGATTGGGCCGGCTCCTCCATGAACATCAGCGAACCAGGACCCGACTACCAGCAGACGATCGGGCAGATGGTGGAGTATCGGCGTGTCCGCGCTGGACAGGAGCCAGGCGATCCCGCCCGCGCCGCTCAGGCCATCATCGCCGCCATCAACGAGCCCGAGCCACCATTCCGGCTCCTGCTGGGCAAAGACGCCGTCCACCTGGTTCGCCAGATAGAGCAGGCCAACCTGGCCGAGATCGAGCGCTGGGAGCACCTGAGCAGCTCCACCGACTTTGTCGCTGGCGCGGTAAACCACGAGAATGACGAAAGCTACAAGACCATGCTCGATCAACTCGCCAGGTAAACGGTAAATTATCAACGTAAGTCGATTATCAAAAGCCATGGGTGCCGCACTCGTGGCTTTTTGTCCTTTCTTAGGGAGGGGTGTCACAAATGGATGCGTTGTCTCGACTCGTGTTTGAGAGATAAGGAAAGGGGTTGAAATATGGCATCTCTGCCTTATCCGGTGTGTGGCTGAAACAAACGATAAGAAACGAGGACGGATAACGTATGGTGACGAATACAGATGCTCAACTTCCGGTGATCATTGTTGGTGGTGGACTGGCGGGCCTGTCGGCGGCGGCCCTGCTGGCGCGCGCGGGGCACGCGGTAACGCTGTTTGAGAAGTCGGGCGGCGCCGGTGGGCGTGCCCGCACCAATCAACAGGACGGCTTCTTCTTCAATCAGGGGGCGCATGCCTTCTATCCTCATGGACCCGGCGCGCAGGTGCTGCGTGAGCTGGGCGTTCGCTACAGCGGAGCGCGGCCGGGAGGCCCTGGCTTCTTCGTGCTGGCTGACGACAGGCTCTATACGGCTCCGGTGGGGGCTACGACCCTGCTGACGACACGCCTGCTGCCGTGGGCGGCCAAAATGGAGCTGTTACGCCTGCTCGCGCGCTTACAAGGTATGAGGTACGCGGAGATCAGGGAGATCAGCCTGGGGGATTGGCTGGCGCGGCAGGTGAAGCACGAGCAGGCGCGCCGCTTCATCCTGGCGACGATGCGCCTGGCGACCTATAGCAACGCCCCCGAGCTGCTTTCAGCGGAGATGCTGCAGTTCCTGCTGCATACACAGGTTTTGTACCTGGATGGCGGCTGGCAGACGCTGGTGGACGGTCTGGAGCAGAAGGCCCGCGAGATGGGCGTGCGCATCATCACCGGAGCGCGGGTGCAGGCGATCGAAGTCACGGAAGATGGATATAGGGCCAGGATGGCGGATGGCACGAGCTACGAGGCGGGGACGGTCCTGCTGGCGACCGATCCGAAGACGGCCAGCGCCCTGGTGATGGATGGGGAGCACGAGGAGCTGCGCCGCTGGGCCGATCAGGCGCTGCCAGCTCGCGCCGCCTGCCTCGATCTCGCCCTGCGCCGTCTTCCCCGGCCGGGGAACACCTATACCCTGGACCTGGATCGGCCGCTCTACTATTCGGCGCATTCCACCTGGGCCCGGCTGGCTCCTGAGGGGAGTGCGCTGGTCCATACCATGAAATACCTGCAACCCGGCGAGACCGCAGATCCGGAGGCGACGCGGCAGGAGTTAGAGGAGCAGATGGATCGCCTGCAGCCCGGCTGGCGCGCGGAGGTCGTGCGGCAATACTTCCTGCCGCACATGATCGTCTCCAACGCCATAGTCCAGGCCCGCCTCGGCGGCCTGGCCGGACGACCAGGGCCGGTGGTTCCCGGTCTGCCCAATCTGTATGTCGCCGGAGACTGGGTGGGTCCTGAAGGGGGACTTTCGGACGCCAGCTTCGCCAGCGCCAGCGATGCGGCGCGGTTGATCACAGCTCGTGCCGCCGGGCGGCAGGACAGCTCTATGGCCGGATCGATGGGCGTCATATAATATGCTAGAGAAGAAGATCGGTGATGCTGTGGTGTGGCCCGCCAGAGGTGAGGCGCGGACCGCACCATAGCCAGGGGTAGGTTTTACAATGGACAACACATCAGATGCACAACAGGAAGAGATTTTCCAGCAGTACAGGTCGCTCCTCTTCTCCATCGCCTATCGCATGCTGGGCAGCGTGATGGATGCGGAGGACTGCGTGCAGGAGGCATTCTTGCGCTGGTATACACGTGAGTCAGAGGAGGAGGTAGAAAATCCTAAAGCCTACCTCTGCACGCTGGTGACGCGCCGGTGCATCGATCGGTTACGCTCCGCGCAGGCGCAGCGCGAGACGTACACCGGCCTCTGGCTGCCGGAACCACTGATCGAGACCACAACCACAGATCCATCAACCCTCTCGGAATTGGGCGAGTCCCTCTCGATGGCCTTTCTGCTGCTGCTGGAACGCCTGTCGCCGCTCGAGCGGGCGGTCTTCCTGCTGCGCCAGGTCTTCGACTATGACTACGCGGGGATCGCGGAGATCGTGGGCAAGAGCGAGGAGAACTGCCGCCAGGTCATGCACCGGGCACGCAGACATCTACCCACCAACGGCAGGCTGACTCAGGCGCCCTCTTATGAGCAGCAGCAGCGGGTCTTCACGCAGTTTCTGCAGGCATACCTCAACGGCGATATGGACGGTCTGCTGCATACGCTTTCAGACGAGATCGTGCTCCACGCCGACGGCGGCGGCAAAGTCAGAGCCGCGCTCAAACCGCTGTATGGTGCAGAACGCGTGGCCCGCTACCTGCTCGGCCTGCAGCAGAAGGTGTGGCAGCATGTCAAGGCAACAATACAGCCGGCGCAGATCAATGGTCAGCCGGGCCTGGTCGCCTATCTGCGGGAGAGGTGGGATGAGGGGCAGCTTCCCGCGCTGCTGGATCAGGAACCGTGGTATCAACAGGCCGCTGACAAAGGCCTGGCCGTCCTCGCCATGGTGTTCACATGCGGAGACAACCAGGTGCGCGAGATCGACATCATCGTCAATCCCGAGAAGCTGCGCCACATCCCGCCCCTCACCACCGGTGTTGGGAACCATAATCTTTAACAAAATGAGAAGAGAGAACAATCGTTGGCGAAACATGGAAATGTTCCCGTAGGCGGCATAGGATTGCGGCCTATTTATCGCTGTCCCTGCTTCGAACACGCAGCAATCCGGCCTTGTGCATGCCGCACCCGTTCACGTACGCAATGTTCCCCATACAAACAATCAGAGTCGAAGCCAACGTGTCGTACGTCAACAACGGTATGCACAAGCCAACGTGTCGTACGTCAACAGAGCGGCATGCACAAGGCCGGATTGCTGCTTTTCGGGCATTGTGCGTATCGACAAGGCCGCAATCCTATGCCGCCTACGGGAACGTTTTCGTGTTATGGCACACGATGTTTCTCTCTTCTTTTTTTCTTCAATATCATCGGGGCGTATCTACGATGACGATGATGACGATTGTTGTTGTTTGTAATGGTCGACGGCCTGCTTCATGAAGGCCCACTCTTCGGGGCTGTAGCTGTAAGCGCCCATGACACGCTCCTGCTCAGGAAGCTGGTTGTGGCTGCTCATGAAGCGCTGCAGGCCGGCGCACACATCGGCGTCGCCATGGGTAAACTGGCCGATCAGATCCTGCTGCTGGCGCGCCAGGGCCTGTCCTTGGGGTCCGGTGGGATCGGCCCCCTCGGCTACCAGGCGCCGCAGCTCGCTGAAGACGGCGCCCCACTGCTGATTGGCGCGCTGCTGATCCTCCTCGGTCCAGCTCTTGCTCCACTCGGCGAGCTTCGCCGCTGCCTCCGGGCTATACGAGGCGCGAGAGAGCTCGGCCATCTTCTGCTGCTGTTCGGGGGTCAGGTACTTGTTGACCCAATCTTTATTATTCTGTTCCATCTGCATCACCTGGATCACGTCGACGAGGGCATCCCAACTGGCGGGGCTCTCCTCCAGCAGCGTCTCGGCCTTCTCGATGGCCTGGATGATTGTTTCCAGCTGCCTGCGCTTCTCGCGCATCATGGCCTTCTGCGTGGCCAGCGTCTCCCTCAGCCGCCGTGGGTCCTCCTGCAAGCACGCTTTGATCTCATCCAGGGAGAAGCCGAGAAACTTCAGGGACAGGATCTGCTGCAGGTTGACCAGGTCATCGTCCGAGTAGAGCCGGTGGCCCGCCTCGGTATATTGCGAGGGTGAGAGCAGGCCCACCTTGTCATAGAAGCGCAGCGTACGCGCGGTTACCGCGGCCCGCTGCGCGAACTGGCTGGTGGTATAGCGCCGCTGCTGCTGTACGTGTTGATCCAAGTGCTTCCTCCTTTCAATTGGGAGTATAGGGTATGACGTAACGTCATACGCAAGCTCTTTTGCCCCCAATTTTTGGGCAGATCAAAAAATAGGATGTCACATTCCATGGTGCATCCACTCCCTTTTTCTCTCAGAATGTGCCTTACTCTCATGATCATCGTCTGCAGCATGTCTGAGCTTTCGCACCTGCAGTGCTCACGAGTCCATTATGTGTTGGTGCATCGGGGGCGCGAATGCGCCCCCGATGCACCAACACATAAAAACGGGTGCGGCTGCGTAGCGGACGCGCGTGCGGAGGCCATCACGTCCCCCAGGGTGGCGGGAGTCAGACCAGGCTGCCTGAGAGCCGGGTAATATCGATGGCTTCGGCCATCCGCCGATAGCCTTCATCATTAGGATGGATCTCATCTCCGCTGTCGCATTCCTGGCGGATAATGGCCTCATTCTCAGCGGACGCCAGTGGCGCGGCCAGGTCAAAGACGGCATCAAACCACTGGTCCCCCTGCTCGCGCAGCCAGGTATTGACCAGCTGGCGTTGCTCCACTTGCTCAGGTGGATAGCCACCGGGCAGAATCGTCGTGCCAAACACGCGTTGGTAGGTCTGTCGAGCCTGCCTTGCTACCTGCTGGAATGTCTCAATCAGCGTTGCTCCTGCCACCCCAAAACGCAGATCATTCGAGCCGATATGGAGAATCAGGTCCGTTGCCCCTGCTTGCGCGAGCACGTCCCAGGTCAGCCGTGTGCGACCCGCCTCTCCGAACAAGAACGGCGGGATGCCAGCTTCCCCCGCGTCCGGGATCCCAGAAGACGTGAGCTGGTTGCCACCGAGGCCGGCATTCAAGACCGACATAAAGCGTGTCCCCCCGGCATCTCGCAGACGGCGCGCCAGGTAATCGGGCCAGCGCTGGTTGGCATTGAGGGTTGAGCCGGTCCCATCAGTGGTGGAAGAGCCGAAAGCCACGACGGCATTGAGGGGAGCAGATGGAATCACATCAATGCCGGTAATCAGCCACCAGGACGTGGTCTGCAAAGGATAAACCAGAAACGTGGCTTCTGCCGGAGCGGCGGCCACGTCAGCGATTCCTGAGACATACGAGGTTTGTTGCGCCCACATGTGACCCGTCAGGCATTCTCCCTGGGCCACAAAAAAGGTGATGGCCAGATCGCTGAACGCTTCCACCCGCAAGGCTACTGGATCACTCACCACATCCTGACCTGGAGCCAGGGTGACAGTCGGCTCTCCCGCGAAGCGCACGACCTGCGTTTCTGAGGAAAGCAGCGGTCCCTGGAGGACCGGTGCGACAGAAAGAGAAGCGAGCGTCACCGGCGCATCCCCATATCGATTGGACAGCCGCAGGCGAAGCTGTGTGCCACCCGCGTGCAGGTGGACGATCTGCCGCAGGGTACGGCCACTCAAGCTAGCTGACAACATCCGTGAGGGCGCCGCATACCAGGCACCCACCCAATTCACCTGGCCCGAGCTTGCTCTATTCGTCATACAGGACATCATCCTTTCACAAAATCATGCTTCATCAATACAAATACTCTACCACGCTCGTTCCATAATCTCATAGTCAGGCGGTGAGGATGATCCTGGCAACCCCACCCTTTTCGGCGATGCCCTGGGCTGCGGCAGCATCAGCGAGCGGCATGATGCGCTCAATGGGGATCGTCAACTTGCCGTCGCGTACCGCCTCCGCATAGTGTAAGATCCCTGCGACTCCTGATCTACTCACCCCGCAGCAATTCTGGCACCGCCGAAAAGATCGAACGGCTCCTCGCCTGTGAGTAGGTGAGGATGGAGTCCTTCCTATTTCTTGACAGCGTTTGTGGCGAGAAAGTATAATTTTACCGCAATATCCATTATTACTTTTATGAAAAGGGAGGCCACCATGTCTATCAAATTTGCTGCTGCCCTCCCTAAAGCCCTCTTCTAGCTGCTTTTCGCTGCTTTTTTCAAGCGGGCTTTAGGGCACATCTCTTTACTCAGGGGATCCTTTGTGTCTTTTTTGCTACACAGGTCCTCTTCCTCCCATTGAGTGATTCTGGTGTCACCTTTCACTCTAGCCTGAATGAAAAGAGAATAAATGGATGGCAGCACATCCCAAAGAAACGCCGAGCGCCACGGGTCCACAACGGCCCGTTTCTCTCTGGCGCAATCGTGACTATCTTTTGCTCTGGCTCGGCCAGGCCGTCTCCTCGCTCGGCACTTCATGCACGCAGTTCGCGTTTCCGTTGCTCATTGTAGAACTGACGCATTCGATCGCGGCCGCCGGGCTGGCGTATAGCCTGGGGCAGCTTCCCTACGTCCTGCTGAGCCTGCCCGCCGGGGCGCTGGTGGATCGCTGGCCGCGCAAGCGCGTGATGCTTCTCTGTACCTTCTGCTTGATGGTGTGCGTGGCGGGCATTCCCCTGGCGCTATTCCTGACCAGCGGACCGCTGCGGCTGCTTCTCCTCTACGCCCTGGCCTTTAGCCTGGGAGCCATTTCGCTTTTCGACGAACTGGTCCAACTGGCAGCACGGGCATGGATGGTGCCAAAGGGCCAGATCCCTACGGCAATCGCGCAGAACGAGTTGATCGTTGGCTCCTGTGGGCTTGTCGGACCCGCGCTGGGCAGCTGGCTCTTTAGCATCACACGGCTGCTCCCGTTCGTCACCGACGCGCTTTCCTCTCTGATCTTGCTCTGCTCATTGCTCTGCATCCGCTCGCCCATGCAAGACGAACGGAGGACGCAGCGTCACCACCTGCTCGTAGAAGTGCGCGAGGGGCTCAGCTGGCTGTGGTCGCAGAAGGTCGTGCGCTCGATCCTCCTGATTTCCAGCTATGTCAACCTGGCCATCACAGCCAGCGTACTTCTCGTCCTGGCCATTGTGCAGCAGCAGCATATCCCGCCGGTGCTCTACGGCCTGATCGTCGCGGTCGGTGGCGTCGGAAATCTGCTTGGCTCGCTGCTCTGCCCGCTGTTGCAGCGGCGCATCCGCTTTGGCAGGGCGTTGGGCTATGCCCTGCTCGTGTTCGTGGTGCTCTGGCCGCTCTATGGCTTCATCACGATGCCACTGCTGTTGGGAGCCGTCTTCGCGGGCATCGCTCTCTGCGACTCGATCCGTGCTGTCTTCATGGACAGTTATCGCTTCGCCGTCGTACCAGATGCCCTGCAAGGCCGCATCAATAGTGTCTATCGCCTGATCCTGTTCAGCGTCCTCACCATCGGCTCATCCGCACTCGGGCTGAGCCTGGAGCGTCTGGGCATTTTGCCTACCGTGGGCATCATATGGAGTGGCCTGCTTCTGATCACCGGATTTCTGTTTCTGGATCGGCACATGCAGCAAGCGACATTCCCACAAAACTAAATCCCACCATTCCGCAGATTCCTACAGCGTTGCGATAGATAGCGAACGCCCTGCTGCAGCAGGGCGTTCGCTGAGCTCGTCAGTGTGGACCTCTGAGCGAACTGACTGTTGATATAGCGTCGCTTCAAGGGGCGAAGTGCTGGCTGGTCCATGCTTTAGCGGTCGCGAACCAGAGGGGAGCCGTCTTATGCAGGTTAATATTATGGCCTGCCTCAGGAACAACTGCCACCTGTAGCCGGGCCTGCGGCGCATAAAATGGTGCCTCGGCCTGCTGAATTGTGGCCGCGCTGCTGCAATCCGTCGCGGCAAGGCCACAAAACAAACTATCGTCCTGTCCGACCACCACAAGCACAGGCACGTTGATCTGTAACGAAATCCCGTCCGCGATTGGTTCCGCGAAGCTAGAGAACTCGCCTGGTGTCGCGGTCTCCTTCGTCGCCTCATCGGTCTGCAGGACATTGGGATCGGTGCCGGGCTCGTAATAAAAGTCATCTTCTCGTGTTCCTGGTTCCGTAGTCAGATAGCCCGCATAATTCACATTGAGCAATTGGTTCGCGAAACGTGGATCGAGCGTGGCAGGATAAAGTGTGGCCACGACTCCAGCCAGGCTGGTCGAATTCAGGTGATGCAGCAGCCCTGTAATGATAACCCCATCAACGTCATGGTAGGTACCAGCTTCTATCCAGCAGGCGACCGAGCCGAGAGAATGGCCGACCAGCAGTACCATCTGTTGATACTAAATCACGATGAAGGTGAAAAAACGAGGCACAAAGTCGGGTCGATCCGAACGTCCCTGACGGACACGATGGGCGTAGCGTGGCGGTCGGATGGTCGGCAGATCAGGTGGGGCCGGGGTGTAGGACCTCAGCAGAGCAGGGACGGCTGGCTCGATGCGCCGCGAGGGCCGGATCAAACCCTGGCGCCGACCCACCTCGAGCAGTCGCTGGATCAGGGGCTGCCCACCCGATCGCGTGGGCGCCTGAGCAAGCAAGGTGGCAAGCACGGGCAAGGACACGTCGAAGAGAGGGACCTGGGCGGCGAAGGCCACCTGAGCGTGGAGCGCATGGAGCACCTGAGCCAGGATGAAGGCGGCGAAGAGCTGCTGAAGCACCAGGAGAGGATCGCAGGACCACCACACGCGAATGCCCAGCGTGCATTTGAGCGCTTTGAACGCCAGCTCGATCTCCCAGCGACGCGCGTAGAGGCGAGCGGCCTCGCTCATGCTCAAGCGATCGGGTTCGCAGATGTTGGTCAGATACTGGTACAGCTTGCCGTGATGCTCAAACTGGATCAGGCGCACCCGGTGGGCACAGCGATCGGCGCGGTAGGCTCCCAGCCAGACCAGGGCGTCGAGCGTGGTGCCTTGCTGCACAAAGACGTGCAGGATCTGGTAGGAGGTCTTCTCCCGCATCCGTGAGAGCCAGAAAAAGCCCTGGTCCGTGAGCCAGTCAAACCAGGGAAAGCTGAAGTAGCCCAGATCGGCCAGCAGCAGGCTGCCAGCGGGCAATCCACGCACCACGTCCTGGACGAGCAGTTTTTCATTGGCAAAGACGTCCTCACGGAAGAGGATACGAACCCATTGCTGGCGGCGGACATCAAAGAGGGCGGCCAGTCTGCCGACCAGCAGGCGTGGACTGTCCACGGCTTCATCGCGCACATCCTGCATGCGCCGCTGGACGGCATCGAGCGTGGTTTGATCCAGAGCGAAGATATGGGAAACCCAGGGAAGCAGATCACACTGGGCGACCGCCTGGGTTTGGGCATGCAAGCCGGTGCTCACGCGCAGCAGGAGGCGCTGCCAGACGTCGAGGGAGGTGTGCAAGAGGCGTTTGCGGATGGCGTCACGAGTATGGGGCAAGAGAGGAAAGTGGCCGACCCCCGACCAGGTGATCAGGCGCCAGACGCAGGCATAGCTCTTCAAGCCGCGCAGCAGCGCCAGCAAGACCGCCAGACACAGATGCTCAGAGGAGAGCACTGCGGGTCGTCCACGAGGGCGGCTCACCGCAGCGGCAGGGGGATCAGAGGGTTCGATGAGGCGCTGCAAGCAGCCAACGATCTGTTGTGAGAGCGAATCGGCATTCGCCTCTTCGGGCCCAGATGCGGTATGATGAGGCATACGAGGAAGATCCTTTCGAAAACGTGTGATGACAATTTCTTTGGATGTTCCTCGATATTTGCCACTCTGGCAAGTCTCCCTCCCCATCCAGAGACCTTTTGGCTATTTAGTATCAACAGATGCCAGCAGTACCCGACCAAACGCATGGCTAGCGATGTTTCCGTTGCGCAAGGCATAAACGACCTGGTGGATGACATAGGCATTGGTAACCATGGACACGGTTAACAGGCCGATGGGGGGATGCGAACTTCTCCCTGTGCCGATGCGATCGATGTTAAAGGTACTGTATCCCGCGGCCGTGAGAGCCTGGACGTAGGAGTAGTTCTGGGGCTGGTAAGGAAAGTTCCAATAGATATGTCCGTAGGTTCCACCTGGGACGAGCAATTGGACCGTGTGGCTCGGACCACCAGCAGGATTGCAGAGCTCGCCATAGATAGTCGCGGGGGTAGACAGGTCATCGTCAAGCGTCACCGGTACATTGAATGATTGGCACGTCCCTGCCTGTGTCGCCGCGTGCGCCGCGCGCGGCTCCAGAGCCATACCAGATAGCATAAGTAGTACCAGCAGAAAGAGAAGTATAGCACGCTGATGAAGTGCCATAAAAAAACTCCTTTGTGTTGCTAGCATTTATTTATAGTTCCGGGCGGGTACAACTTCTAGGATGGAGTAGTGAGCTCCGGCGTTGTTCCCCACACCGTCAGCAAATACCACCTGCCACAAAACTCCGGTTCTTGCATCTCGATGAGCATACGCTGATACAGGGATGTGAGCTCCTCCGCTGCGTTGGGATTTGCCCGCTGCAACAGCGGCAAGGCACCATCAAAGACAACTTCTGCATTCTTATAAAAGTTGCTCCAGGCCTCGGCGTCACTGGAAAAATTGACAGAATGGGCCTGAGACTGAATCTGGGTATAGCCGGCCTGGGAAAATAAGCGTTCGAGCATTGGTGTAATACCAAGGGTCGTTCCATGGGGAGAAAATCCATAGCCCGCTTTGTGCATAGTCTGAAATAGCAGCGTATTCAATTGATCGAATGACGGGCTGTTGGTAACGCCACCGTTATCGGTTTCCGTAATGCGCAGTATGCCTCCTGGTCGTAGGATGCGTCGGCATTCCTGCAGAAGTTGCATCCATACATCTCTATGTAGAAATGAGCTGAGCAAGCGCCCATTGACCAGGTCAAACGAATGGTCAGAAAAATCGAGCGTCTGTGTCGTATCCATGACGCCAAAGGAGACATTCCGAATGCCCTGTGAGCTTGCTCTTGCATTGGCATAAGCAACCATCGTCTGGCTGATATCGATGCCGATGACTTCCATATCTGGATAATTGAAGGCCATATCAAGAGCCCAGCCACCGGGCCCACAGGCGATATCGAGCACTTTTGCTTCATCTGGCAGATCAGTCAATCCATTCAAGAAGTCACCCATGCTCTTTGTAGTCATGTTATCAAGCTCGATCAGGCGAGCCATTTCAGCCACACTCTCAGGATCGAGAATGTACGTATTGCCGCTATCGGAGTGCATTGGAGGATCAGAAGCCATAGGATTTTCTCACCTTTCGCATATTTATATACTTATTTGCTTAGTATACGCTCTTTCTAGCCTGCTATCAATATTTGTTTGATTAATCTGGCTTATCTTCATATATTTTTTATACCTAAATTTATGCTTATTTATATAGCTTGCACTTTTTATGGCAAAATATAAATGCATTATTCATAGATAAATGCTTTGCCTATAACCTATAAGAGGAAGAGGAAGGGAGCAAGAATATCGAAAAAAGCCTTAAAGAGACGTCATCCGCAGGTCGGCTGGCGCCTCTTTAGGCTTCAGGGTTGATGGAACGGGAAATCGGGCGCAAGGGCCAATACGTTCAACTTTAGAGCAAGCAACAAGAAAAACGACACATCGCCAGCGGAAGATGGAACATCCCTCGACCCGATCATGTCCCCGTAGGCGGCATAGGATTGCGGCCTAGTTGACACGCAGAATGCATAAAAGCAGCAATCCGGCCTTGTGCATGCCGCTCTGTTGACGTACGATATGCCGAATTCTGCATGGTCATAGGTACGCTTTTCTCGATTTTTAGGAACGTTATCGTACGTGAACGGTGGCGGCATGCACAAGGCCGGATTGCTGCTTTTCAGAAGAAATACCGTATTGGAAAGGCCGCAATCCTATGCCGCCTACAGGGATACCTCTTCGTGTCAAGGAACGTTTTGATGCTCCACTGGACCTCTCGCGTTTCTCTTGTTGCCTGTGCTAAATTGAATGTACTGGGCGCAAGGGCCGAATCTACGAATGGGTGGCGGCGAAGCGGGTGATGGCGTCGGCGGCCTGGCGGTAGCCGCCGCTGCTGCGCACGGTCCGCTGCATGGCCTCGACGTTGGCGCGGATGGTAGGATCACCGCTGACACGCTCGACGGCCTGGCGCAGCACGGCTACGCTGAGCTCATCGGTTTTGAGGGCGGTGCCCAGTCCCAGTTCGCTGACGCGCTGGCCGGTCATAAACTGCTCGGGCTGCTGCGGCACCACGATCAGGGGCACGCCATAGAACAGGCTCTCCATGGTGCTATTCATGCCGCCGTGGGTGATGAAGACGCTGGTCTGCTGCAGTACCTCCAGCTGGGGCAGGTAGGAGGCGACCTGGAAGTTGGCCGGGACGGGTCCCAGCGCGGACAGATCGAGGCGCGGACCGTGGGCCATCACGACATGCCAGGGCTGGTCGGCGAACGACTCGAAGCAGAGGCGGAAGAAGTCCGGCCGGTTGTTCATGACGGTGCCCAGCGAGATATAGAGGACGGGCTGGCCCTCGACGCGCTTGAGCTCGAACGGTGGCGCGTCCTGGCGCATAAAGATAGAGGGACCGACAAAGAGGAAGCGCTCGTCGTCCATAGCCTCCCCACCGGGCTGGAAGGCACGCGGGATAAAGCAGATGTTGAGGTCCTCGTGATGGGTCCAGATATCCATCGGGCGCATGGAGGGGAGGTCATAGCGGGCGCTCAGCGCGTCCAGCTGCTCCTGCAGGGCGGCCAGATCGGAACCGGACGCCTGCGCCCGCGCCAGGGGTCCACGGCTCATCATCTCTTTCGAGGGCACATAGCTGGGACGCAGATTGATGGCCGGGATACCCAGGACCTGGGCGGCCATGTAACCAGCGGGACACATAAAGTCATAGATGATGCAGTCCGGCCGCTCGGCGCGCAGCCGCTCCACAACCTGCGGCAGGATGATGGTGCTCGTGCGCAGCAGCATGCCCAGCAGATGGGATATATTGATGTTCTGAGGATTGGCCGTCAAGCCCTGCGGCGGGCGCATCTCGTCCATCTGGTAGGGCTGAAAGGTGGCGCCGGTAGACTCGATCGTGGCGCGGAACGCTTCGGTCAGATAGTAGCTCACCTGCTCGCCGCGCTCGACGAGCTCATGCGCCACGGCCAGCGTCGGGTTGACATGTCCATACGCGGGTACATTCAAAAAAGCATATTTCGTCATTATCTATCGTCCTTTATGCATGGGCAGCTGGCAGGGATGGGCGTGTTCGGCCTCTGAAGTGGGATGAATGGCGGTCACCAGTTCCTCCAGTAATGAGATAAGCTGGTGAGACTTCTCCTCGCCCAGCGCCTGCAGGCCACTGAGCAGCGGACCCTGCTCGTCCTGGCGCGTCACCTGTGCCAGCAGAGCGCCACCCGCCTCAGTCACCGACAGCAGCGTGCGCCGCCGGTCCTGCGGGTCGCGGTCGCGCTGCACCAGTCCCTTACGCACCAGCACCTCGACCGTCGGCGCCAGCGTCGAGGGATCAAGTCCCATGGCGCGACTCAACTCGCCCAGCGTCAGCGTGTGGCCACTGACATTCATCAGCGCCAGAAACTGGTGCGGCGAAAGATCGGAGCCCGCCTCGCTCAGGTGCTGCATCAACTCCTGGCGCGCCGTCTTCATCACCGTCCCGCACAGACGGCGCAAAGCATCCGCCGAAGCAACATTTCTCTCCATCATACCCATGCCTCAAACTTTCAACCTTAATTGGCCAAACAAATCATTTGTTGCCCAAATTATATACCATTGCAAGCCCTCGCGACAAATTATGGCATAAAAACATAAAACATCGCCTCGTTATGGCACGCCGACCTCACACGACGATCCCATCATATTATCTTTACCGGGTGTGGGCGTATATTAATAACAAACACGAATAATATGGTATACTTGAGGCAAGAACATCTATTCATAGCAAAGGAGGGTAAGCATGACGCTTCAGGGGCCCATTCACAAGGATGCACTCACGGTGGTTGGCATTGAGACACGCACGACCAATAGCGACGAGAGCAGAGGCGAGACGGCGAGGATTCCCGGCCTCTGGCAGCGGTTTTTCCAGGAGAATATCCGCAATACCATTCCCAACCAGGTGCAACCAGGCTCCATCCTGGCGGTCTACACCGATTACGAAAGCGACGAGCACGGACCCTATACCCTGCTCATCGGGTGCGAGGTGAGCAGCCTGGGGGACCTTCCGGAGGGCTTGAGCGCCAGGGTGCTGCCCGAGAGTGGCTATATGATATACACCACCCGGACGGGCCCGGTCGCAAGCGTGATCGGGCAGGCATGGCGGGAGATCTGGCAACTGGGACCAGAGCAACTCGGAGGCAGGCGCCGCTACAGCGCCGACTTTGAGCTCTACGATGAGCGCAGCAGCGATCCCCAGCAGACGACCGTGGATATATACCTTTCCATCACATAAACACGAACCGCCCCTCGAATCCGATCGGATTCGAGGGGCGGTTCGTGTTTATGGTCGCCTTGTCTTTTTGCAAACTTTGAATGGTACCCGATTCTCATAGGGAGCTTTTGGATAGAGAGAGTTGAGTGTATAATAATAGGGTGCCATTCTGCACCCTGGATATTTAGAAGTGCGTATTGCCTGGATACGCGTTTCTCACCGTATGGTATCATTTTTCTGCCCCGATAGAATCTGGCGCAGATGGGCGATGTGGGCCGGGATGATCACAAAACAATCACGAAAGTGGCTTTTGGGGGCCACTTTACCATTTCTTTACAATTACAGTGATCATTTTTGATCTTTTTCGCCTTAAAATATTAGTACATGTCGACATCTTTATTTTGCCTACGAAAGACGGACAAGCATGAGTAAGACACAACCTCGGAGCGTCAAGCAGGATCGCGCCGGGAAACAACAACGCCGCGAGGCAGAGCGGCTGCGCCAGCTCAAAGCCAGGCGCAGAAACAAGATGATTATTACTGGCTCGATTGTACTGGTGGCTGTCATCGTTGGTGCCTTTATCTGGTTCGCCAACCATCCACTCGGCGGTTCGGCCAACAATAGCTCCAGCAGTAGCCAGACCAGCAGCAGTTCTAGCTCAGCGCCTTATGCTCCGTTGAATGGTATCTCCTGCGACACCCAGGAGCAGCTTGCCTATCATATTCACGCCCATCTATCTATTTATATCGATGGGAAACCGGTGGCGGTACCGCAGGGGATAGGCATTGCCAGCGACCAGTCCTGTATCTACTGGCTGCACTCGCATGACACAAGTGGCGTGATCCACATTGAGTCGCCGACGCAGAAAAACTATACCCTGGGGCAGTTCACGCAGTTGTGGAGCCAGCGCTTCTCAAATCTGCAGTATCCCTATCAGCTCGACAAGGGTGATGGCTGGCAGGTCTACGTTGATGGGAAGCCGTACAGCGGCGATTTCCACAATGTTGTGCTGAAGGCTCATACCCTGGTTACGCTGGCCTATAACTCTCCCAATGCAAAACCCGATACCACCTACAACTGGAATGGGGAGTAGGCATAGTTCCCATGCGATGGGAATTATGCGGTGGCTGTTGATGACTCGGGCGCTGACGCGCCCGAGTCTTTTTTTATTTTGGAGAAATGCGGATGCAGCGCTTGACGCGCTGCATCCGCATTTCTCCAAATTTGGTTGATGGGGATTGGCGCGTGGTCTCCATCTCTCCATTTAGTTGATGGGGATTGGCGCGTGGTCCCCATCTCTCCATTTGGTTGATAGGGATTGGCGCGTGGTCCCCATCTCTCCATTTAGTTGATGGGGATTGGCGCGTGGTCCCCATCTCTCCATTTGGTTGATGGGGATTGGCGCGTGGCCCCCATCTCTCCATTTGGTTGATGGGGATTGGCGCGTGGTCCCCATCTCTCCATTTGGTTGATGGGGATTGGCGCGTGGTCCCCATCTCTCC
Source organism: Dictyobacter aurantiacus (assembly GCF_003967515.1). GTDB lineage: Bacteria > Chloroflexota > Ktedonobacteria > Ktedonobacterales > Ktedonobacteraceae > Dictyobacter > Dictyobacter aurantiacus. The sequence continues at coordinate 5,376,172 of NZ_BIFQ01000001.1, read as the reverse complement.
ATTTAGTTGATGGGGATTGGCGCGTGGCCCCCATTTCTCCATTGAATGAAGATGATCGATCTGGTATGCTTGAGCATAGATGTCATTGATGTGCAGATAAATTATGAGCTAGAGGGAGGTTGCGTCTATGGCAGGCAGGCGTGTGGTGACAACGATGTGTCCGATGAATTGTACTCCGACGCAGTGTGGGATGAAGGTGGAGGTGGCACCGGAGGAGAACAGGGTTATTTCAGTGAAGGGGGATACGGAAAATCCTGATAGTCGGGGCTTTTTGTGTGTGCGGGGACGGGCGGCGAGGGAGATTTTTGAGAATCCGAAGCGGCTGCTGCGGCCGATGCGGCGCGTGGGGGAGCGGGGCGAGGATCGCTGGGAGCCGTGTTCGTGGGATGAGGCGTACGCGCTGATCGTGGAGTCGATTCAGCAGACGCGGCCGGAGCGGGTAGGGATATGGCGTGGCCATGGTAGCGGGACAACGGGTCCGCTGGGTGGGGCGATACTGGCGCGCTTCGGGATGCTGGGTGGCTTCCAGAACTGGAATACGTCGATCGTGTGCTGGGCGATGGGCGGCTACGGTCTGGGCCTGACCGGGGCGCTCAAGACCCATACCAAAGAAGATATGGCGGCGAACTCGCGGACGATCGTGCTGTGGGGCGCGACCCTGGCCAGCCAGCCGGACCTGGGTCCGCATCTGGTGGCGGCGCGCAAGCGCGGGGCCTACGTGGTCCAGATCGATACGCGGCGCACGGAGGTCTCCAGCCAGGCCGACGAGGTCATTCTGTTGCAGCCGGGCAGCGACGCGGCCATGGCGCTGGCGCTGGCGCATGTGATCATTGAGGAGGGGCTGCACGACCGCGAGTTCGTCGAGCGGCACACGCTGGGCTTTGCACAGTTCGCCGAGCATGTACGGCAGTATACACCGGAGTGGGCCAGCGCGATCACCGGCGTCGAACCGGGGGTCATCCGTGAGCTGGCGCGCCGCTACGCCACAACGAAGCCGGCGATGATCGTGCTGGGCGGCAGCTCGATCTTCAAGCACCAGCACGGCTGGGAGCCGGCCCGCGCCATCCCCTGTCTGCCCGCTCTGACCGGGCAATTCGGCATCGCCGGCGGCGGCCTGGGGCAGCGCCACGGTGCCTCGCCCGAGAGCGTGGGGCTGGCCAACCCAAACGCGGGCATCAAGCAGAAGCTGCCAGCCGAGCAGGCGATCCCCAGCCACATGACGAGCATCGCCGAGGCGCTGGGCAACGGGCAGCTCGACGTCCTGCTGCTGCTAGGCAGCAACATCCTCTCCTCGTTCTCCGATAGCAACGACGTGGCACGTGGACTGGAGCGCACGCGGCTGATCGTCTCCTACGACCTGTTCATGAACGAGACCTCGCGGCGCTACGCCGACCTGGTACTACCAGCCACCGCCTGGCTGGAAACCATCGGCATCAAGCAGACGGCCACGCATATCTACCTGATGGAGCGGGCACTGCAGCCCGAGGGCGAATGCCGTCCCCTGACTACCTTCACGCGTCAGCTGGGCGAGCGACTCGGCATCGACAACATCTATCCATGGAAGAACGACGAGGAGTTCCTCAACACCGCGCTGGCCACGCAGAAGACCGAGGATGGACACTCTCTGACGGTCGAGGAACTGAGGCGCCGTGGTGGCTACTGGCTCAAGAACGGCCTCTCGCACATCGCCTACCAGGACCACCAGTTCCACACGCCATCACAGAAGATCGAGTTCTGGAGCGAGCGCGCCCAGGAGGTAGGCCTGCCGCCCCTGCCAACGTATACCGCTCCGGCCGGCACGCAATATCCCCTGCGCTTCAGCCAGGGACGCACTCTGACAGCCTTCCACGCCTTCTTCGACGAGGGCCAGGCCCTGCCGACGCTGGCGCGCGTCAATCCCGCGCCCGAGCTGTGGATCAATCCGCAGGACGCTGACAAACGCCAGATCGAGAGCGGCGCAACCGTCGTCATCAGCAACCAGCGCGGCCAGTTCACAGCCCGGGCCAACGTCACCACCGACGTCATCCCAGGTGCCGTCTGGATGCGCGACGGCTGGTCCGGCGTCAACCGCGTCACCAGCGGCGCCCCGGTAATCCCGCTGAACGCCAACGACATCGTCCCCAACATCCCCGGCGGCCAGGCCGCCTACGACGCCTGGGTCGAGGTCAACGTATCGTAGGCGAGGATGCTGGGAGCATCCTCAACCGGGCTTGCCCCGGCCTGGGTGCCGGGTCAAAGTCAGTGCATCGTCGATGCGTCCCCGGACCAGATGGCCTCAAGCATCAGGTGATTATTGTCCAGGAAGACCATGCTGCGTAGGTGGCCGAGGTCGCTGATCTCGCTCATGTTCACATCGTGCTGTCGCAGGCGTTCACGCAATGCCTGCGCAGCCGCCTCGGCGGGCAGCCAAAAGGCTATATGAAGAAGAGCCCCTGCCATGATGGTCGCGGGCCGCTGCCACTCCAGGGACTCTGGTCGAGGCGGCAGTTGCGCGTCCGTCAGCTCCCAGAAGTGTAATCCCTGAGCCGGGGTCGCGCCCGGTTTGATAAAGCAGTGGCGCGTCTTCCCACCGCGGGCCTCGTAGATCTCGCCTGCCTGCATGCCGAGCACGTCACGGTAGAAATGGACCGTCTCATCGAGGTCGGGCGTCACCAACGCAGGATGATCAATGCCCTGCCATGGAATGGGTTGCGTGGATGTTGTCATCTTTCGGTTCTCCTCATTAAACAGGTAATGCGCCGTACAGCGGCCGCGAGGGCTGAACACGGGACGCATTCACATTGCATGTGCAGCAGAATGTTGCCTATACTAAGTATGCGGCAAGCTATGGCACGTCACAAGCAACAAACTCGATGATCTGTCGCACCTGCGACATGAAAGGGAAAAATGACGCATGCAAACAACGGCCTGCGCGCGCAGCGTACCCATAAACTGCTGCGGGAGGCTCTGGTCGAACTGCTGAGTGAGCAGCACTTTGAGAGCATTACGGTCGGTGAACTGGCACAGCGGGCCATGATCAATCGCGCCACCTTCTATCGTCACTACCTCGACAAATATGACCTGGTGGAGAAGATCTTCGAGGAGGCGGCTTATGAGCTCAATAGTACTATAGGCCCGCCACGGGTGGGGCTCGATGGCATCGATGGCGATCAGCCGCCCGAAGCGTGGGTGGCCTTCTTTGAGCATGTCGCGCAGCACAGACGGCTATACGGGGCGCTGCTGGGCAAGAACGGCTCGTCGTGGTTCACGAGGAGCATGCGCGAGTACACCATCGGAATAATGGAGGAGCGCGAGCGGCTGCGCACACGCCTGCCGGGAGTGCGGCGGGGACAGGAGGCGATGCCACGCGAGGTGGCGCTGGCCTTTAGTGCCAATCTGCTGATCAGCACACTGACCTGGTGGCTGGAGAGTGAGTCATCCTATTCACCGCGCGAGATGGCCACCTGGTTTCGCCGCTTCCTCTTCTCCGGCTATCCCAACGCGCTGGGCTTCAAAGCATGACGCGCAACACAATGGCATGGCCGCTGTAATAACAATTGGCTCTGGCATCCGGCGAACAGCTCCTGTAGGATAGAATCCTTCCTCTATTCGCGACGATCTGGATAGAGAAACAAACGAGGGAAGGAAGGATCAAAGATGCCAAAGGATTATGGTCTGGAGAGGACGCCGGCCAATCAGCAGCGCCGTCCGCAGAATGCACGTGATGATGAGTGGACGAGGAACTTTCTGCTGCGTGGGCAGGTGGCCTACGTCGCCACCCACTGGGATGAGCAGCCGTTTATCAATCCCACCATGTACTGGTACGATGCGGAGCAGCATAGAATCTTTTTCCACTCCAATCGCAAAGGCCGGGTGCGCGCCAACAGCGAACGGCACCAGCAGGTCTGCCTGGCGGTCAGCGAGTTTGGTAAGCTGCTACCATCGAATATCGCGCTCGAATTCTCAATCCAGTACGCCAGCGTAATCGTGTATGGCCGCCTGCAGATCCTTGAGGATGCCGAGGAGAGGCGCTACGCCCTCGACGGCCTGATCCACAAATACTTCCCGCAGTTCTCCCCCGGTCGCGAGTATCGGCCGATCACCGACACAGAGCTCCTGCGCACCTCGGTCTACGCCATCGCGATCGAGAGCTGGAGCGGCAAAGAGAACTGGCCCGACCAGGCTGGCCAGAGCGACGAATGGCCTCCCCTACCGGAACATTTACGCCCATAGTTCCCCCTTGACCTGGAGTAAACTTCAGGTTGTACAGTTGTTGCATGGAAATAGAATTCTCGATCCAACAGGTTGCGGAAAGGACAGGACTCTCCATCGATACCCTGCGTTACTATGAGCGCATTGGACTGCTTGAACCGGTCAGCCGAGCATCAAGCGGCCATCGTCGCTACCGGCAAAAGGATATTGACTGGATTGGTCTGATCATCGACTTACGCGCAACAGGGATGCCTCTCGCGCAGATTCATCACTTTGCCGAGCTTCGCCGTCAGGGAGAGGCTACGGCAAGCGAGCGCCTGCGCATCCTTGAACAACACCAGCACGCGCTGGAACAGCAAATGCGGAAGCTGGAGCAGCACATGATGGCATTACAGCACAAGATCGCTCACAAGAAAGCATTTCTGTCTCAGCGTGACGCTCCACCTCATCCCGCCTCTGAGCGGGATGGAGAGGGAATGACAGCCATCTCTGGGAACAGAGAGAACACAGACAGCGTACAGAAGAAAGAGGAGATTTTCATGCCACAAACTAGCGGGACACACTCGATCACGACGGGCTATATCGACATCATGGTAGACGAAGAATCCGGCCCATCCACTATGGGTGCCTATATAGCACGCCCCCAGGCTCCAGGTAGCTATCCCGGGGTGATCGTCGGCTTTGAACTGTTTGGCGTGACCAGCTATATCCGAAGTGTTGCCGATCAGATCGCCCAACTCGGATATGTGGCGCTGGCACCTGATTTTTATCACCGCTCCTCCCCTGGTATAGAACTGGAAGCGACCGCCGAGGGTCGCACGCGCGGCTTTGAATTGTTGCATCAGCTCACCCGTCAGCAGGCGCTCACCGACGTGCACGCCGCCATGGCCTATCTGCGTGAGGAAGAGAGATGCTCGAAGATCGCGATGGTGGGTTTAAGCGTTGGCGGGCATATAGCCTACCTTGCCGCCACCCGGTTCGACCTTAAGGCAACGGTAGCCTTTTATCCAGGCTGGCTCACCGCTCAGGACATTCCGCTCAGCAGGCCAACCCCTACACTGTCCCTGACACCTGGAATAGCCGAACACGATGGATACCTGCTACTCCTTGTTGGGGAACAGGATAGCCTTATCCCTGCCGAGCAGCGTGAAGCCATTGCCAGGGAACTGCAGACGGCCAGGGTCAGACATGAACTGGTGACCTACCCCGATACACCCCATCGTTTCTTCTGTGAAGAAGGGGAGGGGTATCGCCAGATGGCCGCGGATGATGCCTGGCGCCGCCTGCGCGCAGTGCTAGCCTCTGAACTGGCCTAGCATGAGCGGGGTGAGATCCCTCACGGGAATCTCACCCCGCCAATACTTCAGCCTTTGGCGACATTTTTGCGCATATCGATGGCGGCAAAGAGAAATGGCCCGACCAGAACGGCAAGTAGAATCGGTTGCCAGAAGGCCTCTTGAATGAGAAGAGAATTTGAGGCAATTGTCAGAAGCGAGAAATTCGGGTATGCTTGCAGAGAAGGTATCTGCTTTTTCTTCTATTTAGAGAGTTTATATTCATTCATTCATGATTGAGAGGCAAATGCAAGTACTCTGCTCAACCGGGGCCTTTACCCGCAGCTCTGACCCCAACAGCCATGAGGAGATCTTGAAGTATGGTCAGGAGCTTATGGCCGATGGCCTGGAGATCATCTTTTATCCCCGCTGGTATCAGCAGCAGGAACGCATCGTTCGTGCGCTGCGCCCCTGCAGGCTGCCGTTCCCGGTGCTGCATATGGAAAAAAGCATCGGCGATAGCTTTGGCAGCAGCGATGCGAGTGAGCGCGAACAGGGGGTGCTACGCTTCGAGCAGAACTGCGCCTTCGCCCGTCAGTTAGGGGCGCGCATCGCCGTGCTTCATCTATGGGGGATGCCTGAGTCTGACGACCATCTGGAGCGCAACTTGCAACTGTTGGCACGTTGTCTGGATCTCACCGAGCAGTATGGGCTGGAACTGACTATCGAGACGATTCCCTGCACGCATGCCGACCCGCTCAGCAACGTCAGGCGGGCCATTGAGCACGATCGCCGGGCCCGCATAGCCCTGGATACCGAGTTCCTGGTATGGCATAACCAGCTTGAAAACGTCTTCAGCGCCGACTGGCTCTGGCAGGAAAAGCTGGTACGTCATGTACACCTAAAAGACCACAAAGGCGAACTGGCGTCAGAAGGGGTGAGATACTATCTCCATCCCGGCGAGGGGTTGATCGATTTCCATAGCTTTGTGAGACAATTGAGAAGGGCCGGATTTGATGGCGCGTTGAGCCTAGAGGCACGCGCGATCGACGCAACGGGCCAGGTCGAGGTCGATCGCATCCAGACAAGTCTGCGATTTATACGGCGCCTGCTCACTGAAGGAAAACAGGATATCCTATCTGCTGATGGATGATATAACCGCCCTGACGCGGCCCGGGCACGCATATCTCAGAAATTTGAGCCTCGCACCTTGCTGGGGGTAATACGCAGAGCCACCGCATACTCTGCCGCGAACTGTTCCGGCGAACCAAACTTGCTGGTCATCCAGTGCTGATATTTCGCCCTGTGCTGCGGATGCTGGTCGGCGGGAACTTCATCTGTGCTGATGTCGGCATGCGCGGTAAACATACTCCACGCACGTTAATGCCCAAATCCATCAAAATGTGTTTCCGGTTTTTGATGATACGGCGGTATAGATAAGGTGGATCCATAAAACAGAAGGAGGTTAAACATTGGATACCACAACGAAACGTTACCTGAAACCATTTACGCCGCTAAAAAAGCTCCGCCTGGCTACATACAAATATCACCAACCGGGAGCATATGCGATCACGATCTGCACTTACAAGCGCCAACCATTGCTTACCATTCCAGCGTTACGCGCCATTTTATATGAGGAATGGGAAAAGTTACCACAGCATTTTCATGGCATTGTGGCTGGTACGTGCATGGTGATGCACGATCATTTTCATTGCATATTGATTCTAGAAGATAGATACGAGCATCGCAAAAGCGCGCGTCAGATCATAGGAGGGTATAAATCTATCGTCGCGCATGCGTGGCTGCGCTATCTCAAAGAGACGGACGCCAATTACCCAGGTAAAATCTGGCAATATCGTTTCTATGATCACATCATCCGCGACGAAAAGGATTTCAATGCGCAGACCGCATATATCCTGAACAATCCTGCCGCCTATGCGGCCAAACAAAAAAAGAAGCAAAAGCAATAAAGCAAACAGGCTGTCGCGGTTTTTCATGCGCTAATAAGGGTAATGGAAAAGGATCGAGCGGTATCCATTACCCTTCCCATTCTACCTGGCAACAAGAAAAGAGATAACGTAGGTTCGGGCCTTGCGCCCGATTTATCTCTCCACACGACCATGTCCATTAAATACGATAATGTTCAAAAATGTCACCGAACGTTTTTAACGGGCATCCATGTATGGGGGAGGGGTAATCGGGCGCAAGGCCCGAACCTACGGCGGGCCTTGATGTGCGTCGAGGGGTAATCGGGCGCAAGGCCCGAGGGGCGGTTTTGGCGGTGGGGCGTTCAATCGTGGGCGAGGCGTTCGAAGATCTCCATGGCTTCGGCGGCGGTGGGGACGGTGAGAACGTTTTCGGTGGCGAATTCGTGGGCCTGGGGGTAGCCGCTGGCTTCGATGGCCTGGGCGGCGGCCTGCAGGTCGTAAGGGGTGCGGCGGAAGTGGGGTCCCTGTTCGTCGAGCAGGAGCCAGTAGGCGCCAGGCTGGTCGGCGTAGGGCATGCCAACGCTGCCGGAATTGATGATGCGCAGGCCCTCGAATGGGATCTCGAACTGGACGTGGGTGTGGCCGCAGACGACGATCGGCGTCTGGACACCGGCGAAGATGGTCGCCAGGCGCTCCCGCGGGGAGTTGGTGGTGAAGATCTCTTCGTCGTTGCGGGGAGTGGCGTGACAGAACAGGATGTCGCCCAATCCGGAGATGGAGAGCGTAATACGCTCCGGGAGTGCCGCCAGGAAGTCGCGCTGCGAGCGCGTGAATTGGCCGGCCACCCAGCTTGTAATTACGCGTACCTCCTCCGACATGGCGGGAGGTAGGGGCTGACCATCGAAGATCATGACGACCTCGCGATCACCGTTACCTCGAATGAAGCGGACGCGGTCGCCGAGCGCGACGAGACGCTCCAATGTTTGCGACGGCATGGGTCCCGAAACGATATCGCCGCCCACCACGATCAGGTCGGAGCGCACCTCTTCTAGCTCAGACAGCACCGCATTCAGCGCTGGCAGGTTGCCGTGGATATCATAGAGTGCCGCAATCTTCATGGCTGTTCCTCCTCTTTTTGCTACTTTATTTCGTGCATACTGCTACCATACCAGATGGCAGCGATGCAACAAAAGAGGATTTTTATGCTTATAGCATATGAGCCCGCCACGATAGAAGAAACTGGCTCAGCAGTCGTCATCCTCGTCGGAGCAGCAGGAGCAGGCTTCGCCGGTGCGAGCTTCATGCCAGGCTTCGCGGCCTTCGCGCACGATGAAGTAGACGAGGGCGAGTCCAGCCAGAGGATCAGCCCACCACCAGCCAAGGAGGCGGTTGAGGAGCAAGCCCACCAGCAGGGCGAGCGACATGTAGGCGCAGGTAACGCTGCAGGCAGCGTCGGCCTTGAGGGCGGCGCTACCGATGCGGCGGGCGACGCGCAGTTTCCCCTGCCACAACAAGGGCATGATGATGGCGGCGGCCAGCGCGAGGCCCAGTCCCCACCAGGAGGACTCCGGATGGATCTGCTTCAAAAAGGTCCAGCCGCTGTCGATGACGATATAGACAGCCAGCGCGAACAGGCCCAGAGCGGTCACCCAGGACGCCCGGCGCTCGGCCAGCTCGACGCGCTCCTCCGATCCGCCGCGCTGCTCGACGAGCAGCCGCCACAGCAGGATACCACCGGCGATCAGCTCAATGATGCTATCGATGCCGAACCCCTCCAGCGAAACGCTGCGCGAGAGGATGCCGGTAGTGAGGGCGACCGTCGCCTCGATCACCATCCACCCAATAGTAATCAGCTCGATGCCGATGCCCAGCCGCACCTGTCCCCGGCGTCCTGGTGTCTGGGATGATGTAGAAAGAGAACGAGCCATGAAAGACAATACCTCTCGTCGCATATATATAGAGCGAGGGCAGGCATCTCCTACCCATTTTTGCTTGTGATAACTATAAGTATGATAAAATGGGAGGCCCTCGCTGTCAAGGAAGCTGTATTTGTAGACATATGCTCCGAAATGGGGAGGGGTTCGGAATTTTTCGACGTTAAAATGAGACGGTATAAAAATCGCTTGCCATAACGCGAAAATGCACCCCCATATCGGATGCCCACCCAACGCGAAAATGCACCCCCATATCGGATGCCCACCCAACGCGAAAATGCATCCGTAGGCGGCATAGGATTGCGCCCTTATGATAAACTCGAAGTGTATGAAAAGCAGCAATCCGGCCTTGCGCATGCCGCCCTGTTCACGTACGATTTGTTCCTAAAAGACGATGATGATTACCCTACCACCATGTCTAAGCCAGCCGATCGGACGCCAACGGAGCGGCATGCACAAGCCTACGGGCGACATTGCGTACGTGAACGGAGCGGCATGCACAAGCCTACGGGCGACATTGCGTACGTGAACGGAGCGGCATGCACAAGCCTACGGGCGACATTGCGTACGTGAACGGAGCGGCATGCACAAGCCTACGGGCGACATTGCGTACGTGAACGGAGCGGCATGCACAAGCCTACGGGCGACATTGCGTACGTGAACAGGGCGGCATGCACAAGGCCGGATTGCTGCTTTTCGGGCGTTTCACGTGTTTAGCAGGCCGCAATCCTATGCCGCCTACGGATGCATTTTCGCATTGGGTGGGCATTCGATATGGGGATGCTTTTTCGCGTTGGAGGGGTATCCGATATGGGGATGCTTTTTCGCGTTGGAGGGGTATCCGATATGGGGATGCTTTTTCGCGTTGGAGGGGTATCCGATATGGGGATACGTTTTCGTATTGGGTGAGCGTTCCCATATGGGGATACGTTTTCGTATTGGGTGAGCGTTCCCATATGGGGATACGTTTTCGTATTGGGTGAGCGTTCCCATATGGGGATACGTTTTCGTATTGGGTGAGCGTTCCCATATGGGGATACGTTTTCATATTTAAGGAACGTTTCGTGCGTTGAGAGGAGAATCGGACGCGAGGTCCGAACATATGGAGGGATTCAGGTATGGGTCGCGTTACTATTTTTTTGGACGATGGTGGGGTAATGAACGATAATGCGCTGCGGGGGCCGCAGTGGCGGCGGCTGGTGGGTGAGTTCTTTCCTCCGCGCTTAGGGGGGACAGCTCTGGCATGGGCCGAGGCGAACCTGGATGTGATGGAGCAGATGTTTGAGCCTCCAAACTGGGAGCGGCGGCTGGAGGCGGCGTCCGATTATGCCAGCTTCTATCGTCAATATGGGCTGGACTGGCTGGGTGGGATGTGCGCGCTGCTGAATATTTCCTGTCCAGTAGAAGAGGAGTGCATTGAGCTGGTCGAGCAGGCCAACGCCTTTATCATTCCGCGTGTGCGCTCGGCGTTTCCTGGCGCGGCGCAGGCCATTCGGCGACTCTATGACGCGGGTTACACGCTGCATACGGCATCGGGAGAACCGTCGAATGAACTGGCCTACTATCTGGAGGGGATGGAGGTGCGGGACTGCTTTGGCCGGCTGTATGGCCCGGACCTGATCGATACGTTCAAGCTGACGCCGCGCTATTATGAACGCGTCTTCGCCGATCTTGGCATAGAGCCAGCGGAGGCGCTGATCGTCGATGATCGGCCGGACTGCATCGACCAGGCGGCGCGGCTGGGCGCCCATACCGTGCTGATCGGCCCTAAATCACCCGAAACGTATCGGCCAGACCTGCGCCTGGCCAGCCTGGCCGAGCTGCCAGAGCAGATGCAGCGTTTCGATCTTACTTAAACAATCCCTCGTAACCGGGCTTGACGGCTGCATCCTTTTTCAGATACATTCATTCAAAGTGGAGGATGGGATACCACCAATAATCCACATATCATCCGCAAGCGACCATGCTTGCCCCATCCATCATAGAGACTGGAGATATTATTTGAACACTGCTGCACTTATCAAGCGAGGATTATGGCTTGAATATCTGACCCTGGGCTGGAACGTCGTCGGTGTCGTTATCGTCATTATCGCCGCCATCGCGGCTCGCTCGGTCGCCCTGGCGGGCTTCGGGCTGGACTCGCTAATCGAGATATTCGCCTCGGTTGTCGTCGTCTGGCAACTCAGAGGCATCAACCAGCAGCGCGAACACCTGGCGCTGCGCCTGATCGGCAGCGCCTTCATTGCCCTGGTCATCTACATCGTGGCGCAATTGCTGATCACGCTCCTGACCGGAACGCATCCCTCAACCTCCGTCGGAGGAATCGTCTGGATCGCGGCCACCTTCATCGCCATGCTGCTGCTCGCCCTTGGCAAGCGGCTCACCGGACGACAACTGCAGAACGAGGTCCTGCTGACAGAAGGGCGCGTCACCCTGGTTGATGCCTACCTGGCCGGAGCGGTCCTGCTGGGACTGCTGCTCAACGCCCTCTTTGGCTGGTGGTGGGCCGATCCCCTGGCCTCGCTCGTCATTGTGTACTACGGCATCAGGGAAGCGCTGCATGCCTTGCGCGGGAGCACTTCCCATCCACAGAAAGAGGAAGCCTGATGCTGCCGCTGCTTTTCTCCCTTGGGCTGCTGCTCATCGGGACCATCCTGCTGCTGAGAGGGGCTGATTGGTTCATGGATGGGGCGAACGATCTGGCCCGCACGCTTGGGGTCAGTGCGCTGGTCATCGGCGTGCTGCTGGCTGGACTGGAGCCGGAGGAGATGCTGACCGCGGCCATCGCCTCCGCGCGTGGCGCCCCCGCACTGGCAGTGGGCAACGTCATCGGCACCAACGTGACCATTACCACGATCGCCCTGGGTCTCAGCGCCCTCATCGTACCCCTGTCCATTCACCGCAACGTACGGCGGCAGGCCATCATCGCCACAGTGGTATCGGCCATTCCCATCATCTTGCTCGTGCCGGGTACAGTGTCCCGGCTGGCAGGGATCTGCCTGCTCCTCATCTTTGCTGGCTATACCATCTTCTTATTTCGCACCGATCGAACGGCGATCGAACGCATGGGAGAGCATGATGACGATGATGATGACGACGATGAGCAGGAGCAACCCGGCGGCCGGCGCCAGCGCTGGCGGCCGCTGCTGCTCACCATTGGCGGGCTGGTGGCGATGGCCATCGGGGGTCCCGCGCTGGTGGAGGGAGCCTTACGCCTGGCCAATAGCGTCGGGCTGGATCAGGGGGTGATCGGAGCCACCATCGTCTCGCTCGGCACAGGCGCCGAGATGATCGCGCTCGGCATCAGCAGCGCGCGCAAGCGGCAATCGGACATCCTGATCGGGGGCATCCTCGGCTCTTTCGCCTACAATCTGCTCGTCACCCTTGGACTCGCCGCCGCCATCCACCCTCTGCCGGTGGACGCGCCGCTGCGCCTGATCGCCCTGCCCATCATGATCGTCGCCCACCTGGCGCTGCTGGCGTGTGTCTGGTACGGAAAGATCACACGCCTGATGGGGAGCCTGCTCGTCGCTGGTTATCTCCTCTACCTGATCATCGTCGTGCTGGCCTAGTATATTGAGGCTCTGAAGAAGCCATGATAGAGTAGGAGAAACGAACAGGAGGACCTATGGAAGAGCTACAAGAAGATCCCCCCACTGCCCTAGATTCTGACGCATCAGTGCGAACTAAAGAGCAGTGGCTACATGTGGGCAGAGACCTCTGCGGAACCATCTACTATACAGGAGCGAAGAACCAGCGCGGTAGTTCCGTCAGCTACGTGGTGAAATAGTTCACAAAAAATCTGACTCATAGTTTATAGTACTTTTTATGACAAAAGCAAGATAATATAGTAATATAGAGCCCGAGATACTATAGTAATATAGAACCGAGGAATCAGGGCTTTCTCTTTTAAGTGCATGCGCCTCTTCCTGACCAACACTAAAATAGCCAGATCAGTTCATTGAAAGGATTCACAAACTATGGCATTCGCTCCGGGCGATAGGATCATTATTGATCCCGCTTATGTCCATTCGGTTGGGCAGCAAGTCAAGGCAGACGCCCAGAAGCTCATGGGTTCAGAGCCAGAGGGTGTACAAGATTTTCAGAATACGCTTACCCGCATTAACAATACTAATTTCCCCACGCAGCTTTACTCGACCTTCTATCAATTTATCAATATTCATACGACTGGATTTACTCAGCTCTTCCAGGATCGGCAGCATATAGGCGATGCCCTGCAGGATAGTGCAAACGCAACGGAGGAGAACGAAATCAAGACGATGGCTACATTTAAACCTACGCCCAGCACGAATTTTGACGGGCCAGAGCAGTTTCCTATTGGATAAAGGTAGAAGCTATCTCCACCTTTTTGAGAAAGAGCAAAAAGGAGTTTGCAATGACAACCTTCGATGATGTAACACGCTCATTCAACGAAGGACTATCGGCGATTACCTCGTATATTCCTAAAGTCATCAGCAATTTTCAGAATGCGGATCAGCATTTGCGCGATCACAAAAATAACCTGGTTGACAGTTACGAGGTTAAATTCGCGGGCATGGGCGCCACGATGTTTGCTCAGGCGGTTGAGAACAATATCGCGATTAGCAGCCGGATGGAGCAGAAATTGAGTGAATTTGGTATGTCCAGCGACCATATTAACAAGCAGATTCACACGATGAACCAGACATACGGTAGCCAGATTGACAATTATATACCACCTTCAGTGATGGCTGGTGACATAGGAGGGCTTGACTACTATGGAATGTCCTACCAGGATGCTACCACTCAAATGAGGGATGATACATTAATCAGTTATGTTGATGTTGGTGGTGTACTTGACCTGGGTAAATCATATCTCCTGAGCCAGCTCGAACAGGCGAAAGAGGGCATATGGGGCTACCTCCAGTATAAATCATCTCAAAACATGCAGCAGTATCAGAATATCTACGATACACAGACCAGCCGGGTACCAAAGGATGCTACCGCCATGCTAAATGAATACAAGCAGATGCATAATCAGAGCGTTCAGCAGGAGAATAACTATCTGGCGGAAGCGAAAAACCAGCTGGGGCAGATTTATACCAATCAGCAGAGTGCCTTCTCGGACTGGTATGATGCTGTTTCCGGGCTGATCGGAATCTACAACGACGAGATTGGCTGGGCTTCCGCGACGGGTACAGTGACAACAGGCGAGATTCTCCAGGATCTGATCCACGCCCCCAACGGCTCACCAATAGTAATCTATCAGACGAATGATGGTGGATTAGTGGTAGCCGTTAATTCTATGGGTGGCGGCAAAACTCCTCAGCAGAACGCACTGCTGGTACAGCAAGCGATTCAAGAGTACGACGCAATGAACGGCATCACCAATCCCAGGGTGACTATTCTGGGATATCAAGGTGGGAATGACATCGTGCAAGCTCTGGCGCAGGATAAAAATCCCTTCCAGCTAGAAAATGTAGTGCTCATTGGCGCCCAAATCTCGCAGATACCCGCAGGCGGCATCAACTATTATGACTACGTGGCTCCAGGCGATAATAACGCAGGGACAGGTAATCCATCCATTGTTCCTCAGAGCCCGACTGACTGGGCGAGCGATGGCATCGATATTGGCGAGATTGCGCTTGGGGCTACTGGAGGGCCGGCGGGAGTCGCGGTGGCAACAGGCGAAGTAATTGTCGGTACGGCTGTGCCCATGTGGCTCAATAGTAACACTGGCGATGTCAGCGGCGCGGCTAACTCAGGCACATACTTCAAGCCGCCTGCATCGCTCGGTCCAGGCGATGGCATCGGCGTTCGCAATCTGACGGCACTACCAGATGAGCCGGGGGAGACGAAAGAAGGCTGGAAATTGAGTAGTCACTTTCCTTTTGTTTATGGTAAGAGCGTCGACTATACTCAGAGTACCTTTCTGAATATGGTTGGTCTTCCATCCGATAGCAGTCAGGATCCTAAGAAGTTTGTCCAGGGTTTTCAGGCGCTCTCGGGGCCAACCTACTTCAATGTTCCCACTTCGTAGGCGTCTGGTGAGGAATAGGAAAGATGAACAGTGATACAATAGGCGGCCTCGTTGGCGTCTCTCTCTTCCTGGTACTGCCAATCGTGATTGGATTGGCATTTCTTATCAAAGCCAGAGCAGTTGCCCGTTCTCGGTTGCGCTGGCTGACCCACGATAACGCGGAACCGAGCGACGCGGCGGTTACGCGTTACCGTGTGCTGGGCGTGATTTTTATAGCACTGCCAATTATTGTCTTTGTCATGGCTATCGCGGCTATGATGAAGTAGCGGCTATCAGGAGAACCGCTGGTATCGCCCTCTGGGGCGCGTGAAGCACGCACGTCAACGCGCCCCAGGGGGCAATACCTTTGTTTGAGAATACGATCATAATACGCGACTGCTGGAGCCGACCATTGAAGAGGGCTTTTTCTGGCCCCAGCCATGCTACCAGGATGAGGAAGATGTGAGCAAGATCCAAGAAGTTTTTTTCTTGCTGCGCCATTAGAATAGATAGACGCGCAACGTGCGAGAACATCTACGCTCTCCATCAGTCATGCCGAATGCACGAGGGAGAGAAAAAAAGGAAACACCATGAGAAAAGTTATAGTACTCGAATTCATCACCCTTGATGGTGTCATACAGGCCGGAGGCGGGCCAGATGAAGATACCAGCGGCGGCTTCGCGTATGGCGGATGGCAAGTTCCATATTCTGACGAGGTGCTTGGAGCCACCATGAAGAAGCAGATGAGCCTGCCGTTTGATCTGTTGCTGGGGCGCAAAACCTTTGAAATCTGGGAACCGTACTGGCCGCAACATGCCGACATATGGCCCGGCGTCATGTCAGCAACCAAGTACGTCGCCTCGAATACCATAACTTCTAGCGAATGGCAGCCCTCCGTGTTTTTAGGCGGAGACATCGCGGAAAAGGTCAGCCAGCTCAAGCAGCAGGAAGGTCCGGATCTGCACGTGTACGGCAGTGCAAATCTCGTCCAGACGCTGATGAAGCATGATCTGGTCGATGAGTTCTGGCTCAAGATCTATCCGCTGACGCTGGGCAGTGGAAAACGGCTGTTTACCGATGGCACCATGCCAGCGGCGTTCAAGGTGACGGAGAGTCAGATCTCCCCCAATGGCATCATTATCGCGAATTACCAGCGTTCCGGCGCGGTCACAACCGGCTCGATGTCGGAAAGCTGACATCCCTGAAGCTACGAGGAACATTCCCAAACCCACACGTGCTTCGACCGCGCATCACACGCGAACGTGGAAAATCGGCTGATTGGTGAAAGGGGGTCGGAGATTGAGTGCAAAAAATTTGCACTCAATCTCCGGCATTCTGGCCTTTAGCACAGAAGCCTGGTCAATAGATGTCACCCTGGATGATCTCGTAGAGGACGACGGCGGCGGCGATCGAGACGTTGAGGGAATCGCTGCTACCGCGCATGGGGATGCTGACGACGAGGTCACAGGCCGCCTGCTGCTCGGCGGAGAGACCCTGGCGCTCACTCCCCATAAGCAGAATGGCCGCTTCAGGATAGTTGATCAGTTTATAGTGCGCGGATGCCGCGTCTGATGTGCCGATGACGGTGTAGCCGTGGCGCCGCTTCCAGTCCACGAAAGATGGGAACGAGGCTCGGACGAGACGCCGGGTGAAGATGGCGCCCCGACTGGCGCGCAGGGCGGCCAGGTCATAGGGATCGGTCGTGTGATCCAGCAGCAGCACGCCACAGCAACCGGTGGCGTCACAGGTGCGCAGGATCGTGCCCAGGTTGCCGGGATCCTGAATAGCCTCAAGGGCCAGCCAGTAGTCGCCCCGCGCCAGCTTCACCTGCTCCAGAGATTCCCAGCGCTGCTCAATCACGGCGGCGATCCCCTGATGCGCGAACTTGAACGAGAAGGACTCCAGCACATCAACGCTGACGAACAGGTAGGAGCCGCCCCGCCGCCGATAGTCTTCAAACAGATCCCAGACCCGCTGGCCCTTCAGCGCCTCAGGCACAGCGAGGAGCTGACGCACCAGGCCGGGATGCTGCAGAGCCTCCAGCACATGGTGGCGACCCTCAATCAGGGCCAGCCCGCTGCTCTCGCGCTCGGAACGCTTCAGAAGGGCGCGCAGTAGCCTGATCCTCGGGTTGTTTCTGCTGGTGATAATCAGAGCGGGATCGTGCGCGGGTATAGAGCGATCATGCTGTCCAGTCAGAAAATGCGGATGTTGTTTTGCCATGAGATAAACCTGCCTTCCAGAATGCAATGAGTGACAACGTCAAAGATTCTGGCCAGCCTCTGCCTGGCAAAATGGGGCCGTGTGTGCCGCGCAACATAAAAAGGGATAGAATGGGATGGGAGAGGTGGCCAGAACGTGGAGAGCCTGGCCCAGGCACACAAAAGAGGAGGGAAAAGGTAAAGCAGCACACACCGATGCAGTTCAGATTACATCGGTGGACGAAGGAGAAGAATTACTCTTCGTATTGAATCGCGCCTCCCTGTAAGCTCTGCAATCAGGCTCGCAAGGAGGCAGGGACATTAGCCCGTACAATGCGCAGATAAAATATATTCATGAGCAAAATGTACCATACTCAGCAATCGCTGTCAACACAAAAAAACATCCTGGGTGCGCATCATATTTTTGCCCAGGGGAAGGCAATGAGAAACGTAGGTGCGATCTTCATTCTCGATACTGGACGGAGCCGCTTCGCGGCAAGCGCTCACAAGGGGCAATACCTTCAACTTTAGCGAAAACAGGGAAGCATTTGGGCACGCGAAACGTCATAGGAACGCATGTGAGCGGTCCCCGATCACGATCATGTCCCCGTAGGCGGCCGTAGTTGCCGGGCTTGCCCCGGCTTTGCGGCTTTCTCGAGACGTTGGTGTGCCGCTCAGGCAGCAATCCGGCCTTGTGCATGCCGCACCCGTTCACGTACGATATCGTTCCTAAAAATCGGGAAAGCGGTCCTGCTCCGTGCAGAAGCCGACATATCGTACGCCAACAGAGCGGCATGCACAAGGTCGGATTGCTGCTTTTCAGAAAAAATACAGCATCGAAGAGGCCGCAATCCTATGCCGCCTACGGGGACATGACCGGGTCGAGGGATGTTCCATCTTCCGCTGCGATTTGTCGTTTTTCTTGCTGCTTGCTCTAAAGTTGATTTTTTTGCCCGCAAGATGCGCACATACCGCTATTGAATACATTGGGTTTCAGGCCAAAATCCTCGTTACTGCCTCTTTGTATATCGATGGCACCAACCCGGATATTCCGCTCCCAATTGATAACACTCGTCCAACTATGTTAAGCTATATTGCTTTTCCGTTAAAAAAAGCATACCATAATAAGAGCAATCGACGATCAAGGAGAGCGGGAGCTACTGCGACGCAAACAAACAGTCCGGACAGGTCGGAACATGTGTCTCCATAACTTGAAATGAAGGAGCAAAGCAATGGATCGACAGGCGACAACGTTTTTTCAACGCTTCCAGCCGGAGGATCGCGCTGCGCTGAGGCAGCAGGTTGAACAGGACTACGAGGAACTGGAGCAGGCACGCGTCGATGGCGATGAGCGCTGTCAGTTGGAGTGCTTGAGCCGCCTCGGACACCGTCTCACCATGCTTGGTGAGGAGAAAGAGGCCGCCCCGCTGCTGGGGCAGGCGTTCGCGCTGGCTCGACTGGTGGGAGATCAGCGCCTGGAGGTCGTCAATCTTCTGCACCTGGCTACGGCACAGCAGTATCTCGGCCAGCGTCACGAGGCACAGGATCTGTTCCAGCAGGCGCTGCAGAAGGCCAGGGACTACCACCAGGAGCAATACGAGGATACCATCCTGCAGCACCAGGGCCGCTGCTATGCCGAACAGGGCATGATCGCTCAGGCCCGCGCCTGCTTTGAGCAGGCCTTAGACCTGCGGCAGCAAAAAGGTGATCCGCGCGCCATCGCGGCTACCCGGCAATCGCTCGACGCGCTGAAAACGCTCGAATAGGCTGCATTTAAAATCATGTATTTGCATAGTAGATAGAATGCGTCTCGGCAAGGGAAGAAGGCATGGGGGATCGCGCCCATTGTGTAATAGTAGAACGAGGCGAGGCAACAATCCATCTCGGCCTCGGGATAGGCGCCACCCTACCGTCATATGTACTGGTAGATGCGCTGGAAGAATGGCGGAACGTTGAAGGATGGTTCGCCTACCCCGCCGACAGCCTGTATTGGACGCCGGGTGGCCTGCTGGTGGACCGGGATCAGAGGCGCCTGCTCTTCTGGGGCGGTGAAGATATTTGCTACAGACCCTATCTGAGACGCCCCCTGCTCGCCGCGCTGCGCGCGCTGTGTCCCGCATGGAGCATCGATTGGGCCATGCACGGCAATGCCGACCTGCAAGCGGCCCTGCCCCGTGGCCAATCTAACGTCCAGGAAGACGACCTGGACTTCGACTCTGCGCAAGGCTTTGATCCTGCACATCCGACCAATGACGAAAAGCTGTTCGGTGATTACGACTATACGAATACCCTTATTACGATCCGATGGCAAGACGGCGCGGTCTCCGATTACATCCTGGGAGACCTGCCCGGCATGGTCCTGGCCATTGGCCCCCGCCTATGCGATCTTTTAGCGAAAAAGCGGCCCTCCGCGCTCCCTCATGAGCGGGATGAGGAGTTCGCGGGTGGAGCATTGCTGGATGTCGTGACCCAGCAACTATGGGTCTGGGATCCATCCACACTTGATCCGCGCTACCTGGCAGCCTTAGAACGACTATGGACAGGCTGGCGCGTCGCCGGACACGTCGAAGGGATGGCGCGCCAGGTCAGTCTATCGGGCCGGGACCCCGCCCCCATCATGGTACCGTACGAGGAGTGTGCCACCCGGCTGCTCAAGGTCCTGGGACCCGTCACATTCTCCGGCTACCTCACCGAGGCAGAGCAACACTATATCGTGCGGCAGATTATGCGCCCGGCGGGAAGGATCGACTAAATCTTCAGAACAGAGATGACTTTATGCAGCGATCTGGGGACAGATGGGGCCAGGAAGCCGACAAGGTACTGGTAAGAAGAGCGAGGGACTTGCTTGAGAAGATGAGCTATGGCCGGGGACAGATTGACAATCATCTGTCCCCAGGTGCATTCGTTGTCCGATATCAGTCGTGCACGCGCAGACCTCGCACTCCACGTGTTTTTGTGCGCATCCCTGGTCCAGTGTAGACCCATTGGCGCACACCGACTTCCAGGCCATGCGCGGCCAACGCTTGAGATAAGCCTTTCGCCTTCTTTGGCGTGTAACCGTGGGCCGCGCACCAGTTTGTATAGGAGGTCATGACCTCGCTGTTAGCCACCCACGCGTCCTCCACCCTTTGACCGCACTGCGCCAGCCACAATCCCACCGTGTCTTGTTCTGGTCGCTGCGCCTGTGGATGATTGTCG
The DNA here is from genome assembly GCF_003967515.1 of Dictyobacter aurantiacus. Taxonomy (GTDB): domain Bacteria; phylum Chloroflexota; class Ktedonobacteria; order Ktedonobacterales; family Ktedonobacteraceae; genus Dictyobacter; species Dictyobacter aurantiacus. The sequence goes on along the minus strand of NZ_BIFQ01000001.1, from coordinate 5,355,448 downwards.
GCCGCTTGCGGGATATGGGGCTGCCTCCCGTGGTGCTGGTGCCACTGATCCAGCAGTTGCTCCAGTTTGCGCGGCGTGTCGGCCTCCTCCAGCGGCGTATACACGGTAACTTTGAGATCCGGCGTATCAAAGACCTGAAAGGTCAGGCGTTCAAACACGAGCAGCCCCACCTGTGGATGATTGAGCGCTTTCCGCCCTTCCTGTCCACTCTGTACTTCATGATCAGGCCACCAGGCGCGAAATTCAGGGCTGGCGAGCATGAGATCATGGATCAACTCCGTCAATTGGGCGTCTGCAGGATAACGACCGTACATGCTCCGGAATTGGGCTAAGAGGTGTCGCGCATCTTCTTCCCAATCGACGACGAATTGCCGCGCCTGGGGATCGGTGAAGATGTTCCAGATCGTATTGCGTTCGCGCGGGGCGGTCATCTGGCTATAATCGCCAAAGAGCGCGCATCCAGCGTCGTTCCAGGCCAGGATATCCCATCGTCTTCCCGACACAAAGGCCGGACGAGCGCCAAACTGATCAAGGAAATGCTGTAACGCCGGACTGACGATCTCGGGTTCCAGGAACTGCGCCGGCGGTGGTTGCTGCTGGGCCAGGAGGAAGAGGTGAGTTCTTTCATTCACATCCAGGCGCAACGTCTGCACCAGGCGCTCTAAAACCTGCGTTGAGGGCGTAATGGGGCGTCCCTGCTCTAGCCAGGTGTACCAATCCACGCTCACGCCTACCATCTGTGCCACTTCCGCTCGTCTAAGTCCAGGAGTTTTGCGCCTGCTTCCTCGCGGTAGTCCTACCGCTTCAGGCATCAACCTGGCCCGGCGCGTACGCAGAAAATCTCCCAGTTCGTGCAAACGATATTCTTGCCGCTGCCTCTGACCAACCATGTCAGCCTCCTTCAATGCGGTATCCGCAAAAAGCAACATCTAAAACGAGGAGTATGATTCCTATGATCATTGCTCATCTTGTCCCATGATCTTCTTCAGTATACCATACTCTTAGCGCTGCGGGTGGAGTGCCTGCAGGCGAGCAAGTGAAATAAAAAGGAAAACATCATGGATTTAAGACTGACAGGTAAGAGGGCATTAGTGACCGGATCGAGCTCTGGAATCGGCGAGGCGATCGCGAAGCTACTGGCCACGGAGGGCATTACAGTTGTGGTACACGGCCGCGATGAAGGCCGGGCCAACGCGGTCGCTGAGGCGATCCGCGCCACAGGAGGAAAAGCCGAGGTCGCGCTTGGCGATCTCACCACCGACGCCGGGGCCGAGGCGGTCGCGACCGCGGCGCTCGCTGGCGGCCCTATCGACATTCTGGTCAACAATGCTGGCTTCATTGGCTACCTCTCATGGGAGCAGACGACGACTGCAGACTGGGCTGAGACCTACAACACCAACGTCATTTCCAGCGTGCGCATGATCAAGCATCTCGTGCCGCAGATGCGTGAGCGACACTGGGGGCGCGTCATCCAGATCGGAGGCGGCCTATCGCAGCAACCGAGTGCAATCATGCCACACTACAACGCATCCCTGGCGGCCCGCCATAATCTGGCGGTCTCCCTCGCACGCGAACTGACAGACACCGGCGTGACATCAAACGTCGTGGCGCCCGGCGCGATTCTTACGGAAGGATTTCAGACAGCGCTCACCCATATGGCGCAGGCTCATGGCTGGGGCGATGCCTGGGAGGAGATCGAACGCAACGCGACGCAGGCCATGGCGCCAAACGACACAGGCCGTTTCGGTCGGCCACAGGAGATCGCCATGGCGGTCGCCTACCTGGCCAGCCCGCTCGCCGATTATATAAGCGGCGCCACGATCCGCGTCGACGGCGGCACGGTGCGCACCGTCATCTAATCCCACGACCTCCTGCTGTAGGTGCCGGGGCGAGTTCGGCACCTACAGCAGGAGGTCGCCGACGTCGTCGCGGGGGATCTTCTCGTTGTCCTGATAGACAGGCTTGAACTTGCGGAAGTTGTCGGGAAAGAGGAGCAGATCATCGTTGGTGACCCATTGGTCGATGGCGCCCGGCGTATCGCAGTCCTGCAGCTCTGGTGGCAGGGACTCGCGCAGGGCGGCCTGCACATCCGCGAATGAGACGCTCATCTGCCCACGGCTATATACAGAGGGCGGCAGCAGCTGGCAGGGGCGCGTAATCTCAAGGCTCCGCTGCTCCTCGAAAAGGAGCGAGAGCGCTTCCTCCAACAGCAGGACGGACTGCCCCAGGTCGTCGAGCACGAGGCAGGATTCCAGGCGCGGTCCGATCTCCCCGGCGAGACGCGGCAGGGCATAGAACTCGCGCGAGAACCACTTCATGGTGCCGGGACAGTAGGCGCGATTGAGCAGGAAGGTCAGGCGCACCACGTGCTCGACCACTTTGTAGAGCATCATTCTGGCCGAGAGCGTATCGCCGCGCGCCGCGCACAGGCCAACCACGTCATAATCCTTGATCTTCTCCCAGGCGTAGAACAGCTTGTAGCGCCAGATGTCATCCGGCAGATAGGCGAACTCCTCGCGCACAGCCGTGATGTCGCCTACCGGATCGACGAAGATCCTGCCACGGGTCAGCTCCAGCAGCTTCTGCTCGGGAATGCAGAGCCAGTCGGACGGCGTGAGCTCCAGGCTGGTCAGGCCATATTGCAGCTCAAGGTAGCGCACCACATTGGTGATAGCCACGTGATGAAATCCCTCCTCCGGAGAGGGCGCGGGCACCAGGCAACCGGCCTCTTCATCGAAGCAGAAGCGGGTCGCGTAATCCCGAAAAGAGGCGGGCAGCTGCTCATTGAGCACCATGTTGAGCCGCTCCGCGTAGCGCACGTAGTCCCGCTCATCCAGCCAGAGGATGCAGCGCGGCCCCCACTCGTGGTCGCGCGACCACTCGTCATCGTGTCCCAGCACATCCGAACCGTAGCCCAGCAACCCCGCCGCGTAGCGATCCTCTAACTGCGGGAACTCCCGCTCAATAATCGGCAAGACCGCGTGAAAGAAAAAGCTCTCAGCCAGCTCCAGACCCTTCATGTGGCGTCCCTCCCTGTGTACATCTACATAAATACAGCAAGGGCATCTTAAATCAATGCATGAAACATTGCAATATTATCGAGGATATTGGCATGTATGCCCCCGCCCATAGCACACACTCCACACATAAAAGAATAATGTACATAATGGCTCTGGATTATTCATCGTAAAGATGGACTCATGAGGGAAAGTGTGCTACTCTGGATGGGTGATGCCCCATCCAATGTGTGATGGTGGACATCGAGAAACACGTAAAATACGCTCTGGGAAAAGAGGCTATCTATATTCGCCAGAGATGATAGTAGAAAGCGCAACTGCATGCCAGATGGACACATCCGCCAACATATACGTCCGGGAATGACCGTGTCAATCGTCCTCAAGCAAGACCAGCGAACAGGAAGGCTGACCCGAGGCGTCGTCAAGGATATTTTGACAAACTCCCCTTCTCATCCCCATGGGATCAAGGTACGGCTGGTCGATGGACAGGTCGGGCGTGTACAGAACATCGAGGAAGAGTAGGTCACACAAGGCTGCGATGTCTGGGCCATGATCGGATTATATCCAGGCAACAAGGAACATGATCGTGATAGGGCACCATTCACGCGTGTTCATGTGTTTGACACCCATAAATATTACGCGATACGCTGATGAAAAGGGTGGATTATACGCTATAAGAAAAGCGCACGGAGGGGATTGTATTCATAGCTGTCCGTCCATCAGAAGAGGTACAATTGGTCAACCGGTTGCCATGATACATTCAGGAGAGTGATGATGGGAGAAGCAGCCACGTATAAGGAGGCGCAGGCGCGCATAGAAGAGCTCACGCAGCGGATACGTGAGCTCGATGCCATGATGGAGCAAAAAACCGACCAGGTGCTGGATCAAGAGAGCCTGGGCGGAACCTGGGCGGTCCTCAACCGCCGCGAGGCCCTGGTCCGCGAACAGCAGAAACTGCTGAACCAGTGGGACGTGGCCGTCAACGATCTGCTGCGCTTCCTACCAGGCTCTGCACCTGAGCGGTACATCCGGCCGTCGATGGCGGGATTTTAATTTCGCCAATGCAAGAAGAACGGCTCTGAGCCAGAGCTTAGAATGGTAAAGGTCCATTGGTATGGGGCCTGGCCAGGCGCCGTCCCAGTAGACCGCCCAATGCGCCTATGCCCGATCCTAAACCAATCTCCAGGGCCTCCGTCACGATCAGGCCGCCGACAATCGCGATCGTTCGTAGTTCAGTTAACGAGAGCGTCTTACCCCGTTGTTGCGCCATCTGCGCAGCCCGATTGAGGGCCTGGGCGATCTGGGGATTATTGCCCACCACTTGAATAACTCCGAAAAGCACCACGATCAGGCCGCCAATCAGGCCGGTGATGAGTCCAATGAGCGCCCCCGTCTCGATCCGGCCAGTTTGACGTGCGGCGAACATACCGATCAGGAAAAAACCGATCAGCCACAGGGGAAGGTCCAGTATCAATTTGTGAGGGAGTTGGGAGAATAAGACCTGGATCACGCCCAGAATGCCCCCAAAGATCGCCCCCCATTTCCATATAAACGAGGCGCCTCTCTGTTGTCCAGTCCTCTGTTCTTGCATATGAGAATTCCTTTCCTGTTGGAGCATATGAGCAGAACCGTGTTCCCTGGTGGAGGGTGAACGCCTGATTCTCTCGCCGCTGACGTCTGCCCGTAGTCGGTTCCACCCCACCTGGAGGAAGAAACTAGACGGCATCGTTATTGCATATTGCTATATCAATTATGTACTCTATTGCCGTGCATCTTGTCAAGGTTCTGGTTGTGCCATAGCTTCCTCTGAGAAAAGTGTGATGGGATCGTGATGGTTCAGTACCAGCAAAGTGCTACCTCTTCTTAATACCAAATACCAATCTGCCTTTTCCAATTGATCGCATTCCCACGGGAACATGCCCCATGTTATGAGGTGGCGCTGGTGTAGCGACGCAGGCCGCGCTGCCAGACAAGGTGGGTGAGCAAGATCGCCAGCAGGCCCAGGGCGGCTCCAGGGAGGAGGATGGGCAGGGCGGGTCCACGGGTGAGGGCGAGCGCGGGAAAGGTGGCGACGAAGGCGATGGGCAGCACATAGGTCAGGATGGCGCGCAGCGGCTGGTGGTAGATGTCACTGGGATAGCGTCCAAACTGCCAGACGGCCGAGTAGAGGACGTCGAGCTCGATGGCGGGCGTCCAGAAGGCGAGGCTGGCCAGCAGGACGCGCGAGGCCCAGGTGATGCCACAGCCGACGGCGAGCAGAAGCAGCCAGCCGAGCCAGTTCCAGAACGAGGGCGCGGCGTTGAGCTGGCGCAGTCCGACGCAGATGATGGCGAGGCCGGGCAGCAGCTGCGTGATGGCGAGCGGAGCGCAGCTGCCCAGGCTGGCCGAGAAGAGGCTGGAGACCGGCCGCAGCAGGATATGATCGAAGCGTCCGTCCTTGATCTGTCCACCGAACCAGCTCAGGTTGGGCTCGACAAAGGTCGCCAGGAAGCCGCTTACCAGCTGAAAGGTCCCAAGCAGGATGGCGGCCTCACCCTGGTTCCAGCCAGCCAGGCTCCCGGTGCGAGTGTAGATCAGGGTCAGCGCGATCCAGATGGAAGCGCCGCCGATCAGGGTCATCATGACCTGGAACAGGAAGTTGGCGCGAAACGTTAGCTCGCGTCGCAGCGAGAGCGAGAAGATCAGACCCGAAAGTCGCAGGAGACGCATGGTAGCTTACCCTCCAATCGCGCTATAGCGGCGCACCCCGGCCCGCCAGACCAGGATGGCCAGTGGTAGAAAGACAAGGATCCAGAGCAGTTGCCAACCATAACCGAGCAGAAGCGTGCGGGGCGCCAGCTGGCCGCTGACGATTTCGGCCGGGAAGCCGAGCATAGCGCGGAACGGCAGCGCCTCCCCCAGCGGACGCAGGCCGATGGGAAAGAGCGGGATCGGGATGGCCGAGCCGCCGAGCAGGAAGAGCAGGGTCTCGCCAAAGCCCGCCACCCCATGCGCCTGCTCGGTCCAGAAGGCCGAGAGCGAGAGCAGGTAGGAGAACAGGAAGCGCAGAACGGCCGCCATCAGTAGCGCTGGCAGGGCCAGCAGCACAGCCAGCGGGTCGAAGCGCGCGTGGGTCAGCAGCTCCAGCAATAGGATCAGCGGCACACCGACCACCAGGTGCCAGAGGCGCAGCGCCAGGTTGGCCCCCAGCGGTCCCAGCACCACCGGCTGAGGCCTGAGCAGATCATGGGTCAGTTCCCCGGCATAGACGCCGTTGGAGAAGGTGTGCTGCTCATACGAGACGGTCAGCAGCTGACAGATCAGCAGGGCGATGTAGTAAGTCGGGATGGCCGAACTGCCGGGCAGAGCCACCGACCAGATGGTCAGACCCAGCAGGGGCGCGACCGCCTGGTTGATCGCCAGCGTGAGCAAGAAAGAACGCCAGGCCAGCCATTGCAGGATCTGGCGCCAGGTAGCCGTCAGCAGCAGGCTCCACAGACGTCTCATAGCCCTCCCTCCTGATAGACCTGGCCGATGACCTGCTCCAACGGCGGCTCCTCCACCGCCAGGTCGGTCACCGCCAGCTCGGACAGCAGGCGAGCCGTCATGGTCGGAACCAGCTCACGCCGCACGCTCAGCACAGCACTATTCTCGCCCACCTCGATTAGCTCCCCGTATTCATCCCAGTCTATTTTATGGCTATCAGAAAAAGAGAGGCGCAGCAGCTTCGCTGGAGCCAGGCGGGCCGACAGCTCGGACAGGCCACCATCGTACTGGATACGCCCCCTGTCGATGAGAATAATGCGGTTGCAGAGCGTCTCGACGTCGACCATATAATGACTGGTCAATAGGACGGTAGCACCGGTGCGGCGACAGTAGCTGGCGATGAAACGGCGGATCAGGTTGACGGCCGAGACGTCCAGACCCAGCGTCGGCTCATCCAGGAAGAGCACGCGCGGACGATAGAGCAGGGAGAGAGCCAGCCCGCAGCGCATGCGCTCTCCCAGACTGAGGGCGCGCACCTGCCGACTCAGCAGCTGCTCCAGGTCAAGCAGCTCGGTCAGGTCCGCTAGATTCTTGCGGAAGTCCGTGGCCGAGACTTCATAGATCGTCTGCTGGAAGCGCAGCGAGTCCAACACCGTCAGCTCGGTGGGACCACCCAGCGGCTGGCTGCCACGGATGAGGGCGATCGAGCGCAGGAAGGCGCCCTCGCGTTTCCAGGGGGTAAAGCCGTGGACGGAGACCGTCCCAGCTGCGGGATGCAGGATGCCACTCAACATCTTCAGGGTCGTCGTCTTGCCCGCGCCGTTGGGGCCGATAAAGCCAACCAGTTCTCCGGACTCAATAGAGAACGAGATGTCGTTGACCGCCTGAATCTGACGATAGCGGCGATGCCACAGCGAGCCTAGCGCGCCGCGCAGACTGGCCTCCCGCACAGGGACTCGATAGCACATGGAAAGATGGCTGGCAGCGATTCCAGACATGGTCATGCCTCCCTCTACACTTCTGTCAGGATCATTACATCTTTGCTGTATGTATTTCGATAGACATGCGGTGCTGCCCTGGCCGGCCATGCATTACTGGCAACATCTTAACTGTATAACACAGATGCAAGAATGGAGAGTTTTATGGAATGAATAATGCGAATAGCGAACGCTATTCGCATTATTCATTCCATAAAAGGGAAAAACTTTACATTTGCAGTTCAGGGTTACAGGTGAGGGATAGGGGATGGTTGATTGACGGCGCCCTGCGGGGTGAGGCCCTGGAAGACCTGCAGGATGTTGTGGGCGGCCTCCAGCTCGATGACCAGGCGCGCCTCGTCCACGGCCGTGCCGAGGTGGGGCGTGAAGAAGGTACAGGACTGCTCAAGCAGGTGCAACACCTCCTGGTGGACGCGATGGGTCACCACGACCCTGGGCTTACTCTCAGTCATGCTCTCCTACTCATTTCTAGCTGTACTCAAAATTACCTACCACTGCGTATCACATATATAAGCACGGTTGCGTGCGTGCCAGGGTTGTGCCTGTCAGCGGTAAGACGCACAGCCGGACGCAGCGCCGCGAGAAGCATATCACATCCTGGCACGGCGGCAGATATGCCGGCCAGTTGATATAACGAAGCGAGGAGCACGATGCTAAAACCAGCACCATCATATGAAGAAGCACTGACGCGCGTCGATGAAATATCCGCGCGCATCCATGAACTTGACGATGAGATGGGTCAGAAGATCAACCAGTTTCTGGAACAGGACGGCCTGGGCGCCAGCTGGTCGGTTCTCAATCAGCGCGAGTCGCTGGGCCGCGAACAAAAAAGACTCATCGGACAGTGGTACCAGGCCGTCAACGACCTGATGCTCTTCCCACCCTCCCAGCATGAAGAACGGCACGGCCACCCCGCCGAAGCACGATTTTAAACCCACGAAAAAATCGTCATCGTACGTTCGGCCCTTGCGGGCAATACTTTCAATTTAAGATCATGCCAAACGAGAAAAGACCACAGTATGCGTGGGGCTTGCCCCCGCTTTGCTTGCTTCCCAAAGGGCCGAACCTACATGCTGGGGGGATGGGCTGGTAAACCATAAACATGTGCGCTTATTCGGACCAGGTGAAGCCGAAAAGGTTACCTGTTTTTGTACTGATAGCGGGTTGTAGGGGCGGAGTCGCGGCCATCTGTTGATACTAAATCACGATGAAGGTGAAAAAACGAGGCACAAAGTCGGGTCGATCCGAACGTCCCTGACGGACACGATGGGCGTAGCGTGGCGGTCGGATGGTCGGCAGATCAGGTGGGGCCGGGGTGTAGGACCTCAGCAGAGCAGGGACGGCTGGCTCGATGCGCCGCGAGGGCCGGATCAAACCCTGGCGCCGACCCACCTCGAGCAGTCGCTGGATCAGGGGCTGCCCACCCGATCGCGTGGGCGCCTGAGCAAGCAAGGTGGCAAGCACGGGCAAGGACACGTCGAAGAGAGGGACCTGGGCGGCGAAGGCCACCTGAGCGTGGAGCGCATGGAGCACCTGAGCCAGGATGAAGGCGGCGAAGAGCTGCTGAAGCACCAGGAGAGGATCGCAGGACCACCACACGCGAATGCCCAGCGTGCATTTGAGCGCTTTGAACGCCAGCTCGATCTCCCAGCGACGCGCGTAGAGGCGAGCGGCCTCGCTCATGCTCAAGCGATCGGGTTCGCAGATGTTGGTCAGATACTGGTACAGCTTGCCGTGATGCTCAAACTGGATCAGGCGCACCCGGTGGGCACAGCGATCGGCGCGGTAGGCTCCCAGCCAGACCAGGGCGTCGAGCGTGGTGCCTTGCTGCACAAAGACGTGCAGGATCTGGTAGGAGGTCTTCTCCCGCATCCGTGAGAGCCAGAAAAAGCCCTGGTCCGTGAGCCAGTCAAACCAGGGAAAGCTGAAGTAGCCCAGATCGGCCAGCAGCAGGCTGCCAGCGGGCAATCCACGCACCACGTCCTGGACGAGCAGTTTTTCATTGGCAAAGACGTCCTCACGGAAGAGGATACGAACCCATTGCTGGCGGCGGACATCAAAGAGGGCGGCCAGTCTGCCGACCAGCAGGCGTGGACTGTCCACGGCTTCATCGCGCACATCCTGCATGCGCCGCTGGACGGCATCGAGCGTGGTTTGATCCAGAGCGAAGATATGGGAAACCCAGGGAAGCAGATCACACTGGGCGACCGCCTGGGTTTGGGCATGCAAGCCGGTGCTCACGCGCAGCAGGAGGCGCTGCCAGACGTCGAGGGAGGTGTGCAAGAGGCGTTTGCGGATGGCGTCACGAGTATGGGGCAAGAGAGGAAAGTGGCCGACCCCCGACCAGGTAATCAGGCGCCAGACGCAGGCATAGCTCTTCAAGCCGCGCAGCAGCGCCAGCAAGACCGCCAGACACAGATGCTCAGAGGAGAGCACTGCGGGTCGTCCACGAGGGCGGCTCACCGCAGCGGCAGGGGGATCAGAGGGTTCGATGAGGCGCTGCAAGCAGCCAACGATCTGTTGTGAGAGCGAATCGGCATTCGCCTCTTCGGGCCCAGATGCGGTATGATGAGGCATACGAGGAAGATCCTTTCGAAAACGTGTGATGACAATTTCTTTGGATGTTCCTCGATATTTGCCACTCTGGCAAGTCTCCCTCCCCATCCAGAGACCTTTTGGCTATTTAGTATCAACAGATGAGTCGCGGCTGGTTCTTGCTCAGACAGGGACGCAATACGCTGCAGAAGTACATCGGCCTCCTTGTGCTTTCCTTGTCTGACATAGAGATTAGCCAGTCCGGTTAGCGGATAGCGTATGGCGGGATGCGACATATCTGAGCACTGCTCGAAAAGCTGGAGCGCGCGCTGATAGCTTGTTTCGGCCTCGGCATACCTTCCCATCTTTAAATGCAGCATCCCTAGCGTATCCATATAAAAAGCGAAGCGTAAATTTTCTGTCCCACATGTATGCTCCTGGATATGCAATGCGCGCAGCAGTAATGGTTCAGCCTCACTATATCTTCCTGTTTCGATATAGAGAGCAGCCAGATTGTTGAGGAGCATTGCAATGTTCGCTGTTTCTATCCCCTGGGCTTTTTCCTGGATGGTGATGGCCCTGAGTAATAACGCTTCGGTTTCTTGTGAATTGAGCCGACATTGAGCGCAAGAACTGAGTGCCAGCGTACACAATAGCGTAGACAGGCAGGGATGATCAGGTCCAACTACCTGTTCTTGTAATCTGAGCGCTCTCTGCGCAAGCTCGCGGGACTTTGCATATTTTCCAGCTTTGAAACACAAGGCTGCGAACATTTCTAGCAGCATAGCGAGATCAATATGCTCTGAGCCCAGGGCCTGTTCTCGTTCGTGAAGGATGCGCTGAAAGAGTTGCTCGGCTTCTTCATAACGACCAAACTCGCTCAAGAGGCAGACCAGACCGCATAAGGGCCGGATCGCTTGTACGCTATCAACTGAGGGCATCTGTTGATAGATGCCTGCTGCACGCTGATAATACATTTCAGCTTCAGCGTACTTTCCCTGTTTGCGTTTAATATCTGCGATATCGTTCAACAGTGCCGCTACATCTGCATCCACAGCTTCAGATGTCTGTGCCAGGAGCAGCAGGGCTTGCTGATAGAGTGTCTCGGCCTCAGCATACCGTTCGCGTTGTGCAAGGTAGTTGGCTGTTTTGGTGAGCAAGGCAGAATGGGTCGTGAGGGTGCACGTTCCCTCGCCACTCTGTCGGATCAAGAACAGTGCATGTGGTAATAGTTGCTCGCACCACGGCCAGATTTGCATAGAGCTTTGATCGTCAGGGAATGCCTGATTCACCATCTCGAATACGTGCATAGCCCAGCGCTGACGCGTGCGCTCGTCTAGTCCTGCCTTGAGTGTGGTCTGTACCAGACGATGGATCGTCAGCGTTTTGGTCCGGCTGTGACGGCGAATGAGCGAGTAGGTTAGTAATTCTTTGAGTGCGGCATTGAATTTTCTGGGGGTGGTCAATACTGCTTGTGAGGTTGGCCCCAGACAGAAGGCTCCTTCGGTGAGTAAACGTTCTGGAATCGCATCCGGGGCTAGAAAGCTACAGATCGTCAGGATATCGATGGCTCCAGGCGAGCCAGGACGCACTTTCTCAAGAGAGAGCTGAATGGTTCGTTCAACCGAAAAGGGATGATTGGAGTACACATTGCGCTCCCTGAGCATTTGTAGCGGTGAATCCTGGAGCAGGTGCAAAAAATCTTCCAGGCTGCATTGTGTTTCTTCTATATAGCCGCCAGCCTGATCAAGTGCCAGTGGCAATCCCCCCATCGCTTCTGCGATCATACGCGCTGTCACTATATCTGGTATATGATCAAGCTGCGAGTCGAATGGTAGGTGAGGGTCGATGCGTCTGGCGCGCTGCAACAAGAAGAGCACACTTTCCTCCAGCGGCATCTGCGGCACTTCCATGCTCAGCGCCAGTGTACCGACCGTGTTGCGCTGGGTAGTTAGCAACAGGGTCCCGCGATTGGCTGTAGGCAAAAAACCTTTCAGCATCTCAAGATCTTCAACATTATCCAGTACCAGAAGCCAGTCGCAGTGAGTGTCAAGCCAGTTTCTCACGGCGCTCACCACCTTGTTTTGATCTGGTTGCTGACTGGCGGGTAGTTGTAAGAAGGTGGCGATAGAGACAAAACTGGAGATGATTGTTTCTGGTTCTTCCGCTCCAACCCAGAGCATCGCCGTATAGTCCTGCGCATAACGGTACGCATATTCGAGGGCCACCTGCGTTTTGCCAATCCCACCCGGACCACTTAATGCGCTGGATCGAGCGAGGGTTGCAAGCTTCTGCTGGGAAAGAGTCGTATGCAGGTGACGCAGCAGCGTTTCCCGTCCAGTAAAAAAAGGGTTGCGTTGATATGGTACGCACCAGGGCTTTTCAGCGAACGGCACGCTGCTGATATTACCAAACAACGTCTCACGAGACACCTGTAAGGCCTGACAAAGCAATTCACGCGATTGGCCCTGCGGCACAGCTCGATCGCGCTCCCAGCGCTGAATACTCCTGGCCGATACCCCAATCGCCTCCGCCAGTGTCTCCTGTGAATGATTAGCAGACACGCGTGCCGCCAGTAAACGTTGACCTAAAGAAATTGCATTTGTATCAGGTGTTGATTCCATCAATACTCCCATTAACACTCGAAAGGTGGCCGCAATCAGTGGTTATTTCCTGCCAGGTGCCTGTTACATCTATAAATACGTTTTTATCTATAGGTATCTCACAGCCTTTGGTTAATATTATCAAATATAAAAGTGTCATGATATTGTCGCGGATCTGTCGTGGTAAAATAGCTCATTTTTAACCATAATAAGTAAAGTGATGTGCAAGTTATTTCAAATCATGAAGCGCTTAAATTGAAGCTAATGAAACTGCTATCTCGATTGAAGAAAAGTAGTACATATGCCTCAATATCAATCCGGATAAGTCTCTCACATGAAGGGCTTGTACATCCTATTAAATAAATTCTAGTAGTACTTAGTAAGCTAAGCAGGAGGAAAAAACATGCATCTCTTCTCACGAAAGAACCTGGCGATTACCGCACTTATGATGATGCTGCTGTGCGCACTGATGCTGTTTAATGGAGGCAGTTCCGCTTATGCAGCCACTTCGCATGGAATTTCAGCGAATTCACATGCTGTAACAAATAGTACTGTAAGGCCAGCAGTGCCTGCTGGATGCCCATCCGGCTATTTCTGCATCTACCCGACTTCAAGCTGTTCAGGAACACCATCGAATACGTACTACTATTATGGTACCTATAAGCTTTACAACCAGTATGGCAACCACTGCATCTTTAACAACCAGACCGGTTCCGCGGTTGTCTGGTATTGTACTGACAGCTATGGCAATACTTGTCCGTCGTACTCCTGGGCCGGTGCATGGGGGGATGTTGATCTTACTCCGATCAACTCTATCAAACTCGCTCCATCATTGTAGACCAGGTAACGTCTAAACTGCCGACCCTCTCCTGATAACAAGGAGAGGGTCGGTTTGCTAAATCAAAGAAACACGAACCTACGGAATCGTGTTTCTTTATGAGAGTCTGCCGGATGTGGTAGGTGATGACGTGGTGTCCGCCTGCTCGTTATCGGGGTCTTCGCGCCGGGGGCGGCGGACATCAGAGAAGAGCAGCAGGATAAAGAGGAGCGCTACCCCGACGGAGATCGCAGCATCGGCTATATTAAATATATAGAAGCGAAAGCCGATCTGGGGGATGCGGAAATAGATGAAGTCAACCACGTAGCCGCCACGAATAAAGCGGTCCAGGATGTTGCCGGCCGCGCCGCCCAGGATCAGGCCGAAGAGGATCTTGTAAACCAGGGGTCCACGGCGGAAGAGGCGCCAGTAGAACGAGATCAGCACCACCAGCGCCACCACGATCAACACGGCCAGCAACGCGGGGTTGGTCAGCAGGCCCATGGCCGAGTTCCAGTTGCGCACATAGTAGAGCGACAGATAGTCGCCCAGCAGCGAAACGCTGCGTCCACTATCCGGCGGGCTCAGGTGCTCCACCACCTGATTTTTGCTCCATTGATCAAGAAGAACCACACAGATAGCGCTCAACAGTGCAATCAGGTGGGAGATAAGTTCATTTTTAGTCTTCATGGCGCTCCATCCACTCATCATAATATATCTATCTTTTATCACAGGCACAGCTGAAATGCAATCAACCATCTGTGGGAGAAGCGGATGGAGGCACGGCATCGGCGAGCTGGAGCATCTGGGCAGCCAGCTGCCTGAAGGTGTCACGCAGCTCAGGTGGCTCATGAATGACAAAGGGCAGGTTGAGCGACATCAGGTAGCGCGCCTGACCTTCTAGATGATCGTACTGGCACTCGAACATCACACCATTAGCGGTAGGCGTCAGTGTACCATAAGTCGAGGGGATACGCTGCTGCAGCGTGTAGAGCGAGGTCTGAAATTCGATCCGGATGCGGTAGCGCGCCTGCGTGCCAGCGGTATACTGCTTCGCCACATAGGCCCGGCAGTCAAACTCCTCCTCGCGCTCAAACGGCTCGTCCAGCGGCTCGACCCGCTGAATGCGGTCGAGCCGGAACGTGCGCATATCCTGGCGCAGGCAGCAGTAGCCAACCAGGTACCAGCGACCGTCCCAGCCCACGATCCCATAGGGCTCGACCTTGCGCTCTGTACTCTGATCACGCGTGGAACGATACTCCAGGAAGATGCGCTGTCGTTGACCCACCGCCTCGCTCAGGGTGATCAGCAGCGACACATCGGGTCGTCCATCCTGCTGCGGCGAGAAGAAGAAGAGGTGGGAAGAGATAGCCTGCAGACGGTCGCGGGCCCGCAGCGGCAGCACGCGCGACACCTTGGCCAGCGCCCCCTCCACGGCCACCGCCGACTGACCGATCTCCAACCAGGACGTGCCGAGCAGGCCCAGCATAATGGCTGTGGCCTCCTCCTCCGTAAAGAGCAGCGGCGGCAGCTTAAAACCGGGACGCAGCCGGTAGCCACCGTGGCGGCCGATGTTCGACTCGACCGGGATACCCACATCCTGCAGGTGCATGATGTAGCGCCGAATGGTGCGCACATCCATCTCTAAACGCGCCGCCAGCTCCGGACCTGTAATCGACGGCCGCGCCTGCAGCAGCTCAAGCACCGCCAGCACACGACTGGTCGGATGATACATGCTTCCACCTCCACATGTAATTCAATTCCAATCAGGAATCCTCTTTGAGGGCCAATCTCAACATTTTTAAGGATATAGGATGTATGCCAGCGCGTCAAGAATGGACACATGGCGGCTAAATCTTCTTCGCCTGCTCGTCTATTTTAGTAGAGGCTTCGATACTTTATGTGTAGACCATAACTATAAGAATACGTTACCATCGATCGCTCAGGGAGGATGCGGGTTCATGGATACTATATGGATCTGGTTGCTGATTGTGTTCGTGCTTATTTTCGCGCCCGCTTACCTGGGGTCGCGCTACAGCCAGCGCCGGGCAAAGCAACAGATGGATGAGACCTGGCATGGGGATGCGCGACCGGGCTCCGGCAGGCCGACATATCGTATGCCGACGATCCAGATGGAGCGCTCGCCACTACTCTACCAGCAGATCAGCCAGGCGCGGGAGCAGCGGCAAGGCCTCATCGCAGCCTTCCGGCCGGTGCAAGCGGCACTGGTCGAGACGCTGGCGCGGCCCCAGGCATCCCTGCTCTCCGTGCTGGAGCAGCGCGCCATCGCGATCTACCACGAGCAAGAGGGGGCTAGCTGGCACGAGGCCACCCGATCCGTCAGGGAGCTCGCCGCCATGTATGGCGCTCAATCAAGCGAGCACGAGCCTGCGGTCACAGCCCATGCCGATCCGATGGTGATGTATCTTCTGCTACAGGCGCACAGTCGTCGGGATGCCGAGCTCTACTTCCGCAACTGCACGGGCGCGGGACCCGAGGCCGCGCAGGCCGTCATCCAGCAGATCGAGCAGATGATAGAGAGGAGCGATGTCGCTCCTCTTGAACAAGGCGAACGCGATCCTGATCCCCTGGCGCTCGATTTCCTGCTGCGCGCCGGCTACAGCCTGCTCGCCATCCGCTACTATCGCGACTGCACCGGCACAAGCCTGCCGAGAGCTCGTGAAGCCATTCAAGAGTATCAGGCCCGGCTCGTCAAATAGAAAGGTCAGTCCTCATCCTTTTTCCGCAGCGCAGCGATAAGCTCCTGAGAACTCTGGACGGAACGGGTCAAGAAATCCGCGATGGCCTCAAGCTGCTCATCGCTATAGGCGGACAACAGGTCCTGGAAGGTCTCTTGCACCGAGTAGAACATGCGGTTGAGCTCCTCCATGCGCTCAGGATCGGGCTCCACAATCACGCGGCGCCGGTCATGGGGATCGCGCACGCGCCGCACCATGCCCTTGCCTTCCAGACGATCGAGCAGACTGGTAACCGAAGGGGTCGTCAGGCCAGTCTGAGACGCGATCTCGCCCGCCGTCATGGACCCCAAACGTCCGAGCAGCGAGAGCGTCTTCTCTTCCGTCGCCCCCAGCCCCATACGATCAGCCATGCTGGCATGAAAAAAGACGGCGATGGTACTGCTCTCACGGCTCGCCCGCAGCACAGCGGCGATAAGTTGCTCTCGCTTCGACTGATCAGAAGCGCGCTGACCTGACATAACGATCCTCCACAGATAATGCAGACACAGCCACTACCTTCTGAAAGCGGGGAGGGGCCAGTGCAGATACTACCTTGCCAACCCCCATTCTATCACAGCCTCAGCCAGCGATACGAAGCCTTACAACTATAAGAAAAAGAGGCTGAATCTTTTCCTTTATATCAGCCGTAATCAATCCAGAAGAGATATACGCATCTATATAATGTACACTATGCTTTTTCTTATGTTGATCTTTTGAAAGAGGGGTAACGTTATGGTAAACAATACTCTGGCGCCCCGGCAACGACCAGTTGGGGTTACAATCATTGCGATCCTACAAGCAATCGGTGGCGTGCTTGAGATTCTGGGCGGTATTTTCCTTCTGAACGTCAGCACAGTAGCGGCTATCATCCCTATCGTCCTGGGTATAATCGCCCTGGTTCTGGCATGGGGACTCTGGACGCTGAAACCCTGGGCCTTCTGGGTTACCGTGGTGCTAGAGGCCATCAACCTGATTTCTGGCATCATCTCACTGGTCACCGGCAACGTTAGTGCTGCGGCAGTGATACAGACCATTATCGCCCTCGCGGTCCTGATCTACCTGTTCGCCGACCGCAATGTGCGCGCCGCCTTCCGCACGTGATCATTACAAAGGACAACTCGTAGCATATACAAAGAAGAGAAGCAATGCCTGAAAAAGAGCATTGCTTCTCTTCTTTGTACGTAACCTCATATCTTCTCGAAGGAGGCGATGCGGCGCTTGAAGACGGCGGCGAACCGATCCGCCTCGTAGGCATGGACCAGCATAGACGTGATATCCTGGCGATAGCGAATCACCACCAGGCTGGCCAGTTCCCAGCCTTCCATGCCATAACGTCTGGTCGCCTCTTCTACCTCGGTAGTCGCGAAGCCGACGTGCAGATACTCCCATTGCTCCATAGAAATAACTCCTTCAAAACTAGCCTTTTTTAAGAATAGACGCGACGAAGCATAAAAGATAAAATATCCTCGATGATCGATGCAGAAAGGTTTGAAATGCGTACCTTTTTGTACTACCACATTATGATGGCGGGAAACACGCCGTCCTCAACACATACATATGGTAAAAGTTACGACAGCCAACGTAAACTGATAGGGAAGGCGGTAATTGTGTATGCCTCCGGGAGTTGAAACAGCAAAGGGGAGATGACGTGGCGATTTCGCGCACGGCAGATGAATGGCGCGCACACTGGCAGACACGGGGCCAGGAGTGGCGCACAGAGGCGGAGATTGACGCGCAGAGGCAGGTAGAGCTCAACGCGTGCCTGGAACGAGAAACTGATATCGAACGGGGGCTCTATCCCTTCAAAGATGTTTCACTCAACCGAGCGGATGTGGAATGGCTGCTGGCCCAACAGGAGCAGCGGAATCAGTCAGGAGGTCCGTATGGGATCGATCTGCGCGCCGCCGATCTACGACGTGCCGATCTGCATGCCTTGCCGCTGACAGGCATGCGTGGCGCGCTGCGGTGGGATGAGTGGACACAGGCCACCGCCCAGCAGCGGGACTGGGCCCGCGCTAATTTGGAGGGCGCCGATCTATCACAGGCGCAACTTGAAGGCGCCGTATTGAACCGCGTCAATATACAGCATGCCAGATTGCGCGGTGCCTGTCTGGATGAGGCCGATCTCAGCGAAGCACATGCGCAGGGGGCATACTTCGATAAAGCCTCGTTGCGGCAGGCCGACCTGCGCAAGATACAGGCTATAGGAAGTTCATGGCAGGACGCACAGGCGGAGCGGGCCGATTTCAGCGAGGCATCGTTGCAGGGCGCGGAGATGACGCGGGCCAATCTACGTAACAGTAACCTGCGCAAGGCATCGCTGCAGCAAGTTGAGCTGAGCCACGCTACCCTCACCGGCGCCTATCTGCACGACGCCGAAATGCAGGAAGTCACGCTGCAACGCGCTCGGCTGGACGAGGCCGATCTTAGCCTGATCTATGCAATGGGCGCCAATCTGCGCCAGGCCAGCCTCAAAGGCGCCTACATGCGCGGCGCGCACCTTGAGGGGTCTGATCTGACCCGAGCGAGCCTGAAGGGTGCCGATCTCAGCCGGGCCCACCTGGCAGGCGCAACCATGAATGCGGCCACCCTGGATCGTCAGACGCAGCTCACCGACATCGAACTGACGGGTTCCGGTTATCAGCGCGCCTCGCTGGTGGACATCTCCTGGGGGGACGTCGTGTTGAGCCGCATAGACTGGAGCACGATGACTCGCGACAAGAACGCGCACGGGACACGTGGTAGCATGCGAGAGGCTAGTGAGGCCACGTCGCTCCGGCAACATTCCGCTAACAGCCAGGAAGCGCTGCGCTCCTACCGCCAATTGACCCTGGTCCTCAAACAGCAGGGACTCGATGAGGACAGCGCCCGTTTCGCCTACGCCGCTCACCAGCTGCAGCGCGAACTCTACTGGCGGCACCACACCTACGGTGCCTGGTTCTGCTCGCTGCTGCTCGATCTGCTGGCGGGCTATGGCTATCGCCCATGGAGGCTGCTCGCGGCCTACGCGCTCATCATCCTGAGCAGCACCCTGGCCTATTTTGTGATCGGCAGCTTCTCAGCGCCCCACCTGACCCTGCTCGACGCGGCCTTGATCAGTGTTACGGCCTTTCACGGGCGCGTCTTCTGGGAGGATGCCACGCATCCCTCTCGTCTACGCCTGTGGATCATGGCAGCTGAAGCGCTGGCCGGACTCGTTATCGAGAGCGTGCTGATCGCCGTCCTGGTGCGGCGGCTGATGAACCGGTAGCCGCGCGGGTCAACGTTCTATGGACGGGCACAGGCGCGCGCAGGCACGGATAAGCTGCCAGGTCGCCCGGGCATCGGCCAGCGCCTGTGA
Organism: Dictyobacter aurantiacus; assembly: GCF_003967515.1. GTDB lineage: Bacteria > Chloroflexota > Ktedonobacteria > Ktedonobacterales > Ktedonobacteraceae > Dictyobacter > Dictyobacter aurantiacus. The sequence continues at coordinate 5,335,935 of NZ_BIFQ01000001.1, read as the reverse complement.
GCCATGGATGGGGCGCTTGATGCGCAGCTGCAGGCAGGCATCAGCCAGGCACTGCCAGTGAAACGAGCCCGAGCGGCGTCCCGGTTCGGCCCGGTACTCGGCATAAGCGTTCATCACGCACTGCCAGCAATAGCTGCTCATCTCGATCTGGCGCAGGGCCGCCGTGCGCACCAGGACCTGCGAGTTGTAGACCGCGCCATAGCTGATGATCAGCCTCCCGTACAGCACATCCTCCAGCTCGTTCCAGCGGGCCGTGAAGATGGTGCGCTCATAGGGGTCTACAACGCTCAGGTCACGCGCCCTCAGGACGAAGGGATTGAACAGGCGATCATACAGCGTGCGCCCTTGGGAATCAAGGACCGCGATGGCGATCGCTTCGGAACTACGGCCGGCGAACTCAAGCGTTTCAGTGTCCAGTATCACCCAGTCCGAGCGCTGCAACAGGCTCTGGCACCAGAGCGGAAACGCCTCGGAGATAGGGGTCACATATTGGGTGGTCATCTCACATCATCCTCTCTACCTACCACACATCATCATCAGGGCACACTACCTCACGCCATAGCCGGGCTGCGCCACCCAGCTGGCCTTGATCTCGTAGTACAGCTCCTGCCTGACCGCCTGCGCAATCAAATCACGCAGATGGTCCGAGGCGATCCCGGCCAGAATCTGGCCAGCCTCTTCCTCGCTCATGACTACCTTCAGGCGACGCGCATGATCCACCAGCTCACGCGGATCCTCCAGGGGGATGCCATGCACGTAATCCAGCAGGCGATGGTTATCGGCGCTCGACAGCGGATCATCGACGCTGCGCAGGGGCCGCTCGGGCTTCCAGTCCGGCATGATCTGCTGCCCATCGCGCGGCTCTTCCATCTGGGGGCCAGCCTCCGCCTCCTGCTGACGCAGCTGCTGGATGTGTTCGACCATATTCACCACCTGGCCACGCAGGTCGGTGAAGAACAGCGGCATGCCGTTGGGGCGCTGATTGCAGTCGGTGCGCCTGAACTGAATTTCGCGCAGCCGCTCGTAGGTCTCCTGCATCATCTCGCTCAGGAACAGGTCGGGATCGGTCAGCGTATACTGGTCCTCGACCTCGTTGATGCGCAGCAGGTGGCGATAGAGCGTGGTGGTCTGTCCGCACGAGGCGTGGAGAGCCATGTCGTTGAATTCGCGGGCGATGCGGTGGATGGTTGCCTTCGCCTGGATGCCCAGCACGGCGTCGCTGGCCGCTCGGCTCTCGGCCAGCACGGCGTTGATGCGTTCGCGCTCCCTGGCCCTGGCGCTCCCGAGCCGCCTGCCAGTATCTTTCGCCGTTCGCTCGCTGGCGCAGCCCTGCTCACCTGCTGGCGCGGCGCATCTCTCCAGCATCTCATAGCTCGCTCGCTGGCTCTCAGCGATTATCCGTTCGCTGGCTCTGGCAAGGCAGGCGGCCGCTGAGGCAGGACATTCCCCATGCTGGCAGACTTGAGCATCACATACCACGCCATCGGTCGTGCTGGAGGAGAAGAAGCCCGGTGGAAGGACACAATCACTGACACATTCGGCTTCCTGGGCATGGGTGTCTTTCGAATTCGAGTTCGAGATAGTAATATTATTATAGTTATTATTATATTTATTACTCGAATTCGAATTCGAAAGCGCGCAAAAAATTGACATCCATGACATATCGGGCCGATCTGAGCTCAAAAATGGCGCGGACACATCCGTTCCATCCATCTGAGCATCGATCGATGAGACATTCGCGTCACCATCTCCATCCGCGTGTAAAACAGGCAAAGCGGCTTCAGGGGCGTCCTCAGAGGCTGTTAAACGCGATGTCATAGATGTCTCGGACATGGTAGCAACGGATGCCTCAGTTGTGACACATCTGTCCCGCAACCCGGTCGTGTAGTCTTCTGTCATAGACACCGATGTCATAGGTGATCCGGTCATCGCTTCCGCAACATCAGCATTTGGGACAGATGTGTCCACCAGAATATCGGCGCGTGGGACATTTGTGTCGTCCAAAACGTCGGCAGGTGAGACATTTTTGTCCGCGGCTAATGGAGAAGTGGCCGCTCTTGCATAATCATCAAGGGGACAGGATGACAGAGATGTCGCGACAGGGATTGTGCTGTGACAGGCGCAGGTGTCCTCCGGCGACCCTGATCGGAGATGTTCTCGAATCAGGGCCGCGATAGCGTTGAGGAATGGCGTGCAGTCATAGCAACGGTACTTTGTCTTTTTGCCATTTTCGTCAAAGCAGGGAGTCATATGCAGCAACCCGCTCTTCTTGAGCGCCTGCAGGTTGCGCCACGTCTGACGTTCGGAGAGGTGAAAGTGCTCGGCCACGTCGGCCAGCTTATAGCAGGTGGCGGGCCGGATGTGCTCCCCCACGAACACGATCCAGCGCACAAAGGCCATGCCCCATTCGCTAATGCTGGTTTTGTGGTAGAGCGTCTCGATCAGGCGCAGGAAGCGCAGGGTATCGATCGCCTCGATAGGCCGATCGGCGCGCTTCCGCCAGTCCGGCGCGGGCTGAGGATGATTGTAGCTCAACGCCTCTTTATCTTCAGTGACACATCTTGACTTCACTGGCACCCTCCTCCCATCTGATAGCAAAAACAACGCGCGAGCTCAGGAGGTAATGACAGATGTGTTACTACACACGATTTGCCTTTCTTGACTGTCAATATTGTCAATGGTATGCTTTGCATAAGAACGCGGTGTCGGCCGAGGTTAGGTTCTCACAACACAATCCTCGTGCTGACACTCTTCCTTTCTATTCACGTATCGTGAAAATGTATCAGGTGAATGAATCGGCCTGTACAGCGTCTGCCGTCGGCAATCAGCACAACATTGTTAGCTGCGCATCCAGCGATCTGGCGACCATGTCTGATAATGACCGGGCACGTTAACAAACAACCAGCAGAGGATAAAATGGGCAGGCCAGGCATGCATAACGCCTGGATAGTACTATTGTGGTATGGCTCAGGTTAAGAACGTAAGAAGAATAAGACGTTTCACATCTTGTCGGCCACGCAACGCGTGCATAAAATATGGCACCGGCTGTCCCATCCCTACTCCCAACCTATCTACATACCCGAATGAACAGGCCGATGAAGCGCAATGGAGAATTTCCAGCCCGTGGGCCTTTTCCTCAAAGAATGCATCGCCCAAAAAACCACAAAATCACATTTATTCCCATGCTAGATGCTATTACCTGATGTATCATACCATCTAGCCAGTACAAAAATCAATCATCTCATCGCTCAATTCTCGGCCATCTGTACTATAAGCCGAAAAATCATTAAATTTGAGGAGTGTCCATAAAACTCATTCGTTTTCTTATCATGTATTACTATTTTCTGGCATCGATATAAGAGGAAATGCGACTATAAACAACAAAAACGAGCAGCGCATGCAGTAGCCTTCTCCTGTTTTCTTCAAATACGACCAGGTCCCTGTAGCAGGGACCTGGTCGTATTTGAAGAAAACAGGACTTTCTAACCATCGAAATTCATGCTATACTCTAAATAATAAAGATGAATGTATCGCCATAAAGGATATGTAAACAATGCCTCTTTACGATTATATTCCTTATGTTGCCACGGCCGCTCAGGCGAATGCGCTTGGTCTGAAGCGGCCTGAAAGCAGGTAAAGCGCGCGTTCGGCTAACATTGTAGCCGTGGGGGCACAGGAGCCACAAGCGGCCTGACGACCTCAAGGATCGTAGCTACAATGTGACCTTTTCTTCTGCTGTCCGCCTCTATCGACCTCCGCATCTTCGCCACAGGGCACTTCTCGTTGCATGGGTGCCTGCGGCTTCTTTGTGCTCTCCACCTGTAGCTGCTCCACGACACGGCATGGGAAGTGTCCCGCTCTATTGTCGTGTGTATCGCGCTTCCCGCAAACAAGAAAGGATGGACTACAGGTGTCTACCGTCTCTCAATCATCAGAGCCAACACAGCAAAATGATAGCAGCAGGCCGCCGAGGTCGCTGTGGCGCAACGCCAGCTTTCTGACCCTGCTCGGTGGTCAGGGGATCTCGCTCACCGGAACACAGGTAACCCAGGTGACGCTGCCGCTGCTGCTGCTGGCGATGACAAACTCGCCCGCCATCGCCGGTGTGGTGGCCTCCATCGGCTCGCTGTCGCTGCTGCTCTTCTGCCTGCCGGCCGGTGCGCTGGTGGATCGCTGGGATCGCAAAAAGGTGATGATCGTCTGCGATAGCCTGAGCACGTTGGGACTGGTCAGCCTGGCCGTGGCCCTGCTGCTCAACCGGCTGACCCTGGTCCACATCGCGCTGGTGGCCTTCTGCAATGAGTCGCTGGGGATCTTCTTCAGCCTGGCCAATACGTCGGCGCTGCCCGCCGTGGTCGATCGCAGGCAGCTACACCAGGCGCTGAGCGTCAACGAAGTCATCACCTCCAGCGCCAGCACGCTGGGTCCCGCGCTGGGTCCGCTGCTCTTCAGCCTGGGCCGGGCCATCCCGTTCATCGCCGATGCCGCCTCGACGGCGATCTCGGTCTGCTCGCTCTGTTTTATTCGTGTCCCATTTCAGCAGGAGCGCGCGGCTCCGCCCGGCGCGCTCCTGCACGACATCAAGGAGGGGATGGGCTGGCTCTGGCAGCACCGGTTGATCCGCTTCCTGGCCCTGGTTACCTTCGGCCTGATGGCGCCCTGCTCCGGCTACCTGCTAATCATCGACGTGATGGCCCGGCAGATGCACGCCAGCGACGCCGCGCTGGCGCTGATCCTGGCCAGCGGCGGCATCGGTAGCATCGTCGGCGCCCTGCTGGCGGGACCGCTCTACCGCGCCTTCGGCCTGACACGCATGATCGTTGGCTCGGTCTGGGTGTGGGCGCTGAGCTGGCTGCTCTTCGCCTTCGCCCACAATCCCTTTATGCTGGGCGTAGCCAACTCGCTCGGCTTCGTGATCGTGCCCATCTACATGGTGCAGCAGCTCAGCGTGCGCACCGCCCTGACGCCGGACCACCTGCGCGGCCGCATCAACGCCGTCTTTCGCCTGATCGTCTTCGGCAGCCAGCCAATCGGCCTGGCCGTCAACGGCCTGATGCTGCAGTACGCTGGCCCCTACGCCACCATCGCCCTGCTCTTCATCCCGCAGATCATCCTGGCCGTCTGCGTCCTCTTTCAGATCAACTTCCTGCGCCAGATGGAAAAGAGCCTCACCGCCTCCTGATCATGCGCGATCACACAACGCCAGATCGACAAAAGATGCGAAATTTGACCGCATCTTTTGTCGATCCAGCCCACCCCGTATGTTCGGCCCTCATGGCCAATTTCCCCAGCGGAGCATGTAAGCGTCCCTTGACACGAAAACGTTCCCGTAGGCGGCATAGGATTGCGGCCTTTTTGATACTCTATTTCTTCCAAAAAGCAGCAATCCGGCCTTGTACATGCCGCTCTGTTGACGTATGATATGTTGGATTATACATGGTTATACGACCGCTTTTCTCGCTTTTTAGGAACGATATCATACGTGAACGGGGGCGGCATGCACGAGGCCGGATTGCTGCCTAGTCGGCAAGCCAGCATCTTGAGAAAGCCGCAATCCTATGCCGCCTACAGGGAACATGATCTTGCTATGGGACCGTTCACATGCGTTCATATACCGTTTCCAAGGGTTCTCCTTTTCCTTTTTTTGCGCTAAAGTTGAAGGTATTGGTCGTGAGAGCCGAACTTACGATAATATCATTTTCCCGTGAGCTGTCCCATTATTTTAGTTTGATAAACAGTTATATACCGATGTTTTATAATGAGAACGTATTTATTTATTATCAGGGTAAAGTAGCACCGTGAGGTTGTATATGGATATAATCCAATTACCATCGGGGCCGGAAGTATTGCTGTTGAGGACCGATTTTCCGACGGCTGATCCGTTGACAGTGTTCAAATATTGGACGGAGCCGGATCTGCTGGTGGACTGGTGGCCACAGCAGGCGGAGATCGAACCGGAGGTGGGAGGAGCCTATCGTCTGAGCTGGCCGCAGAGGGGCTGGCACCTGCGCGGACGCTACACGATCTTTGAGCCGGGACGGAAGCTGGCCTTCACCTGGCAATGGGATCACACGCCCGCGAGCGGCAAAAAAGTTGTACAGCTGCGCTTCGAGCCGCTAGAGATCACCGGGTCCGGAACACAGCTCACCCTGAGCCACGAACCCTACTCCGACAGCGAGGAGGATCAGAAGCTGCGCATCGACGATCACCTGGCTGGCTGGCTCCATTTCCTCCCCCGCCTGCAACAATTGCTCATCGACTACCCCACGCCGTGATGATGTCCCCAATCTTCTCAATCGAAGAACGCGGTCAGGCGAGCAGCTTCTCGATCTGTGAGCAGTGCTCGCCTTCGTGGGAGGCGAGGTCGCGCACGATGCCGATCAGGCTCTGGGTGCCGTAGGTCTCGTGGCGACCCAGGCGCTGCCAGTCCTCGAAGAAAAGCTGGCGCAGCGTGGCGACGATCTCGATGCGGCGCAGGGTGAAGAGGGTCAGAGACTGGTGGATGTCGCGCTCGGCGTAGTGGGCGGCCTCAGCCCAGCGCCGCTCGTCAAAGGCGACCAGGGGAGCGTCCTGGCGCGTCAGCAACATATAGATGCGCGTGGTGACGATATCATCGACCGCGCGCATATGGGCGAATATCTCGTGCGCCGACCACTCGCCGGGCGCCGGCCTCCGTGTGAGTTGCGCCCTCGTCTTGCCGTTCATGGCGCGCACCAGCCGCTCCGGAATGGCCGCCATGTGCTGCACCAGCTCCACAATCTCATCCTGATCATCAAATGCCATCTCAGACATCCTTTCCTAAACATCCCGATCTACAAATACAAACAAACGGCCACATATTTGGTAAACGTGGGCGGCCGGGCAGGTTCCAATCGGCCGCAAGGGCCGAGCCTCCGGGATGCGTTGCCGTGCGGCGAGGAAAAATCGGCCGCAAGGGCCGAACCTACGTTTTTTGCTCTTATTGTTATGTTATCTCTTATATGCCCTTGCGTGCAATACGTTTTTCACATTGGACATATTAAAGCACGGGAGGGGCGGTATTGCCAACATGTGAGATACTAGCAGAACAATGATGAGAAAGGAATCGGGTGTGATGGATCTGCAGGCATACATCGCTGAGGAGCTGGAACGCTGGCATAATCCCTATCCGCTGCAGCGTATTTTTGGGATGGCGGAGCCGCGATTGATAACGGAGCAGATCGATGCGTTCTGCGCGCGCAAACTGGGAAGCGGCATCGCCAGCACTCTTTTCTATGAGGTCAGCATCGGGGTAGTGTGCGGGCTACAGCTGGTCGATGGGCGACGCATCGTGCTTAAGCTGCTGGGGCCGGATGAGTCGATGGAGCGGCTACGCGGGGTAACGCGCGTACAAGGCTACCTGTTGGAGCAGGGCTATCCATGCACACGGCCGATCTGCGGACCGCTTGCGCTGGCCGATGGGATCGCACTGGTGGAGGAGCTCGATGATCTGGGCGAATATCATGATGCCCATCAGCCGCTGTGGCGCCGAAAGATGGCTGAGCTGCTGGCCTGGCAGCTGCGGCTGCTGAACCGTCCGAGAGAACGTTTCCCGGAGCTGGACCTGGCGCTCTTCGATAAGCGCCTACCAGTGGGGGTATTGTGGGGCAAGCCGCATAGCAATATCTTCGATTTCGAGGCCACGGCGCGCGGCGCGGAGTGGATCGATGCGCTGGCACGCCAGGCGCGGGGGACGCTGGACAACGGGTCCGGCGAGCTGGTGCTGGGCCATGTCGATTGGAGCACCAAGCATATCCGCTATCTCGACGAGCAGGCACACGTGATATATGACTGGGATAGCCTGCAGCTCGATAAGGAACCTGTCCTGGTCGGTCATGCCGCCATGACATTTACCTATATCCCCTTTATGCCCAACATATCCGACTCACCCTCGCGCGAGGAGATGCTGGCCTTTATCGCGGACTATGAGATGGCGCGTGGCCGGCCATTCAGCGCGGAAGAGCGGCGTACGCTGGCGGCCTCCATGACTGTAACCATGGCCTACGGAGCCCGCTGCGAGCACAGCCTGGCCCCCGATGAACGCGACTATCCGGAGGGAAGCCGCCGCGCCATCCTGGCCCGCTATCAAGGGAATTTCCTCCCGCTCTAGCCAATAGAAAAGGACAAATATCATGCTACACAATATCCGGCCGCGTGCCGCCGCCGTCGTGCTGCGCCATGAGAATAGCGAGATCCTACTGGTCCTGCACCGCTGGAGGGGAAGCGGAGATTCCTGGATCTTGCCTGGTGGCGGCCTTAATCCAGGCGAGCGGCCAGAAGAGGCCGCCCTGCGTGAACTCTTTGAAGAGACCGGCCTGCGCGGTCGCAATCCCCGCTTCCTCTTCGAAGGAAGGTATAGCAAAGGCATCTCCAGCACCTTCCTGGTTGAGGTCGATCCCGAAGCCGAGGCCATTTTAGGACATGATCCCGAAGACGTGGGCAAGGCGCACATCGTGCTGCAGGGACTGGCCTGGTTCCCCATTACCGATGTGGCCGAGCTGCCCGAAGTGAAGCGTGCGCTCAAATGCCTGCCAACGCTGCTATCCGATTGACAGGGAAGCGAGCGCAAAATAATTAAAAATAGTTAGAAGAACCTTCTCCGCCTGGCATTGTCAAAAATAGTGCCATCCGTTACAGCGCCGGTCAACTTTGCGCCACGCAGATCAGCACCGCTAAATCTGGTAATCTTCAAATTGGCGTTCCTTAAATCAGCGTCGCGCAGATCGGCGTTGGCAACATCAGCCCCCGTCATATCAGCGCCCACCAGGTACGCCTCTGTGAGATTGGCGCGCGTCAGATTCGCCAGGCTCAGGTTCGCCCCTCGCAGATTCGTCCTCTGAAGATTGGCGGCGGTGAGATCCGCAAATCGTAAGTTAGCCTGGCTCAGATTAAACTGACTCAGATCCATCCGGCTCAGATTGGCCTGGCTCAGATCTGGCAGTATCTGTTGATGCTCCTGGCGCCACCGATTCCAGAATTCAAGCCCCTGTTTTAAAGCATAAATATGAGTTTGATCTGCCATAGCCCACGCTCCTTCCTTAAAAGATGTACTTATTATAAGCATGAAAACGCGCTTAATCAAGCAATGCCCACTGGTCAAAATGTGGTCAAAAAATACCATATATGCAATCAAGCCAAAGAAAAGGTTCTCTTAAGGAAAAATTATATATGTATCTCTTTCCTGATTATATTCTACTATTTTGGCGCTCTGCGCATCAGCTACAGGTATCTATATCTGTAACTGACGCTCCGCACCTGCGGCCGCAGTTGTTTTTTATGCTGGTGCATCGCGTGTGCATCCGCGCACGCGATGCACCAGCATAAAATTGACACGTGGGCACCGCAGGTGCGAAACCTCATGCAGGCCTCAGGCGATGATCATGAGAGTAAGGCACATGCTCAAAAGATATACATATTTTTCCGCATGAGTGGGACGGATGGGTATAATTTAAATTGAAAGGTGTGAAGAGCTTCAAAGAAATGGAATGCTCTAACAACTTATTCGAGTACAAATGACATGAAAGGAAGTCTGGCGATTATGAACAAGGGTATTGGTCCTGCTCTGGCACGCCTGGTTCTCATGCTGCTTACGCTGCTAATCGGCTGCGCCTTCCAGGTCGCGACATGTGCCGCCTGTACACCACCACCGGTTCCCCACGTCCAGCCCAATAGCGTTGTCATTCAGACGCTGGGTCCCAGCCCACAGGAGGTCTTACAGAGCGTGACGCTCAGCGATCCAGCGCTGATCAACCAGCTCTACAACACCATCTATACTCTACCTGTGCTGCCAGAAAATTCAGCCTGTACGCTCGATTATGGTCCCCGCTATGTATTGAGCTTCAAACAGGGGAATCAGCCAGTGGTCGTCGTCACAGCCGAGCGCTTCGGCTGCCGCAAGGTCACTATCGACGATGAAGGGATACAGCGGCACGGCACCGAGGAGTTCTGGAGCCTGCTCGACCAGGCGATCGCGGCCGGAACCCCAACTACCTGATCGTGGCAAGGATGTGTCAAACGCACTTTTACCCGGTGTGGTTGGGCGCCCCCATACAGGCGTCCGCATGCGCGGGCGCGCTGGTATTTTATAATTGGGCGACAGGTGAGCAGTCGCTCACCTGTCGCCCAATTATAAAATACGCTGATGTATATGTTCGTTATATCTCAATATGCATATCAATCAATGCAACATATGGACAAGCTCATACGTATGATTTGAAGTACGGTACTATCCGTCATGGATAACACTACAATTTGAATTGTTATTAAAAAGATGCAAGAACTGGTGAAAATAGTAGCAAAACAAGGAGTTGTGGTATATTATGGTCTCTCCGTTAAACCAGCTGGTTGGACAATCGCTGACCTGGGTGCCTACGGCAACGTTCAGGAGTAGCTTCAGCCTGGTCGCACCGGATAACACAACACTGGCGACATTAGATATGAGCGGCTGGCGCTCGAAAGCGAGCGCCACGGTTCCCGAGGGCTCGCTCTTCATACAGCCACAAGGCTGGTCCACGCGCAATATCGCAGTCTACGCCTTTGAGAACGGTCCGTTGCTTGCTACGTATCAAGGAAAATGGTTTGGGACAAGCGGGCAGCTCTCATTCCCCGATGACCGCGCGCTCTTATGGCATAAAGTCAACTTCTGGGGAAACCAGAAAGCCTGGACCGATCCCGCCAGCGATAGTCCCTACGTCCAGTTCTCTAGCAATGGCTTCTCGCGCAAAGCCAGCGTTACACTCTATCCAGAAGCGGCGGCCCTGCCCGACCTTTCGTTACTGGTGGTCATGGGGCTCTACAATATCCTCATTGAAAGACGCAACGAGGCCGCCGCCAGCGCAGCCACCTCGACATAATCGATCAGATATCGCCGTCAGGCGAACCAGGACTGCCAGGTGGGCCAGTCCTGTACCAGGTGGGCCAGGGCGCTATAGCCAGCGGCACGGGGGTGCGCGCCGTCGTTGGCGAGCGCCTCTTCCCTCCATTGCGCAACCTGGAGCAGGGGAGTGAAGACATCCAGGTAAGGGATGGCCAGTTCCTGGCACAAGAGGGCAAACTGCTCTGAGAGGCTGGCGATGCGCTGATTTTGCTCGTCATCTGGCATGGGAGGCGGTCCGACCATCAGCGTTGGGCATAGCTCACAAGCGGCCCGCAGCATCTCCCTGGCGTGTCGCAGCGACTCCTGGGAGTCCAGGCGCGGCCGCTCATTCTCCAGCACTGTGTCGTTGACGCCGAACGAGAAGACCAGCCGACCGTCGCAGCCATGCGGGAGCCGCGCCTCCACCTCGCTGCGCCAGCGCCGCGCGATCTCCAGGCTGGTCTGACGACGAATGCCCAGGTTGTAGTATGTCACCTCGTGTCCCTGGCTTATGGCAACAGCGCAGACGCGCCCGGTCCATCCCAGGCAGGCCGGGTCGCCCGTTCCATTGACAAACGAATCACCAATAAAGCAGATACGCACATCCTTCACGCAGATCTCCAATCCAGCACGACATCCTTTGCTGTCCGATGCAATCATATATGGCAACTTCGAGACGAAAACCAGCATCTGCTATCCACACGGACAATTTGATCGCCTGACACAGATCACAGACCTGCGCATCGCGGTCACAGATACCACTACCGGCGCGCGGGCGGTATCGGAAGCGCTCAACATTACCGATCCGTAGACCACGATTCGCGCGCTGCACACTACTGTACCACAACTGAACGGGTGCGCGACAGTGGTGTCCTCGCGTCACGTCTGGCCGCGCAGGTGTGAAAACGCATGCAGATCATGGGTAATGATCATGAGGGTAAGATACATTAAAAAAATTGGGTGACATATGATATAAATAGAGCAATAGATAAATAATGAGGGGAAGGGATGTTCTACCTCTATGAACGCTATACTGCAACATATTGATCCCGCGCGCATGCCGGCCATCATTGATGACAGCCTGGTCGCGTACCGCGGCTGGCTGTGTACCGCGTGCGGGGGACAGCTCTACCACGAGCGGGACGTGTGGTGGGCGGATTCGCGGCTGGTCAGGGCCGCGTTTCACATGCAGCCGCCGCTGGACGCGCTCGCGCAGAGCGTTGAGCATGTGCTCGCTTACTTTGCCCGGAGCAACCACGGGTTCCAATGGTTTCTGGGACCCTCGGAGCACTATCAGAGCTACGCGGACGCCTTGCTGGCACACGGCCTGGAGTATGACGAGGAGGAGCCAGGGATGGCGATCGAGCTACAGGACCTGAACGAAGATGCGCCATCAGTCCCCGGTCTTACCATCCAGCCGGTTCGCAGTCTCGCGCAGCTGGAGCAGTGGATTCGAGTCTGGCTGTTCCCCTTGCACGAGGCGGTGATACGCCAGGTCATCGGCTCGTACGCGCGGGTACCGTTCGGACCCGGCAGTCCCAACCAGTTCTACCTGGGTCTGCTGGATGGGAAACCGGTGGCGACCGTGTGCAACTTTTATGACGGGCACGTGGCGGCGATCCATTATGTCGTCACGCTGCCCGAACACCGGCGGCAAGGGATCGGCTCCGCCATGACGCTGCGGGCGGCGCATGAGGCGTGGGCACGCGGCTATCGGGTCGCCGTTCTCACGGCCTCGCCATCCGGACGCCCGGTCTATCAACGCCTGGGATTCCGCGAATACGGCGCCTTCAACACCTACGTCTGGCAGCCAGGAGACAAGGAGCAAGCCTGATCTACTTATTGATTATTCACATCGATATTGCCGCTGATCGTCTTGATGGTAACATTGGCGGCGTTGGGATCATTGCCGCCGCTATTGAGGTGATTGTTGATATCGCCATGCACGGTATTGGTCGCCACATTCGCCACGTTGTCCTGCGGCAGGCGCACGCTGACATCGCCATTCGCGGTCTCGAAGTCATAGCTGCCTTTGGGATCGAGCGAACCATTAAAGCGGATGGAACCATTAAGAGTCTGCAGCTTCGAGCCATCCTGCAGGGTCGTGTTGTTGATGCTGATCTCGCCATCAGCGGCCTGGATATTGAGCTTGCCGGTCACGCCATCAACATCCACCGGCCCCATCGCCATATCGACGGTGACCTGCATCCCCTTTGGCACCGTCACATTAATATCGCCGCCGTCATCTCCAATGCCAGGATCTGGCCTGCCAGGCATGCCCGCCTCTTGCAGCGTGATCACACCATTATCGCTGCTCCCCTTGAGATTGATATTATTGCTGGTATTCACCTGCACCTGGTCCGAGTTGCCACCCCCCTGGATATGCACGTTCCCCCGCACGCCCCGCAGCACCAGCTGGCTCCCGCTGTAGGTTGACGAGGTTGTCCCCGGCTGGTATGCACCATCTTTATGCATATCTATTGAGACATGATGCCATCCCGTGGTGGGGAATGAGACATTGCTGCGCATAGAGGCACCGGCACCCCAGATCAGAGCCAGCACGATGACGATGCCGATAAGCCAGTTGCGCCCGCGATGCCTGCGTCGTGGCGGACGGGGCGTCAGCTTCTCGCCCTGTCCATAGGACGCCGTATATGCATCGCCGATCGGAGCATAGGAATATTCACGCGGCCCGGCGGCCTGCTCGCGCGGATCCTGGTTCACCTCAAGCGGAACCTGGCCTTCAAAATATTGTCGAGGAGCATACGCAGGCTCCTGCGGCCCCTTCTCATCGAACTGGGATTGCTGCTGCGACATGCTCACCCTCCATGCACGCTCTCGCTCGTATCGCGCCAGATAAAAAGCTTTACATGGACCTATACGTTCGGCAGCAGGTTGAGTTACAAAAGTGGTACTCCGCAAGAAACATTCACGTGCGCGAATACGGGTGGCGCAAATCGTAGAGGGGCTTGCCCGTGCGGGCCACGATAACCTGGGGAAGCGCATTCATCACACGGCGATATTCATCGATTGGCATAGCCGGCTTGAGCGCGGCCAGCCAGGTGTAAAAAGCGTGACGATAGCTCAACTGATACCAGCGCGCCACGGCGTCTTTGCTCACCAGCTCGAACAACAGCGCCGTGCGACTGTTCGCGCGGCCCCACATCGCGAAGCTGAGCACTTCATCCCAGGACATGCGCGTCACCACACCCAGAAAACGCGTGCTGATCCCCTGCTCATCGACCTCGATCTCCTGCCGCGATCTGGACTCTGATGCCAGCACGGTAAATACAAAACTGATCAAACAGATCACAAACAGCACAGCCAGAATTACGCCAATAATCATGGGTAATGTGGCATACAATATGGGTGGCTGGGCTGAGTTCACATGACCGTTGCTGGCTACGGCTTTGATGGTGATTGAAGAGGAGTGATGTGATAAGAAAAAGAGGATAATTGGAACGCATACAACCAGTGCCAGCAACCCATAGCAAATGGCCAGAAACTCCAGCAGGATTGTCTTGCTCGGCCTCAGCACGATTTTTACTGGCAGCGCCAGTGCATTGGCGTCTGGCTGTGGCTGCGGCTGCGCCAGCAGAGCGGCGTCACCGGACAGCGCGCGTTGCCGCCGCTGCTCCATGCGTCGATACGTGCGCCTGGTCACAAAAAAAACGGTCCCCAGCAGCAGGGTACAGAAAATAAACGAGCCATACGCGAAGTAGCTGAATCCGCCGATCCTGGTGTAGAAGATGGCCTCCCCCAGCATGAGCAGCAGCAAGGCACCTGCTAGAATAAAGATGAAGCGCTGGTTGCGCTGCATCGGGTCCTTCCTCTGCATAAATCCACCTCATTCTGATGGCAGCGACCATCTCCACGGAACTTAAACCTGATCGCGAAGATGGTCGCGAACAGCTTTAGAGCAGGCCGTCCTGGCCGGATTGTGGATCGTTGATACTGTTGCCGTTACCACCTGTGGGAGCACTGTTGCCACCACCGAAGGTGCCACCGAGACCACCCATGCGGCTGGCGGCCTGGCTCTCCAGTTGCTTCTGCAGACCGTCGAGGATGCCGGAGACCGCCTGCTTGGCCTCAGGGGTAAAGCGCTCACCACCTGGCACGCGACCGGCGTACTGGTCGATGACGTCTCCGATGTGGTTTTCTAGCTGCTGGCGCGCGGAGTGTAGCGTATCATCGATAAAACCTTCTTGCTGTGGATTGCCTTGATTTTGCATGGTCATCCCTCCTGATAAAAAAGAAAAACTAGAGCTTTTCTTCTATCACGATCCGCAAGGGCAACACGCTTCTGGCAAGAAATATTAGGGTTGGGGCTCCAACTGGACCAGGGTTCCATCCTCATCGATATTAAAGACCTGGGAGGCCTCGTCGATGTAGCGGTTGTCAGGGGTGATCTGGAATGCGCTGGCAAAGCCAGGCTGCGCGCCCATGGCGCTGATGCTCTTCTGGTAAATGCCCGGCTCCAGATCCACCAGATACTCACCACCTGTGACGCCACTTGCCTGTACCACGTTCTTCCAGCCGACATCCTGCTGGTCACTGGATACCTGTTGATCAATACGGAACTCTCCTGGCTCCGTCAGGCGCAGATCCACCGGGATGCTAACACGTACTTTCATGGCGACACACTCCTTTATAGTTACTCAGTATCCTAAAACAATCTCCATGCTTGTGTGACTAAAACAGGAAATCATACTATTTTTATCTATTAAAAGTGGCGTATCATCATTCCTGATAATGTCGCAGTAGCACTTAACCTTCCTTACACCGCATTACCAGGTATTTACCTTCCTGCAGCCTTATTATAGCATGCACGTCAATTTCTGCACAGCGACCACGCGAGCGGTTTGTTTTAATCCTATGGCGCCTACACTTCTAACACGGCCATTGCGTGCTATTCGTTACATCACTTAGGCGAAGAATACGCCTGTTTTCCCTGCAAACACATTCATGATGAGATGCCGAACCGGCGGCCACGGGGTCTCCGCTCCCGTGGAGGGCTCCAGGTCCAGGCAAGCTCGACACCTACCCTGAAAGGCGACGGTGAGCATCTCATCATTGTGAAACTTGCATTTGAGGGATCGCGTATGGAATAGAGCGGACACGATCAGCTTTATTATAGATGGAGTCCTATTCTTTGTTTTGTAGAATCCGCTTTATTCATTACCAACTGGCCTCATATACGAGAAAAATGTATTGTGAAAGGACGATAAGATGGCAAGTACAGAGATGCAGGGCAGGGTATGCCTGGTAACGGGCGCGAATAATGGTATCGGCAAGGTGACGGCGCTGGAACTGGCACGGCGCGGGGCGCATGTGATTATGGTGAGCCGCAACCGGGCAAAAGGCGAGGAGGCGCAGGCCGAGATCAAGCGAGAGAGCGGCAACGAGCAGGTGGATCTGCTGATCGCCGACATGTCTTCGCTGGCCTCGGTGCGCCAGCTGGCACAGGAGGTCAAAGACCGCTATCCACAGCTGCACGTGCTGATCAACAACGCGGGCGCCATGTATAATAAGCGCCAGGAATCCGTTGATGGTATCGAGAGCTCCTTCGCCACCAACTATGTTGGCCCATTTCTGTTGACCAATCTGCTGCTCGACCTGCTCAAGGCCAGCGCGCCGGCCCGCATCGTCAACGTGAGCTCGACAGCCCACAAGATGGGCAAGATCGACTTCAACGACCTGCAGAGTGAGAAGAGCTACCGTCCGATGGGCGTCTATGGCTCCGCCAAGCTGGCGCTGATCCTCTTTACCTATCAACTGGCTCACCGCCTGGAGGGGACCGGTGTCACCGTCAACGCGCTCCATCCTGGCGTAGTTGGCACCAGTTTCTTCGGCGATGGTCTGCTGGGCAAACTGGGCAAGCTCGTCATGCTCTCGCCCGAAAAAGGGGCACAGACCACCATCTACCTGGCCACCTCGCCCGACGTCGCCAACGTCAGCGGCAAATACTTCGATAAAAGCAAGGCGGTCCCCTCTTCCAAAGCCTCCTACGACGAACAGGCCGGGCTGCGACTATGGCAGATCACTGAACAATTGATCGAACAGAAATCCGCCCAGGCCGCCGGGGCATAACCATAAATAGACACGGCCGCGCTACACTCATTGTTTATATGAGGCGCTCGGCCGCGTTTTATCTATCGTCTGCATGGACAGAGAAACGTGTAGCAAAATCTACCTACGGGCCTGCCATTCGTGCTCCAGCATACCATACAGCAAGGTATCCCACCAGCGATCATGCAGCCAGCGTTTCTCGCGTAGACGCCCCTCCTGGCGCATGCCAACCTTTTCCAGCACATGCCCTCACGAATTCTTTCCATCGGTCAGGTCCTTGTCTTCCATCTCCCAGGCGTGATCCAGCGTGTGAAACGCGGTGTGCCGAATCAGATACCGAAGCGGCCAGGTTCGGGCCATTTTGCCCTCTGAATGGAACGCTCGAATGGCGTCGCGGTAGGCATCGCGGTACGCTTGCAAGCCCTCATCGATCAGCATCGCATCTTGAGGAATAGGCACCCCGACCTTCTTTGCCCACTCTTGCTCAACGCGAATCGTATGATCGACGATCTGGTCCCGGTCACGCCCTCCCCCTCGCGGACCCTTCTGCATCTGAGCCGACACGCGCAAACGCACGCCGTCGAAAAATGCCCAGCACGCCTGCATCAGGGTCAGTTCACGTTCCAATTCTTCGCTCGCCAGGTCTTGCATATCGATGCTTGAAAACGCGAACGAGATGCCCCAGAAGTCGGTTGAGCCTGTGCCTGGATAGCGCTCGACGATGTCAACCGTGGTGAGAGCTACCAACTCTCCATCCATCCCAGCCAGCTTTGCCACCTGGGCATAGCGTGGAAGATAGGCTTGCAGCCGTTCAATCGCGGCCTCCTCGGTCTTCGCACCACGCTCTAGACCAGGCCAGTCCGGTGCCACGGCCACTACCTTCTTGCCTTTTGGTCCCATTTCAAGCATCACCCGAAGTTGATTCACCATCTCTGCTCTCCTTATGGTCAAGTGGTCAGGTCTTTACCTCTTTGCCTTTTTACTCCTTTTCTCACTATAGTACCACCAAAACCGGTCAGAACCTACCCTCATATTGGCAGCTTCATCTTCCAGAGAAACATTTTTTACCTCAACCGACTGCATAGCCGAACCTGCGCATTATATGGCAAGGTGGTCATGTTTGAGAGCAAAGATTGCTCACAGGAGGGCATTTTCGATCATTGCGTGTTTAATGAGCATGGTCGAATGGGGAGGAAAAATCAGCCACGAGGGCCGAACCTACCTTCAGGTGCGCCGAGATGGTGGTTTTCAAACGAATAAGCGCGCTATAATGTGAATATGGCAATAATACATCTGGACACGATAATTCAGGCACCGGTTGAGCGCTGCTTCGACCTCTCGATCAGCGTCGATGCCCATAGCGGCTCTATGAGCCATACCCGGGAACGAGCCATAGCTGGCGTGACCTCCGGCCTGATGCAGCTGGGCGACGTTGTGACCTGGGAGGCGGTCCACTTCGGGATCAAGCAGCACCTGACCTCGAAGATTACCGCCTACGAGCGCCCCTCGCGCTTCGTTGATGAGATGGTGCGGGGCGTCTTCCAGGAGATTACCCACGTCCACGACTTTCTTCCCCAACCCGATGGAACGACCCTGATGCGCGACACCTTTATCTTCCGGGCTCCCCTCGGCATCCTGGGTCGGCTGGCGGAGACGCTCTTCCTCACCCGATATATGCGCCACCTGCTGCTGGACAGGAATCGCTATCTCAAGCAACTCGCCGAGCAGAATGGCTCATAAGTTCTGGCCTTGTCCATATTTGTGAGCTCCCACCCACTCACTGCCAGGAGACATCACATGAGCTAAACAATCATGTCCCCATGGTCTCTGATGCGACCGGCTCGTTCCAGGCGACGTGGTGGGAGTAGATCCAATCGAGGGAGGCCGGGTTGGCAAAGAGCTTGAAGACGAGCGGCAGTGAGATGTCACGTAGCCACACCTGCACGGGATTGGTCGCGACCTTGGTATTACTCACCTGGCGACCGTAACGAACGACACGCTCGTCGCGTGCACGGCGCTGACGCTCATAAGAGGCAAAGGCGGTTGTAAGATCCTGCTGATCGCGCAGGCATTTTGCCAGCACGATTGCATCCTCTATCGCCATCGATGCTCCCTGGCCAGCGCTGGCGGAGACGGCATGCAGCGCATCACCAACCAGGACCATGCCCTCCCTATACCAGATAGGCTGGGTGTGGATATCGTAGAAAGGGTAGCCGATGATCTTGCTATCGGTAGCCCGAATCATATCAGAGATGAGAGGCATATCATCGCGGAAGAGATCAAGCATGCGCGTCTGCCACTCATCGCTCTCGATCATATCGACCTCCCCACGTCCCGGCTCCGCTTTGCGCGGATAGTTGACGAACCAGTACATCTCACCGGAGGTACTGACATGATAGCCAAAAAAGGCGCGTGACCCAAAGACGAAATGCATTGTGTTCTTTGTAGGCGGAAAGCTGGAGTGCTGCGCGAAGCCACCGATACTGATCAGGCCGGTATAGCGGGGGGCGGGCGCGTCTGGATTGATGAGGCGCCGGATGCGCGAGTGAACGCCATCGCAACCCGCCACGAAGGTGCCTTCCGACCGTGTGCCATCAGCAAAGGTAGCGACCACGCTCTGGGCGCCGGATTTTAGATCTACCAGCTTCTTGCCATAATGGATCTTGATCCCTTTACGCTCCACCTCCTCGCGCAACACCTGGTGCAGGCGCGAACGCAATATATTGATGCTGGGGGCCCCGACCTCGATTCTGGCCCCATTGTGGACCTCACCCAGAGGCTTGCCTTTGCCGCTCCAGCTGACCATACGCGGGATCGGCGATCCTCGCTGTACCACCTCGTGCTCAAGCCCAAGCTCTTTAAGGACGTGGAGTCCATTGGAGGCCAGGTTCAAAAAGCTGCCGCCGTAGTCGGTAGACGCGGCCCTGGCCTCATAGATTTCGGCCTCGATTCCTGCCCGCTGCAGGAACAGGGCCAGCACCGGCCCCGCGACCCCGAAGCCAATAATCAATGCCTTCCTGGCAGACCTATTCATAGCGCTTTTTCCTTTTCTTTTTTATACCTTTGACCATATCGATAGCTCCAATCAGGTTCACTGGTGCCTGAATGCTGACGTAAACATTATCCGTACGCATCTTTGTGCTTGCCCTTTCAAGGTAATCACACATGCAAACTTCTGCATGCAAGAGAAGCATACCGGGTTGAGAAAAAGAACACAGGGGCCAAAAGTCTACCTTGAGGTACCATTTCCGCGCCTGCTCTGTTAGGGGCCAAAAGTCTACCTTGAGGAGATATGTGAGCGGAATACGATAAAAGCGGAAATGGTCGCTAGAGCAGGGAGAGTTCACGGGCCCGCGCCACCGCATGGGTCCTGTTCTCCGCCGCCAACTTCAACATGAGGTTGCCGACATGCTTCTTGACCGTCGTAAGGGAGATCACCAGGCGCTCGGCGATCTCATGGTTGGAAGCGCCCTGAGCAAGCAAATTCAGAACATCCTGTTCACGTGCCGTCAGCGGCTCAGGCAGGGAGGAAGCGGTGGGCGGCAGTGCTATTGCTGAGGGGGTAATGGGCTGCTGCGCTGCCGCAAAGGAGGCGAGCAACGTTCTGGCATAAGCGACCTGGGCCGGTGAAGCGGTGGGCGGCCTGTGAGCGGAGTCGAGAAAAGCCAGGAGCGCCTGACGCATCGGCTCACCGGCATCGAGAAAGACGCGTCGGTACCCCTCGGATTCGGCGGCAGCAAGCAGGCGGGAAAGCGCATTGAGCGCGTCTTGCGTAGCCCCTGAGGCCTGCAGAACAGCCACCTGCAGCGCCAGAATGGCGATAACGCTGCCCTTGCGCGCGACCGGCTCGGCCGCCCTGAGCAGAGTGGTTAGCATGCACAGGGCGCGCTGATAGTGCCCACAAGCCAGGTATACCAGCACCAGCGCCAGGTATACACGCTCCCGGCTGTAGAAGGGGGTCTCATGACGGTAAGCGGTATGCTCGGCCCAGTCGAGCGCCGGCGCCAGCTCTCCTCGCGCAAGCCAGAGGTGGACCTGGAGACTCTCGACCCAGGGGAGAAAGAGCGGGATGGAAGCGGCACGATTCACCTGCTCTAGCGCGCGCAGAGCATGCTCCGCTCCCGCGAGATCCCCCTGCGCGAGACAGGCGCGGGCCAGCACATCATAAGCCTCTACAAGGATGTCCATGTACTGCAAAGGGGCCGTCACCTCAATGGCACGCAGGGCCGCGCTCTTCGCGTCCTCTAGCTGATCGCGCTCATAGGCCAGCTGCGCCTGGAAGGAATCAGGATAGGCAGACAGAGGGGCCGGCACCCCCAGCTTCTCGATCAACTGGCGCAGGATCTCGCTGTAGTCGCGCGCCTGCTCCAATTGTCCTAAGGCGATCAGGGCCACGATCAACCCCCATAGGGTAGGGACAGCCTGAGAACCATGCTGCTCGCTCCAGGGATTCTTCCACTCTTCCTGCAGGGCCGCCACTATCGGAGGAAAGTTTCCGGCCAGGCGAGATGCCATCGCCAGGCTTCCCAGCGTGTGCTGCCTCCACACGGCATCATCTTCCTGCGGCAGCTGCTGCAGCGACTCCGCAAAATTGTTCAGCCGCTCCACATCTCCATCCGAGAGCGCCTTGACCCCCATGTTCCATACCCTGAGCACGGTAAGGCGGTGCCGCAATAAATCTCGCTCGGCTGGGGACAAAGAAGCGGGCGACTCGCTCTGTAAGAGCGCCTCCACCCCTTGTTGAAGATGAGAGAGATACGCCTGTTCTGACTGCTGCTGATGGGGGAAAGGAAACAACAGATTGAATGCCAGCACATAGCTGGTAGCGAGGCGAGGATGCGCGAATAACACCTCATCGGGCAACTGCTTGATCCAGGTCAGCAGCATCTGCAGCTCTCCCTGCAGGAACAACCGCTCACTATAGTCCTCAAGCAGGTCCGCCACGAAAAAGGGGTCCCGTGAGAGTTGGGCGTGGCGCAGCGCCTCGTGCGGCATGCACTGATGCTGATACCATAGCGCGGCCTCCCGCTGCAGGCGCGCGACCCGCTCCGGCCAGACTGCCTGCAGACGAGCTTGCAGCACTTCGCGGAAGAGCAGGTGGAAGCGATACCAGTACCGCTCCTCGTCGAGCGCGACCAGAAAGAGATGGGCACGCTCCAATTCCTCTAGCATCTGCTGACTGGTCTGCAGGCCAGTTACAGCCTGGCAGAGATCGGCGTTCAAGCGATCAAGCACCGAAGTCTGGAGCAGGAAGCGTTGCTGCTCCTCGGGTAGGGGCGCCAGAACCTCTTCCTGCACATAATCCAGGATAAAGCGATGGCTACCAGCGAACACCTTGCTGAATACGGCCCCCCTGTTGTTCCGGCGCAGGGAGAGACCGGCCAGTTGCAGGCCCGCCAGCCAGCCTTCTGTACGCTGCTCCAGCAGGCACATCTCCTCCGTTGAAAGGGCCAGACCCATCACGTGGGTAAGAAAGTTGGCGGTCTCGTCCGCGCTAAGGCGCAGGTCCGCCTCGCCGATCTCTACCAACTGGCCACGCGCCCGCAGACGGGCCAGGGGCAGTGGAGGATCGACACGGCTGGCCATCACAAGATGCAGACAGGGCGGCAGGTGCTCAAGGAAGAAGCGCAGCGACTCATGGATTGCCGGTTCGCTCACCACGTGATAGTCATCAATAATGAGAACCGCATCCTGTGCGAGCATGGATAGCTCATTGATGAGCGCGGTCAGAACGTTGTTCAGCGGCGGCGCCTGAGGGGCATGAAGCAGCGCCAGCGTGGTCTCACCCACCCGCAAGCCAGCCTTCCTGAGCGCGGCGACCACGTAGCTCCAAAATCGCGCTGGAGTCGTATCCAGTTCATCCAGTGAGAGCCAGGCAACCGGGTCGCCGCATTGGCTTGCCCAGGCCGAAAGCAGCGTCGTCTTGCCGGAACCAGCCGAGGCTAAAAGCAACGTCACAGGAACCGCGCGGCTCTGATCAAGGGCTGCCAGCAGTTGTGGACGCGTTAGCAGCGCCGCACGGCGTGGAGGTATCGTGAAGCGGGTTAACAGCAGGTCTGATTCAAGCATAGATACCTCTCATTTATAGCCAGCCCTCATACATACTAATGCTCGATCAGTGATAAAGCTACTTTAGCATAGAGGCTTCAACACTGTCAATTTGAGTTCGGTAACGAACAGGGCCACCAGTGTCACAGACGAATCCTGGGAATGGGAGACGCCCGCATCCCGAAAACCGTGGCGCTCGTAGAGCCGCAGCGCCGGATTGCGGCGATCGACGGAGAGGCTGAGAGCGGGTCGTCCCTGCTCCCGCGCCGACCGCAGCAGAGCCTGCAACAAGGCGCCACCAACACCCAGTCCGCGCGCTCGCTCATGTACACCGATCGTCAGCTCAGGGATGGACTCAGAAACGAAACCGTAGCCAGGCGCTCCGGCGGGGAATAGTCGGTACCAGGCCGCGCCGAGTGGCTCCTGTCGCTCATTGACGGCGATCCAGCCGCTATCACCCTCGCGTCCCCAGCCGGCTAGATATTTCTGGTTGACCGACATAGTCAGGGCCCGTTCGCGCCCGATCTCACGCATCGTTGCATCAACAGCAGCCGCCTCATAGAGCATATCCCACAGGAACGGCAAGTCGCCGGCCTCGACTGGTCGTAGAGTATATGGAGAAGACAAATCGACTTCCTTTCAATGAGCCATGATTGCTCACCTGTATAAATACGTCCCAATATTCTCTACAAAATCGCGTCCGCCGTCAACTCTTCTCATGATCCACGTGGGGCGTGATCGTAGAGCAGGAGAAGTTGCCAGCAAACACGGCTCATGCGATAATCTCTATCACACTACACATATAAAGGGGTGATTCATGCAAAGCAACACTTTTGAGCGCGTACAGCACTTCCTGCTCAGGGATAATCTTCAGATGACGCTCAGGCCGGCTCGGACCGAGGATGCCGGGGAGCTGCTGACCTTTGTGGAGCAGATCGCAGGCGAGAGCGAGAATATTAGCTTCGGTCCCGGCGAGTTTGGGATGACGGAGGAGGAGGAACGGGCCTATCTGCAGCAGGTGGCGGCGACTCCCACCAGCCTGTACCTGGTCGCCGAGATCGCCGGCGAGATCGCGGGAACACTGACCTTTAACGCGGGCAAGCGGCCACGCGTGCGCCATGCGGGCGAGTTTGGCATCAGCATCGCGCGCAAATACTGGAACCTGGGCATCGGCGGTCGCATGCTGACATACCTGATCGACTGGGCCAGGCAGAGCGGCATTATTCGCAAGCTCAACCTGCGCGTGCGCGTCGATAACCTGGCGGCCATCCACCTCTATGAAAGGATGGGCTTCGTCCACGAGGGACGCGTCAGCCGCGAGTTCTACGTGCGCGACCAGTTCGTCGACGTCTATCATATGGGCCTGCCGATCGACCCCTTGCCAGAAGCATAGGTGCGAGCAGCCCTCGCATTGATGAGTCTATTTTCGCCTGCCGTGTAGCAGATGAATCTTTATTCATTTAAACACGAATGCGCATTAGTACTATGCTGTATTGCCTGCCGAATGAACATCTGTTATACTCCACAATTGTACACATCAGCAGGGTCGCCGCATTTATATATATTTATGCAAAAATTATAGCCCTGGCTTCTTATTATACGTACGTTTGTATTGCGTCTCATTTTGTATCAACTGTGTCTGTACAGAATACAAATACAAATCTGCAGATGTATTATATGCATCTCATTTTGTATGCAGCTTATTTTGTAGTATGGCGTTGTGAAGGAAAAAGCGTATGTTTCGTTTAGTTTCCTGGTTAATCTATCGTTTCCTGGGTCCAAAGGTTGGCCGCATCGTTACCGGCTCCATTCTCGCTTTACTTGGACTGCTGGCGTGCTTTAGCAATGTGTGGCTGGGCCTACTTGTGCTGGCCTTCGGACTCTTCCTGCTTGGACTCGGTATTTTTAAAACGGGTCCTGTGTCGAAGGTCAGCAGCGCAGCCTTCGGACAGCCACAAACGCTGGGCCAGTATGGGCAGCCGTCCTATCCCTCCCAGCCGGCCAACGCTTATGGGCAGTATCCCGCTCAGCAGCAGCCAGCCAGCCCTTACAACCAGGCTCCCTACGGGCAGTATCCCGCTCAGCAGCAGCAACCATCCAACCCTTACAACCAGCCGCAGGCTCAGTCGGGTGCAAACTATGGCCAGGCTCCTTATGGTCAGCCGCAGGCTCAGTCAGGCGCGAATTATGGCCAGGCTCCCTACGGGCAGAACCCCTATGGCCAGCCATCGGCCCCATCTGGCATGAACTATGGCCAGCCGCAGGCTCAGTCGGGCGCGAATTATGGCCAGGCTCCCTACGGGCAGAACCCCTATGGCCAGCCAAATAACGGAGGCTATGCGCAGCCGCAGGCACCTTATGGTCAGCCGTCGCATCCATATCCCCAGCAATAAGGGAATGGAGCCCTCTGAAAAGTGAGCATGCGCGTGTTGTGGCGACCTCAAGGTTGCCACAACACGCGCATGCTCACTTTTCAGAGCGTGAAGAAAGGATATCAGCATGACTGGCAGCTATATCGATCCCGGCGAACAGATCAGCGCTCGGTGGCTGACGGACGTCCTGCGCCAGTCCGGCGTCCTCCCACAGGGCGAGGTGATCTCATTCGAGCAGCGGGATACGGGGGCCTTTAATTCACAGACCCATCGCCTCGTCCTGCGCTATTCCAGCGAGGCGCCACCCACCGCGCCAGGCCACGTCGTTATCAAGCGCAACGCGCACCAGGATGGCTTCGACGAGGTCACCTTTTATAACTGTGTGGCGCAACTCCCAGATCATCCGAATGTGACCATCCCCTGCTACGCGGCGGCCAGAGATAAGGACAGCGGCGACTCGTATCTGCTGTTCGAGGATCTATCGGAGACGCATGCGCCCCCCGTGACGCGCGATCAGCAGATCGGCATCGTGGAGGGCGTCCCCTCACAGCAGGCGATCGAACAGGTGGTTGATACGCTGGCGCGGCTGCACGCCTACTGGTGGGAGCATCCGTTGCTGGCGACCAACACGTTCGAGGTCGGCTACTGGTCGCGTAACCGGGAACGCTTTGAGCAATATCATCAGCGGCGCCAGCGTTCCTGGCGTAACCTGCTGGCCAACAATCCAGACTGGATTCCCGGCGATGTCCGCGAGCTGTACGAAAGCGTTCTGCAGGCGCTTCCCGCGCACTGGGAGCGTTATCTGGAGCCCCGCTTCCGCGCTGGCACGCAGATCACGCTCGTGCATGGCGATGCCTACTTCGCCAACTACCTTACTCCCAAGAACGACGCCAGCGGGCCCACCTATCTGCTGGACTGGCAGTCGCCGAGCTTTGACCTTGGGGCGTATGATCTCGCCAACCTGTGCGCGGCGTTCTGGACCTCAGAGCAGCGCCAGCAGGACCAGCGCGAACAGCGCATCCTGCGCCGCTATCTCGCGGGTCTGCACTCCCATGGCGTCAATCACTATAGCTGGGACGACCTGCTGCTCGACTACCGGCACGGCCTGGTCTTCTGGTTGCTCATGCCTGTGCAGGACGGCTCGGACGGCTCCCAACGCTCCTACTGGTGGCCCAAAATGCAGTGCCTGGTCACGGCGTTTCGCGAGTGGGATTGTCGCGAGCTGCTTGGGATTGCACCATAACCGCTTCTGGCCTCCCAACCGACTCACATGGGTCGGCCTGGGAAGCCACGAGAAGCGGTGTCGTGGGGGCAGGGGGCGGCAAAGCTGGGGCGAGCCCGACACCTACGGCATGTCGTTCGAGAGTTGGGCAGGGGTGACGACGGCGGGCTCGTTTGCGCCCCCCAGACGGCGGCGCGCCGTCTCGCGGCGTCCGACGGCGGGGACGTGCTGGGTGGCGGCGGCCAGACCGAAGACGGGCATGTTGCCGTAGACGGCCTCATATTTTCCGGCCTCGACCATGTAGGTCTCGTGCCAGATGCCGACGCTGCCATCAATGCCGATCGCTTTATTGAAGCGCTGCCAGGCGCGCAGGTGCGGCTCCTCCCTGGAGCGCGCGAAGCGCTCCAGGTCCTCGAAGGAGCGCCAGTACTGGATCAGCATCGCCCCACGCAGGTTGAAGTAGTTCTGAGCCCCTAAAAAGCCGCTCTCAGGATGCGCATAGAGGCTGCTCATCATCGGCCCCATAGCTAACACGGTCGGAACCCATTTGCCAAACGCCAGAAATTTATTGATACGCATGCCGATCAGGAACACCACGAATGGCTGATCAGCCTGAGCCGTAAAACGTCCTGGGATAACAGTCGCCATCGTCAAATCCTCTCTGGGCGGCACTAATCGCGCGCCGCATCAATCTCCACGAGTGTTTGCAAAGTCTGCAATGTTTCGTCGCACCAGTTCAGCAGGGCCAGGCAGCGATGGATGCCGTAACGCACCGTGATCAACGCGTATGCCGATTCCTGCTGGTCCTTACAGATATCTTTGAGATGAGCTTCAATGGCTCGATATTTCTCCAATAGCTCGACATTCAGCTGCCGAAAGCGCCGCACATGCTCGATATTGTCAGGGATGCCAACATGCTGACCAAAGAACAGCTTTAGCAGCAGCTCATTACGCTCCGGCGCCTCCTCAACCGGCTCCAGCAGCCAGCGCTGCAGCTCTTGCTGGCCAGGCTCGGTCAGGGTATAGACATAGCGATCAGGCCTGCCCTCCTGCTTCTCGGCCCGGCTGACAGCCAGCCCCTCATCCACCAGCCTCTTGAGCATCGGATAGATCTGACCGTAGCTCTCATTCCAGAAGTTGCTGGTGCTCCCCTCCATAAACTTCTTGATATCGTAGCCTGAACCGGGGCAGACGCTCAGAAGCCCCATCAAGGCATACCTGCTCTTGTTTTCCTTTGGCATTCTATATCTCCTTGATATATATCTAAGTGATATATAGCATACAGATATATTAAATGTCAAGCCTCGCTGTGAGTGAGAGTTGGATAGCTGCAATTTGTGCCAGGTAGCAGGCAAGGTGACAAGAAAAATGGTCCAATCCGGGGTGATTACGTGTCACATCGCCTGAATTTAATCCGTCAGAGTTGTATATGGAAGGAACAGAAAGAGAGAATGTGAGCGATGGATAGACACGAATGGCAGGCGCAGCATTTTGAATCGTACCGCAGCCACCTGAGGGCGGTGGCCTATCGCATGCTTGGCTCCTTGAGCGAGGCGGACGACGCCGTGCAGGAGGCGTGGCTGCACTTCAGCCGCTCGGATACGAGCGAGGTCGTGAACCTGGGAGGCTGGCTGACGCGGGTGGTGGCGCGCATCTGCCTCGATATGCTGCGCTCACGCGAGTCGCGGCGCGAGGAGTCTCTGGACGCGCGGGTCTCAGATCCGAGCGGCAGCACTGATGAGGAGATCGATCCCGAGGGTGAGGCGCTGCTGGCCGATGCGGTCGGGCAAGCGCTGCTGGTGGTGCTGGCAACCCTCAATCCCGCCGAGCGTCTGGCCTTCGTACTGCACGATATCTTTGGCATGCCCTTTGAGGAGATCGCGCCGCTCGTGGAGCGTACGCCGGCGGCGACGCGGCAGCTGGCCAGTCGCGCGCGCCGCCGGGTGCAGGGGACCGAGACGATCCCCGACGTCACGCGCATGCGCCAGCGTGAAGCCGTCGAGGCCTTCCTGGCGGCCTCGCGCTCGGGCGACTTTGAAGCGCTCCTCTCGATGCTCGATCCCGAGGTCGTGTTCCGCTCCAGCTACGCGGGCGCCTCCATGCTGGTGCGTGGAGCCGCCGCCGTGGCCGAGCAGTTCTCGGGACGTGCCCGGGAGGCGCAGGCGGCGCTCATCAACGGGGCCGTGGCGATCGTGGTAGCGCCCCACGGTCACCTGCAGCTCGCGATCAACCTCACCTTCAAACATGACAGGATCAGCGAGATCAATGTGATCTCCGATCCCGAGCAACTGAGCCAGCTCAACATGACAATCCCCTAAGCAGCGATACTATGATCTTAATACGAGGGCTTTCAACAACTAGACCAGTCAGGACTGATCGAGGATGCGCGCGAAGGATTGGAGATAGCTGGCGTCCGCGCTCCTCTGGCGCAGCATCCAGTACTCCGCGCCCCAGAACAGGTAGGCGTAGAGGGGGAGCTCTGGCCGCGACCAGCCCAGGCAGGTGTTGTAGTTGATGATGACTTGCTCGGGAGGACAGCTATACATGCCCTGTTCGGAGGGGTTGGGCGCGGTCGTCACGCTCTCCCATGGTTCGGCCTGCCCCTCGGCGATCATCGGCCGCTGCCGCCGGACGCGCAGCGAGGCGAACAGGCGCTGACGCCTGCGCCGCGACCAGAGGCTCTGGCTACCATCCAGGTACAGGGCTCTGGACCCAAGCGATAGCAGGGCGTGGCGTGGATAGTAGTCGATGCCGACAATGTCGGCCAGCCGCCGCGCCACCGCCAGCGAATCACCCTGGTCCCGCGTGCGCCACCACTGGGAGAGTCCTACCAGCAGAGAGGTCGGCAGGAAGCCGTTCATCATAATTGGCCTGCTCGGGTCGGCCTCTCTCAAGGCC
Organism: Dictyobacter aurantiacus; assembly: GCF_003967515.1. Lineage (GTDB taxonomy): Bacteria > Chloroflexota > Ktedonobacteria > Ktedonobacterales > Ktedonobacteraceae > Dictyobacter > Dictyobacter aurantiacus. The sequence goes on along the minus strand of NZ_BIFQ01000001.1, from coordinate 5,306,453 downwards.
TCAAACTCGCGCGCCACAAAATCCACGGACAGGCGCCAGCTGTGCTCGACACCCAACGGGTCAACGGCCTCGTGCTCAAGCTGCCAGGCCACGATAGCATGGCGCTGTTTGTAGCGCTCGACGACGCGCGCCATAAAGTCGATCGCCGCCTCCAGCAGCGCGTCATAGGCTTCCGGCCTGATCAAGGTATGTTCGGGCAGGGGATGACGCAGCTGATGCTGCGGCACAAAGAATTCGGGATAGCTAAAGGTTTTGAGCGGGCCCACGCACAGAATGATCTGCTTGCCAGCTTGCTCGGCTGCATCCACCTGCCAGTCGAGCTCATCGAATGAGAAGGCGCGCGGCGCCTGCTCGATGCGATTCCAATAAGCTCCCAGGCGAATGAGCTGAAAGGGATAGGCGAGCAGCTCTTGCAGGGTGGCACGCGCATCCAGCCCCAGCGTCTCCACCTGGGGCGTGCGATAGCTGATGCCCAATAGCGTTGAGCCACGGGGAACGATGGGCAGGTACCGCCAGGCATCCGTCAGGGGCTGCTGCTGCGGCCGCCAGCGCAGCTCCGTCACGTGCCTGCCCACCTCAGCGGCACCCGAGCGCAGACGCGACATCTGACGCGTTCTCTCTTCCATGCGTAACCTTCCTTTTGCTCAGATCGATTCAGTATATGTGTCGACCTGCTCAAAGTATACAAAAAGCTTCATCGTTTCGCATCGTGCTCTCCTGGTTGTTGTGGAGATGGCTGGAAGACGCGCCGATAGAGGTTCGACTGCAGCAGCCTTTCTGGATCGTAGCGCTGCTTAAGATCGAGAAATGCCGCGACGGCGGCCTCACCGACGCTACGCCGATAGAGGACAGGGGTAAGCAGCGCATCTTTGGCCAGGTAGAAGCGACCACCGGCCGCGATCACCTGCTCCATCAATTCCCGTAACAGCTGGCGCAACCCATGTACCCGTACGGGCAACCGGTAATTGACTTCCAGCGAGAAACCATCTACCTGGTAGCCGAGCAGGAAAGGGTCCCGGCGGTGCCGCTTGATGATGCACCAGAGGGGATCGTACTTGTGCTCCTGTGACCGACGAAGAATTTCGGCGAAGAGGGCTTCGGCCTCAGCGGCCGGGACAAAGGCCTGAAAGGTCTCGCTCCCACCGGGCAGGAGCGCGCGATAACCCGTAAACAGAGCGGGCGCATAATAAGTGGAACGCATCAGCGATATTTGACGCGGCCTGTTTCTACCAGGCCAGCGGCTCCCCCGGTAAATTACACTATTCGCGCCGCGTACACCACCCTCAACAAAGGGTCTGCCGAGGGTGCCGGCCCAATGGGTTAAGCTATGCATGGATCGTTCGGAGAGATGAAATGTCGGGAAAGCCGCAGTAGCAACGACTCTCTGGCTGTAGCGGCTGGCCGTGACGATCCCGCGACCCAGCTGGCCTCCGGCGGCGAAGCCATCCACCCAGGCTTCCAGGTAGTCGGCCGCCTGCTCGTCCTCAAATAACTGGAAAAGTTCACGCAATGAGCGGCCGGGCCGCACGGTGACCTCGACCCGGTCGGAGGGAACGCGCTTCAGTTGCAGCGTGATCGAGGTAATAAAGCCCAGCAGGCCAGCGCTACCTACCACAGCCCGAAAAAGCTCACTGTTTTGCGTGGGAGAAACGGTGAGCAGTTGTCCCCCGGCCAGCAGCACTGTCAGGGACAGCACATGTTCACCAAAGGAGCCATGCGTCCAGGAATTTTTGCCGTTCACATTCATAGCGACGCAACCGCCGACGGTGGCCACGGCAGTGGAAGGGGTAACCGCCAGCCACCAGCGGTCCCGCAGAGCGACACGCGCCACCTCACCTACTGTCACACCCGGCTCGACGCGCATGATTCCCCGCTCAGGGTCCCAGGCCAGAATGCGACGCATAGTCGTGAGATCGATAAGCAGACCGCCTCCGTTCAGAGCCGCGTCCGTATAGCTATGTCCCGCGCCATGCGCGATGATCGAAAGACCCCGAGCGCGCGCCACGTCGAGTGCCTGCCTGATCTCCTCCACGCCGCGCGCACTACAGACATCACAGAGAGAATGTTCAGTCAAACTCCAATTCGTAACGGCGGTCCGCTTCCAATCCAGGTCTGTCCCATACTCTCTATTTATATTATCCGATATAAGCATATATACACTTTTCACCTAGAACGTCTGGTCGGTCTGCGTAGAAGTCGGGGCGAGCCCGACTTACTCGCCCCGCATTAAAAGCGGGGACGAGCCGATCCCTCCAGCCGCTCGCGCATCTGATCGAAAGTAGGGCCATCAATCTCGCCACCCGCGTAGCGTCGGCGTAGAATCTCCATCGCATCTGGCTCCGTCCCCATCCCAAAGGGTCCGCGCCTGTTTCTCCATCCAAACATCCGCGAAGCGCCCCAGCAGATCAGCGCCACAAAGCCAATCCAGAACACCGGTATCATAGGCCAGAAGCCATATCCCCAATGCATCATAAACATATCTCCTTCTATCTTTTAAACATCGCCATTATCGTATCCATCCCACACACATCCCTCCCGTAGGTGCCGGGCTCGCCCCGGCTTGTCGCGCAGCGACCCACGTTCCACCACAGGTGATGTCTAAAGTATAAATTCGCAAGATGACCGGGACATGAATTCTCACCTTCAGTTTTGTCATGAATCTGTCATAAAGCGTCCTTGCGATGGCATAGAGTTCATATTGCTGTCATGTCGAACGGCTAGACTATAGCTACTAATCAATGGCACAGCTGCAAGCACATCGCCTGATAGACAGTAAGTGTGTAGCAGAAAAAAGGAGGTTTTTTGATGTGGCAGATTATCTGTCTATGCCTGCCCGCGGTCACGCGTAGCGAGCAGCAACGCTTCTTTACGCTTTTTCGCGAGGCCCTGCGTGCCTATGGGCGCGAGTTGACCGAGATGGATTTGAGCCTGTTCTTTTTGCATACCCTTTCGCTGCCAGAGGCGCTGACAGTGCTTGAGGAACGCCTGCGGCTGGTGGTACGCTCGCTGGAACAGATGCGGCAACCCGCAGAGGATGAGCCAGTACAGGATATCAAACAATGGATGATTGATGGGCACCTGCGCGCCCTGCTGGAAGCTGAACACACATGGCTAATCCAGGCGATCACCCGGCTCCAGATGCAGTTGCTCGATCAAGATCTCGATCAACCGATGATTGCATCACACAGCCACACGCAATAATATGATCATGATGATGCTGGCTTGCGCCTCATTGTTGTGGATTCCAAGCGATGTGGGTGGCGATCCTACTTCGCCACTCACAGAACGCTATCGTAGGTGCGGGCCGCGCCCGCTTTTAAGATAAGATTTTACGCTCGGTCGCTGCCGCCGGCAGGGGGATCGCCACCCGTTTCGCTCATATCGGCGATATTCTCGGAGCCGCGCTCGCGTGAGTTGGCGGATCCAGCATGGGTTGGACTGGTGCGGCCGGTTTCGGGCGTGCTATCGCTGGTATTCACGCCGCCCATATTCGATCCCTGCTCGCGCTGATAGACGGGCTCGCCTTCGCGTTTGGAGACATCGCCCAGCTTGATATCATCACCCTGCCGCTCACCGCGCCGCTTATCCTGGCGCTGTGCCGCCTGCATATCATCCTGCGCCGTATCGGTCACGGCCGACCCCGGCTGCTGCTCCTGCTCGCCCCGTGGCGCACCGCCCCGCGGCTGAATGCGCTGGACCGGGCGCCCGGCCTCGGCGTTCTCTGGCGTATCGTTCTCCACCAGGGGCGCAGGCGGCTCCATCTCATGAACCGGGCTACTGATATCAGTATTGCGCCTCAGCGCCTCCTCAACATATTTACCCCTGCGAATCTCTTCTTCTATTCTATCATTCAAGTCCGACATCATTATCACACTTTCTCTATACAGCTCATACATTTTAAAGGCACGAATGGTTCACTATTTGCTTTCTTCACGGGCCGGCACAACAAAAAGTTTCCTGACCACTCCCGCGTGGCTGGTCAGATGGCATATAATGCTCTCAGGGCTGCGGTTCTATCGTTTCAAGGAGGAAAGAGGATGGAGAAAGAGCAAAAAACAACTCCATATCAACAGGGCGACACTCGTTTTATCTCTTTACTGCAGGAGCTGACACATATAAAGGAAACGTACGCGGTACGGCAATTGCAATGGTATAAGCAGCACACGCCACAGGCCAAATATTATTTTCGCTTCTCCAGTGCGCTGATCATCATCCTCAGCGTGAGCATCCCGTTTCTCGCCACGCTTGACGGACCCTGGCGCACCACGGTGCTCCCCATCATCGCCCTGCTGATCGCCGGCCTGACCGGTCTGAGCGCCTTCTTTCGCTGGGAAGATAGCTGGAAAGGCTACATGCATGCCCAGATGACGCTTGAACACCTCCTCTGGCTCTGGGAGCTGAAAATAGCGGAGGCCAGGCACGAACCCGACGCGCAGAAGGGCATGGAGATAGCCCGACAGGCAACTGAACAGCTCATCAACGAGACGCGGGGCACAATCCATAGCGAGGCGGAAGAATATTTTAAGCGCGTCCAGTTGCCGCAGACCACAAAAAGCTAGACCCGAAGGTCTTTGTGATTAAAAATAACGCCGACCGCGCTCGCCTGCTCAACCTTTTGCATGTTCAACCGTAGATACCGTCAAGAATATTTTTGCCGCAGGGCGTCAACGACGATGGGAGGGAGCATGCCGTCGACATGCCCTCCCAGGCTGGCGACTTCTTTGAGGCGGGATGAGCTGATAAACAGGTGCTCCTGGCTGGTAAAGAGGCAGAGCGTCTCAATGGCAGGTGCCAGGCGATGATTCATCAATCCCATCCTGAATTCGCCCTCAAAGTCGTTGGGCGAGCGCAATCCTCGGATAATCGCCTGTCCACCGCGTCCGGCCACATAATCGACCGTCAAACCGCTGAAGCTCTCCACACGCACATCTGGCAGATCCGAGCTTTCGACCACGGCGCGACAGAGGGCGAGGCGCTCCTCCAGCGAGAAGAGCAACGTCTTGTTCGGATTGGCATAGACAGCGATGATCAACGTATCAAACAGGCGCGCGGCCCTCCTGACGATGTCCAGATGCCCATTGGTGATGGGATCAAAGCTGCCTGGATACACGGCGATGCGGCCGTCTGCGTTTCGATTATGCATTGAACTCTTCTCCTTAAAATCCGGCCTTAGAAGGCTTCGCAAAGCAGTGGCGGACGGATTATCCCAAAACCTGGATGTACATGTCGACAGCGATCCTGGTGGCTTCGTGCTCTCCAACGATGGCGGCAAGCTGCTCACGCAGGTCTCCTAACGCATTATACCCGTGGTTGATTACTTCGTGGGGTGCGGTAACCCTAAAACCGCTCATAGCCCGGCTCATCGCCTCGCATTCCATCTCGATCCGCTTCCTCAACATAGCAACCTCACTCATTCAGCTTACCCCTATCAACTATCAATCACATAACTTGCGTGCACGCAGTACCAGCGATTGAACCAGTAGAGGACATTTCTGACGATCAAGTCTCTGAAGAGTATCGTCCCTACTAGTTCTACTCTTACCCTAATTGCATTATCATAATCTATACACTATACTACTCCTCATGTAAATATCGACATTTAGACATTTATAGGTAAGCAAATTTTGAGGGAGTGTCTGACTCTTATAATCATCGCTTGCGGCTTGTATGAGTTTTCGCACTCCAGTGCCCATGCCTTATCTTTCCGTTGGTGCGTGAGCTGTCCCAGGTGGTCACGGCCGAAGATTGGTTGGGGTAGGCATTGGCACCGGCACAGTTTTTGTTCAGGAGCTCGTAATGACAGACCTGGTAGGGCAGCAATTAAAGCAGTATCGCCTGACACATCACTACTCACAGGGAGCTTGGGCAGACGTTTACCTGGCTGAGCATATACGGACGCAGCGCCAGACGATCATCAAGATCGGGCAGAGGCCATTGGCGGAAGATGAAAGCCAGGTCTTTCTGCAGGAAGCGGCACGCATAGCCAGGCTGGCGCATCCCCACATCGTCCCGGTGCTGGATTTCGGAATGCAACAGGATGGCAGGCCGTTCATCATCCAGCGATATATGCCCGACGGTTCGCTACGCACCAGGTATCCCCAGGGTGTCACGATCCATATGGACGTGCTTGTAGACTACGTCGACCAGATTACTACGGCCCTCCAATATGCACACCAGAACGGATATATACACGGCAATCTGAAGCCGGGCAATATCATGCGAACGGGTTCTATCATTTTGCTCGCTGATTTTAGCCTGACGGCCATCACCGGGGGAACAGAGAAGCTCGATCAGCTTAAAACGGCTCTATACACGGCCCCGGAACGCCTCCAAAATGAGTCCACACCTGCCTCCGACCAGTACGCCCTGGCCGCCATGATCTACGAATGGATCTATGGCGACCCCTTGTTTGAAGGCAGTCCGCGCGAAGTCATCCAGCAACACATCCATGATGATCCTCCATCATTGCGAACAAAGATGCCAACAGTCTCGCGTGTGCTGGATTGGGTCATGATGACCGCCCTGGCCAAACAGCCCGCGCAACGCTTCAGCAGCATCCAGGAATTTAACACGGCGTTCAGGGCGGCCAGTGAGGAGGAAGGCGGTATATCCTCAGAGAAGACGCGAGTGTTCTTCTCCTACGCCCAGCGCGACCAGAGCCTGCGCGATCAACTGGAAAACCACCTCAGCAACCTGAAGTATCGCGGCCTGATCACCACCTGGAACGCCAGAGAGATCAAAGCAGGCGAGGATACCATCCAGCAGATGAATATCCATCTCAACACAGCCCATATCATCCTGTTGTTGATCAGCGCCAACTTTTTGGCCTCCGACTATTGCTACAGCCAAGAAATGATGCAGGCGATCAAGCGCCATCAGGACGGTAAAGCCCACGTCATCCCGGTCCTCCTGCGACCCGTGGTCTTCACCGGCGCGCCCTTCGCCCACCTCAAACCGCTGCCCAGTAACCAGAAACCGGTCGTCACCTGGCGCAACCGCGACAGCGCCTTCGTCGACATCGCCCTGGGTATCGAGCGCATCGTCAACAACCGCAAAAAAGCAATGTCTTCAGGTACATCATCATCCGATTACGACAGCCTACCACTCAGGCGACAACCAGGACAACGCTTCAAGCTATCGAGGCGTAGTCCTGATCGTCGACATCTGGATGATCCTGAGTGGGCGGAAGAATACAGACGCGAGCAGGAAGAATACAGACAAAAACAAGAAGCAGAGCGCAGGCGCGCCATCGAGGCCAGCGGCCTATCAACGCAGGAGTATGAGTACTTTGAGAAGGCGTTAGAAGCCTATAGACACGCCATCTATTATATAGACGGAAACGACGCAACCGCCTGGCGAGGCCGTGGGCATGCCATGGCGGCCATGAAGCGCTTTGAAGAGGCTCTGCAGGCATTCCAGAAGGCGCAGCAGCTCGCGCAGCTACCCGGCACAAATGTCAGCATAGGCAACGTGCTGGCGGCCATGGAGCGCTGGGGCGAGGCGGTCGCCGCCTACCAACAGGCGCTGGCCCTGGACAGCACGTACGCCAACGCCTATGCTGGCCTGGGGGACGTCCTGTCCCACCTTGGCCGCACACAGGAAGCAGAAGCAGCCTATAAAGAGGCGCGCCAGCTCGGCCTCGAAGACTGGCCCGAGGAGATAGCGCAACCCGATCAAGAGCCGCAACAGCCAGAGCAACCAACATAAAAACTATAAGAAACGACAAAGAATGCAGGACAATGATTCTTTTAATGCCTTTTTCACATAGATTATGGTATACTGCACGCGTATGGATTTATACGTGATAAAGGAGCTATTTTGATGCAGCCAGATCGCGCACTCAAGAAAGTCAAACGCTTTGTGAAGCAGCAGCAGCGCTACCGCTTCACCCTCTCGCTGGACAATGGAAAGACGACGGTCGAGGCACCCACCTACGCCGTGGTTCTGTTGCTCGGCGTCGTGCTCTTCGTCCTCGGCACCTTCGTCAAGCTCCTCATCGAAAACGCCACCGATTGAAGCGCCAAAAGCAACGTTTCCACAGGATTGTTTCCGTTTTATGGGGTGGTTGCCGTTTCCTGATCTGGGTAGATGATGATTTGCAGCTGCCGCGTGGCAGCGAGCGCCGCGTCAGGGTCATGTGATCGCAGCTGCTGCGTGAGATAGACCCTATAGCGTTCCAGGTAGTGGTTCTCAAACGCGAGGGTGCGAGCACAAAGATGGCGTAGCCGCGAGCGGTCCTCTTGCTCACCAGGGACGAGATAGGACCATCTTTTGCTGCCATACTCGTACATCTCTTCAAGAAACGACGTCCATTCGTCGTGCACAAAGTCGCGATACATCTTCACGCTGGCGCTTTTCGCCTCGACGGTCTGTACCCATTCAATTTCTCCTTGAAGTTTACGCGAGAAAGAAGGCCCTGAGCACGGGAACGCAGATGTCGCCGGCGAACCCGTGGTCCCATCATCAACGTTCCCCACCAACGAGAAACGCCCCCATAAAACCGAAACGCCCCACCAACGAGAAACGCCCATGTAGGGTCGACCCTCGAGGTCGACCGGCCCGCGAGCGTCAGCGATTGCGGGCCACGTGCCAGGCCGGTTCGGCTTCCCATGGGAATTTTCTCGCCCCGCGTGGTACCCGGCAAGGAACGTTCGCTTAAAGGTTCATGTGTGGAACGTTGGCGTACGGGAACCACGCTTGGTGGGCGTGTAAGACAGGAGAAGACGAACCGGCCTGGTACGTGGCCCGCAATCGCTGACGCTCGCGGGCCGGTCGACCTCGAGGTCGACCCTACGTTTACGTTTCTTTTTTAAGGGACGTTCCTTTTTTACGGGGACGTTTCGTGTTTTTGGTTGCTTTGCTTTGTCTTCTGGCGGCTTAATCCACTGTCTGTTCGCGGGCCAGTTCGGAGAGGAAGCTGGCTTCGGCGAGGGCGGCGCGCTCGATTTCGCTGGGATCAACGCTCTCGTTGGGGGCGTGGATGTTGGCGGAGGCGTCCTCAGCTCCCCAGAGGATGATCTCGGCCTCGGGGAAGACGCTGGCGAAGGCGTTGATGAGCGGGATCGAGCCGCCGCTACCGATCTCGGAGGCATCTTTGCCGTAGGCGAACTGCAGGGCTTTATAGGCGGCGATATAGGCGGGTCCGTCGGTGGCGATGGCGTGTCCTTCGCCGGTCTCGGCCTCCGAGAAGGCGAGCTGCACATTCCAGGGGGCGACCGCTTTGAGGTGCGCGGTCAGCAGTTCCAGGGCCTCCTGGCCGCTGCGGCCGGGTGGGACGCGCACGCTGACGCGGGCACGGGCCACGTCGATCAGGGCGTTACGCGCACCCTGTACGGCCGGCGCGTCCAGTCCCACGACGTTGATCGAGTAGCTGGCGCAGACGCGGCTGGCAATCGAGCCGCTGCCGATCAGATCCACGCCCGACAGGACACCGGCCAGCTGACGGAACTCCTCTTCCGGGATATCGCTGCCATGCCAGGGCTGGCTCTGCATGCCTTCGACGGCCACATTCCCCTGCTCATCGTGCAGGGTGGCGAGCATGCGGATCAGGGCCACCAGGGCGTCGGGCGTGGGACCACCAAAGGCGCCGCTGTGGACGGGTCCCCGCAGGGCACGCACCTCGACCACCTGCGAGGCAAAGCCGCGCAGCGTCGTGGTCAGCAGGGGCTCGCCGACGTGGTTATTGCCGGCATCGGCCACCACCACCACGTCGGCCCGGAACAGATCCCTGTGCTCGGGTAAATAGGAGGCCAGACTGTTGCCGAACTCCTCCTCGCCCTCGATCAAGACCTTCAGGCCAACGGGAAACCGCCCGGCAAAGCTACGCAGAGCCGCCACGTGGACCGCGATGCCGGACTTATCGTCCGCCGCGCCACGTCCGTAGAGCCGTCCATCCGGGCGCGCCGTCAGCTCAAATGGCGGCGTCTCCCACTCATCGACCTCGCCCGCCGGCTGCACATCGTAATGGGCGTAGAGCAGCACGGTCGGCATCCCGGCCGGAGCCGGAATCTCACCGAAGACCGCCGGGTAGCCGCTGGGCATCTCCAGCAGGCGCACATCCTGCACACCCACGCCGCGCAAAATATCGCTGGTGACGCGGGCCCCCTCCAGCACCGACTCGCGCGCGAAACCCGGCGCCGCCACCGATGGCACCCGTACCAATCGCGCCAGATCATCTATAACTGTCGGCATCACGGCGTGTACAGCCTGGCGAAGCTCATCAAAAGACATTATCTCTCTTCTCTGACTTTCCATTATTTGCATGAATTGCTACATAACCATACATTGATCAAAAATGTATATAGCTGTCGTTATAGCAGACCAGCCATACCAAAGTCAAATAATAAAAGGCACCGAAACGTACCCCAAAACACGAAAACGCCCCCGTAGGTGCCGGGCGATGATGATGAGAGGCGCGCGCGGATGTCACCGATGGAGGAGACCAACATGGAGTAAAGAGGAGATCACGATCTCGAAGGTGCCATCTTGCGCGTAATCATGGATGCGTAGGTTCGGCCCTTGCGGCCGATTTTCCTCCCCATTCAACCATGTCCCTTAAACACGCCATGTTTACATATCTTCATTTTCGTGTTCAACGGACATTGTCGTGCATCGAGGGGAAATCGGCCGCAAGGGCCGAACCTACGATGGGACGTTTCCGTGCGTTATGCGGAAATCGGACCCGCGTTTATGATACGCGGGGGCCGGCCTGGCGAATATCGTCGCCGGGGACCTGGAACTGCTCGAAATTCTTTGTGAACAGCTCGGCCAGCTTGCGCGCCTGCCTGTCGTAGGCCTCGGGATCATCCCAGGTGCCGCGCGGCGAGAGCACCGAGCTGGGCACGTCGGGACAGAAGGTCGGGACCTGGAAGCCAAAGACGGGATCGGTGACCATCTCGGCCTTGTCAATCTCACCGCTGATGGCGGCCCGTACCATGGCGCGCGTGTAGTTGATGTTGATGCGCGATCCCACACCATAGGGTCCACCGGTCCAGCCTGTGTTGATCAGGTAGCAGCGCACGTTGTGCTTCTCGATGCGCTCGCGCAGCAGGTTGGCGTATTCTCCTGGGCGGCGGGGCAGAAAGGCCGCGCCAAAGCATGAGCTAAACGTCGCCTGCGGAGTGGTGACGCCAGATTCGGTGCCAGCCAGCTTGCTGGTGTAGCCCGACAGGAAGTAGTACATGGCCTGCTCGGTCGTCAGCTTCGAGATCGGTGGCAGCACGCCAAAGGAGTCCGCCGAGAGGAAGATGACGGCGTTGGGATGGCCAGCCATCCCGGAGGGGACGACGTTATCAATGAAATCGATCGGGTAGGCCACGCGCGTATTCTCGGTCAGCGAGCTATCGGTGTAGTCAGGGACACGCGTCTTCGGATCGAGCACCACGTTCTCGTACACGGAGCCAAAGCGGGCCGCATTCCAGATCTGGGGTTCAAACTTCTGCGATAGATTGATGCACTTGGCGTAGCAGCCGCCCTCGAAGTTGAAGACGCCGTTCTCGCCCCAGCCATGCTCGTCGTCACCCACCAGCATGCGGCTGGTATCGGCCGACAGACTGGTCTTGCCGGTACCAGAGAGGCCAAAGAATAGCGCCACATCACCGTCGGCGCCCACATTGGCTGAGCAGTGCATGGGCAGCACGCCCTGCGCGGGCAGGATAAAGTTCAACACCGTGAAGATGGACTTCTTCATCTCACCAGCGTACTCGGTTCCGGCGATCAAGACCAGGCGCTCTTTAAAATCTATGATAATAGCGGCATCCGAGCGCGTCCCATGGGTGCGGGGATTGGTACGGAAATGGGGGACACACAGGATGGTAAAGCCGGGACGATCGGTGGTAAGATCGTTCTCAGAAGCACGGAGGAACAATTGACGAGCGAACAGATTATGCCAGGCCAGTTCGGTAATCACCTGGATCGGCATGCGATATTCGGGGTCCGCTCCGGCCGCCGCATCCAACACGTAGACGTCGCGTCCCTGTAAATAGTCGGCCAGGCTTCTGCGCACTATTTCAAACGTCTCCGGCGTCATCGGATGGTTGTTCTCGCCCCACCAGATACGTGCCGTCGACTCTTCATTTGAGACAATAAACTTATCTTTTGGCGAACGCCCGGTATGTACGCCAGTCGTAGCGCTCAAGGCCCCATTGGCCGCCAACAAACCTTCCTGCCGCGTCAATGCGTGCTCAATCAGTACCGCGGGGGACAGATTCCAGTTGATGGTGCCAAGGTTGACCAACCCATACTCTTCCAGGGCCTTCCTGCTCATCATCATCGTCATAACACACTCTCCTCTGGGGTTTTCTCATGAAATCGCGCTGCCCTCAACTCTAATGGTCTAAAGTTCGTTCGGTGAACTTTATTCAACGCGTCAACCCCGAACAACCGTTAGTTTAACAAACCTGCGCCCTATGTGCAACCCACCATATAAAACATACTCATACTATGTAACTTTCGAATATATAGAATATTCGATTCAATCTCACATTCTCAAGAAGACCTGAGAAGTTTTTTTTCATAGATTTTCACGATAATGAACGTTCTATTGCATATCTCTGTGCTTTATATTGTACCATTTTGTCGCCCTACTCTGCCATACGACAACTGAAATGGTAAAGTGAGCGCGCAACGCCCTTCATACTATATGTACGCATCTTCTATAAAGAAAGATTTACAAATGCATAAAATTTTGTGATGGTGAGATAGCCGCTGGCCGCAAATATGGCGCGCATAATTATTCACGAATTTTCCCATATCGAAGTGACTACCCATCACGATGTATCCCCGCCTGCGGCGGGGAAGGGGGAGAGGAATTGGTGGGGGACTTGAGCATGCTCCCAGCATGCTCGCCCCACACCCCCGGCAGGAGGGGCTTGACGCCCCTCCTGCACCTCCCCGTTTTATATTGGGGGAGCATTTTCGAGCGGCGAGGGACAATGGGGAGTAAACGCCCCTTAAAAAAGGAATGTAAACCTTTAACGAAATGAGAAGGGAGAAAAATCGTTTGCCAGAACACGGAAATATATCCTCGTAGGCGGCATAGGATTGCGGCCTTTCCTATACGCTGATACACGAAATGCAGCAATCGTTCCTTGTGCATGCCGCCCTGTTGGCGTACGACCCGTTGGCTTCTGCATGGTTATGCGACCACTTTTCTCGTTTTTTGGGGACGATATCGTACGTGAACGGGTGCGGCATGCACAAGGCCCGATTGCTGCGGTTCCAAAACAGGAACAGCGATACACCGGCCGCAATCCTATGCCGCCTACGGGAACGTTTTCGTGTTCTGCCAACACGGTGTCTCCCTTTTTCTTTTCTTCAATATCATAGGCCCGATTTTATGGGAGGGCGCGGACGAAGGCGACGAATTTGTCGCCGCGATCGAATTCGTTGAGGAACATGCCGAAGCTGGTGAAGCCGGGGGAAAAGAGGAGGACGTCTCCGGGTCGGGTAAGCTCGACGGCGGCGGCGAGCGCCTCCCTGTAATCGGTGAAGACGCCGCGCACGGGGTCGGCGACTCCCTGCTTCTGCACCTCCTGTTGGATGGCGGGCAGCAGTTCGTCGGTGCCGCTGCCGGCCAGCAAGACAACATCGCGGCAGCGCTGGACGATGCGCTCGGGCCATTGATCTAGCGGCAGGTGCTTGGTGTTGCCGCCGGCGACCAGGACGAGCGGGGCGTCAAAAGCCTCCAGGGCCACCTGGCCCGCCACCGGTGAGGTGCTGGCGCTGTCGTTGATGTAGCGTACCCCGTTACGCTCGCGCACCTCTTCCAGGCGGTGCGGCACGCCCTGGAAACGCCGGACGGTCTCGGCGATAACGTCGTCGGGGACGCCAAGCAGGCGGGCGGTGGTGGTGGCCAACAGGATGTTCTCCAGGTTGTGGCGACCGGCCATGGGAGTGTCGCGGAAGCGGAATGGCTCGACCTGCTCGCTATGGCGGGCGAAGCTGCCGCCGCGCTCCAGGCTGGTGAACCAGATCTGGCCCGGCGCCTCCTCACCGAAGCGGCGCGTCCAGGGATTATCATAGTTGAAGATAGCCAGGTCCCCGGACTTCTGATGGCGAAATATATTGGCCTTGGCCTCGGCATAGTCTTCCATACCTCTGTAGGTATTGAGGTGGTCAGGATAGACATTGGTCATCACCGCGACCTGCGGGCTGATCTTGTGGGGGGCCAGCCCCTCCAGTTGCCAGCTCGAAAGCTCCAGCACCACCAGCGTCTCGGGAGTGATCTGTGGCAGCAGGGACAGCGTCTCGACGCCAGCGACGTTGCCGCCGATCAGGGTGGGCGCACCGCTGGCCCGCAGAATATCGTAGATCAGGCTGGCTGTGGTGGTCTTGCCACGCGTTCCCGTGATGCCGATCACGCGACCCGGACAGGCCAGCAGGAAGAGCGCGATCTCCATCTCGATGCGCGCGCCATGCTCCTGCGCCAGGCGGATATAGGGAGACGTCCAGGGCACCCCTGGATTGCGAATGACGATCTCGGCCCAGCGAAAATCCTCTTCCCGGTGCTCACCCAGGATAAACTCGATCGGCAGACCAGACAGCGCCTGTACGCTTGGAGCCAGCACCTCCGGCGACTTCATATCCGTCACGCGCACGATCGCCCCCTGCTGGGCCGCGTAGCGCGCCGACGCCATCCCCGATCCCTGCAGTCCCAGTCCCATAACCAGAACTCGTTTCCCACGCAAATCCATCATAACGAAGACCTCAATTCCACAGTTTTGAAGCGCGCAGATGCCGCTAAATGCTTCCACCGCATGATAGCAGAATTTATCCTCCGACACAAACCCGCATGACACGACGTGCCATCCAGATGTCCAAAGGAGGACCCGCAACAAAAAACGCGCCCAACACATACAGAGATTCCTTTTTTGGAAGACACACCGTCGTACAATACGAGGCGGCAGCACATGTTCTGCTTGCCCTGGCATGTTTCCTGGAAATCTGAATAGCTATCAGCTTGAATGCTTACAGTACTATCTGGTGAAAAATATACCCTCTTACTATATTTACATGTTAATATTTATATATGCTTATAAAGCAGTGCCGTCTTATAAAGATTGCATTAAAACATGAAATATTGTTCATTTTACAAAAGTGGAAGGGGGGAAGTTTGCCTCAGCTCAAACCTATACCTCGACGAACGACGTATGCTCTCAGCACAACTGTGTATACATCGCCATGGGCCTCCTCATGGCAGCGTATATATCGTCAGGTCTTCTGGTTGTCAGATGGCCTGCGCGACACGGAGCGTATTTCGCTACTCCTACACAAGCCAGAAGATTCTGTCTATCGCGTAATTACAGAGCTTACAGTTAATGGTTTTCTTAGCTTACATCTTGACAGGAAGGTACTTGAAATGAACATCGCGCTTTTAAAGGAAAGCTTCAACATGATTGCCCCCCGCAAAGAGGAGTTCGCGCATAGCTTTTATGAGCGCCTCTTTTCATACTATCCTCAAACAAAGCACCTCTTCGCGCAGACCGATATGCGCAGGCAAGAAAGTTCGCTTATGGCTACACTGGCAGTTGTCGTGGCAGGTGTAGAGCGAGGCGACAGCCTGGTTCCAACCTTGAACACTCTGGGGAAACGCCACAGCCATTATGGTGCCGCACCAGAACACTATCCACTGGTTGGGGGCGTTCTGTTAGAGACGTTTCACGAATATCTCGGTTCCCAATTCACCCCGGCCATGCAGGATGCCTGGAGCAACGCTTTTGAGCTGATCAGTAATCAGATGATCGAAGGCACGCAAAAGCTCAACTGATCAGTTTACTTATAGTTCCACAATGACGTTCTCGGGTCAGAGAGCGAACGGGTGTATGTCATTTTTTTGCCAGGAGATACAGCGAAAAGAAACACGGAATGCCTCGTAGGTTCGGCCCTTGCGGCCGATTTCCCCTCGACGCATGAAAACGCCCCATCGTAGGTTCGGCCCTTGCGGCCGATTTCCTCTCCAGGTACGAGATGTCCGTTAAATACGAAAAACATTGGTGTGTTTAAGGGGCATGGTTGAATGGGGAAGGAAAATCGGCCGCAAGGGCCGAATCTACGAGCATTGCCACGTTTGGAGAATACACCGATACACGATATACGGCGACAGCCGTTTAAAAACGATGTATAATAGCTTTAGATAACAAAAGCGGTGGACAATTTGAAGATAAATTGTTTATATAATATATAGAGCACTCTACCATTTATAGCCAGTCATAGAAGCAATAGAAACAGGCGAAAATGGACCCTGAATATGGAACACAACTCGAATATACCCTGGATACCCTATCGGTGGGGGTCGCCCTGCTGGACGGCAGTGACTTTCGCATTCGTTACGTAAATCCCTACCTGCGGTCGTTGCTGGTCGCCCTCTTGCGACAACAGGAGGTCGTTGGGCGCAGCGCCAGCGAACTCTTGCCGGAGACGATTAACGCGGCGCTGCTGCCACTGCTGCGGCAGGTGGCGAGCGGCGGGGAACGTGTCGAGCTGGCGGAGGTACCCTTTGAGGGCTTCCTGGAGATTCGGGGCCGCACCTACTGGCGCATCACCATCGAGAGTTACACGGCGACCGACAAGCCGGGGCAAGCCGGGGCGCCCGGGAATGGGGTCGCCTTCGGCTCCAAGCCGGGGCAAACCCGGCACCTACGGGTTATGTTGGAGGATATTACCGAGGCGGTACGTGCCCGGCTCCATATCCAGGCGGTCCACGCCATCTCGTCGGCCCTGGCGGGTCCGGCCTCCCTCCCCCTGGTGCTGGAACGCATCCTGAACGTGCTGCAGGAGACCTTTGGCTCGAAGCGCTGCGCCATCATCCTGCGCGACAATTCGGTGCCAGCCATCGAGCCACGCCTGGCTGATCTGGAAGAGAGTCAGCTTGAAAAAAGCGATGGACCCCAGACGGCGCGCGTGGTAGCCCAGCTGGGTCTGCACGCGGTTTCACAGCACTGGCAGGCGCGGATAGACGAGAACATCCTGCTGGCAACGGTGGCGCGTGAGCATCGCACACGCATCATTACCAATACCAGCACGGCGCCCCACTACGTCTTTCCCTACCTTAATCACCAGGGAGAGCCGCACCGGCCCGGCTCCGTGCTATGCGTCCCTATCTTCGAGCCGCACGCCGACGATCCGCTCACACCCGGACAGGTGGAAAACGCGGAGCGCGTCGTCTTCGGGACCATCGAGGTCTACCATCTGCGCGCCCGTGGCTTTCCCGCCGAGGAGGTGGCACTGCTCGAACAGTTCGCCCAGCAGGCGGCCCTGGCCATCCAGAACGCGCGCGTCTTCCGCCGCGTCGATCGCCTGGCCCGCACCGCCAGCCGCACCGTGCGCCAGAAAGATAATATCATGCAGGCCATGCCGGATGGAGTGATCATCTTTGATCCACGTTGGCGCATCGCCGACGTCAACCAGGCGGCGCGCGACCTGCTGGGATGGAGCGAGAACGTAGTCGGTCAGAGCCTGCAGGAGGCCTTTGGGCGCGACCGCGTGAACTGGCTGCAGATCCCCTGGCATCCAGAACACGTCATCAAGGATCTGGAGCAGCGCGCCCTGTCCGGGACGACCGATGAGGTCAAGCTGACTAGCGCCAACGGTCGCGCCTATACCCTGCAGATATCATATACGCCGATCCGCGATGAGCTGGGTGATATCTTCGCCTTTATCGTAATCTACCACGATATCACCGAGCAGGTGGCCGACCGTGAGCGCATCGAGGCCGAGGTGGTCATGCGCACCGCCGAGCTTAATCAACGCAACCAGGCGCTGCAGGAGGCCCAGGAGGCGCAGGCCATTACCAGCGCGCGCATGCAGGTGCTGCTCGAACGCCTACCCAGCGGGGTCATCCTGGTGGCGGCGGAAAACAAACACATCTCGGTCATCAATCGCCAGGCCGTTGAACTGCTGCTGCGGCTGGGAGCGCCGCTGCCGCCGGCCGAAGACCTCGACGAAGCCCTGCAACGTACCCTCAATCAGGACTGCGAGCGGCTGCTGCGGGCGCTCCCCCTGCTGGGTCCCTCCGGCACGCTGGTCCCCTACGATGAGCAGCCGCTGGCGATCGCGCTGCTGCAGGGAGAGAGCAGCGAGGCCGAACTGCATCTGCAGACCAACGATGGGCAGGCGCTCTACCTGCTGGTCAATGCCGCGCCCCTGCGCGCGCTAGATGGTGGCATCGAGAGCGCCATCCTGGTGCTGCAGGATATCAGTCGTGTCAAGCTGTTAGAGCGCGTGCGCGAGGACTTCTTTACCACGATGGCCCACGAGCTGAAGACGCCGCTGGCCAATATCCGCGCCCACCTGAGCGCGCTGCTGGCACCCGACCTGCACTGGACACCCGAGGCGCAGCTTGATTACCTGCAGACCGCCGACCAGCAGGTCGATCGCCTGGTGGGCATGATCAATCACTTCCTGGATGCCTCGCGCGTCGAGGCCGGCGCCCTGCGGCTGGCACGCGAGCCCATCCTACTGCCCGAGATGATCGAGGACCTGCGGGAAAGGCTGGAGGCACTGATCAACGCGGCCAGCAGCGGCCTGCAGATCCAGCTGCCCGAGCAGGTCCCGGCCGTCTACGGGGACTATGAGCTGATCGTGAGCGTGCTCACCAATCTGCTCAGCAACGCCTTCCGCTACGCACCCGAAGGTGACCCCGTGCAGCTACTGGTCGAGCCAATCCAGAAGGGTTCCAGGCAGCGAGCGCAATACGTCAAGATCAGCGTAGTTGATCATGGACCCGGCATCAGCCAGGAGCAGCAGAGCGCCCTCTTTACGCGATTTAGCACCTTCGCGGCCTCCAACCGCCCCTCGGCCGACCGACCGGGCCAGCCAGAGGTGGCGCGCCGCCAGAAGGCGACCCGCTGGAGTCCCGCCACGGGCCTGGGACTCTATATCAGTCGTGGTATTATTGAAGCACACGATAGTCAGCTTGAGGTGAGCAGCAGTCCGGGATGCGGCGCGACCTTTGCCTTCACGCTACCTGTCTTTAAGGAGAGGCGCCGGCCCGCGCGCAATACCACGCCACCAACGACCGCGCTCGCTAACGGAGAGTGAGAGAAGATGTCAAGCACAGAGAAAAAGATACGCATCCTTTGCGTCGAAGATGATCCCCAGATGCGCACATTTTTACTCGCCCAGCTCAAGGCAAGGGGCTATTACAGCCAGGCCGTGCGCGACGGCGCGCAGGCGATCGATATGGCGGCCATCTTTCAGCCACACCTGGTCTTGCTGGACCTCTCCCTGCCCTCGCTGGATGGCCTGAGCTTCCTGCGCCGCTTCCGCGAATGGAGCCCGGCCCCGGTGATCGTGCTCTCCGCCCACGACGAGGAGCCGGTCAAGATCAAGGCGCTGGACCTGGGGGCCGATGACTATCTGACCAAACCGTTCAGCATCAACGAACTGCTGGCCCGCGTACGCGTCGCGCTCAGGCGCGCCGAAGAGACCGAGCGGCTGCGCAACAACTCCGGCGCCAAAGAGGGGCAACGCCCGCTCTACCGCTGCGGCGGTGACAACGGGCTGGTCGTTGACTTCGCCCACCGCCACGTGCGCTCCGGCGGCAACGAGGTCCACCTCACCCCCACCGAATATGACCTGCTCTGCGAGCTCACGCGCAACGCCGGCAAGGTCCTGACGCACCGCGAACTGCTGCAGCGCGTCTGGGGACCCGACTACAGCGGCGAAAACACCTACCTGCGTACCTTTATGCGCCACCTGCGCCGCAAACTGGAGCCCGACCCCTCGCAACCCCGCTTCCTGCGCAACGAACTCGGCGTCGGCTACTACGTCCCCCCACCCGACGTCGAAAAGAGCCTGACATGATCATAAGTTCGGACCTCGCGTCCGATTTCCCCTCCACGTACGACCATGCCCGCCCCATACGTATAATCGGACGCGAGGTCCGATTTCCTCTCCGCGTACGACCATGCCCGCCCCATACGTATAATCGGACGCGAGGTCCGAACCTATTGGACGCGGAATTGCTCGAATTTACAGGAGAAACCCGATCCCTGGGGGGAGGCGCACATCAGGCCGACATCCAGCGTCTCGATGGGAGTAAAATATGCCTGGCGCAGAAGCCGGTAGTTGCGGCCATCGAGCGCGTAGGAGATCTCGATGGTGGGCCCATGACGCAGCACGCGCAACCAGAATGAGGAGGGGTTATTCTCCAGGCGTACAACCGACCAGTCGGAATAATCGCGCGTCACCACCGCACTGGCATGCTGCAGGCCATCCACAAACTCGATGCCGCACTTAATCCAATTGGATTCATCCAGGCGCACCATCAGGCCCGCCTGATCGTAGAGCGCGCGATACTCGCCGCTAATGCACACATCCGCCTGAAAATCACCTTTCTGCCGCTGATAATAGAAATGCCCATTATCGTTGACCGCGCCATTATGCGTGACACGCCAGAAATCCGTCCCCGGACCCGACTGAATCATCACCACATCGCCGCGATCCGACCAGCGCGGAGGCTCATTATACCAGTCCATTAGCCTTACCCTCCTAAATCGTCAAACGTAAATCATATGCCATAAGTATAGAAGACAACGCCCATTCCGACAACCATTACCCCCGAACCTACGGTCTTCTCTTTTATTGTTGCGCTTATATGAGCCCATCATGGAGTATTGATATGCCTCTTGACGGCTGAGCCATCTATTGGTACATTATCAATTGAAAAATATGCAATGCAGATAAAAGAAAGAATATCGATGACTATTTGTGAGTGCATGATCAACGCATGTGCCCGACCCGCATAAGCGATCACGCCGAGCTTATGCGGGAGGAAAGCGGCCACCAATCTGGCATATTCCCCAAGTCGACATGATGATGTCGGATTGTTTCCTATGGCTTTCACCCTCTCTCCCCCCATCTATTCCGCGCGCCGTGCGTGTATCGCCAGGCATCTCGCCCCCGTGAGATGATCCCGCGCTGGCCATAAGACGCTCGCGGCATTCCCCTTCACGATTCAGGCGAGCATGCCTGCTTAATTCCCTGGCAGTTGTAGTATAAGCCTGAAGTGAAGGAATGAATATATGAAATATCTATCGCGACGAGAAGATAGACCGCGGTTACTCACGGTCCGGCTGGCGGTGGTCGCGTTCTTTTTCTTGAATGGCGTGATGACGGCCAGCCTGTCGGCGCGCCTGCCGGGCATCCAGATGAAACTGGCACTGCCCGCCGGTCAGCTGGGACTGGCCCTGCTGGGCTGTACCGTGGGTAGCCTGATAGCGATGAACGCCGCCGGTCGCGGCACCCGATACATTGACAGCAGGATCATCACCACGCTGGCCGCGCTGCTTATGGCCGGCTCGCTTCCCCTGATGGCGTGGGCTCCCACGCTCCCGCTGCTGGTGCTGGCACTGATCCTGTTCGGCGCGGGCAGCGGCGCAATGGATGTCGGGATGAATCTGCTGGGAGTCGAGGTCGAGCGCGCGCATGGCCGTCCGATCATGAACTCGTTCCACGCCTGCTTCAGCGTGGGAAGCCTGGTCGGCGCGCTGCTCAGCAGTATGCTGGCGGCCCTGCGGGTAGATCCTGGGACGCACTTTCTGGCCATCGCACTCGTGACCGGGGTCGGATTCGTCGGGGGCGCGCGCTTCCTGCCATCAATGACTCCGGTGCGTGGGGCGTCGAAGAAGCGCTCGCTACGCCTCTCTCCTACACTGATAGGGATGGGGACAATAGCTTTTTGCGCCCTGCTCAGCGTGGGGGCGCTGTTCGATTGGAGCGCCATCTACCTGACTGGAACGCTGCATGCGGACGCAGGGCTGGCGGCGGCCGGCTTCGCGACCTTCCTGGTCTGCATGGCCATGGGACGCATGGCGGGCGATGCGCTGACGACGCGCATTGGCGCGGTCGCGCTGGCCCGTAGCGCCTGCCTGCTGGCCGCCGGTGGGCTGGCGCTGGCCCTGCTGTCCACCTGGACGCCAGCAGCCTTTCCTGGCCTGGCGCTGGTCGGCGTGGGACTGTCGGTCCCGCTGCCGCTGGTCATGAGCGCGGCCGGGCGGATCTCAGCGGCACGGTCGGGCGATACCCTGACAGCGGTCACCACCTGGGGCTACGCCGGACTACTGGCCGGACCAACCATCATCGGCTTCATCGCGGATCACCTCGGGCTGCGCCTCGCGCTGGCCCTGGTCGTGATGCTCTGCCTGCTTGCCTCCCTCTGCGCCCCGGCATTACGTCCACAGCGTCCACACGAGTCGCAAGAAACTCCTTGACACACATTCCCTCCCTGCCCTATACTTACACTGTAAACTTACAGTGTAAGTATAGGGCAGGGAGGGAAATAATGACGAAACCCGGTGGAACACTCACACGTCAACGGGTGCTGGAGGCGGCCCTGCAGTTGATCGACCAGGAGGGGCTGGAGGGCTTTAGCATGCGCAAACTCGGAGCAATGCTTGGGGTGGAGGCGATGTCGCTCTACAACCACGTTGAGAGTAAGCGGGCCTTGTTTGATGGGGTCATCGAGCTGCTCATCACCCAGGAGCCATATCCTGAGCAACCCGATGCCACGCCACGCGAGGAATTGTGGACTTTTGCCCATGCGTTTCGAGACATCTTACGCGCGCACCCACGCGTGCTCCCTCTGGTGGCGACGAGTCCACTGCGAACCC
Source organism: Dictyobacter aurantiacus (assembly GCF_003967515.1). Classification (GTDB taxonomy): domain Bacteria; phylum Chloroflexota; class Ktedonobacteria; order Ktedonobacterales; family Ktedonobacteraceae; genus Dictyobacter; species Dictyobacter aurantiacus. The sequence goes on along the minus strand of NZ_BIFQ01000001.1, from coordinate 5,283,843 downwards.
CAGAGACGCTGGTGATGCTGGATCGTCTGCTGGCAACGGTCCAGCGTGCGCAGATCACAGGAGTTCAGGCCATCTATGCGTTACAGTGCCTCGTCGGGTTTATTGTTGGGCACACCTGGATCGAGATAGGGTCTCAGTCTGTGGCTGGCCTGGAACCCGGGCCCAATGGCCCGATGGTGTGGCGGCAATTTCCAGCAGAGCGCTACCCGACGCTCCACGCCTTGTTGCCGGAGATCGCGCAATGGAATCCTGATGACGAGTTTGACTTTGGGTTGCAGGCACTGTTCCAGTGTCTGTTTGCATGAGAGAAAGGCGGGGACCAGCATATGAGAACACAGAGAAAACACTACAAAGTGCCAAACGGAGAAGTGCAGCTCGCGGTCAGTGAGAGTGGTCAGGGGCAGACGCTACTGTTCTTCAACGGTGGTGGGGCAACACAGGTGTCCTGGAAGCGCATGATACGCGAGCTCGGAGGACAGTATCGGCTCGTGACCTTCGATTTTCGTAACCATGGGAAAACCACCACCTCGCACGACACATCCCTTGATAGCTTCCTGACGGATGCGGAAACCATCATGGACAAAGTGGCTCTCGATCGACCGATCCTGGTCGGCTGGTCTCTGGGAGCAGACCTGGCTGTCTGGTATGCGGCGAGCCATCCAGGAAGAGTGGCAGGACTGTTTCTCATTGACGGGGCAGTGCCGGTCAACCTCGTGACTGATCCTGAGGATACAAGGCGCCGGCTCAACACGCCAGCGATGCGCATCGGGCCATTGCTGCTCTACCTGGTTGGCATGGGCTATCGCCTCTCACCCGACGCGTATGCAACTCTCACCATTGAACTCAATAGACGCCGCGAACAACTTCTTTCGGCCTATAGCCAGCTTGATTGCCCGGTCGAACTGGTTCTGGCAACGAAAAGCGCCGGGGAAAAAGAGGAGCGTGCCGAGCGCAACAACGCGCGCTGGCACGCTGGCGGCGAACAACTCGCCAACCAGTATCCAGCGCTTTCTCTCAGCTGGCTGGATAACACCCATCTCCTTCCGTTCAACGAACCCACCCGGCTCGCGCACGCTCTGGACGAGTTCGCCCACCGCATTCGGGCGAGAGATCAGGTGGTATAAAAAAACTGGTTGCCTTCACACGATCATGTATCCTCTGGAGGTGACCGTAGGTGACAAGCTCGCCCCCCGATACATTTTATTGCGTAAAAAGAACAAAAACTAAAGTACGTGCGGGCGAGCATGCTCCCAGCATGCTCGCCCGCACGTACTCTCGTCATTTTTCTTTATGCATGCTCTAAAGCTGAACTTATTAAGATTAGCTCAGAACCGTGCCGTTGTAATAAGTAACCTGGCCGGGGGCACCCTGACCACCACCATGGTGCTGCTTGAACAGGTCGTTGTTGGTGTACTCTTCCAGCGCCTCTTTGGACTCCCAGCGCGAGATGGCCAGAATGGTGTTGTCGTCAGCCACCCACAGCTCCATGCCCAGGAACCCTTTGAACTGCTTCATGCCGGGCATGGCGTGCTGGAAACCCTGCATCATAGCCTGCTGACGCTCAGCCGGAACCGCGACTTTATTGACCGCAATAAACATTGGAAACTCTCCTCATTTGATAATCAACTTCGATTAGTCGGATACGACTATTTGATCTATGGATAATATACAACCTTTGACCAATATAGTCAAGTTCGACTATAATATACATACAAAAAACGAGGAGAAAAAGCAAGTTGGACGAACGAAGCCTGCTCCTGCTGGGGATGCTGAAATCCCAGAGCCAGCATGGATATCAAATTAATGAGTTCATCGAGAAAAATTTGAGTCGCGTCATCAATATGAAGCGTTCGACGGCCTATACGCTCCTCGACCGGCTGTGCGAACAGGGCTATGTCGAGCAGCGCACGGAACAGGAGGGGCATCGACCGGTCAGGAAGGTCTATACGCTAACCGAGGCAGGCGAGCAGAAGTTCAATGAGCTGCTGCGCGAGATTCTGGAGCAGGCCGATCCGATGACCTCTCCCTTCGACGTGGGACTGATGTTTCTGGACCACATCAGCCACGAGGAGCTGCGGGCGGCGCTCCAGCTGCATCTGCAGCGGACCCATCAACAGATCGTGGTCTACGAGGCGACTCCGGCGCACGGCTTTGGCAAGGGGGTCGACATCGCCATGCGTCACCGCCTGGCCCTTCTGAAAGCCGAGCTGAGCTGGCTGCAAGAGACCCTCCAACAATTGCCGTCGTAGGTGTCGGGCTTGCCCCGACTTCTCGAGCTTGCCCCGACTTCTCGGGCTTGCCCCGACTTCTTGGGCAGCGATCTCGTCAACGTCTTTTCGAAAGGATGCGCCATGCCTCCATTTGTGCCGGGCCTTGAGCTGAACCGCCGTTTCTTCCAGCAGGTGGTACGCCCCCTGCTCGCAGACGCCTTTCCTGAATTGCGTTACGCGGCCGCGTTGATCGGTCCGGGCAGCGAGGTAATCGGATGCGATACCGAGATGTCGGTCGACCACGACTGGGGTCCGCGTCAGTTTATCTTCCTGCGCGAAGAGGACGCAGGACAGGGAGACGGCATCGCTGAGCTGCTGAGTCAGCGGCTGCCCGAGACGTTCGCCGGCTATGCGGTCTCCTTTCCCCCCTCCACGGCATTTAGCATACAGGCGCTGAGCCGGCCGCTCAGCGGTCCGGTGCGGCACCGCGTCATGCTGGTGACGGTACGCAGCTTCGTGCGCGTCCTGCTCGACTACGATCTGGATCAGCCATTGCGGGCGGCCGACTGGCTGACCTTCCCCTCGCACGCGCTGGGCGAGTTGGTCAAAGGAGCGGTCTACCTGGACGAGATAGGCGAGCTGACGGCGTTGCGCGAACGCTTCGCCTGGTATCCACACGACGTCTGGCTCTATCTGCTGGCCGCCGGCTGGCAGCGCATCGGACAGGAAGAGCACCTCATGCCGCGCGCCGGCAGCGTCGGCGACGAGCTAGGTTCATCTCTCATCGCCTCACGGCTGGTGCGCGACATCATCAACCTCTGCTTCCTGCAGGAGCAGCAGTACGCCCCCTACGCCAAATGGTTCGGCACGCTCTTCAAGAAATTGAACGGCGCGCAAGAACTGGAGCCGCTGCTCTGGCGTGCCCAACAGGCCAGCCACTGGCGGGAACGCACGCAGACTCTGGCCCGCGCCTACGAGATCCTGGCCCACCGTCAGAACGCGCTGCAGCTCTGCCCGGCTCAACCCGCAAGCGCCTCAAACTTCCATGAGCGCCCCTTCCCGGTCATCCACGCCGAGTGCTTCGCCCAAGCCCTACTGGAGCAGATCACAGACCCCCAGGTCAAGCACATCGCCGCGCAGCCCCTGATTGGCAACCTTAACCAGTGGAGCGACAACACCGACATGGAAGGCGTGCCGCGCCAGAAACGCCGCCACCTTTACCCCTCATCGCCATCATCGTCGTCGTAGGTTCGGCCCTTGCGGCCGATTGGAGCGAAGCGACCCCGTCCCCTTGCGATTCGTCGCGGGGAAAACGAATCGTAAGGACGGGGTCGCTTCGCTCCAAAGTCGGGGCAAGCCCGACACCTACGACGACGATGATGATTTATGGTGGGAGGCGTGGCCGCCCTTCTTGCCAGCTTCGCGGGCCTCGCGGCTATCGAATTCATGCCCCTTGCCGCTCTCGTGGGAGGCGTGCCCAGCTTTTTGATGCTGCTCGTGGCTTACAGACTCTCCGCCTTTGTGGCCGGCGGCGCTTTTCTTATCATGTTCAGATGCCATATATTTCCTCCATTTCAACACTTCCAACATTTCTTCAACGATCATATCCTTTAACATGCGATCGTTATATGGTATACGAATGCGCAGGAAAAACGGACTCATATCAATGAAATAGTAAATAATGTATTTACACACTTGAAAATATTATTGAATTTCAAAATATGTAAATAGTATATAGAACAATTATACGGCATTAAAGCTGCATTAATGCTTATTCTATGCGAGCCACGGCGCGCACAGGGAAGGTGCCGGCCCCCTTGAATTTGGGCGGCAGCGCGCTAAAGCGGAAGCCTTCGTCGGGCAGCTGGTCGAGGTTGCAAAGGTGCTCGACGATCAGGACTTCAGCGCCCAGCAGCGTGGTGTGGACAGGACGCGCTCCGCCGCTGGTGTCGTCGATGTTAACGGAATCGATGCCGACCAGCTGTACGCCGCACTCGACCAGGTATTGAGCGGCATCCTCGGTCAGGTGGGGATGATACTCGAAGTAGGCATCGCTGTTCCAGTGAGCATCCCAACCGGTATGGACCAGCACGGCGCGGCCGCGCAGCTCTTTGTCGCGAAAGAAACTGGCATCCAGCGCCATCTGCGCATGGTAGTCGGCGCGCACAACTATGCCTTCCAGGTCCGCCAGCCGCTCGACGCCAACCTGCGAGAGATCCTTACCATGCTCATAGCGATGGAAAGGACAGTCCAGGTAGGTCCCGGTATTGGTGACCATCTCAATCTTGCCGATCTGGAAAGTAGTTCCAGGAGCGTACTGCTTGCGCGACTCCTCGCGGCTCAGGTAGTCGCAGATCAGCGGCGCGGGCAATCCCTTATACGTAATCAAACCGCTCTCGATAGTATGGCTCAAATCGACATAACGTGGAGCAGCGGACGCCAGCGGCTGCGTACTCGTGCGCTTATGCGGCTCCATCAAAATCTGTTTGTTGCTGATGGAGACGCGGCCAACCATCAGCAGGCGCATATCCCTGATGATGGAGTCGGCCAATTCCTGATCGGAGATATCATCGCCCTCGATATCCAGGCGGAATCCCTGTCCCTGCACACCGCCACCGTTGGTAAATTCGATCACAAAATCAAATTGAACGCGTTTATCCATCGCACAACCTTTCCAGCCGTCAGGCAATCCGAATGTCTTGTGGCACTTCATATGTACATCTGCAGCTATCTTACAAGAGCTGATCGATGACTGTAAATAGGCAAAATTGCCATCATTTGCATACACAGATACAGCAGCCCGGAAAGCCAATCGAGGCGCGCAGTCAGAAAATAATGGGGCGTAGAAAAGGTGGAGCGGCAATAGGGAATTTCCCCATGGAGATGGGGGCGCGGCAACAGGCATTCGCGTAGGACAGATGCCTATTGCCGATCAGGAAGTGGAGATTAGTCGCCGAGGCGGTAGCGGGGCGAGAAATCAAAGGTGAGCCGGGCCTTCTCGATGGAGAGCAACGACTCGCGTCCCTGTAGAGGACGCGATAGGGCCGAGAGGAGATCGGGACGGAAGCGCTCCAGCAGCTTGACGGTCGGTTCGGGCCAACAGGTGTCGCTGGCGCACATGTTATAGGCCCCGTAACCGGGCAGATCGGGACATAGCAGCGCCTGCTCGATGCCTTCGACGGCGTCATGCACATGCAGCCAGCTAAACAGGTCATCATGCCACTGATCCGTCATCTTCAGGTCGCCCCGCAGGCGCTGATACATCTCCTCGGGCCACACAAAGGTAAAGCGCAGGGCCGCCGTGGTCATTCCGTAGCCGCGATGGAAGGCCGCGCACGTCTCTTCGGTCACCAGCTTACTCAAGCTATAGGGATCTTCCGGGGCCGGTGGATACTCCTCCTCCAGTGGCAGACGCGTATAGGGGATAGGGTGGCGGCTCAGGCGCCAGTAAAAGGTGCCAAACGCGTTCACACTCGACGCGCAGATGCAGCGGGCAATCCCCGCCTTGCGCGCCTCATCCAGCACCACGAAGGTCCCCAGCGCGTTAGTACGGAAAATAGTGGCCCCCTGATCCGGGATATTCACAGGGATGCCACCCAGGTGCACCACGGCCTCCACCCCTCGCACAGCCTCGGCGACCGCGACCGGATCAGTAATCTCACCCCGCACAAAGGGCCAGTCCAGCTTGATGGACCGCGTCTCGCGCTCGTGCTTCACTGGGTTATACATCGAGACCGCCGTAGGATCAGCGATATCCAGCAGCCGCAGCTCATGCCCGCGCCGCCCAAGATACTCGGTTAGCGCACGACCAATAAAGCCCAGGGCACCGGTGATCAATACTTTCATGAAAGGAATCCATTTCTACATCAGAATAGAAAGGGCAGACACTGTAGCGTGCACAGCCAGAAAGGGCTTACCACCCTGTCACCTCGCAAAAACAGGAAAAGAGGATTACACAATAGATACACATGAGCTGATCAACGGCTTGCAGCAGCGGAAAGCCATCCGACGGTGGACGACCAGACCAGGAGAAATGACAGAAATCAGTATACGAAGAAGGGCAAGGCATGTCAATATATATTTTAAGCAGAATCCTCGTGGGTTCGGGCCTTGCGCCCGATTTCCCCTCTGCGTACGAAATGGGCCCCCGTAGGCGCGGGCAAAAACAACAAATTTTCACACGAATTTCACACAACTGCTCAGATATTCACGTGATTCTCACTCATCATCAGGTAAGCTGTACATAGAGAAAGTTAGCACATCACCTGGACATTCTTTCTCTATGGTGTCGCAGCAGCGACAATCTCAGTCTGAAGACACAATCTGCGTTGCAGGAAGTGTTCTGCCCGGTTGGTTGAAGGTATGGTAGCTAGCGGAAGCAGGATGCCCGTATGCACGACCAAAGCGCTGCGAACGATTCATCGGAGGGCAGCCAGACACATGGGATGGAGGGATCGCCTGCTGATGAGCGATCCGGGCCATCACGTTTCTCGGATAGTGGAACGCCCGGCCAGCCACAGGAGGGCGGGGCCAAAAGCACATACAACATCCTGGTGGTTGAAGATGATCCAACACTCGCCACGCTGGAAACTGATACATTAACTGCACAAGGTTATACCGTCGTCACCGTACATAGTGGTGAGCTTGCGATCACTACTCTCCATCACGCGATTCCCGATCTCGTAGTGCTTGATCTTGAACTGACAGGAGAAATTCATGGCTGGGATGTCTTGCAAGCATTGCGCTCACTGGCATCCATCCCCGTTCTCATTACGTCGAGTTCAGCTAGCCATGCACGCTTGTATATGCGCGAACGTGGAGAGACGCGCCTGACTTTGGATCACTTGCCAAAGCCGTACCCTTTACAGGCGCTTCTGAAGCGCATTCAACGCATGCTGCCAATCTCACCTGCTCACTAATTCTTCTTAGTACCAAAGGAGGCTCATATGACGGACCGCTACGAAGATCGTGAAATTCTGCGTAAGGGTGGATTTGCTGAAAATGAGGTTGTTCAACTAAGCAAGCTCCGTAAGGACTACAGCGAAAGAGAGAAGAATCAGGCCCAGATCGTGAAGCGGCGCCTGGAGTTCATTCGCTGGCTGGTCTCGACAGGAAAACTTTCGGACCAGATTGCCTAGTTGGTGCGCGCCAGAAAAAAACCTCTATCTTGCACACGGCTCTAAGCTGTAGGCATGCTCTGTGAAATACGTGCGTCACAGCGACAATCGTTGCGGTTGTCGCTTTTTTGTGGTTGTTTTCCAGCTCTTCCACACATCCTCACACCCTGTTTCACCAAAAAGGCGGACCTTGTGTCAATCAATACCTTCCCTTCCCTTCTCACCCCACCTCGATCACTCCTCTAAGCAGGCTAGGATGGATCTTTATCGTCGTGTCGCACGATCATGCCCTCTTCAAGCGGGAAGGATTGCTCGCGCAGCAACTTCTCCATCAGAGGATACGGCGGCAACTTATTGACAGCCCCCATGATACGCGAGACCATGTCGGCAGGCGGATCAAAGTGCTCTAATTTGGAAAAGAGACGATCAATATCAGCGAAATTATCATTCTCATCGTCATCTTGAAAACGAACAGGTGAAACATTCTGCATGTGCAATCCCCCGTTTATCATTCGTATCGTTCATGACTATACTACGTATAATTGGAGAAGGAGGTTTCAGTTTTTTCTCAGTTTTCTTAACGAATTCTTGGCTAAAACCACCCGTTCTCAGCAATTTCTAAGCTAAAGCGTCAGTTGAAGAAAGAAAAGCGGTAAGCTATGGCTAGCTTACCGCTGCCTGAAGATACGATAGTGCCTGCCAGCACCTGCGTACAACGCGCTGGCTAATCTCATGGCGAAATGCATAAAATGCAACCATAAGACACAGAAACGGTCAGAAGATATATACAGGATACTTACACTACAGAAAATGCGCTAAGAGACAAACGCACTACGAATGATACTTACTGACGTGTAACAGACCATTTTGCGACCGCAGGGCTGTCAATCATCTATATACTCGATATTTTCTGGCCCTTCAAGCCAGCTTTGCTCCGTAAACCGGCCCACCAGCTAGCAGCAAGCCTTTTTCGTCCCCACCAAAAGTACTACGTCCTATGATAAGGAAGGTCGTGGTTCGGGGAAACATGATCGTACGGAGAGGAGATTTTATACCATTTTTGTACATGCATTGGTTGGAAATGATGTCACATTAGGGTCAGACTAGTTGTCTCTGCTGAAGAGGATTAATTTTGCTATATGTGTTATATTTGAATGCTCTGTTTAATGTGGTCCTGGTTCTACTGTGAAGGAAAGAATTTCTGCTATGCTGGCTCAACAATTGGGTATTCCCCGGCGGAAAGGGACAAAAAGCTTTTTACTTATACTGCTCATAGATGCACTGGGGACGGGGCTGTTCGCGCCGTTCTCGCTGCTGTATTTCCATGTGATCGCCGCGCTGCCGCTGACGGAGGTGGGCGTGGCGCTGAGTATCGCGACCGTCTTCACCTTTCCGGTGATACCGTTGACCGGGACGCTGGTGGATCGCTTTGGGGCGCGGCGGCTGGTGATCGGCGCGCAGCTGCTGCAGGGGGTTGGCTTCCTTGGCTACCTGCTGGTGCGTGATATGCCGCTGCTCATTATCATGGCAATCCTGGTCAATGTCGGACAGCGTATCTTCTGGTCGGCCTATTTTTCGCTGGTGAGCGAGCTCTCAGAAGGCGGCGAAAGGGATCGCTGGTTCGGCCTGCTGGGAGCCGCACAGATAACGGGCATCGGCATCGGCAATGCGCTGACCGGCGTGCTGATCGGGACGCTGGGGACGCCGGGCTACTATAGCGTGGTGGCGATTGATGCGCTCAGCTTCTTTGTGGCGGCTCTCATGCTCTATTTCCTGGTGCCGGTCGAGCGGCGCGAGGACAGCACAGAGCATAAGAATGCACAACAGGGAAGCTACCGGATGGTGCTGAGGGATCGACCCTTTCTGGGACTGATCGTCACCAACGCCGCCTTCGCACTCTGCTTCTGCCTGATTGGCCTGGGACTGCCTGTCTATGCCACTGACGCCCTGCATATCCCGATCTGGGTAGTCGGGGTCGCCCTGGGACTCAACACGGCGCTGATCGCATTTCTACAGACCTTTCTCATCCGTCACCTGCGAGCGATGCGTCGCACGCGCATCCTCATCCTGGCGGGACTGATCCTGGCCCTGTGGAGTCTGCTCTACATCCTGGCCCTCCCGATGCCACAGACCATCATCATTCCCTACATCATCATCGCCACCTGTACGCAGGCATTCGGGGAAGCCTTACATGCTCCAACCTCTAACGCTCTGGCGACAGAGGCCAGTCCCCTGGCGCTACGCGGCCGCTACCTGGCAGTCTTCCAGTTCTCCTGGGCGCTGGCCCTGTTTGTGGCCCCCACCATGTTTACGGTATCCTTCAGCCTCAATCCAGCCCTACCCTGGGCGATCGGGACCGTACTGGCCCTGCTGGCCAGCCTGGGAACCTTCTTGCTCGAACCCCATCTGCCCAGGGAGGCGATCCATATCTCTACCGTGGCACCACAACCCGAAGAGCAGCGGCAAGCTGGATAGAAGATGCGCGCCACCAATGTGGCAGAGCTTGAATTTATACTGTAAGCCTGCTTACAATTGATCACAGAGTTCATCTTCCTCTTGACAAAAACATTAGGGTGCCCTAATATCTTAGTAGCGAAGTCGGATATTAGGGCACCCTAATATTCATGCTGAGCAAGATTTTTTGCATGGGGGTGCATACGACGCGCGCTCCCGATTATGACCAGAAAGGATTTGATGTCGTGAGGATCTCTTCAGCGATAGCACGCCCCACCTTCCTCGCGGGAAAAGTTGTGCTGATTATTGGCGCGATCGCGGTCGCGGCGCTTTTGATATGGCAGGGTATCACAGCCAGCGGCAATCCCGATCCAACCGCCGCCCACATTACTCCTGAGGCCGCGATTGTGAACACCGGTATCCTGGTGTTCCGCGAAGGCCTGGAGTGTATCCTGGTGTTGATGGCCATTACGGCCAGTATGATGGGAAAAAACCAGGGCTATCGGAAGCCGATCGCCATGGGTTCGGCGATGGGCTTTGGCGCAGTCGTGCTGACGTGGTTCGCGGTGGTGGGTATTTTAAGCGCGCTCTCCAATAATCTACCGGCCCTGGACATCCAGGCGGCGACGGGCCTGCTGGCTATCATCGTGCTGCTGGTGATCATGAACTGGTTCTTCCATAAGATCTACTGGACCGGCTGGATCTCCATGCACAATAAGCGCAAGAAAGAGCTGCTGAGCCAGAAAAACGAAGAGGGCCACTCACAATCGCGCCTGATGTCTGGTCTGATCCTGCTTGGCTTCGCCTCGGTCTATCGCGAAGGCTTCGAGGTCGTGCTGTTCCTGCAGACCCTGCGACTCCAGGTCGGCTCGCTGATCGTCCTCTACGGCGTGCTGATCGGACTGGTCCTGACCGGGATCGTGGGCGCGCTGACCTTCGTGGTACACCACCGGCTCCCCTACAAGAAGATGCTGGTGCTGACCGGCGTCATGCTGGGCGCTGTGCTGCTGGTCATGGTCGGTGAGCAGGCGCAGGAGATGCAGCTGGCCCACTGGATCTCGACCACCCCGCTCAACCTGCCGATCCCCGGCTGGATGGGACTGTGGTTCGCCGTCTTCCCGACGGTCGAGACCCTGGTGGCGCAGGCCCTGGCGGCCATCCTCGTCATCGGCTCCTACTTCCTGGCCCGCTACCAGACCGTCCTGCTGCCGCGCAAGCGTGGAGAGAGGCCCGCGGAGCGTCCGGAGACGCCGCCCGCCCGCGTAGCCGAACCCGTCTCATAGGTTCGGACCTCGCGTCCGATTATTCCTCGGCCGTGACAATGTACCCTATAATCCGTTCGGGTCATACAAAAAATCGCCACATAAAAAGGATGGGAAATGTGATTTCCCATCCTTTTTATATGGTCCTCACCCTCACACCAGCCAACTAATCCTCAGCCCATACAGCAGGTGATGGCGATAATGCTCATATCGTCTTTTTTAGAGCGCAGGTGCTCCTCCTTGCCCAGTTTAGAGCGCTCGACCACGCGCTTGAGCAGTTCGCGGGCTACCGTTGTACGCGTGCTCTTACGCGCGGTCTCCTCTATCTCGGCGTCGGTCAGATTATCGTGGATGCCATCGGTCGAGAGCAGCAGGCGCTCGCCGCCATGGATAGTGGTCTGGCCGACATGGAGCTTGATTTCCTGATCTCCCAGCGACTGCGAGATGCGGTTGCGATTATCGAAATGGACGCGGTCTTGCTCGGATAGCTGCTCGGCTGAGGAGGCCTGCTCGATGCGCAGGGCATCCTCGGCATTCAGCTCATCTTTGCCGATCTTCCACTCAAAGTAGCCATCGTCGGCGGTCAGGCGCCGCAGCGGACCCTCTTTGGGCAGCAGATAGACCCGGCTGTCGCCGACGTGCGCGTAGCCCACCAGATAACCGTCGCTCTGTGGCAGCAACAGCGCCAGAGCGATCGTCGTCGCCGCATACACGGGCTTCCTCTTCTCAGCCTCTTTCTCCTGCTCTTGTTGACTCCCCTGTTTCCTGGCGTGATCCGCCAGGCGCTTATCCAGCGCCAGCACCGCGGTGCTGGCCTCCTCCAGCAGCTGACGCAGACTGGCCTCCAGATCGAATGCTGGCTGCTGCTCACCAGATGGCCTGGATTCCCGCGCCAATGCGGACAACATCTGCCGCCAGTGTATCTTGACCGTCCTGGCAGCCAAGCGTGCGGCCCGCGCGGCCCCGGGCACATCACCAAAGCCATCGCAGATAACCGCCAGCCTGCTCTCCACGTCGATCAAGGCATGGTCCCGATTGCCATCTTCGTGCTCCTCGCTGGCGATGGCCGCTTTGACAAAGGCCAGGGGAGGCAGCCCCTTTGTTGTCCGCTGCAATGTACTATCCAATTGATCTACCCATCCTTTCGCTTCACTGCATGTATGCTTTCCATCTCTTCCAGGAGTGTAGCCTATACCTGCGCGCAGACACATCGTTTGAATGGAGTATTTCTCGGCCATTGAAAAATGGATGTCGTTAGCGCAAATAGTATAAATAGACGAGAGGATAGGATCAGAAGAGATGGTGCTGCAGCGCGTAGCGGGTAGCGGCGCTGCGCGAGGATACGGCCAGTTTGTCATAGATAGAGCGTACGTGGGCGTTGACCGTGACGGGGCTGATGAGCAGGAGCCGGGCGATCTGCGGATTGGTCAGGCCGAGGGTGATCAGGTGCAACACTTCGCGCTCACGGGCCGTCAGATGGACCGGAGACAAGAAGTGCGTGGGATTGCTGCGTGGGGATGGATCGAGGAGAGGGCTTTCTTCACGCGCCGCTACGGCCTGAGCGGGGGTCATGGCGCGTCCCGCCCGCCAGGCGCTGGTAAATTCCCTTTTCTCCGGTATAGAAGCGACCAGCATCGCGGTGCGCCGATAGGCATCCGTGAGGGGAAAAGGCTGACGACCAATCGCTTCACGCAGGGCATCGCTGGCCGCAAGCAGGCGAATGCTCCAGTCGGTCCGCCCCTCACGCGCGGCCAGCCGCGCCAGCGTCACCAGGCTGGCGATAAGCGCCGGCTTGTTCTCCTGGCGCAAGAGGATCCGCAGGCAGCGTTCCAGATGCATCCGTGCTTCCGTATATTCCTTGCGCACAGACGCCAATTGGGAATACGTCAGGAGCACATCGGCGATCCCTTCCTGACAGTCCAGTTCCTCATAGAGAACCAGACTCTCGGTCAGGAGCTGTCGCCCTTCTTCCCACGCGCCCCGCTTCCAGCGCAGGAGGGCTAGCAAGTGGAGGCCACTAGCCACGGCTTCGCGATTGCCCGCGCGCCTGGCGACCACCAGGCTTTCCTCGGTATACGCCAATGCCCGCGCGCTATCATTCTGGCGTAGAGCCAGTTTCGCCGCGGATTGAAGTTGACCAGCCATCTCCCACTGCACACCCAACGCTCGAAACAGGTCCAGACTCTCTTCGGCCAGCATCAGGGCGCGCCGATGTTCCTGGTAATAGCTCACGATAAACGCCAGCAACATCAAAGATCGGGCGATCCCCTGACGCTGACCCAGGACGCGGAAGTGCTGCAGGCTCTGCAGTGTTAGCTCACGGGCCGCATGATAGCCGGATTGCGCATAGAGGACCCTGGCCAGGTGCAGCTGCGTGCTAGCGATCCCCTGCTGATCAGCGCATGCCCGCCACAAATTCAGGCTCTCGGCGTGAAACTGATGCGCTCGTGCCAGCTCTCCGTGCCAGCGGGCCGCCAGTCCAAGCTCGTTGAGCGCCTCGGCCATCCCCCTCCCATCGCCAAGCTCCTGAAACAGGTGCCTGCTCTCCTGACAGAGCTGCCACCACCGCGTATATTGAGCCTGATAGGGCGCCAGCATCCCAGCGGCCAGCAACGCCTGGGCGCGCACCACAGGCGTACAGCCGGGAGTACGGTCCAGAGTCTGCGTGATCCAACCATAGCCCTCGGCCGCATGCCCGCTGCTGATCCAGTAATATCTGAGCGCAGCGCCCATGCGTAACACGTTGACGGCGTCGCCGGATTCATCCCACCACTGCAGCGCGCCGCGCACGTTATCCAGCTCCAGGTCCAGACAGGACAGCCACGTGGCATCATCGGGACCGATTGGCTCAGCCTGTTCCGCTAGCTGCAGATAATAGCTGGCATGGCGGTTCCGTATCTCGTGCTCCTCTCCACTTGCCCGCAGACACTCCAGGCCCAACTCACGCAGCGTCTCCAGCATGCGCAGGCGTGGCCCGGTCACGGGTGACTCAACGCGTCGCAACAGGTTCTTCTCAAGCAGTGACGTGATGCCATCCAGGCATGCGCCGGGATCATCTACATAAAGCGCCTGCGCGGCAGCCAGCGTACAACCGCCAGCGAAGATTGCCATGCGCGTAAAGAGGCGCTGTTCCTGCTCCGCAAGCAGATTATAGCTCCAGACCAGCGTATCGCGCAGCGTCTGCTGGCGCTCAGGCAGATCGCGCGGACCGTGTGTAAGCAGGGGCAGGCGACGCTCAAGCCGCGTCAGCAACTCACGAGGCGCAAAGAGGACACAACGAGCGGAGGCCAGCTCGATCGCCAGCGGCAACCCATCCAGGCGGATACAGATCTCGGCGCTCGCACGTACATCTTCACTCGATAAGGACTCGGAAGATCGAAGCGCTCGCATGTGTCGCGTGAACAGCCTGACAGCGGCATTCTCGGCCAGTCCGGCTTCATCGCTGGAGGAGGTGAGATCGGGGAGCGGCAGCGGATCAAGCTGGAAGACATGCTCACCGCGCACGCGCAACATCTCCCGGCTGGTCACCAGCAGCTTGATCCGCGGGCAGCGCGCCAGCAGCTCGACGAGCAGGGTAGCGCCCAGGACGATCTGCTCAAAGGTATCCAGCAGCAACAGCGCCTGGCGGTCGCGCAGAAACGCCACCAGCGTCGCCAGTAGTGGATACGCAGGTTCCGTCCTCAAGCCGAATACCTGCAGAAGCGCTGGCAGCAACTGATCGGGCTGGCTGAGCGCGGCCAGCGACAGCATAAATACGCCATCGGCGAACGCAGGAGCAACCTGTCGCGCCAGCTCCTGGGCCAGCCGCGTCTTCCCCACCCCACCGACACCTGTCACGGTAAGCAGGCGTATTTCTGGCCGTGCCAGCAACCGCAACCCATCCCCCATCTCATCCTCACGCCCTACCAGTTCTCCCAGATCCGGCAACGCCTGTAAAGTGGAGGAGATGACGTTGTTTTCTAATTGATGCTGCTCCGAGTCACGCACACGGAAGCTCCTTCGCCACTCTGGTATGTCTCAGATGATCTTTCCCTATAGAATCTCGCTACATTCTTATTATCAATTCTTGCGTATGCGTGTGATAAAAGTCAAGAATACGCCAATGATCAACAGGATTACGCCGGGGACCATCGTTCCTCTGGAAAACGCGAGGATCATGAGCAGGCCGGGTATGCCAAAGCTGGCGCCAAACAGGCTGCCTGTATATGCGATCGCTTCGCGACGGTTCTGGGAGAAGGATATCTTCGGCGGCTTCAGCCTGGAATTCAATAAGATGTACAGGCCACTCGTCACATACAGAATGCTACCGCCGACGCCCGCGCTATATAAATCAGCTCGATGATTCAAGAGGTAGTAGCTGTACAGCAGGAAGAAGGTACAGACAACGCCGGCCAGCACCATAGCGCCTCCCAGGAAGATGCCGCCTTCGATCCCCACACGGCGCCACCCCCCGACAGGTGCATCAATGTTCAGCGGATGACGAAATGGCAGCAACCCGATGCGCAACACAATCCATCCAACTATAATGAACAAAGGCCCCACCCAGATTTCGTTAGCAAAGAATGTATAGTTAGCAAACGAGCCAAGCGCGAAAAGAGCAAAAAGAAGGCCCATCCCAAGCAGGCCACCACCAACCACGCATCCCAGCACACCAAGGACCTTCAAAATAACACGCATAGGCGAATTCGATGGAGCTGGCGCCGCGAATGGTTGCATTATTTGTTGCTGCCCACCAGATCCTACCGCTGCCCCCTCGAGGTAGGGCCGGTATTCCGAATTTGGAGGAGGAGTCATCATCTGTTGATACTCGGGAAATGCAGGTTGCGTCGCTTGGTGGAATGGGGGAGGCGGCGGTGGAGTATCCAATGGACGCAATGAGAGCGGAGGTGGTGGCGCCAGCGACTGCCCGGTCGGCGCGTTGATGGTTTGTAGGGCATGGCGGACGGCCGCGGCGCTGGCGGGACGCATCTCTTCAGAGAACTCTATCATCTGGCTGATAAGTTGTACCAGTCTGGGAGGCGCATCGGGCACCAATGTTGCCAGAGGAGGTAAATTGAAGAGGGAGCGCGATGGATCATAGCCGGAAAGCAAGGCATACAGCGTCACGCCCAGGCTGTAGATGTCGGATCGTGGATTGGTCTGGGCACCGCCATACTGCTCTGGCGGCGAGAAGCCGGCCGAGCCATAGCTGACGGTATCGCGCGATTGGTCAGGCTTGAAGTGGCGCGCGATGCCAAAGTCAATCAGGTAAAGATGTCCATTGGCCGTGCGCATAATATTGGCGGGCTTGAGATCACGAAAGATGATCGGCGGCTGATGTGTATGCAGATATTCCAATACATTAGAGAGCTCTATGCCGATGCTGACCACTTCCCCCACCGGAAGGCGTCCATTGAGAGCTTTCTGCTGAAATGACTCCAGCGTCTCGCCCGCGATCAGCCCCATCACCAGGTACCAATGCCCATTTTCCTCAAAATAATCATAGATATTCGGCAGGTTAGGATGTTGTAGACTCGCCAGCAGATGCGCCTCGCGCTGAAATTGCGTGGCCGCGTCGCGCTTTTCTTGCGGCGACAGCCGCTGATACACCAATTCTTTGACCGCCACCAGACGCTTCCCCAGCTGCTCGTCTTCCGCGCTATAGACCGAGCCCATACCGCCCTGGCCAATCGTCTGCCTGATACGATAACGATTCCTCAAAACCAGCCCACCAGAGCTAGCGACAAAAATATTGTTCGCTCCATAGATATCATCTTGTGGCGACAAATCTGATCCACAAAAGTGACAAACGCCATCATTAAAAACATTCTCTGCTTTACAAACCGAACATATCATTCCCGAATTTGACATACTATAAACCCTTATATGCGTTTAATTACCTTAATACAATACATATTGATGGGATTTTACAGCATAATCCTGTAGAAAACAATAGGAAGGTAGATAGTACTTAGGACTCAACTATTACATTTCTATACATTTCATTCTAGATGGTTGGCATAAGCCAGACATTAATAGCATAGATTAACATTGGCTGGCACAACCTACCCATCTCCCCTCCCACAGTCTGGATATTGCTGATTTGGAGTTGCGCCGCAAGGAGCAATACATTCAACGCAACGGTAAACACATCCCCCAATTCCACGCGGAACGCACCCAAAATTCGAAACACTCCCCCCAACGTGAAACGCCCCTGTAGGGTCGACCCTCGAGGCATCTGTTGATACTAAATCACGATGAAGGTGAAAAAACGAGGCACAAAGTCGGGTCGATCCGAACGTCCCTGACGGACACGATGGGCGTAGCGTGGCGGTCGGATGGTCGGCAGATCAGGTGGGGCCGGGGTGTAGGACCTCAGCAGAGCAGGGACGGCTGGCTCGATGCGCCGCGAGGGCCGGATCAAACCCTGGCGCCGACCCACCTCGAGCAGTCGCTGGATCAGGGGCTGCCCACCCGATCGCGTGGGCGCCTGAGCAAGCAAGGTGGCAAGCACGGGCAAGGACACGTCGAAGAGAGGGACCTGGGCGGCGAAGGCCACCTGAGCGTGGAGCGCATGGAGCACCTGAGCCAGGATGAAGGCGGCGAAGAGCTGCTGAAGCACCAGGAGAGGATCGCAGGACCACCACACGCGAATGCCCAGCGTGCATTTGAGCGCTTTGAACGCCAGCTCGATCTCCCAGCGACGCGCGTAGAGGCGAGCGGCCTCGCTCATGCTCAAGCGATCGGGTTCGCAGATGTTGGTCAGATACTGGTACAGCTTGCCGTGATGCTCAAACTGGATCAGGCGCACCCGGTGGGCACAGCGATCGGCGCGGTAGGCTCCCAGCCAGACCAGGGCGTCGAGCGTGGTGCCTTGCTGCACAAAGACGTGCAGGATCTGGTAGGAGGTCTTCTCCCGCATCCGTGAGAGCCAGAAAAAGCCCTGGTCCGTGAGCCAGTCAAACCAGGGAAAGCTGAAGTAGCCCAGATCGGCCAGCAGCAGGCTGCCAGCGGGCAATCCACGCACCACGTCCTGGACGAGCAGTTTTTCATTGGCAAAGACGTCCTCACGGAAGAGGATACGAACCCATTGCTGGCGGCGGACATCAAAGAGGGCGGCCAGTCTGCCGACCAGCAGGCGTGGACTGTCCACGGCTTCATCGCGCACATCCTGCATGCGCCGCTGGACGGCATCGAGCGTGGTTTGATCCAGAGCGAAGATATGGGAAACCCAGGGAAGCAGATCACACTGGGCGACCGCCTGGGTTTGGGCATGCAAGCCGGTGCTCACGCGCAGCAGGAGGCGCTGCCAGACGTCGAGGGAGGTGTGCAAGAGGCGTTTGCGGATGGCGTCACGAGTATGGGGCAAGAGAGGAAAGTGGCCGACCCCCGACCAGGTGATCAGGCGCCAGACGCAGGCATAGCTCTTCAAGCCGCGCAGCAGCGCCAGCAAGACCGCCAGACACAGATGCTCAGAGGAGAGCACTGCGGGTCGTCCACGAGGGCGGCTCACCGCAGCGGCAGGGGGATCAGAGGGTTCGATGAGGCGCTGCAAGCAGCCAACGATCTGTTGTGAGAGCGAATCGGCATTCGCCTCTTCGGGCCCAGATGCGGTATGATGAGGCATACGAGGAAGATCCTTTCGAAAACGTGTGATGACAATTTCTTTGGATGTTCCTCGATATTTGCCACTCTGGCAAGTCTCCCTCCCCATCCAGAGACCTTTTGGCTATTTAGTATCAACAGATGCCCTCGAGGTCGACCGGGCTGCCAGCGCCAGCGGCGGCAGCCCACGTCCCCCCACGACACCCTTCTCGTGGCGTACACGCTGGCAAACGTTGTTCCCCGAGGGGAACGTTCCGCACACGAACCTTTAAGCGAACGTTCCTCCCGGGGTACCACGTGGGGCGAGGAATTTTCCATGGGAAGCCGAACCGGCCGGGGACGTGGACCGCAATCGCTGACGCTGGCGGTCCAGTCGACCTCGAGGGTCGACTCTACGATTACGTTCCTTATGGAATTGAGCGTTCCATTTTTTGGGGGCGTTTCGTGTTGGAGGGGGCGTTTCATTTTCGGGGAGGATATGGGAAATCGGGGCGTGGGTTCGAACCCACGCCCCGATTTCTCTTTTCGTTGGTGGCGTTACCAATGCGGGGTGAAGGCGGTCGAGCGGATGAGGCGGTTGAGAAATTGTTTGGAGACGCGCGGGTCGACGCGGTCCCCGATGCGGGCGACGAGGACGTTGGCGGGCTCCATGCTGACGTTGGGCTCGGTGGTGGCGTACTCGACGAAGCCCTGGGTGCCGAAGAGATGCTTGATCAGTTCGCGGTAACGGAAGGTGGAGATGCCGAGCCCTTCGGCGTCCCAGTGCCAGGAGAGGCCGATGGCGAAGAAGATCATGTCCTCTTTGGCGTCGAGTTCAAGGGCAAAGGCCAGTATCTCGCGCGCGATGCCGAGGCCGCGCCAGTCGGAGCTGACCTCGATGGCGACCTCGTAGAGGTTTTCGACACCCTCCCACCATTCGTCGGCGGGGGCGATAGTGACCTGGCCGATGATCTCGCCGGCCGGGGTGTGGGCGACGGTGAGGGCGCAGTCGGGACTGCGGGCGATGTCGAGCAGCAGCTGGTGCTCGCGCTCGGGCAGGCGGGCGAACGAGCTGAGGCCGTGATCGGGCCGCAGGCGCTCAATCAGGGATGGCGGGCTGAAGTCGCGCAGCAGAACGGGTCCGCGCATGGTCTGCAGGGTGCGGATGCGCGAGGGCGTCGAGCTGCGGTTGAGGTGCAGCAGGTCGAAGAGGTCCGAGAGCGGCGAGCGGTGGCGCGCGATGGGGAAGGCCTGACGGATCGACGATGGGATCAGCAGGTGGCGCACCAGACCGACAGTCTGCCGGTTGATGTGGTTGATCTCCCAGCGGCGCGGCTGCGGTGGAAAGAGCTCAGGACGGTCGTTGAAGGTGGTGGGGAACTCCTCCTGCGTGGGCTGCTTGCCCATGATCTGCTGACCCTGCTGCTCACGCTCCAGAGCGGCCTGCCAGAGGGGCTGCCAGCGCTCGATCCATTCCTGCGGCAGCTGCTCGGGCAGTTCTTGCTCGGACATCTCGGCCCACAGCCGGCTCCAGGCGCGTGGGACCACGCTGTAGAGGGCGTAGCCGCCGCCGCCGAGGGCCACCCAGCGTCCATCGCAGTAGGTATGGGCCAGTTGATGGGCCAGCTTCATCTGCGCGCCGATGCCGCGCATGGTCAGATTGAGGTGCGTCAGCGGGTCCCAGGCGTGGGTGTCGCAGCCGTGCTCGCTCACGATCACGTCGGGGGCGAAGGCCGTCACCAGCTGCGACAGCAGGGGGTCCATGGTCTCGATATAGCTGTCGTCTTCGGTAAACGGCTCCAGCGGCACGTTGATCGAGTAGCCGCGTCCGCTGCCGTTGCCCATCTCCAGCACATCGCCGCTGCCGGGGAAGAGGTAGCGGCCGGTCTCGTGGATCGAGATGGTCATGACGCGCGGATCATCGTAGAAGGCGCGCTGCACGCCGTCGCCGTGGTGGGCGTCGAAATCGATGTAGAGGATCTTGGCTTCGCTGGCCCGCAGGACGTGCGCGATGGCCACCGCCGCGTCGTTGTAGATGCAGAAGCCGGAGGCGCGATCGGACCAGGCGTGGTGCAGTCCCCCCTGCGGATGGAAAACGTGCAGAGGACGTTCCTCTTCAGAGGCGAAGGTGCCCCCTTCGGGCAGTCCCATGACGGCGCTGAGCGCCACCAGCGAGCCACCGGCGATCATGGCCGAGACCTCGTGCATGCCCGGAACCGGCGGCGTATCGCTATCCCCAAAGCCGTAGCGCTGCGCCAGCTCGCGCCGCTGCTCCTCCTCTTCCGGCGTCCTGTCGGCGACGTCCGGCTCGCCGAGCCGCTGCACGGCCGCGATGTAGGCGGGATCATGGGCCAGGCTCAGCTGCTCAATCGAGGCGGGACGCAGGCCCAGGCGCGTGCGCTCATCATTGACATCCCAGAGACCGCTGCAAGCCAGCAGATCAACCAGGGCCCGCAACCGGCCGGGATTGAGGGGATGCTGCTCGCCGAAGTCATAGTTCAATTCCTGCGGATCAAATATGAGGCGCGCTCGATGATTGGGATTGGGGGATTTTTGCTCTGCCATAGCTCTTTGCCTCTCCGATCTACTAATGGGACGCCAGCAAGGGACCGCCAAAGGTGTACTGGATGCCTTCTTGTTTCAGGCGCAGCAGCAAGGGCGTGGGATTGATCGTGCCCAGGCGCACGGTGGCGACTGAAAGGGTGCCGTCGCTCTGCGGGGCCGCCAGGACGCTGCGGATGTGGACGTGCAGCTCAGCCGCCAGCTGGAGCGTGCGCGCCAACGGCGTCATGTCGCCGTGGGGTAGCGCGATGTCGAGCTGCATACCCGGCTCAAAGGCACCCATGGCCCGCGAGAGCGCGATCAGCAGATCGCTGCGCGTCAGCAGGCCGACCAGGATGGTGCGCGTCTCGCCATCTACCAGTTTATATTCCACCACCGGCAGGCAGTTCAGGCCGCGCTCAACCAGCAGCTGGGCCGCCGCCGCCACGCTGGTCGTAGGCGTCACACGAATGGCGGCGCTATGCATCACCTCGACCACACGCCGCTCCTGCCACGGCTGCCTCCCCTGCTCATCTCCCTCGGACACCGCCACCGCCAGGTCGATATCCTGCGCGTATAGCAGGCCCTCGCAGGTCAGCAGCGCCACCCGCACCCCCTCACCATTGGTCTGATAGATACGACGCGTCACCGGCAAATGATGAAAGCTATATTGACGAAACAGATTGGCGGCATGAGCCAGCGTATCATCGGGCTCGACCGTCGTTAATTTCGTTGACATAATTTCCTGGACAATCACGGCGCACCTCCCAAAACGCATCATTGCACCTGGCTGCTCGCAACGACCACCACCACCGTCGTAGGTTCGGCCCTTGCGGCCGATTTTTCCTACCCGATCATATCCCTTCCACACGTAACACTCGTTCGCATCACCATTCGCGTTTGACCACGGCATTTCGTACGCGGAACGGAAATCGGCCGCAAGGGCCGAACCTACGCCGGGCGTTTCATACGCGGAACGGAAATCGGCCGCAAGGGCCGAACCTACGGCGACGATGGCGACTCACGGCGCATTTTGTTTCTTTCTCACATTGAAGGTGTTGGATACCAAATCCATGGGATGATCATGTGTATCATAGCACATCACCCTCACGAATTGCTCTCAGGCAATGCCATTTACATTAATTTTTCAAGTTCAATGGCTATGATATGGTTCAGATGGAGCAATTCAAACCTACGTTCGATCTGACACGTATACATCGTGTAAAATATCGATACGACACATGTACATTAATGATATAGAGGGGATATGTTATGAGTGAGCTAGAGAACCAGGATGATGAACCGACGACTCAGCTTTCATCCCAGAGATCCCAGTATGCGCAGGACACCGGATCACAATTAGATGGACAACAGGGGCAGCTGGCGCCACAAGAAGAGAGCGACGGCGCGACCGCTGACGCGCCGCCCGCGCCCACCCCCGCGCAACCCGATCAACCAGAGCAGAGCGATGAGCAGCCGCCTGAGCCGGTAGAGCCGTCCAGCCCGCCGGAACCGGCCCCGGCCGATGCGCAGGCGAGTACGATCCAGATGCCGATCGAGCAGACGCCGACGGCGACGCATTCAGCCCCGTTGCCGGGGGCGATGCCGGTCGTGCCTCCCATGGATGTCGAGGACCTGCTCTCGCTCAAGATCGCGTCCGATCCGCAGATCTCGCCGGATGGGAGTCTGATCGCCTATACCGTAATGGAGAGCAACGCGGAGGAGACGAGTAGTGCCGTCTGGCTCGTCGACATCACGGCCGGCAAGACGGCGGTGCCGCGCAAGCTGAGCAGCGGAATCTGCCATGATAGCACGCCGCGCTGGTCGCCCGATGGACAGAGCCTGGCCTTCCTCAGCGATCGCTCGGGCGTCCCCCAGATCTATGTGCTCGCGCTCTATGGCGGCGAGGCGCAGCAGATCAGCGATCTGCCGCAGGGGATCAGCGAATACAGCTGGCACCCCAATAGCCAGATCTTGCTGGCCCACAGCGCCTGGAAGCCGCAGGATGACCAGGCCGCCGAGGCCGTCGAGCCCAAGAATACCCTGAACGTCTATACGCGGCTGGGGAGCCGCTGGGACGGCAAGGGGCACACCAATGGTCGCCACCAGCAGTTGTGGTTGATCCCGCTCAACGGCAATCCGATGCGCCTGACCTCCGAATCGGTCGATCTCACCCAGTCCTGCTGGTCACCGGACGGACAGGAGGTGGTCTTCTGCGCCAACCGCCGCGCCGATCCCGATCTGAGCGTGAGCCTGGCGCTATGGGTGCTGACACTCTCGACCGGCCAGATGCGCCGCCTGACGCCCGAGGAGGGATTGGCCCAGATGCCCGCGTGGTCGCCCGATGGCCGCCAGATCGCCTACCTCTATACCCCCGACCAGAGCGAGGCGGGCAATATCATGCCCTGGATCGTCGATGCGCAGGGCGGCACACCACGCCTGGCGGTCCCCGGAGCTGATGCCTTCACCTGCCAATCCTGGATTATCGATGAGCTGCGCGACGAATATCTGACGCCTCCTCGCTGGTATCCTGATAGCCAGGCCCTGCTCGTTCCGGTGCAGGAGCGCGGACAGCTCCATCTCTATCGCCTCAACCTCGCCCAGCAGACGAGCGAGCGGCTGACCAATGGCAATGGGCGCTACATCAGCCCGCAGCTCAGCAAGAATGGGCAGACGATCGCCATGGTGCGCGCCGATTGGTTTACGCCCGGCGATATCTGGTGCATGGATAGCACGGGCAAGCAGCCACGCAAGCTGACCCGCGTCAACGACGCCATCCTGCAGAGCCACCGCCTGACGCGCCCCAAGCGCATCAGCTGGCAGAGCTTCGACGGACTGGAGATCGAGGGCTGGCTCTACCTGCCGCAGCTGCCCGAGAACATCAAAGCCCCGCTGATCGTATGTCCGCACGGCGGTCCCTCGCTGGCCTGGGGCGACGGCTACGTCCATGAGTTCCAGGTGCTGGCGGGTCGCGGCTACGCGGTGCTGGCACCAAATATCAGGGGCAGCGCCGGCTATGGCGAGGACTTCGCGCGCCGCGTCCTCAACGACTGGGGCGGCGACGACTTCAAGGACCTGATGGTCGGCGTCGATCACGTCATCGCTACGGAACAGATCGACGGTGAGCGGCTTGGCATCAGCGGACTCAGCTACGGCGGCTACATGACCAATTGGAGCATCAGTCAGACGCAGCGCTTCAGGGCCGCCGTGAGCCGCAACGGCATCAGCTACATTCCTGGCGCCGCCCTGCTCTCCGACCAGACCATCTGGTTCAACCTCTCCATGGAGACGTGGGCGCGCCAGCACGAGCGTTCCGCGCTCACCCATGCCGAGGCCATCCAGACCCCCCTGCTGCTGTTGCACGCCGAGAACGACCAGCGCTGCCCCTTCAGCGAGTCCCAGCAGCTCTTCGTCGCCCTGCGCAAGCGCAAGCAGCCTGTGGAGCTGATCGGCTACACCAACACCAGCCACCTGATGGACTGGCCCGGCGTCGGCGCACCCCACCAGCGCATCGACCGCCTGCGCCGCACCATCCAATGGTTCGAGCGCTTCCTATAAACTAAACGATACACACATGAGGTTGCCGGGCGGAAAGTTTTTCCACCCGGCAACCTCATATCATAATTTCCCTATGATTCCGTTTTGGTGGAGGCGTATTCGGGGGGGAGGACCTCACCCCAGCCCCAGTGAGGCATCGGCTCGGGTTTGGCCGGAAGCTCCATGCCGGGCTGCGACATAATCACCGCGATGCGTGTTCCCCATTCAATATAGGCCACAAAGGCCGAGCGGAACTCGGGATCGGTGGGGAGGCCGGCCTCATCGGCGGCGGCCCCAAGCATATGGGCCCAGCGCACACGCTGCTCCTCGGTCAGATGGCGGCCGAGATGTTTGGACATCATCGAATGATGGCTACCACCATAGGGACCGCTGTAGGCGGCCGGTCCTCCAAAGACCTCGGCCAACCACCAGGCCACGTGCTGCGGATGATCCTTCGGCATGCTGGCGAAGATCGGCTGCAACAAAGAGTCCTCCATTACGCGCTGGTAGAAGACCGTCGTCAGCCGCTCAAGCGCGGGCATCCCGCCGGCCCATTCATAAAGGGTGGGAACTGGCATGAATTCTACCCTATCCTTTCCTTCTTCTCGTACACTATGCTATATATATATTCTGCTTGAAAGTACCATATGCAACATTAATGGTTACCCATTATGTTTATAACATGCCAGATATATTTTGTGCCCTCTGCAAACTACCTGACTTGCCCTGTACATTTCTACAGGTGCAATGTCTCACATGAAGGATAGAGCATGCTCGCGAACCTTCCAGGCAGGAACCGTCCTCGGCTCTGGACCGTGTGTCTGAAGAGCTGCCAGTTCCTCTTAATAGTCCAGTCTTCCGTCTGAGGGCCATAACAATCAAAGTGTATAACCATCAATCAGAGCAAGCTAGCGGTTTTCTTCTCAGGGGCATTTAAAAGTCTTTTTTGCCGCCTTCGGCGGCGGCGAGAGGGGAAGAGGGTGAGTGGGGACACCCCACGCCCCGCAAGGGGCTAGCCGCCCCTTGACCCCGCTGATTGCTACTTTTAAATAGCCCTGTTTTCTTTTCTTCTGTATTGACTTCACTCTCTACACTAGTTACAATCTCTTCATGTGTGAACAAGCTAGCAAGGATTGGCTGATGACTATTTTTGATCTCCGCAACACTCTCATTGGTAACTCCGCGACCTACATTCAGAGCTTCATCAAGATACACGACACCACCATGCGCTTGTTCGTTGATCACGAGCGCTTCCAGCACGGTGTGCTCTGGCCTGAGCCCTTGATTCAATTCAATCCCCTTTTCGCTCAGGGTCAGACGATTATGCGCTGATCAAGGAGCAGGTCATTCTGGAGCTCTACGACGAGCTGCAGCGAGCAATGGAGACAGGAGGAGCGTATGAGACACGACTGGTGCCTGGACCTGCTGATCCCATGGTGGCGCACGCAGGGAGGATAGGTAGTGGAGGACCAGCCAGGCAGAAAGAGAGAAATAGGAGCGTTGGTCTACGTGCTGACAATACGTCCCTTGTCCAAAATAGAAACGAGGAATGCTATCGATGGACGAACACGTTACAAGCGGCTTGCGGCTCTTCTATTCGTACGCGCAACAAGATGACGAGTGGCGCAAAAAACTGGATATCCATCTTACCGCCCTACAGCGGCAGGGCATCATCACCAGCTGGCACCGGCAACAGGTGATAGCGGGTGCAGAGCCTGCGCGAGAGATCGAGCGGCAACTGGAAGAGGCCCATCTCATTCTCTTACTGGTCAGCCCGGACTTCATCGCCTCCGAGCACTGCTATGGCAACGAATTGGCACAGGCTCTGCAACGACACGAGCAGGGGTACGCACGGGTGATCCCCATCCTCGTACGTTCCACCGACTGGCAGAGCACCCCCTTCGGCCACCTGCGTCCGCTGCCAACGAACGGAAAGCCGGCCAAAACCTGGAAGGACCAGGAGGCCGCCCTTGTCGATATCGTGCAGGGCATCAAGAACGTCATCGACGAGTGGTCACCCTCGCATGAGCAACTGACCGCCTCGCCAGGCATCGACCTCTCATCCCCTCTCTACCAACACGCGCGCACCCGCTATCTAGAGCACCTCTTTCGGCTCTACAGCGCCGTGCGTCTGCCCGTTGGCCCGACCGAGGGCTTTTCCTTACCAGCCATCTTCCAGCCCCTGCGCTTGCGTCAGAACCCCTTAGCGGCAGAAGACCTGGAGCGAGAGCAGCGCCCCAGGCAGCCCGGCAAGTTCTCCCGCTACCTGGACGAGCCCACTCTGCATGACCTTTCCGCCCGAGCCGCTGAGCCGGCAGACATCACCGTCAACACCAGTGAAGAAGCCCTCGAAAAGAGCGCGCAGAAACGGATCGTCATTTTAGGAGGGCCGGGCACGGGCAAGACCACCACGCTCAAGCATCTCGTTGGGACAGCGGCCAGGGACGCGCTGTTCAATCCATCGGCTCCGCTGCCTATCTTCGTCTCCCTGGCGGACCTGGCGCGTTCGGGCAAAACGCTGCAACAGTATCTGCATGAGCAGGTCGAGGACCTCAACATCGAGCATCGCTTTGCCGATCTGCTGTGGAAAGCCAGGGAAGCGGGCCACGCCTTCTTCTGCCTGGACGGCCTGGACGAAGTGGCCCCGCAGCATCGCCCGAAGATCATCAAGCATATCAACCTCTGGGCCACGGAGAAGGGCAACAGCTGGGTGATCGGGTCGCGTTTCACCGAATACAAAGGTGGCCAGTTCACGCAAGGCCAGTTTCGTGAGTGGGAGCTGCTGCCAATGAATGCCACGCTGCGGCTGGACCTCACGCTCCACCTGTTCTCCGAATTACAGCGCTTGTTGCCTGCCTCCGAGACCGGAGAACCCTCCCCCACTGCGTTTGTGGCGGCGTTGGAACAGCATCCCCAGGCAGCGGCATGGGGCAAGAATCCGCTGCTCTTCAGTCTGGCTGCCATCGTCTACTTTCAGACGGGCGGGCTCCCCCCCACGCGCGCCATGCTCTACCGCGAGGTAATTGAAGCAGTCCTGACCATGCGCGAGCCCAACCGCTTACGCCAGGAGCAATTGCTGCCAGTCTTGAGCTCGCTGGCCCTCTGGCTGCATCAAAAGAAGGGGCACATCTACACGCTTGATGACCTGCTGGAGTTTCTGGGCGTGGTGCAGCAGCACCCCTGGGATGAGACAACGCAGGTCACGCAGCAGATCATCGATTCGGGCATGATGGAGCTCCTGGCCCACGACACCTACAGCTTCAGGCACCAGACCTTTCAGGAATACCTGGCCGCAACCGAATTGGCCCGCCGCCTGACGGATCCGCATGTGCAGAAACGAGAAGAGGCATGGGCGTTGGCCTGGAGCAAACGCACCTACAGTCGCTGGACCGGAGTGCTGCGGCTGATGGTCGGCGTGCTCGCCCAGCTCCCCGACAAGCGGGGTATCCAGGAAGCCGTGCGCTGGATACATGCATTGATGAACCAGCAGACAACGGCGGAAGGCGATCCAGGGCTGCTGGGGTTTGTATTGGCGCTGAAATCCCTGGTCGAACTGGTAGGAAGTTCGACAGGGGAGCATAGGCTGGTTGCACAGCTGGAGGGGGAGATTGCAGAGCGGTGGGTGAATGAGCTGCTGAGCGCTGCGAAACAGCAGCAGTATTTGAGGCGGCGAAGGCTTGAGCAGTTGACAGAGGATTTTGCTTATCTGAGCGATGAAACGACGGAGGTGGTGATACAGAGATTGCAGCAAGCTCTAGGGCATACGTATAGCGATGTGCGTCGCTGTGCTGTAGAAGTGCTAGCAGAATTAAAACCAAGTGGGTTGCCACAGACGTTGCTTGAAATTGCTCTTTATGATAAAGATTCCAGGATGCGATCTAGTGCTGCTCGTGCGTTAAAGAAGCTAGAAGAACGAGCGCCCGTCGAGCCGTTCCTGGAGGCTTTGCACGATCCTCAGAGGGGTGTGCGTAGGGCAGCAGCCGAAGCGTTAGGGGAGCTAGGCGAGCGAGCACCAATCGAGCCGTTGGTAGAAGCGCTGCACGATCCTGAGGCGGACGTACGCAAGGCCGCAGCGTATGCATTAGGAGAGCTAGGCGAGCGAGCGCCAATCGAGCCGTTGGTAGAAGCTTTGAATGATCCTGATTGGGAGGTGCTCAAAGCAGCATTGGACGCATTAGGAGAGCTAGGCGAGCGAGCGCCCGTCGAGCCGTTGGTAGAAGCTTTGCATGATCCTGGAATATATGTGAGCGCGGCGGCAGCGTATGCATTAGGGAAAGTAGGAGAGCGCGCGCCGATAGAGCCCTTGGTGGAGGCCCTGCATGATTCTAAAAGCTTTTTACGCCAGGCAGCCGCCGAGGCGTTGGGGAAGGTAGGAGAGCGCGCGCCGATAGAGCCGTTAGTGGAGGCTCTGCATGATTCTGATGCTTTGGTGAGATATGAAGCAACCTTTGCATTAGAGAAAGTAGGCGAGCGAGCGCCGATAGAGCCCTTGGTGGAGGCTTTGCACGATCCTGACACGTCTGTGCGCAGACGAGCAGCGTATGCATTAGGGAAGGTAGGAGAGGAAATCTCTTTACTAAAGAGAGGAGCGTTGGTCGATCGTGAAGGGAAAGTGACGCAATTTTTAGCTTTACAATTGTTAACACAGAAAAAAATACCAGAAGCTATTGAAAAAATTCTGATCTATCTACAGGATACTGATGCAAAAATGCGCACAGCAACTGTTGAGTGCTTCATGGATTTAGGAAAGCAAACACCTGTAGAACCACTGCTGGCACTGTTATCTGATCCTGAGTGGAGCGTGCGCAGTGCGGTAGTGAAAGTATTCGGGGCATTAGGAGAAGAGGCACCAATAGAGAGACTTATAAGTATGTTGCTTAATAAAAGCTATATTATACAAAATTCAGCGGCATACATATTATGGGAGGTAGGAAAGAAAATACCCGCAGAACTATTGATGGAATATGTGGATGATCCTGACGAATTTAGACGTAGCGTAGTAGTAAGAGCAATGGGAGAGCTAGGAGAACGAGCACCCGTCGAGCCGTTGATAGATGCTCTGTATGACCCTGAGGGGGATGTGCGCATGGAAGCAGCGTATGCGTTAGGAGAGCTAGGAGAACGAGCGCCCGTCGAGCCGTTGATAGAGGCGCTGCATGACCCTGAGGGGGATGTGCGCGAGGCAGCAGCAAGAGCATTAGGAAAACTAGGAGAACGAGCGCCCATCGAGCCGTTGATAGAGGCTCTGCATGATCATTATCTGCTTGTGAGCGAGGCAGCAGCTGAAGCATTAGGAAAGCTAGGCGAACGAGCGCCCGTCGAGCCGTTGGTAGAAGCGCTACATGATCCTGAGTTGCTTGTGCGCGCGTCAGCAGCCCGAACATTAGGAGAGCTAGGCGAACGAGCGCCCGTCGAGCCGTTGGTGGAAGCTCTGCATGATCCTGAGCTGTTTGTGCGCGAGGCCGCAGTTGAAGCATTAGGAAAGCTAGGCGAACGAGCGCCCGTCGAGCTGTTAGTGGAAGCTCTGCATAATCCTGAGGGGGATGTGCGCAAGGCCGCAGCGTATGCGTTAGGAGAGCTAGGAGAGCGAGCGCCCGTCGAGCCGTTGGTAGAAGCGCTACATGATCCTGAGATGCTTGTGAGCAGAGTAGCAGCGTATGCGTTAGGAGAGCTAGGCGAACGAGCGCCCGTCGAGCCGTTGGTAGAAGCGCTGCATGACCCTGAGGAGGATGTGCGCAGAGTAGCAGCGTATGCATTAGGAGAGCTAGGAGAACGAGCGCCCGTCGAGCCGTTGATAGAGGCTCTGTATGATCCTGAGAGGGATATGCGCAGGGTAGTAACAGAAGCGCTGAGCAAACTCGGTGCGCGTGTCCCAACAGCCTCACTTATTGTCGCGTTATGTGATGAGGATATCGATGTCAGAGCGGCGGCACTCAAAGCACTCAAGGGAAGAGAGGACGATGAAATGGTGCGTGAAGTATTCGCTGAAGCGGAGGCCATCCTCAAGGGTCAACCATCAGGCAAATATCTTGGTTCGCTCACCCAGGGGTGGAGAGCTGAGATTATCGGGTTCTTGAGCAAAGGCGAGCCGGATCTGCTTGACAGCGTGACGCAGTTGCTGGATTGGCCTCACTGGCAGGTACGCATCAAAGCAGCTGAGGCATTGGGCAACATCCGGCGCAATATTCCAGATGTCGCTCTGCTCCGTTTGCTCGCCATGCGCCAGGATAGCATCAAGGCGGTGCGGGATGCAGCAGATGATGCGCTGGCTCAGATTCTTTCGCTGGAGGCAGGTATCGAAGACGATGAACGAAGTGGGACGGTGGACTGAATATCTGGCCGGAGATCTTTCGCGTTGAACTGCTTCACATGGTATCAACAATTCGACTACCTATTGAAAACGACGCCAGTTGAGCTTGCTGCTCTGCTTGTTCCCGCTGGAGAAGCGTTTGCGCCTCTTCTGGAGTCATTTGCAAGCGCGCGATCAGCCAGTTTAACAACCAGATAAACAGGTTATAGCAGCAATGTACAAACATCGCAGCAAAGAGACCGTAGCGAAACATGACCAAGAAAAGCACCATCCCGCAAAACCAGGCCCAGGCCCAGCCCAACCGACCCTGATACTTATGTCCATCGCGAAATGATCCGTTACTTGAAATCAGCGCCAGGCCAACCACCCAGCTATATTGAGTGCCTGATAGATAGACGTGCAATTGATGGAGGGTCAAAAAGTCGGCAAGTGGTCCCAGCACGGTTGAATAGAACCACTTCAGCAGACCAAAGCTGATGACGTTGACCAGTGGTATGAGGAGGGCCGCACCATAAAAGAGTAGCCAGCGGAAGATCAGTTCCTCTAGTATTGAAGCCAATAGAAAAATAAGCAACCTACGGCGCCCATACACGAGCGCGTAGTGTGCAAAACGACGGCTAGTTGGTATATAGAGCAGAGTAAAGAACAGCCCCAACGCCAACAGTGGCCAAATCAGGAGCGTAATATTGAGCAAACTGCCCCGCCACCCCCAGAACTGGAAAAATCCCAGCGGGACTAAGCTCGGCCAAATCAAAAGAACAGCAGGAATAACCAGCAGGAAAAGAATCAGCGGACAATTCAGTGTACAGCAACCAGCGCGGAGTTCAATTTGCGAGAAAGGGGAAAGTATTGGATGAAACCGTACAATCTGGCGCATTTCCTCTGCCTTTCATATCCTTGCAGCCAATATCTCCTTTGGCTTCTCTCCATCAGTCTCAGCGACCAAACGATTTTGAGACAGCTCACCTGTTGCATCTCACTCAATCAGGTCCAATGATAAGATTCTGACGAGCAGTCTCGACGACCTCCCTGGTAACGACGTGCAGCTAATTCACGACAAGTACATGCTCGACTTGCAACATCAGGCGTTCGATGAGACGAATATTCCCTTTGGAAATACGGAGAATCGCCGCAATTGCCTCTCTGTCTGTGAAATCAGCGGCAAGGGGACTTCCGCCATCGTCCATTCACTCTCTGCTGAAAGGCACGAACAACACCATCTCCCCGTAGTATACCGTATCACCAGGATAATTGTACAGGTTTCACCGTTTAATTTAATTCTGGGATTTACACTTTAGCGGCCACTGTTTGCTTCAGCTTTTCAAAAGGTGTTCATTTCGTGGCGTTGAACACGAAACCTCCTGAGATGCTCGACATCTGACAAAGTCTGCTTTAGCAATCTTGCTTTGACAGACTACTAGCCACGGATTTGAGTTGTGTCAGCAGCAGATGTCGTGGGGTGAGCGCCAGCAGAGAATCACGCAGCCAGCAGGCCAGGGGATGCTCCCATTGGCCTATCTGGCCTATGCGGCGTGAGTTCACGAGGACCATGTTGGCGCGCGCCAGGCGCTTCTGCTGATACATATCTAATGCCTTCTCAGAGGAATGCGCGTGGCGCAGGGTCCGGGCCAGGATCAGGGCATCTTCAAGCGCCTGGCAGGCCCCCTGGCCCATATTCGGCGTCATGGCGTGCGCCGCATCCCCCAGCAGCGTTACGCGTCCCTTACTCCAGGAGGTCAACGGCTTGAGATCAAAGAGATCGTTGCGCAGGATCGCCGATTCTTCTGTCGCATTGATGAGCGTACTAACAACAGGATGCCAGCCTTTGAACAGATCCAGCAATTCTTTCTGGCGTCCCTGCGGACTCTCCGCCGCGTTTTCCGGGGCGTTGCAGGAGGCGAACCAGTAGATGCGCTCCTCCGCCAGGGGAACAATGCCGAAGCGCTTGCCGCGTCCCCACACTTCGCCCATCAGTGATGGCGTTACACCTGTGGCGATACCTCGCCAGGCCGAGTACCCGGCGTAGCGCAGCTGACTGTGGGGAAAGAGCAGCTGGCGGACCCGCGAATGAATGCCATCGGCCCCGATCAGCAGGCTGCCGCGTACCCGCTCGCCCCCCGCGAAACAGGCGGTCACGCCCGTGGCGTCCTGCTCAAGATCGATCAGCTGCCGATCCAGGATCAGTGTGCCCGGCGCGAGCCGCTCCCGCAGCGCGGCCTGGAATTCCGCGCGGTGGATGACAATGGTTGGTCCCCCACACTGTTCCTCAACTACCTGTGGTGGCAGGTGAACCAGTTGTTTTCCGTGCATCGTATAGAAACCGGCCTGCGTGGGGGTGGACTGCTGGACCCGTTGTTGCACCAGTTCAGCCATACCAAGCTCCTCTAGCACCCGTACCGCGTTCGCCCAGAGGGTCAGCCCGGCCCCCAGTTCTCGCAGTTCCTTTGATCGTTCAAAGATCTGTACCGCGAAACCGGCCTGCTGGAGGGCCAGAGCCGTCGCCAGTCCGCCAATGCCTGCTCCAATAATCAGGATTGGAAAATCTTGTTCCCGGGTTGTCATAATCTACTCCTGGTTCTATAGACTGGTGGCTGCGGCAGAGCCATGCATATCTTTTTTGAGAGTGGATCGTTGGTGAACCACGACCATGTATCCCTGTAGCGGCATAGGCTCGCGCCATTTTGATATGTCCCATCACGATTATGCAGCAAGCCACGCCTTGTACATGCCGCCCTCTCGACATACTAAAACGAGGGAAGAGAAAAAGCCGCCTGCATCAATATATATCTATATATACAGTGATGCGAGCGGCCTCTATAGTACGTTGAATATGGGTGATGGTTCAGGAGATGAAGAGCTGGACGATGCAGTAGACGGCAGCCACGACGAGGCAGATACAGTAGATACCGGCCGCGATCTGCGAGATCTTGTTGGTGCGCGTGGCATACCTGGGGCGCAGGCTGAACATGGCCAGGCGAGCCGTGATCAACATCACACCGATCAGTAAGATAAAATCGATAATCTTGATGAAGATATTCGCGTTGAAGACCGCCAGCATGACGATGATGCCCCCAAAGGCGAGGATCGCCCCGAGGATATCGGCGGCGGCGATCGCCATAAACAGCCCCTCATCATACGATCGTGCGAGCAACATCGGCGTTGTCTTTAACATAATGTATAGTCCAGCGATATATCCAACTATACTGAATAAAACCCATAAGAAATTTGACATGTATGTTTAATCCTCAAATTTTTTCTGAGCACGCATATCGGCTTGCTGCCCGTGCAAGATACCTATAACGTATCGAGACAAATCTGTTGCAGCGTCTGCGTTACCTGCATCGCCATTATATCATGCGATGAAAATTAAGAGGAGGTGGTGGATATTTTGGCTGTCATATGCTACAGTGTGCGCAGAGGAAAATGCAGGCAGGGAGTATTCTGAGTCGATGGCAGAACTGGTTTGGAAGGGAAAGAGGATACCGGGATACGATCCCGCGACACTTGCGTTGAGCGTGGACGCCTGTTATGGTCCCGGCGATGAGCGGCCCGCGACTCCGCCTGAGGGCTGGTTTAATCGCCTGATCTACGCCGATAAAGGTCTGGTGCTGCCAGCGCTGCTGCCAGAATTTCAGGGCCAGGTCAACCTGATCTATATCGACCCCCCGTTTATGACCGGTCGCACCTTTAAAACAGGTGCGCAACTGCTGGCAACAGGAAGCATCTCCTATCAGGACATCTGGAATAACGACCTGGATGTCTATCTGCAATGGCTCTACGAGACCTTTTACTACCTCCACCAGCTGCTGGCCGACAACGGCAGTCTCTATGTCCATCTCGACTGGCGCGCCACCCACTACGCACGCATCCTGCTGGACGAGATCTTCCTGACCGGTCCGCGCCACCTGGGGGCCGGGCTCAAAAACGAGATCATCTGGCACTACCAATCGGGCGGACGCGCCACCAGATCATTCGCACGCAAGCACGACACGATCCTCCTCTACACCAAATCGCGCCACTACCAGTTTCACGCCGAACGCGTCGGCCAGATCAGAGGCAGCGAGAAGCGCAACCACATGCGCAAAACCATCGGGCCCGACGGCCAGCCGGTCTGGACCATCCGCAGCGCCGGCAAAACCTACACCTATACCGAGAGCAGCGTCATGTCGCGCGACGACGTCTGGAACGACATCAGCCACCTGCACCAGAAGGATCCCGAACGCAGCGGCTATGCCACCCAGAAGCCGGCCGCGCTCCTCGAACGCCTCCTGCTCGCCTCCTCGAACGAAAACGACCTCGTCCTGGACTGCTTCTGTGGCAGCGGCGTCACCCCCGTCGTCGCCGAACAGCTCGGCCGTCGCTGGCTCGCCTGTGACCAGAGCGAAGTAGCCATTTCGGTCACCCTCACCCGACTTTTGCGCCACATCCACCGCAACGTTTTTGCGCTCCAAACCGTTAAAAGGATAGAATAAAGGGAAGTTGGGGGCACAGCCCCCAAACCCCCAGTCAAGGGGCTAGCCGCCCCTTGCATCCCCGCTTTTCTGATCGCCGCCGCAGACGGCAAACAGGGGCGGGGGGTGCAGGAGGGCCGCCAAGGTCCTCCTGCCGGGGGCCGGGGGTGTCCCGGCATTCCCTTCTCCCCTCGTGCCGCCGCAGGCGGCGCGAAAGGGCGAGAGATCCCCCCTTTGCATGTAGCGCATAAATGCTGATATGATACAGTCAGCACATTTTTTATAATGTCTCACAACAGATAGGCGAAAATAGCAATGCTAGAACTTCTCGAACAACTTTTTCGACAGGTCAGAGCTTACACGCAGGCGGAACGTTATGATCGCAAGCAGGTCTACGCACGATCATCCAAACACACCACAATGCAGTTTGATCGAGACGCGGAAGACCTGATCATCAACGGGCTCTCCGCGAGCGGCCAGGGCTTTGAGATCATTACCGAGGAACGTCCCACCTTCGCCACAACCGAACATCCGCAATATCGGATCGTGGTAGACCCCATCGATGGATCAACCAACGTTGAGCGAGGGATTACGACGGCCGCGGTCGCTTTGGCAGTGCTCCCCATTGACGCGCCGGTTACCCCGGAAAACGTCCAGTGGGCTCTGGTCGGCGAGTTGTTTACCGGAACCGTCTTCGAGGCGCAGAAGGGCGGCGGAGCGTTCCGCAACGGACGCCGCTGCCAGGTGAGCAATACCAGCAATCTCAAAGATTGCGTGGCCGGCCTCAACCTCGACGGTCGCAACGGCGACACGCTGCGCGCCCTGCTAACCGAAAATCCACGTCTGGGGATCGTCCGGCGCACCGGTAGTTCGGCCATTGATAGCGTCTATGTTGCCAGCGGCACCTATGATGCGTATATAGATATTGGAGATGAAATTACTGGCGAGTCGTTCCTGGCATCAGCCAACATTGTTTTGGAGGCCGGCGGTATCGTTAGCGACCATGAAGGTCAGCCACTGCGCCCGATCACATCGCTCAATGACAAGTTTTCACTGGTCATGGCCGGCAACAAGAAGCTGCACCAGAATATTCTGGCCAGGATTCACAAAGGATAATCAAAGGACTTTATATCTATGTATACGACACAGAGCACATCCACCCCCGCTGTGCGGCGCACACGGCTGTCGTATCTCCTGTGCGGTCTGACACTCTGCCTGCTTCTCAGTGGCTGCCAGTTGCCCGGTCTTGCCAGCAATAGCAGCGGCGGCGGCCCATCCACGGTCCCGACCCCGACCCCGACCCCGGCCATCAGCGCCAGCATGAAGAGCCAGGGAACGACGGAGCTGCAGACCATGCAGCAGTGGATCAATACCATGAAGCAGTATGGTGGTCAGACCGCCAGCTATCAGCAGCAATATTCCGGCGATCAGCAGGCATTGCAGAACGCGCACAGCGCCAGCACGTATCAAAGCGCGCTGGACACGGCGCGCAGCCATGTCAGCGATCTCAAGCTGGCGGCCATCAAGCAGGAGCAGCAGAGCACCCAGCAACAGCTGCAGCAGATGGTCTCCAACTGGGAAAACACCCATCCCTACCACGACACATTCAACAACAAAACGTATAAGATGGGCTTTGAATACGACGACAAGACCGGCATTGGCACATGGATCAAAGATGACCTATCGACCGCCAAAACGTTCGCCGACTACCAGCAGATCGTCGAAAACACCCTGATGTATATCACCAACTTCAAAGCCATGATGGCCAACGCCAGCGACAAGACACCATACAACCAGCCGCACCAGACCGACCTGCAGCTGCTGCAGACCTATGGCAAGACCGATCGGCAGGTCCTGGTCGTCTCATTGAGCGAGCAGACTATGCGCGTCTACGAGCAAGGCAAGCTGATCAAGACCCTGCTGGTCACGACCGGTCAGCCCGACAAGCCCTCCCCTCCCGGAAGCTGGTGGGTCGAGAGCCACCAGAAGCACGTCACCTTTAAGTCCATCGCCCCCAAAGGTGATCCTTTCTGGTTTCCCGACACCCCCATCAACTTCGCCATGCAATATCACAGCGACGGCTACTATATCCATGACAGCTGGTGGCGCGCCGAATACGGCCCCCTCACGCAGTTCCCGCACCAGGACACCACCGGCGACTCCGGAGCCGACATCGGCTCCCATGGCTGCGTCAACCTGTCCAAGAGCGACGCCCAATGGGTCTACGACCACGTCAAGCTCTTTACCGGCGTAATCATCTACTAAAACAACATAAGTTCGGGCCTCGCGCCCGATTGGCTGGATCTCATCCCGGGCGACGGCGCCCACCGGATGAGATCCAGTTCGATGAACCACCCGGCACAACTCAACAAGCGAAGCTTTTGCGCCCAACAATGAAGTTATTTCGGACAGAGAAGGTATCGAAAATGCAAGAGTTCAACATCGACTATATACGTCATGAATGGGAATACATTAAGAGACGCATCAGGACCGTTCACAACGGGTCCAAAATCGCGGCCCTGCTCAACGGCTGTACCCTGCTCGACCTGGATGAAAGCTACACTCCCCCGCTGCTGGTCATCCGAGCCTCGGCCATATACCAGTATCGAAATCTGCTCCCATACGTCGAGGAAGACGTGGTCAGCTGGGCTATCGAAATGACCATGGGCATCCCCTGCCAGGTCCAGCTCCTGCCGCCGCTGCAGGGTATCCTGCGCGTATCCCCGCCACGGGACGCGGGGCGACACGGACAGACACCAGTGGTAACTATGCCGCCAGTCATAACCGAGGCGCAGACAACCCACGTCACGATCGAAACGTTTCCCATGCGACGCCAGCACTGGTCGGATCCGCTCAAGCTGGAATACATCCAGGCCGACTGGCCGCAGATCAGCAAGATGATCTATAAGAAAGATAACGGCGGCGAGATCGCGCAGGCGCTGGCGGACAGCCAGCCGGTCGCGCTGCACACCGACAGTTATCCGCCGACGCTGGTGCTGCGCGCCCTCAACGAACGCGCCCGCTCGGCGCTGGCCCATCATGCCGCCGACGGCAGCCTGACCGTGGCCCTGCTCAACGAGCTCGGCCACGTCTGCCGCCTGCGCATCCTGCCGCCCCCGGCGGCCCCACCATCGCCGTAGATTCGGGCCTCGCGCCCGATTTCCCCTCCACGCACGAAAAGGTCCGCCGTAGGTTCGGGTCATTAAGCGTCTTTCTTCAATTCGGTCCAGAAGCTGAGGGCGTGGCCACAACGCCACCCCTGAACCACCGTCTCATAGGTCATCGCCGTCGCCGATCCGCTGAGACGATCTTCGCGCTGCTTGAGGTCCAGGTGGAGGCCATGAAGATAGCGCCGCGTGTCTACCGTGTTGATGGTGCCCGTCATCTCGCCGGTCAGGCGCTGCTCTTTGAAGCGGGGCCTGTTGAGCAGAGTCTTCAATTGCTTGCCGAGCCGGGCATGGATATCCCCATCCTCTTTAAACCAGAGCGTCAGCGGGACATCGCCCTCATAAGTATGCACATGCCCGCTCCATTGCCCCAACAGCCGCTCATCGGGACGGAAGTCTGGCTCAGCCTTGTCATCCTTTTCCGGTTTGCGCTTCTGCATGCTGAGGGCACGATTCTCGGCATAGGGGGGCAGCAGTTCTGAAAAAATATCAACCGCCACCTGGTCAACCAGGGCCGAGGCCGCCTCACCGTCGCCATTGCAAAGGACCACGACCGCCACCTGAGCGGCGGGAATTATGCTCAGCTGAGTTCGGACCCCGCCCATGCCACCACCATGGCCGACAACGACATAATCAGGAATCCCATTGTGGATGCCCCAGCCAATCCCGTAGCCATCGGTATCGCCCGAAGCTGTCGTTGGCACCTGCATCTCATCGATGGCCTCGTCTGACAGGATGGCCTTCTGATCGGACAGATGCTGCTTCAGGTGGAACATGCCGAAGCGCAGCAGGTCGTGGGCGCTACAGTAAACGGAGGACGCGGCCGGATGGTCGCAATCATAAAAGGGATAGAGCGATCCGCCTTCATCGTAGCGCTGGGCCTGGAATTCTTCCATGCCTGGACCGAGATCGACGGACGCTCGCAGCATGCCAAGGGGCAAAAACACCTCTTCGCGCATGAAGTCCGCGTAGCTCTTGCCCGAGAGACGCGCGATCACCTCACCCAGGATGCCGTAGCCCAGGTTGGAATACTGATAGTGCTCACCGGGCGCGTTCATCAGGTGGCCATAGCGCCGAATCGTCTCATCCATCGATGGCGACCGATACGGCTCATCCTCATAGAAAAACTGGTAGTGTAGCGGCAGACCCGAGGTATGGTTGGCTACGCGGCGCACCGTCGCCTCCGTGGCACTACCAACGTGAACCTGCAGCCTGCTATCGCCCAGATACTCATTGATGGGCCGGTCGAGATCGAGCAGCCCGCGCTCCTTGAGAATCATTAACCCGGTAGTCGTGATCGGCTTGGAGATCGAGGCCAGCGAATACATCGTATGGGGTGTCGCCGGAATGCGGCGCTCGCGATCGGCCCAGCCAAAGCCCTCCTCCCACAGAACGGTTG
Source organism: Dictyobacter aurantiacus (assembly GCF_003967515.1). GTDB lineage: Bacteria > Chloroflexota > Ktedonobacteria > Ktedonobacterales > Ktedonobacteraceae > Dictyobacter > Dictyobacter aurantiacus. The sequence continues at coordinate 5,243,832 of NZ_BIFQ01000001.1, read as the reverse complement.
CTCCACGCGCCACGGCCACGCTAAGGGAAGGTATACCATGTTCCACCAATCCCCTCTGGATGCGCTCCCGAATAGCATCAAAACGCGTATCTTCTGACAATGTATCTTCAAGCATAGTTTTCCCTCCCTGTTCAATAAGGCGATCGCGGGAAGCGCCCGCGAATCGCCTGTGCCCATCAATTTCAATAAAAGTGCACGGGGCCTGGCACCTTTCCTGTACTCAGGGAAATATATTCAGGGCCGCCTCGGCGACCAGCGGCGATGGATCGGACTGGTATACACGCAGGCGCTCAGTGAGCTCGGGAGTCCACTCGCTGGAGTAGTGCGTTTCGTGGGCCTGGGCGCACAGGGCGGCCAGAGCCACACGCCGCAGCCGCTCGTCCGGATGGGCGGCCAGCGCATCCTGTACCGCTCGCAAGTCCTCCTCTGCCAGAGGACGTGGATGATAAACCACATTGAGCTGATTACAAGCCTCCATCAAGGCTTCGGGATGCAGCTGGTCGGTCTCGACCAGTTGTTTGATGAGCTCAATAACATCGGCGATGGATAACAGAGTAAAGACGTTACGCAGACGCACCTGACTGGTGGCCGGAAATTCGCCCAGAACTGAGATCAGGGCCAGAGCCAGCTGGCGCCTGCCCTGCAACTTGCTCTTTGAGAGGTTCCGATAGCGACGATACTTGACTGAGCTCCACAGCGAAAAACGCGGGAGCAGCATCAACAGGCGCCGGCGGTCGCGACCCAGCACGCGAATGGTCTCCTGAAGTTGCGGAATATCGCGATCGGTACAGACGGCCATGAAGGCGGTAATGGCGGCCTCCGCTTCCGCGACCGATTCAGAAAGCATCATACTCAGCAGCAACGGTGTCAGAATGCGCTGCGTATCGCGCAGCGATAGTTCTCCGATATTCTGTAGTAAGTCCAGGCGCGCCTCCTGCCCCGCGTGCTGCAGCGTTGTGTGGAGAAGCCGCAAGAGTTGCTGCAATTCCTGGGACGTAAGCTGCTCTGGCGGAATGTGGCCGATCTTGAAGGCCATGTTATTGCTGGCGGTGCTGGCGGCCCGCTGCAGGATCTCCCAGGTCAGGGGCCGATCCAGGTGGTTCCAGAGCGCGCGGATACCGACGGCACGCAGGTCGGGATGTTGTCCCTCCCGCGTCTGCAGGTCTAAGAGATACTGATAGGCCGCGTCCAGCGATAGGCGTCCGATCAGCAGTGTAATCTCTTTGCGCATCGTCAGTTGCGGAAACGTGTACGAAGATAGAAGCTCAAAGGCCGCCTCTTCTGGCAAGCGGCGCAGGGCGCGTCGCAACGCCCTCAGGGTAACGCGCAGCATGTAGACCGATTCATCTTTCTCAGACTGCTCGCGCAAGAGCGCGAAAATGGTGGCGGCCATCAGGGTATTATCGGTCGTGGCCAGAGCATTAATGGCACCTATCTGTCGATTATAATTGCGCGTATTCTGAGCCAGGCTCAGCAACCTTTCGGGCGCGATAGCGGGCAGGAGCGCCAGTTGTGAGTATGCATTCCTCAAAAGTCTATGTTCAAACGAGCTGGCAATCTCCCCTTCCAGGCGCTCGGCATAGCGCTCCTGCTGAGATTGCGTCAAAACCAGGCCAGACTTCATGCTCGGGAGAAAGTGAGCCTCTTCAGAGGCGAAACGCCCCTGGATGGTGGTCCGCACCAGGAAAGGGGACAGCAGATCCTGTCGGAAGCGCTGGAGATACTCCTCAACCGCTGAAACCATGATCCAACTGGGATCTCGCGCCACCAGTTCAGGGATCAGCGTATGTGAGAGCGCGGGTTGCCATCTAATCAGTAGCTTCATGATACGTTGTGCCTCGGTGGTCGTCTGTGAACTCGCGACCAGTTGAGCCAGCAGTTGACCCAGTTCTGGAAAGTGGCGCAACTGGCAGCCGAGAGAGGCGGCGCAAGCTGCCAGGGCCTCGCGCTTATCCTGCCGCAACCAATCGGTGAGCACCGGCAACAGAATGGGAACCAGGCCGCGAATATGACGGGCCGTGAGCAGGCTTTCAAGCGCAGGCTCATCATAAACACTGGCCGAAAGCGGAAACGCTCCACGCTCCCCCAGGAGAGCGGCGATCTGCTCACTGGCCCACTGTAGATGCCAGGGAACGAGCCGAAACAACAAACGCGCCAATTTTTCCAATGTGTGCATTGAGAGGTCGATTGCATCCAGGCTGGCGCGCACAAACGCAGCCAGCGCGGGGAGATGCGCTTCCCGCCAGGCACCAGGAGGGAGCGCATTGAGGCCATCGCACATAGACAGGCGTACAGGATCAGGCTCATTGCGATGCTTCAGGAACAGATCCAACAGATCATCAAGATGTTCACGTTGATAGGCCACCGCGCGCGCCAGGATACCCAATGCACAGTCGCGCCGCTGAACATCGGCATGATGCAGATCATAATCTAGCTTCGCACGCGCCTCCGGCCACGGGAGCAATTGAGCATACTGACGCCGCTCCTCCCACTGACGCAAATCGAGGTCTGTACGCGACCAGAGATGGCGCGCCTCCTGCTCACGCTGCTGACGTGGCAAGAGTGCAAGAGCCTCGAATGGCGGCATTCCCCGGTCTGTCACATGCCGCAGATGCGCCTCAAAGATCTCGACTCGCTGCTCGGGTGGGAGCAATCCTAAACTTTCAATGATCCGATAATCCTTACTATTATGGCGAGCGAGCAAGTGCAGGCGATCCATCGTGATATGACGATTAATAATATACTCATCTAGATTTATGTCGATGTGGGCCGCGTACAACAGATCAAACAGTTCATTGGGACGCCGACGCCAGAGCTCCTCCAATTTGAGACGGGACAACAGATCTGTGAGACGCGAGGAGCGTAATAACGCCAGCAGGCCATCAGGATGTACGCGAACCAGAATGGGGATGGTCGCGTTCAGGTGCGCGATGAAGAGCTCTTCCTGCTCGCCCAGGTCTTCCAGGCGCCGCTGGAGCACATCCAGCGCTAGCTCAGGCTGCCAGCGGGCCAGGCGCCGCCATTGATCGCGGCTGAAGCGTGGCGAGACCCGGGGCAGGTAGCGAGCCACCACATCGGGCGAGCCAAACGGGAGCAGGCTACCCAGCGACCGGTCTGCCTGTTCGGCCAGATAGTGCAGAAAAAGGTCGATCGGCTCCTGCAGATCATAGTGGCGCAGAAAGCGGATCAGCGAGCTACGCAGCTCACGCGGCACGATCCGCAACGCCTGCCGTTGCTGCTCCTGATCACAGGTCAGGGGCACCAGCTTCACAGCCAATCGGCGCATGCACGACGAAGGATCGGACAGAGAGGCAAAAACCAGCGCCCCGTCGCGACTGCCATAGCAAGCCTGCAAGGCCAGGAAACGCTCATAGAAGGGTCCTACAGCCATCTCAGCCAGCGTCTGAGCCATCCGAGCATCGGTTAAAGACAGGCGACCAAAATCAACCATACGACGAGAACGTTGCGCGAAGGTAAGCGCTTCCACTTCCTGGAGAAGTTGTGCTTTATCCATTCAGAAAAGATAGCCCTATATTATTTGGCACGGGCAACATGCACATGTTAGAGGATTTTAAGAGGGTATTTCGATTATTTTATGTATTCACCAGGGTGATTATAAGCGATACACATGAGTATGTCAACACAGGCTCTTTTCATAGATAATATCGTTTTTCCATGTAATATTCAAGGAAACCAATGAAGATTTTTCGCATCGAAAACGGACGCGTTGCCGAAATCTGGGGCGCTGGCATCGTACGCCGGACCGACGCATAACCCATCTCCCCCGAACGGTGAGAAGCCCCCGCAACACGATCACGTCCCCGTAGGGGTGACCCTCGCGGTCACCCGCCGCAAAGCGGCCTCGTCCCCGGCCGGTTCGGCGCCCACGTGGGGAACATCTCGCCCCACGTGGGCCTCGGCGGTTAGTTGAAGTAGTGCTGTTCGATGTCCGGGATCAGCGCGGGGTGCGTGGGCTGCCAGCCCAGGAGTTCACGGGTCCGGGCGCTCGTCCTGGGGGCATCGATCGACGCTACGATGGCGAGGAAAGGACCGAAGTGGGCCTCGGCCTCTTCAGGGGCGATGCTGACCACCGGCAGGTTCAGGTGGCGACCGATGACGCCGGCGATGTCGCGGAATGGCACCGCCTCGTCACCGACGCCGTCAATGCGTGACCCGGCCGGAGCGCATTCCAGCGCCAGGCGGAACATGCGCGCCACATCGAGGCGATGGACGCCCGACCAGCTGTTGGACCCGTCGCCGACATAGGCAGAGACACCCCTCGCACGCGCAACGTCGATCAGTTGCGGCACCAGACCATGCCTGTCGCCTTCGCCATGTACGGACAACGAGAGGGTAGCGATCACCGAGCGCACATTAGCCAGCCTGAGTACCGCGTTGTCCGATGCCTCGCCGTTCAGGTGAGCGGTAGTTATAAACGGCTTGCCGGAGCCCTCCAGTCCCGCTCCCATCTCCTGGACGGCTCGTAGATCGGTGGCCAGCGCGGACGCGAAGTCCGTGAAGTCGTGGTTAAAGGCCAGGTGGATGACGCCATCGGAGTCGGCGGCGGCGGCGCGCAAGATGTCGAGGTCGTTAATGGTACCGAGCCGCGCCTCAGCCCCGGCTTCCTTCAGGAACGCGGCACCGTTGTCCGAGCGGGTAAGGCCGACGACCTGGTGGCCGGCACCGATGAGTTCGCGCACGACGGCCGAACCGATGAAGCCTGTTGATCCTGTTACGAAAACACGCATAATAAAATCTTCTTTCTCGTGATAAAATGAAGAGCAGATTTGCTTTCTGGGAATAGTATAGAAGCATGCGGATGTTGCACCAAGAGTAAAAATACACCTGAGCCTTCGGCCCTGTGGTCTGGATTCGATAGCGGATTGTATGAGGAAGAGATGTCACTACAACTATCTGCGCGGAACGAGGATAACGCGTCCGCCAAAGAGCAGGCGCGGGTGTTCCATCAGATGCTCGCAGCCATTGAGGCGGTGCGCGAGAAGCGCCAGGAGGAGTATCGTGCGCGGCACCATCCTCAGTTGAAGCGCTTTACGCAGCAAGAGCTCAATGACGAAGTCTGTCCGACCTATAAGAACTGGTTGATTGGGCGCTCCCAGCGCTTGCCGAGCCGTTCAACGCTCATGGTGATCGCCGACTACCTGGAATGCAGGCTCAGCGAGCGCAACGATATCCTGCTGGCGGCGCAATATCTGCCGGAACAGCCAGGATGGGAAGGAGACGCCTTGCGGCAAGCGCTGGAGCAGGCGCAACTAACCATGGAGACCTTGCCCTATCCAGCCATCGTGGTCACGCACACACTGCAGGTCCATGCCGCCAACGAGCTCTTTCTACGCCTGATGGAGCTGCCGTCCCTTGATACGCTTCCGGCTCACCAACGCACGATACTTCATTTCCTCCTGAATCCGAAATTTCGGGCAAACGCCATGGTCAACGCGGAAGCATACACCATGTGGCAACAGCACGTGCTGTATGCCATTCGACACTTCAAACAGCAGAACGCGCTCTATCAGTATGATGCCTGGTATCAGCAGTTCGTCAAGCGCGGCTATGGTGAGGTTGCGGACTTCCAGGCGTTCTGGGAAAAGGCGAACGAAGTCACTCGGCAGGAGGTCGCGCCGACAAAGATGGTGTTTGCGCGCATGCCAACAACCGGCGAACTGCTCCCCATCCGCGTGCGCAACATGATGATCTCCGTCAGCAGCAAAACCTACCCCGCGGTCGCGGCCCTGCTGCCGGTCGACGAGGCCGCGCGTACCGTCTACGCAGCGCTAGCCAGCGCACCCTCTTGAGGAGAAGCAACACTATAGTGCTTATACACAGGATCAACCTGGTTTCTGAATCTCCCACAGGAGCATATGGTCTTTACGCCCCTGGCGCTGCATCCCCACATGCTCCAGCACTCTGATCGATGCGATGTTCGATTCGTCACATTCGGCGGTTACCGCCGCGATGGTTGGTAGTTGAAAGGCCCGCTCGATCAACGCGCGCGCCATTTCCGAAGCATATCCTTGGCGGCGATAAGCGGGGACGATACTGTAACCAATCTCGACACGGCCACTGGCATTCGGGCCACCTTTGAAACCCATATCACCGATCAGCGTACGATCCTCGCGGCGTACAATGGCCCCATCCCATACAGCGCCAGAAGGATCCTGTTCCATCAATTGAATGAAAAAGGGCAAGGCCCTGGCGTAACCGGGGCCAGGCCAATCTTCGGGCACCCGGATATCCATCAGTTCGGCGAGCCGGGACTTATCATGAAGGGTCACCTTCTTGAGTTCCAGGGAAAGTGGCAGAAATAGAAGACGCGGCGTGGTAAGTTGCAGCACTATACATATGCTCCTGACTATACAAATTATCATGAATGATCCAGAAGAGGGTATTTCCTGAATCATTTATCAAGCATACCATGATTATGCTTGTACGTCGACGGCACGCTTTATCACGATAACATGCTCATCGTTGCTAAAGTCGGCTCCAATTTGTAAATGCTCAAAAGTTATATTTATATTCGTGCCCGGGAGCGCGGATGCGCTCCCGGGCACGAATATAAATATCAGCGCGGCCGCGTAGTGGCCGCGCGTGCGGGGGCGCGCAAGCGCCCCACGAGGACAAACGTCAGTCACTCTCTTAAATTTTGTCGTCCACGGCCGAGGTGATATCGACGATCGCCTCCACGTCGGCCTCCTTGAGGTTGAGGAACTCTCCTTCATTCTGAACCTCTACCAGGACCATGGCGTCGTAGCCAGCGTCGAGTTGGACGAGTTGAAATTGGATCACCTTGATCACTCTATAGCCAGGCTGGCCGGGCAGATCTTTTCCGATCAGGTCGTTGGCCCAGGCCGCCACGTCGAGAACCGTATCCGCGCGTTCATGACCGAGCAAGCGTGTCTCCATCAGCAAAACCTCCCTCTAAACCTCCAGGAGAAAAGAGGCGGCTCCAGCGGCTCCACGTTCACCACCGGCTTGGCCCCCACCCTCCTGCTATCGTCAATAACATAAGGTATATACGCTTGCCAGAGCATAAAAGATCCCTGGCACCATGCTCAGGCCCTTTATCGACGCCAGAGTTCGACCGTGCCGTCCTGGCAGCCGCAGGCGATCGTCTGGCCGTCTGGCGACCAGGAGAGGCTGCGCACGATAGAGGTGCTCTTGCGCACGTGCCGCTGCATGACGTTGCCGGTCGCGACCTCCCAGATCTGAATCTGCCTGGAGCTGCCAGAGGAGGCGATATATCTGCCGTCGGCGGACCAGCCGGCCGCCGTGATCGCCGTGTCCCCCTCAAATGTGAGCACGACCTCGCCAGAAGTCGCCTCCCAGACATAGAATGGACCAGCCTTGCCACCGGCGGCGATCCGCGTGCTGTCAGGCGACCAGAGGCTCAAGACGGCGTCGGGAGTCGTCGAGCGCTGGAAAGGCGCTCCAGCTAGTTTCTGGAAGTAAGCCAGCGGCTGCTTATCCGCGATCCTGATCACACGAATGCCCTGTCGCTCAAGCATGGAAATGTATTGCTGATCGGGCGCGCAGCGTGAGGTGCTCACATAATCGCCCTGGCTATCAACGGGCATCCCATAGAGGACAGTTGCATTGCCGGGGAATGTCTGCAGATCAGTGGGCACCAGCTTATAGACGCTGCCATAATCATCGGTTACAATGACGCTCTGATTATCCGAGCTCCAGAAGATATCGTTACACTGAAAATATGCCTGCGTCGCTGTATACTGGCCAATGACAACGCCTGTATTAGCTGCCCACGCGGCCATCATGCGCGTACCACCAGAAGCGATCCTGGTGCCATCGGGGGACCAGGCCAGCGCATAAATCACATCTACATGCCCATTGAATATGCTGATCGTCTGGCCGGTCGCCGCTTTCCAGACCTGAACAGGGTAGGTTTGATCTGTCCTTTGCTGCCCCTGCTCCTGCTTGCCTCCTCCTGATGCGATATACTGCCCATTGGTCGACCAGGCCAGCGCATCGACAGAGTGTGGGGAGCCATGATAGACATACAGTAATGCCTCGCGTGGTGTCGCCGTCGCGGCTGGCTTCGCCGTCTGCTTTACCACTGGCTTTACCACCGAATTGTGCGGCTCTGGTCGGTCCCGCAGGATGCTCTCGGTGACGACGGCACCGGCTCCAATGACGACGCCGGCCAGCAGGCCGAATAAGTTACGCCGTGAAAAGAGCTTTGACAAAACCGGTGACGGCGAGGCTGGCGCTGGCTGTGACTCTAGCAGGATGGTAGTTCCCCGCCGATGTGGCGTTGCCTGTGGAGTATTCCCCATCCCCTGGGCGACCATCGCGGCCGCCTCCAGAGCCTCAGCGAAAGCTTCAACGCTGGCAAAGCGGTCTGCGGGCTCTTTGGCCAGCGCGCGAAGGATCACCTCATCGACCTCTGCCGGAAGCTCGGCGACGCTGTCCAGCAGCGATGCCGCCGGTTCCAGCGCATGCTGGACAGCCACCTCGATGTATGAGCCCGCAAACGGTGGCCGGCCGCTCAGCCATTCATAGGCCATGATCCCCAGTGCATATTGATCGCTGGCGGGCAGCAGGCGGTGCTGAAACTGTTCCGGGGCCATATAATCGACGGTCCCTATCAAGACACCACCATCCCGCGCCTCGGCCATACTGATGATGCCGGCCAGGCCAAAATCGCTCAGCAGCACATGGCCATCCGTCGCCACCAGCACGTTTTCCGGCTTCACATCGCCGTGCACGATCCCTTGCTGGTGCGTATAGTGCAGGGCCGAGGCGATCTGCTTCACATAAGCGACCACCTGTCCCAGGGGGAGGCACGTGCCTCGTGGACAGTGATGGCGCAGGGTGCCCCCCTGGACATAATCCATCACCAGAAAGGGGATATCGTTCTTAATATCGAACTCGCGCACGGAAACGATGTGACGGTGGTTCAGATGCGCGATCAGGCGCGCCTCCTGCAAGAAGATCGCTCGATCCAGATTTTTTGAGTGCAGGATTTTAATAGCGACCAGCGTTTCCAGGTAGCGATGCACCCCCAGATAGACCTCCGCGAATCCTCCGCGTCCTAAAGGACGGATCAGACGATAATTGCCAAGCTGCTGACCGCTATATGTATTCACAGCGCTAAAACTCCTCTTCCCTGCTTGAGATCTATGCCTGGAACGTCCATACGCGGACCGTTTTGTCCTGGCTGCCACTGGCCAGCATATCACCCCGCTTCGACCAGGCCAGTGAGGTGAGCGCGGCCGTATGACCGCCACACGTGCTGACCTGTCTGCCAGTGCGCGCCTCCCAGATGGCGATGCTAAAATCTGCCTGATCGCTATGCGCGGACGCGATATATTTGCCATCGGGCGACCAGGCGATGGGGGCGGCATAGGTCAGATAGCTCTTCTGGTAGCTCAGACCCCCCTGGCTATCCCAGATCTGGACCGCCGCCACGTTGGCGGCGGCGATATACTGACTGTCGGGCGAGCAGGCCACCGCTAACACATTGGGCAGGTTCATTTGATAGGTGGACGCGATCTTCTCCGCGTCACCAACGTTCCACTGATACACATAGCCGCTATTGACCCCGCCGATAATATACTTCCCATCGGGCGACCAGGCCACCGAAGTGATCTGCTTCTGCTTATCTCCAACCCGATACAGGACGGGCCAGTCATTGGCGGCCCCGGTCCAGATACCCACCTCGCCCTGATACCCGATCAGCAGGTGCTTCCCATCAGCCGACCAGGTAACGCAGTAGGCGTCGCCGATCATATTGTTGCCGTTGGCGTCAACCGCCGTCCCGTGATCCTCATGAGAGATGGCCTGGCCCGTATCCACGCCCAATAACGTCGTCAGGTCTAACACATTATCGGCAAGAACTTCGCCCTCAACCACAATAGCATGGCCATCAGGGGCCCAGGCGGCGGCGATAACGGGCGACCCTATTGATGCTTTCCAGGACAGCTTCCCCGTCCGGGCCTCCCAGACCTGTACATTGTCTGCGGGAACTTGCTTATTGACGGTGCCAGCCGAGGATGAAGAAACGATATATCGGCCGTCAGGAGACCAGGAAACGGCCGAGATAGCCATATTCTGCGCCTGGTAGGTATACAGGAGTGTGGCGCGTGGCGTGGTCGGCACGGGATCTGGTGTGGCCGGCGGGAGGCTTGATGTGGTCGGCGCGGGATGCCGGGAATGGCTCACCGGGGCGGCAAGGTTGGGGGCCAGTTCTCTCCATGCCAGCCCGGCGCCGCCAAGTACCAGGATACCAGCCGCGCCGAGGCCGAGAAGCGTGGCGCGCCGCGAGACGCGCTTGCCGGGTGTGTTCGCCGTCGTCGGCCCGGTCAGCGGCGCGCCGCCCCCGGTAGGGATGGAGGCAACCCGGTCTGTGGGTGCTTCTGTGAGATCCTCGGGCGGAATATGCGGGTCCGGCACGGTGAGATATGACTGAGAGGAGGTGAGAACAGCTGTGTTTGCACCTGCTCCAATGCGGGAAGATGACAATAACGCTAGATCCCGCCGTTGCCATCGATCGGAGTCCGGCGCGATATAGCGACCCGAACGCAGCGCCTCCTCCAGGGCCTCCACGAAATCCTGGACCTGCCCATAGCGCTGATGGGGATCTTTGGCCAGCGCGGTCAGGATGACCTGTTCGATGCTGGCGGAGATAGCGATGCCGTGCTCCCGAAGCGAGGGGGGCGGGACCGTCAGATGCTGCCTGGCGATGGCGAGGTACTCCTTCCCCTGGAACGGCAGCTGGCCGCAGAGCCACTCATAGGCAATGATCGCCAGTGCGTACTGATCGCTGGCGGGACGCGGCTTGCCACGTAGCTGCTCGGGCGCCATATAACGCACCGTCCCGATCACATCGGAGATTGTCACCGAACGCGAACTGCGTGCCTGCGTCGCTATCCCAAAATCGCTGAGGAAAACGTCTCCTTTTTCATCCAGCAGCATATTCTCTGGCTTGACGTCGCAGTGGATCACCCTGTGGTCATGCGCGTACTGCAGCGCCGAGGCCACCTGCTTGAGATAGGGCAGGCAGCGCTCCAGCGGCACAGCCTGTTCACGGGGAAAATATTGGCGCAGCGTGCCACTGGCGGAATACTGCATCACAAGATAAGGCATCTCGTCTTCGATGTTAAATTCCAGGATGCGCACGATATGGGGATGCTGCAGGCGAGCGATCATACGCGCCTCCCGCAAGAAGCTCTGCTGCTCCTGATCCTTAACCTGCGTATGCAAAACTTTGATCGCCGCCGGCGTCTCCAGGTGTCGATGAATGCCCAGGTAGACCTGGGCGAAACCACCGGACCCCAGCAGTTGAACCAGCCGATAGTTACCTAGATACCTGCCGACCAGATTCTCTTGTTGCGCTCCAGACATACTACTGACAACTTCCTGAATTCAAATGGTGCTTTTCTAAAAAGCGAAAAGGACAGATAAATACGCTTTATCCCTACCTACCATTTCTCTAGTCTTATATCCCTATATATAGATATACGCAAATAAAACATGAAAATTCACGCTTAGCTACGCGCCTGTTATGAATATAACCCGATGCATTCCCCTCCCCGCACAACCACGCCCACCGTAGTGCTTTGTCAAACTTCGTTTGATGGATTGTTCGCCCGCTACGCGGGCGAGAGGGGGAGGAGCTGCCGGGGGCACAGCCCCCGAACCCCCAGTCAAGGGGCTAGCCGCCCCTTGCATCCCCGCTCCCCCATCAAATGAACTTTGACAGAGCAGTAGGTTCGACCCTTGCGGCCGATTTCCCCTCCCCATCCAATCCCGTTCCTCGGAAACGCGATGTTCATCCACGCCATTCCCCATATCGTTCACACATACGGTGGGCCTGGTCGTACGGGGAGGGGAAATCGGCCGCAAGGGCCGAACCTACGATGTACGGTATTTGTGTAAAATTGCATCTCGTGTTTTATGCGGGGCTTGATTCTTTTTAAGCGTGTGTGTTACTATTATCTATGTCTTCGGTGAGATGATTCAATTCATCGTCTTATCTCATCCAGCACGGTATGTGCCAGATGGGTTAAGAGCAGGAAGACGCCTTTATGAAGATGCATATCCGCAGGGATGCAAGTTATTTGTGAGAGGAATTCACACGACACCTCACCACCATTATGTGATGGCAAAGATGCCAGAAGACCTCTACTTCTTTCTGCCTCTCAGCGACGCTCGGTCGCGGCGTGTTGCTCTATTTTCGCGCAGGCGGTGTCTTGCTCCCCCTCCAGGTATGCATGTGTCATTGCTGGAACAAGGAGGAGACAGCAAGCATGCACCCTCAAATGACAACGCGTACATTAGCCAGGATGGTAGCCGCCTTTACGGCGTTATTTACCACCTGTCTGCTACTCTTTCCGGGCAATGTACAGGCGGCAACGACCCCACATGCCACCACACCGGCGGCCACCAATCTGGCCAGCCTGGTCGATCCCTTCACAGCCACCGGTTCATCGACCAATGGCCCGGCGGGCTGGAATGTGGGCAACGACTTCCCCGGCGCGGACGCGCCCTTCGGCATGGTCCAGTTTAGTCCGGATAACGCGACGGCCTGGGCCGGCGGCTACTACTACGGCAACAACCAGATCAAGGGCTTTAGCCTGACGCACCTCAGCGGCGCCGGCTGTACGGTGTATAGCGATATTCCGTTCATGCCCTACATCGGGACGGTGACGACGTCGCCGGCGACCAATCCCGGACAGTACGTCTCGACCTTCTCGCACTCCAATGAGTCGGCCCACGCCGGCTACTACCAGGTGAAGTTGGACAACGGGGCGAACGTCCAGTTGACGGCGACCCAGCATAGCGGCGCGGGCCTCTTCACCTATCCCGCCGGCAAGACCGCGACGATGCTGGTAAATCCATCGGGCTCGATCAATGGCAACGCCGACGCCGAGGCGACCATTGGATCAGACTATATTTCCGGTTCGGCGGTTAGCGGCGGCTTCTGCGGCGCCAACGACGTCTACCACGTCTACTTCTACGCCCAGTTCAGCCAGCCGTTCGCGACCACCGGCACCTGGCACAACGATATCGTGACGCCCGGCTCGACGGCCGCGAAGGGCTCCAGCACGGTATCCCCGGCGGTCAAGAAGTTTATGCAGGCGCAGGCTAAAGTGGCGAATGGGACCGCTTCGTCCGCTGACGTCAAGACGGCGGCCAACCCGCCGACCACGGTCGTTTCGGGTCCCGGCTCCGGCGCCTTTGTGACCTTCGATACCAGCAAGAATACAGCGATCAGCCTCAAGGTTGGCCTCTCCTTTGTCAGCGTGGCCAACGCGAAGCAGAACGTCAACACGGAGAACCCGAAGGGCGACTTCAGTGCTACGCTGAAGCAGACCGAGCAGGCGTGGAATCAGAAACTGGGCGAGATCCAGGTCAGCGGCGGCACAGCGACGCAGCAGACGACGTTCTACTCGGCGCTCTACCATACGCTGCTGCAGCCCAACGTCTTCTCTGATGTCAACGGGCAGTACGCGGGCTTCGACGGGCAGGTGCATACCGCGCCCAAGGGACATGCCCAGTACGCCAACTACTCCGGCTGGGACATCTATCGCTCGGAGGCGCAGCTGTTGGGATTGCTGGCACCGCAGCAGGCCAGTGATATCATTCAGTCAATGGTTAATGACTATACGCAGAGCGGCCAGTTGCCCAAGTGGGCCGCCGCCAACGGCGAGACCTATGTGATGAACGGCGATCCGGCCGACGCCATCATCGCCGACGCCTACGCCTTCGGCGCCCAGAACTTCGATACCAAAGGAGCGCTGGCGGCGATGATCCACGAGGCCACGCAGACCAACAACGTGCGCCCCGGTCTGAACTACCTGGACTCGCCGGGCTACGAGCCGCAGAACGGCACCTACGGCTGCTGTAACTTCTACGGTTCGGCCTCTACGACGCTGGAATACAACACAGCGGACTTCGCTATCGGCGCCTTCGCGCAGGCGCTCGGCGACACGGCCAACTATCAGAAGTTCACTACCCGCGCCCAGGACTGGGAGAACCTGCTCAATCCTGCTGATGGCCTGCTGGAGCCGCGCAACCTGGACGGCACCTTCCCCAACCCATACGATCCCACCAGCGGCACCGGCTGGGTCGAGGGTGATGGTTCCCAGTACAACTGGATGGTCCCCTTCAATCTGAAGGGACTCTTTAGCGCCGAGGGCGGCAACGCCAAAGCGATCCAGCGCCTCGATACGTTCTTTACGCAGCTCAACGCGGGTCCCAACGCCCCGTACGCTTTCCTGGGCAATGAGCCAACCATCGAGACGCCCTGGGAGTACGACTACGCCGGCGCGCCGTACAAGACGCAGGATATCGTGCACAAAGTCGAGAACTCGCTCTGGTTCCCGGGACCCAGCGGCATGGCGGGCAATGATGATCTCGGCACCATGTCGGCCTGGGATGTATGGGCCAGCATGGGCATGTTCCCGGAGACACCTGGCACGGCCAATCTGGTCCTGGCCAGTCCGCTCTTCCCGAGCATTACCGTCCATCGTCCCAGCGGCCAGACCATCACCATCAACGCTCCCGGCACCACCGCCAGCACGTACTATGTGCAGAGCCTGAAGGTGAACGGCCAGACCAGCAGCAAACCCTGGCTGCCACCATCCTTTATCGCCAATGGTGGTACACTCGACTATACAATTGGCAGCACGCCCAACACCAGCTGGGGCAGCAGTCCCAACGATGCACCGCCCTCGTACCAGTATGGAGCGATTCCTACATTGGTCGCGCTCAATCCTGGCCGCGTCACGGTCGCGCCGGGCGCGCAGACGCAGAGCGGCATCACGGCGCAGGACATCAGCGGCAATGCCACCACGATCCAGTGGAGCACCACGGCCCCGTCTGGCCTCACCGTCACCCCGGCTTCGGGTAGCTTCACGGTCCCGGCTGGCGGCAACGCCAACCAGTCCTTCACCGTCGCCGCCGACGCCAGCATGCAGGAAGGGGTCTACAGCGTTCCGTTCAGCGCCCAGACCAGCGACGGCACCAAACTGCCGATCTCGGCGCTCACGGTCGTAGTGGCTAAACCGGGCGACCTGCTGGGACTCTTCAACAATGCCGGCATCTCCAACGACGGACAGGGCAACGCCGACTTCGACGGCGACGGCTATAGCTACTCCGAGCAGCAGCTGACGGCCGCCGGCTACGCGCCGGGCGCCACCGTCACCGTCAACGGCATCCAGTACAGCTGGCCCAATGTTCCGGCCGCCGCCTACGACAACGTCCAGGTCGCCGGCCAAACCATCCAGACGCCGGATGCCAAAGCGGGCGCGACGCAGCTCACCTTCCTGGGCAGCGCCACCAATGGACCCTCGGTCGGTAACATCACCATTACCTACACCGATGGCAGCACCCAGACCGCCCAACTCGGCTTCAGCGACTGGACCCTGGGGGCCGGCACCTCCCAGCCATCGTACGGCAACGTGGTCGCGGTCAAAACCCCGTACCGCAACGCCGGCGCCGGCACGGACAACGTCGGCACCTACATCTTCGCCTCGGCACCCATCGCGCTCAACACGAGCAAGCAGGTTGCCAGCATCACCTTCCCATCGTCACTCAATCAGGGAGCCCTGCACGTCTTCGCGCTGGCCATCTCCTGATCCGACCCATTCCCTGGCGGGCAGGCGGCGATTGCCGCCTGCCCGCCTCTTCTCTCTTCGATCTCGCCCTCCATACGTTCGAACCTCGCGTCCGATTTCCCCACCCCCTGGCTTAATGTGGAGAGTCATCGATCTGGATGCCGGGCATGTCACGCAGTTCTTGCAAACCGGGCAGATCTGTGTTGAGATAAATATTGCCAAGCTTGACCTTCTGGAGCACGGGCAGTCTCAGCAATGGTCGGATGTCTTCAATCCGCTGATAGGCACACATGTTGGTGATGTCGAGCTCTTGCAAGAGGGGGATGTGCGCCAGCGTGGAGAGATCTTTGACCTTGCTGGCCTTCAGCGAGAGCTGGCGCAGTTTGGTGAGGTACCGCAAGGGGGTAATATCCTCTACTCCGCTATAGCTCAGGTCGAGCGTTTCCACCTCACACAGGCCGCTCAAGGGGCCGATGTTTGTCAGATATTGATTACCCGATAGCTGGATCGTACGCAGGCTGGTGAGTGTGGTCAGCGCGGCAATATCCTGTAAGTTCTGGCACCATGTACAGTGAATGGCTTCCAGTCGCGGCAGATTTTCCAGTCCATCCAGGCTGGCGATCTGCTTGCTGAGATCAATGGTAATCGATTTAAGCATGGGAGCATTACCCAGAAAGGTAAGGTTGGCAGGCGTTACATACGACAGGTGTAAGCCTGTCAGGCTCGGCAAATTGGCGAGGCCGCTCCAGACGAGTCGCTCGTTCTTGCTAAGGGATAGCTCTGCGAGCGCTGGCAATGCGGCCAGGACCGTAAGATCCTCTAAGTCGTGGCATTCTTTTATGATGAGCTTACGCAGGGCAGGTTGTCCTTGCAGGCCAGCGATGTTTTGGCGGTTGGCGTTCGCCGTGAGATTGAGCTCTTGCAGAGCGGGGAGCGCGACCAATGGGCTCAAGTCGTACGCCTGTGTCGTATATGAGATCTCCAGGGATTTCAGGCTGGTGATGGCACTGATGGCGCTGATATCCTGGAGCCCCGGGCAGTTGAACAGCCGCAAGTCGCGCAAGGTCGGGACATGGTGTAATCCTGCCAGATTGGCAAGCATGGGAGACCCATGGATGCTGAGCGTCTTCAAGTGGGGCAGATCGGCCAAACCGGTCAGATTCTGGCAATGCACCGCGGAGAGCGAGAGCGTCTGGAGCCCGGGCAGGCCGCGCAAAGGGGTGAGATCCGCAGGTGCGATACAGCCATCGACGCCACGAAAGGCGAACGTCTTCAGGTTGCGCGCCTGCTCGATGCCGCAGAAGCTCTGCATTTGTGTGCAGTCGCTCAGCAGTAATTCTTCCAGATTGGGAATGCGCCCGACCTCTTGCAGACTGGTCAGGCGATTGCCGTTTGTTAAACTGAGCGAACGAAGTTTCCGCAGATGGCTCCAGTCGCCAACCTCCGCAGGCAGCCCACACGTGGCCTCGATCGTTTCCACAGCTTCCAGCGACGCCAATGGCGTAATATCCTTGATCGAGCGACATGTGACTATCTTGACCTCGCGTACCCGTTTGAGCTTTGCCAGCGGGGTGAGATCCACGAGACTATCGCAATTGCGCAGTTCGAGCACTTCCAGCTGTTCCAGCTCGCTCAGGCCGCTGATATCCTTTAGCTTGCCGGCGTAAGAGATAATGAGCCGCTTGAGTCCATGCATGCCCGTCAGTGGTGGGATAGCTGTGAGATAGTTGAGCTGCGTGAGCACCAGTTCCGTCAGCGCTGGCTTATGCATCAGCCCACTGAGATCTTTTACCTTGTGGCAGTTGGTCAGGCTGATCCAGCGCAATCTGTTCAGTGTGCGCAGCGGCGCAAGGCTGGTAATACTGGCGCACTCGCTGATATCGAGCACCTCTAAATGCTCTAGCGCGGCCAGTGGTGCCAGATCACTGACCTTTTTACTGCCAGGCATACGCAAGACCTTAAGATTGCTTAAGCCTGCCAGCGGGGTAAGATCCTGCAGGGCGCTACATTGTTCCATTTCCAGACTTTCCAGCATCGTGAGATGTTGTAGTCCGCTCAACTCTGTCACGCGATAGAGGCGCAGATCGGTCTTGCCGCGCTTCTGAAATAACGGGGCCAGGACATCGCACGCATAGCCATCTGGATCAGCAGCGATCCGCCAGTGTTTGAATCCTTCTTCGAGATAGGGCATCGTGCTGGTATGCTGAAGATAGGTGTGCAGGGCCTGGAGCGCTGGCAAACCAGGAATGCGGGCCAGGGCGCGCAAGCTATTGGTGCGCAACGATCCCCAGTGGGCCGCCCCCGCGTTAATCTGATCAACCAGCGGCTTGATCGCCAGCGCGCCTGCCTGCTCGGCCAGTTTATCGGCATCTTTGACATTTTTAGGCGGCAACAGCTTCTTGAGACGCCTCTGGATCTCCCGTGAGTGTTTTGGGGTGGCGGAAGTCCCGCTGGTAGCGGGCGTCGTCATAAGATCCAGGCAGGCGGCGGCCAGGAAATAGAGGCGGGTGCGCTGTCGCGCATCCTGGTCGCCGTCGTGGAGCAATTGACCGATAAGCTGCTCACCTTCTTGAGCGGAGAGTTGTGGCACTGCAGCAAGCGTAGTCGCCTGCCATTGAGGATCTGACGCATGTTGCATCAGCGTGACGAAATTCATCTCATAGGTGCGCGAACAGACATGCTCGCGTCTTCCTTTCTCAATTTAGAACGACAGGGAACTCCCTCCCGATATCGACCGCGAGGGTCGAACGAACCTACGGCGGCCGTGGTCGTATGTGGAGGGGCAATCGACCGCAAGGGTCGAATCTACGGCGTCTTGCGATAGTGCGCTGGAGGTATGCCCATTTCTCGCCGGAACGCTTTGCGAAAAGCGACTTCCGAAGCATAGCCAAGCTGCGCAGCGATTGTTTCCATGGTTACGCCGTTTTTGAGCATACGTGCTGCTGTATGCATGCGCCAGCGCGTGAGATACGTCATAGGTGGCTCACCCACCAGTTGAGTAAAGCGAGCTGAAAACGCCGAACGCGAGAGGGCAACCTCACTGGCCAGATCCTCAACGGTCCATGCTCGCCCGGGGTATTGATGCAGCAAGCCAAGAGCAGCCGCAACGGGCTGGTCACGCAATGCCGCTAACCATCCACTGCTAGCCGGCTCTTGCTGATCTATCCAGATGCGTATCACTTGAATGAAGAGCAGTTCGGTTAATCGTTTCAGCATCGTCTCAACACCCGGTTGAAGTGAAGCGGCTTCTCGCGCAATGAGATTGACAATATCGGCAAAGCCATGCGTCATGCGCCCCTGTTCTCCCGGGATATAGATGATTTTCGGCAACCATTGGAGCAGCGGGTAATCGCCGGGATGCTCAAAATGGAACGCGCCACAGAGCAGCCTGGTTTTTGTCCCCTCACCCCCAAAGGAGGAGATCTCATACTGACGCCTGGCATCATAATCCAGGTGCGACACTTTGATCACAGGAGAGGTAGGGTCATCACACAATGCGTGCGCGTGCCCATAGGGGAAGACAACGACATCTCCATCTTCAACCCGTAGCGGCGTCGGCTCTCCTTCGGTGTATAAATAGCCACCGCCAAAGTTAAGAATATGAAAGACACTATCCCGACTGGCCGCAAAGTTTATGCGCCACGGTGATGCAATCTCTACACGTGAAGAGAGCCAGCCTTTAAGTTCGAGAGAGTTGAGTACATCGGTGAGAACATCCATCCTTCGCTCCATTCTGTGGACGATCGGACATATTTTATGGACAGTATGGCATAGATAATACCAACATTCAATGCTACACTCTCTTCATCGTGTACGTACATCACATTTTGCAACGAAAAAAAGCTGGGAGGGGCAGCCGCCCCATAGGTGCGAACGTAAGCAGAGGGTCCGCCCTCTGCGCTCCCCAGGCGGGAATACAAAAGGGCATGTTATACCCGGTTAAAAAGTAAAAGATCACGCGGGCGCTTGCAAAGAGCGCACACACGCGAGAAAAAGGAACAATACGCTATGGCTACAATGAAAGCTGTACGAATACATGGCTTTGGTGATGTGGATGTTTTGAAATATGAAGAGGTTGAACGGCCTGAGCCGCAGGAAGGAGAAGTGCTGGTACGAGTACGGGCCGCCGGGGTCAATCCAATTGATACCGTTTCACGTGCCCATGCTTATCGGGTAACGACTGGAGCGGCCCACTTTCCTTATACGTTGGGCTGGGATATCTCTGGTGAGGTGGTGGCATTGGGAAAAGGGGTCGATCAATTTCGCGTCGGTGATCAGGTGTATGGGATGCCTCGCTTCCCTCAAGAGGCCAAAGCCTATAGTGAGTATGTGGCGGCACCAGCACGTGATCTTGCCCTCAAACCCGCAAAGTTGACCCATCAGGAAGCGGCGAGCATACCGCTGGTGGGCCTGACGGCATGGCAATCCTTGTTTGATTCCATCGATCTGCAAACAGGGCAAACGGTGTTAATTACCGGTGGCTCCGGAGGCGTAGGCTATCTCGCCGTCCAGTTCGCCAAATGGAGGGGCGCCACAGTCGTGACGACAACGTCCACACGCAACGTGGCCTTTGTCACCAACTTAGGGGCTGATACCGTGATTGATTACACGCAACAAGCGCTCCGCGACGTCACTAGCAATGTGGATACCGTCCTGGATACCGTGGGAGGAGAGACGCTGCGCGAAACCTTTCAGGTTATAAAACGTGGCAGCACGCTCGTCTCATTACCGGGTCATGCTGGCGTTCAGGCTATCGGCGATGAACTGGCACCACAATATGGGGTAAAATTCATCTTTAAGCCGGTCCACCCCTCTGGAGAGCAGCTAGCGCAGATGGCACCTCTCTTTGATGCAGGCCTGGTAAAGACGCACCTTGAAGCGGTCTTTCCGTTGAAAGAGGCCGCGCGAGCGCATCAACTGGTCGAGGGTGGACGGGTCCGAGGCAAAGTCGTCCTCAGTATGGAATAGTCTGTTAAGCATAACATTCCATATATAAAGAGCTAATGTGGTTTGCGACGAGGTGGACTCAAGCTCAATGGCTTGCGACTAGCTTGAGTCCACCTCGTCAGATGAGGTAAAAAGGAGAGAGAACCATACTGTTGCGTTCACGGTCTAAACCGGGGTGAGACCGCCATTGGGGGCTGCTGTGTTTGATCATCTTTTATCAGGCATGATACGATGAACAGGATCGCACGTAACATTCACCGGGGAGGTCCGATGGCTTATCTTCATCAACAGGAACCGACAGCAAACATGGATGAGGCGGAGGTACAGCTTGCCCTCCGAGCTTCCGGCGTCGGCACCTGGAATTGGAATCTGCTCACCAATGAGATCATCTGGACCAACCAGACACGAGCTCTTTTCGGCCTTCCATCCGGGACGCCCATTACCTATGAGCTTTTTCTGGCCTCACTCCACCCCGACGATCGTGAGATGGCCCACCAGATTAACCTGCAGGCGATCGCCGCCTGCCCCTCATCAACCTGCTGTGGACAAAACGTCACGCTTTTCTACGTATGGGCACAGATAGCCACCGCGTCACGCGCCAGGTTCCAGGCATCGGGCGACCCCAGTCCAGTCGCCAGGTCATATCCCGGGCCCGCCAGATAGTAGAGATTGTTCCCTTCCGTGATGTCATGAAAGGCAAGGTATGGGCGCTTCATCGCAGCTAACCGATAGAGCAAAGCATTGGCATGGCCCAGGGGCTGACAGCGCTGGGAGATCAGATACTGGTTCACATCGATAGCCAGCGCGGCCCACAAGGGGGCCGCGATGCTGGTCCCCCCGATGCGGTACCATCCCGAGGGGTCAGGCCCGGTAGTGGTAAAATATGCCTGAAACCCAAAGTAGGAATCGGCATTGGCCGACACATCGGGGACCAGGCGATTGTCGATAGCGGGACCCAGTCCCTTTTGATAGGCCGGGCGGGAAAAAATCGAGCTGATCCCGCCGCCGCCGCCGTAACTCATAGGCGTGTCAAGGGTGTGCCAGGCAGTCTCGCGGATATATTCCCCGTGATCTCCAGTATATAGAGTTGTTCCACCTACCCCGATTACGAACGGCTCATTGGCCGGCACATCCACCGCCAGGTCCTGGTTCTGACAATCATAGGCCCCCTGGTCGCCGCTGGCGGCAAAAAACGCTTGCCCCTGTGCGGCTCCCTCGCGGAAAATCATATCAAGCTCGCGCAGATTCGCCTCATCCGCAGCCGGTTCGCACACCCCCCAGCTTGTGCTCACGACCCGCGCCACGTTCTCGGTGACGATCTGGTTAAACGTCTCATTCACCCCGGCAGTAGTGTTCGGGCCGATATAGATCCTTTGCTGCGCCCCGGGGGCAATGGCAGAGACCTTCTCCATGTCCACCGCCACCTCCATGGAGTCCGGTCCCGGCGTATTCTTAGCTCCTCCGACCAGCACCGTCGAATACTGGCCCGTCCCAAGGTGAAAGCGTGCCCGATAGGTTTTAACATCGTCCGGGTAATACCCGGCTAACTCAAAGAGAGCTATCGTCTGCCCGTGACCATCGGCCCCTGCCTGCAGGAGCGGATTGATATCATAGGCGGTCCGCAGTTCGTCTGGCGTATACCCCTCCAGGGGGGGACGAGGTGCTGGAACCTCTCGCTCTGCCATATATGAGGACGATACAAGCCTACATTATCAAGCCCCCCAACCGACTGGATGGTCTCGGCAATCGATGAGGGCGCCGAGGGATCTTTCTTGGGAGCGTAAACCAGGCGCCCCTCCACGCGATAGTTCTGCAGGGTCGTGTGAAACAGGTTTTCCACCTCTTGGGCGGTTCCAGAGGCGTTAATCAAGAGGCGATTGTCGCTAATCGAGCCAATGCCAATCTTCAGACCACCTTGCTTTAGAAAAGCGGCGACCGCGTCGACCGTGGCCTGTTCTGGCCCAAAGAGCTCTTGAAACATCCCCCGCGTCAGGTACTGATGATACATGGCTGCGGCAGGATCGTCTTGCGCGGCCAGCAGCGCGTCCAGAGCCTGCAGATTACGCAATTTGAGGCCAACCGAGAGCTGCATCTCCGTGCCTGGTGAAGTCGGTCCAACTGAGGGCATATTCTCCACCAGGGGGACCAGGTGGCCGGGAATGATCTGCAAGGGAGGCGACCCTTGTGGATGTGCCGCTATTGCACCTGGCGTCGCTCCCAGGAGCAGAGATGCCAGGTGCATGAGCACCAGCACCGGAACACACAGCACCACAGAGAACCGCCAGAGCAATCGGGAAAATCTGTTCATAACTGCCTCCACAACGAGCTAGACGACGACCAACGATAAGATCTTTGTCCCTCATGACGCCGGGCCACTACCCGTGCCACCGTGCTCAGAGAAAAAGGAGCTCGAACGGCCATCACAGCACGAATTTGAGGCCGTTTGTAGATTGAAAACCCCAGGGCTTTTATAATTGAGGTAAAATCATCAAAGAGATGGGTGACGCGGGAATCACGGCTGGGGCACGAAATGTCGGGGGTTTTCTGCTGCCCATAGCTGATAACGGTCACTGTGCCAAAGCTGGAGGGCTTAGAACAAGGGACAAATGGAAGCTGATCCAGTGGCATAGCCTTGAGCACGTCGTCGAAAAAGTGAATTGTCCGCGTTGCATCCAGTGTTCTACTGCCATGACTCTGACACATTGATCCAACGGTATACGTCGCGACACTATTGAGCATCACATCAATAGTGTAGGGGCAGGTATTCATCGAGCCATAATTGACAATGAGCGCGTGGGTCGCAGGCAATAGTCTGGTCCTCGCGCTGGTCCCTATCCCTGGTGAGGCGTAGGCCACCGAATATCCCATAGATGACAGCAGCACCCATCCTATGATGAAAGCGTATATGATCTTCATGCTTTCCCTCCACCCAATAATCTCGCTAATGCTCAAATAAGCTAAAAACTCTTAACATATGTATTACATTTTAGATACACAGATACAGTCTATATGATTAATTATAAAAAAATTGCAAATCGTTTCAAGCCATATATGAGAATAATTGATTCGTAATAGATCCCCTGTGCCCTATCTCTCCATGGTCGATTTCCCCTCCTCGCAGGGGTACGCCCGCGAGCGGGCCGCTTTGCTTCGCTTACGACCTGAACCGGGGTGAGACCGGCAACGGCGACCGCTGTGTTTGATCGCCTTTCATCTGGCATGATACGATGGAAGGAATCACACGTAGCGCTAACCCGGGAGAAGTCAATGGCTTATCTTCATCAACAGGAACCGACAGCAGGCATGGATGAGACGGAGATACAACTTGCCCTCCGAGCTTCCGGCGTCGGCACCTGGAATTGGAATCTTCTCACCAATGAGCTCGTCTGGACCGATCAGAAGCGGGCCCTCTTCGGCGTTCCACCCGGGACGCCCATTACCTATGAGCTTTTTCTGAGCTTGCTGCACCCGGACGATCGTGAGATCACGCACCAGCGTAATCTGCGGGCGCTCGCCGGGCAGCAGGAATATAAGAAGGATTATCGGGTCATCTGGCCCGATGGGAGCGTGCACTGGCTTACCGATCAGGCACACGTCAGACGCGATGAGACGGGGAAGCCAATCCAGGTTATCGGCGCAACCGTCGATGTTACGGAACAGAAGCAGCGGGAAGCACAACTTCAACAGGCCAAAGACCAGATATCCACCATTCTCGACAGCATTACTGATGCCTTTGTCGGTCTCGATACACAGTGGCGCTACCGCTATGTGAATCGGCGTCTGGCAGCGCTACACGGGAAGACGCCGGAAGCGATGCTGGGGAAAAGTATGTGGGACGTCGCCCCCGCGCTCCTTGGCACACCTTTTGAAGACTATTACCGCACGGCGATGCAAAACGGGCAGACCATACATTTCGAGGGTATCCATCCCGTATTCAAGATCTGGGTCGAGGTTCATGTCTATCCTCAACCAGATGGGATGACCATCTATATACACGACATTAGCGAGCGCAAGCAGGTGGAAGAGGAGCTGCGCGAGAGCGAGGCCCGCTTCCAGCGCCTGCGTGAAGCGAACATCATCGGCATCATCACCACCGACGAGCAGGGGAACGTCCTCGACGCCAATGACGCCTTTCTGGCCCTGCTGGGCTATACACGCGCAGAGCTCGAAACGGGGCAAATCGTATGGAACACCATCACATCACAGGAGTCACGGGAACGGGACTGCGCGGCGATCGAGGAGGCCTTGCGAACAGGGATTGCATGGCCCTATGAAAAGGAATATATAGCGAAAGATGGCAGGCGTATCCCGGTGCTCATCGGGCGTGCCCTCTTCCGCCGGGAAGGGGCGCCGCCACAATTTCTGTGCTTTGTGCTCGATCTGACCGCGCGCAAAGAGGCGGAGCGGCAAAAAGATATCTTTCTCGGCATTACCGGACATGAGCTACGCACCCCCCTGGCAGCTCTGAAGGGTACGCTACAATTGCTCTATCGGCGTATCAATCGCTTCATCAAACGGACGGATCAGGTCACGCCCGAGATGACCACTTTGTTCGCCGGTATCCAGGAGCACCTGCTCGAAGGAGTGCGGCAAGTGGACATCCAGACCCGTTTAGTGGATGATCTGCTCGACATTTCACGCATCACCACCGGCACGCTCAATCTGTCACTCCAGAGCTGCGACCTGGTCTCCATTGTGCGTGAGACCGTAGAGGATCTCCGGCTCGTCGCTCCGCAGCGCCAACTCCTGTTCGAAACGCCACAGGAAACGCCAATCACCGTCATGGCCGATCCCACCCGCATTCAGCAGGTTGTCACAAATTATCTCACCAACGCCCTGCGCTATTCATATGTAGACCAACCAATCAGCACAGGGATACTGGTCCAGAACCACATGGCGCACGTCTGGGTGCGAGATCGTGGGCCTGGCCTTGCCAAAGAGGCGCAAGCGAACATCTGGCAATGCTTTCACCAGGTCAAAGAGGTCCCCCTACAAAGCGGCTCCGAGAAAGGATTGGGGCTGGGCCTCTATCTGTGCAAGACCCTCATTGAGCAGCACCACGGCACAGTCGATGTCGAGAGTAGCCCTGGCGGAGGGGCCACCTTCTGGTTTCATCTCCCTCTGGCTCATGCCCAAAACGCCCCCCTGCCGTAGGGGGAGGTGATCGTGCGCGGGAGGGGGTGTGGGGCAAATGTTTGTTTCCCATAACGTGGTGCCACCATGTTCCGAGCATCAGGAATCTCAACGGTCTTCAGAGGGAGAGATTGTGGCCGCCTGATGGTTGAAAACCCCAGTGCATGCTGGATCGAGACGGCATCATCGTAGAGTTGGGTGACGCGGGAATCATGGCTGGGACACGAAATATCGGGCGACTTCTGCTGCGCATAGTCGACCGTGGTCTCCGTGGCATAGCTGATAGGCTTCAAACAAGGCTTATAAGGCAGGTGATCCAGTGGCGTGGCCTTGAGCACATGGTCAAAAAAGCTAATGGTCTGCGGGACATCGAGGGTTCCACTGCCATGACGCTGACACACGGTATACGTCGCGAAGCTATTGAGCGCCACATCAATGGTATAGGGACAGGTGTTGGTTGAGCCTGAATTGACAATCAGCGCATGGGTATCAGGCAGCTGACTACTCCTGGGACTGTCCCCTATCTCCGGCGCAGTACGACTCGCCGCATGTCCCACCGATACCAGCAACACCCATGCCATGATAGCGATAATAGACATAACCTTCACGATCTTCCTCCCCACCAGCAAATACACGGATACCAGAAAAGCTCTTCAATTATTGATGGCGCTCCGTTAAAGAGTGTCTTTCTTCCGTCATGTTGGGGGCACGTGAGCGCCCCCGCACAGGCGGCCGCTACGCGGCCGCACTGTTTTGGTGTGTTGGTGCACCCCACACACGAACATACAATGAAATTCTGAGCACCGCCGGTGCTCAAGAGTCCTTTGGTTGTTGGTGCACCCCATGCACGAACACACAACGGAATTCTGAGCACCGCCGGTGCTCAAGAGTCCTTTGGTTGTTGGTGCACCCCATGCACGAACACACAACGGAATTCTGAGCACCGCCGGTGCTCAAGAGTCCTTCATGAGTTACCCCGAACTTTCTGAACAAAAGTTCGGGGTCCTCGTCGCAAGATCGGCCCCGAGCCACGCTGGCCGATCCTGCGCTTGCGGACGGTACGCTTGCCATAACCGTGAGAGACCTCGGCGCAGCCGATAGAGCGGTTGCCGGGTCTGACGCGCCCGCTTGCCGGTTTGATGATCCCAGCGATCGAGCGCCCACAGACGTACCAGCGTCCCTTCACACATCAGCAGCTGGAGCAAAAAGGCATAGACCAGCGTTACCATTCCCAGGAATTTCAGCTGCCTCTCCCATCCACGTACCCGCATATGCTCGATCCCCAATTCACTTTTCTCAAAGCGGAAGCTCCACTCGATTTGCCAGCGGCGGCAGTAGATGTTCACGATTCGCATGGCGGCTTCAGCTTCCTCAACTGGCTCATTGGTGAGCAAATACCAGGGACTGCTCCATTCTTTGGCACTGGCCACCACCAGATAGAGCGGCATGCCTTCCACCTCCGCATGCCGCACGAGGCGCCATTTGATAGTCAAGGTGATCTCCCGACCAAACGCGGCCCACCAGAGCGTTCCTTGCACGCTCTGGCGTTTGCCCCGGGCAATTTCCCACGCTTTGCGCTTGGTACCTTGCTCATCCACCAACTCATAGCGACCCGTCCAACGCTCAACAAACCGTTGCCCGAGTCGATGCATGACCTGTAACCACGGGCCACCAGCCCATCCGCGATCAAAGACATGAATCACCCTCCGGCCCCACTGCTGAGCCAGGTGACGCACCACGCGTTCTTCCTCAATCCGGCCCGTGCTCGCATGGCTTCCGCGGCTGCTCCAGTAGTGCATCTTGATGACACTTGGCAGGCTCTGCAGTCCGATGAGCACGGCCCCGTGCCAATGGATCCCTGGAACCAGAATGGGAGCCCCCTTGGTTGGGCTGATGCAGTGGGCTTTGGGGCGCGGGCGGCTCAGTCGCCGTCCTTTGGACGAACGAACCGGGCACAACCCTTCGACCTTGACACTTTCGGGTTTCTCCAACTCACTGCCATCATGGAGAACCAGCGCCAGGCACCCCTGGTGTTCCAACGTCTCTAACTGCTTGGTCGCTTGCTGCCACAGAAACTGGTCAATGAGCCAGGCTCCCCACTTGGTGCTGCTCAAGAGTCGCTGGATCCGCTTGCTGGCAGCCGGGGCATGTTGGGGCGACAGCAGCATAGCCCCCAATTCTGTTTGCAACAGACCCGCTTCCCGATGCCGCAGTTGGATGATGCTGACAATCACATCGGCAAAGGTGCGAACCAGGCGGCGATCGAGATAAGCATCTAAGAGGACGTAGAGCGGAGCGAGCCATGCATCCAAGCGATGGACGAATTGGCCCGCCACTTCCTGGTCAAGGCGCGTCATGAGTTGTTCCTGTTCCGGAACTGTGCGATACTGTGTGTGCATACAAAGAACCCTCCTGAGTGGTTTGTTCTACATATGTTTTATCTCAGAAGGGTTCTTTGGTGCCTTTTTCCCCCTTTTTTCCTACCTCTGAACTCCCGTTCTTAAAGTTCGGGGTAACTCATGAACAACCAGAACACCGGCGCGGCCGCGTAGCGGCCGCCTGTGCGGGGGCGCTCACGTGCCCCATGGTGACGAGAGTCAAACACACATTTAGATATGAAATGGCTGTATATACAACACCCCATTATAAAAATTTCATAAACCTTTTCAAGTCATGTATAAGCATATTTCATTTATATTAATGAAAGAAAATTCTCTCCTAAAAGAACGCTGACTAACAATTTTCTGCGTCTCTACGCTCGGACCCCCCGGCTGCCACATAATTGATGAAATTCAAATATGTATCCAAAACCTTCATTTTCTACATGAGCTATAATTAATACATGAAGAGCACTTTTTAGCGAATAGTTACCTGAATGCTGAAAATTTCTCTTATATGTTTGTTCCACGTATTTTGTTTATTCCATTCGACAAGCCTGACCAGCTCACTTACCCTTCAGGCTTCATACAGGAAGGAATAGCATCTATGACAAAAGTGGATCGCCACCGCCGGCTGCCGCGCAAATGCCCCCCGCTAGACAGGCGCCTGGCCGGTTCGCTGCTGGTTGTGGGAGCCTTGCTCACAATACCTATGCATAGTGCTCATGCCAATGCTATAAGGACGTGGCAGAGCACCCATGGGCAGCAGCGTACGCACATCATGCACAGCACCTCTGGGGAGCAGCAACGCATTCAACACTCCCTCAATGCCCACACGATGCCACAAACACCCATACTCAATTCCATCCTCGTGAACAAAAGTCAGCCACTCATTATTACCCATGTCACCCAGCAAGGCCCTCCTGGACCTCCTGGACCACAAGGTCCGCAAGGCCCTCTGGGTCCGGTTGGACCGCAAGGTCCCATAGGCCCTGCTGGCCCCGCTGGTGGAACGGGCCCGCAAGGTCCTGAAGGTCCTCAAGGGGCAACTGGCCCTACTGGCGCGACTGGCCCTGCTGGCCCTCAAGGCTTTGCTGGTGCTACTGGCCCGCAAGGTCCGCAAGGTCCGCAAGGCCCGATTGGTCCTGCGGGACCTGAAGGCCCGATTGGTCCTCAAGGTAGTGCAGGGGGTCCCCCTGGCCCTGCTGGCCCCTCTGGACCTGCCGGCCCCTCTGGACCTCAAGGTCCTCAAGGCCTGCAAGGTCTGCAAGGTCTGCAAGGCCTTAGGGGCAATACTGGTGGGACAGGCCCTGCCGGTCCTCAAGGCCCACAAGGCCCACAAGGCCCACAAGGCCCACAAGGTCCTGCCGGTCCTGCTGGCTCTGCTGGCTCTGCTGGCCCTCCCCAGATCATTATTTTGCGGGTTCCTATTGTGATTCCTGAACCGGTTTGTGGGATTAGCTTTCGGCATTATAGGTATTGCCGGTTCCCAAGGCATTTTCGAGGTCACAGGTCATCTCGGCATTATAGACATTGGCCGTATGATTCATCTGCCGCACCATGGATAGATGGGAGATACGACGGCGTGAATAGCTTTCTAGAAAACGAACCGAGACCATGAGCAACAAAAATGCATAGCTGTAACTGATGAACCTGAATAAACTGGTCGCCCACCAGAGCCTACACGTGATTGTCATGTATACACCCGTATACGGCGGAGCGACACAGCACTACATGTTGGATCGGAACGAAACACCCGGCATGGTTTGAAGCATCCGGGTGTTTCCGTTGCGTCCACTTCTAGCTTCTGCCAGTAAGGTAAGCACCTGGAACCAGCAGGTAGCTACTTGCCATATTCCCTCTCTTAGCTACGTAGCTTGTTACTATCTTCTTCCCCAAGCCAGGTTTGATTCTCGCCATTGTGGGGCACATGAGCGCCCCCGCACGGGCGTCCGCGTGCGCGGCCGCACCGGTTTTGTATGTTGGTGCATGCAGGGCGCGAATGCGTCCTGCATGCACCAACATACAACGAACTTCTAAGCATGGCAAATGCGAAAGCTCATGCGGGTTGTAGGCGATATTTATGAGAATCAAATACTGTCTAAGATAATCCATCACATAGCGCGACCTATTTCCATGTACCCATGCTCGTTTTACCGCCCTAGAACCGCTCCTATTTATGCTCGATATTTACATCCCCATATGCAAAATTTCTACATTTGTAATATTAAAACATATATCATCCAAAAATTTCGTTTTCTACACTATATATAATTAATACATGAGAAACACTTTTAGATAATATTTATCTGAATGCTGAAATTTCTCTTATATGTTCGTTCCACGTATTTTGTTTATTCCGTTCGGCAAGCCTGGATGGCCCACACACCCTTCAGGCTTCACACAGGAAGGAATAGCATCTATGACAAAGGTGGATCGCCGCCGCTGGCCGCCGCGCAAATGCCCCCCGCTAGACAGATGCCTGGTCGGTTTGGTGCTGGTTGCGGGAACGCTGCTCACGATACCCATGCACAGTGCTCATGCCGATGCAGCAAAGGCATTGCGGAGCACTCATGGGCAGCAGCGCACGCACATCATGCATAGCACCTCCGGGGAGCAGCAACGCATTCAGCACTCCCCCAATGCCAACACGACACCACAAACATCCGCACTCGATTCCAACCTCTTGGATGAAAGTCAGCCACTCATTACCGATGTCATCCAGCAAGGACCATCTGGCCCATCTGGCCCATCTGGCCCACCTGGACCGCAAGGCCCCACTGGACCTCAAGGCCCAGCCGGACCAGCGGGGCCTCAAGGTCCACAAGGTAACCTGGGTCCCGTTGGACCTCAAGGCCCTACTGGCGCGCAAGGTCCCGCTGGCGGAACGGGTCCGCAAGGTCCTTCAGGTCAAGAAGGGGCAACTGGTCCTCAAGGCCCGCAAGGCGAAGCTGGCCCTGCTGGCCCCAAGGGTGATACTGGTCCGCAAGGTCCGGTTGGCCCGCAAGGATCTACGGGCCCTGCTGGCCCTGCTGGCCCGCTAGGCCCGCAAGGTCCACAAGGTCACACCGGCCCGTCTGGCCCGCAAGGTGACATCGGTCCCTCCGGTCCGCAAGGTGATATCGGCCCGTCTGGCCCTCAGGGTGATATCGGCCCGTCTGGCCCGCAGGGTGATATCGGCCCGTCTGGCCCGCAAGGTCCTTCCGGTCCTCAGGGCGACATCGGCCCATCTGGCCCGCAAGGTGATATCGGCCCGTCTGGCCCTCAGGGTGATATCGGCCCGTCTGGTCCGCAAGGTCCTTCTGGCCCTCAGGGCGACATCGGTCCGTCTGGTCCCCAGGGCGACATCGGCCCGTCTGGTCCGCAAGGTGATATCGGTCCTTCCGGTCCCCAGGGCGACATTGGCCCCTCCGGTCCTCAGGGTGATATCGGCCCGTCTGGTCCGCAAGGTCCTTCTGGCCCTCAGGGCGACATCGGTCCTTCCGGTCCCCAGGGCGACATCGGCCCGTCTGGCCCTCAAGGTGACATCGGCCCGTCTGGCCCTCAGGGTGATATCGGCCCGTCTGGCCCGCAAGGTCCTTCGGGTCCTCAGGGCGACATCGGCCCATCTGGCCCGCAAGGTGATATCGGCCCGTCTGGCCCTCAGGGTGATATCGGCCCGTCTGGTCCGCAAGGTCCTTCTGGCCCTCAGGGCGACATCGGTCCTTCCGGTCCCCAGGGCGACATCGGCCCGTCTGGCCCTCAAGGTGACATCGGCCCGTCTGGCCCTCAGGGTGATATCGGCCCGTCTGGCCCGCAAGGTCCTTCGGGTCCGCAAGGCGACGTCGGTCCTTCCGGTCCGCAAGGTGACATCGGCCCGTCTGGCCCTCAGGGTGATATCGGCCCGTCTGGCCCTCAGGGCGACATCGGCCCGTCTGGCCCTCAGGGTGATATCGGCCCGTCTGGTCCGCAAGGTCCTTCGGGTCCTCAGGGCGACATCGGCCCGTCTGGCCCTCAGGGTGATATCGGCCCGTCTGGTCCCCAGGGTGATATCGGCCCGTCTGGTCCGCAAGGTCCTTCGGGTCCTCAGGGCGACATCGGTCCTTCCGGTCCGCAAGGTGACATCGGTCCGTCCGGCCCTCAAGGTGACATCGGCCCGTCTGGCCCGCAGGGTGATATCGGCCCGTCTGGCCCGCAAGGTCCTTCCGGTCCTCAGGGCGACATCGGCCCATCTGGCCCGCAAGGTGATATCGGCCCGTCTGGCCCCCAGGGTGATATCGGCCCGTCTGGTCCGCAAGGTCCTTCTGGCCCTCAGGGTGACATCGGTCCGTCTGGCCCCCAGGGTGATATCGGTCCTTCCGGTCCCCAAGGCGACGTCGGTCCTTCCGGTCCCCAAGGTGACATCGGTCCGTCCGGCCCTCAAGGTGACATCGGTCCGTCTGGCCCCCAGGGTGATATCGGTCCTTCCGGTCCCCAAGGCGACGTCGGTCCTTCCGGTCCGCAAGGTGACATCGGTCCGTCCGGCCCTCAAGGTGACATCGGCCCGTCTGGCCCTCAGGGTGATATCGGCCCGTCTGGCCCGCAGGGTGATATCGGTCCCTCCGGTCCCCAAGGCGACATTGGCCCTTCCGGCCCTCAAGGTGACATCGGCCCGTCTGGCCCTCAGGGTGATATCGGCCCGTCTGGTCCGCAAGGTCCTTCGGGTCCTCAGGGCGACATCGGCCCATCTGGCCCGCAAGGTGATATCGGCCCGTCTGGCCCTCAGGGTGATATCGGCCCGTCTGGCCCGCAAGGTCCTTCCGGTCCGCAAGGCGACATCGGTCCTTCCGGTCCGCAAGGCGACATCGGCCCGTCTGGCCCTCAGGGTGATATCGGCCCGTCTGGTCCGCAAGGTCCTTCTGGTCCCCAGGGCGACATCGGTCCTTCTGGTCCCCAGGGCGACATCGGTCCTTCCGGTCCCTCTGGTCCTTCTGGCCCCGCTGGCCCCCAGGGCAACATCGGCCCGTCTGGCCCCCAGGGTGCCACTGGTCTGGAAGGTCCCCAGGGCCCGCAAGGTCCGGCAGGTGATATCGGCGCTACCGGCCCGCAAGGCATTCAAGGTCCTCTAGGCCCTGTTGGCCCGCAAGGCCCCAAGGGTGATACCGGCGCTACCGGCCCGCAAGGCCCAGCCGGTCCTCAAGGTGATCAAGGTCCCCTGGGTCCGGTTGGCCCGCAAGGTCCGGTTGGCCCGCAAGGCATTACCGGAGAGACAGGTCCGCAAGGTCCTCAAGGCCAGGTAGGCCCTCCTGGTCCGCAAGGCCAGGATGGCCCGCAAGGTCCTTCTGGTCCGAGTGGCCCCGAGGGTCCTTCTGGTCCGAGTGGCCCTATAGGCGCGCAGCAGTTTGCCGACATCTATAACACTTCACAACAGCTAAATGTGCCAGCAGGTACTGCTATAACCTTCGATTTGAACAGGGCGGACAACACATCAGGGATTCAGCATGAGGCTGGAAGCTCCGCAATTACAGTGACTGATCCTGGAGTCTATAGAGTGCAAATTCGAGTTCAGGGCGGCGCTGGCAATCAGTTCACCCTTGATGTACAACATAGCGGTAGCACCACAGCAACACCTCTTGCTACATTTGGTGCGGATGATACAACAAAGTTAACTATTGGTGAAGCAATAGTAAGGTTGGAAGCTAACGATGTTCTGACTGTTGTAAATACTTCGAGTGGTGAGGTTACACTTCCTGAGAATATTGGAGGCTCAAATCCTACAATAAACGCATCCGTGGAGTTGTGGAAGCTAAGCAGTTAGTAAATATCCTTCACTCCCTACAAAGCCGTTAAGTAACTGTAAAGATTAGCGAGAGGACGTATGGGTGGCAAACCGCCACCCATACGTCCTCTCATCTGTCTCTACAAGCTTCCAGGTGGCCTATACATCCATCGGCACACGACCATGGCCGTAAAAAACGTATGTTACGGAACGCCTTATAGGCCGAAAAAGGATGCAGTGCCGGGCTAAAAACGGCATAATCCTGTTGCTTTTTGGTACAATAGAAGGAACGCCAGCAGACAGGGTTTATCATCGCTCGCGTGGGGCGATAGCGACTGAAGGAGCACAACATCGTATGTTTTATATTGGTTGCCCGATGTGGGGATATAAAGAATGGCTGGGGAATTTCTTTCCCGCCAGAACGCCGGCCAACGATTTTCTGCGTCTCTACGCTCAAAAGCTCTCGACCGTTGAGGGGAACACGGTCTTCTACGCCTTACCCTCGGCCGAGACGGTGGCGCGCTGGGCGCAGGAGACACCGGGCAGCTTCCGCTTCTGCCCCAAGGTGCTGCGCAGCATCAGCCACGAGGGGATGCTCGCGCAGCAGAGGCGCGAGACGCTGGCCTTCGTGGAGCGCATGCGCGTCTTCGGCGAGCGGCTGGGACCCATCTTCCTGCAGCTGCCGCCACACTTTGGACCCGCCCAGATCGATCAGCTGCAAGCGTGGCTGGACTTCTGGCCCACCGATCTCAAGCTGGCCGTCGAGGTGCGCCATCCCGACTTCTATGAGGAGCCGCAGGCCAACGCACTGGACGAACTGCTGCGCTCCCACCACGCCGCCCGCGTGATCATGGATACGCGCCCCATCCGCACCGGCACACCCAAAGAGCAGAAGGAGCTGCAGGCCCGCGAGCGCAAACCCCACCTGCCCGTGCACATCACCACCACCAGCGACTTCGCCTTCGTGCGCTACATCGGCCATCCCGATATGAAAGTTAACGCCCCCCTGCTCGATTTCTGGGCCAGACAGCTCGCCGACTGGTATCAGCAGGGGCTGACCATCTACGCCTTCTGCCACTGTCCCTACGAAGTACACTCGCCCCAGATCTGCTACCAGCTCTACCAGCGCGTGCGCGCCCACATCACGCTACCGCCCCTCAACTGGCAGCCCGACGAACCCGACTCAGGCCCCGAACAGATGCGCCTCTTCTAAAACACTTTTCTGGCATTAACTAACGCATAGGCAAGAAATTATCTTCTAGTGCGTTTAAAGCTATATAGAACCAATCGTCAATACATAAGGATACTTCTATTTAAGCAAGAAAGGGAATTTCGATGTCAGAGTCGCAGAAAAAAACCTCTGCTCATCCGGTGAGTGTTAAGGACGCAGTGTATACATGTCCGGTATGCAATGAGCAGATCCTTATCATTAATGCGAATACACTCAGCTATCTTAGCTCCCATGTTGCCGCCACACAGGATAATAATGGGATGACCACGCTTACGATGCAGCATCCCGGATCCCATATCCAGACCAAGTCCTACAATCCCGGAGAGATTATCCGGCCGAACCAGCCGCCATTTTTTGTTGTTGACTCCATGTCGATTGAGACACTTGATCCTACCGACCGATAAGTAAAGCAAAGGATGCCATGACAGAAGATACTACTTACCGGCAAGCCGCAGGCGCGGATGCCACCCGTAACGTGGAATCCTCTGAGGCCGTCTGGAAGGTTCCAGCGTATCTGACTTCTCTTATCGGCCGTGACAAAGAGGTCCATGATATTTGCGTACAGATGCAACAACCCGATATACGTCTCCTTACCCTGTTGGGACCGGGTGGGGTTGGGAAGACGCGTATAGCATTGCAGGTAGCGCATCAGCTCAAGGGTAGCTTTCTGCATGGCATCTACTTTCTCTCATGCTCTATGCTTCAAGAACCCGGGTCGGTATTCTCGCATATCGCGCATATGCTCGAAGTCAGGGACCGGGACGAGTACTCCTTTTTTGACCAGGTGAGGACCTTTCTTGAGCAAAAAGAGTGCTTACTGATCCTGGATAACTTTGAGCATGTGGCGGCGGCTGCTCCAGAGCTTGAGCGGCTGCTCCTCAGCTGTCCCTCGCTGCGTCTACTGGTGACCAGCCGCAGCGTCCTGCATCTGCGGGGCGAACATCAGTATCCCATTTCCCCTCTCCCCGTTCCAGAGCAGGATGAGCAGATGGACGCGGAGGAGATCGCTGGCTATCCCTCGGTACAACTCTTTCTGCGCCAGGCGCAGGCGGTCTTACCTGGCTTCCAGATGACCCAGGAAAACGCGCGCGCCATCGCGGACATCTGTATCCGCCTGGATGGTCTACCACTGGCAATCGAGCTGGCCGCGGCACGCATCAAGCTCATACCACTGCACACGATGCTCAAAGAGCTCCCGCAGCGCCTGGATTTCTTAAGCAGCCGGGTCTCCTCGTACCCTGTGCGGCAGCAGACGTTGCTGAATACCCTCAACTGGAGCTATGACCTGCTCAATAAG
The DNA here is from genome assembly GCF_003967515.1 of Dictyobacter aurantiacus. Lineage (GTDB taxonomy): Bacteria > Chloroflexota > Ktedonobacteria > Ktedonobacterales > Ktedonobacteraceae > Dictyobacter > Dictyobacter aurantiacus. The sequence goes on along the minus strand of NZ_BIFQ01000001.1, from coordinate 5,207,516 downwards.
CGGGAGCAACATCTGTTTCGGCTCCTCTCAGTCTTCGTGGATGGCTGCACCATCGACGCGGTCGAGAGCGTAATGCAAAGCACGTTGCCCGGCGCGGGCTCCACTACGATAGATATACTCGATATTCTGGCAGCGCTGATGGACAACTGCCTGCTCTACCAGGTGGTGGATCAGGATGGGTATCCCCGCTTCTATATGCTGGAAACCATGCATGTCTTTGGCCGCTCGTGCCTGGAGAGGCACGGAGAGACCGAGCAGGCCCGGCAGGCGCACGCGGAGTATTACCAGGCACTGGCAAAAGAGGGTGAAGGCCAGCTCAAAGGGCCGCAGCAGATCGCCTGGTTGAGGAAGCTAGAGCAGGAGCATGAAAACTTCAGGGGCGCGCTGCAGTGGCTGCTCGCGCACAACGAGGGCGAGCCGCTGCTGCAGTGCTGCCGGGCCCTCTCGCGCTTCTGGTTCCTGCGCGGCTACTGGAAAGAGAGCCGGGCATGGATGCAATCCGCGCTTGATCTCTCTACTGACCACCCGGAAACGGCGCTACGCATGCAGGTCAGACAGCGACTGGACGAATTGATTTTTTACCAGAATAACATCGCCACCGCCCGGCGCTCGCTGGATGAATGGCTGGCGCTTCCCGGCTCGCATACACTGGTGGCGGAACGCATCCAGGCACTGTGCTGTCTGTCTCTGCTGATGCAGAAACAAAATGAGGGTGAGAAAACCTTTCAGCTCCTGGACGAGGCGGAGAAGCTGTGCCGTGCCTCCTCCATACAGTGGGAGCTGGCGCATGTCCTGCGCACCCGTGGGTATATCGCCTGGGCGCGCGGTGATGTGCCGCAGGCGGAGACCTGCGCGCAAGCAAGCCTGCCCATTGCGCGCCGCGTCGGCGACCAGGCATTGATCGCCAAGGTTCTTTCCCTGCTGGCGGCCGTGGCCATGCAACAAAATGCTGCTAAACAGGCGATCATGTTCAACCAGGAGATCCTGCGCATCGCCCGGCTACTGGAAGATAAATACCTGCTGGCGACAACGCTGCAGAACCTCGGCTACCTGCTGGCATATGAAAAGGAGTTCGCCGAAGCCTTGACGCTGACCCAGCAAGGTCTCAAACTGTTTCGTGACCTGGGATACACCCTGCTCACCTGCACCACCCTGCACACCCTCGGCTATATCGCCTTTCAGCAAGGGAACTACGTCCTGGCCTTTGACTCTTTTCACGAAGGATTGGCACTGGCACACGAGATAAACAACAATCCCATGACCGGCTGGCATCTGATCGGCCTGGCCAACCTGGCCTGCGCGCAGTCAGAATATGCACGCTCGGCGCAGATGCTGGGGGCCGCCTCCCTGCGTTTAGACGCGGATAAGCACATGAATGAGGCCGAACGCCTCGAATACGACAACCTGCTGGAGCGCATACGCCAGCAGAGCGGGGAAGGGCAGTTCCAGCTGATGTGGCAAGAGGGCCAGAAAGGAGCGGTCGAGCGCTTTTTGTCTTCCTGGGACGTCAAGGCCCCTGCGCCACTCGCCAGCGAAGATGTACCGCCTCTTCCACTGCCAGAAAGACACACAGAGGACCTGCCCTATCAATTGACGAAGCGTGAACTGGAGGTCTTACAGCTGGTCGCCCAGGGCTTAACGAATATCCAGATCGCGGAAAAGCTGGTGATCAGCGCGCGCACGGTGAACTGGTACCTGACCAACATCTACAGCAAGCTACAGGTCTCATCCAGGAGCGCCGCCACCCGCTTCGCCTTCGAACACCATTTGCTCTCGTAGGTGACGGGTTGGTTCTCGGCTTCGGCGGGGGCCGAGGTGCGCGCTTTGGAGAACGGAACATCCTTCAGGAAGAAGGCGGCCACCGCCCTGTGATGTTGATTCAATTGATTGCATCTCTAATTTCCTGATCTTCAGAATATGTCAGGAACCCCATAGCTAAAGCTAGGGGCTTGCTTCGGTAAGCCTACCTGACCAGCTTGAGGTTTGAAAGACAACCTACGTTACGAATGAGCCATCCCTAACTTTTGAAAAAGTTCCCAAAACCGGGGTGCAGGGCGAGCATGCCGGGGGCATGCTAAACTCCCTGCCGGGGGGCGGGGTGTCCTTTCAAGTATAGGTTTTCAAGGGCCTTGCCCTTTGAGCGCGCTTGTGCCGCCTGACGGCGGCACAAGGAGAGAGGAAATCAGGGGACACCCCTGAAACCCCGCCAGGGGCTGCGGCCCCTGGACCCCGCTCCAAAAAACCTATACCTGTAAGGACACCCCGCCCCCCGGCAGGAGGGCTCGCCGCCCTCCTGCACCTCCCGCATTGGGAGCGCGAAATCCATTTTCGGATTTTTCAAAAATCCGGGATGACTCATAATTCTACAGTCAGTTAGTGATTACCAGAGTGGGACCGAGGACTGAAGCTCGTCGGTGTCGATATTGACGGAGCCGCTACCCTGCAGACCATACTGCCAGATGCTGGTATGGCCGCCGAGATTCTGGCCGTTGCAGAGCAGTCCGGTGGGTCCGAAGGCGGGCGCGCTGGACTCTGGAGTGCGGCCGGGTGAGGGCTCACTGGCATACAGGGTCGCGCCGGCGACCGCCGAGTCGCTGCCGATGGCCGAACAGAAGGCGCTGTTAAATCCACTGCTGCCGGGGAGCGGATTCTCATAATAGCCAACGACATAGCCAGCCCCGGCGATGGTGTCGTTCCAGCCCTGGATATAGCCCGAGTCTATAGACGAGTTGGACTCGATATCGACTACCAGGATGGTGCCTTTGGGGATACCCAACGAGCTGGCCTTCGACAGCGCATCATTGGCGCGCGAAACGCCCTTGCTGTAGCCGGTGTCCCCACCGAAGTCCGAGAGGATAGGCAGGATATGGATGCCCTGGCTATGGATATACGAGGCTTCAGAGGACGAGATCGGCGAGAACGAGATGGCGTCGATGTAGCGCCCGATAAACTGTGGGGTGCCATAGTTGTTGCCAACGACGCTGAGGAACGACGAGTTGATCGTGCTGGTGGTATCGACGCCCCACAGGACCTGGCCGGGGGGTGGCGGAGGCGGAGGTGGTGGTGGTGGCGAACCGGCCGTGCTGACCAGGCTGCTCCACGTTTGCTGTCCGGCAATGCCATCCACACTGATTCCGTGGCCGCTCTGATAGTTCTTCACGGCCGTCTCGGTGGCCGGGCCGAAGCTACCATCCACCGTCAGCGAGGCGCCATGCGCGTTCAGCTGGCGCTGCAGCGCCGTCACCGCCGCTCCACTACTTCCTGAGCTGGTCGTCACGATCAGGACCGGCCACGTCTGCGGCCCCACCACCCCATCGGCCGACAGACCGTGGGCGGACTGGAAGGACTTCACGGTCGAGGTCGTCTGCGTGCCGAAGCTGCCATCAGCGGACAGCGAATAGCCACGGGCCTGCAGCATCAGTTGGATGGAAAAGACATTTTCACCCGAGGCTCCCTGACCGACATCGGGCCAGCTATATGCCTGCGCACCACTCACCCCGACCAGGGCGGCATTCCAGGTCTGTGGTCCCGCGATGCCATCCACAGTAAGACCATGGCTGCTCTGCAGGTTCTTGACCGCCGTCTCGGTGGCCGGGCCAAAGCTGCCATCCACCGTCAGCGAGGCACCATGCGCGTTCAGCTGGCGCTGCAGCGCCGTCACCGCCGGTCCGCTGCTCCCCAGGCTGGTCGTCACGATCAGGACCGGCCACGTCTGCGGCCCCACCACCCCATCGGCGCTCAGACCTTGCGCGGACTGGAAGGAGGCGACGGCCCCGCTCGTCTGCGGTCCATCAGCACCATCGACGGACAACGAGTAGCCACGGGCCTGCAGCATCAACTGGATGGAAAAAACATTTTCGCCGCTGGCGCCGGGACCGACCAGCGGCCAGGAAGACGAGGTGGCCGCGTGGGTGGGGGCGGAGGACGAAAAGAGGGCGGAAGCGGCCGCGATGCTCAACACGAGAGCAAGGAGCAGCCTGCGAAAGAGGAGATGAAATCCCTTTCTGCTATCCATGCATTTGGACTCCTTTTATTCCAACAATAGAGGTGGATGAGGGTGCGAGCACCATTCTGGCTTCTTCCCTGACATCGCACCGGCAGGGGCTCTCTTTTTCATTCACGAGAAAACCCCCTTCCGGTATTATAACATGAAAAGAGCAAAGACCCCAGTACGTGCGGGCTTGCCCCGGCCTGAGTTAAAATCGGTAGACAAGGATGCGATCCATTCTGCGCAGAAACCGCTTTCCCTTGACAGAAACCGGTTTCTCAGGTAAATTTTAATCATACGAAACGGAATGAATGTGCATGAAGCACATCTTGCATTCTATTCTTTCGTTGCAGGGGTATAGAAACATATGCAGGGAAAGCTCACGGCCCAGAATATCTTTCAGCAGACACGGGCTTCACAAGCCGCAGCCTCATGTGCCCTTCGCCTCAATCCACCCGGTCCTCCGATACACGGTCTGCGCGTTATAGGCGTTGTGCAAGAACACTATGACTGCCCCGCTATGATCGCTACAGCTCTTTGCGCGCAGTCATCCCTATCTGGTTAGCATGCACATCGGCTTACCATGTTGTTCCTTTCGTATAAAAAAATCTTTAAGGAGGTGAGAAAAACCGATCAGCGAACAAGCAATACCGGCTTATTGATAACTTTTGTACTTTCAGAGTTTGAAAGGATCACAAAACCTATGTACTCGATGAAGAGAGGGGCAGACGCTGCTCACCAACCAACCACTAGACTATCATTACGGCCCTTATATAATTCCTCACTTATTCTCACAACCGCGCTTATCCTGGCAATAGTAAGTTTCACCTTCCTCAATCGCGGGCCAGAGGCACACGCAGCCACCTGGAATCTTGTCTGGGGCGACGATTTCAGTGGTTCGGCAAATACGGCTCCCAGTTCGACGAACTGGCTCTATGATACCGGAACCAGTTATCCAGGTGGAGCAGCCAACTGGGGAACCGGTGAGGTTGAGACAATGACCAACAGCATCTCAAATGTGTATCTCGATGGCGCTGGTCATCTGGCAATCAAGCCGATCCGTGACAAAACTGGACACTGGACATCCGGTCGTATAGAGACGCAGAACTCATCCTTCTCGGCACCAGCAGGGGGTCAGATGGCCGTTGAGGCATCGATTCAGATGCCCAATGTTACCGGTCGCGCGGCTCAAGGCTACTGGCCTGCCTTCTGGATGCTGGGCTCAGCCTTCCGTGGCAATTATAATAACTGGCCCGGCGTTGGTGAAATAGACGGCATGGAAAACGTCAACGGGACCAACACAGAGTATGGCACGCTCCACTGTGGCGTCAACCCTGGTGGCCCCTGTAACGAAACCAACGGCCTGGGTGGTAATACACCCTGTTCCGGCACGACCTGCCAGGCCAGCTTTCACACCTATCGAGTAGAGGTTGACCGCAGCACCTCACCTGAGCAGATCCGCTGGTATCTGGATGGTGTCGAGTTCTGGCACGTTGCCTCCAACAACCCCGGTATGGATGCGACCACCTGGGCGAACGCCGTTGACCACAGCTTCTTTATCATCCTGGACGTTGCCATGGGTGGGAGCTGGCCCGGCAATCCAACAGGTGCCACCGCTTCTGGTATTCCAATGCTCATTGACTACGTGCACGTCTATACAGCATAGCCTGGATAGAGGTGTTTAAACATATGGCCCATACGCTGAATGGGCCATATGCCCAGGTATTACAACCTGGAACTGACGCCAGCTTAGCGTTTTTCGCCTGGAGAGCGGCCCAAAGGAGATGGAACAGTTAAAATCGGTAGACAAGGATACGGTCCATCCTGCGTAGCGAGGGGTTGAGCTCCATCGCTCGCTGGAGCGCACGTATCCATAAGGGGAAGCGGGAGAACCCGTTCAGTTCACGCGTTCTGAATTCTTTGGCCAGCTCAAGGCGCGGCTCAAGCTGCTTGATGTCCTGGGGATCATCGAGGGCCCAGCGGAAGGTCGCGCCCGTGTCTCCCACATTGGAACCGCTTTTACTCTTCACAAACAGGGAGGGCATGGCGTCGAATACCAGCTGCCCCGTGGGGAAATGCCGGGTGATGGCATGCAGGAGCGCCTTTACCATATCTTCGGACAGATAGGGTAAAACTCCTTCAGCGACCATCATGACAGGGCGATCCCCCGGCACCTCGTCCAGCCAGCCCAGGTTATCCAGGGGCGAGCTGATCAGGCGAACGGCGGGCCGCTGCGGATACAGCTGGCGGCGCAGATCGATCACATCGGGATAGTCTACATCGTACCACTCGACGCTGGCCGGCGGATCAACGCGCAAGGCGCGGCTATCCATGCCACAGCCCAGGTGCAGCACCACCGCGTCAGGATGATCCGCCAGGTAACGGCTCGTCAGCAGATCGAAGGTACTGGCGCGCGTGGCTACGACCGTGCATCCGACATTGAGCATCAGCCGGTAGAGCCGTTTCTTGTAAAGCTTGTTGAAATCGTAATCAATATGCTGAATAGCCTCTTCCGCCCAGGGGTCGCGCAGAATGGGATTCTGCCACTGGCTCTGCAAGGCCCGAGGATAGAGGGTCAGGAGCATCGTTTCTTTTTCTTTGGCGAAGGCGACTTTCTCCGTTGCCATCGATTTCTCCCTTATACGCTCTCGGCGTTCACTCATCTCCTATTCAACGCGGCGGTCAACTGTGCCTGCATCTCTTCAACTTTACGGCCCATCAATATATTACCAATTATAGAAGCATTTTCACCTAGGAACAAGATCTTTGCCCATGTTGTAAATTTTCCGTTTTAAAAGGTAAGTAGAAAGATGGTGAGGACGATGGCGATGAAGGCGATCATAGCCGTCAGGAGCATGGCGAAATCGCGGTAAGGATGAAAAGAGGCCCGCTCAATCGATGAGCGCACATACAGGAAGTTGCGCAGAGCCACCAGCATAAGCACCACACCCAGCAGGGTGAAGCTGACGCCCAGGAGCAAAGAAAAAGAGAAGTGAGGCATGGAGTGGGGATCGTGTCTCTCGAAGCGGCCACCAATGCGCGCCACCATCACCCCAAAGGAGATTACAGCCAGTGCGGTACGGACCCAGGCCAGAAAAGTTCGTTCATTGGCGAGATGTTCGCTAATGGGTAGCTTGCTTTTCTGGGAATGGGTAGCTTCTTCAACAGCCATCTCCGTTCCAGGATCATCCTTGACCAGCGTAGGAACATAACGGCTCCCGATCAACACACCGCACTCCCTTCCTCCTGCATAATATGTAGAAGACTTTTATATTTAACTCTCTTTTAAATTGTACATCTCCTACCAATCGAATGTTCTCCATCGCCCGGGCTTTATATAGCTACAATCATTCCACATTTTTATGGTAATCATTAAAAACATGAATTGCAGGAATAGCTATTCCATTGTAACATATCTATAGAACAATATTCATTAGCCCTGGCAAAAGTAGAAGGGAAGCATCACGAAAGGGGACAACATATACGCATGGAAAAAAAATATGGCCTAATCCAGGAGAGGGATATGAATCGGTCCGACGTCCGTCAGGACGACCATATGATGAGCTCGATTATTGGCTGGGTACTGCAGGGAGGCGTCATCATCAGTTCAGCACTGGTTCTGATCGGCTTTTTACTGCTCATCAGCAGTCCGGGCGCCCTGAGCGGGTCGCGCACAGATATTTTTCCACACAGCCTCAGCGAGCTCTGGACGGGACTGCAGGGCTTTCATCCCCAGTCCATTATTGTCTTAGGACTGCTGCTGTTGATCGCCACACCGGTTGTACGTGTGATCGTATCTATTCTGGCCTTCGCGCTTGAGCATGACCTGAGGTATGTCATCATTACCTGCATGGTCTTCGCCATCCTGCTGGTCAGCTTTATCTTTGTCACCGGGGGACCATCTACGCCGCCACCGGCCACCCCGGCGCCGTCTGTGATCGGCATTGCGCTGATCTTTGCCAGTTCCATCATCGCCGGACTGCTGGGAGCCCTGGTCGGATTAGGGGGCGGCGTCCTGATTGTGCCCCTGTTGACCCTGGCCTTTGGCTTCCCAATCGAGTACGCGATCGGGGCCAGCATCATCTCGGTCATCGCCACTTCCAGTGGAGCGGCCGCCGCGTACGTGCATGATCGCATGACCAATATGCGCGTCGGCATGTTTCTGGAGATCGCCACCACCGTTGGCGCGGTCTGCGGAGCCTTTATCGCCGGGCTCATCAATCCCACTCTGCTTTATATCGTCTTCGGGATCGTGCTGCTCATCTCCGCCGCGCCGCTGGTCTTTAAGCTGGCCGAGGAGCTGCCGCAGGGCATCAAGAATGATCACTGGGCGAACCTGCTCAGCCTGAACGGCAGCTATCCAGACCAGCATCTGGGCGAGGTAAGCTACGAAGTGACGCACACGCCCTATGGATTTGGCATGATGTATGTGGCGGGCCTGATCTCTGGTCTGCTGGGCATTGGCAGCGGCAGCTTTAAGGTGCTGGCCATGGACACCTTGATGCGCCTGCCGATGAAGGTCTCCACCACGACCTCAAACTTCATGATCGGGGTCACCGCGGCGGCCAGCGCGGGCATCTACTTCTCGCGTGGTGATATCCGGCCCGTCATTGCCGCGCCGGTCGCCCTGGGAATCCTGGTCGGGGCGCTGGTCGGCGCCAAAGTGCTGGCGCGCCTGCAGAACAAAACGGTACGCATGATCTTCCTGCCCATCCTCGTCATCATCGCCCTGGAGATGGTCCTGCGTGGGTTTGGCGTAGCGCTGTAGCCAGAAGAGACACGAAAACGCCGGAACGGGCCCGTTCCGGCGTTTTCGTGTCTCTTCTGGTGGAGAAAAATCGGCCGCGAGGGCCGAACCTATGGGAACATTGTCGTACCTGGAGGGGCAATTGGCCGCAAGAGCCGAACCTACACAATCTGCTGGAATGACCAGCGATTGCCATCGGGATCGCTGAAGTGGGCGAAATGCCCCCAGGCCTGCACATCGATCTCGCTGATATCCACGCCCCGCGCCACCAGTTCCGCGCGCACAGCCCGCACATCCTCGACCACCAGCAGATTGCCCTGCAGCGACCCTGGCTGCATGGTGGTAATCCCCTCACCGAAGGCGATCGAGCAGGCCGAACCGGGAGGGGTCAATTGCACGAAGCGCAGCTGCTCGTTGACCCGGTGGTCATGGTCGGCGTGAAAGCCGATCTTCTCGACGTAAAAAGCTTTGGCGCGGTCAACATCTGTCACGGGCACCATAACCAGTTCGAGCTTCATCTGCATAGTCATCCTATACTCCTCTTTCATGTATGTATGCCTTCAACGTTTCATCTGTTCTCAGTGTACTATGAAAGAGGGACAGGAACCGCCCTTGTTTTTTTGAATTCCTACCCAATGCCCTGATTCATGCCTCGCTCTCCTCGCCATGGTCGTTACCAGGGCAAGGGATTTCCATAGCGGAAGAAGCCACCCGTTGGACCGTCGTCAGGCAGCTGTACCGCCCACACGACGCTGGATGCTCCCTTCTCAACCGGAGCCGCACCCATCGCCTCCATGCCAGGTGCGGTCGCCGTCAGGCCGGGGCAGACCGCATTAACGAGGATGCCCGTGCCTTCCAGTTCCGCCGCGAACTTTGAGGTAAGCGCGTTCAGCGCAGCCTTGGAGATGCCATAGCTCGCCACCGCTCCCCGATTGGTTGTCAGACCAAATTGCTGATCCCCATGGGACCCCGCTCCACTCGACACATTGACGATCCTGCCATGCTGGCTCTTGCGGATAAGGGGCAACAATATCTGTGTAGTACGCCACGCCCCGAACAGGTTCGTTTCTAAAACCGCGTGGGCGGCCTGCAGATCGGCAGTCGTCGCCTTCTCTGTCCAATCGACATAGGCGGCGGCATTGTTGACGAGCGCATCCAATCGTCCGAATTCTTGCTCCAGGACGCTAGCCAGGGCGCGCACGCTCTCATCCTGCGCGACATCGAGGGCATAGGGCCGCACATCTCGTCCCTCTTCAATTAGAGGTTGGGCCGCGGCGCTGGCCTTAGCGACATCACGGGCAGTGAGGATTACCGTCATGCCTGCCCCCGCCAGCTGGCGACACACCTCCAGGCCGATGCCATGGCTGGCGCCCGTCACCAACACAATCTGCGAACCGGTTTGTTTCCTATCGTCCATCGCTCTTTCTTTTCCTTCCCATCATTGCTTGCTCGTTGACACAAACATAAGAAAATTTCGCGCGAATGAATCTCAGGCCAGGTCGCGCTCGATACAGTGGCGCAGATAGGCGACGGTGCGGCTCATGTGCGACGTGTCCTGGTAGAGGCGGCTCAGCATAACCGCGCCCTCAAGGGCGGCGATCATCGTGCTGGTCCAGGTCTCAACATCGATGCCGGGGCGCAGCTCTCCACGCTCGATGCCTTTGGAAATGATGCGTCGGAAGGTGGAGCGTAGCTGGTCCATGGCGGTGCGCGCGCGATCGCGCAGGGCCGGCTCGGCGTCGTCCGACTCGATGGCGGTGTTGAGGATGGGACAGCCGCCGGGGATGGGCGGGTCGTCCGCCAGATCCTGGAAGTAGATGAGCAGGGCAGAGAGACGCTCAAGGGCGTGCCTCTTGTCGGCCAGCACCGCGCGGATACGCTGATCGAGGAGGGCAAAAGAATAGTCAAAGGCCTGCAGGGCGAGTTGCTCCTTGCTCTGGAAATGATTGTAGATGCCACCCTTCTCCAGGCCCGTCTGCCGCATAATGTCGGAGAGGGACGAGCCAGCATACCCCTGTTGATTGAAAAGGGGAGCGACCTGCGCCAGGATCATCGCTCGCGTTTGTTCACCTTTACCCATATGGACTCCTTGTTTCAGACTGCCCGGTCTGAAAGCACTGTAGCAGAGCGGGACGGAAAATGTCAAATGATAGACAGGGTCAGGGTCCCATCAACAGCGGTGAATCACATGCCGAGCAGGGTATCAGATTGCAGGAGCCGATTATAGAACTGGTTCAGGTTGGCGGCGGCGACGTGGCGGCCGATGCGCGCCAGAAAGATATTAGCCGGGTCCATGCGGATATTCTGTTCGGCGGTGAGATATTCGGTGAAGCCGTAGCGCGCGAAGAGCCGTTCGATCACGGCGCGGTAAGCGAAGCGCGTCAGCCCGAGGCCATCAGTATCCCAGTGCCAGCTCAGTCCCATGCCGATGATGATCAGCTCGTCCAGGCAACGCAGCTCAAAGACCAGCTTGAGCAATTGCAGCGCGATGCCCAGCTTGCGCCAGCCGGAGCTCACCTCGATGGCAATCTCATAGGTATTGTTGAGCCCTTGCCAGTAGTCTTCCGCTGGCGTCAGGGTCACCTGTCCCACAATTACGCCATGCCTGGTATAGGCCAGAGACAGCAGGCTGTCCGCGCGCTGGCTGATCTTCCCCAGCAGCTGGTATTCGAGCTCTGGACGATGCGTGAAGGCGCGCAGGCCTGCGTCCGGCCTGAGCGACTCCACGAAGGGCGCGGCACAAAAATCCTGCAAGAAGAGCGTCGCCGTTGTGGTCTCCAATGTCCTCTTGCGCGGGATGGCATCCTGGGCGCAGAGTAGCGAGAAGGTTTGCGACATAGAGTGGCTCCTTATATGCAAGCAATACCTATTCTTTTCAATCAACATGGTCACAAAGAACAGACCGCTCGGTCTGTTTTACCAGTCAAAAAAATACCAGACCGATTGGTCTGTTTTTAAGTATAAACAGATTCGGGCCTATGTCAAGGCGAGCGGGCGCAACCTCCGTATTAACCGCTGGTGACTTTGCAGCATATTGTGGCAAAATCGAGCACGATACCCTTCACAAAGCGACATCAGGTGGAAGTCTGAGTCGGCTTGTGAGGAGCGTCCGTGGAAAAGCCCCTCACCCCGCACCAATTTTCTCAAATTAGCTGGGGTGAGGATGACGCGTGGGTCGGGCGCCTTTGTGTTACAAGATCTACTGCCAAGATATGCTTCACAATGTGCATGGATGCTGGCCCACCTTCCTTATCCATGTGGTGACGCTATTGACGTTTTCTAAACTGGCGAGAGGCGTGCAGTCCCCCCGCAAAGATGAGAACCCCAGCCCCGATAAGAAGCAGGTTGGTCGCGTTCAATTCGCCTGTGGGCAGATGGATGACGACCCCTTGCAGCAGCGTACTGCTCAAATACCCGCTGAGGAACGTGGCGAGCAAGGAACTCAGGGCCGTGACGGTTCCCAGCGTGGAGAAGACGCGGCCCACCATCTGCTCTGGCGTGGCAAAGAGAACCAGGGATCCAACCAGCGCCTCAGCCTGCATCGTGGCGATGCCAATAAGCGTGAAACCCACCAGATCGATGATCACCTGATTCGGGACGGTTGAGACGACGATCATCACCCCAGCAAAGAGGAAGGCGCGAGCATAGACGCTGGTCGCTCCGACTTTGGCCGCCGCACGACCAACGAGCAAGGCCCCCAGGATGCCCCCAACTGGTGGCGCAGCGCTGAGGAGGCCAAACAGGCTCATGGGCACATGAATATTCTGGGTGATGTAGAAGAAAGCCATGACGCTCACAATGCCCCATCCAAAGGAAAACAAGCTCTGAGTAAGCAGAATGGTGCGGAGCTGGAGCTGGCCCTGGATGAATCGTAATCCCTCACGCAGTTCAGTCAAGACGTGCCACAGTGATGTGGGTTGGGCTGACGCGCGACTTTCTGCCGCAGATACGCGCATGCGCCCGATCAACACCCAGGAACAGGCAAACGAGGCCACATTCAAGGCAATCGCCCACCCGGCTCCCAGGGAGACGTAGAAGATGCCGGCACAAGAAGGCCCGAGTGCCCAGCCGAACGTGACGGCCCCGACGATCAGTGCCGAAGCGCGGGTCAGCTGCTCTTCCGGGACCACCTCTTTGAGGATCGCCTTGGTCGCCGGAGTGAAGAACTGACTCAGAGCACTGACGGCTGCCACAACGAGATAAATAATGGTGAGCTTGACAGCCAGTGGCAGCGGGAGCGGTTCGCTAATTGGCAAAAGGGAGCACACCAGCACGGCCCGCAGCGCATCCATGAGGCGCATCGTCCGTAGTTTGGGCCAGCGGTCCACAAACACACCAGCGAATGGTCCGATCAGGAGAGCGGGGAGCGCGGCGGCCAGCGCCACGCCGCTGACAGCAAGGGGAGCCGCACTCTGGTTCTGTAGCAGCGTACCGACCCATAAGATGAGTGTCATTGTGAACAGCGTATCGCCAATCAGCGAGATCGCGCCACCAAGCCACAACAAGGTATAGTTGCGATTGATGAGCAGTGCGAGCTTTGGCCCGGATAGCAGGCGTTTGGAAAAGCGAGGAAACATGGGAATCCTTTCACACGCGGCATCCGCGTTGAGATGCGAGATCGATTCAAGCGTGTCTCAAGAGGGGGTGCAGTGCGAAAAAGAGGGGGATAGACCCCGACAGGGGTAACAATGGGGAGAGCTTGACTCTCCGCTTACTCCTCGATTCGCGCCGCATGCGGCGCGAACACACCGACAGAGTGGGCAAGGACGTGTATGAGGCAGATCAGGGAGAGGTGAAGTGGTTTCATCATGGCTGCGTCACGATCCTTGTTGTTGGCTGTTTGAAAAGATATTTAGTATTTAAAGAGTAGCACAGAATGTTCCCAGCCGTCAAATGCCATTCTACATAGGCACTGGCCCGTCTTGATCCAAATGCCCCCTCAACATAATCTCGGCGCGACGCTACATGCCTTGTTCGGAGTCTTTCTCCCCAACCGGATAGCGTTTTGGTTCTGGTTCTCCGACACGCCCGGTCCGTTTGAGTTTTGCTGGTAGTGTGCCTGCGAAAGCATCAGTTGGAGCATGTGGTGCAGAGGATTTGAGCCGCAGGCGACTGCTAGAGCGGGCTAGAGTCGCCTGCGGCAAAGGCAAAAAGTCAAGCGGGGTGGACTCAGGGGATGGCGATGGTAGCAACAACCTGCTGCTGACGGTGGGCAGGATTGGTACCGTCATCGTACGTACTGACAAAGCTCGATATGTTGATCGTGCCGCTGGTCGTATTGCCGAAGTAATCACCGATGAACGTAGCGGAGCTAGAGGCACCCTCTGGATGTGGCGCGTTCAACTGAGGATCCCAGCTATGCTGAGTCAGCCGGATATTGTTCCCCAATGGCGACAGGGCGGCATTGTAGAACTGTACACTGGCGTTGATGCAATAATTGCTGGCGCCATACGGCGGCAGACTACCGCCATAATTGGGATTGCTCTGGTCAAGGGCGAGGCCCGCGCCAGTGGCTTCCGACGTGCCCGCGGTAGGACAGGCGAGGCGACGATCATAGAAGGCGACGCTCACGGTCCCATCGGCGGCCACCGTCAGGTTGGGCTGGAACTCGTCCACCGGAGACGCGTTATCGTTGACCTGAATCGGCGCGCTCCAGGTAGCGCCACCATCGTAGGAGGCCGACAGAATGGTATTGACTACCCCGGCGCTGTAGTCCTCCCAGGCCACGTAGAGCGGATAGGAGCCCTGAGCCGACAGCTGGTTACCCACGGCAAAGGTATCCTCGATTCCATCACGAAAGGTCGTATTCGCATAGTTTCCCGGAGGAAGCTGCACGTTCTGCACGACCACCTGAGGTGCCTGCCAGGTCTTGCCACCATCCGTCGATTTATCGACCGCAATAGTCGCGCAACAGTAGGAATGCTGCGCGGGAAAATTAGTCACGGTGGTATAGATGGCTCCGGAGGGGTCTACGTGTGGCAACAAATAGGTATCGCTCGCCGAACTGCTAAGGGTCGGCAGCACCTGCGGCGCGGACCAATCGGTATGGGTCCCATCCGACAACGCCCTGGCGGTCGAGACATACGGCTTGCTTGAGCCACCATCGAAGAGCGTCCACATGGCGTAGATCATATTGTAGTTGGGATTGGGCGAGCCATTGGGCAGCAGCTTATTGGTATCGATGGCGATCCACTGCTTATCCGGCTCACCGCCCACGCTATCGTAGGTCGCGATGTAATCGGGATGAGCATTGTGCGTCGTAATCCAGCTGGTGGCACGCGTCGCGCCATGTGGATGGACGCTAACGCTGACAACTTCAGCAGCCACAACCGGGTTAGGCTCCTGGCTGCTTCCGACCGTAAAGTTATGCGAGCCATCCTTATTATAGAAGAATTGATAGCCCAGCACGAACGAATAGTAGTTGCCAAAGCCATCGAAGGCCCCGATCGGATCGGTATTGTCGGTCCAACCCTCATAGCCGGGGATGTGCCCCTGGACGCTCCAGGTCGTGCCGCCATCAAATGACTCGTAGAAGCCCAGCAGATGGTTGTACCCCTCCGGGCTGACAAACCATTTGGAGGAACCAATCAGGTGCCTGGGATTGGTCGGATCGACGCGCATATCGGATTCCGCGTGACCTTTGACCAGCATAGAGGTTGAAGCGGGATAGCCTGGATTGCTACCAGCCTGGGTAGGATAGGGACCCTGATCCTCTCCCGTGGTCGAGGCACCGTTGCAGGCCGTTTCGCCGCTGTAGCCATCATTGGGGCCATCGCTCACCCCGTATGGCACTTCCGGTGTATAGCAGCTGGTCTGCTGGGTCGTCGCAAATACATTGGTCACGTTATGCGTCGTGACACTCCTGGCATAGGTCGCGTTGGTCTGCGTCCCCTGCGGAATGTTCCCCACACCAGAGCCTGAGACACGCGGCTGCGCCAGGGTTGATGCAGGGATAAGCAGAATGAGCAGGATCACGATTAGACACGCAAAAAAGCATTTACGCAAGTTTAACCCTCCTTCATTCTTTGCATCCGCGCTCTCCCATAAATCGAAGTATGCGGATACATCAAAAATCTCATAGCAAGAATACCATAAGCATTCTTAACATTCAACTAATATGTTGAACATTATATAGATAGAGAAGATTATAAAAATTAGCCATTGTTAATTGATATACTAAACGGCTAACTCGCCACTTTTTGATTGGCAGGCAATTTATCCATAAGAGAAAAATAGCGGCCAGGCTCATATATAGCAGATGGAAAATACGATAAGTGATAGGATCGCAATAATAATTTACATAAGACTTAGAGAAGACTATTGGTATAAGACGCCCCAAATGCAAGCAGTGGGGTGCTTCTTTTTTCACTTTTGAGCGTCAAAAATGCTTCTGCTGAGTCTTTCTAAAAATTCAATTCAGAAGAAAAGACTATAAATTCCGGGCGAATGAACATATTTATACTTGTAAATATATTTACAAACAGTAGGAGTAAATATACCTTCGCTCAACTTTATTTTTCCTAAGAGGAGAGCCCAACAATGAAACGATCCTATTTTATCGTTGCGATGACGTTGGCTTTGGCATTCGCTGCGATGAGCGGCCTCATGAGCTCTTTCGGCTCAGCCAGTGCTGCAACTTCAGGCGATGTCCTTCACTCCATCCACAGCATGAAGGTAAAGCCTTCCTGCCACAACTGCGCCAGCACGACGACAAGCAACCTGAGCTACCATGGTGGTACAGGTGGTTACGGTGTCGAAACCGGGGCGGACAAAGTCTATTTGATCTACTGGGGATCACAGTGGAACAACAATGATCCATCTGGCGAAGCGGCTATCCAGCAGAAATTCTTCAATGGCGTCGGTGGTTCCAGTTGGAACAACTCGGTAACCCAGTACTGTCAGGGTGTCGCCACCGGCACGATTACCTGCGGTACTTCCGGCACGCATGCCACCAACCCCACCGGTGTGCTGGCGGGTGTCTGGTACGACAATTCGTCTGCGGCGCCTTCCAAACCCTCGCAGTCACAGCTGGCCAGCGAAGCGGTCAATGCTGCGGCGCACTTCGGCAACACGAGCGCGTCTTCGAATACCACGGTTCAGTATGTGATCAATACCGCCACGAAAAATAATGCCAGCGGTTTCGGCACCCGGTACTGCGCCTGGCACAGTTCGACGAGCTCAAGCTATGGCAACATTGCCTATACCAACATGCCCTACATCACGGACGCGGGTTCGAGCTGTGGCGCCAACTTCGTCAACTCTGGTAGCGCGGGTCTGACCGACGGCATCACCATCGTTGGTGGTCACGAGTTCGCTGAAACCGAGACCGACATCTATCCCAGCACTGGTTGGGTTGACAGCGGCGGCAGTGAGAACGGCGACAAATGCGCCTGGATCAGCTCTGGCCAGGGCGCTTCAGCCAACATCAGCCTGAGCACCGGCACCTTCCCCGTTCAGTCGCTGTGGAGCAATGCATTCAATAACAACACTGGTGGATGCGTTCTGTCATACTAATCCTACTGTCTGTACATCGTCCGTACAGTATACGAAGGGATCGCCAATGGTGGCGATCCCTTTTTTTCGTTCTCTATAGCTTATGAATGATCTTTGGTGGGGGCGAGCATGCTCAAGTCTCCACCTTACCTTTTCCCTCTCGCGCCACCTGCGGCGGCGAAAAAAAGAGAAAAAGAGATTTTGGGGACTTGATCATGCTCCCAGCATGCTCGCCCAAACCCCGGCAGGAGGGCTGGTCGCCCTCCTGCACCTCCCGCTTTGGGAGGGCAGGGGGTGGCATTCTGCTTACGTTGACGCCTATGGGAGCATACAACAATCCCGGCTGGGAGGATTTTACACCCCTTACGTTGACGCCAACGGGGAATATCCCCAAAACGCAGGCAGGAGGGGCGATTAGCCCATCCTGCCTGCGTTTTGTACCTGCTTAGTTATTTATAGGCCTACATTGGCACGGTGACGTCGCCCGCATCGCCGCATGCGGAGAAGTGGAGGCCATCCGGCTTTGAGCTGACGGCGGTACAGGTATACGTTTTGCTCCCCACGGGTTTGGCGGGCAGAACCGAGTGCTGCACGTCATCGGTAACGGAGCAATGCTGGTCGCTGGTACGGATATTGAACGTGTGGATGGCCAGCGCATCAACGGATGTGTGATCGAACTCCAGCATCGCTGGCTGGCACTTCTGATACGCCTGCCAGAAGCACGTAGCGGACTGTTTCGCCCTGGCCGAATCCACAGGAAGACCACGTGGATTCGTCTGGATGCTACCGCATTTGCGTGCTTGTAGCGTTTTCATCGAGGTGCTGGTCGGGGTTGGCGTCGGGCTCTGAGCACCCTGCGCCGTCGTAGAAGTAGAATCAGCGCCACACGCGGCCAGGGCCGCCACCATCAGCACACAAAAGAGCAGGGTTGCTACCCATCTCCTCGTGCTCCAGCCACTGCGTTGAAAGGAACGTTGCCATCTGGATACCATTTTTTGTAACTCCTCTAAAACTCCTGCTTTAGTTGTACTTACCACAGGAGACGATCTGGAGTCCCAAAAAGTTCCCGACCCGTTTGGGCGCATGATATTTAGAGTGTGTTTGATCCTCGTCACGTTGGGGGCACATGAGTGCCCCCGCACTCGCGTCCGCTAGCGGCCGCACTTTTTTTATATATTGGTGCAGCAGTGGCGCATCCACGCCCCTGCTGCACCAATATACCATGGACATGTGAGCTTTCGCACCTGCGGTGCTCAAGAGTTCTTTGTATATTGTTGCACCGGTGCGGCCGCGCAGCGGACACCTGTGCAGGGGCATAGGAAAGATCATAGGCCCGAAGCGACGAGGAAACCGTCCACCAGTTGGGCGATTTCGTCGGCTGCCGTGTCGAGCGCGAAGTGGCCGCCATCGACGATGTGGATTTCGGCCTGGGGTACGTCGCGGCGGTATGATTCGGGTTCGGAGGCGTCAAACGAGAGTTCGTACTTGCCCCAGATAACGAGCAGGCGAGGCTGCGTTTTACGCATCCACTCCTGCCATTGCTGGTAGGACGCGACGTTCGACTGGTAATCGTAAAAGAGATCGCTCTGGATGTCGGCCTGGCCGGGCTGGTTCAAGAAGCGGAACTCATCGGTCCATAGATCAGGATCGTAGCGCTCAGGCTGGGGATCGTTCCCCACGTGCCGGGTGCGCGTGGTTGCGAGCGAGAGTAGATTTGTGCGCAGGGCAGCTTCATGCGCTACACGGTCAGCCCAGAAGGCGCGGCGGGTGGCCCAGTTTTCACCCAGGCCGGTATCGTGCGCCACGGCATCCTGGACGATAAGTGCCTGCACGCGCTCGGGATGAGCAAGCGCCATGCGAAAGCCAACCGGTCCGCCATAGTCCTGCATATAGAGGGTGTACTTCTCCAGGCCCAATGCTTCCGTAAAATGCTCCATCACGCTCGTGATGTTGTCGAAGGTGTAGGCGAACTGCGTGTGATCGGGCCAATCGCTATGGCCGAAGCCTGGATAGTCGGGAGCGATCAGGTGGTAGCGATCGGCCAGGCGCGACAAAAGCGGCTCAAACATGCGCGAAGATGATGGCAACCCATGCAGCAAAAGCAGGATCGGGGCGTCTTGCGGCCCGGCCTCGCGATAGAAAATGGACAGGCCATCAATCTGGATGGTACGATACGACACAGGATTTTTCATGGTAAACTTCTCCTCTTCAATTGATGATAAGTCAGCAAACAACAACAGGTCAATCTCTATTACTTACTCTTAGAGAGTAGTGTAGTTGAGGTTAGTACGCTACCCAGCAGGAACAGGAGCGCGACAAGCAGGAGCGCGCTATGCATGCCAGCCAGAAACGCGCTCCGTTCGTTTAAAGAGCCGAGCAGCGAGCCCACGATGGCCACACCGAGCACGCCACCCACCTGGCGGCTCGCGTTCAACAGCGCGGAAGCGATACCCACCTGGCTGCTGGGAACAGCATTCAGGATGGCCGTTGTCATGGCTGGGACCGTCATGCCACAGCCAAGACCGATGGCGATCTCTCCACCTGCCAGCAACAGGATGGCATTGTCGCTCTGGCCCCACAGGAGCAGGAGCGTGCCAAGACAGCTCGCCGCCAGTCCCGCGATCATTGGTCGGCGCGTGCCCAGTCGCGCGGTGATCCTTCCAGAGATCAGGGCTGTCAGCCCGGTAGCAACGGTGATGGGCAGCAACGCTATCCCCGCCAGCACGGCCGGATAATGATAGATATCTTGAAAGAACAGCGAAAGGACAAACAGGACCCCGTACAGGCCGAAGTTGAGAACACTGCCGATCAGGATGGGCATACTAAAGGCCGCCGATGAGAAGAGGCGCAAAGGGAGCATCGGCGTACTGTGCCTCATTTCGATGAGCAGGAAGAGGCTCGTCGCGCCTATACACAGCAGAAACATACTGATGATCTGCGTAGAGAGCCATCCCTGGCCCCGGCCCTCGATCAGCGCGTACGTCAGCGTGCCAAGCGCGACGATTACGCATAGCTGTCCCCACAGGTCACGCTTGCGCACGGTCGTACGCGGCGTCTCGCCGACAAAACGCATGGTAAGGACGAGGGCGAGCAGGCCGAGAGGCACGTTCAACAGGAATATGCTGCGCCACCCCAGCGCTTCAATCAGCATTCCGCCTATGACAGGGCCTCCCGCCAGACCGATGCCCGAGCTGCCAGCCCAGATGCCAACGGCTCTGGCCCGCTGGGCGGGATGCTGAAAACCGTGGGTAATCAAGGAAAGGGAGCCTGGAACCAGGAGCGCGGGCCCCACACCTTGCAGCACGCGCGCAGCGATCAACATATTGAGCGAGGGCGCCAGGCTACAGAGTAGCGATGCGCCGGTAAACAACCCATATCCTATAAGGAACGCGCGCTTATGCCCCAGCCGATCCCCAAACGTGCCCGCGCTGAGCAACAAGCTGGCAAAGGTCAGGGTATAGCCATTGACCACCCACTGCAATCCCTCAAGCGAGCCATGCAGATCGTGCTGCATAGCTGGCAGCGCCACGTTGACGACCGAAGTATCGAGAATAACCATGAAGAAGCCGAAACAGATGGCGATCAAGCCAGGGGCATGCAGGCCTCTATTCTCTGTAGGGGCAGGCGCGGCCTGTTGTTCTATTAGCATGTCTTATCGCGCCTCCTGTGCTGTATGAAGCATATACTCCACTCCTTTAATGTTAATGTGTCAGAATTCGTCACGCTGGGGGCAGGTGAGCGCCGCTTGAGAGCAGGCGCAAAGAAACACGAAAAGCCCCAGCGGAGTAGATGCACGTCCCTCGTCACGAAAACGTTCCCTGTAGGCGGCATAGGATTGCGGTCTTTTCGATTCCCTTCCTTCTTCAAAAAAGCAGCAATCCGGCCTTGTGCATGCCGCCCCCGTTCACGTACGATTCTGCTCCTAAAAAACGATGAGAGCGGCCAGATGACCATGCACATGCAACATTTCGCACGCCAACAGGGCGGCATTTCGTACGCCAACAGGGCGGCATGCACAAGGCCGGATTGCTGCTTTTCGTGCATCTTGCGTGTCAGTCAGATCGCAATCCTATGCCGCCTACGGGGGGACATGATCGTGATAGCCCGACACTTACTACGATAACATGAGCGGGGCAGGGTAGGCGCATATATTCTTGCGGGAAAGCGACACATTCTTGCGCGCTTAGCGGTAGGTGCGGGGAGCGAGGCCGGTGAGGCGCTTAAAGTGCAGCGCCAGGTGGCTTTCATTGGAGAAGCCGACCGCGTGGGCAATGGTGGTAAAAGACCAGTTTGTGGTGGTCATCAGCAGTTTGGCGCGTTCAATTCGGCGCTGGATGACATAGCGGTGGGGTGGCAGGCCGGTAGACTCCTTGAAGAGGCGGGCGAAGTGGTAGGGGCTCAGATGCACAACCGCCGCGATATCTGACAGCGAGAGATCCTCAGCCAGGTGCTCTTCGATATAGTTGATAGCGGGTCTGAGCGTCGTTCTGGCCAGATGGGCAGACGTTGCGAGCGAGGGCTGTTGCAGCGAAGAGTGATGCCTGAGGAGTTGGATACCGAGCATGGTGGCCAGAGACTCCACATAGAGCTTGCCACCCAGGCCCTCTGAGCGCAGCTCCGCGAGTAACGAGAGCGCGATAGACTCAATCTGCGGATCGAAAACACCAATGGTATCAATAAGCTCTACACGATCAGGGTTGACGTCCGCCGAAGCGGCGATATTCTGGATGAGTGTGGGAGAGAGGTAGAGATGCAGATGACGTACTTCCTCCTCTCGCTCCAGGTGCCAGTTTGACGGCGCGCCCGCAGGCATGATGACCAGGTTGCCGGTCTTGAGAAGTCCCTGGCGCCCAACATACTGTTCGCGGATCTGAGAAGGAGAACCAAGATTGACAACGAGGACATGACGCGGGATAGCGGGCAGGACAAAATCATCATGTGGATGGATGACTTCAGCAATATCAAGCGCATTCCAGCCCTTGCCGCTGCTCGATTGAATAATATGCTCAGGCGGAACATCAAATGTTCTTTCCAAAGAATCATCCTTCACAGACAACGATTCCATGGTCCAGCTCCTTTCGGCCGGCTCGGAGAAAACACGCGCTATGCCACACACCGTAATGAATAAGTCCCTTCGGCATACACTGATACCAATATAACATACTTGTGGCTCGCTGTCTGGTCAGAAGGCGAACGAGGGTATCATTCATATATTTGCAAAGAGAAAAAAAGGCAACAAGAACAATGAAAATGCTTCCGTAGGTTCGGCCCTTGCGGCCGATTTCCTCTCCGCGTACGAAATGCTCCGTTTTCAAACGTGAAGGGAAAGCGGGCGAACGTTACATGCGTAAGGGACATGGACGTACGCCAACGGGAAATCGGCCGCAAGGGCCGAACCTACGGGGGACGTTTTCGTGCGGCGAGGAAAAATCGGCCGCAAGGGCCGAACCTACGCAACAACTTCAAAGATCGCGTCCAGCACCAGCGGGGTGCGCACGGGCAGGCTATAGGCCCCGGTCACGAGACGGGTATGCCCTGGCTGCTTCCCAAAGATCTGCGCGAACAGATCCGAGGCGCCGTCGGCCACAGCCGCATGCTGCGTAAATGTCTCGCTCGTCATCAGGGTTACGCCGACGCGTACCACTTTCTGAATCCGATCCAGGTCGCCCAGGAAATGGCTGGCCACCGCCAGAGCCTTCAGTGCCGCGCACCGGGCCGCCTCCTGTCCCTGTTCCACGGTCAGGTCATTCCCCAGCCGGCCTGTATACATGAGCTTCCCATCGACGAAGGGAAGGATGCCACTGGTGATGAGCAGGGTCCCAACCAGCGATGTCTCCACATAGTTTCCCAGGGGGGTCGGGGGCGCTGGAAGCTGGATGCCAAGCGCATCCAGCCTCTCGCGATACTTACCCGACCCGGTTCGATCACCATTTGCCGGCATGTGCACCTCCATCAACGTGTATGACTTCTCCAGTTACAAAGGTTGCCGCATCCAGATACATAATAGCATCTACGACCTCCGATGACTGCCCCATACGGGCGATCGGATGCATGTTGCGCAGGAAGTCATGATCATCGTTGAGGTGCATAGGGGTCTCAATGTTACCCGGCGCAACAGCGTTGACGCGAATACCTTCGCCCGCATACTCCATGGTCAGTGCTTTTGTCGCCGCGTTTAAGCCACCCTTGGTGATAAGAGGAAGGGATGCCGGAACGCCGGCCACAGGCTGATCGACCAGCGTGGTTGTAATGTTTACAATGTGCCCCGCATGCTGTTTTTGCATCTGCCCAACGGCATACTGCGTCACAAACAAGAAACCAAGCAGGTTCGTACGGATCAAACTATTGAAATCCTGGACGGTATAGTCAGTAAAGGGTTTCGGGATAAAGATTCCGGCATTATTCACCAGCAGATCAATCCTGCCAAAGCGCGCGACAGCTGTCCGCACCACTTTTTGCGCGATTTCTTGCTCGGCGATATCGCCATCAACGAGAGCAAGATGATCAGAAGCGATCAGGGTGCCCGCGCTGCTAATCCTGCGCGAGTTGGCGACAACCTGATATCCACGGGCAAGTAAAGTATTGGTCAATTCAAGGCCGATTCCCGATGAAGCGCCAGTTACTATGGCTATTTTTTTCTCAGACATGGTGGTTCTCTTCTTTCAAGCTATCCTGACGATGACTGCCCATGGAGAGCAAGGCTGCTTCCTTACGCCTGCTTCCATAGACATATGGCGAGAGAAAGGAAGATATTTGAGTTCTCCACCTTTCTCATGGCATAAAGATACCTTAGAAATAAAGAACAGGCGCCCATGTTCTTGCGCACAATAAACAGAATTTTGCGCCGTCTACGCACCCCAACAAAGTGAGGGATAATAGATAGCATGCCGCGATTGACCTACAGCAGATTCTGGCAGATGTCACGACGCGGCGCGCAATCGCGTGTCATAAACGGATGAGGATGATACCATATTTATAAGGAGGATCGCATGTTTGACCTGATAATTATTGTTGGTACCATCACGGCATTTCTGGCCGTGATGAACTTTGCTGCGGGAGGCAGGCGTCAGTAGCCGTAAAAGAAAAGGAAGGAGATGATGGAAGAAAGGAAATAGATGCATGAAAATCGCAGTGAAAGCGCCTGTCGGGCGCTCCCCCGGCTTTGCACTGGCCGCCTATGCCTTTGTGGCCGCGATGCTGGGCACGACGCTGCCCACACCACTCTACCCGATCTACCAGCAGACATTTGGCTTTTCGAGCCTGATGGTCACGGTGATATTCGCCACCTATGCCGTGGGGGTGATCGCGGCACTGCTGCTGTTTGGTCGGCTTTCAGACGAGATCGGGAGGCGCCGGGTGCTGCTGGGGGGACTGCTGCTGGCGGTGGCCAGCGCGCTGGCTTTTCTGTTCGCCAGCGGGCTGCCCCTGCTGTTCGTGGGTCGCCTGCTCTCGGGGTTGTCGGCGGGCATCTTTACGGGTACCGCGACGGCCACGCTGGTGGACCTGGCACCGCAGGAGAAGCAGCGCCAGGCCACCTTGATCGCCGCCGGCGCCAATATGGGTGGACTGGGCTGTGGGCCGCTGCTCGCCGGCATCCTCGCGCAGTACGCGCCGCAGCCACTGCGGCTCGTATTCATCGTCAACATCGTACTGCTCCTGCTGGCAATCATAGGGACCTGGCTCATACCCGAGCCGGTCGAGGTCAAGGAACACGCGCGCTGGCGGCCGCAGGGTCTGCAGGTCCCCGCGCAGGTACGCGCGACATTTATCCGCGTGGTGATCCCCGGCTTTGCCGGTTTCGCGATGCTTGGTCTCTTTACGGCGGTGGCGCCTGTATTCCTGAGCCAGATGCTCCACATCACCAACCATGCGCTCACCGGCCTGATCGTCTTCGCCGTCTTCGCCGCCTCCACCTGTGGTCAACTGCTGCTTGAACACATTTCCCAACGACGCGCGCTCCCCCTGGCCTGTATCGGACTGATCATCGGGCTGATTATGGTCGCCGGAGGACTCCTGGCCCGTTCGCTGACCCTGCTGGTCGTCGGAGCCATCATTGCCGGTCTGGGGCAGGGCCTGAGCTTACGCGCGGGGTTAGCAGCGATCAACGCGAAGAGTCCCGCCACGCAACGCGGTGGGATCTCATCGAGCTACTTCGTCGTCCTCTACGTCGCCATCTCCATCCCCGTCATCGGCGTAGGCATAGCCGCGCAACTCTTCGGATTACAGGTGGCGGGCATCGCGTTCAGCATTATCATGGCTATCCTGGCGCTGATCGCGCTGCTCATCCTGCTCACACAGCCAGCGGAACAACGTTGAGGGATGGTCATCCTCGGACCGTCCCCTATTTTCCTTAACGAAAAGTTATGTCAAGCTCAAAAGAAGATCCATCGCTTTACAAACGACAGCCGCTCTATTATTCTACTAATATGTATGTTTTGCTCTAACTTGATGAGATTACCGGCATAGGGCATGTAAAACTCTGTGTCCTGTAGCGTTAGAATATGTGCATCGTTCTTTATCAGGGGGCGGCGAGGAGGGGATGGCAGAACCTGCTCAATGGGTATAGGAAATCCCCATGTCTTCCGGAGAGGAGGGGATGGCTACAAAGTAGAGTGGAGTGCTGTGTTGACACAACGAGATACGGCAGCCGACCAGCTTATAAAGGTCATTCAAGTCCTGCAATTAGGGCGCAAGACCGGCGTCCTGACCGTCGAACGCGGCGAGGGTCCGACCTTTGAGGAGGGCATGCTGGTTTTTTCCTATGGCAATATCGTCAGCGCGAAGACAGGGTATCTCAACGGGATAGATGCATGCAACCAGCTATATACATGGACCAGGTGTAAATTTGCCTTTATCCCTCACCCTCAGGCGTCGGGGTGGGATGCGCCATCGGCGCCACTGCGCCAGCCTGAAACCACGCCGGGTCCTGATCATAGCGCTCGATCAGCCGGGGCGCGCCCCTCGCCCAATCAGGGAGGGGAACAGGCGCCACAGTTCCCCTTTCACAACGAGATCCTTTATCAGAAAATCCTTGAACCCGCCTATAGTTTGCAGGCGATCGAGGCGGCCAGACTTTCGCGCGCGCACAAGCACCTCTTTATGCTGGTGAATGGAGAACGCACCCTGACCGAATTCGTCCGCCTGACCGGGCGGCAGCTATCAGAGATAGCGTCACAACTCACTGATCTGGAGCAGATCGGTGTTATTCGACGGCAGACACGCTGAAAAGGAGATGTAACTTTATGGCTCAATCGCAGCAGGCACTGGCGCCTCGCAGGAGCATTCCATTATCTATCCGCCTCTCAACCTGGCTACTGGCGGCGGCCATCTTACCCCTGTTGATCACCGTCGGGATCAGTGAATGGTTCGCGCGTCCCACCTTAACGAACCAGGCGCGACTGGCGATGGAGACCGACGCCCATACGCGCACGCAGTTGATCAACAACTATTTCAAGGATCGCGTGCTAGACGTTCAGAGCCTGGCACAGGTCCCACTCGCCCAGGACTTTCTGCGCGACCCGGTCGGAAACCAGGCGAATGCCCCCCTCATCATTCAGAACGGACAGGTCGTTGGCTCCTATCTTGATCCCAACTACACGCTATGGGTACTCTTCGACACCCAGGGCAAGCCATTACTCTCCTACTCCACCAACCACACCAACGCAAAGTTCCAGCCGCACGGCAAGTACATCATTCCGCCGGAGGACGCGCAGAAGCTGCTCCTCGGCAAACCATTTATCTCGCCGGTCTACTATGATCCCGCCACGAAGAAGGCCGCAGTCGATATTTATGTACCCAGCTTCTCAATGGCCTTAAAGCGGGTCGTTGGCATCGTACGCGCCACCCTCAGACTGGACTATATCTGGAGCATCGTCAACAGCGAGACGGGGGCCAACGGCAATGGCAGCGATGCGTTCATCCTCGATGAAAATAACGTACGCATCGCTGATCCCACCAATAGCAAGCAGCAATTTACGGCCATCGCGCCCCTGCCACAAGACGCGCAGCAGAGGATCCTCAACGAGCAGCGCTACGGAAGCCAGAGCACGGTCCGCGTGGTCCCCGACGACGGGCTGAAGAAGGCGCTCACGGGACCCAATGCATCCACCAGCTTCACGCTACAGCCCACGGGACACAGCGGCTCCTACCAGGTGGTACGGCAGACGCTGAGCGCCGTGCCCTGGAACTACATCGTGCTCAGTCCCATCAATACCATTATCACCGTAGCCAATCAGCAGCTCATCATCACCGGCGTCGTCACGCTCAGTGTAATCATCCTGGCGGCCCTGTTCGGCCTGGTGATAGGCAGGCGCATCTCTTATCCGATCCTGCGCTCAGTCGGTCATCTGAGCAAAAACAGTCAATCGCTGGCGACGCTGGCCTCGCGGCAGAAGAACGCGGTCACCGAGCAAGTATGGGTCATCGACTCCTCGCAAGAGGGCTTAAAGACCGTGCAATACTACAACAATGCCGCCGAGGTCGCGATCCAGCATATCAACACCACCGCCACCCGGCTCCTGGACAACTGGGACCGGCTCGATAAAGCCACGCTCAGGCAAGCCATCGAGCAAATGATCGAAACTTCTCAATATACCAGGCGCGCCATCCACTATCAAAACGCCAGCAATGAGAAGCTGGCGACCGCCATCAACATCATGAACCAGGTGAACGAACAGCTCGTCGCCGGCTCAAACGGGGCAGATGAGGCGTCACACCAGCTCCAGAACGTCGTCACCGACCTGCGCCACGTCGTCGGCGGATAGATAAACAACAAATACCCCCTCGTGCCGGTGCAAATGGGGCGAGGGGTTGCACCCGGTCAGCGACCCCTCCCCTACCTCTTACATATTTTTAACCGCAGCATAGTATAAATACACATAGGGATAAAGAGAGAAAACGTCATGTGTCTCCAGGCTGCATATTCGCGACCATCTCTGACATAGAACATGACTAACGATCGACATGATGTACGGCAGTAGTGGATGGCTCCGAATGTGAGGCAATGATATTCAGAAGTGCATGTCACGCAAACCCATGCGTTGGAGAGACGGACTAAAGAGCGTGTCTTATTCCCACCACTTTGGGGGCACGTGAGCGCACGCGCACGCGCGTCCGCTACGCGGCCGCATTGTTTTTGTGTATTGGTGCAGCAGGGGCGCTTTCGCGCCCCTGCTGCACCAATACACCATGGACTCGTGTGTGCTGCAAGCGATGATCATGAGAATCAGACACGTTCAAAGAGCGTGTCAGACTTGCGTCGTGTGCACCATCTTTCCTCATGAGCTTTTGATTTTGGCGAGCTCACTATCTTTCCATATGTTGGTGCAGCGGGTGCGCGGACGCGCACCCGCTGCACCAACAACTAAAACCGGCGCGGCCGCGCAGCGGACGCGCGTGTGGGGGCGCTCATGTGCCCCTATGGTGACGAGAGTCAGACACATTCTAAAAAAGTAGCCTATCATACAGACAGAAGGGGATTTTTATGAAACGTTATGCTGCTCTTGGAGTATTTCTCGGGCTCCTACTTGCCATTCTCGGTGGCTGTAGTGGGAGTAACGGGGCAACGAGCAAAGCCTCAGGTGCGCCCTCTGGTGTTGCGACCAGCAACAGCGTGCAGGTCACCTTGCAGGACAAGAATTTGAAGTCTTCGCGTACAACTTTTATCGCTGGTCGTGCAT
This sequence comes from Dictyobacter aurantiacus, assembly GCF_003967515.1. Classification (GTDB taxonomy): domain Bacteria; phylum Chloroflexota; class Ktedonobacteria; order Ktedonobacterales; family Ktedonobacteraceae; genus Dictyobacter; species Dictyobacter aurantiacus. The sequence goes on along the minus strand of NZ_BIFQ01000001.1, from coordinate 5,178,610 downwards.
ACACCTTCGTGGTGACCAACAAAGGGACCGCGCCACATAACTTTATTATCGACACCCGTAGGGACGCGCCAACTTCACAGGGAGCCAACAATCGAATACTGTTTATGATCGACCAGTCCAAACTGCCACCGGGGGCAACCAGGAGTGTGACATACACATTTCCGCTTTCCACACCCCAGAGTACCGTGCAGCTCGCCACCCAGCTTGGCTCGATCGATAATCCAGGCATCGTAATTCCAATCACCGTCAAAAAATAGATTGATAGCACAGATAAATAACCCCTCGTCCCATATGTAAAAGGACGAGGGGTTGCACCTGGTTAAAGCATAGGTGGAACAGCATTGTTCCACGCATGACCCTAGTGCGTATGCTGAAAGCTACCACGGGGTAATTCAATCTTCGCGGGACCGGTCTCCATCAGGCGTGAAAACATACCATACCAGGCCACCAATCCAGAGATGATGGCGAGCCATCCTCCAATTAACGCGAGTACAGGTACATTGAGCAGCGCGCCAAGGGTTACACCCAGCGACGCCAGAAACAGCAGACCTAAAACAGCGAGCCAGACCGGATTGGTTCTTATGGCCGTCACGATGTAGATGGCGCAAAAAACCGTCCAGGTGAGGAACAAGAATCCCATCGCAACATTCAGATGGACGCCAAGCAGCGAGCGAATACCAAACGTCGGAGCGACCAGCGCGCCTAAAGACAGCAAAAACACTCCATACGATTCAAAGAAGGTCCCCATCTCGGGGTTCGCGCGGGCCGACTCGTGCATGCCACCCAGGAATAAGGCCAGGCCGCCAAAGAAAGCAACAACTGCGAGCAATCCAAGGCCAGCGGAAAACGGACGAATCAGGAAACCCGCAAAGACAGCGCCCCAGATGATCGTCGTAAATGCAAACGCCTGCATATTCGGGATAGCCAGCCGGGCATCCTGCGTGACGACATCCGTATGGGTACTAACGTCCTGATTGTGAGGCATGGCATATTGAGCCATTTCATGTGCTCCTTTCATGTGGTTGTAGCAACAAACTACCAGCTTGCGCCCACACTAATCACTACTAAAAGTAGACAATCGCTACTATTAGTTTACTCTGTCCTGGATTATTAATTATTATATACACCAAAAGTTAAACTTTAGTAAGGGAATGACTCATTTCCTGGCGGCATTTTCAGGGGCATAGACAGTAGTGGATGTAGAGGATAGTGATAATTCAATACCATCCGTCCTATGTATCTAAAGGGGTGAAAGCATAGTTGCTATCCTCTACACTATCAGTATGACTCAGCACGGTAAGAAAAGGGTAAAAATCCTCTTTTTTACCGAAAGGACCGATCAGAGGGCTCTCCATCCCCTGTGTTTTGGCGAGGCCTCTGAAGACGGCCACACTGTCTGTATCATTCTGTATTCAGGTTTTTTTGGCTCATTGCGCGTAGCTCACCCCACGTTTGGATAGCGCTGAGATACCATCTGTGACGTCTTTGTGATACCTTTTTTCGTCCTGTGATGGCGATGAAAACCTGGCGGCCTATGTTCGTAGCATCAACTCTGTCCATAAGAGTTACCGGGACAGAATCTGCTAGTGGGGAACAACATAACAAGCAATCGTCATTTACAGAGATACGGAGGACGTTATGAAACACGATGAATTTATAGGACAGGTACAACACCGCGCACGATTAAGCTCGCGAGGCGAGGCGGAGCGAGCGACCCGCGCGACACTTGAGACCCTGGCCGAGCGCCTGGCCGGTGGCGAGGCTCAGGACCTGGCGGCGCAACTACCGCCAGAGATTGGGGACTATCTCCGAGACACCTGGTCCGCGAAGGGAGAGCGCTTCTCCCTGCACGAGTTCTTCCAGCGTGTCAGCCTGCGGGAGCGGGTCGATGTACAAAAGGCCACGTTTCATGCGCGGGCAGTGATCGATGTGCTCAAAGAATCCGTCTCACAGGGTGAAATAAAAGATGCCCGCGCCCAGCTCCCTGCCGAGTTCAATCGGCTGTTTGAGGCGGGCAGCGAAGGAACGATGCCACAGGTGCAATAACCGGCACATATAGAGAAAGGGGATGGCGAACAGCGATCAATGAGGGGTCGGGTCGCGGTCCAGGTAGCCATCCCCTGTCACTTATCTCTAATACCAGGTTGCGCCGGGGAAGCGGAAAGCGAGCTTGCGCGCTTTCCATTAAATGGTGCTTTGCAGGAGCCACTTGAGCTCTTTGGATAGCGCCTGTGTATACAGGGCTTTGACCAGGACGTTGCGCACGGTGTAGAGCTGAGGATTGTTGACCTGCGAGAGCTGGCCGATGCGCCGTGATTGTCGAGCGACGCGCGAGGTGCGCGGCTTACGTCGCTCTTCGTAGGCGCGCAAGCTCGTTGGGAGGTCCGAGCCGGACTGCAGGCACTCAGCGAGCACGGGCGCGTCCTCAATCGCCTGGCAGCCGCCCTGGCCCATATTGGGGGACATGGCGTGCGCCGCGTCACCGACCAGGACGACGCGTCCCTGGCTCCAGTGAGTAAGGGGCTCGATATCGTAGACGTCGTTGCGAATGAAGCGCGACGCCTCTGTCGCCTCCAGGATCGGTGCGATAGGATCATGCCAGCCCTGAAAGAGCGACTGCACCTGCTGCTTGCGCTCCTCAGGCGACTGCTCCTTGCCCTGCCCCTCCGGCGTGGTATAGGCCGCGAACCAGTACATGCGTCCATGTATCAGCGGAATGAGACCGATCCTCCGTCCCACCCCCCATGTCTCACTGGAGATGCCCAGCGGGATATAGCGTTCCTCAACCTCGGCGATGCCACGCCACGAGGTATAGCCCGTATAGTGAATATTGGGAGTCCCGAAGAGTTGCGCGCGGATGGACGAACGGATACCATCGGCACCGATCAGGAGATCGCCGTCGGCGCTGCGCCCATCAGCGAAACTCGCGTGCACACTCTCTTCATCCTGCGTGAAGCCGGTGCAGCGCGCGCCAAGCACGATGGGGACAGACGCCGCGCGCAGGGCGTTCAATAACGCTCCTTGCAGGTCGGCCCGGTGCATCAGGCGCATCGGACTGCCCGCGATGGCGTCAACCTCGATCTGTGAGAGCAACGCGCCCCGCCAGGTACGGATCGTACGATAGTGCGCTGGCATACCAATCTGCGGAATGACCTCACCCAATCCCAGTTGCTCAAGAACGCGGATCGCGTTGGGCCAGATCGTCAGGCCCGCCCCGACCTCGTGTATCTCCTGGGAACGCTCAAAGACCGTTACATCCTGGCCGGTTCGATGCAGGGCCAGCGCGACCGCCAGGCCACTAATACCGCCGCCAATAATTAATATCTTCATCCAAATATCTCTCTAGCATTTAGAAACTAATGATGTTGGAAGAGTACAGCTCTTTCAGAATCTGCACGATGTCACTATGCGATAGAGAAGGCAAAAGCTCACAGATACGTTCGACTGTATTGACGCCGTTGACGAGTGCATAGATCAGCCTATGCTGCCGGGGCATGGTCGCAAGCATATTCGCGGCGAGATTCTGCTTGCGATACGGAACCTGCGCTCGACCCTGAGAGCCAGCCGGTGATCCCCCATGAGACGAGTTCCCGGCAGCATAAGGGGGCCGGGATGGTTGATACGAAGGAGAAACCTGGTAATCGGGAGGCCCGGCATGTAATGAGGCTGACTGTTCAAGTGTTTGCTGTACAAATGTCCAGCGAATCCTCTGCTGGCCATAATAGCGCAACAAAGCATTGACATTTTGCTCGGTTCCGCTCAGAATCTGCTGTCCGTTCGCCCCCAGCAAGGCCCATGCATAGATACGGCCAGCTTTCACACCGATGACCAGATGACCAGCGGGCAGGCTTTCCCTGCCGCGCAGCGAGATGGCCGCCAGATCGGCCTCAATCTGTCCAGTTTGCCCCAGAGATTGAAGAACTCCTATCATCGTCGCCATGTCTAAATAATACTCAGCCACTTTCGTCTTCTCTCTTACTCTCACCTTATTGTTTTATGTGCTTCATCGCCTTACCTTCAAGAAAAAGCCAGTGGTATATATGTGTTGTGTATGGTGCGGCAGAGCCGCACCATACACAACACATATATACCGAACTACCAGAACATCGTTTTAACGCACACCGCGTATGGGTAGGATCAAGCCGGCCGCGACCACACTGGAGAACGCGGCAATCAGGAATAACAGGGAAAAGTTGTTGTGGGAAAGATTGAGGATAAACGCGCCAATAATGGGACTGATAATGAGCGGCAGGAAGATGGCCGTGTTGATGATGGCCAGGTCTTTACCATTGTCGGTAGTGGTTGGCAGGACGCGGATCGCCAGGGCCATGTCAACCGCCAGGTAGATACCAAAGCCGAAGCCGAACACCACCGCGATCAACAACATGACGGTCCAGACATGGACCAGCGCGATGACCACGAGGCTGATCGCCATCAATAATGCTCCCAGGATGACGAATGGCTTGATGCGTCCGCCGCTCTTGCCGGAGATGCTGCCCACGATAAGCGAGCCGATCAACAGACAGGCGGTTGAAATCAACTGGAAGTTCGCCACGCCACTGGCGGCCTGGGGAGCGCTAAAATGCAGCACACCGCGCAGATAGAAAAGGGTATAGGCGCCAAGGATCTGGAAGCTCAAAAACACCAGGCAGCGCGAAATAAGTGTATAGACGAAGTCGCCAGATGCCAGCGGCCGCACAAATCCAGCCAGGAAGGGTCCCATCTGGAACTCCGGCGCGTCCTGCCGGCGCACGCCGGGTCGATCACGAAAGACGAGCAAGAACAGGACGATAAACAGAACCGAAAGGATAATCAAGGCCAGGTAGCCTTGCTCCGGCACGTGCGTGTTGGTGAGACGCGAGACCGCCAGCAGGCCCAGCACACCACCCACGATCGGAGCCATACCATTCAAGGCACTGAAGAATGCTCGTTTCGGAGCCGGAACCTGGTCCGGGATGATGGCCGCCACCGTCGAGAGCACCGTATCGACACCGATCTGGGCGATGATCTCGCCGAGGAGCAGCACAGGAATGCTGGCGGCAAAGGCCATAATGACCAGGCCCAGCACACCTGCCAGCAGGCCAAACACGATCCAGACACGGCGCGGCCCCCATTTGGCTACGCTACGATCGCTGAGCGCACCCGTAAAGGGAGAGACGATCAGACCGGCAAAGGCACCGATCGAGGCCACGATAGCAAAGGACGTATTGGTCGTGGTCGGTGCCAGCATACTCACTTGCAGCGGTAGGAGGAGTTGTTTAATAGCGATGCTGGAAAGGCCCCCGACCGTGCTCGCCAGCGCGAAAACGATGCGAAACGCCCATCCCAGATTTGTATATGTCACAGCGGTATCAGTAGTGCTGACCGACTCAGCCACCAGGGCATCCTGCGCGGCCTGCACGGCCGGCATGTCTGGTCTCTCCTGTGATAGAGTCGTGCTCTCAGGCATATCATTGTCATCAGTAACGGTCATGGGGTTGAGCGAACTTACTTCAGCAACAGGGGTGGAAAGCTGTGGGCCTTCACCACCATCCGGGGTAACCTCCGTGCTCGAAAGAGCCTCGGGCGTCATGCCTTCATTAGGCGTCATACTTTTCCTGCCTCCAAAATAACATGGTGAAATAATCTGCTCCAGGCACAAATAAAAACGAACAAGCAGATATACTCAAGTTCTATACCTATTACTCCACAGATAAACACATTCATGAATAGCATTTATCTATATGAAAGAACTAGCTATAGACAGAGAGCAATCACTTAATCTCTCAGATAGTATAACACCAAATATTATAATCGTCCTATAGCATTGTATTATGCTTTTATTAAAAAGTATAATGCAAGCGAACGCATGAGTGTCATGTAGATTATTTTACTAAAAGGAGTGATATCCACGATGATGGGTCCGAACTATTCAGCAACCGAACCCGCCTATATACAGGCGGCGCCTGAAAAACCGCGTGGATTCTTTACCCGTGTACTCCACGCAGTGTTCACCCCCTGGTACCGCCTTACAGCGCCGCCGCCAGCCGAGCCGGGGGCGAGCTTCGAGCAGCGCGAAGTCGTACGGCGCGGTCGCCTGGCCAGCACGATCATGTTGGCGCTGGGCTTTATACTCCTTGCCCTGGTAGGTCCAATAGGTGTTTTCGGCCCGAACCACCAGATTCTGTTCGTCGCCCTGGGTATTTTAGTGCTGATAGCGATCTGCGCGCCGCTAAATCAGAGGGGGCACGTCACCGCTGTAGGTTTAATAATTTCACTATCAGTAAACCTGGGTATCTTTTCTAGTATTTTGCGTAGTCCTGGTGGCCTGGCACCTGAAACTATTGCAATATTTGACATGCTGGTCTTTTCTGAAGTATTTGTAGTATCACTGCTCCCCGTAAACTGGGTTATACCTGATGCATTGATGAATATCATCTTTTCGTATGTTGTGCTGACGTACTGGCCTCGTACCCCTTCACTGAACCACATCATGCAGGGCGGCGGTTACTTCACCGTCGTCTCACGCCCCATTCAGATTCACCTGATTGTATCTGTGGTACTCTATCTCTGGGTGGCGAGCGCGACGCGTGCTATTCAGCGCGCCGATCGCGCCGAAGAGATCGCCAAGCTGCAGCACGACATCGCGGCGCAGGAGCACGCCATCGCCGATGAAAAGCGAGCGCTGGACAACAGCATCCAGGACATCATGGCGGTCCATTCAGCCGCCAGTAACGGCAACCTGGCGGCGCGCGTGCCCCTCCAGGAGGGGGCGACCCTGTGGCCAGTCGCCGTCTCGCTGAACAACCTGCTCTCGCGCTTGCAGCGGCTCCAAAACAGTGAGATAGAGTTGCAGCGACTGGTGCCACGTCTACAGCGCGCGGCGCAGATTGATCATGAATACAAGCGCCTGCAGGCGGCCGTGATGCAGCTCGCGGATGCCATCCACGCATCGGACGAGGAGCTCAAGCCGATACAGATCAACAACAACGGGACCCCGGCAGACACCATCGTCATGGAATTGCTGGGGAAATACGTACTTTCTCTGCCGTTCAGGTTGAGAGAACCGGTCATCAACGCGATCCAGCAGGAGCGCACGCAGGTGCCGCAGCAAGATTTTCCATCCCAGCGAGGCTCGTAGGTGCCGGGCCTGTCTCGGCTTTTACGCATATGGCAATGAGGAGGAGGAGTGATGAAAGTTTTACGGCCATCGGTGATGGCGGCGCGCGAGTGGTTCAAGGAGCGCGATCCTGAGCAGTGGCGGCGCATTCGCCAGCAGGCGCTGCAGAGGGACCGCTACACCTGCGTCTACTGCGCCCTGAGCTGCCGCCGCTTCATGCAGGTCAACCATATCGGGGCCGAGGACGATCATCGCCTGGAAAATCTGGAGACGGTCTGTCCCGCCTGCCACAGCGTCATGCACCTGGGCATCAATGTGCTGCAAGGGGTGATCACGCTCTTTGAATGCAAGCCAGAGCTCACCAACATGGCCGAGATCGTGCGCGCCACGCGCTCAATGGTTAATCAGGGCTACGAATGGGACGAGATCGAGGTGCGCACTATTGGCCGCTTTCGGCGGACGGCGGGAAGAATATATGAAAAGGAGGCATCGCTAGAGATCGCCAACCGACTGGTCAGCTCCATTCAGGCGCCCGACTTCCGGGCCTATCTGCCTGAGGGGCTGGCCATCATCTTTCACGAGCAGGGTCCATGGAACGATTTCCCCGAGCGTACCTGGAAATGGCAATGCATCTCCGGCAGCCATTATCGCCAGGAGTCCCCGTAGGCGGCAAAAAAATCCCCAAGGCGCCGCGCCACGATCTCGGGGATCTCCAGAGGCAGCCAGTGTCCATTCCGCGGAAAATGCTCGACGTTGCTGGTGCCAAAGCTCTCCGCGTAGTCTGGTGTAATAAAGGGATCTTCATCTCCCCACAGAATCAGAGTGGGGACGCGCGCGGTCAGCTCGCGCAGGCGATCCTCCCAGCCCACAAAGTCTTTGGGATCGATCGATCGGTACAGCTTGAGCATCATACGCCGCGTCTGCGGCTTGCTCAGCGAGAGCTCATACGCCGAACGGACGTACTCGGGGCTGACCAGCGGCGCGTTCTGGCGCATCATCCTCTCCTGTGCCGAGAGGCTAACGGCCGACATCATCAGCTCTCCCAACACGGGGGTACGCAGGATACGCGCGGTGCCATGCCACTGGTAGCGCGACGAGAAGTTCGAGCCGCCCGCGATAGCGAGGTGCGCCACCTGCTGCGGATGACTCGCCGCCCAGGCCAGGCCATACGTCGCCCCGAAATCCATCACCACCAGGTTGAGCGGCGTCGCGATCCCGTAACGCTCAATCACGCGCTCTACAAACGTGGCCATATAGTCCAGCGAGGCCTGAAAATCGGCCGGAACCCCCGAACGACCAAAGCCCGGCAGGTCCGGCGCATAGCAATGATAGTGATCCTGCAGACGCTCGATGACCCCACTCCACATCTCACCCGAATCGGGCGCCCCGTGTAAGAATAGCGTGGGAGCTCCCTGCCCACGCTCAATCATATGGATAGACACATCCTGTGTCGATAGTGCCATCTCATTTCTCCTTATATTTTCTAATCATATGACTGGAAGACATATAACTATAAAGAGTATAGTGTGGAGAGGAGAATTTTGTCAAGCAGAAATATGACGTGATATCATAGGGAGCGGTATTTTGAATTGTAAGAGGAAAGAGTGCAATTATGGATCGACCTGAGGCCTATCCGATTACCTACGGGGTATTGGGGCTGCTCGCGTACTGGGGGCCGCTATCCGGCTATGATCTGAAGCAGCTATTTGATCATGTGCTCTCGGCCATGTGGTCGGCGGCGCACAGTCAGATCTACAACGAGTTGAAGCGCATGAAGGGGCTGGGCTGGGTGGAGATGGAGCGCGAGGAGCAGGAGTCGCGCCCGGACCGCAAAGTTTATTCGATTACGCCGGCCGGGCGGGCGGCGCTGGAGTCGTGGCAACAGCAGCCACCGGCGGTCCTGCAGCTGCGCGACGAGCTGTTGCTCAAGATGATGTTTGGATCGTTCGCGCCGCCGGAGGCCATCAGCGAGAACATCCGCGCCAGCATCGCTCTGCACGAGCAGCGCCTGCTGCAGTATCGGCAGACGACCCAGCACCTGCCGGTGCGCGACCAGCCCCGGCAGGCCAGCGGCCGCCCCAATCCCTACGCCAGCCAGGAGGAGGAGGACATCTATTTCCGCCTCGTCTCGCGCTTCGCCATCAACTTCGAGCAGACCTACCTGAACTGGCTCTACGAGGCGATGGAGGTCCTGGAGGAGCAGAATGAAGAATAAAGCATTTATGTTCGTGATGGCGGGCCCCATCCTTCGATGACGATGGCGTGCAGCTCGGAGTCGTCGGTCCAGGCGTGATGGTCGACATGAGGTGGCCAGAGAATAGCGTCGCCGGCCCGCACGGGTTGCGTCTCACCCTGCGGTCCGCCGATGCGCACAAAACCGCTTCCATGTACGACCATGAATAGGATCGGGTGGGGAGCGCTGTGCTCATCCATGGTGGCGTGGGGCTCAAAGTACAGGGCCACCACATGGGGCGCGCCCTCGCTGAACAGCGGCAGACCATTGACCTTGCGGGCATAGGTCTCCAGCTGCTCGGGTGAGGAGTGCGCATCCTCATGTAAGATCGGGACTGCGTAGAGGCCGGCATGGCCGCCGGGCACTTTGGATTTCACATCGGAGCTAAAACGTCGTATCTGCATCAAGAGTCCTTTCTGGTTTTCTCTACTTCTTATTCCTTAACGAACACAAGCCTGATGTTATTCCTTTCTTCATGGATGGTATTTTGTCCTATGCGGTGCGTTTGGGTACGCGTGTGGTACGTTGGCGTGGAGGTACCACGTTGGCGTGCCTGGAAGACAGGAGAAGCGGGGGCGTGGGGGTACGGGGGCCGCCGTCGCTGGCGCTGGCGGCCCGGTCGGCCGTTGAAGGTCGACCTTACAGGGGCGTTCCCTTTGAGCGGGCGACCGTTTGCGCGACCGGGCAGGGCCGTTATTCGGGCAGGAGGTCGGGGTTCCAGACGACCTCCCAGAGGTGGTCGTCTGGGTCCTGGAAGTAGCCGGAGTAGCCGCCCCAGAAGGTTTCGGCGGGAGGCTTGATGATGCGGGCGCCAGCTCTGCTGGCCTGCTCCATTACCTCTTCCACCTCTTCTTTGCTGCCGACGTTATGACCGATGGTGAGTTCGGTCGGGCTGTGGGGCGTCCGGGAGAGGTGGGTGTCGTGGGCGATGTCGGCGCGGGACCAGAGGGCCAGCTTCAGGCCGGGCTGCAGATCGAAAAAGACGACGGCTCCATGCTCGAATTCTTTGCCGATGATGCCCTGCGTGGGCAGGCCCAGGCCGTCGCGATAGAAGGCGAGCGAGCGTTCCAGGTCGTCGACTCCCAATGTCATCACTGTAATGCGTGGTTTCATATCAAGCGCGCTCCTTTTTTCTTGTCGTATGTGTCTCTCGTCCTTAAATTGAAGAGGTTGGGCTCAACCGCTGCTCTTTCTGTACTTCAGTGAGAACCGCTTTCAACTGGTCCTGGGGCAGCTTGAGATCTTTCGCCAGCCTGATTGGATCGGCGTAGAGAGCGTGGGGCAGGTAGCTGAGCAGGAAGGCGCGCAGGGCCTCCTGCGGATTCAGGCGCTCGGCGGCGGCGACGTGCTGGGGGTAGCGCTGGCTGACGAGGGTGTGGTACATAGTATGGTCGTCACCCAGGAAGACCTTGGCCAGCAGCATCTGTGACTCTAGCTCTTCGACGGCTTTGAGGTAGAGGTTACGCGAGGCGGTGCCGCGTGGGAAGCCGGCCCGATCGCGCAGTTCACTGGTCGGCAACGGCTCATCGACCGACTCCAGGGCTTCGACGATGTGATAGGCCTGCGCGGAGAGCTTGCCGGCGTGATATAGCTCGTGGGGACTGCGCAGCTCGCCGCACAGGCGCAGCATGGCCGGGAACAGCGACCAGGAGATCCAGGTAGGCCGGCGCCGGATCAGAGCCGAATAGTAGGCGACTTCCTGGCTGCCCAGCGCCCAGCGCCAGGTGTAGATCTCGCCGCTGGGCGTATCCCAGGCCGAATCCGTCTTCGCGGCAGGATCGCCCACATAGGCGGAAAAGAGATTGGGGAACTCCGGCGAGGCGGGATAGAGCGTCACGATCCCTATGCGATCAATGAATTCCGGCGCCTGCTCGCTTCCCGTTAAACGGTCCTCGGGCGTCTGGCGCCAGTTGCGCAGGCGCTGCCGCGCGTAGGTGGATTCAACCATGCTCATAGCTCCTTCAATTCAACTCGATGATGATCAGCGCATTGACGGCTGATAGATAGAGTTTACAGCAGCAATGGTGACAACCTTATGTCACCATTAGGAGTAGCGTTGAGCGATTGCCAGCGCGGCCGCGCGCAGTTGGTCTTTGAGCGCCTGGGGGGCCAGCACTTCGGCGTCGGGACCCAGGCTGAGCAGGGTACGCAGCAGCCAGGGATACTCAGAGGGCGGGCAGCGAAAGCGCAGCAGGCCGCCATCCTCGGCAGGTTGGATGGAGTCGCCCAGGTGGGGATCGCGCTCCATGATCATGGCGCCATAGGCGGTCAGGCGGATGCACACCTCCGGTAGAGAGGGATGCCCATAGGGCAGAGCTGGAGCGACATCCGCCGCGGACTCGGAGAGCATGGGAGGGGGCGCGTCAGTGGGATTGACGCTGATGAAGCGGTCCACGCGATAGGTGCGCTCCTCCTGACGCTCGTGCGAATAGGCCCGGCAATACCAGAAGCCGCCAGAAGAAGAGAGCAGCAGCGGGCGCAGCGTCTGCCGAGACGTACGCTGGCCAGAGCGATACTCGACATCTAGCCACGCCTGCGCCCGCGCGGCGGCGATCAGCTGCCCCATAAACGGCGTCGTATAGCGGCGCTGCGGCACCTCAAGCTCGATAGTGCGCAGCAGATGCTCGGCCTCAGCCGCATGTCTCTCCGGCATGACCGCCGCCATCTTGGCCAGCAGGGACTCGCGCTCCTGCTTGAAAGGGGTATCAGCCAGCCGCGCCACGCTGCTCAAGGCCAGACGCAGCAGGAACGACTCGCTGACCGTCAACTGGAGTGGAGAGAGCGAATAATCGGGCATCAAAGAATAGCCACCCCGTGGGCCCGAAGTAGTGACGATCGGCACACCCATCTCGCACAGCGACTCGATATCGCGAAACACAGTCCGCCGCGAGATCTCAAAGCGCCGTGCCAGCTCTCCCGCGGTACGCGGTCCCCCCTGCAGCAGCAGCACGATAGCGGTCAGCCGATCCATGCGATTCATAAATACCACAGCCCTCCTTCTCCACTGATATTGTATCAACTCTACGCACACCCGCAAATACTGTACAGCTTCTATGTATAGAAGAAAAAAATACTATCTAATACGATTAATCTTTGACATTTTTGGCATGGAACAGGTATACTGAGCAGTGTGCATATTATAGGGGATTGTAGCACAGGGATGCAGATCATCGGAACATATAGACATTCTTATGTTAAGGGATCTTAGGATAAGAGGGGAAGATATATGAAGTATTATGCGCGCATCGGTATCCTCTTGCATCAACTGCGTATGATCCCACTTACCTGGCTGAACCTCTCCTGGGGATCGCAACTACTCCTCGTAACCTTCTCCTATGTTGTCGGGATCAGCGGTCTGTGGCTGCTGTTTCCTCCCACCCATAACGGGTCCAGCATGTTCCTGCCCATTGTGATTGCCTGCTGGCTGTTTCGCTATCGGGGCCTGCTCACCGCCATGGTGCTCAACGGCATCGCGTTCCAGCTTACCTACATCTTCCTCCTGCGCGGACTACTGCCCGACCAGGCATTCGTAGTCGGGGGCATCGTCGGCTTCATCACCTCGCTGGGCCTGGGTATTATCGTCTGCTGGCTGCGCGCGGCGGTCGACCAGGTGCGGATGGCACGCCAGCGAGTCCAGGCCGCCGAGCAGGAACAGCTACGCATTCACTTACAGGAGCAACAGATCGCGCTGGCCTACGAGCAGCAGCGCAAAATCAACGCCCTCAAGGACCAATTTCTCCTGAACGTCAGCCACGAGTTGCGCACCCCCCTGACCGTACTGGGGGGCTCGCTAGAGATCCTCCACGATTTTGGTGAGCGACTGGACCCGACGACGCGGGCACAATATATGAAACACGCCATCGAGAGCCAGGAAGACCTGGCCGCCCTGGTTGATCGCGTGCTCGACGCCACCGAGATCATCAGCGATATCCCAGGCGCCAGACCTGAAGCCATCAACGTGCGCCACTTTCTACAGGATGTGCTCACGCAGCTCAAGGCTCCCGAGATCGCCGCCTACACCATCCACCTGCAGCTGCCCGACCAGCTCATGGTCTGGGCAGATCCCCAGTTCTTGCGCCAGGTCCTGCACAATCTGTTCTCCAACATCTTCAAATACGTCCCGACCCGGACCGAGATCCATATCGAGGGCGTGCAGAGCAAGTCCTCTTCATTCGTGAATATACATATAAGAGATGAGGGGCCCGGTATTCCCGCCGATGAGCTCTCCCTGATCTTCGAGAAATTCGTGCGCCTCAAGCGGGATATAGGTGGGCCCACACGAGGAACCGGACTGGGGCTCTACATCTGCAAGCAACTGATGGAAGCGATGGGAGGGCGCATCTGGGTTGAGAGCAGCGGCCAGCCCGACCAGGGAAGCTGCTTCTGCCTCAGCCTGCCTGCCGTGACATCGGATTAAATTTGCAAAGGCGCAGCACAATAAGCGTCCGCGGCACATTTTTGAAAGGGCAACATCCAGTAAGCTCTTCATTTCCCTCTAATTGCACATGAGCCATGCGATAAAAGATTTGCAGAGAAGCGTGTGCGCGGCATCGCCCCAACGCCTCAAATGCCGCTCGTTGGCACCGAATGTAGCAATGACAATCCTGTACGCACGCTATCTCCCCTCACCAATTCCCTCATTGAAGCGTATTTATCGCTGTTTATGCTTCCTCTTTTTGGCAGAAGCAAAAGACAGATGGGGAGGGATGCAACGTTTTTTTATCTTTGTGCGATGGAAAGATGAGATCTCAAAAACACTGAGAGGAAAAGCATGGAACTCTCACATAAAGTCGCTGCGGATGGCTCGCCGGTGGGCCGTCTCTATGAACAACATGGTCCGGCGCTTTTTGCTTATTTGAGTCAACAGACCGGCTCGCGCGAGGCCGCAGAAGACGTACTGGTAGAAGTCTTCATGGCCGCGCTTGAGACGGAGAGGTTTGTCCGGATGAGCGAAAAAGAGCAGGTGTCCTGGCTCTGGCGGGTAACACGGAACAAGGCGGTGGACGCTTATCGCCGCTCACAGGTCAGGCGCGGGCTAGATCTGAGCCTGGTGGCTGACTATATCGACGATAAGGAACGCTCTCCTGAGCTAATCATGCTGCAGCGAGAGGAATCAACGCTTTTACAGACCTACCTGGATCGGCTCTCTCCTGGCCAGAGGAGGGCTATCCAGCTGCGTTTCGCCCATGGCCTGCGCAGTTCGGAGATTGCGACGTTGATGGGCAAACGCGAGGGGAGCGTGCGTTCGCTCATGGCTCGCGCGCTCAATTTCTTGCGCACGCTCTACGACAAGGAGCAGGAAGAGGCGCATTTATGACACAGAATCGCGATTTTTTCACACCCGAGAGCGTGGATGAGCAGATTGAGCAGTTCTCCTCGCACCAGCCAGGCGAACCAGCGCTCCTGGAACCGGGCGCAACGCCTGCTCAAGCAGAAACACGCCGCGTCAGGGATTTCCCGGCGAACGAGGATGAGCAGGGCGCATCGGCGCGCCTGGTCAAGGATCTTCAGGCCTTTTACCAGGCTGATTACGAGCAAAACCAGGCCTTCCTCGCGCGCGCCAGGCGGCGGATCGCGGCTCACCAGGTCGCTAAAAATGATGTCAATCAGGCGCGGAGCCCGATGGATTCGGCTCCTATGCTACGTTTTTCTCAAGAAAGGACTCGTAAGATGCAATCTCCCCGTTCAGCGGAGCAATCCAGGGGCAGAAGGTTGTCTCGCAGCCTCGGTCTGCTGGCTGCTGTCCTGGTAGCAGGACTGCTAGTGAGCACACTGGCTGTGATGCTGACCCTCAATCACAGTCAGCAGGGCAGCCAGGATATTGGCAAAACAAAGGCGACTGCGACCCACGCACCCAGGCCCACGCCTACGCCTACGCCAGTGTCCGCCGGCACGATACTCTCTACGCGAAAATCCCCGGCGGGAACCAACTTCAACTCAGCCGCGTGGTCGCCAGATGGCACGCGCATGGCCGCTCTGGCTATAGATCTGAAAAATGCCAGGACGCTGCTGTACATTTGGAACGTCACCAGCGGAAAGAATCTCATGACGATTCCTCTAGAGGCGGCGGATCTCGGTGAGGTGCAGTGGTCACCAACGGGCAAATACCTGGCGCTGAACAATCTGCAGAGCATTGTGATTGTCGACAGCCAGACTGGTGCGGTCGTCAAAACCATCAACGACCCGACGCCGACGGCCCTCCACGTCTCTGGCACGCATCAGTCCCTCCTTTCCAGTGCCGTCCCGCTTGGTAGCGGGGTTGGCTTTTATTCCGTGGCCTGGAGCCCGGATGGCGCATCTCTGGCGGTCGATGTATCCAATACCAACTCGGGGAAAGTCGTGTTGCTAGATCCGCTGACCGGCACAGTAAAAACCACGTTCAGCGCGCAGGCGGCGCCCATCGGACTCGCGCTGGCCTTTTCCAGCGATGGAAAGTACCTGGCCGTATCCTACTCGAATGACTCAAAAATTGTGGTTTGGAGCGTTGCTACGCAACAGGTTGTTTTTGTGCTGGGCAAAGCCCAGTCCATGGCGATTGCGTGGCAGCCTGGTACCCATAACCTGGCGCGAAGTACGTTTACCTCGATGGAGCTCTGGGATGTAGACGCACAAAAGCTACTCAAGACCTATAAAGGGGTTTCGGGCTTCGCCTGGTCGCCTGATGGGAAGGAACTGGCGGCGTACACCTCGCCTTTCACTGGTCCATTCTTCCAGGCAAAAACCAGCAAAGTGACCATCCTCGACGCGGGCAGCGGAGCGCAGGTTGGACTCTATACCAGCCAGAACCGGATGATCTTCTCAGCGTCCTGGTCACCTGATGGCCACTCTATAGTCACCAGAGAGTCTTCGGGTATCAATAGCACCAACAACCAGATCGTCATCTGGGCCGCGTAACCACCGCGTGGCAGCTGGCTCTATACAAGGCGTGGCACGGTTTGTTTCAGGCAAAATCCTGATGTGCTCAAATCGTGCTATCGCCTTGTATGTCCCGATTGGGCATGAAGCCGTGTAGCCTAATTATTGCCCTCCCTCAGCTATGGTGCTGGCATATCCAATGCCTTGCGGCCAGCTTCGATCACCGCGATGATGCGGTCCACGTCGTAGATGGCGCCGCGCCAGACGCCACCGCTGGCGGCCTGCAGAGCGGCCCACAGCCGGGTATCGTCTGGCAGCAGTGGATCGGGGGCCAGGTCGGGATGCGGCGGGCGCTCCCTGAGCAGGATCGCCCCCTCGCCAGGAGTGAAGGTACGCTCGCCATCACCGATCACATTGATCTCCCCATGCAGATTCTCGCGATCCAGCACAATCTGAATGATATCACCATCGCGCACCTTACCGATGGGTCCGCCCGTCAGGGCTTCGGGTCCCACCAGGCCGATGCAAGCGCCGGTTGAGACGCCCGAAAAGCGGGCATCGGTCACCAGGGCCACGTGCTTGCCAAAGGGCAGGTACTTGAGCGCGGCCGTCAGCTGATAGGTCTCCTCCATGCCGGTCCCTCCGGGTCCTCGTCCCATCAAGACGATAATGTTACCGGCCTGAATGGAGCCCTCCTTGATCGCGGCCATAGCTGCGCGCTCGCTGGTAAAGACGCGCGCGGGCCCGGTATGGCGATAGACCCCATCCTCATCCACAACACTGGGATCGATGGCCGTGGATTTGATGACCGAGCCCTCGGGCGCGATATTGCCGACCGGGAACATGACGGTCGAGGTCATCCCACGCTCACGCGCCAGTTCCGGCGTCATAATCACATCATCTGGTTGGACGCCATCAGCCTCCAGCAGACGCGCACGCACCTTCTGGCGACGCTCCGACTGCTCCCACCAGCTGAGCACATCGTCCAGTGTATGGCCGGTACAGGTCTTGACGCTGGTATCGAGCAGGCCGTGGCGCCTCAAGTGGAGCATAACTTCGGGCACGCCACCAGCCAGGAAGACGCGCACCGTCGGATGATCGACGGGACCATTGGGCAGCACGCTCACCAGCCGCGGCACCTGGCGATTGATCTCCTGCCAATCGGAGATGGTCGGGGTGCGCAGGCCGGCCGCGTGGGCGATGGCGGGGATGTGCAACAGCAGGTTGGTCGAGCCCCCGAAGGCGGCATGTACCACCATGGCGTTGCGAACGGCGGCATCGGTCACTACATCCTGCATGCCCATGCCCAACTGCACCTGGTGCAGCAGCGCGCGGGCCGACTGGGTGGCCAGCGCCTCCCAGATCGGCTCACCGGAAGGGGCCAGCGCTGAATGCGGGATCGCCATACCGAGCGCTTCCCCCACCACCTGGGCCGTCGCGGCCGTCCCCAGAAACTGGCAGCCGCCGCCGGGGGTCGCGCAGGCTCGGCAGCCCAGCTGGGCCGCGTCCTCCAGCGAGATGTCCCCATGTACGTAGCGCACGCCGATCGTCTGGATCTTGCCGGCGTCCTCTCCATGCTCCGGCGGCAGCGTCACGCCGCCTGGGACCAGGATGCCCGGCATCTGGCGCAGTGAGGCCAGCGCCATCATGGTCGCGGGCAGCCCCTTATCACAGGTCGCCACACCCAGCACAGCCTTACGCGTCGGCAGAGAGCGAATCAGGCGGCGCATCACCATCGCCGCATCGTTGCGGTAGGGCAGCGAATCAAACATGCCGGCCGTCCCCTGACTGCGGCCATCGCAGGGATCGCTGACGTAGGCCGCGAAGGGGACCGCGCCCGCGTGCTTGAACTCGCCGGCGGCGGCACGCAGCAGGCGTCCCACCTCCCAGTGGCCTGTGTGGTAGCCCAGGGCGATCGGGCTGCCATCCTCCGCCCGGATACCGCCCTGCGTGCTGATCATCAAAATATGCTTATTGGCCACTTTGGCGGGCTCCCAGCCCATACCGACGTTCTGCGTCAGGCCAAAGAGATCGCCGCTGGCCCACTCGCGCAGCATCTTTGGGGTCAGGGGCAGTTCGCCCTGCGGCCCCTGCGCGTGCGTGGGGATGGTGTATAGCTCGGGCTCCTGCGCCTGCAATAGCGTCGATAAGACGTCAAAATCTTCCATCGCCTCTTACCTTCTTCTAACCATCAGGCTACATCATCGAATGCCAAAAGTATACATGGCAAATGAGGCATTATCAATGTTCACGCTAGCGTGAACATTGATAATGCCTCATTTGCGTTCGCCCTATTTCTTTCTTGCCGCCTGCGGCGGCGCGGAAAAGAAGGGAGAAGGGAGGGCTGGGGGACACCCCCAGACCCCCGGCAGGCGGGCTCGTCGCCCTCCTGCACCTCCCACGGCGCGATGGGCAACCTTATGTCCGTTTCGCGGGTCTGGTAGTGCGTCGCTTTACTTAACTATTTTCTTTTTTGATCCAGTGGCTCGGGTGCAGCAGCCGGGGAGGTTACGGCGACGCCAAACCAGTATTTGTTGAGTGTCTCTACTACTTCCAGCAACTGGCTCATGTTCATTGGTTTCAATATATAGCTATTAGCCCCCAGTTGGAAGCTCACATCGATATCTTTAGGGTCTTCGGAGGAGGTCCAGATGATGACCGGGATCATGCGCAGATCGGGATCGCTCTTGACTTCTTGCAAGACATCGCGGCCATCCACGGAGATCAAATTCAGATCCAATAGGATCAGTGCCGGGCGCGGAGAAGTTTCGGGTGGGGTGAACTCCTGGCGGTGATAGAGGTAATCGAGGGCCTCATCACCATCAATACAGCGTACGATAGGGATGGATAACGACAGCTTCTTCATAGCCCAGAGCACAACTTCGTAGTCATCGTCATTATCTTCTATAAACAAAAGTGGACTTTCGTGGGCTATCGCCATCACAGTTATCCTTCTCTACACATCCCTCCAGCAGGAAATGTGCTGCTAATCACGTACAAGAGGAAGTGTAAACCAGAAGGTCGATCCCTTCCCAGGGTCACTCTCAATTCCGACCCGGCCAGAATGCTGCTGAATAATACTCTGACTGATGTAGAGTCCCAGGCCAAGACCACCGGAGCCGCTATAGAGCTGGCGATCAGGCGTCTGATAAAAGCGTTCCCAGATCCGACGCTGTTCCTCTGGAGTCAGGCCCGGTCCCTGGTCCTTGACAGATACACGGGCCTGCTCACCCTCTACGCTCAGGCTCACCTCAATCGGCCTGTCATCCTCAGAATATTTGATCGCATTGGTAAGGTAGTTGGTCAATACCTGTCCCACGCGATCGATATCCACCACCACTGGCACCATATCCTCTTGTGGCAAATGTATATCTATAGTACGGGTGTGGGCGAGAGATAGTTGATCGGCGACCACCCTTGATACCAGGTCAACGAGGTTACAGAATTGTACTTTGAGCTCCAATTTATGTTCTAAAATACGTGACACATCCAGCAGATCATTGACCAGCCGGGTTTCAACCGAGACCTGCCGCTCGGCCCGCTCCACCAGCTCCTGGATGCGGGCCGCCACCTCTGGAACAGAGACGGTATCATTATTGAACAGCTTCAGCTGGCGACGTATCAATTGCAGGCTTGCCTTCATAGTGGCCAGCGGGTTGCGCAGTTCATGATTGGTCATGCCCAGGAAGGCATCCATCTGCTGACGCGCCTGGTCGCTGGCGACTTCGGCCGCCTGGGCAGCGGAACGCTGATCGATCAGCCGCTCACGTTCAAATGCCAGCGAGGCCAGTTTCCCGATGGCCGTAATCAGACTGAACTCATCCTGTTGTGCATAATGGTGATCGGCGGTGCCATAGTTGATCGAGAGGAAGCCCACCAGATGGTCACGCAGGCGGATCGGCGCGCCCAGCACCTGCTCCACACCGAAGGTAGGCACCGTACCGGACGGCGTATCGAGCAGGGAGAATAAGACTGGCTCGCCGCGCTGCAGGCGCGCCATATCAGGAGCAGGAATATAATCGGATAGAGAAAGGGAAGGCACCCTCTCCCAGAATTTCTGGCGCAGGTCTTCGGGCATTCCCACGCCAGCGATCGGTCGAATCAAGCCCTTTTCGGGATCGATATCAACGATCGAGGCCATCTGGCAGCCCAGCAGATCGCAGGTCAGGCGCAACAGTTCTTCAGCGTTCTCACGCCTGGTTGTACGCGCGGACCCATCACCCGCTACAGGCAAACGAACCAGGACCTCCGCCATGGACAGCAGGGTCTCCAGCGCTTTGCTGGTGCGCCACTGCTGATTGCGGCGCGCCGTCACATCGCGGCAGACCAGCACAGCACCCATCAAGCCATCCTGCGCATCATAGATAGGCGCCCCGCTCACGCTGATAACGATCTGACGACCGGTCAGCGTCGTAATCCACAGATCCTCGACCGTGATGCCGCGCAGCGTCTCACCCCGCAAGATACGCGATGGCGGCAGTTCATCAACAGCCAGCGGCCGCCCATGCGCATTCGTGACCCGCATGGTCTGAAAGCGCTCCTGTAACGACTGCATAGGATATTCAGGACGCTCATTGAAGCCCAGTAATAACCCGGCGGCATCGTTATACTGAATCAGGCGACCTTCATGATCATAAATAACGACCGCGTCAGCGATCGACTCAAAGGTGGTAGAGAGACGCTGCTCGATCTGGTTTCGCTGTAGCTCCGCCTGCTTGCGCTGCGTAATATCGCGCACGATCCCATAGACCCGGATCACAGTATCATCATCGCACGGGTGCTGATTCACGATCGGATAGCAGGTATCCTGCAGCCAGCGTATCTCGCCACTGCGCGTAATCACGCGCCATTCGCGCGTATCCTGTCGCCCCTGGCGCATCGCCTCCATGCGCGGCGCATGCATCCAGCGATCATCGGGATGCTGCAGATTCTCCCAGCCACGCCGATCAAACTCTTCAGGAGTAAAGCCTGTAATGGAGGTAAACGCCTCGGTCGTCCACAAGGATTGGTACGAGCCATCTGGCAGCAAAAGGTACATATACGCATAATCAGACGTCAGTTGCAGCAGGACGCGACCACGCTCCTCGCGTTCACGTACATGCTGCAGCTCCGCCTCAAGCTGCTCAATGCGCTCCCTCAAATGCTTATTCTCTTGTTCCTGATCTGTCACATGCTCCATCCGGCAGGCCTATCCTTACTGACTTGGGAAATCCGCTGTCACATCTACTAGCTCTGGGAACGCCACGATTCAACCTGGCGCTCCCCGCTATCAATCAACACATCCTATTATATCAGATGCCGCCATTGGCTATGTCGTTGTGGCCAATAGTTCTAAGCAACGAGCACGTCAACCTGTGCAAGCCGAACTAAGTATGCATCAAACATCTCGCATGGGTAACTTTCGCCCGGCACACCCTATCTTTCACAATTTCAGTGGAGCTGCAACCGGGATGCAATCGCATCCCGGTTGCAGCTCCACTGAAATAAGAGTATGGGGACGTCTACGTTCCCACGCCCGCAGGCATTCGATTTATGGTATAGTTGATTCATCTTATCGATACCTCTTTCTTATCGGAACCCGCTAACAAACACCAGACACGAGGGCAGCAGCATGGACAAGCAGCAGGTAACAGGCTCCTGGCCAAACCTGGCATGGAAGACGGCCACCCCGAACGAATTGAGCGCCGACATTGAACGTCTTAAACAACTGGACGAGCATGCGCGGCGCACACCGGCCTTGCTTAGCATTATAGTTGTGCGTTCCGGCATCATTATCTTTGAGGAATACTATCACGGTTGGGGGCCCAACCACTACCATAATGTCAACTCCGTCACAAAAAGTGTCACCTCGGCCCTGGTCGGGATCGCCTTGCGGGAAGGGCACTTGCAGAGTGTCGATCAACCCCTGCTCTCATTTTTCCCCGAATACCACGCCCGCCGGCCGGATCCCAGCAAGCAAGAGATCACGCTGCGCCACCTGCTGACCATGACCAGCGGCTACGCACTGGCGCCGGGCGGCATCGAAACGTTTCTGGAGGACACCTCATCCATCGAAAGGATGCTGGACCGCCCACTGGAATACGAGCCGGGTACCCACTACGCCTACGACGACATCGGGGCCCACCTGGTCGCCCTGGTCCTGACGCGCTGCACCGGCATGCCCCTGCACACGTTTGCCAGGCGCCATCTCTTCGATCCCCTTGGCATCTGGCAAGATGAGGAGCGCCATCGCGATCCCTGGCAGAACAACCAGGCCAGCGCCGAGGCGCCTCACCGCTATGGAACATGGTCCTCGCAGCAGACTGGCTTATGGAGCAACGACGCCCAGGGCCATCAGATCGGCGGCTTCGGTCTGCAGCTCACCACGCGTGAAATGGCGCGCTTCGGCTATCTCTACCTCAACCAGGGCATCTGGAACGAGCAACGCATCCTCCCGGCGGAGTATATCGAGGAATCGTGGCGGGGGCACAGCAGAACCGAACGGGGAGAAAAATATGGCTACTTCTGGTTTCTACCCGACTATCATGGGAGGAGAACCAGTTGCGCCGTTGGCTATGGGGGCCAGTTGATCGGGATCATTCCCGAGCTCGACATCGTCGTTGCCTCTACCTGTGCCTTTGAGCAGGAAGCGATATCCAACCGCTTCATCATCAAGGACTTTGTCATCCCGGCCATGCAGATCAGGCCGGACATCGATCCCATCCTGTGAACCTCGCCGCCCGCGGGCGGCGAGTTGAATAGCCTGGGTAGAAGAAGACGGATACGCGGGCTACTGCAACATTTCCGAATCGATCTCGCGGCTCTGTTGAGGCAGGAGAGAAAGGGAATAGTTGGGCGTTGCTACAGGCTCTACCGGAGGCAACAGCGGGGAAGTGGTCTTCACCTGGGGCACACAGGACACCAGGGTATCCACGACTGGACGCTTGAGAGAAGCGCTCTTCATCACCTGCGCGGTGCGGATATGCTGATAGATACGGACATATTTCTCGACCATCACGCGGGCCGAGAAATTGTCCTCGACATGCTTCCGCACCACGGCCCGATCAAGCAGATCGACCTGGTCGAGGGCGCGCCTCATCTCTTTCAGATTATTGACCAGGTAGCCGCTCTTGCCGTGCGCGACCACCTCTGGAGCGGCCCCACGGGCGAACGAGATCACGGGGCAACCAACCGACATCGCTTCAATCATCACCATGCCAAACGGCTCCTCCCACTCGATCGGATTCAAGAACACGCGGGCACGACTGAGCAGGTCGATCTTCTCCCTGGTATTGACCGGTCCAATATATTTAATGTCATGACCGTTCAACTGCGGCTTGATAACCTCCTCATAATAATGGATCGAGGTTTGCACATGGCGATCGATGGTCCCGGCCAGGACCAGGGGGAGTCCGGCTGCCTTCGCCAGCTTGATCGCGTGGTGGGCGCCCTTCTCGGGCACAAAGCGTCCCAGCCAGACCACAAAGTTTTCCGGCTGCCTGACCGTTGGCTTGAACTGCTGCATCGGCAAACCGTGATGGACCACGCCAACAAAGTTCAGCGGCAACTTCACCTCCGCACGCGCGTTCTCACTGATCGCGATTATCGGCACCTGTCGCATCCATTCGAGAAAATATTGGTCAGCATCGCCGGTCCAGTCCTGCACACGATCAAAGGGGAAGCGACTATGCAGTGTCGACACATGTGGGGTACCCAGTTGCTGCGTCAAAGGAAAGGCATACATATCAGCGCTGGAAGAGAGGTGGGAATGCACAATATCAAAATGGTGCTCTTTAATATACTCAATAGATTTATAGGTATGATAGAAAGCCTTGAGATGAGCCTGCCAGGGGACCCCAGCATCGATCAACGAATGAGGGAAAAAAGAGACCAGTTTGGCGGATGTACGGGCATCACCTGGAGCAAACAGGGTAACATCATGGCCTTGCGCCACCTGCTCCTCAACAATATTATAGATAACGTTCTCGGTTCCACCATAGTTCTTTGGTGGGATGGTAATCCAGGGCGGTGCTATATGTGCTATTTTCATACTGGACCTTTCGCGCTAATTTTTATACCCCACATAACACATCAATGTATGCAATGGGAACCACTCCCCATAGGTACACGAATTGCGAGGTAAAAAAGTTACATACTATTAAACTAGAGACTACGCAAAAAAAGTATGCCCTGCCTGCTAAATCTATAGCAACGCTATAGTAACTATTAAACTATTAACATACAATAATTCTATACAAATCTTCTGTACTAATAATCACTACATCACAGCTAAAAAATGCCACAGGATAGTAAAGCTGCTTACAACCATAAAATGGCGTCTATAGCAGCCAAAACTCAGCATCGAAGTGAGGTCAGCAAAGCAAATCAAAAAGCTGGCAATGCTTCTGAGCATCTACCTTCAACATAGAAAAGAAGCGGCAGGCGTATGAAAGAGGACAAAGATGCTATGTTCCACATAGGCATAGGTTCAACCCGGATCTATCATACCGTTCATCGCTATATATAGTATACACTATAAATGCCATTTTTGTCCAAAAAAACGCGAAAAGCATTAAAGATAAAACGCAAATAAGCAGATGAATAGAAGAATTCCCGCGTGTGTGCGGGGATGTTGCTGTGTGGGGTACGTGAGCGCCCCCGCTCGGGCGTCCGCATGCGCGGCCGCACTGGTTTGTTTTTGGATGGTGCAGCAGGGGCGCCGCGGCGCCCCTGCTGCACCATCCTGTAATAGATTGCTGCGCTTCGCACCTGCCTGCTCAGTATCAGCTCATGAGACGCATGTGCGGTCGCATTTGTTGGTGGTGATGGTGCGAACAGGGCGCTGATGAGCCCTTGCTTGCATGATCATCAACAACAACGATTGAGCATCGCAGGTGAGTGGAAAAGCAGGCGTTCGGGCGGATAAATGAGGCGTGAAAACAGAATATGTCAACATTCGAGAGAGGAGGGAGGAATTATGTGGTTGTCGGTTGCCCATGATATACTACGAGAGGATACATTTACATATGTTTGATGTGGAAATGGAGCAAAAACGGATGTTTCTTACCGCGACTGATGGAATAAAGATTGCCTACGATGCACAGGGAGAGGGCCCGCTCCTGATTCTGCTACAGGGATTTGACGAGGCGCGTCAGATCTGGCATGAGCTGGGCTATGTTGAGCGCCTGAGCCAGCATTTTCGCGTGGTGACGATGGATCGCCGGGGCATTGGCGAGAGCGACAAGCCAACAAGCGTCAGCGCCTATCGTCTGGAGCAGATGCTGGCGGATATTTCTGCGGTCGCTGACGCCTGTGAAGCCCAGAAGTTCATGGTCTGGGGTCACTCCTTTGGAGCCTCACTGACCCTACAGCTCGCCGCGCGCTCTGAGCGCGTCAGTCGCGCCATCGCCGCCGGGAGCTTCTTTGGTCGCGTCTACTTTGAAGAGCGCATCAACCAGATCGTATCGGAGCTACAGGTACTCTACAAGGCTCAGCAGGATGGGACTCTGCGGGAGCTCGGCCTGGATAACGAAGACGTACGCTGGGTCGAGGAACGTTCGCTACCCGCGCTGATGGCCTGCTGGCAGGCCACGGTCTCCTGGCCAATCGTCAATCCGGGTGAGGTTCGCTGCCCGCTGTATGTGTATTCTGGCTCAGACGATCATCGCATCACCAAACCCCTGCTGCAACGCCAGGAAGAGATCGATGAGGCGAGCATCCTCCTGCGCATCTTTGATCATATTGACCACGCCCAGGAGCTCAGCGAGATTGAGGTTGTCTACCCGGCCGCCGAAGTCTTCCTGCGCAAGCAGCCACAAGAATAATCCCTGGCGGGATGCGCCCCATAAGCCAGCCTGGGGGCGCTGACGCCCCCAATCTTTTTTTAAAGGTGTTGCAGCAATTGCGCGAATGCGCAATTGCTGCAACACCTTTAAATTTAATGCGGCCGCGCCAGGTGCCGGGCTTGACCCGGCTTAGAAGCGACGGGCGGCTAGCAGAAGTTGCCGGTGCCAGCCGGGAGGCCGGCGCAGAGATCCTTTTTGCTCACATACCCATCTTTGATCACCGTCTGGGAGATGTTGTGGATATCCACGGAGACTGGCTCATCCAGGATAGAAGGGATCTTACCGCCATTGTAGGTAGAAGTAATTGCTCCGTGCGTCAGATTCTTCACATCTTTGCCATCGTGCAGAGCCTTGACCAGATCGCCAACCGACAGCGCCACTTTGGCGATCGGCTTGTAGACGGTCATGTTCTGCTTACCCTGCAAGATGTTGCGCAGGCCGCCCACGGTCGCATCCTGGCCGGTGACCAGGACCTTGCCGGACAGGCCGGCGTTATCCAGGGCCTGTATAGCGGTAGTGGCCATACCATCGTTCGCCACGTAGGCCACCTGGATATCATCTTTCTGATCCGCCAGCGCGGCCTCCATCTCGGTCTGGGCCGTCGCATTGCTCCAGTCAGGAGTAAAGACCTCGTTGACGATCGATAGCGTATGCTGCGCCAGCATGGGATCGAGCACCGAATGCGCCCCGATACTGAACATCAGGGCGTTAGTATCGGTCTGTGAACCACTGATCATAGTGATATTGGTATGGAAGCCGCGCCGATACTGCTGGTAATGACTGACGATATACTGCGCCTGCAAGACCCCCACTTTGATATTATCAAAAGAGATATAGTAATTCAGGTCAGGAGATTGAATCAGGCGGTCGTAGGCGATAACCGGTATATTATGCTCCTTCGCCAGGGTCACGATAGAGGAGGCGGCGATACTATCGTGGGCCGCCACCACCAGGATACAATCTCCATTCTCCATACCCGTGGTAGCCTGGGCCATCTGGGCGTCGCTATCACCGTTGGCGTTATGATAGTCAAAATGCACGCCGGGGATGGCCTTTGTAATCGCCGCCTCCAGCAAAGGATGGTCGTTGTGCTCCCAGCGATCGGAGGTCGTCCTATCGGGCAGAAAAACGCCCACGCGGGTACAATCCTTGCCACCGTTGCCGGAGGGGATATTGACCGTGCCCGCCGTATCGCCGAGGGAACAGGAGGTCAGCAGCAGACCGCAGAAGAGCAGGACGGCCGCCAGCTGATACCACACAAGGGTCCGTTGACCCGAACGCTTGATGACTGCTCTTCCCATTATTTGTTTCCTCCTACAACCTGACGCAGCTGTCTGATAACTTCCTGCAGCTGGATTGACGCCTCGCTGGCCGAGGTAGCGCCCGCGATCAACTGATCCGTCACCTGGGTCGCGATGCGGATCGCCGTCCCCAGACTCTGATTACTCTTATCCTGGTGTTCGGACACCTTTTCAATATAATGGGCTGCCGACAGGATCTCATTCAGGCGTTGCGCGGCCAGCCGAGGATCATTACGGTTCCAGTTGCGCCTGAGATCTTCACCGATCTCATCCAGTTTGCGCGCCGCCACGCTGGTCGCCTCCGTATAGTACTGCACCGACTGCAGCGCGGTCTGTGACGATTCGACGATCCACTTCTGCTCCGTCGCCGTCACCTGCTCGCGCGACGCCAGGGTATTGAGCATCTCACTGCTGCTCACCAGCGAATTAACGGACGACAGGATCGGTCGTGTGATGGTACGGCCAACCAGCATACCGACCAGGGCCGCGATCACCATCACCACAGCCGCGATCAAATAGAGATAGAGGTTCTGCCGATCGGCGGCCGAGGTAATCGTGCTCGTCGGTCGCAGCACGATATACGTCCAGGGCACCACGTGAGTCTTCACCTGGTAGGCCTGGTAATCCTCAGTTTTGGTAGCGGGCGTAAAGTTAAAGGCGGCAGGCCAGTTCGGATCCTGCTGCATATTTGCCAGCGAAGGATCGCCCAATGGCCGCACCGCGTTCAGCGAGTTCCCATACAGATTTTCATCTTTCACCTGCTGCTGAACGACGGGCAGCAGATTACCGACCGGCTTGAAAAGGGGAGCGGGGAAGGTCGTCAACGTCTTATCGGGATTGGTATAGGCGATGCGCACACCGTTGCCATCCAGGATCATCGCATAGCTACCGGGGGCCGCGCTATTCTCGTTGTTGACCGCTGTCCAGATATCATTGAGCAAGAAAGTGGCGCGCCCAAAGCCCACCAGATTATTCTGCTCAGACGTAATCAGCGTATACATGTCCACATACGCCATCTGCGTACGTGTATCCAGGTGCACATCGGAGATCAACGAATTGCTATGATTCTGCAGGCGAGCCAGCATCGGCAGCGGAATCTTATCCTGCCCACGATCCAGGGCGCCCGGATAGGAGAGCACCAGATTCCCGGTCGCATCAAACAGGGTCCAGTTGCCATAGTGGGGGTCCAGGTGATTACCGACGGCCATCTCGTTGAGGGCCTGGTCGCGATATGTAGCATCACCCGCCAGGAAGCGCTTAATCGCCTTGTACTGGCTGATATACTGTAAATCCTGCAACCGGGCAATCAGCAGGGCATCAATAGCCTGGGCATGCGAGCTCGCATCGGTCCCCATCTGATCACTGGCCTGCGCGATCAACGTCGGGCGCAGCGAAAACTCACTCGCCACGACCGTAATAATCAGAGGAAGAACCACAGCAAGGACTAACAGGCCAGAGAACCTGGCCGTCAACGTAAGTCTTCGATAAGGAGGCAATAGACGCTTCGATAGGACCATAGACGATTTCCTTTTGACATAACAAAAATAAGTACCACAGACACGCACATATAGTGAACAACATCCTTACGGCTGGTACGTCCCGGTAAACGTGTCGAGGAAGCATCTTAACGGCGACAGGTTAAGGCAGAGGTAAAATAGATAACGATAAATATTTACACTTTCAATCGACATCCTGTCAAAAGCTAAAACGCTCTTTTTTACCGATCGCCAGCTCACACGACATGCACTAAGAGGAGAAGGGGGGAACATCCCTGCTGCACCATGAGATTTTCGCGAATCTCCGGCTGGTCCTCTTTCAGAATGAAGGCGCGAGCATTCATAAATAACCATAAAATTCTTCTTGTATACACTATACATCATAACAGCTTACTCGTATAGTATGTAACTATGAAATAGGACTATTCATATATGTGCTATGGGGGTGGTGTGCGTGAGCGCGTCCACTCGCGCGTCCGCAAGCGGACGCGCGAATTTTATATGTTGGTGTATCGGGCGCGCATTCGCGCGCCCGATACACCAACATATAAAGCGGGTAGGGGCTACTCGCACCAATGCCAGCATATAAAGCGGGTAGGGGCTGCTCGCACCAATGCCAGCATGTAAAGCGGGTAGGGGCTGCTCGCACCAATGCCAGCATGTAAAGCGGGTAGGGGCTGCTCGCATGGGTACCAATATGTGAAGTAGGGAGCGTCTGCTCGCATGCGTTCTAGCAGGCGAAGGAGGTGGGTGCCTGCTCTTTTGGGGTGCTCAACAGTCAGGCTTGAGGCGGTCGAGGGCGCGGATGCGCCCTCGACCGCCTCAAAAAACAGGGTGGGGACGCCTGCGTTCCCCAGGCACCTGGCGCGCCAGGTGCGGGTCAATGCTGGGGCATGTAGCGGTAGAGGACATAGTTGTCGATGTCATAGCGCTTGTATTTACCGGGCGGCTGCTTCGCCATGCGTTTATTCAACCAGTCGAGGCAGTCATATTCGGTTGTGGTCATATTGGGATCTTTAGGGCACATCCAGGAGGCGGCCTTATCCTGATGAACGGCGGTATAGAACGGCGGATAGCGGTTGTGCGAGGGATTGAGATGGTGGTTGATCACGCCACAAATGACCCGTTCCTGACTGGCAAAAACCAGGCTGTAGCAGGTCCAATAATCCGTATACACATGCTTGACCCCGAGGTGCTCCAGCTGCGCCGCCAGGTCGCTGCGCTGAGCATTGAAGGTCTGCGCATTGGGCACCTCGCTAAAGGCGATTACCGTACCAATGATCAGGATAAGCGCCACAATAGCCAGGATGGCGCGGCAAAAATAGGTACGCACGCGCTGCCAGAGAGCCTGCGGATGCAGTTTGCTGGCGGCACTCCACAGGGGATCAAGCAGCGCTGGCAAGATAATCAACAGGCCAACGAAGTAGCGTGCATGATAGCCCGGCTGATTGAAGGGGCCGGTACTGCGAATGAAGACGACGATCACGCCGATCGCGGCGCCGATCATCAGCAACTGCGCGATGCGGCTCACCAGCAGGTGATGGCGCTCCTCGGCGGTCACCTCCTGTCTATACCGAATCACGCGCTGCAAGAGCAGGAGGGTAAAGATCAACGCCGTCAGGATCAGCAAGAGATAGCCGCCACCCCAGGCGGTATGGATAATGCCGCACTGCAAGGTACGAGGCGTATTATCTCCCAGGAACGGATACTCGATCACCGGGCAAAAAGGGAAGCCCGTCGCGGTCGGAATGGTCACCTGCACGGTCTCCACGGTGTTGTGCCAGAGTCCCAGCGACGCCGTCGGATCGTATCCCGTTCCCTGTACCAGGTTGAAGAGGGTTATAAAAGGATTCAATCCCCGGTTCATGCTAAACAAGAGCGATGGGTAGAGACCGACAAGGGCGCCCACACCGGCCAGCAGCCAGCCGCCCCAGATCAGCAGTTCACGCCAGCAGAAAACGAGGATCAGCAGGCCAGCCATAGCCAGAAATGGCAGCACGATCATGTCGCTCCACATGCCCAGTCCCGCCACCAGGCCGAACGCTCCATAGAGGGGCAGGCGCCGCAGCCGCGTACGGACCGTGGCGTGCCGTTGATAGGTCCGGGCCAGCCATGCCGCGATAAGAAAGGCCAGCGAACCAAAGAGGAGTGTTTGTGAAGAACCACCGGTGGCGATGGTCTGACGCGTCAGGTACGGGATAGAGCCAACGCTCAACAGGCCCAGCGTCACCAGGGCCAGCTTTTTTGAGAAGAGCAGACTGGTCAACCAGTACATGCAGACGAAAAAGAGCCCCACCATCAGCACGACCCCCAGGCGCAGGGCGGTCAGTGAAGGGCCACCAAAGATGTGAAAAAACAGGGCGCCCAGATAAGCCTCCAGCACCCCCATATAATTCTGCCCATAAAAAATCGTCGGATGCTCACCACGATACGCGATGTTATAAGCCATGGTGGCCATCACGCCTTCATCGCCATTGGTAGGCGGCCAGTGCAAGGCTATCAGAGTGAGTCGCAAGCCGACCGCAAACACGATAATGGCGGCGGCCGCCACTCCATAGGTATTCTTTTTTATGTACTTCAAAATGCGCACACCGGGCAAATTTGCCTCCTCAATTTAAATAACTTAAAGGCATGCATCACTGTTTACACTAATTTATCAGCAGGCCATAATTAGAGTTGTTATGCGTACTCATTTTACCTACCTACAAAATGGCCGTCAACAAATTGGCATACTTCATAGTGAAATATGCTATAGCACAAGAAAAAGATTACCTACCCCCTTTACTATACCAGATTGAAAAACGCCATTACCAAATTTGCCCGACCTCAAGGGTAAAAATAATTATGGACAAGTAGCACTTTTGACGCTATGCTGTGATTGATTGCGGCCGAGCCCTATCGCTAGCACTCTGTAAATCTATCTCGCAGCCAAGGATGACGACATACATGCAAAGAAAACACTTGACCGATCACCATCGTACGGCCTATCACTTCCAGGCCCCCTCCAACTGGATGAACGACCCCAATGGACTGGTGCAGTGGAAGGGCAACTACCACCTCTTCTATCAGTATCATCCGCATGGTCCCCTGTTTGGTAAGATCCACTGGGGGCACGCCATGAGCGCGGACCTGCTGCACTGGACCCATCTGCCCATCGCCCTCTCACCCACCGAGGGGGGACCCGACGAGGACGGCTGCTGGTCCGGCTGCATAGTCAACAATCAGGGCGTCGCGACCATCGTCTATAGCGGCAACGCGCACGGTCGCCAGCTTCCCTGTGTCGCAACGAGTCAGGATGACGATTTGCGCACGTGGCACAAATACGCCGGCAATCCGGTCGTGGCTGACTGGCCGGCCGAGCTGGATATCGTCGAGTTCCGCGACCACTGCGTCTGGCAGGAAGGCGAGATGTGGTACCAGGTGATCGGCTCGGGATTTAAAGGCGTCGGTGGCGCCGCCCTGCTCTATCGCTCGCCCGACCTGCTGCGGTGGGAATACCTGCAGCCGCTATGCGTGGGCAACAAAGACGAAAGCGGCACCATGTGGGAATGTCCCGACTTCTTTCCCCTCGGCGACAAGCACCTCCTGACCGTCTCATCGATCCCCGATGGCCTGGTCTATTACTTTATCGGTAGTTATCAAAACTTTACCTTTACGCCCGAGAGCCAGGGTCTGCTGGATGGCGGGCGGCACTTCTACGCCCCGCAGTCCATGCGCGATGACCAGGGACGGCGTCTGATGTTCGGCTGGCTGCGCGAGGGACGCGACGACACCGATCTGCTGCAGGCCGGCTGGGCCGGGGCCATGTCGCTGCCACGCATCCTCTCGCTGCAACCGGGGGGCACGCTCGGCATCGAGCCGGCCTCCGAGATCGAGCAGCTCCGTCTCAGGCGGCACACGGTCGAACCCCAAACGATTACAGGCCAGCAGACCGTGGTTGAGCAGCTATTCAGCAACGCCCTGGAGATCAACCTCGATATCGATAGCCAGACCGCCTCCAGCTGCGGACTGATCCTGCGGGACAGCGCCTATCCCGAGGAGAGCATCGCGATCAGTCTGCAGGAAATGGGACTGAACATCGAGGCTAACAACGGCCACACCGCACAGGAGGCTGAACAATATTCGCTCGTCATCGGCCGCCATACGCTGCGCATCTTTCTGGACGGCTCGGTGCTGGAGGTTTTCATCGATGGCCGCGCCTGTCTGACCGAGCGTTTCTACCATTCGGCTCCCCAGCAACTCAATCTGAGCCTCTTCGCCAGCGGCGGCGAAGCCACCCTTCACCAGATGGACGTATGGGAGATGGACACGATCTGGCAATAACGAACTCGCCCCAGGTGAGCTTTTGGGTACGTGTGCGCGAGGTTGCGTGCCGGTACCACGTGGGCCGGCGTGTATACCAGGAGAGGCGGGAGCGTGGGGGTACCGGGGCCGCCGTCGCTGGCGGCCCAGTCGACCGTTGAAGGTCCCTACAGGGGCGTTTCGTTTTGAAGGGGCATTTCATGTTCGGGGGTGTTCATGTCCGGGGTTCGTTTGGATTTTGATGGTATTTTGTGTTTTTTGAGGCGTGTCCGTCTCGTTGCGTTCAGCATATGGAGGGCGATTCCTGCACCTACGGTCGCATCCAGGGAAGGCTAAAAGGGAGAGGAGCGGCAGGGCCACGCTGACCTGCCGCTCTTTTCTTCTGAAAGAGAGGATGTATGTCAATTACGATTGCGGGGTGCCGCAGTCGTAGAGCTGGTTGGCTCCCTGGTTGTTCGTAGAGCCGCCCGACTGCCATGAGCTGGCGGGGACGACGCTACAATGGCTGGTAACCCAGGTGGTAGCCTGGTTCTGACGGCCGAAGCCACCGGGGGCGCCATTGGCGAAAAACTGGCGGAACTGCTCCGGCAGTTGATTGATATTAAACTGGCCACCACCGCGAGCCCCTCCCAGCCAGAAGTAGCGCACGGTCCCATTATGGATCAGGTTCTGCAGGTCACTGGTAGTCAGGATGGGATCGCCACCGCTAAAGCCACCCAGTGCCATCACCGGCTTGTTGGTGGATAGGATGATCGAATCAGCCGTCTGGGAGCTTGGCGTGGCTACCAGAAATTTTGTGTTGCCCTGGTGAGACTCAAGGAAAGAGATCAGAGCCGGGTCCGCGTTTCCACCATCACCGAAGCCGCCCTGGAAGGCGTTGACCAGATTATTGCGGGCCGCGCGCGCCGCATTGTTCCCACCAGCCACATTGTTTCTACCTGGAAGGGCAAAAGCAACCTGCGCGCTGGGTCCAGCGGTCGGGGCCGACGACTCGGTGTTGCGGATTACAGAGTAGCCGGACCAGATGGTGGGAGCGATCAACAGGGCCAGCAGGCCAAGCGCCACCGCGCCGCCCGCGATACGCACACGCGGCAGGTCGAACTGTAAGCGCCACGGCAGGCGCAGCAAAACCAGGAGGCCGATGCCAACCACGGCCAGCACGCCAATGATGGGGCTGAGCCACTGATACCAGGAAGGATAGCTGGCCAGCATATACAGCTGCGCCACCGCGGTCAGTCCCAGCGCGATCGGCAGCAGCCAGCCATTCCAGCCGTGGCCGCGATAGGCCTGCCACATCACCACCACCCCGATACCGACCAGGGCGCTCAGTCCAGGCGCCATCTCGGTCATGTAGTACTGATGGAAAGAGCCATCGATCGAAAAGAAAATCGCCATCGCCAGCAGCCACATCCCCCACAACACCATCGCCAGCTGTTGATTATCTACCTGCAGACGCCAGCGGCGCTGCACCGCCAGGGCCACGATGGCCACCAGCGCAAACGGCAGCAGCCAGCCGATCTGCCCACCCAGCGTAGCGCTAAAGAGGCGGAACGGTCCGGCTGCACCCGTCTGGAAGCCACCCGCGCCGCCCGCGAACTGGCGCGCCGCATTGCCGTTGCCACCGACATTGCCATTGCGGCCAAAGCCATTACCGCTACCAATGTTGCCGGGGCCAGTGCCACCTGTTCCATTATTGCCTGGAACGGTGTTACCATTGTTATTGCCGCCACCGGGCAGGGGAGATTGTTGAGCGGCCGTGCTATTCTGCCCGCCTCCGGTTGTATTGGGGCGCTGCGTGTTCTGATTAAACGGATTGCCATTGCGATTGCGACCACCAAAGCCGTTATTGCCGCCAATGTGCAGACGGTTCAGACCGTTGTAGCCAAAGGCCAGGCTCAGCTCTGAATTATCTTGCGTCGAGCCAACGTAGGGACGCTGCGACGCCGGAGTCAGATCCACCGCCAGGGCCCACGAGAGGGAGAGCAGCAGCATCACCAGCAAGGCCAGCGCCAGATGCCAGATGCGCGTCCACAGCGGACGAGGAGCGCACAGCAGATAGGCCAGGCCCAGAGCCGGCACCACCAGATAGGCCTCGGCCATCTTTACATTGAAGCCAACACCAACAAATACGGCGCACAGCAGCAGCCAGCGCAGCTTGCCGCTTTCAGCGGCATGGATCACCGCCCACGCGGCCAGCAGCAGGACCAGGGCCAGCGTGCCATCGATAGTATTATTGCGATTGGTCACCACGCTGATCGGCGTAATGGCCAGCGCCAGCCCGGCCAGCAGTCCCGCGACCGCCCCGAAGTGGCGCTTCACCAGGGCGTAGAGCAGCCAGACCGCCAGCACGCCACACAACGCCTGCGGCAAAAAGATACTGAACGGCGTAAAGCCAAAGATCTTCGTACTCAACGTCTGCAGCCAGAAGCCCAGCGGCGGTTTATCGATCGTCACGAATCCACCGGGATCGAAGGAAACGAAAAAGAAATTGTGCCAGCTATCCGCCATACTACGTACGCCTGCGGCATAGTACGCGTTCCCATACCCATTCTGACCCAATTGAAAAAAGTCCATAAACACCGCAAGCAATAGAACCGCCGCCAGCGCGACGCGGTTCCAGAGACGCGGCATCTCCGTCTTGCTCTGCGGCAACGTCGTATCGATTGGCGATACTGTTGAAGCATCAGCGATATCAGCCATGGCTCAATCTATCTCCTTAAATTGGGAGTCCATTCATATCTGGATGCTGCATTGCACAGAGCTGTGCAATGCAGCATGTGTGGAGGAAGGGATGATTTCCTTGTATGAGCCAAGTATAAAGGGAAAATCTCAATAAACGCACAGGTAATTGTAAATAAAATTTAAAATTTAACCCTTTCCAACGGAAATCCAATCCTAAGGGTCTACAAAGACGCGTAGCAATTTTCCTCGACTCCACGCTGGTAGAGCAGCTCAAAGGCCTCGGTCAGGGCTGGATCGAACTGGCGCGCGGCTCCATTTAAAACACGGCTTCTCTCAGCGGAAACGCCATTCTCGCGCCAATTGCGCCCCTGGGAGAAAATATTCTGAGCAAACGACTGCAGCTTGTCGACAGCGCGCGCATACCTGGCTTCAGGTGTCGTGCACGCTTCGAACTCTCTCCACCAGTCATGGACCTGCGTGCCCAGATCCTCAGGCAACTGCGCGAATAACGCCTGGGCGGCCTGCTCCTCGCGCTCCTCTCTATCAAGATTTCCAGCAACATCAAAAGCAGGTGTATCACCCGCGTAGATCTCTACCAGGTCATGCGTTAAAATCAGCTTGAGGGTATGCTCGATATCCACCTCTATGCTCAATTCTTTGTGCAGAAGCAGGGCGAACATCGCCATATGCCAGGTATGCTCGGCATCGTTCTCGTGCCTGTTTTGTGAGCTCAGATAGTTAGCGCGATAAATGGCCTTGAACTGATCGATGATTTCCAGAAAACGCAGAATTTGTGTGAGGCGTGTGGTGTCAATCATAACAATTTCCTTCTTGATGAATTGGTGTCGCGCCTCATTCTACCATACGTCCTGCGCCTCAGCTTTTCGCGTTCAAATCGATGCCACCTTCCTTTGTACGGCACCTCTGCACTCAAGATAAATCGCGGTGATCCACTTAAATCTTCGCGCGCGATACCTCGTGCCAGCTCTGGCCGCCATCGATGGTTCGCAGCAGCACGCTGATATCCCCTGGGTGCAGTCCGCCGCCGGGTTCGGGAAAGCTCATATGGGTGATATGCATAGCGATCATCCAACCAGCTTGAGCTGTGGCAAAGGACACCGGGCCATAGCGGTTAAACTGAGCCGGTAGAGCGTGCTTCTGCCAGTTCTTGCCGCCATCAGAGGTGGCATAGAGAAGATGATCATTGCTGTTATCCCCCAGGCTCCAGGCATGCTGGAGATCCGCGACGCTCTCGTTTATCGGCTGAAGCTGTGAGCTGGCTCCATTCCACTGCCAGCTCTGACCGCCATCGCTGGTTCGCAGCAGCACGCTGATATCCCCTGGGCGCAGTCCGCCGCCGGTTTCGGGAAAGCTCATATGGGTGATATGCATACCGATCATCCAACCAGCTTGAGCTGTGGCAAAGGACACCGGGCCATAGCGGTTAAACTGAGCCGGTAGAGCGTGCTTCTGCCAGTTCTTGCCGCCATCAGAGGTGGCATAGAGAAGATGATCATTGCTGTTATCCCCCAGGCTCCAGGCATGCTGGAGATCCGCGACGCTCTCGTTTATCGGCTGAAGCTGTGAGCTGGCTCCATTCCACTGCCAGCTCTGACCACCATCGCTGGTTGTGTAGAACCGTGTTTCAGGTGTATAGGCTGGAGCTGGACCACTGGCGGAGGCCAGTAGCAGACCGTTCTGCTCGCTAAAGAAAGTGGGTGGGCTTATGAAGGTTACTGCCGTGCTTTTGCCGGGGAGCGGGACGGGATGCCAGCTGCTGCCGGCGTCATGGGTGACATACAGCCAGCCCTGGCTGTTGTTGCCATTCTGGTATGTGTTGCCGGCCAGCCAGCCGATCTGAGACGAGCTAAATTGCAGCCGAGCATTGGCGGTCAGTGGCGCTAGGCCATAGGCATCGTCGCTGGTCGTGGGCAACTGCGAGGTAGAAGGGCCGCTGACGACCCGCTGCCAGTGCTGTCCACCATCGAAGGTGCGGTAGAGGGCGATCTGGCCGCCGATATAGGCGCTACCAGGATCGCGTCCGGGGAAATGGTCGGTCCCCAGGAACCAGCCGTGCTGCCCATCTACAAATACCGGAGGGGCTTCCAGGCTGCTCGCGCTAATGGTCGAGCTCCGCCAGGTCATGCCGCCATCACTGGTATGATAGATGAGAGAACTGGAGGCTTGCGTCTTCTCGTTATACTGCGGAGCCATCACGGTCGCTACAGTCGCCGAGTGGAAATCAGTGGAACAGGGAGCGATAAATCCCTTGCCCTGCCCCTGCGTCGATACGCAGTCCAGCATCGCCTGCCAGTGAACGCCGCCATCGCGGGTGCGCAAAATAGTATAGCTGCCCGAGCCCGGCACGGACTGGCTCACCGCCCAGCCATCAGTGATCGTAATCATATGGATCGATTTAAAGACACCCTTTAATACAGCCGCCGGCGCCAGCATGGTCGGAGATGGCTTAATGGTTTTGCTGTCACCACCGGTATACGTCTGATCTGTGTTCGCGCCACAGGCGGTAAGCATGATCAGCGCGCCAAGCAGGGGTAGCAAGCCGAGGAATCGAAAACAGGGATGATACGCATCTCCGCGCAGCATACAGAAGAAACGCAGCATGATCTTTTTTCCTTTTAAAGTTTTATAACAAACTTTTTTACATGAATACTATCTATAGTGCCGTTTCGCTGACGCACTTTGTTCCTTTTACTGGATTTATAGATCCGCAAAGAAATTTTGTTCTAGGAAGAAGGATAACCGTTATGCACATATTCCGTCAATGGGCATTTTTCCCGATTTCTATTCAATTTTGCGCCAGTCGCTAGAAAGTGAATCTCGCACCACATTCACCTGTAATAAGAATCACTATTATAACCTGGATGAGGGAAGATACCGGACAACTACGTCTGTGGATTAGCGTGCCTATCCAAAAAGGTGCAGGTAAAAGGCGTCTCGGCCGAAGGCATCGAGGGCGTCGATCTTGCGTTTCTCGAAGAAAGCGCTGGCCGGGCCGCGTTCAAAGTACCAGATACAGTCAAACATGATGCTCAACTGGAAGACGTCAAAAAGGTACTGCTTTTCAGAGGGATGAAGGGGGCGGTAGCGCTCATACTCGCGCACAGTCCAGCGGGCGGCGCTGAAATCGAGGATGTTGTCACCCGGCTGGAAGTCAGACCAGCTGTGCCAGTCAAAGGTGGGGAGAAACGGATTGATCAGGGTGGCGAGATCGTAGGTCAGGAAGGTGTAGTTGGCATCGTCAAAGTCGAGCAGGGCAGCGAACTCACCGTCCTTAAAGAGGATGTTTGAGAAGTGGAAGTCACAGTGACAGATGCCCAGCGGCAGCGAGGGTGGCAGCGAGAGCCGTGAGAGGACGCGCTCGAACCACGCCAGCTTCTGACGTGCGTTAGCGGTGCCGATGCGCCGCGCCTGCTGCCGAGCCAGTGCACGGCAATTCTCAACGGTATAGTTCAGGCGCTCGTCCTTGTTGACAGGCTGGTAGTCCCTGGTGATACGCTGCAATTGAGCGACCCGCTGAATAAGTTGCCGCCGCTGCCGCTCGTCTGGTTGTTCGAGGTGCTCGCCCTCGACGAATGTAAACAGAAGATACGGCTTCTCGCGGTAGACCCCGAGCGCCTCCCCGTATCTGTCCAGCAAGACGGCGGGACAGGGATAGTGCTGGTCCGTCAGGTATTGGATCAGGTGGCTCTCGAAAGAGACGGAGCCGGGTGAGCGATTCTCGTAATACCTGAACACAAACCGTCCCTGTGTGGTACGCAAGAGAAAATTCGTCTGTACCGATCCATGCGCGATAGGCGCGAAGTCCAGCAGCGCGCCCAGATCATAGCGTGCGAGGATCTGGCTAAACTCAGATGACGAGAACGATGTTTTTACTGCCATGGCAGCTATTCTATCAGACAGCAAGGAAAACGACAAAAAGGAGGGTCGCATGACCCCCCTTTTTTGTTCCCCCAGAGCGAAGTCCTTTCAGGAGTACAAGGACCCACTTGAATCCGCCTGAGCGGATTCCGCATTGCGAGAATTGCAATGGAAACATCCGGTTGGCAGGCTGTTCACCAGAAACTTCTGGCAGCAAGGCTGCTGACAGGCAGACCTGGCCGCAGAGTTTGCCTCCAAACTGTGAAAGCGAGATCTGTGCCTGTGCACCAAACAAGCAGATCTCCCCCACAGGCGTTGGTTAGCAGCGGAACAGACACTGCACCATGCCCACGCTACGCGCAAAATATAAGCCCCCCCAGACCGCATTTCCGGTAGCGCTTTCCCCGTACATGATGATACAGGATGGCAACTGAGATGCAGTTGATAATTTGTTGAGATGGCGTGAAGATTTCTTCTGAGCGCTGATTACAAGGTTGAGAAAAACACATCACGCTCGATTTCGGCTTTTTCCTGGCCATCGGGAACGCATGGGCAGCTACTAGTGATGAAAGGCCTGGCTGTCTACCGGTGCTTGTTCGCGATCGAACATGCCATAATCGCGCACAACCCCGGCGATTCTCAGGCGGTAGTCCTGAAAGATAGACTGGCGTCCCTTGCTCTGAGCGGCCCGATGTGCACCGAGTTGCCGCCATCGCGCAATTGCCTCCTCGTCTCTCCAGTAGGAGAGCGAGAGAATCTTTCCGGGATTGGTGAGGCTTTCAAAACGCTCAATTGAGATAAATCCATCGATATCAGCAAGATAAGGCCGCAAGTGCGCGGCGATATCGAGGTATTCTTGCTTGCGCTCGTTCCTGGGAAAGACTTCGAAGATAACGGCGATCATACTGTTTGTCCTTTCTGAATGTCAGACAACCCTCTTACTGATCATTTTCACATAGAAAGCCTGCCACGGGCACAGCACAAGTATAAGTGGGCCGTGCCCATATGTCCAATAGATGGAACTTATCATCGCCATCAGTTATACTGATGGCATGGAATTGAGCGAGATCGAAGCATTTATGACCATTCAGCTGGTCGGGAGCTGCACGAAGGCAGCCGAGGCGATGCACCTGTCGCAACCGGCCATCAGCCGGCGGATTGAGTTGCTGGAGCGTAAACTGGGAGTGCCGCTGTTTGAGCGCCTCTCCAGCGGTATCCGCCTGAGTGAGGTGGGGCGCGCATTTCTCCCCCATGCACGGCAAGTGCTGGCCGCCATTGAAGATGGCCACGCGGTCCGCTTGCTGATCGAGAAGCTAAGGGATGAGCAGGATAGACAGGAGATATAGAGGAACGAGCAAGCCCGGCACCTACGGCAGGAAAAGGGGGACGGTGGTGACAAGGATGACGAGGCCGAGGGCCAGGTAGTCCAGGCGACCAAGGGGTTGTTCATACAGCAGGGTGCGCTGCCCGTCGCTCTGGTAGCCACGAGCGTCAAGGGCGGTAGCCAGTTCGGAGGCACGGCGCAGCACCCCCTGCACCAGAGGCACAAAGAACATGGCCAGGCTCTGGAAGCGCTCACGCGCCGTCCCATGCATGATATCGGCGCCCCGCGCGGCCTGGGCCTTCATGAGTTGATCCGCCTCTTCCAGCAAGGTAGGGATGAAGCGCAGAGCCAGCAGGAGCATGAGAGCGAAATCATCCACGGGCAACTTCAGGCGGCGCAGCGGCGCGAGTAGCAGGGTCAGGCCCTCGATCAGCGCGACGGGCCGCGTCGTCATAGTAAGCAGGGTGGATGAGATAAAGAGCACACAGAAGGCCACAAAGGTAACGACCGTCAGCCAGGCCCCCTGCTGGGTAATGATCAGCGGTCCAACCTGCATGGGGCGATTGGCGGCATAGCCATTGGTGAGCCAGAAAAACAGCAAGGAGCCGAGCACAGCCAGCAGCGCTAGCCGGTGCGGGAAGCGCAACCAGAAATGGCGCTTACGCCAGCCGCGCAATGGTGGCAGCAGGGCCAGCACAAAAAAGACCAGCGAAGCGACACACAGCCACAACAGATCCTGTTTCAGACTCGCGTAGCCGGGCCGCCAGGGTCCCAGGCTCCAGATTACCCGACTCTCGCCGACCGCGCCGAAAATCGAGATGAACAGACTCGAAAAAACGATCAACACCAGAAACCAGAGCCGCTTCCCAAAGTCCCGTAGCGAGATGCCAGAGATGAGCACGCCCGCAAGCATCAGCGCGATCGCCACGATATAAGGGATAAAGTGCCACTGCCGATGGTTGGCGATCAGTAAGGTCCCGATCAGCCAGGCGATCATCAACACTTTGGTACGGGCCTGCAGGCGATGAATGACACTGGTGCCTGGATAAAAGATGCCCAGAGAGATTTTTTCCAACATAGCTGTAGCGTGTATCCTTCTATTTTGTTTCGCTAATAGTATACTATTGCGAGTCAGCACCTGAAACCTCTAGAAGAGGGACGTGGGTGCGAGCGCCCCCACACGCGCGTCCGCTACGCGGACGCGCTGTTTTTTTGGTTAGTCCGGCAGGGGCGCTAATGCGCCCCTGCCGGACTAACCAGACAGAGATCTTGGGGTGACCGCATCAGTTTTGTGTGTTGGTGCCTGGGGCGCTAATGCGCCCCTGCCGGACTAATCAGACAAAGGTCTTGGGGTGACCGCATCGGTTTTGTGTGTTGGTGTATGTGGGGCGCTAATGCGCCCCTGCCGGACTAACCGGGCAGAGATCTTTAGGGGGCCGCATTAGTTTTGTGTGTCGGTGTATGTGGGGCGCAGGGGCGCCCCTGCCGGACTAACCAGACAGAAATCTTTGGGTGGTCGCATCGATTTTGTGTGTTGGTGCCTGGGGGCGCTAATGCCTTACAGGTATAGGTTTTTTGGAGCGGGGTCCAGGGGCGGCAGCCCATGGCGGGGTTTCAGGGGTGTCCCCTGATTTTCCCTCTCCTTGTGCCGCCGTCAGGCGGCACAAGCGGGTTCAAGGGGCAAAGCCTTGAAAACCTATACTTGAAGGGGCGCTAATGCGCCCCCAGGCACCAACACACAACGGACGTGTGAGCATCGCGGGTACGAAGACTCAGGGTCATGGATGGGAAGCGCTATCCAAATTCGCTTTTTAAACGTATACTTTATAAGAGATACGCCACGCATTTCGAGATTGAGGAGGAAGCGTTTTGCTATGGTAGAAACACAATCACAACGATTAGAGCGCATTCGGCGACAGTTGGATGATACCAGGGCAAGTCTTGAACGGGACCTGGCAATCAGCAGCGATGTTACGTTAAATCGGATCGAGGTTGACGCGGCCACCGTTGTTACATTGTCGCTGGTCTCTGAGTTGCTCCCCGAGTCTGTTCAAAAACAGGTAGAAGAGGTGATCTCGCTACACGAGCAGGTGTGGAATACGGATGCACCGGCAGTGGTTGGTCAGACACCACGCAAGCCGCTGGGCGAACGCATCTTTCATCGCTTCGCTTTTTTTTCGGCGCACCCCGCCAGACAAGGCTGAGGCGCGCAAGACCGCGCACTCAATAAAGCCACGGCAACACATCAGGACTGCTTTTGCAGCCATTGTGGAAGGTCGGCCAGCGCGGGCAGAATTGCCTCTGGCTGAACATGCTCCAGCAATGGAGAGTCAGCCCGGTGCTTGCCGGTGCAGACCAGTATGCCACGTAGCCCGTCTTTCTGAGCTCCTCCAACGTCATTCTCGATATCATCACCGACCATCACGGTCTCGTTAGCCGCGCAGCCGATGGCACGCAGCGCCTGCTCAAAGAAGGCGGCCGTAGGCTTGCCGAGCACAATCGCCTCCTTCCCGCTAGCGATCTCCAGCGCCCGCACAAAGGGTCCGCTATCCAGCTGCAGGCCATGTTTTGTCTTCCAGTACATATTCTTATGCAGGGCCAGCAAGGGAGCCCCGGCCATGATGCAGCGGAACGCCTCGTTCATCGCTTCATAGGTCAGCAACTCTTCGGCGCCGCCGATCACCACCACCTCGGCATCATGTTCCACCAGTTCGATACCCGCGAAATCAGCCGCCGTATCGCCTTTGGTCAGAAGCCAGCAGCGCTTGCCGGGAAAATGCTGACGGATATATTGCGCCGCCGCCACCGGGGCCGTGACCATGCGCTGCTCAGAGACCGGCAGGCCGATCCGCTGCAGCTGCCGGGCCAGCGTGGCGCGCGCCATCGTCGTCGTATTGCTGACGAAACAGGTGGCGTAACCCTGCACCTCTAGCCAGCGTAACACCTCGGCGGCGCCAGGCAAGGGTTGCATGCTTACGTGTAGCACACCATCAATATCTAGCAACACTCCACGTATCGGCCGCATGACATCAATCCTTTCGATTCGTCCACACCAGCGCGCTACGAACGCGCGGTGGGCGCCTCTTCAACCTCGCTCGAAGCTATCTCGCGCAGATCCTCTGGCCGCTCTAACAGATCAAGATAGAGAATCCCGTCCAGGTGATCGATCTCATGCTGCAAGGCCCAGGCAAAATAGCCCTGAGCATCGACGCGCATAGGCTTACCGCGCACATCCTGGCCCTTGACCACCACGCGGTTCGCGCGCCGCACGTTGACACCATAGTAGCCAGGGATGCTCAGACAGCCATCCAGGCCGATCTGCTCGCCCTCGGACTTGACGATATCTGGATTGGCCATCGCCACCTTATAATGCTTCTCGGTCTCCGGATCGGTCAGTTCGACCACGAAGAAGCGGATAGATAGCGCGATCTGCGGCGCAGCCAGGCCCGCACCGTTATTGGCGTGCATCGTTTCAAACATATCCTGAGCCAGCCTGGGCAACGAAGCATCGAAGCGATGGATCTTCTTCGCCTTCTGCCGCAACAGCGGATTTCCATAATAGATTAGATCACGTACCGCCATGGTGAAGTCACTCCTCTATATCTCAAAAAAGCCTCACATAAGCAAGGCCGCCGGGAGGGTATGCCCCCGGTTCGTCTCGACTTCTGGCTCCCAGGTCAATAAATCATCGATTGTGACGGGC
Source organism: Dictyobacter aurantiacus (assembly GCF_003967515.1). GTDB lineage: Bacteria > Chloroflexota > Ktedonobacteria > Ktedonobacterales > Ktedonobacteraceae > Dictyobacter > Dictyobacter aurantiacus. The sequence continues at coordinate 5,133,912 of NZ_BIFQ01000001.1, read as the reverse complement.
ATAAAAAGGTTAAAATAGGAGAGCAAGCGATCAATGGTCGCGTAATCGATACGCTGGCTACGCCCGGTATGCAGCGAGACAAGCACGCTTTGAGAGACGCCGCTCTCTTGAGCCAGGCGCCGCAGGCTGAGAGCCGACTGCCCCTGCTGCGCCCGCTCTAGATTCAACTGCGCAAGCAAGATACGAAGACGACATGAAACAGTCATGATCCCCTCTCCTTTTTGGATCGCGATTGGTAGCCCGTATACGGCGTCATTTTATGATTACTGCACTGACATGTCAATGCATTGGTGTGGCTTTGCGAGACAACATAGAAATAGGAATAAGTATGTTGTATAATACAAATGTTCGAATTGTTCGAACGATGCTGTTGTCTGTTCACCTGTCGCGTCCTGTGGTCGTTGGCCGACGGGGCCGGTGCGTTCCAGTTCGTTCGCACCGCCATGTGGCCTTCCACCAGGGAGAAGAGCGGCATACGAGCAGCAATCCTTACAGGTCGACCGACTCTAACGACGAGGTTGATCTGCCTCAGCTTCCGGGCAAACAACCTGGAAGCTGCTTTTTTGTCTGTGTGCCTGCAGGAAGTCGAAGGCCTCATCGACCGTGGAGATCTCCACGGGGAGCGCGATCCCCTGGCGACGCAGATGGGTCAGTAGATCGTGCAGCGGTGGTACAGCCAGGTCCCATTCCCGCAACTGTTCGCCGCGCGCGAAGACGTGGCGCGGCTCCCCCTGCATGACGATGCGCCCGTGATGCAAGACATACAGCCAGCCGGCCATGCTCGCCACCTCCGACATGTCGTGGGAGACCAGGATGATGGTCACGCCATGCTCGCTGCGCACTTTCTGCAGATAAGAATAGAACTCCGCGCGCCCCTCACCATCGAGTCCCACGGTTGGCTCGTCCAGGATCAGAATGCGCGGCGACATTGCCAGCACGCCGGCCAGGGCGACGCGCCTGCGCTGCCCGCCGCTGAGGGCGAACGGCGAACGGTGGCCGTACTCTTCGGGCGGCAGGCCCACGCTGCGCAGGGCCCCCTTCACGCGCGCGCGGATCTCGTGGCGGCCCAGCTTCATGCGCTGGGGGCCAAAGGCGACATCCGCGTAGACCGTCGGTGCGAACAGCTGCGACTCGGGAAATTGAAAGAGCATGCCCACGCGCTGCCGCAGCGCCCGCAGGTCCACATGGGGATCACCCACATCGACGCCGTCGACGCGCAGCGATCCCAGGGTCGGGCGCAGCAGGCCATTAAAGTGCTGCACCAGCGTCGATTTCCCGGAGCCGTTGAAGCCGATCAGCGCCACGCAATCCCCACGCTTAATCTCCAGGCTAACATCATCAAGCGCCTTCTTCTCAAGCGGGGGCGTCTTGTAGATATGGGTGAGGTGCTCGACCTGTATAATAGCGTCATGCATGGGCAATCTCCCGCGCAATCTCTTCATTCGAGACCGCCCCGGGAGCCAGATCGAAGCCAGCCCGGCGCAGGCGCGCAACCAACCTCAGGGGATCAGGTATAATCAATTTGAGGGCACGCAGCCGCTCCAGGTCTCCGAAGATCTGGGCTGGCGTCCCGTCATCCAGCACACGGCCCTGCTCCATCACCACGATGCGCTCAGCGTAGACGGCCTCCTCCAGAAGATGGGTCACCTGCACGATGGTCAGTCCCAGCTCGCGATGCAGGGTGGCAAACAACCGGGCCATCTCCTGGCGCGAGAAGGGGTCCAGCATCGAGGTCGCCTCGTCGGCGATGATGCAGCTCGGCTGCAGCGCCAGGATGCCAGCGATGGCCAGGCGCTGGCGCTGCCCCCCCGACAACTGGTGAGGAGGCAACTGGCGCAGATGGGCGATGCCCACCGCTTCCAACGCCGAGTCGACCCGCGTCCGAATCTCTGAGGCGGCATATCCGCGCACAGTCAGTCCCCAGGCCACATCATCCTCCACCACCGTCGCGATCAACTGATTGTCGGGATTCTGAAAGATCATCCCCACGCGCTCACGAATCGTACGCTGGCAAGACGGATCGCGGGTATCCATACCCGCCACCAGCACGCGGCCCTCGTCCGGCAGCAGCAGCGCGTTACACTGGCGCGCCAGCGTCGACTTGCCGCTACCGTTGTGGCCCAGAATCACCACGTACTCGCCCTGCTGGATGCGCACACTGATATCACGCAAAGCCGGCACGGGCGGCGACTCCTGCTCACGGCCCACCTTGCGCGGTTGAACGGGATAGGTATATGTTACGTCCTGAACATCGATCAAAAGGGAGGTGCTCACGCTGCTTTGCTCCATCGTCTCTCTCGAGCCTTTCTTTTCAAGATAAATGTTACCACGCGCCGGCGCGCGCGATGCACCTGGCGACCGACCTTGCCCTCCAGGAGAGGCCGGACATCATAGCCAAGTAGGCGCACGAACGAGTTCGCCGTCCAATAGATGACCACGATGGCCGGGATAAAGACGAGGAACAGAAGAGCATAGAACATGATCATCCAGTGGGCAAAGCCCCATTGGGCCAGCGCCGCGATCAGTGGATAGAGCTGCTGCCGCCAGAATGTTCCCAACCATACGTGCTGCGCGATCAATGCCAGAATGGGAATGACCGTATTATAGGCGTGGTGCATGCTGCGAATATAGGTATCAAATGGGACACCCGTTAGCCAGGCCACAGTAATAATCAGTACGAATAAGTAGGTAGATCCGCCGAGCGCTCCCAGAAAGATGACCAGCAGATGGGGCAGGCGATACTTCATCGTCAGACCCAGAAAGAGGCCGGCCAGCCCTTCCGTGACCAGTGAGGTAGCGCCATGAGGGCCGATGAGAATGCAGAGCAGGCAGATAGCGGTCACGATGCCCATCAGCGCGACATACAGGCCGCGCCGCAGCACCAGGACCGTGAAAACGACCATATTGAGGAACACGAAGAAGCCCGCGCCAACCGGCAGAAAGGCGACCATAAATTGAAAGGCCACCGCGATATCAGCGAGCAGCGCGCCCTCCGCGATCTCGATCGCGTGTAAATTTCTAAACATGCCGCCCCTTCACTACATCTATATGCAATATATACCGAATAGACCTCTCTATTGTATATGCTGAACATTGAAAAAACTATGAAAAAAGAACACCTTTGTCTTCCCACTCACCAGCAACCAGCAATCCTATTGTACCGCGAGACATCTATGTCGGCACGCACACAGGTGCCAGCACGGGCGCACCCATAACCACAACACACCGACCACGGTCACGGGCCAGCCCTATTCATGCCTGGTCGAGTAATGATACTTATTTTCTTCTACATGCAACGCGTGGGTATAGAGTGTATAACGATAACGACAGGCCTTATCTAAAATAGCATGGAAGCCAACGTCGCTCAGGTGGGGTTGGCCCTCCAGCCGCTCAAAGAGCACGCGCATGCGCCGATCAACATAGAATTCCCATACATTGTCCAGGGCCATATAGCGGTGGACTTTGAGAGACTTACTATAGGGATTAGTCACAAAAAGGCGTATCTTCCTGACCACAATGGAACGTTCGGTAGGGTTAAGCCCCTCCAGGGCGTGCACAAAGCGCTCGGTACATGGGATAATTAAAGGCATCTGCAACCTCCTTCAAAACCCGTTCGACTCCCCAGCATTACGATACCGTTATGCCGGTCCAAAGCGGAAAGTGCAGATGCCAGAAAAGAAAAGGCCGGGCTGACAGGAACGTGTATACATTCCTGTCAGCCCGGCCTGTGCGCGCTCGAAACATCGCCGAGGCTGTGCTGCTCGTCCCTGGCTACTCCTGGGGGCGGCTCGACGCAGCGATCAGGCGGTTGTGGTAGTAGAGCTGATCATGTCGCGCAGCTTCTGTTCGTTCTCGTTGGAGAGCGAGGTACGCAACAGCTTGAACTGGAAATTCTTCAGCGCGGGCACCACTTTGTCGGCGACCGCATTGCTGGTCAGCAAGAAGAGGGCACTCTGGCCCGGCTGAACGGTATCGCCAATCTCCTTAATAAACTTATCGTCGATCCCGATATCCGTGAATTTCCCGGCCAGCGCGCCCGCGCTTGCTCCGACCGCGGCCCCCAGCAGAGGCGACAGGAACAGCAAGCCAACCAGCAGGCCCCAAAAAGCGCCGCCCATCGCGCCAGCGCCCACCAGGTTATGCAGCTGTCGGATCCTGGGCTTGCCATCGGGCTCCTTAGTATAGATAGCGGCATCATCAAGCTTGATCAGTTGCTGCTGCTGTAACTGCTTTAAGGTATCGACCACTTGCTGGGCAGATGCCTCGTCGTTAAACTCAAGAACAAACAGGTGGCTCATTAGAAAAGGCTCCTTATTATTATGTAGCTGGCCCGGCGTGGGCTGCTCATATGCAAGGATGAGAGAACAAAAAAGGACACAGGCGACTACGTACATTGCTTCAACGTCCTGAATTGCTGATTTGTTACAGTGGGAGTGTGTCAGACACACTTTTTATGGGGGCATGCGTGCCCCCGCACGCGCGTCCGCTGCGCGGCCGCACTCGTTTTTTTATGTTGGTGTGACAGGGGCGCGAGTGCGCCCCTGTCACACCAACATAAAATAGAGCGGTGGAATATGAGCGCCCCTGTCACACCAACATAAAATAGAGCGGTGGAATATGAGCGCCCCTGCCGCATCAACATAAAATAGAGCGGTGGAATATGAGCGCCCCTGCCGCATCAACACAAAATGAACTCGTAAGCACTGCAGGTGCGAAAGCGCAGAGCGATTTTAAATTCTGCGACATTTCATTGTCTAGTATACAGATGCATGTTTATGCGCATATGCAGGTACGATGGGGGTGGTTAGCTAGCGCAAAGAGAGGAAACGCGAACAGATGGCGGCGATCACTTCATGCCTGGTCTGCCAGGCCAGCGGGCTGGAGCTCTTGATGCATGTCAGGGACGCTGGCATCCCGCACGAAGCAAGCGGGCATAATTTCGCCTATGCCAGTACGCTCTTGCTGGCCTGCCAGCAGTGCGGCAGCGGCATACTCCAGAAATACTCACATGATTGCTGGAACTACTGGGAAGATGAAGATTGGGACATGTACTGGTGGTATGTGCTGGACCTGACAAGCATGCAGACGATCCGCCAGTTGCTGGAGACGTGCCCCGCCGCGCAGGACCCCTCCTGCAACTGTACCCTGCACCTCATCCTGCGTGGCAGCGAAACTATTTATGGCGGCATCCAGCATGCCAACGCGCCATCCTCCCATGCCGACTTCGCCAGGCTTACCATCGTCCAGGAGGGCGATCACAGCAAGCTGCAGCTCGTGCAGAAGGAAAGCTAGTGATTGATCAGAACAGCACCCCCCCGCGCTCAGAATAATGGCGCTGATAGGTACGCCAGAGCGGGCTGAATCCCATACGCGGCCAGAACTGGCTGGAGAGAGGATTGGCGGGATTGAACCATAAAAGATAGCCATCTAAGCGCAGATGGGCAAGCTCTTCAAAGCTGGCCTGGACCAGCAGGCGCCCAATACCCTGACCGCGAAAAGCCTGCTGTACTCCCACGTTATTAATATGTCCATAGCGGCCACGAGGCATAAAATACGGCTCTCCATCGTCCTCGGCTTCAATTATATACAGATCGCTTTCAGACATCGCCACTATTTGTGCACCCCGTTCGATCACCACGACCAGCGGCGCCCCCTCCTCAACGCTCTTCCCCGACCACAGCAGGTCCAGGCGATCGCGGAAGGCGCGCTCCACAGAAGAGCTCATGCGCACAAACGGTGTATAGGGCTCATGAAACAGGAGCTCCTCGGTAAATAAAGCGACCAGCGCCTCCTCATCCTCGGGACGGGCCAGGCGAGCATAGATATCGTCAGGGAAAGGGCAAGACGCCAGCGCGACCGGGGCCGCCTGATAGGCCAGATCGCTATCAAGCAGGAAACCTTGCTTGCGTACCAATGACGAGAGCCAGGGATCACAACAGGGCCAGCGGATCATCTCGCCGTATACCTGCTGCTCGCTCCACAGGCGCGACAGCGTAGCAAAAAGGGCGCCCGCCACGCGAAAAGCGTTGGGGTCAGCCGGATCGGGCAGCGTCAGCGACTTTGCCAGACCATTGCGCGCCGTGAAAAAGGCCCTCAACCCATCTTTGGGATGCAGTTGCCAGATCTTGGGATGGACATATCCGCAGACCCGGCCCTGCTCATCCAGCGCGGCCACAGGCGGCAGCTGCTGTCGCCGATGCAGCTGGAGCATCTCCATCACCTGTTCAGCCGAGCGCACATTACGTAATCGAGGATCCAGGCTGTACCAGCGACGCTCCTGTGCACGCACTAGCTCCACAATCGCGGGTATGTGCTCATCAGTTACAGGCACTACAGCTATATGCTGGCCATACATACAATATTCTCCTACCAAAAATTATGTTCTCATAAAATAAGTGCTTTACTCGTTTCTACTATTGTACACATTCTGCATGCCATATAAAATATTATAATAGAAAATATGACTAATAGACCTTATTTTTTACCAACTATCTATCGACATGCGATAGATATACCTCGTCACAGAATAGCCATCTATCTGCGGATATGGTACAGGTAGATGGCTACTGCGAACTAAATGAACAGCGGTAATGGTTCAGGATTGATAGTAGCCGCGTTCGAGCCGGGCGGCGGCTGTGCGGGCGAACGCTTCGGGAGGTGGAACGGCGACATCGAAGCTGTCGGCCAGACGATTCATGATCTGGAAGATAGCGCTGGCATAGAGTGCGTCCTGGATGGCCTGCTCACTAATACCGATCTCCAGCAGGCGTTGCATGTCCTGGGGAACGATCTCGGACGGGCGCAGGGTGTATTTTTCCAGGAATTCCAGCATGGCGCGCAATTTCTCGTTGATGGGTGCGGTACGCCAATCCGCGATTACGGCGTTGACCAGTTCGGCATCCAGGGCTGTCGACGCAACTGCGCCGTGGGAGCCAAGTCAAAAGGGGCAGTGGTTGAGCGAGGAGGTAAAGGCGGCAAAGAGCTCGCGCTCGCCCACCAGCCACTCGGAGGGGCCGCGCAAGACTTCCTGGGAGAGCATAGACATAGGGAGGCCGAAGAAATCTGATCGGTAGGTGAGCACGCGTTGAATGTCAGATACGTTCTCGCCACGCAGGCATTCATCAAGGCAAGGCAGTCTCATTCAGTTGCCTCCTTCAAGGCTTGCAAGCCACGCGCCAGGCGCGCTCGGGCGGTCCCCATGGCCACGCTCAGCGTAATCTCAAACAGCGCATCCTGAGAATAGCCGGCCTGCCACAAAGTCAAAATATCCTCATCCTGCACCTTATAGGCGTGCAGGGCAACCTTACGCACGTAGGCAACGAGGTCCGACGGCACATCCTGTGCGGGAGCTGAGGCATCCAGGCTCAGGCGCTCGGCATAGGCGCGCACCTGCTCACGCAGTTCAGTGGTGGTCGCACCCGGTTGGGTCGCCACCACGTCAAGCATCGCGTCCATCTGGGGAGCATGCCGATCTTGCATTCCGCTTTTTCCTTTCGCGAATGTATATATAAGATAGAGGCCATTGATAATGACCGGGACAACCAGAAAACATATTGTGATATATTCAACGTTTTTAATTATTGATGTGCATATCTATATTATAATTAATTGATGTAGGAAATGCTACAAAACGTTGTAGAGAGCCCAATATTTTCAACGTAACGCCAGGAGGAGGAAGGAAGAGCAATGGCATTTTTAGGGATCGATCTGGGGACAAGCTCGGTGAAGGCGCTGATGCTGGATGAGCAGGGGCAGACGCTGGGCACCAGCAAGAGGGATTATGAGGTGCGCTCTCCTCACAGCGGGTGGGCGGAGAGCGATCCGGAAGACTGGTGGCGGGCCACGGTTGAGGCGGTGCACGAGGTACGCGAGAAGGTTCCACAGGTCAGCATAAAGGCGCTGGGACTGGCGGGTCAAATGCATGGTGTAGTGCCTACCGATGAGCAGGGACGAGCGGTGCGGGCCGCCATGTTGTGGGCGGATACGCGGGCCGAAGCTGAGCTCTACCACTACTTCCAGCTCAGCGGCGATAGCAGTCGTCGCCTGGCCAATCCGCTCTTGCCGGGGATGGCGGGCCCGCTACTGTGCTGGCTGGCCCGACATGAAAACGAGCACTACCAGGCGATGCGCTGGGCTCTGCAGCCCAAGGACTGGCTGCGCTGGCAGCTGACCGGCCGGGCAGCCGCCGATCCCAGCGATGCTTCGGGCACCCTGCTCTATGATCTGGTCCACAATTGCTGGGATGAAGAGGTGATCGCGGAACTCGGATTGAGGCGCGAGCTCTTCCCCTCGATTATTCCTGCGGCCGCACAGGCGGGCGTCCTGACGCAACGGGCGGCTGACGAACTTGGGCTGCCAGCTGGACTGCCGATCGCCACTGGAGCGGCCGACACGGCGGCGGCGGCCCTGGGAACTGGTCTACTCACGCCCGGCGTCATTCAGCTCACCCTCGGTACGGGCGCGCAGATCATCCAGCTACAAAACCACTTCCAGCCTGACGAGAGCCTGCGCACCCACCTCTACCGGGCGGCTGATGGGGCCAACTGGTATAGCATGGCGGCCATCCAGAACGCCGGACTGGTCCTGGACTGGGTCAGGCAGACGCTCAATGCCAGCTGGGAAGAGATGTATGCCAGCGCGGATAGTGTGATAGCGGGATCAGAGGGACTGGTCTTCCTGCCCGATCTCACCCGGGAGAGGCCCCACCAGCCGGCGAACCATCACGGCGGCGCCTTCCTGCATCTGCGCCTGCACCACCAGCGTCCCCACCTGCTGCACGCCGCCCTCGAAGGCGTGGCCTCAGGCATCCGTCAGGCGCTTGAAGCGCTGCCGGGCGTGCAGGAGGGCGGCAGCCTGCGCCTCGCCGGTGGCGGCAGTGTACATCCCGCCTGGCGTCAGATGCTAGCCGATATCCTCAACCGCGAACTGCAGCTGGTCGACACCAGTTCCGCCTCGGCACGTGGCGCCGCTCTGCTGGCTGGCATAGTCGCAGGACACTGGCCGGATGCTGCGGCAACCGCCACGGTAGCGCCCGGCATCGAGACCAGCGTCTGCCCCCAACCAGAACAGGTCAAGGCTTATGAGGAAAGCTACCAGCAGTTTCTCAAGCACGCCCTGACCAATCTCTAAGAATGGGTCTTACGCCCATTACTCTGAGGAAACGTGGGGCTCCCACACGCGCGTCCGCACTCATGTTTTATGTTGGTGCATCGGGTGCGCGGATGCGCACCCGATGCACCAACATAAAACATGTACTAAATACTGAGAACAGATTTGAAACTGGATGTCACAAGGCAGGTGATGGCCGAAATTGTACAGATCCGTTCGTGGCAAGAGCCTCCAGACAACGGAGGTTTTTTCCCGGCAGCGGGCAGAGGGTCCCTGCTGTGGGGAGGCGGACCGAAATGGTACTACGAGATCATCGCCGAGTGTAAGGATGCCACCACCGGGGAAACACATACGATCTCAAGCGGCTCCAGAAAAGGGCTGGCACCTTATCGACGCGGCGACTACCTGCCAGCGTATATCAATCCCAAAGGAAATTTGCTGGAAGTTTCCTGATTGGCGCGCAATAGGTGAATAATAAAGGTAGTGGAGATAAGTATGGTAGCAGCGCCCACAACAATAAGAACAAATGTACAGCCAAAAAGGGCATTTACTTGTTCTCTGTGATTGAACCTGCTATAGTACAAATCGAAACTTTTCGGCCAAATCATAAAAAATTTACTTTAGAAGAGAGTTGTTGAATGTCCTCTCAGGCAACAAGACCAAAGACAAAAACACGAATAAGCGCCACACCGTCGTTCAGCGCCAACCCCCAGCAAGCGGATGCGATCGCCCATACCGATGGGCCCGCGGCCTTTATTGCGGCGGCAGGGACCGGCAAAACGTCGATTCTTGTACAACGTCTGGTCCGGTTGGTGGCGGATGAGGGGGTCACACCTGAGTCTATTCTCTGTGTCACGTTCACGCGTGCCGCCGCCGACGAGATGGAGAAGCGCGCCTCCAAAGCGCTGCGCGCCCGCGGCATGACGTTAAAAGAGATCAAGCCGCTACGCGTGGTGACCTTCCACGGCCTGGGACACCAGATGCTGCGCGAGAAGCTTGAACTGACACCGCAACAGTTAAACCAGAAGCTGATCAGTGGCGATCCACGCCAGTGGCTAGCTGAAGATATTATTCGGCCCTGGCGCAGCAATCGCAGCCGGGGCATGAACTGGGATGTTGAGATCACCGACGCGCTGGCCGCCGTCGATCGGGCCAAAGAAGCCATGGTTCAGCCTGACAGCTCCATCGACTTCTTTCGCAAAGATATGAGCATCGACGTCGAGCTAGCCGCTCGCTACCAGGAGTTCTTCATCAATTACGAGCAGACCAAAAAGAAAGAGAAGCTCTACGACCTCTCGGACCTGATCTACATCCCGCTCAACCTGCTGGAGAACAGTCCCAAGTATCGCAAAAGCTGGCAGGGCCGCTACCACTACCTGCAGGTGGACGAGACGCAGGATACCAATCCCTCGCAGTATAAGCTGATCCAGTACCTGGCCGCGCCAAAGCAGAACGTGGTGGTGGTTGGTGATCCCGACCAGGCCATCTACCAGTTCCGTGGCGCCAGTCCCGAGGCCTCGATCCTCTCTTTCAAGACCATGTATCCCAAAGGCAAGATCTATCGCATCGAGCACAACTATCGCTCGACGCCGCAGATCCTGGAGGCCGCCAACAAGCTGATCAGCCACAACGACATCACGCCCGGCTTCGAGAAGATGCTGCGCTCAACGCAGCCTGATGGCGCCCCCGTCTGGGTCACCGCCTACGAAGACCAGGAGATGGAGGCAGAAGGGATCGCCGAGCGCATCGATCGCCTGCAGCGCACCTGGAAGGAGCACCAGGAGGGGCTGTCGTATAAAGATATCTTCGTGCTCTCGCGCACCAATCACCATCTTGCCTCGCTGGAAATCGCGCTGGCGCGCAAGCGCATCCCCTACCGCGCGGCCGGAGGCTCGTCCTTCTTCAAGCGCAAGACCACACGCGACATCCTGGCTTACCTGGCCCTGATCGACGGCGTTCGGGTGCAACAAGAATTTCAGGCCGCGCGCAACACGCCCAATCCGCAGCGCTGGGACGACGTCTTCACGCCGGTCCACTGCGGCGAGCAGAATACAGCGTTTCGCGTCGTCGCCAACATCCCGTCGCGCGAGTTCTTCGCCAGCACCGGCAAGACCTCGCACCGCTTTAACGCCACCTTCTATGGCACCCTGGCCGCCCATGCCAGCGGGCGTCCCCTGCTGCAGTACTGCGAGGAACATGCCTATACCATCGCCAAAGAACACCAGCTGGGCGTCAAGGACCTGGTGGGGCTGATCAAGCGTCTGTGGTCAAAGTCCAATAACAATCCGGCCGAGGCCATCAAAAACATTCGCCAGTTCGCCTACGACGTTCACCTGCGCCACTACGACAGCAAGCACCGGGAGAACACGGAGGAGGAGGCCGAGGCGCCAACGCATCACGAAGAGGTCAAGCTAGAGGCCCGCTACGACGAGCTGGAAGAGCTGATCCAGATCGCGCAGAAGCACCATACGATTCGGCACTTCCTGCAGGCCATGGCCCGGCTCAAAGAACAGGCCGAGGACAACAACAAGAACAAGCGCGACTGTGTCAGCCTGATGACCATCCATAAATCCAAGGGACTGGAGAGCCCGGTGGTCTTCGTGATGGGCATGACCGAAGGGGTCTTTCCACACCGGCGCTCCTACACCATGGCTGAGGATGGGCCGATCTCGATCACTGGCATGGCCGAGGAACGGCGCCTGGCCTACGTAGCGTTTACCCGCGCGCAAAAGCAGCTCTTCCTGAGCTCGCTGCTGCGCTATCGCGGCACCGATGCCGTCGCATCCCGCTTTATCGACGAAGCAGGGCTCACTCCCACCAACGAAGATGGTGAGCTCAATCCCTATCTCTTTAAGCATGATGGTACGCCGCGCAAGCTAAGTCCGCTGGTGGAGACGCCGACGCTCTTCTAGCCGCGGCTGGCGGCTGGTGGCTGGCGGCTGGCGGCCTTATGCACACTTACCGGGGCACGTAAGCGCCTCCGCACGGGCGTCCGCTGCGCGGCCGCACTGGTTTTTTTGAGTTGGTGCAGCGGGCGCGGTGCGCCCGCTGCACCAACTGAGGATGCTGAGGTCTCGCGCTCTCAACATCCAGAACAATGGTTGAGGTCTCGCGCTCTCAACATCCAGAACAATGGTTGAGGTCTCGCGCTCTCAACATCCAGAACAATGGTTAGGTGGTGGTGCAACAGGTGCGCGAATGCGCACCTGTTGCACCACCACCTAAAAACACAGCGCGGCCGCGCAGCGGACGCCCGTGCGGGGGCGCTCATGTACCCCGGTCCCGGTACGATGCAAATCTGACATAGTGATGAACAATATGGGTTGTCTTTTAGATAAAAAAGTAGATGTGGGGAGGAAAAATAGATGTCCGAGAATTTTCTGCGTTTGATCCCGATTGATCCACAATATGTCCCATCTCAGGTTGCTCAATACCAGGTCAAGAGCCTGCTCGCCTCTTTCCTGCCTGAGAAGGAAATTCAGGTTAAACTGAGCGAAGAAGTCGCATTTATCGATGCTGGCAACAATCTGGAGCTCATCCAGTGTCCGGCGTGCGAAGCGCCGGTCTCGTGCGAGTGGTGGAGCGCGATGATGGACCACGCGTACGCCAGCAGCCATTTCCTCAATCTCAACGTCACGATGCCTTGCTGCGCTACCATGGTGTCGCTCAACAATCTGCACTATATGTGGCCGGTAGGATTCGCCCGCTTTGTGATCGAGATACGCGCACCGGAACGCGGCCTGGCGGAACGCCTGCAGCCCCTCATACAGCCTATGCTGGGCTGTCCCATACGCAAGATCCACGCCCACTACTAGGCACCCCTTTGAAGGGGAAGATGGTATCGTTGGTGGAACGTGCGCACCCTGGTACGGGGCCGCTTCGCGGCAAGCGCCCGCAAGGGGCGCACCTACGATCTTCGTTTCCGATGTTGCTAAATTGAACGTATTGCCCGCAAGGGGCGCACCTACACATATCCATAACCACAGCATATCAAAACAATAACCTTTTTTTATGAGTAAAAGGTACATGGAAAGGATAGCGCTCATGGTCAAAGTTCCTATTGATGACTAACTTCATCAAGAAAATCAACAAAAACAATTGACTTCTGATTTGAACTTATGTAAGCTCTAAACAATATCGTAACCATGGTTTCAGATTTATTGATGTTTGTGACCAATGATGCCCACAAATGTAATCGCTGTTACATTTAAATTTTTGTCTCATAGGGGACGTGCGCGTCCCCGCACAGGCGTCCGCGTGCGCAGCCGCACTGGTTTTTATGTTGTGGTGATGTTGCCAATGATGCGCAATGCGCATCATTGGCAACATCACCACAACATAAAAATATAATTGTGCACCGCACATCGAAAACTCGGGGCACGCAGCAGGCAATGATTTTGCGCATCGGACATATTCTGAATGAGGGATGAAGGAGCGGTTATTTTTTATGAAGGCATCATCTCATCGCTTCCAGAGCATACCGGCGTTACTGTTACTCTTAGCACTGGCACTGGCGGCCTGTGGGAGCGACAGTAACGCGGCGGCCTCGCCGAATGACGGGGGAAGCTCACCTGTGACTGTACACCTGGGATATTTCCCCAACATCACACATGCCGTCGCCCTGGTCGGGGTAGCACGCGGAACGTTCGCGAAGGTGCTCGGCAAAAATACCCTGGATGCATCCAAAACCTTTAACGCTGGTCCTGCCGAGATGGAGGCGTTGAGTGCAGGCGACATCGATATCGGCTACGTCGGCCCCAATCCGGCCATCAATACCTATGTCAAGACCCATGGCGACGCCCTGCGCATCGTCGCCGGTGCGTCGAGCGGTGGCGCGTCATTCATCGTCCGTCCGGGCGCCAACATCAGGACCGCGCAGGATCTCCACGGCAAGAAGCTGGCGACGCCACAGAAGGGCGGCACGCAGGACATCGCGCTGCGCCACTATCTGCAGGTCAACAATCTGAAATCGACGGATGACGGCGGCGACGTACAGATCCTGCCCACCGACAACGCCAACATCCTCAACGAGTTCAAGCAGGGGCAGATCGACGGCGCCTGGGTTCCCGAGCCATGGGCCTCGCGCCTGGTCAACGAGGCGCAGGGAAGCATCTTTGTCGACGAGCGCAGCACCTGGCCCAACAACAAGTTCATCACCACCCTGGTCGTCGTACGCAAAGACTTCCTGGATCAGCATCCCGACATCGTCCAGAAATTCTTGCAGGCCCATGTAGAGACGGTGCAATACATCAATAGCAACCTGCCCGAGGCCGAAAAGGTCGCCAACGAGCAGTTGAAGAAGCTAACCGGCAAGGCCCTGTCCAACTCGGCGCTTGACGGCTCGTTCAAGCGGCTGGACATCACCTATGATCCGCTGGCCTCGACCCTGTTTAAGTCCGCGGACAACGCCTATGCCCTGGGCTTCCTGGGCCATCGCAAACCCGATCTCACCGGAATCTTCTCCCTCGATCCATTGAACAATGTACTCAGCAGCAAGGGACTACAGAAAGTTAGCGCCTCATAAGGAGATCAAGACCGCATGAGCCAATCAATAGTCCATATACAAAGTTCGATCGCAACTAGCAGTAGGGACGAAGCGTCCCCACTGGCTGGCGGCAATTCATTACGCATTTCAGGTGTGAGCAAGACGTTCGTGGACGGCGAACGGGTGGTGGAGGCGCTGCGCCCTGTTGATCTTGCCATACAGCCGGGCGAGTTCGTCTGCTTTCTAGGACCCAGCGGCTGCGGCAAGTCCACCTTACTCAACATCATCGCCGGCCTTGAGCAGGCGAACAGTGGGACCATCTTCGCCAACGATAAGGAGATTCGGGGGACCGGCACCGATCGCATTCTGCTCTTCCAGGAGGCGGCCCTCTTTCCCTGGCTCAATGTGCAGCAGAATGTCGAGTTTGGGCTACGCCAGGCGCGCATGCCCCGCAGGCAGCGCGCGGAGGTTGCCCGGCACTATCTCAACATGGTTGGTCTCAGCGGATTTGAGCACAGCTATCCGCACCAGCTCTCCGGTGGCATGCGTCAACGCGCCGCCATCGCCCGCGCGCTGGCCATCGATCCAGAGATCCTGTTGATGGACGAGCCCTTTGGCGCTCTGGACGCCTTCACGCGCGACAAGCTCCACGCCCAGGTTGAAACCATCTGGCGCGAGACCCGTAAGACGGTCCTGTTTGTCACGCACAATGTGCGCGAGGCGGTCGCGCTGGGGGACCGGGTAATCGTCTTCGCGCCGCGCCCGGGACGCATTATCCGTGACTTCCCCATCGAGCTGCCACGGCCACGCAGCCTGGAAGATTACCAGCTGGTCGATCAGGCCGCCGAGATCCTGGAGGTCCTGCGCGGCGAAATGCAGAAGCAAGAACAGGAGGACGAATTTGGCAGCCTCATCCATTAGTGTCGACAAGAAGCGCAGCGCCAATCTCAAGTGGCTCGGCAAGCTGCTGCGGCAGCTGGCCTTCTTCGCCCTGCTCCTGCTGCTCTGGCAGGGGCTGGCCGTCTCCCACATCTGGAAGGACTATCTCTTCCCGGGACCCCTGACCGTGCTGGACAGCCTGAAGGGACTGGCGCAGGACGGCTCCTTGCTGACCGCCATCCTGGTCAGTCTGCGCCGGCTGGCGCTAGGCTATGGCCTCTCGCTTGTACTGGGACTGATCCTGGGGCTGCTGATCAGCAGCAACCGCTATATTGAAGAGACGCTGGGCTCACTGGTGCTGGGTCTGCAAGCGCTCCCGAGCGTATGCTGGATCCCGCTGGCCCTGCTCTGGTTTGGTCTGCACGAGCAGGCAATGATCTTCGTCGTCATCATGGGCGCGCTCTTCTCGATCACTCTGGGCGTGGACGCGGGCATCAAAAACACGCCGCCAGTCTATCTGAAAGCGGCGCGCAACATGGGATCGCGAGGTTTCGCCCTGGCAACGCAGGTCATCCTACCCGCCGCCCTCCCCTCGATCCTCACGGGACTCAAGCAAGGCTGGACCTTCGCCTGGCGCTCGCTGATGGCGGCCGAACTGCTCTACACCACCGTCAGCCTGGGCGCCCTGCTCGAAAGCGGACGCGATTTCGGGGATGTCGGTCAGCTCTTCGCCATCATGCTCGTCATTATCATCCTCGGCGTCGCCATCGACAGCCTGATCTTTGGTCCCTTCGAACGCATGGTGCGCAAGCGCTGGGGACTGGCGCGGTAGTGCCGCGGCACTACCGCGCCAGTCCCCAGCATGGCGTGCCTTCGGCAATGACTCTACGCGCCTACGGCGCTCAAAAGTTAAATAGAGAGTGTTGTGCAAAAATGTGCTTAAGTCATGCGGATGCACGACTTAAGCACATTTTTGCACAACACTCTCTATTTAAAAAGATTGGGGGCGTCAGCGCCCCCAGGCCAGCTACGCATGAGAGCCAAGCTGGCGCGCCAGTTCCTGCATAGCGGGATAGTGCTCGCGCAGATGCTGTGTCATGCGGCGCAGCACCTTGGCCGCCGTCCACTCCTCGCCATTGTGGACGTAGACACGCGCGCGCTGCTCGGGCGTCAGCTGGCGCAACAGCGTCTCATAATCCATCGCATTCTCCACAAAGGTCCTGAGCAGATCCGCTTCATCAACAGGAGGTGGTGGTGGCGGCAGTTGCTCGTTTAAGCAAGCGATATAGTACGACTCCAGATGTCTGACGTGCTGCAGCTGCTGCGTCAACGACCACGTGCCAGGGGCAAGCGTGACTCCCCGTTGCTCAAGGGGTGCAGCATCGTAGAGATCAATCAGCTGCGCCCGCGCGGTGGCCGCCACGTTCAAAGCATTATCAATTTCCTGATCGGTCGGAGCGGGCCGATCGGCCTCGAACAGCACCCCCGCCTTAACACCACGCAGATACTCTTTAGGCATCACATTCACCGAGGTGATCTCGTCTTCAAAAAAGAAGATATCGTTCTTCTTGAGCCAGCGCAGATAATCCGCAACCACCTGTGGAGCCTGCTGAATAGCTTGCTGGGGAGCGGATGCTTTCGAAAAACAGCCGGGCAACGTACGGAAAGAGATAATACACTCTCCAGGCCACTCTTCAATCAGTGCATAAAATTCCATAAATATTGGTGCTCCTATCGTAGGACGGTGGCTGCAAGATAGCCATGATGCCTACACATACAATCAAAAGACAGGTGTTGAGCGCCAGCTTCAGGATGGACGGGCGCTCAAGGGAAACAGGAACGAGAAAAAGGCCTGGGCCGCCCGCGAGAGCTGCTTCTCCGGCCGCTGGATAAAGCTCAATTCAGGCTGTAATTCCATATCCGCCAGAGGGATCTGCACCAGGTCGCCGCTGGCCAGTTCGCGCTGCACGGTCAGAAACGAGACCACCGCCGCCCCCACGCCGTTCATCACCATCTGCTTGATCGCTTCATTATCGGTGAGCGTCAACAGCGGCTTGAAGGCGATATCGCGGCAGGTCAGCTCGCGCTCCAGCATATCGCGCACGCCGCTACCGGGCTCGCGCGCCACCAGCGTATGGTCCCCCAGTTCAGCCGCGCTCACCTGATCACGACCGCACCAGGGATGATTGGGAGGAACGACCAGGATCAGGGTGTCGCGCGTAAAGAAGCGCACATTCAGGCTCTCGGGCAGATGCTCCACCTCGCCCTCAACGATACCGAAGTCCAGCGACCAATCCAGGATATGTTCAATGATCTCCTGTGAATTTAAAATAGAAATGTTCAACGTGATCTGTGGATAGAGCGAGCGGAAGCGCGCCACAATCGATGGCAACAGATAGACGCCCGCCGTCGTATTGGCGGCCAGCTTGATCTCGCCCCGGTGGACATCGCGCAAGGCGGCCAGCGCATCATCCATCTCACGCTCAAGTGAAAACATCCGGCGCGCATAGGACTGCAGCACGCGGCCGGCATGGGTCAGCACGATGCGGCGGCCCTGGCGCTCCACCAGTTCCAGGTGAGCCTCCTGCTCCAGGCTCTGAATGATCTTGGTCACGGCGGGCTGCGTCAGGTGCAGTTCCTCGGCGGCCCGCGTAATATGCTCCAGCTCCGCAACCTTCAAGAAGACCCGTAGATTCTGCAGGTTCATGCTGACAATCCCATCTTTCATGTCGCCGACGACACACAACGCTCATCTTGTCTCTGCATCATAACTAAAAGAATACAATAAATTGGTATTTACCTGGTATTATGGTGCTTTTGTACTAGGAAATGCCGAGACAGAGCGGCGTAAAACCACCGGGCATCCAGTGTTCATGAAAATTGTATTGTACTATAAGAGATTATCGCGGTCGTCCGAATTGATATCGAAATCTGTATTGGCGAACAGAAATTTTTCTCGCAGTATAACGACGTGGGTCCGCAACCTCTCGTCATAGTAGACCGTCAGCCCATACGGTTTCAGCAATACGAGAGCCTGGCGATAGACTCGGCCGGAAACCTGCTCGGCGTTTTGATCCAGACGCTTCAGCAACTGGGGCAATTCATCGAGTGTCATCATCCTCTTCCTCCTCAAATTGGCCTTTAAGAAAACAATATACCATTATTGTACAGTGTATGCGCTTTTACGCTATTTAAATAGCGGCAGATGGTAGACGTTTCCACGCCTGAAATGTTATCATATTAATACAATAGAAGTCAGTATCTCGTGCGATGTCCATACGACAAGCATTGTCCCTCCCCTTACCTCTCTGCTTGTAAAAACCGCATGGCCAGCAAGGATACTGCACAGCCAGATTAGTAAAGACACTCGCAAAGCAACTTTTTTTATTTAGAGAAGGGAGCAGGCGAGCGACCCCACAAGGGTACGCCGCCTGCTCCCCTTTTTTGTTTTTCAGGAGAAAAAACATGGATCGATGGAAAACACGGTTCGGCTTTCCAGAAACACAAGGGGCACATGGCTTCCTGCTTGTCTTGATTATCGATGCGCTGGGATCAGGGATGTATCTTCCTCTTTCCATCCTCTATTTTCAAATTACCAGCGGCTTTTCTTTACCAGCTATTGGCCTGACCCTGACCATTGCGACTATCTGTACGCTTCCGTTAACCTTGCTCACGGGAAGTCTTGTGGATCGATTGGGGGCGCGCAACATCGTGGCTAGCAGCCAGTTCATTCAATGCCTTGGTTTGTCTGGCTACCTCTTCGTTCATACCATTCCCAGCCTCTTTACGATGGCCTTACTGGTTACAGGTGGCGCCAGAATGTTTTACGCTGCGCACACGGTACTCATCGTCGAAATTGCGGTCCCAACGCAACGGGATCGTTGGTATGGCCTCTCAGGAGCTATCCGCAGTGTGGGGATAGCAATAGGAAGTTTCCTCGTAGGCCTTGTCCTGACAACGAAGGATCCAGATATCTATCGTCTCCTGATAGCATTCAGTGCACTATGTTACCTGGCGGCTGGGGGTCTCTTGTTACGTCTGGTAAATCCTAGATATAAGAAAACCAAACAGGCAAAGCAAGCGAGATCGGAAACCGTTTTGAAAGATCGTGTATTTCTCATCCTTTTGATCAGCAATACCACCTTTCCTTTGTGCGCCCTGATGTTAGGAACGGCGCTTCCCATCTATCTTCCCCAGGGCCTTCACGCACCCGCATGGATATTAGGCCCGTTACTGATCTTTAGCTCACTGCTGACTATCAGTTGTCAGACGCTCGTAGTACGTGTTCTGGAGCCGCATCGGCGCACCAGAACAATAGGAATCGCCGCCCTGACCTGGTGCATATCATGCAATCTCTTTGTACTGGCATTATGCATACCTGGCACCCTGATTTTCCCTTATCTGCTACTGGTCGTGGGCCTGCATACATTGGCCTCCTTGATATATACTCCCACAGCAAGCTCCCTGGTCGCTGAACTGGGTGGACCAAACCGACGTGGGCGCTATCTGGCAACATATGAGTTTTCGTGGGGAGTCGCCAATGCGCTCGTACCGGTCCTCTTTACCACCTTATACGCGATCACCCCTGCCTTGCCGTGGCTAATCCTGGCCATCATGAGCGTCATTTCAGGTCTGACGACACTCTGGCTTGAGCGGCAACTTCCCGCTCAAGCCGTACGTATAACCAGATGAATCCATAACCTGACATCCATCCAAGTATCTCTAAAAGGAGTTCCTTAACCTATTCATTAGCGATCGACCAGGGAACGGGTCAGGGTGACGATGGTGACGAAGGTGCGATAGAGATCGAGCAGATTGCTGCCAACCACTTTGACGGTGCGAGGCGCGACGCGATCGACGCCGCGTATCCAGCAGGCCATCTCGGCCATGTCGGCGACCAGGAAAGTGATCTCCAGCGTGACGGGCAGCGTAAATCCTGGCAGTTGCATGGCTGAGAGACTCTCGACGGCGCGCCTGGCGCCCGCCTGTAGCATCTCGCAGGCGACATCGGGATGCAGATGGGAGGCGGCAAAGCGGCCCAGCGAATGCTTGACGATGATCTTTTCAGCCTGCGGAGCGATGGTGGCGGCCTCGTTGGCCGTCGCCTCATCACCGCTGACAAAGATGATCGGGACCTTGTAGTGGGCAGCCACCAGCGCATTGATGCCGGACTCGCCGACGATCTCGCCATTAATGCGCACCTCCCAGATGGCGCCGGGATTATAAGTATGCGAAAGGATAGCGTGCTCGGCGCCAATCGAACCATGATAGCTGACAAAGCAGATGCCGTCAAAGCTCTCGTCGAGGCCCTCCATCATGTACATGGGCTTATGCTTGCCGGTGATCAACGTGGCACGTCCCCCCAGATCCTGGGGATGCAGGTTGCGCATGGCATGATGGGCATCATTGACCACGAAGCTGGATGCACCAGCCTCCTGAGCGCCCGCGATCACCGCGTTCACCTCATTGGTCAGCAGGCGTCGTCCCTGCTCATATTCAGCATTGCCCTCGATGATCTGTTCCCAGGCTACAATCCCGCTGGTCCCTTCAAAATCGGTAGAAAGAAATAGCTTCATAGTGCTCGGTACCCTCACAAAAATAATATGCAACACCTGTAAACTATATCCTCAATTGTAGCATCTAATGAAAAAGAAGGCGATACCTGCTGCATATTCATAGTCAACATAAAGTCCACTATGTAGCTATTCCTCTATGGACATATCGTGTGCGGTTATCCCTCCACCAGCTTTTTCAGGGCTATCAAGACGCTGTTTTCACTCTCTTCAGCTGCTTGTTGGGACTCGGTCCGCTCCTGTGACGCCTGCTCGCGAGGATCATCTTGAATGATAGTCAATGTCATCTGATCACCAATCTCATCTAATCGATAGGTCATGGTGAAATAGTTTTCCGGCCTATCCTCCATTCCTGGATGGAGGAAGAACAGGCTGTACTTCACGCGCCTGGTTGGCTCGATCTCAAGAACCGTCCCCTTTTGCTCAAAGACCTTGCCCTCCCACTCGTTGTGGAAGATGATCGGGCTCCCCACGTGCCAATCGGTGATGAGATCGGTGCCATACTGCCACTGCTTCACCAGTTCCGGCTGCGTGATCGCCGCCCACACCCGGTCAGTTGAAGCATTGATCGTATTTTTTGAAGTTGTCGTGCGAGTAGCCATTGATTTTTCTCTCCTCATACAGAATGTAGAGCTATTTATTGTGAATACCTTCAATCTACCATGAATTCAAGCAAATTCTGGTCCTTTACTCGCGGTTATTTGTCCCCAATTGAAACAGCCTCTGAGAGTCTTATTGAGCCTCGGCACTGACGATAAAATACGTGATTCAGAAGAGTTATGCAGGCGTGTTCAGCAAGAGGCTTAAAACATTGCTCGCCACCACGCGGGATCAGGATACCTCTGGTTAGGAAGGAAACATCGTTGGGGGAAACGTGCGCGCCGGGGAACGAGGCCGCTGCGCGGCAAGCGCCCGCAAGGGGCGCACCTGCAGCGGCGGCGATCTCGTTCCGTAAGGCCTGGCTTCCGCTACATTGAATGTATTGGAGGCAGGGTAAGCTCAACTAGAGTTTGGGATAATGGCTCCTCATGGGGTTCAGAGACGACGATAAATTCGATGTACCGGGTGCGAGTGACGCTTTGCAGATCACTACTGGCGGCCTGCAACATGGGCAACGAGGCGGCAGAGGTCGTAATGCGCAGCGATTCCAGCGGGCCGCCGACGGAGATGCCGAGCTCGGCCTTCTGGCGGCGGACCGAGCGCAGGATCTCAAGCAGGAGTTGGCCCTCGCGTTCGGCCTGCGGATCGAGCCAGTCGGCGGGCGCGGTGGGCCAGGCGGAGGTATGGATCGAGGCGGCACCGTCCCATGACTGGAAGAGTCCCAGGTAGAGCTCCTCTGTGATGAAGGGCAGGTAGGGAGCAAGCAGCTTGAGAACGCCCAGCAAGGCATGGTAGAGCGTCCACTGCGCGGCCCGGCGCCCATCCCCCTCATCTTGATACAGGCGCGACTTGACCAGCTCCAGATAGTTATCACAGAGATCAGACCAGAAGAAGCGCTCGACCTCCATGCGCGCGGCGGCGTAGTCGCCCTGTTCAAGCTCGCGGGTGGCGAAGGTGATGGTCTGCGCCAGGCGCGCGAGCAGCCAGTGATCGGTCGGCAGCATCCCCGCCGGTATGGTAGAAAGCGTGGAGGCGTCCAGGTCGTGCAGGCGGCCCTCGGCGAAGCGACAGGCGTTCCACAGCTTGGTGACCAGGCGGCGACCGTTGGCGATCGACTCGGGGCTGAACGGCGTGTCCTGTCCCGGCTTGACCGAGGTGGCCCAGTAGCGCAAGGCGTCGGCCGATTCCTGCTCAATGACCGTCGTCGGGTCGAGCGAGCCATTGCCCTTGGACTTCGAGACCTTGGTGCGCTCGCTCGACAGACCATGGCCGGAGAGCATAATCTCCTTCCAGGGGACCGCGTCGCAGTGGTAGAGCGCCTTGACGATAGTATAGAAGGCCCAGGTGCGAATGATATCATGTGCCTGCGCGCGCAGGCTGGCCGGAAAATGCTGCCGGAACCAGGCGGGGTCGTCCAGCCAGCGTCCGATGAGCAGCGGCGTGCACGACGAGGTAGCCCAGGTATCCATGACATCCATCTCGGGCTCAAAGTCCATGGCGCCGCAGCGGCAGGCGCGTCCGGGATTGGTCTGGCGAGGATCGATTGGCAGTTCATCCTGCTCGGCCAGCAGCAGTTCCCCGCAGGCACGACAGGTCCAGGCCGGGAAGGGGACACCCAGGAAGCGCTGGCGCGAGATGCACCAGTCCCACTGCAGGTTCTCAACCCAGTGCTCGTAACGGATGCGCATATATTCAGGATTCCAGCGAATCTGGCGGCCGATCTCGATCAGGCGCTCCTTCTGATCCAGGACGCGAATGAACCACTGCCGCGTCTGCAGGTACTCGACCGGAGTGCCGCAGCGCTCGTGGACGCCAATGGTATGCTCGATCGTCTCCTGGTGCAAGATCAGGCCCTGCTCGGCCAGGTTCTGTAAGATAAGCTTGCGCGCGGCCGCCGTGGGTAATCCTGCCAGCGGACCGGCCAGGGCTGTCATGCGTCCGGCGCGATCGATGGCCGCCCGCAGTGGCAGCTGATGGGTGCGCCACCAGCGAACATCGGTCGAGTCACCAAAGGTACAGCACATGACCGCGCCGCTCCCTTTGGCGGGATCGACCAGCTCATCGGCCAGGATAGGGACCTCGATCGTCTCTTGCTGTGAGAAGGCCTTGCTGGCGATGCGCGCTGTTAATCCCAGCAAGGACGCGTAGCGTTGATCCTGTGGATGGACGAAGATAGCGACGCAGGCGGCCAGGAGCTCAGGACGCGTCGTGGCGATCGGCAGCGCCTGTCCGTCTGGCAGATGAAAGGCGAAGGTCGTAAACAGCGTTGGCAGCATCTGATCATCCTGCTCAGCCTGCGCGATGGCCGTCCGACAATCGGGGCACCAGAGCGTTGGCGCGACCTGATCATAGGCGCGACCGGCCTGGTAGAGCTGGATGAACGAAGCCTGCGAGGTACGCTGCGCCTCGGGCGACAGGGTCGAGTAGCGATAGTCCCAGTCGACGCTCAGGCTCAGGCGGCGCAGCAGCGACTCAAAGCCATCCTCGGTCTCCTGCGTCAGGCTCCGGCACTGCGCCAGGAACTCAGCGCGATCCATCTCGGTCGCCTTACGCTTGATCGTCTTCTCAACAAAACGCTCGGTGGGCAAGCCATTATCGTCAAAACCCATGGGATAGAGGACGCGGCGGCCGCGCATGCGCTGGAAGCGTGCGATAACGTCAGTCTGGGTATAAGAAAAGCAGTGTCCGATGTGCAGGGTCCCCGAAACGGTCGGAGGAGGCGTATCGATGGTATAGATGGGACCCGATCCAGCTGGATCAAAGGCGTAGGTATTGGCATCCGCCCACAGGCGCGCCAGGCGGGGCTCAGCCTCGCGGAAATGATAACGGTTGGGCAACATATGGTAGTACTCCTTTATTGTACTAACAAAAAACGTTGCCACATCTCAAGGACGAGGGCAACGCAACTCGTGGTACCACCTTGTTTTGACAACCGACGCGCCCAACCTGGCCATAGTCGGTTATCCTCAAACAGCGCTAACGGGCATCCCCGGAGCATCTTAACGCTGACCACCTTGCGGCAGATCAGTTCAGATACTCGACTTCCGAGCCACGTTCAAGAGGCGTACACGAAGGAGGCTCGCACCCGGTGACCTCCACTCTCTGGCGAATCGTTTCTCTCTACTCCGCTCGTTCAGTGTCTTTATGTTTTTATTGTTAGTATCAATGATAACAAAGCAGAACCTGTATTGTCAATCTATTTACGCCTCAGGCGAAAGTCACCCATCCCACTCGTAGCGTGGAGCAGTCATGGCATATTCACGCAGATAGACGATCTTTTCGTTGTTAAAGCAAGCGATCGATGCTCCCTCAAAGCCAGAACGGTGTCCATCATATGTGCATTCAAAAGTCCACTCAAAGCAGCAAAAATCGTCGCCCTCAAAAAAAGAGGTGATATCCCAGCGATTGACGATGTTGCCCGGAGCAAACCAGGAATCGATCCAGCGACCAACCATGTCCGTGCCTCTATAGGCGGGACCGTATGATTCTATGACCACACACGCTGGATCGAGCGTGCCCAGGATCTGATCGCGATCACCTGCTTTCCAACCTTCAACATAAGTCAGAATCAGATGGTTAAAAGATGAAGCATTCATATTCTTCTCCCCTTTAAAAAAAGCAGCTTTGGTTAGGTAGATGGCATCGTTGGTGGAACGTACGCGCCCGGGTATGGGCCGCTGCGCGGCAAAGCTGGGACAAGCCCAGCACCTACGGCACTCCGGAGGGTATGTACGAAATGAGCACTTTCACGGGATGGATAACGCCTGCGGCCAGCCGTTCAAACGTCGAGATAAGCTCGTGGCGCGTTATACGCACCTCAAACAGATTCTCCAGGCCGGTGGGATGCTGCTGCAAGATGTGAAAATACCAGGCCGCGTGCTGCTGGTAATCCCAGCCGTCGCTTGATCCGACGATCTGCAGTTCCTTTTCGTGGAACTCTGGTGTGAGCGTCAGTGGCTCGACGTTGCCATCGGCAGTGACGCAGATGCGTCCCTGCGGTTGTACTTTTTGCTGCAGGAGCGCGAAGGCCTGATCGCGGCTGGAGCACTCGAAGGCGACAGGATATGCGGAGGTTTCAGCTGGCATGTCCTGTGGCCGCCAGACATGCCGGGCACCGAGCAGACGAGCCAGGGAATGCCTTTCGGGCACGAGCTCGACGACATCTATCTGAGACACACCATAGGCGCGCAGAATGAAGAGCGTCAGCAGGCCAATCGCGCCCGCGCCTGTAATCAGGGCGGTCTCCTCGGGCCTGGGTGCGAGTTTGCGCACGCCTTTGGCGGCGTCGCAGGTCAGGATACTCAGGATGGCCAGCGCATCCGAGATCCCCTGCGGGACCACGATGAGACGATCCTGCGGCACGACCGCGTAGGTCTGCTGACCATAGAAGCACACGACGCGCTCGCCCGGCCGTACACGCCGCACCGCGTCTCCGCGCGCCACCACTGCGCCGACACTCTCATAGCCCATCTTCCGTGGGTATTGGAACGCGTCGCTCGTGCGCGCGTCCCCACGATATACAGGCAACTCGCTGCCGATACTGATGGCCGTCGCGCTGGTGCGCACCAGCACATCCTGTGGACCCAGAGGGGGCAACTCTTCATTCAGCCATGCCAGTTGACCGGGCGCCAGCAGGCATAGGCGCTCCGTCACCTGTTCTTCGTGTATAGTCATTAAGCGACCTGACCTATATATATTTCAAATTATTATCTACATTTAGCTGATTATAGTATATCTAGCTATCAGGTCGCACGGGCGAGGGCAGTGGGAAGTAGACCCCGGTGTGCTTGAGACCGATATGCTGGTACAGGTCGATCAGTTTTTTGGATTCCTCCTCCCAGGTAAGGCCCTGGGCAACGGCGACCAGGGCGTTATCGTGCAGGGTCTGCCAGCGGTCGCAATCGGATACCAGAGTGTTGATAGCCCGGGCTATCTTGAGAGGAGAGAGATCATCAAGGACATGTCCGACGTGGTATTGGTGAATCATCTCGGTGATAGCAGGTAGGCGCGATGAGAGGATCGGCAGGCCCGCCGCCAGGTATTCAAAGAATTTGTTGGGCAGGCAGAAGCGAATGCTCAACGAGTGGTGGGGCGGCAACAGCAGTAGTCCCAGGTCAGCCGAGGAGGTCCAATCCAGCAATTCGGCATAGGGAACCGCTGGAAGCAGCTTGACGCGATCTTCAAGCTGATCATATTGAATGAGATCACGGAGTATATCTGGCGTCTCATCGTAGCTATCCCCCATCAGAACGATGACGATATCGGGCAGGAGGTAGGGGGCGGCGAACACCAGCGCCTGCAGGCCACGATCGGCCTGCAGGTTGCCCTGATAGAGGGCGATGCGCGTGTGCTCAGGCAGGCTCAGCTTTTGCTGCAGGCGCGTATTGCGAACACAGGCACGAGAAGGCGGAATATGGCGCAATACCAGCACTGGGACGCGCCCATATGTATAGAGCAGCAGCGGCTTATAGGCGGGCGAGCCGGTGATGTAGCTATCGCAGGAGCGCGACATGCGGCGGATACAGGCGATAGCCAGCCGGCGCAGATGCGGCCAGCGCCGCATCGCCGGGATGGACATAGTCAGTTCCGGCGTGTCGAAGACGAGCCCTTTCCAGCGCAGACGTGCCACCAGGTACATCGCGAGAAAGGTGTGCTCCACGTGGGCGTGATAGATATCCGCCCGCACACCAAGGAGACGCACGAAACAGCGCACCATCAGGATGATGAGCTTCAGTAGAAACAGCAGCTTGAAGCGGGCCGGAACGAACCAGCTGGCGCA
Organism: Dictyobacter aurantiacus; assembly: GCF_003967515.1. Classification (GTDB taxonomy): domain Bacteria; phylum Chloroflexota; class Ktedonobacteria; order Ktedonobacterales; family Ktedonobacteraceae; genus Dictyobacter; species Dictyobacter aurantiacus. Next base: position 5,106,488 of record NZ_BIFQ01000001.1, on the reverse strand, counting down.
ACAGACATGGCGAATCTGAATGCCATCCACCCACTCGGTGGTCCGCCCCCGCTCACAGTTGGCAACCACGTCCACAATGGTCACCTGATACCCCGCTGTCCGCAGGGCGCGGGCATCATTCATCACGCGATGGTTCGTACAGGCGGGCCCCAGCAGATGCATGCAGACGCGACTCCAGGGACGCAGCTTCTTCATACCTTCTTCTCCTTTCACCTCACATGTGATGGCATATCCCGACACAAACTATTTCCGCTTCCGGCCCCCAGGCAGGCTCAGCAACCATAGTGAGAGCGCGTAGCAGGCGATCAGGCTAGCGGTGGCCAGACAGTGGAAGAGCGGCTGGTCCAGCGGTAGCAGCCATTGATAAAGGGCATAGTAGAGGCCACCCAGCAGCAAACCGGCGGCGCATAAAGCGAGATCCAACGGGACAGGATAGAGATGCTGATTGACCAGGCAGGCCAGCAGGGCCAGAAAGACATATGCCAGCAGGGTGGCGCCAGCCGCCCCTATACCGCCAAAGGCCGGAACAAGCAGGCAGTTGCCGCCCAGGTTGATGAGCGCGGCCAATGGAAGCAAGAGCAGATTGAAGCGCAGCTTGCCCCGCAACACAATACCCAGGTTGAAGAATTCAAACAACCCGAAGAACACGTTAGAGAGCGCGATCAGTGGCACAATTGGAGCCGCCAGCGTATATGATGGCGGAAAAAACAGGCGCAGAATATCATTCGCCAGCAAAGAGACGCCGAAGACCATCACCAGCAGGGCAATGCAGTACCAGCGAAAGACGAGGCCGAACAGCTCACGGGCACGCGTCTGCCGAGCAAGGGCATGCAGGGCGGAATACCAGGCCAGCGAGAAAGGCGTAATCACCAGCGGTCCCAGGATATTCCCCAGCGTATAGGCGATCGAGTAGCTGGCCGTCTGTGCGAGCGTCCCAAACGCCAGCAGGAAGTAGCGGTCCGCCAGCTGGAGCACCCAGACAGAGCACGCAGCGGGCAACGTTGACAGACCATAGATCAGCAGGTGCCGGGCCAGTGGCCAGCTGACGCGCCAGCGCACACGATAGTTGAACAGAGTCAGCGAGCCGAGCAGAGCCCCGGCACAGCCTCCACAGGTCGCCAGCACTACCCCGGCGTCCCCCCATTGCCAGACCCCCACGAACAGGAACGTCAGAGCGGGAGTGAGGAGGAGATTGAGCAAGGAGAGTGCGACAAAGGCCGCCGCCCGGCCCCGAGCCCGCAACCAGGTGAAGGCGGGTATCCCCATATTCTGCAAGAACAGCTGCAAAGCCGCCAGGCGAAGCAGCGGCACCCCATCCACCCCGTGCAAGAGCAGGCAAGAGAGTTCAGGAGCCAGGATAGCCAGTAGCACGGCAACGCACAGAGAAAAGGTCGCTACCAGCAGAGTCAGGGTGGTCAATAGGGCATGGCGCTCACATAAACCAGACACCTGTTGATGATACAAGCGCACAAAGGCCGATCCCAGGCCCAGCTGTGCCAGGGGACCCAGCAGAGCCAGCGTTGTAGTTAGCAGTGTCAGCATCCCATAGTCCCGAGCCGACAGGTGGCGCGTCAGGAAGGGTGTTAACAGTAGCGAGCAGAGCGGTGACAGGCACGAAGCGATGGCATAGATGCCAGAGTCGCGTAAAAACAGACGCACCAGCAACGGCCGTACATCCCCCACACCCACTGATCCAGGCATAGTCCGCAGACGTTCAAGATCTCGCACAGCAGGGATCAACCAGGTCGGCTGCTGATCGACGAGGATGCCAGCGGCCGCCAGTTCATGGATTCCCAGGTCAACCGCAGTCGGCATGTCATTGATGCACCGCAGATCCGGGCTGGCGAATAAGGTCGTCGGATCTTTCAGCAGCGTGGCATGCCGTGGCAGGCCACCGCCTCGCGGTCGGCACCATTCCGTCTCTTCTCCATCCTTCTGAGGTGATGATATATTACGCATCGACATACTCCACCTCCCGATCAAGATGTTGGACAGGGCGCCCCAGGCCAGGGGATGCCAGCACGCCCAGCAGCAACCAGCCCATCGGGGCCAGCGCAAAATGGGTCCAACCATTGATACTGATGCTATTGATGCTCAACGTGATGCTGGCGGTCAGGCCAGCCCCGAGCAGCGGGCGGTTATATACGCTCGCACGACGCCAGTTCGTCCAGGCCTGCTTTGACGCGCGCAGCAGCAACAGCATAAACAGCACGAGAACCGGAAATCCAGCCATCGCCGCCCATTCCAGGTAGGAATCATGCGGGTGGGAGAGCGACACGAACTGCTCGGGCACACGATAGGCACTGGACGCAAGTAGGTAGGCCTGGTGACCAAGCCCCACCCCGAACCAGGGATGGGCCTGGATGACGCGTAGAGCGGTACGCCAGGCCGCCACGCGCAGCGAGAGCTCATTATCCCCGCCAGCATGTCGCAACTGTAAGGCCAGTTGGCCGGGGAAGAACCAGACCAACAACGCCAGTGCGCAGATCACCATCAACAGAACAAACAGGCGATAACGCAGAGAGCCCACCAGGTAGAGGAATGCGCCAAGGCCACACAGAAACGCCAGCCAGGCGCCGGTACTGTAAGTACACATCAGAGCCAGCACGAGCAGAGGCAGCGCCAGCAACCAGCACAGCTTCTGCCACCAGCGCCGACTGCTCACCAGCAGTCCCAGCGGGAGGAAGGATAGCATGGCGAAAAAGGCCCCATTCCAATTGGGATCGATAAAGAACGAACCGGCCCGGTGCGTATCGCTATCTAAAAGCTGGTAGTAGGCCACATCCGTTCGCGACAGAAAATCATCCACCCGCGCGGACGCGAACAGGATCGTGCCGGTCACGCTCTGAAAGAGGGTATGCAGAGCCAGCGCCACAGCCAGCAGGGTAAACAACTGGAAGAAGCGACGCAGGCTGGCCGTATCGTGACCGACCTGCAGGCCTAACCAATACATCAGCAACGCACCCAGAATGTCACTGGGATAGAAAGAGGCGGCATCATAGAGCATCAGCGATCCGCCCCGGAAGGCAGGATAGAGCGTCAACATGAGAAAGGCGCTCCAGAGTCCCGCGCCGCGCAGCCGCATCCAGGGATGGCGCTGCGAACGCAGCAGGTAGCACAACAACAGGTAAGCGACGGCCAGCACGGGAACAACCAGGTGCAGACCCAGGTACCAATCCAGGTACAGATGCAGCGCCAGCAGCAAGACAACCAGCAGCGCATCCAGGCGCAGCGCGGCGATCATCCCCAGCGCGAGCATTCCCAGCGCTACAACAGAGGCCAGGGGACCCAGCCAGACCAGTACCCCGCCAATCACTGGCAGGCTCCCCACAACACAAAACAACCACTTCACAGAAACATAGCGCCCGGCAGTCAGCAGAGAGGACCGCCACCCCGCACAACAACTCATCCAACCTCCTGATAAAGATCAGTTTCAGACATACAACCATCAACAACAAAGAACCTTGCCAGTTCTGCAACGCCACACGAGCCTCCAGGCGTGACAGGCTAGCGCAGCGGTACCGCGTGTGGCTGACGAACCGTAGCAGAGTTCCGCGGATCGTCTCGGAGCTTCTCCAGGGGACGATAGCGCGCATAAAGCGAAACACGAAGCAGGCCGCCACGACGAGGATATTTATTGACCACACAGCCAATAACACGTGAGCCAGCTTGCGCAAAGCGCGACCGCATCTGCTGCAGATGTGGCTTATGGACACGGTTGAGATCGGCAACCACAATGGTTCCATCCACCTTTGTTGACAGGACAATCGACTCAGAGAGGCCCAGCAGTGGAGAGGTATCAAAGATGACGATCTCCGCATCACAGCAGTCAAGGGCCTGGAAGAAGCGCTGCATGGCCCGCGATTCCAATAGCTCGGCGGGATTGGGAGGGAGAGGTCCGGAAGACATCACACGTAGATTTGGAATACCCGCTGGATGGATATAGCCATCCAATGAGATCGAGCGGGGATCGACCACCGTGTGGAAGACACGCGACGGCTGAGCCTGAAAATCGGGCAGGCTACAGGCCAGAATGGCATTGCTCAATCCGGGCTTATCGGCCGGGAGAGCGAATTTTTCATGCAGTGTAGGACAGAGCAGATCGGCGTCAATCAACAGGGTGCGCTTCCCCGCCAGAGCCATAAAGATGGCCAGGTTGGCCGCGACCGTGCTCTTCCCCTCCCCAGGCAGAGCACTGGTCACCATCAGTGAGCGCAACGGCTTATCCACGCCAGCAAAGCCGATGCTCGAACGCAGGATACGATAAGCGTCCTCATTGGCTGTATGGCGCGCGGGCTGGATCAGTGCATCGGTAGTACGCTCCAACCAGGTAAGCGCCAGCACCGGCCAGGACAGGATTCGCTGCAGCTCCTCGCACGAATGGACGTGCTGATCCACATGGGCCAGCAGCAAGATTAAAGCCAGGCCTGCCAGCAAGCCAACTGCCAGCCCGGCCACAGTATTCAATACGATATCCGGCTGAACTGGTGTGGAAGCCACCTGCGCGGGCTGCGCAATCAGCAGAAAACCGCCGCGCTGAGCCTCTGACAGCTCCAATTGAGCCAGGGCCGACTGCCACTGGTTGTAGTGCTGCTGCAGAGCCGTCAATTGTTCAGAAGATGTATCAGGTTGGCCTTTGGTGGCGTCCGAGGCACGCTGAGCCTTCAACGCATTAATCTGGCGCAGCGTAGAATTAATTTCTTGCTGCAACTGCTGCTGTGAGGCCTGATTCTCCTGCTGCCGATCATGCTCCTGGTGACGAATAAACGTTCGAGCCAGATCATCGGCCAGCAAGGCCGCGCGGTGCGCATCGGTATCCTGAACCGTGATCTCAAAGAGCTGTGTGTTGAGCTTGACGCTGGAAGAGACCATCTTGCGCAGCTGGCTGGCCGTCAAACCTGGATAACGGCCAGCAACCTCCTGTAGCACGGGATCGCAGACCGCCAGCTGCGCCTCGGTCTGCACCAGTTGGTTGCTTGCCAGCAGATCGTTGATATCGCTTTGATTGGTACCCGAATGGATAGCTACCTGCAGCAGTACGCTAGAACGATACACAGGTGTCATGCACAGGCTGACCACCAGCGCGCCCACACCCATCAGCAACACGCACAGCAACAGCAATGGCCAGCGGCGCGCAAATATTATCCAATAATGTCCAAAAGTCATCGCATCCTCCCCCACACGCAACACCTACATCTCCGGCGCGGCCCGGCGGCCGGAACACCACAACACATCCAGCACAGTCTGCAGCAGAATCGACACATCCAGCACAAAAGATTGATGCTGAATATAGTAGAGATCATACTGGAGCTTCACAGCCGCCTCCCCATAAGAGCGAGCATAGGGCATCTTGACCTGGGCCCAGCCTGTCAGTCCGGGCTTCACCTCCAGGCGGCAATGAAACACCGGCAACACCTGCTCCAGTTGAGAAACAAACATGGGACGCTCCGGGCGAGGTCCGATCAAGCTCATCTCCCCACGAAGAATATTGATTACCTGCGGCAGTTCATCCAGATGGGTAGCGCGCAAGAAGCGGCCCACACGCGTCACGCGCATATCGTTCGCACCGGCCCAGAACGCTCCATGCGCTTCAGCATTCACGCACATCGAGCGGAACTTCCATATGCGAAAGCTGCGGCCGCGATACCCCATACGCTCCTGCCGATAAAACACGGGGCCCGGAGAGTCCAGGCGAATGAGCAGGGCAAGCAGGGGCAGCATGCAGAACAACAGCATCAGCCCGAGTACACCAGCGCCGAGATCCAACAAACGCCGCCAGCAACGATAGAGTAGCGATCCCCGATAGTGATAGACTCGCGTCACCAGTTTCCACAGGTCAGGATCCTGCAGCAAAAAACACTTCCCCGCCATGCCCTCGTAAAAGTCCGCCAGAGACAAGATCTGCACACCACGGGCCTGCGCCTCCGCCAGAATCGGATAGAAGACCAGGTCCACATAACAATCGGGAGAGACCACCAGGATATCTACCAGGTCAGATGCGAGCAAGTCATGTAGCGCCATGCGGCCACCCAGCAAGGGCCAGGCCAGGCGGCTATCATCGACACATAATGATTCATCAACGTAGCCAAGAATGGTCATTGCACACTGCTCAGAATGGCACAGCTCGTTCAGGGCAGCATCAGATATCGTGCTGGCTCCGACGATAACGGTCAGGGTCTCAAACAGAACAAACTTGCGCAGCGAAGCATAGCAGGCGCGCCAGAGGCCGAAGATGGGAACAAGCATACAGGCAAACGGCAACAGCATCGCCAGGCCGATAAAGACATCATCCTGGCAAGAGAGGACCAAAAACAGCAGCCAGCATGCCAGCATCAATCCCAGCGCGCACGCCATAGATAGTATTCCCCGGCAATCAGAACACGTATAAAGCTGATCATACGGGCGAACCCGGTACAGAGCAATCAACCAGGCCAGGCCCCCCTGTACCTCCCAGTAAAATGGATTCCAGAGATACGAAGACGTATCAATAACTATAGGAAATGCCGCCCGGTTCATGGAGACCAGAAACAGAGCATATGACAGAACAAACAAGAAGATCAGGGTATCGCCCCCGATCAGCAGCCAGCGCCAACGCCTGGCAGTCCAGCGTCGCTTACGTGGCAGTAAAAGATCCGACAAAGGCATCAACAGCGAACCAGCCATCCACAACCTCCCGAAAAAAAACTGTGTTTTACGCGCTCACATAAACGATACTTTTAAGCATACCAAAAACGGAAATCTGACTTGTGAGTTTGTCGTGAGGTTTCCGTGAAACTTTCCAACGCAGCAAGACGTGAAAGCGAATAGATAAGTATTTGAGCTCAGAAAGAGGTGATGTATGGCATCATTTACCCAGCAAAATGTGCATAAACATATGTCGGTCTATTCGTCCGATAACGATAAACTGGGCCATGTCGGTGATGTATATGAAGATTCGTTTAAAGTTCATAAGGGGTTTATCTTCACGCAAGATCGCTATATTCCCTATAGCGCCATCGAGCAGATTGAGGGCGATACGATCCATCTGCAGTTGACTTCAGACGAGGCCCAGGCCAAAGAATGGACCAAACGGCCAGATTATGAAGATCACCTGGGAGATCCGACCCAGTTAATGTATGATCGTGGACACGGCGTCCGTGATCCCTTTGACGAAGTGAATCCTGATCAATCCTAAGGCATTACCCTCTACACCACCCTACAGCGGCGGCATCCGTTTTCCCCATCAAACACCACGTGCCCGCGCTCGCGCGGCTAACCGATGCCGCTATGGGGCTGGTTTTCCAGTGTTTAAGCATATCGGTGCGCCTCGATGCCGAGTTCGCATTTACAAATAAAGTACATTAATTCAATCTTTTATCAAAAAATCACGCTGTGCACGAAAAAGGCACAGGCCAACAAATAGAATATACAGTCAGAACCTGAGACTATTTAAGGTGATCACCTGATGTTACTTGAACACGGGATTCTCTAAAATAGAGCTAAAGATAGTACAGAAGAATGGACACGTACGCGCAACACAGAGACATGCATCAAACCATGTGTATAGCGCTTGCCTGTGAGTAGAAACCACGAGGCCATACGGAGTCCGACGCTGATTTTGTCGGTAAGTTTCCTCCTGAAGGGAGCGTGGAATTATGGTGATTGAAAACCCTGTCAGAGAAGACCAGAGGGACATGCACACTACAACGGTAGAACGAACCACCCGATCTCCCCGATCCAGGCGCAAGGCCACGAAGGACCAATCTCAGCCGGTGATGGAGCGCAATACTGAGCCTCTTGGCGAGATAGACCTGGTATTGGATGAGGAGGGTGCGAATGAGCTGCTTGAGGATGATGAGGTCGAGGGTGGGGAAGCATATGTTCTAGAAGAGGCCGCTCCTCGTCGTAAAGAGGGTGGGATTACCGGGACAAAAAGTGCCTCGGGGTCTGAAGATGCTTTTCAGAGTTATCTACGTGATATTCGCCGTCACGGTCTGATTACGCATGAAGAAGAGATAGAACTTGCCCGCCGCGCGGCGACCGGTGACAACGATGCGCGCCGCATCTTGATTGAATCGAATCTGCGCCTGGTAATCGCGATCGCGCGGCGCTATACCAGTACTGGAGTGCCCCTGGTGGATTTAATCCAGGAAGGCAACATGGGACTGATGCGCGCGGCGGAAAAATTTGACTCTGAACGCGGCTGCCACTTCGGCACCTATGCGACATGGTGGATTCGCCAGGCGGTGAGCCGGGCGGCCGGCGAGCAATCGCGCATGATCCACCTGCCGGAGCACGTCGCGACCCGCCTGCGCAAAGTACGGCGTGTGGCCGCGCAGCTCTCGCAGGAAAATGGGCTGGATCCGCTGCCAGAAGATATCGCGGCCGCCTGCAATATCGATGTCAATGAAGTCGCGGACCTGCTGGGCGTCATTGAGCAGCCAGTTTCACTGGATGCCCCCGTGGATGAAGAGGCCCGCTATTCGCTGGCTGATACGCTGGAGGATAGCACCACTCCCGCCCCGGCTGATACCGCCTCACAGCATCTACTGGGTGAAGAGTTGCACCGGGCGCTCGCATTCCTCACTCCTCGCGAACGCGCCGTCATCACCCTGCGCTACGGCATTGGTGATGGGAGAAGCCGCACCCTGCTCGAAGTAGGCAAAGAGCTCGGCATCTCGCGTGAACGCGTGCGCCAGCTCGAAGTCGTCGCGTTGATGAAGCTGCGCGGCATGAGCAACAGCATCTCGCTACGCGAATGCGTCTAACGTACTCACTTCATGGGAACCTGCTGACAGGTTCCCTTTTTGTTGCCTGGCGCCTTTTTTCACAACTTCCTCACAGCTTTCTGACAGTGCGCGCGGTACTACATTCTCGACGCTCAGCGCCGCGTTATGATATACTAGCCCGCGATCACAGGAAGTATTCCAGCATCTTGTACGCGCACGTACACACCTACCCACTACACTACCGGGGGATTTATGGATACCAGGCTAGATCTCACAACCGAAGATGATAATACACATCAGGCATCAGGTCCAACAGCAGCATCGACTGCAACGCGCCGCACCCATGCGCTCGATCTTGTTTTCCTGCTCGGGCTGGCTATCGTCGCGTTGATACCGCGTCTGCTTCTGGCACGTCAACTGGATGTGGTTACGGATGAGGTTGTCTATATTTTAGGTGGCAAGGTCTATCTGCCACTGATTACGCACGCCAACATTACCTCAAGCCAATGGGTCACCTTTAACTACGAGCATCCGCCACTGGCCAAGGTATTGATGGGGATCTCGATAGCCTTCAACAACATTCTCGGGCATCCCGTGGGCGAGTTGCTGGCGGCACGCATACCCAGCGTCGTGCTAGGGACCTTACTGGTGGCCGCCGTCTACTGGTTGGGGCGTGCCCCCTTTGGTCGCACCATCGCGCTGATCGCAGCGCTCAGCCTGGCCTTCAGTCCCTGGCTGGCCTATTTTAGCGCCCTCGCCTACCTGGACATGACCATGACCACGTTTGTGACGATCGCCTTCCTAACCCTGTGGCACGCGATCCGCCGCCCCTGGCTCTTTCCGGTCATGGCCCTACTGGTCGGGCTGGGAGCCGCCAGCAAATACACCGCCGTCCTGGTCATACCCGGCATTGTCATATTTACTGCCTATTACTATTTCTTGCTGCGTCCAACCATGCCAGCCGAACAGCGGCCAGCCCTACCATGGAAGTGGTGGGGAGCGACCATCCTGGTCGCTCCGCTCGCCTTCTTACTGGTCGACCCGGCCATCTGGCTCAATCCCATTGGTCGCCTGATTCACAGCTTCACCTTTGAGTGGAATCACTCCGCCAACGGGCATCCAACCTTCATCGCCGGCCAGTTCTACACCCATGTCCCCCACTGGTCCATCATCTTCATCATCTTCACCAAGATGAGCGCCTTCCTGACCATTCCGGCCGCCATCTTCGTGATCGTGGCTTTGGTGCAGCTGGTGCGCTTCCACCTGCGCGCCACCCAGATGGAGACGGAGAAGGCAGCCAGCGATGCCTACCTGGTTATCTGGCTGCTGAGCGTGCTGGGCATGTTCAGCGTGCTCAATATCGTCGTCGGCACCCACTACCACCTGCCACTGGCCCCATCGGTAGCTATCGCCGGTGTCAGCGGGCTGGCTATGATTATCGGCGCTATCGCGCGCCTGGTCAGCAGAAAGCGGACAGGCGAGGAAGAAAGCGCGACCGGTCGTGCGGCGATCGGCAAGCCGGCCGTCATTATCCCGGTCGCCATCCTGGCGCTGCTGGCCATTGGTCCGCACCTGCTGGGACTGACCACGGTCTACGCGGCTGAAGGCTATACCAATGAGTTCTTCCAGAACAATGAAGACACCACCATGCAGGTGGCCTATCCGGCCTATCGCGAGGCTCTGCAGTGGCTGGAAACGTCAGCGCCGGCGCAGGCAAAGGTTGGGCTAATCGGCAGCAGTCTGAATGGATACAGCAAGAACACCAGCTGGTTCAGCTATAATACGGCCCTTGATCAACGCTTCCAATTGCAGCAGATCGACGTGACGGCCAAAGATTTTAAGCAGACGAGCACAAGCTTTCAGGGATATCAATACCTGGTCTGGCCCAGGCACCTGGTGCAGCGCGGCTATCCCTTTCCAGCCAATACCAGTGTGATACATACCATCATGGGAGGCAATACGACCTATTGCTATATCCTGAAGGTCAATCCGTAGCATATGCAACAGCAGCGCCCAACACGAGATATACTCTGGCTCTTCGCAGGCACGCGGCTCCTCCTGGTGGCCATTACCTATATCGGCTACATCCTGCTGACGGCCGCCAAATATTCGGATACGCCGGTCAATGCGGCGGCCCTGTTCAGCACGTGGAACCACTGGGATGCGGCCAACTATGCGCACATCGCGCAGTATGGCTATCAGACGATCGATAACCTGGCCTTCTTCCCCCTGTTGCCGCTATTGATCGCCGGAGGGGCGCGTCTGCTGGGTGGAGGAGACTGGAGCTATATCTTTGTGGGCATGCTGATCAGCAACCTGGCACTGCTGGGCACACTCTTCATCATCTACCGCCTGGGACTTGAGCTGGTGGGACACGAGCTCTCGCTGCGCTCCCTGCTCTACCTGTGCATCTTTCCCACCGCCTTCTTCTTCTTTGCCGCCTACAATGAGTCGCTGTACCTGCTCTTCGCGGCGGGAGCTTTCCTGGCGCTCAAGCGGCAGAAGTGGTGGCTGGCGGGACTGCTGGGCATGCTGGCCTCACTCACGCGCTCGGTTGGCATCCTACTGGTCGTGCCCTATCTCTACGAGCTCTGGGAGCAGCGATCCTATATCCTGACGCGCCGCAGTACGGTGGTAGTGAGCCTGGCGGCGCTCCTGTTGATCCCACTGGGAACGCTCATCTACGCCAGCTACAACTGGTACGCCTTTGGCAATCCGCTGGCCTTCGTCACGGTGCAGGCCAGCTGGTCGCGCCACACCACGTGGCCCTGGATGGGTCTCTTCCAGGCCTTCTGGGCGCTCTTCTTCTATCACCAGCAGGGATTCGGCTCCTCCAACCAGGCGCACCTGCTGCTGGACCTGAGCGCCACCCTGGGCTTTATCGCCCTGGTCATCGCTGGCTGGCGCAGACTGCCAAAGAGTTATAGTATATGGATGGCAATATTCCTGCTCTACATCCTGCTCAATCCAGCGCAGAAACCGGACATACTGCTGTCAAACCAGCGCTTTGTGCTGGAGATGTTTCCGGCCTTCTTCACCCTGGCGCTGCTGAGCAAGCGCTGGCCGCACCTGCACCACGCCCTGCTGCTGCTCTTTCCCACCCTGCAGGCCGTGTTGGGGATCGCCTTTATCATGAACCGGTGGGTTGTATGAACGGCATCATTTTGATTGGGGAGTTGAGATCTTTGGTGGAACGTAAGCGCCCGCAAGGGGCGCACCTACGCGGCAAGCGCCCGCAAGGGGCGCACCTACGTGATATGCTGTGGCTCTTTCTGGGGAGCCGCCTGGCGCTGATCCTGGTAACATATTTCGGTTATATTTTGCTGACGCAGGAAAAATACTCGGGGGCGCCGGTCGCCTTCAACACGTTCTTGAATAACTGGAACCAGTGGGATGCCACGCGCTACATCCACATCGCGCAGTATGGTTACCGGCCTCCCTATGATCTGGCCTTCTTTCCGCTCTTCTCGCTGCTGATCGCCATTCCAGGGCACCTGCTCGGGGACTGGAGCTATCTGCCGCTGGGCATGCTGATCAGCAACCTGGCGCTGCTGGGCGCGCTGTTCGTCCTCTACCAGTTAGCTACGGATGCCGGCGGAGAGCAGGTTGGGCGTCGCGCGATCCTCTATCCATGTATCTTTCCCACCGCCTTCTTCTTTTTCGCCGCTTATAACGAGTCCCTTTTCCTGCTGCTGAGCAGCGCGACACTGCTGGCGCTACGGCGACAGCGCTGGTGGCTGGCCGGTCTTTTCGGCCTGCTGGCGGCCCTGACACGTAGCGCCGGGGTAATGCTGGCCGCGCCCTACCTCTACGAGCTCTGGCTGGCGCGGGAGAGTGTTTTGAGCAGTAAGCGCAGGTTGCTTGCCAGCACACTGCCGATCGTACTAATTCCACTGGGACTGGCGCTCTATTGTCTCTATTGCTGGAAGGTGAGCGGGAATCCGCTGATGTTCGCCGTGGTGCAGCCGCACTGGGGACGCCAGACGAGCTGGCCCTGGCAGGGATTCATCCAGGTCATCTTCGAGCTGTTCGTGCATCAACCCTTTGGCTCATTCAACCAGGTGCACATCTTGCTTGACACCACGGCGACCGCGGCCTTTATCGTCCTGGCCATCGTGGGACGCAAGAAGCTGCGCCCCACCTATACGCTATGGATCGCCCTGTTGCTGTTGAGCGTCCTTGTCTCTTCGAGCATCGGGCAGCGCGATCCATTTATCTCCAACCAGCGCTTTGTGCTGGAGATGTTCCCGGCCTTCATCACCCTGGCCATGATCAGCGTCAGACGGCCGCGCCTGCACCAGGCGCTGCTGTGGATCTTTCCGGCGCTGCTGGCCACCCTTACCCTGCTCTTCGTCATGGGGAGATGGATGGTGTAGATATATTTATGGGGTAACGATGTATGGAACCGCGCTGAGCGCGGTTCCATACATCGTTACCCCATAAATATGGTGATTTGAGATCATGATCCCGGCGTCGTGGCAACGGGAGGGCTCACATCGAGGGCGGGAGCGGACTGCTCGTCTACGAAGACGGGCTTCTGCGAGCGATTAACGGTGGCGATGTACAGCACCACCAACACAAAGGCGGCCAACAGGAAGTTGCGCGTCGTGGTGGCTGGGAAGAAGGGCCACAGATAGGGGACCTTCTCGATGTTATGCGTCATGATGTAGATGTAAGGGTAGATCCAGGTAGTCAGCAGGCCGATCAAGCCCCAGCAGATCACCCACCAGCGCCGGTCCTCACCGACATAGGCCACCAGGGGCACGACCCAGATCAGGTACTGCGGGCTGAAGACTTTGCCGGTCACCATTACGACCAGCAGCGTCAGCAGGCTGGCGGTGGCCAGATCGATCTTGCCGCGCCACTGCAGCCAGAAGACGTAGAGGATACCCACCACTTCAGCCAGCGTCGCCAACAGCGACATCACACGGGCACCCGAGGCCAGCATATTCAGCGAACCATAGGTGTAGACATACTGAGCAGGCTTTGAGAAGATGTGGCTGAGAATCCACAATAGCGAAGCGGGCAGCGACTCCACCTGAATCGGGCGCGTCGAAAAGTAGCTGAACGGCGAGATGGTCCCCTCGACGCTGAGCAGCAGCGAGACACCCATCACGATCACGCAGGCCACCACAAAGAGAGCCAGCGGGACCAGGCGGCGCCACGATTTCCAGGACAGGGTCGAATCCTTCTGCTGCGCGATCAGGAACGCCGGCAGCAGGACGACGGGATAAAACTTATAGAGAACCGCCAGCGCCAGCAGGACAAACGCCCAGTTCCAGTGCCTCTTCATGGCGCAGATCACGGCGAAGAGGGTCAGCGCGGACGGAATGATATCGTAGCGGCCCGCCATCGTGCCCCAGCCGCCCACGACCAGCAGGAAGGCATAGACCAGGGCCGCGCGCCGCGAACGCCATTTGAGCAAGACCAGGTAGACCAGGGCGGCCACCACCAGCATCCAGAAGGCGAAGGCGATCTGGAAAAAATGCATCGGCACCAGCAGCGAAAGGGTAAATGGGATCAGGGTCAGCATGGGGTATTCATAGGGCAGAGCGTGAAATGGCTGGCTGGAAGACTGGCCATCCACAAACTGCACCAGGCCCGACGGCAAGCCCAGGTCCGACATCTTCTTCACCAGTTCGGTATGCGTAATTGGAATCAGCTGCTTGCTCGGTTTGAGTAGAAATTTACACTGGCCCGGCGGCAGATCCTTCAACGCGGACGTGCCATGCCAGAAGGCGCGCGTATAACATTGATATCGTGCGGCATCCGTATTGGTTGCAAAGATTTGCCAGGAGGCACCATAATACAGCAAGCCTGCCATGACAAGGATCACAACAATATCTATGATCGAAATATTTTTTTTATCCAGGCTGGATGCGATCATCGTTAGGACCTTACTCTATAATTTTAGGCTCTATACCAGAAATAAAGACTGCATATGATTTTTCAGCGCACAGATCTGTACAGGTACATCCTGGTAGGTCAGGACACGTATGTTTCCAGTTGCGAGCATATCAGTCACCAGTATAAAGATAGAAGCGTAACCCTGTCAATGAAACCTGACTGTTGTCTTTAATCATCCTTGTCACCATCAATAGAGCTGGACGCATCCATTTTCGTATGTGCACAGTATTACTGGCAGGAGGGAATGACATGCGAAAATTGCCATCTTTAATTGGCGCTCATCTATTTGGGCAACCAGGGATGACGCTTGCCAGTTTTAATATTCTACAGTTCCTACAAAACTTCCTGCATACGCTGGGCTATCCAGCTGTGGTGCTGGTGGTGATGGTCGAGAGTGCGGGGGTGCCGGTGCCAGGTGAGACGATGCTGCTGCTCGCCTCATTTTATGCCGCCGTCTACCATGACCTTTCGCTGCCCATCGTGATCGCCTGTGCCGCCGTCGGGGCTATCCTCGGCGATAATGTCGGCTACGGGGTCGGGCGCACAGGGGGAAAAGCCTTTGTTCATCGCTATGGGCGCTATGTGTTTCTCAAACCGGAGCGTCTCCAGCGATCAGAAGAGTTTTTTGCCAGGCACGGCAACAAGACCGTCTTCTTCGGCCGCTTCGTCGCCGTCCTGCGCGCCTTCGCGGCCTTCCTGGCCGGAGTCAACAGGATGCACTGGCCAACGTTTCTCGCTTACAACGCCGCCGGCGGCATCATCTGGGCCACCATCTATGGTCTGCTCGGTTATTACGCGGGACGCGTCTTCCATGACAACTTCACGCTTGTCGAGCACCTGGCCAGCAATATCAGCCTGGTTCTGGGAGCGGTGATCGTACTTGGCGCGATTATCGCGTTTTTTGTCTACAAAAAGCGCAAAGACAACGCGCCACAATCCAGCAGATAGCAAGCCAGGTAAGCACAGCCGGGGCAAACCCGGCACCTACTTCAGAAAGTAGGCACAGACCGCCTCGGCAACTTCTCGTGGAGCCTTTTTGTCGATGCCAAAGTGGTCGAGCCTGGGAAACTCTTGTGTTTCAGATTGCGAGATGACCGTTGCGAGCCGCTCTAAAGCGAGATGGAGCCATGGGAGATCGCTTTTCCCGCCATACATGAGCAAGACGCTCGCGGTTATTTCCCGGTAGTTTTCATAGCTACCATCGAGCCGGGCTGTTTCCTGGTGCTCACGTATACTCTCATGGAGCAGGCTCAACCTCTGTTTGAGCTCATGAGGGCTGAGGATAAGCGGAATCATCAGTTTCATGAGCCAGCGAGGTGTCCGGCGCACCCGTTCAGGGCCACAGCGGAGCGTAAACTCGACAAAGGCGTCGAGGTATTTTTTTTCGGCGAGCTTCTTCTGGCTACCAGGGATCCAATCCATGGGGATAGACCCATCAATAGACACTCCCGGTTCGTACACCGCTAATTTGGTGAATGAAGGGTTGTGACGAGCTGCTTCCAGAGCCACAAAGCCACCAAAGCTGTGGCCAACCAGAAATGATGCACCGGTCTTTTGCTGCAAGGCGAACACATCCTCACACTCTTTGCGAATACTGTAGTCCGCGCCCTGTGGACCGCTCTCGCCTCGCCCGCGCCGCTCGATAATGTGGACGGTGAAATGCTCGGCCAGAGCGCGTGCGAACGCGGTGTAGTCGGATGCCGTAGAGAGCACGCCGGGAATAACAATCACAGCTGGCCCGCTTCCCATAGTGAGGTAGCTAATCTTCGTTCCATCCTGAGAAGATACGAAGTGGGTAGCGTCCGGGGCTGTCCTCATGTAACTGGTGGTCATAATTACTCCTTCTTCATTTTCGTCATCAGAGCCTGATACAATCGTTCAGAGAGTTCGCGGTAATGCTGTGCATCAACATCTGCAAGTTCCATCAACTGATCAAAGTGTGAGTCCAGTAACTCTCTCCCTGTTGCGACTAGCTCGCTTCCCTTCGGTGTGATGGTCACGAGACGCTTGCGGCCATGCTCCGGACTCTTTGCCGTCTGGATGCAATTGTCCCTGGCCAACTCCACCACCATCGTACTGACGGCAGGATCGCTATAGCCCAGAGCAACGGCCAATTCATGTTGGGTGACCGTGCCACAATGTTGCAGGACAGTCAGAAAGAGAAAACGCCTGTACGAAATGCCCACGTGCGTCTGCAACAATTGATCAGCTGCGCGGTCAATTTCGAACATGAGTTTACCTAACAAATAGGCAAGAGATGTATTCATTTTGATGTGAACCCCTTAATATTAACCGGTTAATATTAATATGTTAACATAATTAGAGAAGATACGCAACCATTTTTGGAAAGAGTCTCCACCGGTCAAGTAATTTAATACAATGAAACAGATCGATATGGTACAATACCATGCATATGTAACATGTTTTTAGATCAAAATGAGGGTAAGGCATGCATACACTGGAAGAAGGTCAGAAGTTTGAACGCTATCGCATCATGCGCTTCGCAGGGAATGGGGCAGCCGGGAGCAGTTATGCAGCAGAGGATAGCCGCCAGCAGCGCACGGTACTGCTGAAAATAATTCATCCCTGGACGCTTCTTCCAGACGCAGCCCGGCGCCAGTTTTTGCGCGAGATGCAGTCCATGGGCGGCCTGGCGCATCCTCAGTTGGCCCGGATTCTGAATTATGGGGAATGGCATGGGCAGCTCTTCGTCGCCCGCACCTACACCGGTTATGGATCGCTGATTAATGAACAGGGCCGAAGCTGGTTCCGTCCACCGATGGATGTGCGACGCGCCGTCGGCTATGCGGCCCAGATCGCCGGAGCGCTGGCGCAGCTCCACACAATCGGGTATACCCATGGATCGCTCACCCTTTCTAATATCCTCATCGCGCAGGACCCTTCCGCGACCAGCAGCAGTCCTTTTTTGATCGCCGATGCCGCGCTGGGGACCTTTGTACGCAAAATGGGGCAGCCGCCAATGACCTTCTTCTCGATGACAGCCGCGCCAGAACAGTTCACAGGCCGCACAATACAGGCCAGTGATCAATATGCCCTGGCCGTGCTCCTCTACCTATGGCTGGCCGGGCGCCCCCCATTTCTAGGTACGCCTGAGGAGATCAAGATGCATAAAATTCAGGGGATGATCCCATCGCTGCTCCCTTTCAACGCTGACGTCACGTATGGAATGGAAAACACTATTCGGCGCGCCCTCAGCCCCAATCCCGGTCATCGCTTCGCCAACGTCAGCGCGTTTGTGCAGACCCTGCAAAAAGCCCTGGATGACGGTCTACCACCGGCCCGTCCCTTCCGACAGAAGAGCGGCGCGCTGCCCCATGCCGAGCAAAAACCGGTCCAGCCCGACACTGAACCGCTACGCCGCATTGAGCCTGATACGCCCCGACCCGTTCATGAGCCACCACCAGCGCCCGAGCCGGTGCGCGAACCCAACTCCGAACCTCTGCCAGAGGAACCGATTAAAACCTCACCAGAGCCACTACCATCGGGGCCCCGGCCATTCGAACCCGATATCGCCCAGCCGGTGCCCGACGCCACGCCCTTCGGGCCGCCCGAGTTACAACCTGTCGAACCGGTTCAGCCTGAATCCCAACCAGAGACCGCCCCAGCGCCCCAGGCTCCCCCAAAAGAGGAACCTAAAAGGGATATCATTGACACGGAACCGCTGCTGCCCCTGCCCGAGCCGATGGCAGCCAACGATCCCTACCTGCTAATCACGCCGCCGCTCACTGGTAAACCGATCATCTATCCACTCACCAGGGATGAAACCAGCCTGGGACACGCTGGCTCCAGCGATATCCTACTGGACCAGGACGAGGAGACATCAAGACACCACGCCCTGATTCGAGTTAAAGATAGGCAATGCTGGATACATGATTGCAGCAGCGCCACTGGGGTATTTGTCAACGGGCAAAAGCTGGTTCCTGAACAGGAACAGCAGCTGCAAAACGGGGACGAAATTGGGATCGGCAAGTACGTACTTATTTTTTATGATACCCGGCCGGCCCCTCACCTGGTGCAGCAAAAGGAAGGGGTACTCTCTTAAGAGAGCGTGGGGAGCGCAGGCACCCCCATTTCTATATATTGAGGCATCAGGTGCGCAAATGCGCACCTGATGCCTCAATATATAAAGGTGAGAAACGATTATTGTGTGACGACGTGGCCGGGACCGGCGGCGGCGCGGCAGATATCGATGCTGGCCTGGCGGCCGGTACGCTCGGGATAGTGCTGTTCAACGGCCTGGCGCAGGGCGTCAACGGCGTCGCTGCGTACCAGGTTGATGGTGCAGCCGCCGAAGCCGCCGCCCATCATACGCGCTCCGTAGACTCCAGGAACGTCATGGGCGATATCGACCAGGGCATCCAGTTCGGCGCAGCTCACCTCGTACTCATCGCGCAAGCCCGCGTGACCGATCCACAGAATCTTGCCTACCTCTTCGATCTGGCCTGCCTCCAGCAGCTTCACGACCTGCAGGACACGCTCGTTCTCTGCGATCACATAACCGGCGCGCTTGCGCAAGACCTCGGGCAGTTGATTCTTGTAGCGCTCGAACTGCTCAGGCGAGATGTCGCGCAGCTCTTTAATCCCACGCGCCTGCTCGTTGCCGGGCTCATCCTGCAGGATCAAGTCGCGCAAGCGCTCCGTCGCCTCTTCGCACTGCTGGCGACGCTCGTTATAGGCGGACGAAGCCAGTTCGCGGCGCACGCCCGTATCGATAACCACCAGCGATACGTTGGGATACTCAAACGGCAGGTAGCGATAATCCAGCGAACGGCAATCGAGCAGCACCGCCTTGCGCGGCTGTCCCAGGCACGAAGCGGCCTGGTCCAGGATACCGCTTCTGAGGCCAGAAGCGATATGCTCGGCACGCTGACACAGACCGGCGGTCTCTATAGGAGTCAGGGTGGCATCCTTTTCACCAATGGTGAAGGCATGGTCTGAAAAGAGGGCATAGGCTTCGGCCGAGGCGATCTCTAGCGCAGCTGAGGAGCTCATGCCGCCGCCCAGCGGCACATCGCCACTGACCACGGCGTCAAAGCCCTTCAAGGTGATACCAGCGCGCAGCAGTTCAGCTCCCACCCCCAGCACATAACGGGCCCAGCCCGGCAGCGGCTTGCGTTGCTGATCAAAATTTTCCGGCAGGCCGTCCAGCGAAAACTCGGCATACTCCTTGAAGTGGGCCGACCAGAGTCGCACCGTCTGATCCTGGCGCGTACGGCCGGCGAAGGCCGACACCCGGTCGACCGCCATCGGCAGCACGAAGCCGCCATTATAATCCGTATGCTCGCCAATCAGATTCACCCGGCCGGGGGCCCAGGCAGCGCCCAGCGGGCTCGCGTAGGCGGTTTTGTCATCAAATATCCGCGGGAATTGCTCAAGAGCCTCTTTAACCGGTGGTAACAACTTCGTTGAATCCATGATACGTCACTACTTTCCTTTTACTTGATCGATCGCCGCGCGCAGCTCCTGAGCCTTCTGTACAGGAGCCGAGTCGTTGGCCCACAGTCCCCACACCGATTCAGAGGAGGCGGCATATTTGAGCTTGCCGGGGGCACGTCCGATGGCGAGGATCTCAACGTGGAAGTGGAAGCGCTCATCGGCCAGCTGATGCAGACCAAGCAGATACGGCATCGGGGCCATCTCGCCATCATTGAGAGCATTATAGCCACGGATAACCTGCAGCATCAACTCGGCCAGGTCGCGCAGCTCCTCATCTTCCATCAGGCCAATATTAGCCACGTGACGACGCGGATAGAGATGGGTTTCATAGGGATAGCGCACGTAGGGCGGCAGAAACGCCTGCCAGGTCGTATTGGCGGTCACCTGCTGCTCCCCATCGCTCAATTCCTCGCGCACACGGCAGAAGGGACAGCCGCTGCCAGACTCGAAGTCCAGCGCCACCGTCTCCATCTCGCGCTCCAGAATGGAGGGAACCACCGAGACACCGTACGCCTGGCCGTGAGGATGATTCTGCGTCTGGCCGATGGCGGCCCCGCTATTCTCAAAAATCATGACGGTCGGGTAGCGGGACGAGAGATCGCGGTACAGATCACGCCACAATTTAGTGACCTCAAATACCTCATCAACCGTCAGCTGGGTAAATTTACGATTATGGTCACGGTTATAAATAACGACATAGGCCTCGCCAACGGGCGGCTTCAAGGGTGGAAAATCATTCGGATGCAGCCAGACCTGCGTATCCGGCCCGACACGCCCGCTGGTAATATCGGCACAGAAAGGGCACTCGTTGGTCCCCTCACGGCGATTCATACGATGGGCAGCATTTACAAGATACTGTCTCAGAATAGGATTCCAGACCAGTGGAGTAGTATATTCCTGCATAAAGCAATCCCTACCTATTAATGATGATGAGGATGATGAGCGACCTCGCTACCCAGCAGCACACACCGTCCCTGCCGGGCCAACGCGGCGAGCAGTTCCCCCTTATCAATGGGGTGCCCATCGGCGTCCGTGGTCAAAAGCCATTCATCCCAGCTGGCTTTATCTGTAAACAGGGCCCAGGCCACGGGAGCGACCTGCCCATTGGTAATACGTATCAACTCCTGAGCATGGGAAAAACCAGGCTCCAGCTCTGATAAAGCTGGCAAAGCAGGATCATCTAAGGCGGCAAACGTACGAAGCGAGCATACAGCACCGTTGAGCACTTCGCAGATACATCCCAGCCAGAGTGTTTCTTGCTCTTGCGCGGCATCAACCTGCCAGACGCCCAGCATCAGAGAGCAGTGGGACGGCAACGTCTGGAGGAAAGCATCGATGGATGCTTTATTCCAGCCATGCCAGTCCTGGTGTTGTTCTATTTTTAGTGCAATATCCAGCATTGGACGCACGGCATTCCATAAGGAGGATGTAGCATCGACAACCACAAATTCTTCAGCAAACACGCTTTATGCTCCTCTATAAAAAACACACATTGCATGCAAAAGAGAAAGCGCTATGGTCAATCGCGAATAAATAACACCTGGGCGGGCCCCTCGATATAAAGAGCATCGATTTTCAATCAATCGATGAAAAGGGGCGCTGTTGTGAGATTCTCTTCTTTGCCTGCAATCAAAGTATACATTACCTGACGGTCTCATGCATATATGGGGGGGTCTACCTTTCAGGTAGGCGGAAATAGAAATCTAGACCGTTTATTCTAATAAGAATGTATTTTATCCTCGTTGGTGGCCCGTGATAGCTCCCGCACTCGCGTCCGCTGCGCGGCCGCGCTTATAGTTTATGTTGGTGCGTCAGGGGCGCGGATGCGCCCCTGACGCACCAACATAAACATAACTGTTGGGCCATGCAGGTGCGAAAACGCACACAGGCGGCCGCGCTTATAGTTTATGTTGGTGCGCCAGGGAACGCGGATGCGCCCCTGACGCACCAACATAAACATAACTGTTGAGCACCGCAGGTGCGAAAACGCATGCAGGCCGCACGTGAGAAGCATGAGATGAGAGACATTCTGAGGAAAGAAGCAAGAGCGCGATTATTTTGAGGAGGAAGCGGAATATGGGTGAAACGCCGTGGTATGAGAAGTTTTTCAATGAGGACTATGCCCGTCTGTATGCACCATTTTTGTTGCCAGCCAGCACCGAGCAGGATGTGACGGATATTATCAGGCTGCTGGATCTGCAGCCGGAACACAGCGTGCTGGATCTGTGCTGTGGCTACGGTCGTCACGCGCTGGAGCTGGCGCGCTACGGCTGCCAGGTGACGGGACAGGATCTCAGTCCGCGGCTGCTAGAGCGTGCTCAGGCCAGCGCCAGCGAGCAGCAGTTGCAGGTTCGCTGGCTGCAAGGCGACATGCGTACCATCCCCTTCGAGAATGAATTCGATGCCATCATCAATATGTTTACCTCCTTTGGCTACTTTGACAGCGACGAAGAGGATCAGAAGGTCCTGCAGCAGGTCCATAAGGCGCTGAAGCCGGGCGGCTTTTTCCTGCTGGAGACCATTCACCAGGCCCGCGTCGCCCGCACCAGTGCCCCCCAGGGCATCATCCGCTATCCCGATGGCCTGATCGTACTTGAAGAGCGTCAGCTGGATCTGTTTAGCAGCCATAACAACGTGCGCATCAGCCTGCTCTATCCCGATGGCCGACGTAGCGAACACCGGCAATCCATCCGCGTCTACACGCTCACCGAGCTGGCACACATGCTACGCCAGGCCGGGCTCGAACTGACCACCTACTACGGCGGACTCGACGGCAGCGCGCTCACCATTGAAAGCAGATTGGTACTGATCTGCCAGAAGCCATGAAGGCGAGCACCGGCTTCTCACCAGTAGCGAGGCCTGTCAACCACGCTGACAGGGCATGTGTCCCGACATCACAAAGTATGCACCGGCAATAGAAAAACTCTCATTCTATAGACTCAAGGTCGCAACATGCGCTATAATGAGCAGAGCTACCAGAAATTTTTTAGCCCCTCCGTCCAATGGCGGGGAGAGCATAAAGAGTAGATCCTGATCCCACACGTGCGGCCAGCGCGCTATTCAACAAGTTACCTATAAGCAACAGCTTCTATGATGCATAAATGATAGAACTGCCAGGTGTGAGGCCAGGCTCACTCGCGAATCGCGGTAGTAGTATTTATCATACCAAGCCTGATTTATCATTATAAATACATAAGGAAGGTACATAACCGTGCCCTGGTGCAGATTTTTTATTCCGAAGATTGCTTCACCCGGAGTTAAGCCGGGTGATCCTGACTTAAATGAACACATCTCGTATGCCAAGTGCATCAAAGGCCATGTGCTGCGTGATGCCAACGATTGGGTCCAATGTGAGAACCTACCAGCAGCCGACGCGAAATGCTGGCAGGAGGGCGGCGATACGCTCTTTACCCTGAGCGTTCGCAAACGCAATGAGGAGCGGGGAGCCACCTCAAACGATCAAAACGGTCGGTTCCAACAAGAGCCAAAGACGCACGCGAGCAAGTCTTGAGGTCGCATGGGTAAACACACATCGCCGCCGACCGCTCTAGCGCAAGCGGAGCCAGAGCATCTCGCGCTGGTGCAAAGCGCGTTACTGTCATGGTACGAGCAGGAGCAGCGCCCCCTGCCCTGGCGCGAGACCAATGATCCATACGCGATCCTGGTTTCAGAGGTCATGCTGCAGCAAACCCAGGTTGACCGTGTGCTGCCCAAGTACCAGCAGTTTCTGGCGGCGTTTCCGACCCTGGCCGAGCTAGCAAAGGCCTCTACCGCTGACGTCATCGCCGTCTGGGTGCCGCTTGGATACAACAGGCGCGCCGTGAGCTTACAATCAATCGCGCGCCAGGTGCTGGCGGACTACGATGGGCGCATCCCGGATACCATCGATGAATTATTGAAGCTGAAAGGGGTCGGCCGCTACACGGCCGGGGCTATCGCCTGCTTCGCCTATCGCAAGCAGGTCGCCACCGTTGACACCAATATTCGCCGGGTCCTGCACCGCGTCTTTCTCGGTCTGGAACATCCAGATCCCAAAGCCAACGATGCCCAGATGCTGGCCCTCGCCGAGCAGGTATTGCCCGTGGGACACGCCTATAACTGGAACCAGGCGCTGATGGACATGGGGGCCACCGTCTGCAGCAGCGGCAATCCCCTGTGTGGAGATTGTCCCCTGCAGCAGCAATGCGCGGCCTACACTGAAATGAGCCAGTACAGTCTCTTCCCTTCAGGGAAGGTGCTCCGTCAGCTGCGGAAAGTTGCCGAGAAAAAGACCGGGTATCAGGCCAGACCTTTTACCAGCACCAACCGCTATTTCCGGGGACGCATCGTTGATCTACTCCGCTCGACACCGGCTCAACAGCGTATTCCGCTGACCGCTCTGGGGCCGCAGATCAAGCCAGAGTTCGGTGAGCAGGATCACGACTGGCTACAGAAGATCGTTGAAGGGCTGGTCAGAGATGGCCTGCTCGACGCCAACGAGGAGGGTGTGCGTTTACCTTAAAGCCGGGGCAAGCCGGCATCTACGGCAGGCCGGGACACGCCCGGCACCGACAAGAAAAAACCATTTTATGGAGGAGATAAAGCGTTGCGACTCACAAGCATAAACGATATAACCCGACAGCATCGACATATTTTCCTGGCCCCGCATCTAGATGATATCGTCTACTCATGCGGCGGCACGCTGGGCGTTCAGGTCAGTTCCGGCCTGCATCCACTGGTCATTACGGCCTTTGCCGGTGGACCCAGACCAGGTCAGCAGCTGAGCTCACTGGCCCTGCAGGTTGTGCGCGATTGGGGCGCCAGCGATGCTCAGAGCGCGCTGCGCGTCATGGAGGAGCGCCGCAAAGAGGATAGCGCCGCCCTCGACTATCTGCAGGCCGACTACCTGTGGCTCGATTATCCAGAGGCCATCTATCGCGGCAACCCTGGCTACTATACCAGCAAAGAGCAGCTAATGGGCGGCGAGGTGCATCCCGATGACCGCGTGCTGGACAGAGAACTGGGCAACATGCTGGTCGAGCTACGTGACCGCCTGCCCGATACGGTCTGGTATGCCCCGCTGGGCGTCGGCCATCATATCGACCACCAGATCGTCTGCTCGGCGGCCGATCGCCTGGTTCAGCGTGGCGCGAAGGTCTATTTTTACGAGGATTTTCCCTATGTGCAGCGCGATCCTGGAGCGCTGGAGAAGCGGCTACAGGAGCTGGGTGGTGCCTTCGAGTATAACCTGGTCGAGATCTCGGAGATGATGCCCTTGAAGTTGGAGGCCGCCGACATGTATCGCTCTCAGATCGACTCAAACTTTGGCAGCCGAGAAACCATGCACCGGCTCATCGACAACTACGCCAGAGATATCCGACCGGTTGAAACCATCCGGTTGGAGCGCTACTGGCTCACGCGCTAAACAATAGATTGAAAGAGGGGGAGAGCGGTACGCATGTATTCTTGCCTGACATACAGAAATGCTATGCTCTCTCCACGGTGCGATTAGCACAATCATAGAGAAAGCCGGGATGAGCCCGGTACCCACGGGGTGGATGAGGTAAAAGTAGGAGTGAGGATTCATGAAGGGGTTAGAAGGCTCAAAGTTAGGGCGCTACGAACTACGGTTCCGGGTGGCCCAGGGTGGGATGTCTGAAGTCTACCTCGGCTATGATCGCCGCGTCAAACGTTATGTAGCCGTCAAAGTATTGTATGGCAGTGATGAGCCATTTGTACGCCGCTTTGAACGCGAGGCGCGCGCGGTGGGAGCCCTTTCACACGACCATATCTTGCCTCTCTACGATTTTGGGGAGCAGCGCCCCTGGTACTACTTGGTGATGCCCTTTGTAGAGGGTGGCACGCTGCGCGATTATTTGCATAAGCGTGAGCGTTTAACGCTGGAGGAGGCCGGGAGCTTCCTGGAACAGATCGCATCAGCCCTGCAACACGCCCACGAGCATGGAGTCATCCACCGCGACGTCAAGCCATCCAATATTTTACTCCGGCTGGATGGACACGCCTACCTGGTCGATTTTGGCCTGGCCAAGGCCAAGATCGAGGCCGAATTTCAGACCCACTCCGGAGCCATGGTCGGCACCCCTGAATATATGGCCCCCGAACAATCCGATGGGCACAACGATTTCCGCAGCGACATCTATTCGCTGGGAATCATCCTGTACCAGATGCTGACCGGCCGCGTCCCCTTCACGGCTGATTCGCCTGTCGGGGTTACTCTCAAGCACATTCAGACCCCGCCGATACCACCCAGTCAGATAAACAGTGAGATTCCACCGGCCATCGAAGAGGTAATGCTCAAGGCGCTGGCCAAGGCGCCGGAAGATCGTTTCCAGGAGGCACAGGCGTTCGCGCTGGCCTATAAGGTGGCCCTGATCCAGAAGCGCACGCGCGACCTGGGAGAAGAAGCGCTGGCCTGCGTCTTCAGCGGCGAGCACGAGGTAGAGTACGAGCAGAGCAACCAGCAGCAACACACAGATACCACCATGGCCGCCATCGAGCAGATTACCACCCAGCTCAACATCCCATCCACCAAACCCCAGCTCTTCCCCCTGGAACGGGACAAATCATCATTTATCCCCTACACCTCGGAGATGTTCAAAAAAAAGAAGCGTATCAGCCCCGTGCATAGCGTCGTGCTGGCACTGATCGTGGTCCTGTGCATCACCCTACCGTTGTTCTTCATGTGGGAGACGCGACCGGCGCCCGCACCACCCCGGCACCATCTCACTCCACGGCCAACCGTCCTGCTCAAAGCGACGCAGACGGAGCTCGCCCATCTCCACCTGCAGGCCACGCTAGCCGCGCAGGCGCGCATCCAGGCCAGCAGCGGCATCACCAGCGCCATCGGGGCTGGCAAGATCCTCTATTACGATGAGATGGACAGGAAGAGTAGCGGCTGGATCAACGACGGCAGTCAGTGCTATTTCTCGCCGCAGGGCTATCACGTGCACACCGGTCTCGCCCACGCCGTGGCCTGGTGCTACTCCAATCAGCAGAGCTTCGCCAACACCGTCATGTCCGTCCAGGTGAAGATGCTCTACGGGGACTTCTGCGGACTGGTCTTCCGCCTCAATCCATATAGCAAGACTTTCTATGTGCTGGAGATCAATAGCTACGGCAGCTACCGCCTCCAGCGCGCCATGGGCAATGATCCCGCCCACTGGCTGACCCTGATCGACTGGACCTATACCGGCACCATCCAGCCGGGCTACGGCCCCTTCAATACCATCATGGTCGTCGCCTCGCGGGCACGCTTCCAGATCTACATGAATCGACAATTGATCGTTTCCACTTTTACTGATACCACGTACAGCACCGGACTGCTGGGCTTCCTGGTGGGTGGTGATAGCCGCTATGGTACGGAGGCCGTTTTCAGGCGCCTGGCCGTCTTCCAGAAATAGCTGCACGTTTGCGACGTAGGACATCCCTACACACAACTTCAACTATCTAGTACCATCTCCTAAAATCGCAACGAACCGGGGATGCGATACGTCCCAATTATAGGGAGTAATATACACGATAAAGAGAGGTCATTGGTAAGCATGGGTGACGAGAGTCCCGAATGTTCCCAGACACACGATGTCTACCTTGCCCTGGGTTCTAATCTGGGAGATCGCCGGGCGCACCTGCAAGAGGCGTTGCGGCGCTTGCGCGCGGTCGTCGATATCCAGCAGGTATCGACCGTCTATGAAACCGAGCCGGTAGGATATCTCGATCAGCCTTGCTTTTTCAATATCGTCTGCCATGGATATACCAATCTGACGCCACAAGAACTGCTGCGGCGAGCCAAAACGATTGAGCACCAGCTCGGACGGCAGGAAACGATACGCAATGGACCACGACCGGTCGACATCGATATTCTCTTCTACGACACACTGGTATACACGGAGGAGAACCTGGTTATCCCCCATCCACGCATGCATGAGCGTGCGTTTGTCCTGGTGCCGCTGGCTGAAATCGCGCCCGCCATGCAAGATCCGCGCAGCGGCAAATCAGTACAGGAGCTTTTACAGGGAGTCGCCCGCGATGGCGTAACTGGGACATCTGTCCTGTTGTAGAAAGGCGCCCGGCCCTCCGGGTAGAGAGGAAGGATCGGCAATAGGAGATCATCAATAGGCATTTCGCCTGGGTCATTTGCCTCTTAACAAGCAGTGGTCGGTCATGCTATAATGCGGATACAACATTTAAATTCAAGTTCTTATGAACCACTTGCGGCACATCGCCGAGAGGTGCGAACGACATAGGAAGCACTCGTGGAGGAAGTTCTGTTAGATATCGACCAGCAAGCAAAGGCAGCCGCGGATATCGCATATGACAAAAAAGCATCTGACGTTCTCTTGCTCGATATTCGAGACGTGAGCGTCATTGCTGACTACTTCGTTATCTGTAGCGCCAGCAACACACGTCAGATTCAGGCCATCGCCGATACCATTGATGAAGATTTAGGGAAACAGGGAGCACAGCTCCTTCATCGCGAGGGGGACGCCGATTCCGGCTGGGTACTCCTCGATTTTGGTAGCATTATTGTACACATCTTCGGACCCAAGGAACGCGAATATTACCGCATTGAGCGTCTTTGGAGCGAAGCAAAGACAGTTGTGTACTTACAATAATAGTTTTGTTAGAAAAGGTGGCGACGATGACATTTTTTCGTAATCGTTTGTTCTTAGAAGGGATTGCGCTGGGTGGCATTTGTGGCATTATCATCGGCTCCGTCATCGCTTTTACACTCGGTGAAAGCAGCGTTGAAGCCGTGCGCCGCGCCATGCAGGATAAATTCCCCGGCAAACGTGAAGTGCCTTTCAAATATCTCTCGCAATAAGTCAGATTGCAGCGGGTATATCTGGTAAAGAGCGCTTCTGTAAAAAATATCTATCTTTCCATGGTCACGTTCTCAATAGTTTATATATACAATCTGGCATGATACACCAAGGATCATTCTCTGATTGAACGACATGGTGATGAATACACTAGTTATGATAAAGGGGTGGAGTTGTGCGGTTGTTGATCATGACTTGTCTTACCTGTCTACTTTTGGGCGTGGCCTCTTTTGTTGCCATTTTGCAGCCCGACCTGCAGGCGGCACACGCCCAGGATTGCTTACCAGAAACGCCGGGAACGCCTTCGCAGTCCTCGCCATCGCCGGGCTCTATCGTCCTCAATGAGATCCAGCTCGTGCCGCTGTCGGCGTCACTCTCCTGCAAGCCATCGACGAGCATCGACGTCGCCAATGCTCCACGCATCGAGCTCTATAACACATCAACGCAAACCATCCAGTTCTCCCATGGCAGCATTGATAGCGGCGCGAACACGACCCCCTATTATTTTTCGCCGGTCACCATAGCGGCTCACAGTTTCATCGTTATATTCCCACCCACCAATCTTGCTCTAGAGATCAGCAAGAACACGTTGATCCGCCTGCTCAACGTTGAGAGCGTGCTCGACCAGATCAGGCTTCCCGCGCTACAGCCAGGCACATCTTACGCCCGCACCACCGATGGTGGCCCCCACTGGAGCGTGACCCACACTCCCACGCTGGGTATCAGCAATGTGCCGCCAGCGCCACCACAGATCACGGCGACGGCGCGCAGCCCCAAAGCGACCGTCACCCCAAAGGGACGCCGCAGCACACCAACCACCCGAGCAAAGTCGTCCTCGTCCAGCCGCACGCGCGGGTCCACCCTCAAGTCGGGCAGCAACTACCAGTCAGGGGATCCAACAAAGATCGCCATGAAGCCACCGAACCAGGCCAGGTATATCCAGGCAAACTGGAAAGATGTACACGTTCCCACTCCCCAAGATCATTCTGGTACAATAGATAATGTATCCTCGGTGTCTACCCAGAACAGCATGCAACCAGCCACAGGTGGGAATGTGCTACAAAAAGTCATCCTTTCCGTCCTGTTGCTCTCTCTCACTATAGTAATATGGCACTGGCGCCGTCTCTTCCGTCGCCCGTGATGCGTACTGTATTATAGATGAGTAATAGATTGGCAGGCAGCAAAATTCGCTGCCTTCAAGGAATACAACCAGGAGGTACTGGTGCCATAGCCTGGCAAAGTTACCTGAAGCGAGACGCTTGATGATAGCACAAAATTATCTGGAAAATAACGCAACCCCTCCCAATCACCATGCCAAGATCGCCATTATCGGGGGCGGAAGCCTGCATTGTTCCGGTTTTATACAAAATCTGATTCAGCATCCCAATACCCTGCGCGGCTGTCAGATTACATTGATGGATATCGATGAGGAGCGCCTCAATCTGACGTATACGCTGGCCAGCAAGCTTCTGCAGCAGGCGGACACCGGCATACAGATCGAGAAGACGACCAGCCAGGAAGAGGCCATCGAGGATGCCAGCTTTGTGCTGATCACGTTTCGTACGGGGGGATTGCGGGCGCGTGTGATCGACGAGAAACTGCCTTTGCGCCATAACCTGATCGGACAGGATACCGTTGGGGCCGGTGGCTTCTTTTACGCGCTGCGCACGGCACCCGTCATCGCCGGCATCGCCGCTGAAATCGAGAAACTGGCCCCCAAAGCCTTTCTGCTCAACTACACAAGCCCGAGCAATATCGTCACCGAGGCTATTTCGCATGCCAGCGGCATCCGCGCCATCGGCATGGAGGACTATCCCTATCCCGAAACCGACCTTATCCTGAAACGCACAGGCATCGGCGCGGAACCGAAGAAACGCATCCATCCGCGCAAGGTCGGGCTTAGCCATGGCAACTGGACCACAGCGATATGGCGCGATGGAGAAAACATCTTACCTGCGGCCATCAAGTGGTACGAGGATTTCTTACAGAGCAATCCGGATATGAACGAAGAGAATTATCCCACGATCCTGCTGGCTCGCCTGGCAACACAGTACGGGGCTATCCCCTCCTACTATATGCACTACTACTATTACTCTGATATCGTGCTTGACTATCAACGCCAGCGCAAACAGACGCCAACGGAAACATTGATTGAGCGCCTCCCCCAACTGCTCGCGTCC
The DNA here is from genome assembly GCF_003967515.1 of Dictyobacter aurantiacus. Classification (GTDB taxonomy): domain Bacteria; phylum Chloroflexota; class Ktedonobacteria; order Ktedonobacterales; family Ktedonobacteraceae; genus Dictyobacter; species Dictyobacter aurantiacus. The sequence goes on along the minus strand of NZ_BIFQ01000001.1, from coordinate 5,075,417 downwards.
TACCAGAGGGAAGCGTCCAACGACCATCCCGACGTGTCACAAATCATAAACTTTCCAGGAGACCTCGGTCTGAGCGGCCGCGCGCTCTCTGTCATGCGCTCAATTCTGGACGACACGGGCGAAGAGTGGGTGCTCAACGTACCCAATAACGGATCGATCAACTTTCTGGCCGATGACCGCGTGGTGGAACTACCCTGTCGCGTTGATGCCCGTGGCGCGACGCCGCTCACGCAGAAGGATGGAGGGCTCAGCCTCGACCAGCGCGGGTTGATCGCCGCCCTGGCCGAGTATGAAGGCGCCACCGCGCGCGTCGCCCTGTGGGGCACCCGCAAGGACGCCATCAAGGCCCTGGCCGCCAATCCACTGGTGTGGTCCTATAACAAAGCCGAGAAGGTCTACGACGATCTGGCAATGGCCCATAAACAGTACCTGCCAAAGCGCCTGCTGAACTAAGGGAGGGGGGTGTCAGACACACTTTTTTTGGGGTGCGTAAGCGCCCCCGTACGGGCGTCCGCATGCGCGGCCGCACTGATTTTTGAGTTGTTGCGACAGGGGCGCGAATGCGCCCCTGTCGCAACAACTCACATTAAAGTGGGGAGCTCGCGCACTCACATTAAAGTGGGGAGCTCGCGCATTCACATTAATGTGGGGAGCTCGCGCATTCACATTAAAGCGGGGAGCTCGCGCATTCACATTAATGTGGGGAGCTCGCGCATTCACATTAAAGCGGGGAGCTCGCGCATTCACATTAATGTGGGGAGCTCGCGCATTCACATTAAAGCGGGGAGCTCGCGCATTCACATTAATGTGGGGAGCTCGCGCATTCACATTAAAGCGGGGAGCTCGCGCATTCATTCAGAATGTGTCTGACTCTCACGATCATCGTCCTGAGCACGCTTGAGTTGTCGCACCCGCGGCGCTCAGGAATCCTTTGTGTGTTGGTGCATCGGGTGCGCGGATGCGCACCCGATGCACCAACACACAAAACCGCTGCGGCCGCGCAGCGGACGCCCGTGCGGGGGCACTCACGTGCCCCCATAATGACAAGAGTCAGATACATTCTTAAGATTGGGGAGCAGCGCGATATGTTATTATCAAAGTATTGGAAGTATCCATCATTGTTGAACACGTTTGCTTATACGTAGATCGTCGCAGCCAGCGATGGCTGCATGCAGTTGCGCCGCCGCACTGTCTCTTTTATGCGAGCTATTGGACGTTGGACAGTAGCGGTAGATCCACAGGGATGCGAGGCAAGAAAGAAGGGAAAGAGACGAACGATGAGCATTGTAGAACAAACTGCCGCAATGAACGCCGAACCGCTCTACACAAGGATGTCCGAGACCACGAAAGCCGCGGTGGTGCAGGAGCTCCAGCAGAGGTTGGGGAAGGCCCATGTGCTCCATACGCCGTACGACGTGGCTCTGTATGAGTATGATGCCTCAATCGAGCGCGCGCGACCAGACATCGTCGTCCTGCCCTCCAGCAATCGCGAGGTAGCCGAGATCGTCAGGATCGCCGGTCGCTACGGTGTGCCGGTGGTGCCGCGCGGGGCCGGCACCGGTCTCAGTGGCGGCGCGATCCCCATCTACGGCGGAATCGTGATCGCCTTCGCGCGCATGAATCGTATCCTGTCGATAGATTATGACAATCTATGCGCCATCGTGGAGCCAGGCGTGGTCAATATTCACCTCAGCCAGGCGCTCAATCCCCATGGCTACGCCTACGTGCCAGATCCCAGCAGCCAGCGCTCCTGCACCATCGGCGGCAACGTCGGCGAGAACGCCGGCGGGCCCCATACACTGATCTATGGTGTCACGACCAACCACGTGATGGGACTGGAGATCGTCACGCCCGAAGGCGAGATCGTCGAGATCGGCGGCGAGACCAGTGACCTGCCTGGCTACGACCTGACCGGGCTGCTGATCGGCTCCGAGGGCACGCTCTGTATCGTCACCAGGATCATTGTGCGCATCGTACCGATGGCGGAGGCGGTCAAGACGATGGTTGGCGTCTTCGATACGATGGAGGATGCCTCCAATACCGTCTCCGAGATCATCGCATCCGGAGTTATCCCGGCGGCCATCGAGATGATGGACCAGATGATCCTGCAGGCCGTCGAGGCCGACACGCACGCGGGCTATCCCATGGATGCCGCGGCGGTACTTTTGATGGAGACCGAGGGGCTGCGCGAGGGCGTTGAGGACCAGCTGGCACAGATCGTGACCATCTGCGAAAAGAACCATGCGCGCGTGATCCGCATCGCCGCCGACGAGGCGGAGCGTCAGTTGCTGTGGGCGGGACGCAAGAACGCCTTTGGAGCCGTCGGGCGCATCAGTCCTGAATTCTATGTTCAGGATGGTGTGGTGCCGCGTACGCAACTGCCGTACGTGTTGAACTGCATCAGCGAGATCTGCCAGCGCTATAATCTGAAAGTTGGCAACGTTTTTCACGCCGGAGACGGAAACCTGCATCCGTTGATCCTCTTCGATAGCCAGGTTGAGGGCGAGGTCGAACGGGTGCGCATGGCGGGCCACGAGATCCTTGAAATCTGCGCGGCGGTCGGAGGCACGATCACCGGCGAACACGGGGTCGGCCTCGAAAAGCAGGCAGAGATGGCCCTGATCTTTAGCGAAGCGGACCTGCGCACCATGCAGCAGGTGCGGGCCGCCTGGAATCCCCGGCAACTCTTTAATCCGGGCAAGCTCTTCCCGCTACCAGGACGGTGCGCGGAACTGAGGCAGATCTAGCTTTCATTATGTGGATAGAGGCAGCGCCTTACATCTTCTGGGGAGATAAAGACCATGGTAGAGATAGCGCCATTTGTGCCAGCAGTCCAGCAGCAATTTCCACAGACGCCGATGATATGTGATCCGGGGCAGTTGCTCGATTACGCGGTCGACGATCGCCTACCCGGACTCCTCATCCAGCCGCAGACGGTCGAGGAGGCGGCGCGTATCGTGCGCTTCCTCAAGGAACAGCATCTGCGCGTGCTTCCACGCGGCAATGGCACGCACATGAATACCGGCGATCGGCCCGAGCACATAGATGTGCTGCTCGAAACAACGGCAATCAACCGCATCCTGGAGCACGAGGTGCCCGATCTGACCTGCCAGGTGGAGGCTGGCATCACATTAGGGGCCCTGCAGGCCGCGCTCAACGCCAGGGGACAGCGACTGGCACTCGATCCGCCCGATGGGGATGCGACGACGATTGGTGGGATGCTGGCCACCAATGCCAGCGGTCCCAAACGGCTGCGCTACGGTACCGCCCGCGACCAGCTAATCGGCCTGCGCGTCATTCAGGCTAATGGCGAGATTAGCCGCAGCGGAGGCAAGGTCGTCAAAAACGTGGCCGGCTACGATCTCAACAAGCTCTACATCGGCTCATTTGGAACCCTGGGGATTATCGTCGAGGCCAACTTCAAGCTCAATCCGCTGCCACAGGCGGAACGCACCCTGCTCTTTACCTTCGCACGCTGCGAAGATGCCATGCGAATGACGCAGGCCCTGCTCAAATCACCCCTGGCCCCCAGCGCCATCGAGCTGATCGCGCTGCACAGTCCCAAAGATGCCACGCCATTCTTCGATTTCCCGATCCCGGAACAGGGCTACACATTGGCAGTTGACTACGAAAATAGTACAATAGCCATTGCACGCCAGATCGACGAAACGAATAAGCTCGCGCAGACCCACCAGGCGTTTCTCTGCCAGGACCTGGAGGGACACAACCAGGAGCGCTTCTGGCAGATGGTCAGCCTGCAGATGCTGAGCGCGCTGACCTGCAAGATCAGCGTCCCGATCACGCGGGTCGCGGCCACGCTGCGTCACGTTGAAGAGACGTGCCAGCGTGAACAACTGGTCGCCAACATCGTCGCGCATGCCGGCAACGGCATCCTCTACGTTGAGTTAGGTCCCCATGAAGCCGATACCCACGTCGTCGATGCGATTACCGAACTGCGCCGTTACGCGCAAACATACAAGGGCAGCCTGGTCCTGGAGCGCTGCCCGACACGCTTGAAACAACGCCTGAGTGTATGGGGAGAGCCCCGAGCAGATTTCTATCTGATGCAACGGCTCAAACAACAATTTGATCCACAGGGATTATTTGTAACAGGGAGATACGTAGGAGGATTGTGAGTACAACTGAAAATTTATGCCTGGTGACCGCACAACCAGAATTTAGCGAGGCGGCACTGGCCGAACTGCAGACATTGGATCCGAGCCTGAGCATGGAAGAAGAGATCGCGCCCGGAATTCTGCTCTGCCGCGCCGAGGACGTGGCGCGCTTTATAACGATCGTCAGTAAGTCGCGGCCGGTGTTCGCGCGCCACATTGCCCCGGTGCAGACCATCGTGCCGCTGCAGAATAACGAGAACGACCTGGGCACGGTCGCCCTGGCCACCGTGCAACTGCCGGGCTTCGCCCAGCTGGAGCGCGGCGTGCACTTCGCGGTACAGACGCGCCTGACGCAGACCGATAAGAGCAGGGGCGAGCGTGCCTATAGCGGCGGGCAGATCAACAAGGCGCTGGCCGAGGCACTGGCCGAGGAGACCGCCGCCATCGAGGATGTCAAAAAACCACAGGTGATCGTCTCACTGCTCGCTACCATGGACAGAGGCTATCTTGGCATCTCAACGGCCGAGGAAAATCTCAGCGCCTGGCCCGGGGGTGCCCGCCACTATGCTCAGACGGATGAACAAATCAGCCGCGCAGAGTTCAAGTTACTTGAAGCAATAGAGGTGTTTGGTGTTATACTACCCACAGAGGGGAAAGCGCTGGACCTGGGAGCGGCCCCCGGTGGCTGGACACGGCTGCTGCTGGACGCGGGACTTGAGGTTGTCGCCGTCGATCCGGCGAAGCTCGATCCACGCCTGGCCGGACGTCGCGGCCTGACGCACTATCGTGGCTACGCTGAAGACTATCTGGAGGAAGCGGTACAGCGCCACCAGCACTATGATCTGATCGTCAACGACATGCGCATGGACGCCCGCGAGGCGGCGCGGCTGATCAGTAAGGCCGCCGCCTGCCTGGATCCGGAAGAAGGGCTAATGATCAGCGTCTTTAAGCTGCCCCATGCCACCCTTGCCATTGATCCTTTTGTCAATCTCAAAGAAGCCTTGAACATACTCAAAAGAAGCTACGCGGTCGTGCAGGCGCATCAGCTCTTCCACAATCGACAGGAGGTCACCGTAGTGGCAGCCCAACCGCTGCCGCAGGCCCGGACGCCGCAGTATTCCGGCCGACCGTCGCAGATGAGGAATCAGCCAGCGCATCGAGGACCACAGGGGCGACCGGAGCATACCCGAGGACCACAGCAACGTCCATTTCAATCACGGGGGCCGCGCCAGGAGGGCAAAGAACGCCCACGGGGTCCGCAAACGCGTCCCTACCCGTCGCGTGGGACGCAGCAACGCAGACCATATCAATCTGGCTCACCGCGACCGGAGCGTCATGAATAATCAATAATAACCATTAGCAATGGAGGCAGGTTAAAATCATGAGCACAGAGTATACACAGTCACGAACAGTGCAGTTCATTCCACCGAGCGAGGGACCGCTGCGGCGGCACACGCATACCTATGACCTGATGCGTCAATGTATCCACTGTGGATTTTGTCTGCCTACCTGTCCGACCTATGCCGTTCTGGGGGTGGAGATGGATTCGCCCCGGGGGCGCATCTACCAGATGCAGGCGGTCGCCGATGGCAAGCTGGACATCTCCGACGACTTTATCGAGCATATGTATTGCTGCGTCGGCTGCCGGGCCTGCGAAACGGCCTGCCCATCGGGCGTGCAGTTCGGTAAGCTGATCGAGGCGGCGCGCGAGCAGATTCAGCTCACCACCAACAAAGTGGCAGCCCAGGAGGGTCCCGACGTTCACGCCAGAGACGAGTACGATGAGACCACCACGCCAACGGTCAGTCGGAGCAAGAACAGCATCTCCGCCACCCTGCTGCGGCGCTTCTTCTTTGACGCCATGCTCCCCTCGCGCACGACACTCTCTCTGGTCTTTGGCGGCCTCAAGCTCTACCAGCGCAGCGGACTACAAACCGTCGTGCACAAAACGGGCCTGCTGGACGCGGCCAACAACCTGCCCACGCCGTTCAAGGGCAAACTCAAGATCCCCGAAGAGCTGATGCACAACGCCGGAGGACCCATTATCCCTGCCCCGCTACCCGAGGTCACACCTGCCATCGGTGAGCAGCGCTACCGCGTAGGCGTCATCAGCGGCTGCATCATGGACCAGGTCTTCCACGACATCAACGAGGCCACTGTCCGCGTGCTGGCCGCCAACGGCTGCGAGGTAATCACCCCACCCCAGCAGGGCTGCTGCGGCGCCCTGCACGTCCACGGCGGCGAGGCCGATAGGGGACGCGCGCTGGCCCGTCACAACATCGATACGTTCGCACCCTACAACTGCGACGCCATCATCATCAACTCGGCCGGCTGCGGCTCGACGCTCAAAGAGTACGACCACCTGCTGCGCGACGATCCCGACTACGCGCAGAAGGCCCAGGAGTTCAGCGCCAGAGTCAAAGACATCAGCGAATTCCTGGTCAGCATCGAGCCGGTGCAGCAGATGGGCGAGGTCCACCACACCGTCGCCTATCATGACGCCTGCCACCTGCTGCACGGTCAGAAGATCAAGCAGCAGCCGCGCCAGCTGCTCAAGAGCATCCCCGGCCTCAAGCTGGTCAACCTGCCCGAGTCAGACTGGTGCTGCGGCAGCGCCGGCATCTACAACCTGACCAATCAGGAGATGGGACACGAGCTGTTGGAGCGCAAGATGAACAACGTCGAGGCAACGGGTGCTCAGATCATTGCCACCGGCAATCCCGGCTGCATGATGCAGATCGCCATGGGCATGCGCCAGCGCGGCCTCCCCATGGAAGTCAAGCATCCCATCCAGCTGCTGGATGACGCCTACGCCGCTGGCGGGGTATATAAGAAAACCAGCAACGACAGCGTCACCAAACAGACGCCCAGGCCGGTCACGGCGCTAGCGGCCGCCTTCGCCCTCCTGCTCGCCATCCTTATCATCAAGGGTCGTCGCCGCAAATAACGCAACGTTGGCGCAACATGCGCGCCCAGGCACGGGGTCGCCGCTCCTGCGGAGGGCTCCAAAGCCGGGGCAAGCCCGGCACCTACGATTTATGTTGCGTATCGCGGAAAAGGAAGCTCGGGATTGGTGTCGAGGTGGAGGAAGGCTTCCTCCACTGTGCCAAGTCAATCAAGCGCTCAAAGCTCTGGGAGCAAGCGAGCTGGCCCGATTTGGCTGCGCTACCATCCATCGGACAGATGTTTCACGACCATACGCACATCGCCGATAAGACGGCACAGCAACTTGATGCTTACCTCGAAGAGGATTATCAGCATCTCTACTAAAGGCATTGTCCAGCCTATGCATGGATCGTTTCATGAAACACCTGCCGAATAGCTTTGATGACAAGATCAGGTTGGTCGAGTTGGATGTAATGGCCGCTGCGACTTGCAACCACAAGCATGCTGCGGGATGAGAGATGAGCGAAAAATTCCTGATGAGATGCATTCGGGGGCACAGGTAAACCATGGAAAAGGACCACCAATGGTTCCTTCCCTGCGCGTTGCGCCGAAGAGCGTACCTCATTGGCGGTTTGATTAAAAGCTGTGAGCTCATCAGCATAGGTGTGAAAAAACTGTGGCTGAGCCTGATATGCTTTTAGCGCAGGAAGGACATCTGGAGGATATTCACTAAAGTTGCTGGCGGACGCGAGATTCAATTGAAGAGCCAGGCGCGGGATACCAAACCTCGCCAACCACTGATCGGCGTAATGGCTCTGTATATCCTGAGCTAAAGGAGGTGGCTGATCTTCATAACTTGGATCGACAAGCACCATGCCGGCGACTTGTTGGGGATAGGTGCTGGCATAGAGGCGCACATAGAGTCCACCTAATGAATGCCCAACCAGGATATAGGGACCCGAAATATGAGCGTTCGTGAGTAACGTATGAAGTTCGGTCACGATCTGCGCACCCGTGCGCGGGGTCGGGCCAAGATCGCTCGCGCCATCGCCAGCCCGATCGTAGGAACAAACGTGTGTGAAGATGGAGACGGTAGGTTGTACCTTACTCCAGACGAGTGTAGTATCACCAAGACCCGCCTCAAGAATGACGGTCGGGCTTCCTTTCCCTGTACAGTACAGATGAAGCTGATGTCCCCCTACATCAACCATCTGCCCGGCGAGACCAAACTGGTGCCGATCAACGGCGGTCGCGATCGTTTGATAGATTGCTCCTGAACCCGCAAGAACAAGCAGAAGAATTATCCCACAGAGAAAGATACGCAGCAATCTTGCCCTCACAGTATTTTTACGCGGCCAGGGTATGAGCTGAAATCCTTTTTTGTCCACGTCGTTTTCTGCTCCTTCTATTTTGCATTACACTCATTTGAAGATTATAAAATATTCGGAAGGTAAAAAACATATATCGCCTGGTATTTCTCAAATAGATTCTTCCCGCTCCGCAATCCCATTGGCGGTGATCGCTATGTTCCCCCTGCCAGGGATGACTAATAGCCTGCCCAAAAAGTAACGTTTTGAGCGCCTAGCTATAGGATGATTGTACTTGCTTGTCTGGGTTTTACACCACATGAGAAGCTACAGCTGTATTTATAAATAAGAATATAAATTTATATAAATGTTTAATGGTACTATAATTAGAAGTTAATTTAATAATCAAGGAGAAGGATTGTACGTTATGGGTCCAGCCAGATTTACAAACCCAGTGACGTCTGAGGCGGCCTTACGTCAGTTGGTAGGGACGCCGAGCCAGGTTGTTCGCTACAAGCAACTTTCCAGCCTCGACCAGCAATGCCAGGAGTTTATCAGATTATCGCCGTTTCTTTTAATGGCGACAACGAACTCGTTTGGGTATTGTGATGTGTCCCCGCGTGGCGATGCGCCAGGCTTTGTGCAGATTCTGGATGAGGTGACGCTCGTGATCCCGGAACGATCGGGCAATCGGCGCGTCGATACACTGGGCAATATTATCCAGGTCGGTAGCATCGGCATGCTCTTTCTTATCCCTGGCGAAAAGGAGGCGTTGCGCGTCAATGGGCGAGCCTGCGTGATCCGGGATAAGGATATTTTAGCGCGCTCCACCGTTCAGGGTCAGCAGCCTCTGCTTGGCATCGGCGTCGAGGTTGAAGAGGCGTTTATCCATTGTACAAAGGCAATCGAGCGCTCAAGGCTCTGGGAGCAAGCGAGATGGCAGGAGATGGCGGTGTCCCCCTCAGTCGGGCAGATGCTGCAGAAGCAAACGTGCATCTCCGATATTACGACGCAGAAAATTAATGCTTACCTCGAAGAGGATTATAAATATCTCTACTAACTGGATATATTTATACTTATCTATCTATGTAGATAGGAGGCTACCCTCGTTGAATCATGGCATTCCTCACCGCCCATGGCAGGTTCTCTTGCTCGGCGGTCCTTCTGGCGTTGGGAAGACCAGCGTCAGTTACCGGCTGGCGCAGCACTTCGGAATTGGGATCACGGAAGTCGATGATTTCCAGGTGGTGCTTGAGCGCATGACGACGCCCGCGGAGCAACCTGTCCTGCACTACTGGCGCACCCATCCTAGAGCGGGAGACTTACCGGTAGAGGAGATTGTCAAACACACGATCGCCGTGGGCCAGGTGATGGTGCCGGCGCTAGCGGCGGTGATCACCAATCACATTGAAAGTCGAGCGCCTGTTATTCTGGAAGGGGATTTCATCCTCCCCATGCTGGCTACAGCTTTTTCAGATAGCTCACAGCGGAACCCGGTACAAGCACTCTTCCTGTATGAAGACAGCGAAGAACAATTCCGTCGCAATTTTATGCAGCGTGAGCCCGAACACGGTCCGCAGGAGAAGCGTGCCCGGGTAAGCTGGCTCTACGGACAATGGCTCAAGCATGAAGCCAAACGCGTGGGCGCCCTGACAATAGCCGCTCGACCATCAGCCGACCTTTTTGAACGCATAGTGACCGCACTCAACTGAAAAGAAATAGATTACACCAGGTATGCATGGCTACTGGGAAAGCTGCTCAAAACGAGTTCGGGCCTGATCCGCGATCTCGTCAGCGGCGCGATAGCGGGTCCACCACCACTGGGAAAACCCGGCGTTTTGCTGCTGGGCGATGGCCGCAGCGAAGTTACAGACGCCAAATACAAGAGAACGAAAGCGGATCGCGTCCGCCAGGTAAGCGAGTTCAGCGGTAGTCAATTGATGGTACTGGCGGTAGCCTTCAATGACCGCTTGCAGCAGTTCTGTGGCTGGATGAAAAGGCTCTGGAGATAGAGGGAACCAGGGGGCCTTTCCATCGCAGTTGGATAGCAAGAAAGCGACATCGAGGACCGCCGGTCCCAGGCCTGATCCCTCCCAATCCAGAAGAGTGACATGCCCAGGTGCCGTCATCACAGCATTGAAAGGATGGCAATCGTTGTGGATGAGCGTCGTGGGCAGATGGGTGCCGCGATCAAGCGACGAGAGAGTTGTCTCTAATAGATCAAATTGTGGGATATAGAGATGTGGGACGCGAGTGGCGACGGCATCAAGCTGCCGCTGTGCGAAGGCCAGCTCGTTTGACGGCAGCATGCCCGCGCGTGGCGGATCGTAGGTGAGCACAGGCTTGAGCGCGTGGAGCTGTCCTACAACGCCTCCTAGCAGGCGGAACATTGAAGGGGTGTATTCCAAAGGATTGCCGACGAGAAAGGTTGTCAGCAAGAGATGCCAGCCCTCAACGGTTACCGTAGTCGCCTGCTCGGTCGTCAAAATGATCCGCTCCGCTGGATAGTCCTGCTGCTCGAAAAACTGGAGCAGGCGCGTAAGCTCAAAGAGGGCGGACTTGTCGGAATCTGTTACGACGCGTAGAATCTGGCGCGTCCCATCTACCAGGTCCACCCGAAAAATATATTTCCCTGAATCACTCGGTAGACGATGAAGCTCTACAGTCTGAGCGTGATAGTATCTGTGGATACATTCGACTAAAAAAGGGCTTTCTAGCGTCGGTTGCAGGTCTTTTTCATTCATCTAACCCGTATATCCTTTTCACAAAATCAAAATATTTCCATGCAATTATAACAACAAGTAACACCTTCAGTATAAATTCTCATCCTTTCGTGCAAAGTCGGTCAGCCTTCACTTAACTCACCAGCCTCGTAATTTCTATATGATAACTATATCACTTTTTATTCACATTTACATATTACGCAGGGTAGGAAACAGTTTAATTTGTAATTACACGTATAATACCACTATAAAACCTCTTCTATTTTTACCGTAAAAGTCAGGTTTTGGAAAGGGCTCTTTTGACGTGAGGATTTGTGTAAAAGTGTGCAGGAATGTTTGTCTGTATGGTCTGAGAATTGTTCCTCCGGCTCGGCTGGCCGTTTCTGGCTTCCCCTGGGCTCACCAACAGCATTGGCACCATGCTACAGCAGCCGCCCATGCCATTTCAAAGGATACCGTCAGGGGTATGCCCCGCTTCTGGCTGGTTGCCGTGGCGGTGATGCTGCTCGCCAGCATGGGGAGCGTCGGTGTGGGGAGATCTACCACGCAGGCGGCCCCCTCAAGGAGCGCGGAGAGGGGGTGGGGCACCATCGGGCCGCAGCGCGCGCTCAGTGGTGTGCTGCTGCCTGGCTCGGTGGTGCACGCGCAGCCCGGTCCGCCGACGCCGGCGCCTAATGCAGCTTCCCAGGCCTGCGCAGCCACCAGGCACAAGGTCGAGCCGCAGATGGCCGTGTCCGGGCAGGCATCCCGGACCGAGCATCCCCTGCGTGAAGTGGCGCAGCCCGGCGCGGACCAGGTCCTGGTGCCGGATACGTCCCCCTGGCTGGGCGCACCATTACCGGATCCGAAGCACACGCCACCCCCACCGCAGGGAGACCCACGGCGACTGACGCTGTTCCGCAATACCACCGTGCCGGTCACCACCGGGAACCAAATAATCCCTGCGGAGCCCAGCACCGACCAGTTGGGGCGGAATATCTTCGCCACCGGCAACCACCATGCCGAGTTCTCCCGGGACAATGGCCGGATCTGGCAAGGGCTGAATCCCTACGCCATCTTTGGGCCCGACTTCTGCTGCGACCAGGTCACTGTGGCCGACCCCCAGTACCATCTGCAAGACTGGGTACTGCAGTACATGCCATTTTTCAATAACCCCGGTGTTGTAGGTAATGGTCATCTGGTGCTGGCGACTTCTCCTGTAGGAGATTTCGTCAACTGGCGCCCCTACACTATCAGGCCGTCCGATGTCGGGTACGCCAATGACCAGAACAACCTGGACTACAACGACCTGGTAGTCGGCAGCCGCTATCTGTACCTGACCACACGGCTCATCACGTTCCTTCCCGACAGGGACTACCGTGTCAATGCCGTAGTGCTGATGCGGATCTCTCGCGCGGACCTGGCTGCGGGACGTCCGGCGCACTACGACGCGATCACCCGCACCGACATCATCGAAGAGCTGCGGGTTCCCCAGGGCATCACCGATATCGCTTACGCGGGCGCTACCTCACTGCGTACCGGGGAAGGGCGTGTGCTACGCCTGCTCGTCTGGCCGAAGTGGTCCATGTGGGTAACCACCGTCGACCGGCTCGTCCCGCCGTTTCGCTACATGACGCCTGACAAACCGAGGATGAAGGGAGACTGCAGCAGCCGCGACCAGATAGTCACCAACTGGTGCAGTGAACTGACTTCCGGTGGGGTGTTCGCCGCTCGCGGCGGGGGCTACCTGTGGTTTTCCTGGGCGGCACAGCAGTACGGCGCCCGGCGCCCCTTCCCGTATGTAAGGATCACCGGTATCCAGGAGAAGGATTTACACGTAGCCGTCAGCCACGACCTGTACGGACTCACCGTGGCCCACGCCTATCAGGCAATCGCTGCAAACGCGCACGGCGATCTAGGACTGATCGATGCCTATGGCGGCGGCACCGGCACCACCGACTACTTTCCCGGCTCGATGATCGCCATCTTCGACAATCTCAAATTCAAACTGGCCTCACCCACGGTCGACTATTTCCTCACAGGGAAGGGCAACTCCTGCATCGATCAGCCCGGGGTCTCGTTCGATGGAACCTGGGGTGATTTTCTCACCATCCGGCACTGGCACGCCGGAGGCGACGTCTGGTTGGCCACCGCCTTTGCCCGCAAGGACAACACCCCAAACATCTGTACAGAACCAGTGCAGCTGACCATCAAGAACGTCGTCTTTGGCTGGAAAAGCGACCGTCGCTTCTACGAACGAGCCGTTCGCCCCTGACCAGCGCGTCCCTGAGACTCCTCATGGTCCTCAGGCCCGGGGCGGTCACCGCCTCGCGGCCTGGGGACCATGAGCACCTGAATAACCCGTCGAAGATCAAACATAGCGTGATACCCGCATCCCCCACTGAGCTATTCCGCGAAAAGCACATACGGGAAAGGATAATTTTGCATGCTGTACATTCTGGCAAAGCGGGCTCACCATCGAAGCAGGTTCCAATACGCTATCTCCCAGACAAAGATCAGAGCCGCGAGGGTGACCAGGGTATAATGCAGACGCAATCCGCGACCCCAGATCCGTTGTTTCCACATCAGAGCCGCGCATAGCATAGCGCCAGCCGTGAGGATCACTGAGACAAGGCCAAGCGCGAACAACAGGGCGCGTCCCGATCCTCCAAAGAAGGTGATGCCCTGGATGTTGACCGTGACGACAAACCAGAGGAACAATACGAGCAAGAGCAGAATCACCATATTGACGCCACTCACCAGTCCCATGATCCAGCGTGCGATTCGAAAGGACGCATTCTTCGCCTGAGGTGCTCCCGTGCGCCGGAAGCGGAACCTCTGGAGCAGGAGCCAGAGTAAGAGCAGGAAGGCTGATAGGAAGAGCAAGAGCGCGAAAGCAAGCAGCATGAGGTGGAACAGAGGCGTCTCATACCAGGCCAGCTTCGCATATGCTCCGAGCACACTATTGAGCAGCATGATAGTCCCGTCCTGCCCTGCTTGAAAGACGATGAGTTCCGTCCCATTGACCAGGCGAAAGAACCAGGGCTGGACTTCGGCAGCAATTTGACCCGCTGGTGGAACCCCCTGGATGCGTATCTCCCCATTGCCATAACCCTGCACATTGATTGTCGAGAGCAATGCCCCCACTTTCCCAAAGGTCGTGTAGTTACGCGTGACTGGCCAGTAGCTTCCCGTGATCTGTTTGGCCCGTTCCGCAAAGCCAGGCAGTGGCTTTGGCATGCTCATATGCCGCGAGGGAGCGGGAAAATAGCGATCGAGGAAGGCTTGCCTTAGCTTTTCTAGAGCCTCGCTGCCGCCATCGCTGTTGTAAGCGACAAAGAGCCCCACCTGCTGGAGCGGTAAGAGCAGAAGCAGGGAGCGAAAAGGACCAATAGCTCCATCATGCTTAATTATCTGCTGGTTATTGGTACGTTGCTCAATGAAGCCATAGGTGAGGCCAGGAATGCGTGGATCGTTGGTAAACTGGCGCCGGTGCATCTCTTGCGCGGTTGCCGCCTGCAGTATCTGGGCAGTGCCCAGGCTCCCGTCTTGCAAATGTGCCAGCATAAATCTGGCCATATCGGTCGCGGTCGAATTCATGGAGCCAGCAGGTGGCTCCTGGATGTATTGAAACGGTTCCGCCTGGTAGCTTTCATCTTTATAGGTATATCCCTCAGCTTGATCGGCGCTCAGAGGGGTGGGGATGGGTTGACGGAATGTGCTATGGCTCATGCTCAGAGGCTGGTAGATATGCTCTTCAATGTAGCGCTCAAAGGGCAGACCGGAGATCTGCTGCACGATATAGCCAGCCAGAGCCGCGCCATAATTGGAATACGAGGCCAGCATACCCGGTGGCCGCACACGCGCCGGGATATTGGCTGCCAGCCATCTCCCCAACGGCTCCAGATCAGCCACATTCATGGTTGATACTGACGAGTCGGGCGCGTACGCATCTTCAAAGCCAGCGGTGTGGGTCAACAGATTGGCCAGGGTAATCGGTTGGGGATAGGTGGCCGGAATCTGAAAAGTCTTGAGATAGCGGTTGACATCGGCATGCAGGTTCAGTTTGCCCTGCTCAACAAGCTGCATAACTGCTGTCCAGGTGAATAACTTGCTCACCGATCCGATGCGGAACAACGTGGTCGCCGCGTTTACACGGGTACCGTGCTGCAGGTTAGCATAGCCGTAGCCTTTGGCAAAGAACAGGCGCCCATCCTTGACCACGGACACCGTAGCTCCTGGGATATGCTTTTGAGCCAGTTGCGCTCCAATCTCCCCATTCAGAAAGGTTTCCAGTTCGCGAGGATCACCGGGGCCCATCGATGGTGGGGATGGTGCCATCTCCGGGAGGGCGCGGGCCAGCGCACTGCTCGCATTGCAGGAGAGCAAGATGAAAATGAGCAGGATAAGCAAAGCTGTTGATGCGTACCGCATGCGAAATGGTAATGAAACCATCAGATAGCTCTCCTCTCTGCTGAGAAAGGCGTCCCCCCATCAAGATATCTTCCTCTGCCGAAAAACAAATGACACAAGAAGAGCTTTTTCAAGAGAACCATCTATCTTATGGGAGCGGTTGCGTCCAGATAAATCCTTATGGCTCTTTCATCCTTTCCTTTGCTGCCTGGGATTACCTTTTGAGCTACACTGGCTTTTTCGTACGGTAGGCTTGACTACGTCATTGTTCTGATATGTTATGCTGCATCGAACAAAAATATACTATTCCCCAACAAAGAAAAGCGCAAACACGACTAAGAAATATAAATTAGCCGGTCAGCGCGCGCTGGAGCAGATTCAGAACGCGCTGGCGCGTGTCGGCCTGGCTTTCAAAACCCCATTCATCGTATATATCTTCTCCCCCGGACACGGGTATTCCTCCCTGCAGGGTGCGCAAACAGCGCAGAGCCAGGCGCGGCGCGAAATCAGCGAATGAGAGGCGCTGCCGTTCCAGATAGCGCTCGACGATGCCCGCCCTATCAAATGGGTTCCAGCAATGAATCCAGTACATGGCCATCCCGATATGCGGATCTTCAAAACAGGGATCGGTAAAGTCGATGAGGCCAGTCAGATGCTCACCATCAAAGAGGAAGTTGCCCTGATTGTAGTCGCCGTTGGAAAAGGCCAGTGGAGTTTTAATGGCATCCACGCGCGGCTCCAGGATAGCCACAGCCTGCTTGAAGCGTGGATCATCAAGCCAGGGGCTTTCCGTTGTCACGATCACCTGCAGTTCCGACTGCAGAGTCCTATGAGGAAGATGAGCGCCAATCGGGTCAGCGTCCAGTGCTTCTGTCACAGCATGCAGCGTCTCAACGCCCTCTAGCAGCAAGCCTATGGCCCATTCTATCTGCGTGGGGGTCGCATGCTGGCCCCAGGTCAGAAAATCCTGTCCTGGCAAGACGTTCAGGATCGTCATGGCACCTACCCCCGGTTGGGTGGGGTCGATCACCGGGCCTGCCAGCACTTGAGGCACAGGTAAGCCCAACCTGACCAGCGCGGGCAACACGGCAGCTTCTTTCTCTACGCCGCCGCGAATATAATTCATACGCAAGATGAGGCGGTAATTCTCTCCCTCGGGCAATTCCAGATCAATCCAGATCGGACAGGGCAACTGGACCGTACGATGAGGCTTCGCGGAGATGATGCGAGTCCCCGGTGGACAAGCAGAGAGCACAAAAGCCTCCTGAAATGCTGTCAATGGGTGGGGCATATCTGCAGGAGATGTCCAAGCGCTGTTCGAGTCTAAAGGTGTAGAAAAAACGTTTTCCGCGTCAGGTGAAGATGACAAGTCCTGATCCTTTCTATCCAGCAGGCACCAGCTGAAAGAGCATCTCTCCATAATGTTATGGACGCTGTGGATATTCCATGAAATTATGTTTTTGTTATGATTATATAAAAAAAGATCTTACTTCTGGGAAGTAAGATCTTTTTTTTGTTGCATAACTGCATACCATGTATCCTCAATTTTGCCGAGCCATCAGTCAGACATGGCTGAAGCAGAGGACGCGCACTACATGAGCCACGATGAAGATACACAATGGTGAAACAAGCCGTACGATCATTAGGGCGACTTCGCTGCGCCTGTTACCAGGTGTCCACGTGTCGTCTATCGACCAGGTCGTCTTCCTGGGATCTTGATCCTACGAATAGGATGGGAGAACTCGTCTTGGGTGCGGCTTCGCGCTTAGATGCTTTCAGCGCTTATCCCTTCTCGACATAGCTATCCAGCTCTGGCCCGGGCAGGCCAACTGGCACACCAGCGGTCGAGCCATCTCGGTCCTCTCGTACTGGAGATGACGCCCCTCAATTCTCCTACGCCCACGACGGATAGAGACCGAACTGTCTCGCGACGTTCTGAACCCAGCTCGCGTGCCGCTTTCATGGGCGAACAGCCCAACCCTTGGGACCTACTCCAGCCCCAGGATGCGACGAGCCGACATCGAGGTGCCAAACCTTGCCGTCGATGTGAACTCTTGGGCAAGATAAGCCTGTTATCCCCGGGGTAGCTTTTATCCGTTGAGCCACACTCCTTCCACTCGGGAATGTGGGATCACTAAGCCCGACTTTCGTCCCTGCTCGACCTGTCCGTCTTGCAGTCAAGCTCCCTTGTGCCTTTACACTCTGTATGGGTGATGTCCATCCACCCTGAGGGAACCTTTGGGCGCCTCCGTTACGCTTTGGGAGGCGACCGCCCCAGTCAAACTACCCGCCTGATCCTGTCCACGTCCCGGCTCACGGTGACGTGTGAGAAACAAAACACAACGAGAGTGGTATTTCATTGCCGTCTCCCCTACCCCCACAAGGATAGGTTCTCCGACTCCCACCTATGCTACGCACGCTCTGCCTCGTTTCGAGGTCAAGGTGTAGTAAAGCTCCACGGGGTCTTTTTGTCCTGTCGTGGGTAACCCGTATCTTCACGGGTACTTCAATTTCGCCGAGTCCTCTGTCGAGACAGTGCTCAACTCGTTACTCCTTTCGTGCGGGTCGGAACTTACCCGACAAGGAATTTCGCTACCTTAGGACCGTTATAGTTACGGCCGCCGTTCACCGGGGCTTAGATTCGCAGCTACGTACACCGCTCCTCGTAACCTTCCGGCACTGGGCAGGAGTCAGCCCCTATACTTCCGCTTTCGCGTTCGCAGAGACCTGTGTTTTTGGTAAACAGTCGGTTGAGCCAATTTCTTGCAACCCCCTCACGCCACTCCGAAGAGCCTCGCTACTAGGGCACCCCTTCTTCCGAAGGTACGGGGTCAATTTGCCGAGTTCCTTAACAGAGGGTCGCTCGATCACCTGGGGAGTGTTCCCCCTGCCTACCAGTGTCGGTTTGCGGTACGGGCGGAGATGACTCTGGCGAGAGGCTTTTCTTGGCGGCCTAGGGGCCGATGACTTCCGCGGACCAACGTCCGCTCGCTGCACGTGTCATGCACAGGAAGCCGGGATTTGCCTCGGCTTCGCACTTCACCGCACAGACCCATCCTGTCCAATCGATGGGCTCACCTTCCTTACCGCGTCCCCCCATTGCTCATCACGAGCATCTCCGGTGCAGGAATCTCTGACCTGCTTTCCATCGCCTACGACTATGACGTCCTCGGCTTAGGACCCGACTCACCCTGGGACGTTTGACGGTGCCCAGGAACCCTCAGGCATTCGGTGTGTCTGGTTATCACAGACATGACGCTACTCATTCCGGCATTCTCACTTCTCTTCGCTCCACCAGTCCTTGCGGTCTGGCTTCTCTGCTTGAGAACGCTCCCCTACCAATCCATCTCGCGATGGATTCCATGGCTTCGGTAATCCGCTTCAGCCTCGATACGTTGTCGGTGCCACGACACTCGACCAGTGAGCTATTACGCACTCTTTAAATGGTGGCTGCTTCTAAGCCAACATCCTGGCTGTTTGGGCGTTGTGACCCCCTTTTACACTCAGCGGATACTTGGAGACCTTAGCCGATGGTCTGGGCTGTTTCCCTTTTGACGACGAAGCTTAGCCCCCGCCGTCTCACTTGCATGCATGCTGTCCTGGCATTCGCAGTTTGCTTGGGTTTGGTAACCTGCACGAGGCCCCTAGCCCATTCAGAGCTCTACCTCCAGGATAGTGTGTCATACAGCTGTACCTCAATACATTTCGGGGAGAACCAGCTATCTCCGTGTTCGATTGGAATTTCTCCCCTATCCACAAGTCATCCCCCAGTTTTGCAACACTGGTGGGTGCGAGCCTCGACGGACTGTCACATCCGCTTCACTCTGCTCATGGATAGCTCACACGGTTTCGGGTCGCATCGCCGCAACGTTCGCCCTGTTCAGACTCGGTTGCCCTATGGCTCCCCAGCTTTAGCGCTGGTTAACCAGGCTACGACGATGCACTCGCCGGATCATTCTACAAAAGGCACGCCATCAGCCCTTGGTTCCTCGTGGAACAGTGGCCTCTGACTGCTGGTGAGTACGTGGTTTCAGGGTCTCTTTCATCCCCCTCTCGGGGTGCTTTTCACCTTTCCCTCACGGTACTTGTTCGCTATCGGTCGCTAAAGATGTGTAGCCTTGGAGGGTGGTCCCCCCAGCTTCCCACAAGATTGCACGTGTCTCGTGGTACTCAGGATCCTAGCCGATTCGAGTTCTCCGTCCTTTACGGGACTGTCACCCGCTCTGGTCGCGCTTTCCAACGCGTTCAAGTGGAAATCTCTCCTGTGTTGCTAGTCCTACAACCCCGATGGACCCGAGGGTTCATCGGTTTGGGCTCCTCCCGGTTCGCTCGCCACTACTACGGGAATCTCGGTTGATTTCTCTTCGTCGGGTTACTGAGATGTTTCAGTTCACCCACTGCCCCCCGTCACTGCCTATGTGTTCAGCAGGCGGTCTCCAGACATCACTCTGGAGGAGTTGCCTCATTCGGATTCTCGGGGTTCATCGCTTGTATGCAGCTCCCCCCGAACGTTTCGCCGGTCTCCGCGTCCTTCTTCGGTCTTTAGCGCCAAGGCATCCACCTCGTACTCTGTGTAGCTTGTTCTCTTCTTATCTCATCATGGTCTATGAATGCTTTGACTTATTCTTTGCGAGAATAAATCGATCCTCTGCTTCAACTCTGGCTGACCTTATCGCTCAGCAAAATTGAAGATACATGGTATTCAGTTGTGAAGGTGCACTGTTGTGGCTCTCGCCACACGCTTGCCGCCTGCGGCGGCGCGCGGAAGAGGGAGAAGATCCTGGGGGACACCCCCAGACCCCTGGCATGGGGACTGCCGTCCCCCTGCACCCCCTGGTGCGCTGTGCGCAAGAGGGAAAAATGCTGGGAAAACATCCCCATACCTCTGGTATGGAAACGGTCATTCCCTGCACCCCCTGGTGCGCATGGTTGCGTGTTGCGGTGGTTGTACCCCAACAGCTCAAGAGTGGAAACCAGCGTCGCTTCTGGCAACGCACATCGTACCAATGTCCTGGTCGACCTGGAAGTGGAACACGCTTAGATGTCTGAAGTGTCTTCAGACGCGTGCTCAAGCTCCCTAGAAAGGAGGTGATCCAGCCGCACCTTCCGGTACGGCTACCTTGTTACGACTTCACCCCAATCACTGACCCCACCCTCGACGCTTGCCTCCCAGATGGGTTAGCCCAGCGGCTTCAAGTGTTGCCAACTTTCGTGGTGTGACGGGCGGTGTGTACAAGACCCGGGAACGTATTCACCGTAGTGTGCTGACCTACGGTTACTAGCAACTCCAACTTCATGGAGGCGGGTTGCAGCCTCCAATCTGAACTGAGGCCAGGTTTGACGAGATTAGCTCCCCCTCGCGGGTTCGCAACTCTTTGTCCTGACCATTGTAGCGTGTGTGTCGCCCAAAGCGTAAGGGCCGTGCTGACTTGACGTCATCCCCGCCTTCCTCCGTCTTATAACGGCAGTTTCGCTAGAAAAATCCAACTAACGACAGGGGTTGCGCTCGTTGCGGGACTTAACCCAACATCTCACGACACGAGCTGACGACAGCCATGCAGCACCTGTGAACCCGCCCCGAAGGGACAGCCCGTTACGGCTGGTGCAAGTTCATGTCAAGCCTTGGTAAGGTTCTTCGCGTTGCATCGAATTAAACCACACGCTCCGCTGCTTGTGCGGGTCCCCGTCAATTCCTTTGAGTTTTAATCTTGCGACCGTACTCCCCAGGCGGACCACTTATTGTGTTAACTACGACACTGAAGGGGTCGATACCCCCAACGTCTAGTGGTCATCGTTTACGGCTAGGACTACCAGGGTATCTAATCCTGTTCGCTCCCCTAGCTTTCGCACCTGAGCGTCAGGTACTTCCCAGGACACTGCCTTCGCCTTTGGTGTTCCTCCGGATATCTACGCATTTCACCACTCCACCCGGAATTCCGTGTCCCTCTGAAGCCCTCAAGTCAGACAGTTTCCATAGTACTTCGTCAGTTGAGCCGACGACTGTCACCACAGACTAATCTGACCGCCTGCGTGCGCTTTACGCCCAGTAACTCCGGACAACGCTCGCCTCCTACGTATTACCGCGGCTGCTGGCACGTAGTTAGCCGAGGCTGATTCCTCTGGTACCGTCCGTTCTCGTCCCAGAGAAAAGCAGTTTACGATCCGAAAACCGTCATCCTGCACGCGGCGTTGCTCGTTCAGGGTTGCCCCCATTGACGAAAATTCCTCACTGCTGCCCCCCGTAGGAGTCTGGGCCGTTCTCAATCCCAGTGTGGCTGATCGTCCTCTCAGACCAGCTATCGATCGCAGTCTTGGTAGGCCATTACCCCACCAACCAACTAATCGAGCGCAGGCTCATCCTCGGGCGCCGTTTCCGGCTTTCTTCTTGCGAAGCTATGCGGTATTGTCGGCGATTTCTCGCCGGTATTCCTCACCCCAGGGCAGATGACCCACGTGTTCCTCACCCGTCCGCCACTCCCTACTTGCGTAGGGCGTTCGACTTGCATGTGTTAGGCACGCCGCCAGCGTTTATCCTGAGCCAGGATCAAACTCGCCATCCAATTTTTATGTGTACATCACAGAGCAGTGATGTGCAATTGCATGTGAATTGCGATCATGGCCAAGTTACATTAACATTGGCTTATTTCGCAGATTATTATGGATACTTGATGGTGACCATCAAGCCTCCGAATTGACAGGAACTGGTTCGTTGTGTGTTGTGTTCCAGTTGCTGTTCTGCTTTCCACTCTTCAGTTGTCAAGGTACTGAGTTGGCAGAACCTTCATTCTGCCAGGAGACAGGCGCTTGATGTTTTTTCGCTTGCTTGTCTCACGTGCTGTAGTATCGCATATCCGTTGTGCTTTGTCAAGCGGTTCTGGGACCACTTTTGCGAGCCGTCCGAAATCTCGTTATTCGCCCCGGTCCCGGTCGGAACCGCCGCTGAAAACGGCTGGCATACCCACGGACGCAGCAAACCTGCGGCGGATAGAATTCATGAGGAGAATAATGATCTCAGAGGAGCTACCTTACCGTAGCACGGCTGATGCGAACGAACAGGAGCACCCAATCTCAGCGAGCCAGGTGATTGTTTCATTTGTTGACAGCTCGATGATTATGCCATATCTGTCAGGACCTGTCAAGCACTTTGGGGACGTATTTTACCTCGGCAGCAAAAATCAGATATAGAGGAGATTTTCAAGCACATACACGCAGCCTGGTGAAAAATTGCCTTAAAAGGGGGTTGACAGAGGTTGAACTCTGTAGTAGTATTCCCTCTGTCAGAAAAACCACTTGCATGTGCAGGTGAGCTGGTGACAATAGCGAAGAGGGCACACCCGTTCCCATCCCGAACACGGAAGTTAAGCTCTTCCTCCCCGATGATACTGCGTGGGCAACTGCGTGGGAAAATAGGAAGTCGCCGTCTCACCCGCCCATACGGGTGGTTTTTTTCATGTCGTGGTGGTACAAGGTTTAATCGGACGCGAGGTCCGAACTTATGAGGGGCCTCGCGTCCAGCGACCTACTGGTTTAGTAGGGTTGCATTCAGGCGGATGTCGGTGGCGGCCAGGGCTTTGGAGACGGGGCAGTTTTTCTTGGCATCTTCCGCGATGCGCTGGAAGGTGGCCTCGTCGATGCCAGGAACGACCGCTTCGGTGACGAGCTCGATGGGGTTGATGGCAAAGCCACCCTCGACCGGGTTAAAGTGCACATTGGCCGTGGTGTGGACGCGCGTCGGTACGTGGCCCGCACCAGCCAGGGCAGCCGATAGAGCCATAGAGTAGCAACCGGCATGGGCCGCCGCGATCAATTCCTCGGGGTTGGTGCCGCCGGAACCATCCCCCATGCGGGAACGAAACGAATACTGGCCCTCAAATGCGCCGCTGCCAAGGCTCATCTTCCCCTGGCCGCTCTTCAAATCACCATTCCATTCAGCATCTGCTTTACGAATCGCCATGAATCACTCCTTTTTTGAACCATCTATAGAAATGCCAGCAACGCCAGGACCCGGCGGCCGCGCGGCGACCCCCATGGTCTCCAGCTATGGCTTGATCCTGCGCGCCCTGTCAATAGGTGCGCGCCCCTACTATCATAACACGTTTGGCGGCACGAGGGCCGGGACATTCCATTCCATCATTTCAAGAGCGATGCTCCGTCTGCAGCATTCCTAGCACTTCGCTCTCATCAGAACTGGTGGGCGCATAGTCCGCGTTGGCCTCTTCGATATGCCAGATGACCCCTTTGAGAATGACATAGTGCCACTTCAGATTGGGGCTGTTGTTGAAGTCGGCGGGCGTGGCGGTCTTGAGCAGGTCCAGCAGGTCTTCGGGCACTTTATCGCGAATGTCCAGTTCACCGCTCTGGACCTGCTCAATGTAGCGCGGAACCAGTCCCATGGGGTCATCACGATAGATGACGCGATGGAGATTGCTCAGGTTGCTCAGGCCGGCCTCGCGGTGCTCCGGGATCGCCAGGTCGTTGATGATACGCCGGCGCAGAGCCTCGAAGAAGCTATATTGGACCAGCCCGCTGCAGATAAAGCGTAGCACCGATTCGGCAGAGTCCGACTTCTCGTCCCACTTCTTGAACAGGTTGGCGACGGCCGTGGCCGCCTCGGCTACTTGAGGAACGGCGTTAAGATGGCGGCGGGCCGCGCGAGCCGCGTAGAGGGCCGCCAGTTCATAGACGGTGGTATGATCGTATAAACCGTTGATCTGATCAATAGCGATGCCGCGCACATGCCGCAGATAGCCAATGCCATGGGTATCCTCGGGATCGCACGGATTGTGCCGCGATTGCTCATACGGATTCTCAACATACCAGTCCAGAACGGGACGCTTGATGCCCACGGTAAATTCGTCAAAAGGGATCACTTCGTTGCGCCAGCTGGCCAGGTGGATGCCCTTAGTCTTGGCCTCGACTAGAAAAGTATTGTTAAAGCCCTGGTATGGATCGCTGATAAGGTAGAGGATGGCGGAATGGCTCCACTTACTGTCTGTGGCGATGCGGATCAGGTGCGCAAATACCTCTTTGGGATCCTTATTTTCGCGCAGAACGACGTCGGCCACTTGCAAAAATGGTCCCTCGGATGCAGACTGCAAAAAATAATCCAGGGGGTTCTGATCAATACGGCTAGCTCGATATTTCATCATTACGCATTCCTCAAAATAGAGTGTACTCGTCTGCTTCAATTATGCGATCACTGTTGTGCTTACTGCAAGATACATGAGAAAACCTGGCATAATGAGTAGTCCGCAGAGGAGGTGGGAGCGCGTGATACATCCCTTCACGCACTGAGGCTCAATAAATCTCAATTTAAAACCGGCTTATGCCACACCGTCACGACAGAGCCGATAACTTCTTCATTACGATCTATCCAGAATGATCGCAGCACGAACGACGGCCAGAGCGGTTACGCCCGGCCAACACTTTTCTGGCCGGGCGTAACCGCTCTGGCTGATACAAATCTTACCAGTTCGACAGCTTCCAGCGGCCGCCTGGAAATCCGGTCAGTTCGTGAACTCGATTCGTTGCATCCACAAATACAACCTGTTTAGTGCCGGTGACGGACCAGTCCATGCCTGCCAGGCCACTATCGCTGGCCAGCGGGATCACAGCCTGCTGCGTCAGGTCGTTTCCCTGCCAGCGATCGAATGGCGGCAGAGCCAGTTCCTGCACATGCTTGCTCTCATCGACATAGACCACCACGCGCATGTTCCCCTGCACCCAGTCATAGGCGGCCAGCGACTTGCCGGCGGCCAGGGGACGATTGGTGACGGTGGTGAGATCGCTGACGAACCAGGCATTCAGGGCCGTACGAGAGAGCTCCTGGATGTTATTGCGGACATCAATATAGTCGATATGGATGCTGCCCGCGATGCGCCATTCGTAGGCCACGATGACGTTGCCGTTGGCCAGCGGCGCCCCGGCGGATTGCGTCAGATCGCTATCCCGCCACTTGCCAGAGGCCGTGGAGTATAGTTCCTGTACGTGCCGGCTCTGGTCAACATATGCGATATGTTCGCTGCCATCCTTTGACCAGCTAAAGGCCGAGAGCGCGATCCCATTGGATAGCGGCGCGTCAGTAGCCTTTGTCAGATCGGCCGTTTGCCATTGGACGCCATCCGTACTCGACAACATTTGAATATGCTTCTGCTGATCAATATAGACGATATGCTGCGAACTATCCGTTAGTGTGGTATAGCTAACCAGGATAACTCCATCGGCCAGGGGAGCCTGTGCACGCTGGGTCACGTCCAGCACCTGCCAGTGATCATTGGCGCCCGACGAGAGGACATGGATATGGCCCAGTACATCGATGAACGCGACCTGCTGTCGGTCGGTCTGACCCCAGCTGTAGGTGGTCAGCGCCTTGCCATTGCTCACAGCGGCACGGGTAGCCAGGGTGAGATCATTCTGCTGCCAGCTAATACCATCCTTACTACTCAATTGTTGCACATGGCTATTCGTATCTAGATAAACGGTCTGCATGGAGCCGTCGCTGAGCGTCTGAGAGGTGGCGACGGCTCCGCCCTGCACAGGCAGCAGTTGCAAGGTCGGGGCGGCGAAGATACGGGCACGGGCGGACATGGTGGGATGAGGGGTCAGCGCGGGCTTGCTACCACCGGCGGCATGGCCCGGAAGAAGACCCAGATAGTAGAACGCTCCCCCACCACCCAGGAGCAGAATAACGGCCACGGCCAGCGGTAACACCACATGCTTCGGCCGCGCGCGACGTCGAGTCTGAATGGCCCATGATCGTTGGGTCATATATACTGGAGCCTCTTTCCTACGGGATTTCTTTTCTTTATACTTATAGGTGACAAGTCGGATACGACCGGGTATATAAAGGATGGGTGGGTCATACAACCGGGGATCTTCTATAGGAGACCCCTGCTCTCCACCTCCCGGAGTGGCATCAGGATCCCCGACACTGATGGACGCTTTCTCCAGTATCAGTGTAGCCTCGGGATCAACATCGGTTGCTGCGCTCTGCTCTTCATGAACAGGGATGGTCGATGACATGAATGGCGCGACCGGACGCTTTCGCTGCTTGATATCCGGTAATTCCTGCGTCTTCTCCATATCCTCTTCGCGTAGATTATCTGCCTGGGATTGCGCGGCCCGCGCGTGGCCAGAAAATGTATTATCTGCAGATTCCATACAGTTCTCCACTGGCAGTAGATGCTTTTCATTCATTATGTCTAGTCGTAAGCAGAAATAATATAAGATAAGGACAAGAAACACCCAACGACCCTCCACCCGGCAAAACCATGAGATCAATGAACAACGAACGATACAATTAGATGGTTTTATTTTTACTATTGAAGCCATAATAATATACATCTTTGCATAACAATATTACAATATATTTTTCCTGAAAATGCCAGTTTTTTTGATGATTTTTCGCCATTTAGCTAAATTTATTTAAATTTAACAGGTATATGTCTATAGTGGAATACGTAGATTTATGACTCTTGCTTCATATTTATTGCCGTCTGCTAGCAACTATGTGCTATACTCCTCAAAAGACATTTCACTCACTGCTCCACGGTAAAGGACGACCTTCGTTTTATGAAAACAGAGATTCAAGAACAGGGATATATCCGACACGATAGTGTACTGGCGCCAACGGAAGAGATCCGGGTAGCATGGCATGGTGTGTATGGCATAACGCTGTTGCGCGGCATCCTGGCTCATGAGGCGGGACTGGCGGTGATGCGCCTGCTCCAGGAGTTACAGGCGAGCAAGCCAGATCCGGTGGTGGTGGCCGAGGCGTATAGCGGGGCTTTTTATCAATTGCTGGCGGCCCTCCACCAGGATGGAGGCTCGCCGGTGGCGGACGCGTGGCAGGCCTACCTGATTCAGCGCCTGATCGATGATAGCAATCTGTGGAGTACCGCGGTCGAGGCCCAGGGGAGTCCACATATCTCGTCCGCGCTCCGTACCCAGGCGCAGCGAGACCTGCGCGCCCTGCAACGCCTCTTCCGACTGGATGCTCAATTTATCTGGGAACAGACACGCGCGCTCGTGACTCCGGCCATGCCCACGCTGGATGAGGCCTGGGTCCCCTGGCAGCACCTCCAGCCACCAGCCGAGATCGATCAGCAGCAGGCGCGACACGAGCTGATACAGACGATCGCGGCGTGTCCCAACTGGGAAGAGCTGGTGGGACCGCTGGAGCACTACTGGTCCCGCTATGGCACCGGCAAACTGGCACGCTATCATGTATTGCGCTGGGACGGCGCGAGCAAGGTGCTCAGCGGCATCCAGCATCCCGATCCAATACAGCTCAGTGGCTTGATCGGACATGAACGGCAGCAAACGCGCATCCTGGCCAATGTCGAGCGCTTCCTGGCCGGGCTCCCCGCGCACAACATGCTCTTATATGGACCGCCGGGGACTGGCAAATCCTCAACCATCAAGGCCATTGCCAATACCTACGCCGACCAGGGTCTGTGCCTGCTCGAAGTGGGCAAGGAGTATACCGGTGATCTGCCGCAGATCGTATCCTCCCTGCGTGGCCGGGCCCCCCACTATCTGCTCTTCATCGACGACCTTTCTTTCGAGGAGCACGATACCAGCTATAAGAACTTGAAAGTATTGCTGGAGGGGACCGCCGAAGCGCGACCAGCAAATGTGCTGATCTGTGCTACCTCGAACCGTATGAACCTGGTCAAAGAAAACTTCGGGGAGCGCGGCAAGCCGACCGAGGACGTCAACTGGCGCGATACCATGGATGAGAAGCAGTCGCTGGCCCATCGCTTCGGGCTGCGCGTCAGCTTCTTCACGCCCGATCAGCTACAGTATCTGCACATCGTACGCTCCCTGGTCCAGCAACGCCAGCTCACTATCGCGGAAGAAGAGTTGCAGGCGCGGGCGCTCCAATGGGAGCGGCAGCACGCGGGGCGCTCCGGTCGCAGCGCCCGGCAGTTCGTCGATGATCTTGAGGCAGAAATAAAATATCAATCAACAGCACCATAATATCCCCGCCCCAGGCAGGGATATTATGGTGCTGTTGATTGATATTGGAACTTAATCATGATGTGGGCCGCTGGCCGTAGGCGACGTAAAAATTAGAGTAGCTGCGATATTGTTCGAACTCTTTGAGGATTGTCCCGGTCATGCGGTCGTACTCCTCGGGCGAGATGCCGGTGTACGCGCTCACCAGGGACCGGGTGGCTTTGATGACGGCCATCATATCCTGCAACATCATGCTACCCATGTGGCCCCCCCAGCGTCCCAGTGGGATAGAGACCTTCTGCATCGAGACATTGACCAGCCCCATCTGCTGCATCTGCAGACCCAGGCGCTGTGGGTACGAAGGATCGATGCCTCTGCGCACCGATATCTCGTGTACCCATTGTCCTAAACGCGCCGTCTGAGGTCCCAGGCGGCGGCAGATCAGGTCGGATTCGACCAGTTCGATCCAACCGCCCGGCCGGGTGACGCGAATCAGGTTCTGCAGCAAGGGCGGCCACGCCGTGGCCTGCAGACCCAGGATAAGCAACCGCTGATGCACAAAATCGAACGAGTCGTGCACAAAAGGGAGGCCCTGGGCAACATTCCCCTGCCTGAACATGCATTGCCTGGGAAAGTTCAGGTTCGACTTGAGGGACTGGGGCGTCACCATATCGATCCCGATGATGCTGGCCTGGGGGAAAGCCTGGGCCATCTCATACATCCAGCGTCCGGTCCCACATGCGACATCCAGAATATTCTGTGGCTGCTTGATGGGCGCCAGGTAGTTCCCCTTAAAGGCATAGCGCAACAAATAATGTTGAAAATCGAGCCGCTGAATCTCCCCCAGATCTTTGGGCAGCATGTATGCGACATTGGAGACGCGTAGCCGCCCATCATCCCAGTGGAAATTCGGCTCATCATTCGCTGGCATGGCAGAGGCATTCTCTTTATTTCTGTCATTCTTATGCTCACCGGAAGTCTGATCAAACTGCTTCATTTACCCGGTCCTCCCAACAGATAAACATAGTGCCATTATCGGCATACCTCGATACCGTTGTCTGTTGCCATATAAGTATGTTCTGCGACATTTTATATCTTCTGCCAATTATATGACATTTATTTTCCTATCGATACTTGTTTTTCCCAGCATAAAAGGCTACACTTTGAAAGGTGATACGCACCAATAGTTCACGAGGCATAGATATATGACGCAAAAATCAATCTTGACGGTAGGCATCCTTATTTTTAATGAGGTCGAGGTACTGGACTTCTGTGGTCCCTTTGAGGTTTTCTCGGTGGCGCGGCTGGCTGGCCAGCACAGCGACGCGCAACAACTCTTCCAGGCCTTGACCATCGCGGAGGCGGACGAGATTGTCACCTGCCGGGGCGGCCTGCTGGTCAAACCCCATGCCACCATCGAGCAACATCCGCCGCTGGATATCCTGGTCGTTCCGGGCGGGCAAGGGACGCGCAAGGAGATGTACAACCAGCGCCTGGTCGACTGGATCAAGCAGCAGGATCAGCGCACGCAACTGACGACCAGCGTCTGCACGGGCGCCTTCCTGCTGGCAGAGGGCGGTCTGCTCAACGAGCACCGCGCCACCACCCACTGGGGCAGCATCTCGTGGATGCGCGACACCTATCCTGACATCTCGATCCTCGATGATGCGCGTGTAGTTGACGAGGGGCGCATCATCACTTCCGCCGGCATTTCAGCCGGCATCGACATGAGCCTCCATGTCGTTGAACGCCTGCACGGTCGCGAGACCGCCGAGTGGACGGCGCGCCGCATGGAATACGATTGGCGCTCCTAAAATCGATCATGCACCGTAGTTCGGCCCTTGCGGCCGATTTCCCTTCTCATACGATCATGTCCCTTAAACATGCAATGCCCTCATACATCATTGATTCTTTCGGTGGACATTGTTGGGTGGCGAGGAAAAATCGGCCGCAAGGGCCGAACCTACGTTTGTTCCTTTTATTGTTGCGCTCATGATGTTGAATGTTTTGGAGACATTCAACATCATAGATTGACACAGGGCTATTTAAAAGTAGCAATTAGCGGGGTCAAGGGGCGGCTAGCCCCTTGCGGGGCGTGGGGTGTCCCCACTCACCCTCTTCCCCTCTCGCCGCCGCCGAAGGCGGCAAAAAAGACTTTTAAATGGCCCTGTAGATTGACACCGGTTAATGGTAATGATATTTTAAGTGCGATATTATATTAAGCAGAGCAGATTTAGTTCAGAGAATCAAGAAAGGAACGAGATGGCTGGTGCGACGGCGAAGTTCACCCGGGGGTGGACCTTTTATACTCGCGGAAGCATTGTTAAAGCGCTTCGTGTCGCCCAGGGCCATACTATGCCTTTTTTGGGATCAGATTTTGATACGAAGCCTGATCTAACGTAGCCGAACGTCAAATCGACGAGCCGTGGGTGATACATATCGATCGCGCCCACGGCTTTTTTGCGTCCATTTTCAGGGACAAGAGGCCGCCGGGCTGCGGATACGTATGCATCACCCACGGCTTTTTTATATGTCATCTTACCAAAGATAATTGAAAATGGAGCTTTTCGACCCATGATCTCTGATACACATAAACATAAAAACGCGGAGCCGCCATCGCTCTGGCGCAATCCCAGCTATCTCCTCCTGCAGAGCGGTCAGATCGTCTCTTACGCCGGCAACCAGCAGCAGTTTATCGCGCTACCGCTGCTGGTGCTGGCGCTGACAAAATCGACCGTGCAGACAGGCATTGTCCTCGGCCTGAACACGATCTCTTTCCTCGTGGTCAGCCCGCTAGCGGGCGCGCTCGTAGATCGCTGGGATCGCAAGCGGACCATGCTGGTCTGCGATACGGGACGCATGCTGCTCACGCTGAGCATACCACTGGCCTTCTGGCTCCATGCCTTAACCATGCTGCAAATCTACCTGGTGGTGGCCGGCGCGGGCATCCTGGGAACCCTCTTCAGCGTCGCCAATACGGCCGCGCTCCCCAATGTGGTCACGCGTGATCAACTGCCAGTCGCGCTCTCGCAATCGCAGGCCGCCTACACCTGCATCCGCACCTTTGGCTCGCTGCTGGGCGGTGCCCTCTATAGCATAGGGAGGGTTTTTCCCTTCCTGGCCAACGCCATCTCCTTTGGCGTCTCCGCGCTCTCGCTGGGCTTCATTCGCGGCAACTTCCAGGGCGAACAGGCAGGTGCGCGCCAATCCCTGACCAAAACGATCGGTGCAGGCTTCTCCTGGCTCTGGCGGCAGCCACTCATACGCTTCCTCACCATCATTAATGGAGCCGACAGCCTGCGCTATGGCGCGGGCTACCTGGTCATTGTGGTCCTGGCCCAACAGCTACACACCTCGGCCAGCGGCATCGGCTTCATCTTCACCGGAGCAGCCATCGGAGCGCTTATTGGCAACCTGGCCAGCAACTGGATACGCAGACGCCTGCCCTTCGGAAAGATCGCCATTAGCATGCTCTGGCTCGAAGCCCTGATGTTTCCACTCTACGCCATCGCGCCCAACGCGCTCGCCATGTTCTTCATCGCCGCCGCCGAAGAACTGGTGGCTCCCATCTACAACATCTCGCTCGACACCTATCGCCTGATGAACACGCCCGATGCCATGCGCGGCCGCATGAGCAGCACAGTCCAGATGATCGTCCAGGGAGCCCAATCGATCGGCGCCATCGCCAGCGGCCTGCTGATCCAGACCCTCGGCGCAAAGCAGAGTGCCCTCCTGCTCGGTGCCTGGCTGGTCCTGCTGGCCGTAGCCACCACCCTCAACCGCCGCGTCCGCCACGCCACCATGCCAGCCGACCAGTAAATAAACGCCTGAAAAGGAGGGGCCCTCCTTTTCAGGCCTAAAACTGCCAGTCAACACGATGAACCATAACAAAATAGTCCCAGCGACACAAAACATGCGCCTGCTTTACCCCGCTGAATCGTCCTGGTATATATAAGAAAAATCAACATGACTTCAGGCAAGCAAGCAAATAGATAGGTAGAAACAGGAAAGAGCCATGACAGCGACATCGATTATCCCCAGCCTCCACCTGACCAGCGTCTACGAACTGCTCATCGACACCTATGGTGAGATGCATAACGATCCCGACTACGATCCCCTGGGCGGGCTGGTGGGCACGATCCTCTCGCAACACACCTCCGACATCAATTCTGGTAGAGCCTATCGCCAGCTCATCAAGACATTTCCAACCTGGGAAGAGGTGCGTGACGTGCCCACGCACATGGTGGCCGAGGCGATCCGCTCCGGCGGCCTCGCCAACGTCAAAGCCCAACGCATCCAGGACGTCCTCAACACCCTGACCAGCCAGCAAAAAGAGAGCGGCGGCAACAAACCACTCCCGGAATATCTCTACGACGAGATCGAAAAGCGCACGCCCGAAGATGCCTGGCGCTACCTGCGCACCCTCCCCGGCGTCGGACCCAAAACCGCCGCCTGCGTCATGCTCTTCGATATGAATCGCTCGATCATGCCAGTTGACACCCATGTCCATCGTGTCAGCAAGCGCCTTGGCCTGATCGACCCGAAGGTCAACGCCGACAAGGCCCACACCGTCTTTGCCCAAATCGCCCCACCTGACTGGGTCTATGGCCTGCACGTCGGCCTGATCCGCCACGGTCGGCAGATCTGCCACGCCCAAAAGCCAAAGTGCGGGGAGTGCCCGCTCTACGTGCAGTGTGCCTATGTCGGCAGCGTCAACCCACAGGAGACCGGGATCTCTTAAAAACGGTAGCAGCGATATCTGGCTAATACAGTCCTGTTGTTCTATAGTTCCTCTCTTTTCATCTGAGTTTGTGCTCTTTACCTACCTCAACAAGGAGAGCATGTAGAGCAGCAGGATCACTGCTGTTTACCAGGGCCGCCGCTTCCTCATGGGGGCCTGCTCATCTGAATGTCTCTGTTTAACATCATAGCCACAGAGCAGGAAAGCTCGCGAGATAACACCTGTCTCTGTAGGGAAACTGAATATGCCGAGATTACGATCCGCTCGCTGAGCCAATGGCCCTGATCGAACATCAAGGACTCCATGATAAAGGTGCGGCCACTCTTCACTGGCGACACAGGTGATCGCATACACGTCACAGTCATCCTTATCCCCATCTCCTGGCCCGTCCCGATGTTCGACGAGAAATTCCACGACTTTATGCTGACCTGTCTCTGCCTCTGGAATCTCGAAGAAGATGGCGAGTCGGTTGATCCATAACTCCTTGTGTCCAGGGATGAAGGGAAACATGTCGCGACTGAGCCGGATGCCGAGATGCTTTGGCGCATCTTCTTGTTTAAAGCTGCTCTGGAAGCGGTGCCAGGCATCGGGGAACTCGTGTCTGATGTCGAAGTAGCGCACACCCGAGCCCGGGAGATGGCACCTGGCGACCTCGTTAGCAGCCCGACGTAAAACTTCTCCTCCCTCACGCGCCGTGTAGTTCAGGTGCAAAATCAGATCGGTCACACTATCGATATCAAACTGGTTGTTTTCCTGAGGTAGCTCGATACGCATCCGGCAAACAGCACCCATGAACTCGAAGGGCAGGTAACGCTCGTCACGAAAGTTGAGGTCAAACAGGCCTGCATCGTTCTGGCCGCTCGAGGTAGCGATGGCCTCGGTGGCTGTATACTGGGTAACGATACGCGGATCGTGGTGCATTGGCCGGTAGCCGTTATCGCACTCTTCATCGTCGCAGCATTCAATGAGGGGATCGCGCAGACGCGGGTGGACCCTTGTCATGCTGCGCAACAGGGTCAGGCGGCAATGAACACCGGTGTAAGGGCCGACGACGCAAGGAATGGTCAGCGATACATTTCTGATCCGGCGCATGTAGTGTCCGGGATAGTCGAGGTCAAACATCCATTCGGGGAGTTCGATCTCGCAACAGCCAGTCGCTTTAAGCTGTAAAAATTCCCACGGGAAATGCAGGCGCAAGGAGAAATGCTTCGTCAGCTCGTACTCACGCACATTCTCATCAAGGTAGGTCTTCTCCATCCGCCGCAGTGCCAGTTGCAAGCGTTCCCCGGCGAGCAGACCTTCATGCAGATTATCCCATATATGAGCTGGCAAAAAGTGGCGCGTGGTATGGCCGCGTTCGTAGTTGAACGCGCGCTGGGCCTGCCGGGCGCTACAGAGCGCCAGTTCATACATGCGGCTGTACAACATAGCGGTATCCTGCTGCAGGAACAGGTAGAGCGCGTGGTTCGTGAACTTATCCCGCAGAAAATCCAGCACCTCTGCCGATTGCTCCATCTGCTGGCGATGATTATTGAGTTCGCGCAGCGCGACATCTCTCCGTCGCTCAGCTGCAAGAATCTGGCGCCTGATCTGTTCAATCTCGATCGTGAGTACCTGAACCTGATAGTGCCACTCCTGCAGGCGCCTATCCCAACCCGCCTGAGTCAGATCGAGCGCTGCCGTCGTGCTGGCGATGTCGGCCAGGGTATTGGAGATGCGGGCTGCGGCGGAAAAGAGTCCGGACAGTTTGGTCCCCAGGGGGAACTGGTCGTAAGAGAGGGGGGAGCCACCAAATCCGGCTTCGCCGAACCAGAAATCCGGGATGATGTTCATCGCTTGCCCGATTCCCTCAGAGACGTTGCCAGCCGTCCGCGCGGCAGTAGAGGTGCCCGTGAGAGCCTGGTACTGTACCTCGTTGCTGATCAACCCATTCTGAATGAGACCAGTGTAGTAGTTTAACCGTGCCTGCGTCTCTTCCAGCGTTTTCTGCAGCGCCTGAACCTGCCAGTCAGACTCGCGCCACTGATGCTGCCGAACCTCCAGTGTCAGGTCCAGCAGGTGGCGTTCGTGGAGGGCGCGCAATGAAGCCAGGTACTCAGCGTCACCTTTCTCAAACGCAGCCAGCAGGGAAGCGCCGAACTCTCGCACCTGGTTGGCAATCTCCTGTGCCTTTTGAATGAGGAACATGAATCGATAGGGACTGTGCGGGCAACATCCTTCCCCCTCGATGGCGCATATCTCGCCTTCGTCGGCCTCTGCCATTGTCTGCCAGCCGTTGCGCAACGGATCACTTCCCCAGTAGGGCATATCGCGGCCGAGGCGTCCGTTATGCAGTCTGCGCTCGTTGAGACAGTTATGGATGAGGGCCAGCCGGTCGTCTACCAGCTCATACAGATCCAGAACGCGCGGATTGAGAGGTGCGCATTCGGGAACGAAAGTGAGAACCACCTGCGGCTCCTGCCCCGCCATGTCAGTGCCCTCTCTCCTCCTGACGGAGCGAGGACGTTTCCCGAGGATGCGCTCAGCGGTATCGAAGATCACCCTGGCCTGCTGAAACGCCTCGGGCGAGTTGTGGCGCATCAAGGCATCCCCCCATTGCAGCAGGGTTTCCAGGTAATGCAACATGATAGAACGATTGCGCGCCACCTCATCTGAAACCGTGATACTCGAACAGCAAGGCATCCCGGTAGTGCTGTGGCCATCCTCCCTGATCGCGATAACTTCCCTGGCGGTTGCCGCGGCTACTTCGGTGATACCTTCCTCAGGGACCGTTTGTTCCTGTGGACACCACGAGCAGTCGTCAACAAGAGGATTGAAGGCCAGCGCGTACCATTTCAGCGCTTCCTCGAAGCGGCAGTGCGTGCGTAGTGCTCGGGCAACCAGCAGCGCCTGGCCAAAGAGAGAGCGCGGCATGACAGGGGCGCCAGGCTCGAAGTAGGCGAAGTACGGGTAAGCCGCCAGGCCACCCAGACCGGGATCGATTGCCGGCGCGGGAGGCGCGACCACCAGCGGGAGCGTCACGGCTGTATCGGCTACAAGATCGTAGCGGAAACCCGGCTGCTCCTGCGTGTCATAGCCGGGCAGCGGCGCGGCGGCCCCATCTACTTTGAAGGTGAGCGAATCGCCTGCCCTCCCTACCAGTTCGAGCTGGGCAGCGGCTATCTTATGATCTGCAGTTACAGTAAGGGGTACACCTTCATCCGAGCGGCGCGGCTGCTGGAACTCACCATTGTGCAGACGGCACCAGGCCAGGTGAACCATCGGCCGCTCATCCCAGTGGAGCAGGTGCGGCTGCTGGCCTGGATCTTCCCAGGGCCATTCAGCGTCTTGCTCCTGCGCTTCGTAGAAACGCGAGTCGAGCAACCAGAAGTAGTATTCATCAACGACGGCGGAATGAACCTTACCACATTGGCAGCAGCATCGTGCTTCGCCATCCCTGTGATCAGGGATGAACGTGGCTGATGCTGGCGGCTCAGAGGCAGCGGCCACACGCAGGAAGCGCACGTTGAGCCGGATCGCGGCCTCTATCCACAAAGGCAGATCCTGGCCGGGTTGTGCTGGCGGAGGATTATTCACGGCCAGGATCACGGGTCCGCCATCGGGATTGCCATCGCCCTGGGTCGTGTTCTGGGGCGCCATCGAAAGCCAGGAGAGGCGTGCGTTGCGCTCGGGTGTACCGAGCAGATCAAGACCTTCTGGCTGCGGCGGCGGCGCAAATTCTTGTATGCGCGAAGGGTCGTGGCGCTGCAGAAGCGCGAGTCCGGCGTGATCTGGTGGGGGTTGCTCTATCCAGTATTCCATGCCGCCCGGTCCGGGTATGGTCAGGATGGTACGCTGGAGTTCGGCATCGAGGAAGCGAAATGCTTCTGTATGCTCCACCTTCTCCAGTTCATCCCAGTCGATCCAGTTCTCGCGATACAGCGCGCGGCGCTTCCAGGCTTCCCAGCTGCGCAATGAGACGAAGCGGCTTTCCCAGAGCTGAACAAATGCGGGTGAGATGGTGAAACCAGCTTCAAGACCGAGCCGGCAGCGTTGGATATAGGCCTGCACCGCGCTGATCGCTTCCTCGATGCGTGTTGTGCGCTCGCAGATTCCGGCTTCGACGTCCAGCAGCAGCAGATCGCTCAGGTCATCGGCCTTCTGCGCATAGCCACCCCAGGGGAGCGGCACGCGGTTCATGGCGCACAGATAAGCCAGCAGCGCTCGCCGGGCACGCTCCCGCAGTTCATCGTTGAGCCGCCTGATCTCCTCGTAGCGGCGCGGCCTGCCATTTTCGAGGCAGCTGTCGCGCACAAAGCGGGTGAGGTTATCATTTCCAGCTTGCGTCTCCCCGCTCAGCACGGCATTCGGGTCATCAGAGGCCCACAGATCGGGGCGGGCCGCCTGAATATCCTGCACCGCGAAGTCTGAGAGCAGGTCACGCGTCCACTTCTCGGCCCGCCAGGCTCGGATGGCCCATCGTTCGTCTTCCAGATCATCGCTGCTCATGGTGTAACCTTGATAGTAACGGGTGACCAGGTTGGCATGATCAAGCTCGACGCCTACGTGACGGAGCAGTTGCGCGGGATTATCCGGCTGCTTCTCGATCGCTTCCTCGAACAGCAGCCAGAGCGGATGCTCGCGCACGTGCCGCGTTTCCCGGCGCATCTGGACGTAGTCGAAGATGCGCTCCCACCAGTCAAAGAGCGCCTGCCGCCGCTGGGGAGAGGGCTGCACACGCTGGTCCTCAGCTGGCAAGGGTGGGTGATAGTTGTCGAGCAGAGGCAGTAAATTGAAGTTGAAGTAGGCATGATGCGTGCCGAAACCGGCATTCTGCCCCTGGCGATAGTATGACGTTCCTTCAAACAGGTCGGGATGCGTCAGCATGTAGCCGATCTCGGACTGCCCATACTCGGTGATGGGGCTGGCAGAGAGGCCGAAACGCTGCGCGAAGAGCAGCGCCTTGAAAGCGCGTTGGTACGTGCGCCGCATAGCGCGCAGCGTGCTGGTAAAGTGCTGGCTTAAGAACGATCCGGCCGCGCCGCCCCTGTCGATTCCGGATCCCAATGGTTCATCTTGCGTATCACGATACAGCCGGTCGAGGGGGATGGTAACGAGGTGATCTTCGCTATCGGGTCCGCAATATTTCACCTGGAAGCCGGTATGCTGGCGGCAGGTCTCAGTCTGGGTGAAAATCACCTCTGGCTGCGCGAACTCGACAGTGATCTGATACGCTCCGCTTCTGAGGGCGAGCGGCGCGGCATGGGCCGCAGGGGCCTGCGTGTTGGGCCAGTGATGGGCCAGCACGACCCAGGCTTTCTGCCCTCGTTTCAGCGTGATACGCCACCTGCGCTCCTCCGCGGCCTCAAAATCAGGCCGTTCACCTTCAGACGTCGGCGAGCCGGCGTGAAACTCATACATGCCTTCGTGCTCGACGAGCAGAACACCCTGCCAGCGGACACTGAAACCCTGCGGCCCACCGAGAGGTT
The DNA here is from genome assembly GCF_003967515.1 of Dictyobacter aurantiacus. Taxonomy (GTDB): domain Bacteria; phylum Chloroflexota; class Ktedonobacteria; order Ktedonobacterales; family Ktedonobacteraceae; genus Dictyobacter; species Dictyobacter aurantiacus. Next base: position 5,036,825 of record NZ_BIFQ01000001.1, on the reverse strand, counting down.
CTCCATTCTGCCCCTTCATGGCAAAGCCGTTGCGGATACCGGCGAAGCGTGCCTGGGCAGGCGAGAGCGTCAGGCTCATCGATGGTAAAATCGTTGGTACCGGGATGTTCCAGCGATTCTTCTCATGACCGAAGGCGCTCATTGGTCCCCGCACCTCGCTCCAGGCAAGGCCACCGCCTTCAGGCGTCAATGTGCCGAGCAGCCCCGTACCCGTCAGGCCAAGCAAGGCCGCAAAGGCACCACCATGTGGCTGTGGCTGCCAGGTAACGCCTGACAGTTGACCGCTATCCGTCTCCCACGGACCTGTGGCGCGGTTCTCGTCGGCAAAGAGGTGTCGCAACAGGCGCCAGGCGAGCCTGACGCTATCGGGACCAGCAGGCTGCTCCTGCCCGGTCGCGGCGGCCACATGCCGCGCCAGGTGTTCGGAGATAACGTGGCTACGGGCATGACAGCGGGCAAACTCGTGCTGGAAGTAGTCCCAGCGTTTCTCTTCATCCCCCTCCTGGACCAGACGCTCTACCGAGGCACCGAAGTTGGAGAAGATAAAGGCGAACGCGGCCAGGTCAGCGCGAGGTGCAAAGTACAGGCTCTGCACCGCGTCCTGTTCCTCCTGGTTCAGTTGCCGGATATGGCTGAGCTTCTCAAACACCTCCTCATCCATCAATGGCAGGCGAATCCAGAGTTCTTGCGCACTGGTATCATAGTGGAACGGGCTATCGGGCGTGTTCCACATGGTCGCATTTGTGCTGGAGGCGGCGAGTTGAACGCGGTACTGCCGCTGCTTCGTATCGACGTGATTGCCACAGGCCGCGAGAATATGCGGGAAGAAGTGCTCACCGATTGAAAGCAAAAGGTCCGCGCCGCCAGCGGACTCGTAGCCGAACTCGTGGCGCAGCGACCACTCAATGTGCCGCCACGTCCAGCGCTCCGCCTCTTCTTTCGGGATGGAAACGGCCAGCAGCTCGCGTCGCAATGCCCACAGCGAGTACTTCGCCTCGTCATCTGGAAACTCAAGAGGAGAATCGAGCGCCTCGTTATCATCCGGCAGGGGAAATGGATCATCGCCATCCAGGTGATTGTTCGCCGTAAACAGGTAGAGGATTTCGCCAACGCTAAACTCGGATGCATAGATTTTTGACAGCACTTCGGCAAAGCGCAAGGTATGCGTGGGCAGTGCATGCCAGGTATCCGCAGACCGGGTCGGATCAAAGCCCGCCAGCAAGGAGAGAGGATCCAGGTTCTCCGCCAGCAGTTTGATAAAGTGCGCCGGGCGGCTGCCGCACTGGTGGCGCGTTCGCGCGTAGTGCTGGACACGGTCGAGAAGATGTTCGACGGCCCATTGCCACGCGTTGCCCGCGCTCTCACCAACCCACAGCGCCAGCAGCGGCGTTCTATCGACTCCTATGGCGCCAGGTTGCGAACCTGTAACGCCAGCGAGCCTGAGTCCAAGGTTGTCGCGCAACATCTGGAATGCCGCAAGCTGGCGGATGAAATCGGGATTAATAGAACCACTATTGAACAGGTTCAGGACGGTACAGATGTCACACAAACGGGCGAATGAATAGCGGGCATTCTTCACCTGCTGGAGTTTGCGCCACAGGCGGATAAACACAACCAACCGCTTGAGCGCTTCTTCTGGCGCCTCGGGATCTTCAAACTGGATGGAGTACTGGTCCAGGCAGCATGGTTCGCAGTCCGGAAATGCGCCGCCTTCGCCTTCGCGCCGGCCATGGGAACATTGAAACTTCACAAAGCCCGACCTCCACAGTTCGAGGAACTCGCAGTAGGTCAGGCAGGTCCGCTTGAGAAATTCGGGGAGCTGCACCACCAGTTGCTCCCAGCTCGTATCTCCGACCGTCTCCGAGGGATAGCCATAGACCTGCCAGAGTAAGAGCTGATCGCCCTCCGATGTCGCCATCGTGGCAATATCCTGCGTAAAAAGCAGATCATACTCTTCAGGGCTGATGCCCAGGTATTCTCTCGCGATCTCAATGCGAACCGGGTAGCGCCACAGGTGACGCTGGAAGCCGGATGGCTCATGGGCCGGGCTGGGATCAAGCACAAACTCGGTGATGTCCTTGCGGAATCTCCGCATCACGGCATAGCGGCTCGTTCCCAGCCGCCGCAGATAGGATCGGCTGATATCCAGCGATTGAGCATACGGAAGATGGCACGAGGAAAAGTCGCTCTTCAATTTCTCATAAGCGCCGGGCTGTGCTACCGGTGTGGCCGGAGAGGAGTACTGCGGCACAGCCTCAAACAATCTGGCCGGATTGTGGCAGGCTTCTGCGTGCTTATGGTGCCTGTCGGGGCTGTGTTTTTCGTCTGTATCATCCTCATCTGTACAGAGCTTATGCTCGTCGAGCTTGTCGCTGGCAGTGTTGTAGATGACACCGGCGGGAGGGCTAGCTAACGGCACCTGAGCTGTGATAGCTTCAAGGCACTCGTTTACGATATCGATGAGCGGTAGAGGGGTCTCAAGGTTGGCCTCGGTTACCTGAAGCGCTCCCAGGGAACCGCGTCGCAGCGCGAGCATATTTTCTAACGTCTGCTCAACATCTTCAGGCAGTGGATTCTCACAGGTGGATGTCGCTGAGACCTTCAGCAGGTCGTGCAGGTAAGCCACGGGACCAAGCGGTGAGAGGTAGAGCGGCGGGACGCAGTTCACGAGGCAGCCATCAGGGTTGATCGGCTGAAAGCCCGACCCATCCTGTCCGCCCGGTTGCGTTGCCGCCTGTGCATTGGCGTATATCTGGTGAGCGTAACTGTAAGCCACCGTAGCGGTGAGCGCATGCTGAAAATCAGCCTCCGTCAGGCTCTGCACTCCCTGGATGCTGGTGAAGCCACGGGCGTACAGGGCCTCCATCACGGAGAAGCGCAGGTCAGGATCACCCGGCTGAGCCGCCTTTGGAATGCCAGTATCCGTCAGGATGTAGAGGGCATTGATCGTTTCAAGCAGCTGCGTCATCCATGCTTTGGCCGCCTCATCATGCTGGAACGTGCTATCGAGCGCATTCTGAAATGCTGGCTGCGACGGAAAATTGGGGCCGAAGGCGAGAGCACCGTAGTTGCTCATGAAGGAGAGCAGGGGATCTCCCGGGTGTTGAGCAAATGTTGGAGGGGCTCCCAGCGCTGGATGTGATGGCTCCGCCACTCCTGAAGAGACGGTAAAGAAATTTTGTAACTGGTGGACAAAGGCCGTCACGCGCTCATCAGGGGTTCGGGTCGCGACTATGAACGAGGGAAAGAGCTCAAGCCGCGGCGGTGGAGAACCTGGTAGCTGTGGCGGAGGAATAAACAGGTCATGCCACTGCTTCGCCGTGACCTGAGTCAGGTCTTCAACCGTAGCGACCGTAACAGTCTGAAGTGCCGTGCCATCGAAGTATTCCCAGGATGCCTTGATGGCGTCGATCAACGGCATGTGACCGCCGCTAACGGCGCACAGGACCAGGTCCAGGTAGCCGCTCTTATAGGTTGTCACCGCGGTGTGCCAGAAATTCGCGATGGCGATATCGTCACCAGCAATCGCAAGCCATGAGCCTATCAGCGCTGGCAGGTCGTCGCTATTAATCGCGCACGCCGGGTCTGTTTTGCTACTGATCACGCCTAACGCGTTCAGCTGGCGTACCGCCTGTTGTGGCGTGATGGTGGGTGCGTTGGGGTCCTCAGGGTTCGGAGGACTGGAAGGGAGCACAGGAGCGCTGATGGCTCCGGCATCAATGGCTTGTTGAATTTTAGTCAGAATCTGCTGCTCGCTCGCCAGGCACGCCATCTGATACTGCTGCTGCGGCGTGACCTGAGCGGGCAGACCGACGCCCAGCGCGTAGAAGTACTCGACCGGCACGGCAAAGCTGGGAGTCATGGGTGCATTGCCATTGGTTAGCAGGACGGCCCCCTGATCGATTCCCGCCGCGGGAGCTTTTGCCGGCTCAACTATAATGGGAAACTGGAAGCGCATGGTAGTAGCCTGCTGGCTCAATGCAAAACAGGCAAAGGCCGCCGAGAGCGCATAGACGTATCCGACCAGGCGTTCCGCCTGCGCATTGGGCCTGGCATAATATGCCTGCAGATCCCCTTCAAACTGCTGGCGATCCCCCTCGTTCTTATTGGGGTCCTTCCCATTGAGTAAAGCCCCATTGTTAGGTGGATTGGTATAGAGCGACTCAAGCGGACGATCCTGAGGATCGGGCACGGTTGGAAGCGGTTTCTGCTGGCTCCATACGATTTCATAGGCGATCTTGCGACATTGGGCCTCGGTCAATGTCGCAAGATCCGTTGAACCGCCCGGCGTGGCGCTCAACACGCTTTGTACCGCGGCGAACAATTGATGGAATGGAGGAGGAGTGCCATTGCCCGCTAACGTCAGATTCACCGCATTACTGTTAGCAGGAGGAGCCGGAAGGGTTAGATAGAAGCTGGTCGCGCTCGACGGGATGTCCTGGTACTGATCTGGTGTCGGCAGCGAACCACTGCTCACCAGTACATCGTAAAAGGTGGTATCGATGGGAATCTGTATGCCATGTCGTGAAGCCACAATAGAGACATCCAGGTATGCCGGTGGTGGTGAAGATAACTCGATGATTGCCGTAGCCACGGCCTGCGGGTTGTAGCCAAGGAAAGCGAAACCGGGAAGAGGAATACCGTTCGGGTCGACATGTTGCGTAATTCCAGAGCTCAATGCGAAGGTGAAGGTGACTGCTGTGTTCTTCGACAGCTTGTCTGAGGTCGGCCGGGAGAGCGTGACGGAGGTCTCATTCGCGGAGAGCACGGTCGTACCTGTATCGAGCGCGCCCGTTGACGTGCTCACCGTCATCTCCACGGTAATTCCTCTAGTCGAAGCGAGTGGCAAGACCGTCGCGCCCTTGGCAATCGCGGAGCTCGTCTTCCTCTCGAAAGAGAGTTGCGGAGGATGCGTGCTCCACGGTGCGACATTCTCATAATCCACGACGAACGATGCCACCGTACCCGCCGGCACGTATGCGGGCAGAGAACCACTAAGGGTAATCGATTGTTCATGTACCTCAATGACGGTAAGGCCTGGGGCAAAAGGAGCGTTCGCCTCGGCGCTAAAGAGCCATGAGCCGACGGCGATCCCCTCGGTAGAGTCGAACTCCAGCACCGTTCCATAATCGTTTGGTCCGACCTGAGCCGTGGGAGCCGATGTCAGCTTTGACACGATACCAAGGTAGGCCGGGGACCCACCGGGATCCGGCAGCAGGAGCAGCGGTGAAGCGTATACCGCTGAACCAAGGGGCAGTGGCGTCGTGCCCGGAAGAGGATTCGCCGGCAACACCTGAATATGGAGATCATCGAGATAGGCGGCAAACGTAGCCCCGTCCACCGGCGATGACGGAGTAAGGCGGGCAACCAGATAGCTAGACATTGCTAGTCCTCCTGCTGTTCAAAACATCTGCAGTATTCGCCCGAGCGAACACGCTCAGTTTCAGCGATACGACATGCGATCAGTCGAAAATGTCCGACCACCACTGTGACTTCCAGGGTATCAAGGTATACTCATCAGAGGTGAGTCTAATATAAGCAGCGGCAGCACCTTCTCCGATACCTCTTCCAACTACTCCAAAAGTCCCCTGGAATAGTGATTCTCCGGTAGCAGCAATAGAGGCTGCAAATGCTCCTGCGTAACGGCTTCCCAACTTATCTTCAACCCAACTGCCAACAGCGTTGGCGTGCTCCTGCACTTTATCATCGTAAGCATTAATGGTTGAAAACATAACGGCCAGAGGGATGAGCACGGGGACCTTAGACAGGACATAGGTTGACGCGCCCGTGATACCAATCGTTGCCGCAGCTTTTCCATAGTTCCCTTCATGGAGATTTTTGATGACGTCACCCGCGGCTCCGAGCAGGCCGGCGATCCCCAGCGCCTTCAGAACTCCACTACCCTCACCAGATCCAGAAGTGGCTCTTCCTGCACGTGACTCCTGGTATGCTCGTACAGAAGAACTGCGTTGGATAGCAGCCTCCTCATTAAAAACACCACTGGCACGCCGAATCTGTACCTCTCTCTGATCAAGCCCGGTACCCTGTGTCCGCCAGATAACTTCCTGCCCTGCCGCCGCCTGGCCCTCAGGGGTAAGACGGCCTCCAGTAGTAGTCCTGGCACGGGTTACCGCATCATCAATCAGCCCTTCCTGTGCAGTATGACGTGTCCTTGTCACCGTACGTCCACCGGGTTCAGTAACTTCAACATCTAAACCCTGACCCCTGCGACTGTGAAGCTGCTGAAACGTTCCAGGATCGTTTGTCTGTGCCGCCGGGGCTCCTGATTCGGGTACATGACGTGCGGCCTGAGTGTGACCGGCCTGTACTGCTGGGTCCGTCATCCCCTGGGATTGTCTTACAGCAGCAGCACCGCGATTGGCCTCTGCACGCGCCTGGGAACGGCTAACTGTTCGTCGGGATGTCGTTGAGGATCCTGACGCGTTTAGATCAGGCCTGGCTTGATGCACATCCCGAGCTGCCTGTTGTAGTGCCGGATCATCACCAATATCAATCCCCTCTGTTCCTTGAGGATCATTCGCATTTATCGGACGATTGTTGACATAGACATATATATTGAGTCCAGCAGCTATACCGATCGGATCGCAACTCGCCCACCTTCCCAACCAGCACGCGTAATATCTTGCTCCGTGATAGTTTAGTCCGGTCTCCTCATCCCGTTCCTTACCCGTGTACCGGTAGCGTTTCGGCGTCTCCGTCTGGCTACGCACAGCCTGATATGCTGTGCTTCCATACGGATAATATTCCTCGTAGGAGATGATCTGGGCCTGCCCGTCCAGTTCCAGCACTGCCGAGCCGAGATGGTTGCCTAGCTGGTAGCGGGTGAGCTGTGCAGGTGAATCATCCTCTCCCCGCGTACGCGTCTCAACCAGTGCAATGCGCTGTTTGTCATCCATCACGTGCAGCGTCTCGCGTTCCAGCGTTATGGCGTTGCCATCACCACTATACTCTCGATACATCTCAAAGCTGCCCAGGTAGATGCGTTCCTTCAAGCGCGTTGGCTCCTGTTCAGCTGTGCCCTGCTGCGTCGTGAGGGCGCGCTCGGTGACTTTGCGCACCCGTTGTCCATCGAAGTTGTACACATAGTATGTCGTTTCCGGATTGCCACCGTTGTTGACCAGTTGCCGCGCGCTGGCCTGAAGGCGGTCGCGGTAATCCCACTGCATCAGCGGCAGATGAGGCATAGCGGTTATGTTGCCGTGAGCGTCGTATGTATAGCGTTCGATCTGTTCGTCGCCAACGTGCGTTCGGCTCAGACGATTGCTGGTCTTGTCCGGCTCTACAAGACTTGCTTCGTGATAGGCATAGGTGCGCGTCCAGCCGTGGTTGGCAGGATGTGTGCCGCGGTGAAGCATCTTCAGGATATCGCCTACCTCGTCGTAGACGTACTGCTGGAGGTAGCGACCCATCGCGTTGCCATCACCGGGCTGTACGAGGCCCACCCGAGGATTATCGCCAGAGCTGGTGGGCACGGGGGCTACGTGGCTGCCATCCGCCGCTTGTCCCAGGTGCTCGCGACCCGTGGCATCGATCAGCCGGTACACCGCATCATAGGTATAATCCGCGCTCGGCTCCACGCGCCGATTGTGGAAGTAGATGGTCTGTTGGGCATCATCATGAATGTGCGTGATGTTGCCCACCGGATCATAGATATACTGAAGATTTTGTACTCCGCAGGTTGCCCCATGGGATTTTGGACGGTCATCAGGAAAAGCGGCTCCGCGTAAAGTGAGCAGGTGTATGAGGCGGAATGTTTCCGGATCATAGTCATAGTGTGTATGCGCTCCGTTGCTGTACTCAATGAGAGTGCGCTGGCCTTTCGCGTTGTAGTCGATGTTGCGGACAAAGGTGGTTACATCGACTGAGCCGCGCAGGTTGCCATCCAGGCGCTCCAACAGGTTCGCCTCGTTGTAAGCGGGATGGATGATGCTATTGTCAGGTGACGTAAGTGAGGCCGGGCGGTTGAGCGCGTCGTAGGTGGTGCTACTGGTGTATATCTGCTCTTCAATCGCCACCTGCCTCGACCAGTCTGGAATGTGCTTGTAATCAATAGCCAGCTGGCGGTTGCTGCGTAGCAAATTGCCCTTGAAGTCGTACTCCTCGCTGGTGGCCACGCCCGCGCAGTCAAAGACCTGGTATGCTTTCCCGCGCAGATTTCGCACCTCGGGATTCTGCCGCGTTTCTCCATAGACGGTCCGATCTACCAACAACTCTGGAGCATCATCTGAGCGCAGGTATACTTCTAGCCGACGGCGCAGGGCATCATAAGTAGTATGGAAACGGTGTCCCCGGCTATCCCATGCATAGAGAGGTTTGCCAGCGACATCGTTCAGCATCCAGCGGGCGCCTGCTTCCATGCTGGACTGGTGAATACCCTTGCTAAGCATGTCATAGTCATAACGCATCACAACACGTTCCCGCGCATCGATGACTTCCCGCTGATCGCCTTCGATGTCGAGGTTGGTACGCGTGCTGTATTTTTCTTCGCTGACCGCTTCATCGCGCTCAAAGCGGTTGAAAGCGACGCTGAGGAATGTGCGGCCCAGTGTGTCGAGATGGACAGTGGTCGGCGTATTGGCGTGGAGAGCCGTCTTTTGCGCGGCAGCCTGCTCCTGCGTTCCCAGCGCACCGTCTATCCGCCGCGTGTACCACGTGGGTAAATACTCGGCCTCGGGCAAACGGAGGAAATAATCGCCCACGTCTGTATCATCGCCAGGCTTCCTCTGCAATACTGTATCGTTAACATCCCACGTCGCCTGTTGCCAGGGATCGAAAACGACCTTCTCGTAGGTATGGTTGGGGTGCAGCGTGGCGACCACGCGATCCATCGGATCGTAGAACATGATCGATGTAACACCGGTCATGACCATCTCTGCCTCGGACTCATAAAGGTGTGTCGAACTGAAGAAGGGTTCGTATTGCTTGATGGGCTTGCCCTTATTGTTGTATACGGTGCGTCCCTTGCCCACCCAGCGCGGATGGGCAGGCGCCAGCACAGGCTGATCATTCTCCAGAGCCAGCGTGCCCGGCAGTTCTGGATTGGCGCTATTGTCCGCGCGCCGCGGTGCGTCTCCTGGCTCTGCCTGAATTTTGGTCTGCGCCTCGCGCCCAAAGCCATCCGAGTACACAAAGCTAACTTGCACCGGTGACTGCTCTCCACCTGACGCGCTGACATGCAGCTCACGCGCCAGCGTGGCGGCAAAGACAGGTTGTCCATCATGCTTAAAGCGATCCAGATCGTAGATGACGCGCGTGGTAGCGCCGTTGAGAAGTTGCGGTGCCAGCTCTCCTGGGGCGCGGATAAACGCCCGCAGTTGCTCATCGCTCAAATCAGCCACAAAACCGTCCAGCGAATCACCGCTCTCTGCCTGTCCCTCCCACACTTTTCCCATGATGGCCGTACCAGTCAGCATACCAAGCGCATCAAATGCCGCTTGCGAGTGATTGTGGTTGGGATCAACCACTACTTTTGGCTGCAATACCCTGTAGTCGTACTCGGCTCTGATCTCATTGTCGAGCGCATCGCGGCTCCTGGTCGCACACAGGGTATAGCGGTCATAGACCACCGTCGCCGTGTTGCCGAATGGGTCTTCAAAGCGATGGGGCAGGAAGAAGTGCTCACGCGCGAACGCAAGCTCACGCGCTGAAGAAGCATGTTTATCAGGGACGTAGAAGGTCCGCCCCGACGGTATCCACCAGTTATGCTCATGATGAACATATCCACCCTCTAGCAGCATCTCCTCAGTGACGCGATCCCCGTACACTTGCTCTAATAGTCCGGGGGTAAACGCCTGCTTGTAGCTCTGGTAGGGGAGCGCCATTGATTCCAGCTTTCCGGGTGCCAGAGGCGCGGAGAGATCATCCTTGCGATAGAGAGTACGGACGTGTTCGATCAGCCGCTTTTGTAGGCTGCCAGCGGGACGCTCCTGGTACTCCAGAGACACGGCTCCCATCACATCCCTGAAAGCTTCTGACAAGCCAGGTCGGCAACGTTCGCTGTAACTATGTCCGGTCAATTCATAGGTGAGCGTCTCATGCAGCAATGGTATACGATAGGCATCCTGCTCCAGAACGGGATTGGTGAAGCGATTGTCGGTGTATGTCACCAGCGTTTGCGTCTGCTTTGCACGGTCCCTTTCATGCTGAAGAGGTGAGTGCCGGCGTCCATAACCGATGGAGAGGGATTGGCGAACGTTACCGAATGCATCGACATCCAGCACCATCTGGTGGCTAACACGCGGGTCGTGCTGCGGCTCGTAGACGCGCTCGTAGTGGTAGTCGATGCTTTCGCGCGCATGGGTAAAGAAGACGGCGTGGCGATTATCACTCCTAAGCTGCACCCACACGATAGTATAGTTGTGCTCCGAGACGATATAGGGATGTCGGCTCTTGCCTGTCCCATCTTCGGCGTAAACCTCTTGCCGCAGCAGGGAACCCTTCAGCGACCGGCACGCTTCCCTTTGCTCCTCGTCGCTCAAACCGCGCGGCAGAATCGTATCTGGCAGTAGGACCGCCAGGGGATCTTCTTGATAATACTCATGGACAAATTGCCGGCTGATCCGGTCCTGGGCGAGGTAGGCACCGTTGTGGAACCAGCTTCTGGTGTAGATGGGAGGGACAAAAGAGGACACCGCCAGATTGGCATATCCAGCAGGGGTGACATCGATCTCTTCCGTATCCCACTGCTCCACCATGCCGAAGCCGCGAAACTCGCGCTCGTAGCCATCGTAGTAGCCATGATGGTAGGCGTAGCGAGTCACGAAGCGGCTATTGCTCACCCGGTCAAGGGTCTCTACCCGCTCTACTACATAGACCGGAAAAGGCAGGCGCGTGACCCAGGGGGTGTCGTGCGCACGATCCGCCAGATAGAATCTGGTCGAGGCGGCATACTGCACTCTGGTCTCTGCCCCCATGTTATTGTTGACGGAGAGCAGCAGGTGTGGCTTCTGCCCTCCCATGAGATCGACGTAGTGCATCGGCTGCCGCGCATCCACCGGGAGAGGCGAAGACCAGACGATGCAGGCGGTACCATTGCCGAACAGGTCAACAACGTTAACCGATGAGAGGTTATCGACGCGGGGAAACTCGGTCAGGACATGCGGATCGCTCAGCCGGTTGCCAGACTGATTAAAGAAGAGCTTGACCCCGTTTCGCCCGAGATAGATGATGTCGGTGGTGCCCGACCCATCGATATCGGCGAGACGGATACGCTTCTGGTCGAACAGGTCGGGCAGATCGAACCAGGGTGCACTGCCGAGCGTTACTCTGGTCCCGAAGCGTCCGTAGCCTATGTTCGGCCAGTAGCACACCTCACCATTGCGAATCCGCACCAGGTCAGACAGCCCGTCACCGCTCATATCCGCCAGGTAGATCGATTGATCAGCGTCGGCGAAGACGAGCGCGGGACCACGTTCCTCGTCCAGGTTGGAGGCGGTATATTCTGCCGCGCCAAAGCCCCACTTACGACGGGAGGGATACCAGGTAAAGACGTCCTGATCGGTAATCAAAATATCGACCAGTCCATCACCCGTGACATCGACAAAACGCAGATTGGGGTCCGACCAGTTAATCGCGGGAAGCGATGAAAATGCTCTGAATGGCTCCCAGTCATCCTGCGTGGTGCGCTCATAGAAACCGGACACCGGGCCGGCGAACTGCGCCAGGGAGATGCGCCCATCTCCCGTGAAGTCGAGTAACTGTTGCCTCCCACCTTTCAGGTTCGCCAGCGAGGGTTGTGTGAGCAGCGTCTCAGTCGGCAAGAAGGTGCCATCGCCTCCATTACGCTTGTAGAACCAGTTACCAGCCTGCTCGGTTAAAATACCCGCGATCCCTTCTCCATCCAAATCCACCCACTGGTAATGGCTCCCATCTATCCCATAGGGCAGGTCCTCAACACTTTCAGGGTCTATGGTATGCATCGTCTCATCGATATGCACCCGCGAATAGGTAAACTCAAGCGCGGGGAGAGATTTTTTTCGATATGTTCCATTTTCAAGCTGGCTATAACCTGACTGAGTGATGGAACGAATATACGAGGCGACGGGGCCTTCATGATACGCGAAGTCGGTGGAACGAACCAGGCAATCCCGTCCAACCGGCTCATCAGGAAAATGGTGGAACACGAGCACGCGGCGGCAGAGGCGATAGGTACGCAGTTCAAAACCTGCACGATAGCTTGAGAAGGCATCGGGACGAGCAGGCCAGAATCTGTCTTCCCGAGGTGTGGGCGCTGCCAGATCGTGTTCGCCATAATCGAACACGATCTCAAAGCACATATCCGTACGCTGAGAGCAATCTTCATCGCCCTGCCGTGGTCTGCAATTGCCGTAGCGGATACGCTTGATATAACGGTTGGCAGAGCGCGTCCGTTCGGTACGATTCTTTTCCTGTATATAGGAAGGATCGACGCTGGCGGAATCCTCCGCTTTGTAGTCATAAGTGATAACATTGCCTTTGTCATCGTAACTTTCACAGATCAGCCAGCGAAAAATACGCGACTCATCCTCCGGGTCAGCGACGCAGGAGTTTCCCCATGCTCCATAGAGCGTCGTAACATTATCCCTGGTGATAGATCGCCAGTGAATCCTACCCGTTCTCTGATCTGTCCAGCGCTCGATACGGGCAAACAATCCCTCTATTCGAGGCCGATAGTAAATAATACGATAGGAAAAGCCATCCTCCAATGTCCGGAACTCATGCCTGTGCCGCCATTTACCGTCTTCCTCCACGAGCCAGGGGACGAGATCCTCGCTGCCCGAGAGGATAAATACATCGGACTCTTCAGCATCAGCGTAGCAGGGCAATCCTTTATCCGTTTTCCGCGTGATGGATGGCAGGGATAAGCCCCAGCCAAAGCCAAAAGGGCCGTTTCCCGCGCCAGAATCATACGAGAGCGAGAGCTGCGGGCCAAAGCCAGAGCGCCCTGGACTGGTTGCGATCGGAACCGTCATGGAGCCAGTCCCCGTTACCGAGTTAGCAGAGAATTTTTCGTCGATGCCACGAATGGCCCCCCCTCCCTTTGGAAGAGAAATAGCTGGAAGCGGACTACTGTTTGCGTTTACAGCACCCTGCGGCGACACCTTAGCATCGATCAAACTATTGCCATTCTGTCTGTTCTCGTCATTGGGCATCGGCGTTTCCTCTCAAACTTCTGAGAAATTAGGATTGCCGCATCTAAAGAGTAAGAAACAAAATAGCGTGGATACGAGAGCAGCTTTTTTGTTCGTTATGGTGCGGCAACCATCTCTATACACCCGGACGTCATAGTGCATATATTCTGCCAGATAAGATGAGATCAAGGAAATGCATATTAAATCATACCCGTCTTCTGTTCTCTTAATTAATACGCAAATAGATGGTTTTTTTTGAGTATGAGAATTACCTGATCGAGCCAAAGGTCAGCGCGGGCCAGGCTCACATCGTGTTTGCCAGGATCGCGCCGCCGGACTGGGTCTATGGTCTGCATGTGGGTATGATCCGCCACGGTCGGCAGATCTGCCACGCCCAAAAGCCGAAGTGCGGCGAGTGTCCGCTCTACGCGCGGTGCGCCTATGTCGGCAGCGTCAATCCCCAGAAGACAGAAATCTCTTAAAATGGGATTCAACTGTGCATCTATCTTATGCTTATAACATATCGCTGTTTGCCTGCTCAAAAACCTGGATAACCTCTTGAGGTTTATACTATTCGTTGTAGGGAGTTTGCATAAGCCACGGCAATATGCTATCTATTACGACGTTGTAATCTATAGCATATTGTCCATGATGTCGTCAGACAGCGGTTAAGGAAGAGACGGAAGAGGGAAAATTGATGGGGCAAGATATTTTAAAGGGGAATGGTAAATTCTTCTGGGCGGGTGGGATTGAAGATACGTTTATCCCGCAAAGTGGTCCGCGATTGCGGCCTCTCGAAGAATATGAACTGACACAACACTACAGGCAATGGCGCGCTGACCTTGAGCGCGCGGCCTCGCTGGGCATTACGATGCTGCGCTGGGGTGTACCCTGGTACCGTGTGGAGTCGCAGCCAGGGGTGTTCGATTGGCACTGGGTAGATGAGGTGCTAGACTATATGGTGAACACGTTGCATATACAACCCATTATCGACCTGGTGCACTATGGGACACCACTGTGGATGACCGAAAGTTTCCTGGACGCGCACTATCCCGAACGGGTAGCCGCCTATGCTGAAGCGTTTGTACAACGTTACCGAAGGCTTGTACAATTTTATACGCCATTGAATGAGCCCATGGTGAATGCCGAATACAGTGGCGTACGAGGTCAGTGGCCGCCATATCTGACTGGTGAGCGTGGACTGGTGAGCGTGTTGCTGCCTCTGGCACAAGGCATACAGCAAACCAGCAGGGTGATTCGCCGTAACGATCCAGAGGCGACATTAATAGCGGTGGAGGCCATGAACTGGTCGCAGCCGCGCCGGGAGGAGGATCGGCCGGAAGCAGTGCGCCTGGATCAAATGGATTTTCTCTGCTGGGATCTTGTAGCCGGACGGGTCGACACAGAGCATCCGCTCTATTCCTGGTTGATTGAACACGGAGCCACCGAACCACAACTGGCCCGGTTACGCATACAGCCAGTGCAGCAAGATATCCTGGGAGTCAATTTCTACCCCTGGTCGGCCCAGGAGATCTATCACGACGAGGGAGGGCAGGTCCGGAAATCCAGTGTACCACAGAATGGTCTTTTGCTCGCCGAGGTCCTACGGCGTTGTTATCAGCATACACGCCTCCCTCTCTTCGTAACCGAGACAAGTGCCGCAGGCAGTATCGAAAATCGCCAGGCCTGGCTGCGGGAAACTATTGAAGCGATCCATGAAATGCATAAGCAAGGAGTTCCTGTCATCGGTTATACCTGGTTCCCACTGTTCTCAATGATCGAATGGGAATACCGTTTGACCGAGCAAAGCTTAGAGGATCATCTGCTGCACCTGGGCCTGTGGGATATCGCGGTCAATGACCAGCAAACGCTTGTACGCCATGAGACGCCGCTGGTCGAGCAGTATCGGAGCACCATAAAACAGGCACAGCACATACCAGTCAGCAGACAAACACGGAGCAGCCAGTAAATCATTACATATTAATTTGAGCAAAAGATCTGATAGCAAAAGCGGGGAAAGCTCACTCAATGAAGAAGTACTGAATGCAGAGCTGCCTGGCGCTTCTTTGTGAAAATGTTAGCCCGTTGTAATAGTGCCATCTGCATTGATGTGAATAGTGACAGTACTTAAAGCCCTTGTAGCAGGGCCGCGGATGGCTGCACCTCCCTGAGCAGGATCGAATATGGCACCATGGGCAGGGCATACCAATGTATGCGAGCCGCTATCATAATACACTGGCACTCTTTTGTGCGTACAGGCGGTTTCATAGGCTACGAAATTGCCGTCTGGTAGATGAATCAGGATGCTAGCATCTCTATCTGCGGGGTTGGTAAAATTCGCGGCTGTATTGATGGCCATGCTGGTTGATCCAATCACGGTACCAGTAGCTGCTGGCGCGGGAGGGGGGGTAGGCGCAGCTGTTTGCGTTACCTGAAGTGGGGCAGTCGTTGGTTGTGCCTGAGGATTGGTTTGCGGAGTAGGCGTAACGTCTTTTTTAACTACTTTTGTTGGTTCTGGCGTACTGACGGCAGGTGCGGTAGCGGTGGGATTCTTTACATTGGCCGTCGGTGAAGATGGTGATGGTTGAGAACGAAATACATAGGCCATTCCAACGCTCCCAAGACCCAATACTGCCGCGCTAGCTACGCCACCGGTCGCCAGTAGCGCCAGTACCCGACGGCGGCTCTTAGCAGGCTTAGCAGTTTGTTGCATTCGTGGCGTCTTAATCGAACTGGCAGTGATCCCCTCGGCGAACGCTGCGGACGCCGCGCCAGCGGTCTGCATAGGTAGTTCCTGATTTACCCAATCAAGCGTACCATCATTATTTTGAGCCACGGCTGGTTGGTCCGGCTGCAGTGTAGAATGAGGGGTAGGGGTGTAAAGGGCCTTCTCAAATGCTCTGGCCAGCTGATCAGCGGTCTGGATGCGTTGAGCGGGATCACGCTGTGTTGCTTGCTGTATTACAAGATCGATATGCGGCGATATCGCGGGTCGGATACTGGAGGGAGCAGGCACATCAAACTGTACCCGTTGCTGTACATCATCCAGTGAATTGACCTTTTTGAAAGGAAGCTCGCCGGTTAAAAGCTCAAAAAGAAGCAAGCCGGTCGCATAGATATCGGCGAGTGGATTAGCCAGAGCCCCCTGGATAACCTCTGGCGCAAAATATTCGATTCCAGGCAGTGGCGTACTTGTGATACTTAAGAGATGTGGATAAGGGGAGAGTGCCATTTCAATGCCCTGTATGCTACCAAGCCGGTTGAAACCAAAGCGCGCCAGGCGTATCTGTTTGTCTGCATCGAAAAGCACATTGGCAGCGCTTATCGCGCCATGAGTCACACCTGTTCCATGGGCATAGTTCAAGGCTTCCATCAGCGGTTTCACCACCTCCAGGGCCTGTTCGGGAGAAAAATAACCTTGATGATGCAATACCTGGGCAAGTGAAGTACCGGGAATCAAGGGGGTGACCGCATATGTGTAGCCATCGTGGTCGCCTACATCGAGCAACGGCAAAATATGTGGATGGTCTAACTTGACCAGCATCGCCCCTTCTCGATAAAGCCGGTCGATAAAGCGTTTGCGCGCGCTTGCTGAGTACGTCTCCGGAAGAAAAAAAAGGGTCAAAAGGACGCTACGGCTATGCGTTTGCTGTTGAGCCTGGTAGACTGCATTCCATTGTCCTTGCCCGATAAGACTCTCTAATTTATAAGGGCCCAGGGTCTGGCCAATGAATTGTTCTCCCTGACTGAACGCTACCTGCATACAATTTCCTCATAACTTTTATCGTCAAATGTGCAGTTTAATTATACAAACCTTCTATGTATTTAAGCCTTTTAAGGAGAGATACTGGCAAAAGAGTACTATGTTATTGAAGGTCTTTGAAATTTGCCAGGGACTTGTTCTCCGTGGGAGACAGATCTGCCACGCCCAAAAGCCAAAGTGCGGCGAGTGCCCGCTCTACGCGCGGTGCGCCTACGTCGACCTCGTCAACCCTCAAGAGACGGGGATCTCTTAAAAAGAGAGCTTACCAGAAAATAATCCTACAGCTTGCAAGCCATGGTTGGTCTGTTCAGAGGCATGGATAGGCTCTTGAAGCTTATGATATTCGTTTGTTCGGCTGTCGATTTTAGCTATAGTTCACGTTACGCTGGAAGTTGGCTGGTACGTGTGCTCGAAAATAACTCGATCAACAATCCATATATCATCTTCTGCCCTGACCAGGTAATCTCCTGCCTTGCCTAGATATACGACACCGTTCCAATGAAGCACAAATGGTTCTGATATCTGGCATGCTTGCCGAATAGAGGATTTTGGATAATATGTCACAAAACCCATTTGATCGGGAAAACTCGCTGGCTCATAGCCCGCATGCAATAACCTGGCCGATATCAGCCACTCTTCATCAAAAATTCCACAGGCAAGATAATCTCCTGGATGAAAACTAGCAGAAGCCTCTAATGAGTGAATAATCCCTTGTCGCTGGATATAATCCATGTAGGTTAATGGGCGAGCACGTAACGCAGATGTCTTTCGAAAAGGACGAAATGGCAATCCCTTGACAACTTCGGGCGTAATTTCCATTTAATTCTCCCTTTTTGTACTCGCCAATGGTAGACAATGCGACACCTTCCGTCTCCTCAAACATGCGATCGTGATCTTACTTCTCATTCCGCCTCTGATAACGACCATACCCGGGCATTTTTAAATGCAATCTCAGTTAAATTAGGTGTATCAATGATAGCAACGAGGCCAAAAAAGCCTTGAGCGAGTACATCATTTTTGATAGTATCAATGTGCACATGATTCACATAAAGATCAAAGGTCTGTCCCTGAGCTACCACCGCAAGCACATTACGTTGATTTAAGCCAGAATGGATAGCTGAACTGCGTCCCTTTTTAAGCACGTCTGAGTCCTTAAAACCGTTATTGAGGCGAAATGTGTAGGTTCCTCGGCGGCTAATACCAAAAACATAGTACTGCTGCAGACGCGTAGACGCTAGCCGGAAAGCAACACCTCCAGCATCGCCTTGAAGAATTGTCATATCAACTTGAAAGGAAAAATCCTTTAATGCTATACCAGCAGATACCCCCTGTATGCCATGCTCTACAGATTTAATACGATATGCATTTTCTACAAATCTCGTATATTCATATTCTGACCAGGCAGAATGGTCTCTACTACTAAGCTGATCATCAATCACGAGCGAGCCAGTATATGGGAAATAGGGATTGCGAATATTGGGCAGGCTCCTTTCATAAGCTCCGAGATCGCAACCTCTACCCGTTCCCCGTACCTTGCCACGCTGGTCATAACTATAAGAGATGTGGGAAATGATTATCGCGGATCTATCACCACAGGTAGGCTCATTATCAGGGATAAGATCAATTGCCGGGCTATCTGCGGCCAGCTCCATCGTCTGGGTTGGCCCCCCATTATTGTTTAGTCCACCCAGCTTCGGAGATTGTCCAAAAATGGACTTTCCAGCAAGTCTATGCTCTTTGGATTGAGGATCGCCACCATAAACAAGATGTAATGTTGGATCGGGAACATGCTGAATCAAATTCGGATTGAGAAGAGTAATAGTCCCTGAGGCATCAGGCCCCTTATCAGCGATGTTTCCAGCGATAATGCTATTTTCCACCGTCATCCCGAGCTCAGCAGAGGAGGAACTATCTTTTACACTGGCAACTCCTCCTCCTACGACAGCCTGGTTTCCGTAAATAGTGCTATAGACAGTCCTGGTTACACCGCTATTGGAGATTCCTCCTCCACTTCTTTGAGCGCGATTGGCTGTTATGGTGTTATTTACCATATCAGCAGTCACAGCAGGCTGATTAAGGATACCGCCCCCATCACCCTGTGTGGCAGTATTGCTGACAATGGTGTTATTATGCATGATCAGTTTGCCTTCATTTTGAATGCCTCCACCAGTAGTAGCCATGTTATCAGCAATGGTGCTATTGGTAATGGTTAGTGTCCCTAAATTATCAATGGCACCACCACCTTTACTACTCCTGTTTCTCTTAAGCTCGCTATTGGTAATGGTCAGTGTCCCTAAATTGCTGATGCCTGCACCAGAAACAGCAGTATTATCAGCTATAACGCTATGAACAATCGCCAGCGTACCCGAATTATTAATCCCTCCACCAATCTTTTCTCCTGGCGTCTTATAGAGGTTAAGACTGCCGTGACCATGGCTAATCGTCAAATTGGAGAGCGTGACGGTACCTGCATGCGTTATCTTGAAGACGCTGCTGTCGCCCCCACTAATCACAAGGTGAGAAGGATCAGGACCGGGGCCACTGATCGTCAGATTCTTATTAATCTGCAATGGCCCCGTGGTTAAGACAATGGTCGTACCCAGATCTTTAGCAAATGTGATCGCACTCCCCGGGGGAGCAATTGCAATGGCATTGCGCAACGATCCCTCACCATGATCGTCAGGTTTGGTCACTGCAACTGGGCGCGATTTTAATTGCTGGTCTTGGATATGAAGTGCCCCCAGCAACACTGCTATCAACAAGATAAAGGTTATACCAGTCATAATACGCGCATAATGTAATCGTTTCTGGGCGTGAATCTGCACACTCCGTTCCTGAGTTTGCCGTGCCCGTTCCGCAGTCACTTCTCTCTCTTGAGCATCAACGCTTGCCTCAAGAAAGTGTATTTCGTTCGCGCTGGGCCGACTACGCTTTGCCCATGTCCGCGCTTCATCTAACTGCGTACCACGGTACAAACGATCGTCAGGTTGCCCATATTTTATCCATTCCAGGGCATCCATACTGATAGATTTTTGCAGCAGGAGGTCATTCCGATTGGTGCGCAACCACTCTGCCAGGCGTGGCCATTCTCGAATCAGAGCCTCATGGCTAACTTCGATAGTAGCTACACCAGCACGAGTACTGGTCGTCAACAGCCGGGCGGCCACAAATGTGGTCGCGATCTCCTGAAAGAGGGCACTTTGTCTCGGATCAGGTAGCGTAAGTTCTGCCAGGGCTGCCCGGCGCCGAGTCGTATCTTGCTCGGTCATTCCTGGATCAATCAAACGCAGGAAAAGATCGCGCGCCAGGTCATGGTGCTCCTGCGTGGGTAGCGAATTGTATACATCCTCTGCATGACTGGCTAACGCCCCTTTTACGCCTCCCAGGTCATGATATGCCTGCAGAGTTAGTAGATGTCCGCTGCGCCGCTGGAATAGTTGCTCGAGAGTAAATTGCAAGAGAGGGAGAGCGCCAGTTTGCCCCTGTACTTCGAAGAGCAAATCACCGACCAGGTCACCCTCAAAGCTAAGCAGAACATCCGGTAATGCTGCAGGCTTCTCAATGATAGCCCGCAAATCCTCTAATTCCATAGGTAGCAATGGTACACGATGTCGTTCTAACAATTGCCCTAAGTCAGGATAGCGCATCGGGCGATCATCAAAATCGGCCCTCAAAGTCACGATGACGATGATCGGTCCCTGCGGTTCGGTCATAGCCGCCACCAACAGATCAATAAAATGGCGTCTCTCAGCTTCATCAATCGTTTGTGTAAATAACTCCTCGAATTGATCTACAAGCAGAACCATGTGTGACCTGGGTTTT
The DNA here is from genome assembly GCF_003967515.1 of Dictyobacter aurantiacus. Classification (GTDB taxonomy): domain Bacteria; phylum Chloroflexota; class Ktedonobacteria; order Ktedonobacterales; family Ktedonobacteraceae; genus Dictyobacter; species Dictyobacter aurantiacus. Next base: position 5,016,110 of record NZ_BIFQ01000001.1, on the reverse strand, counting down.
GGTAACAACGAACACCCTAGCAGGTGTAGCCCGCGGGCGGAGTCGTCATTGAGGTCCTCACGTATTGAGGTTAAGCTGCGGCCGGATAATTTCTCGGCCAGTGCCAGAGTCAAAGCCTCCAACGGATGAGCCCCTGGCACCACAGGGGAAAGATAGATCCACTCCTGGCTTTCCGTTAATGCACCCATCTGGAGTTTTGGTAGTAGCCCTGCCATCACGGCACTCGATTTTCCGGACCCGCTAGGACCAACAACCGATAGTAACCGTACCGGACGAACCTGCTGGGTAGTCCACGCTTCCTCCTGCAAAGTCATTTGCAAGGCGTGCATCAGCTCATCCACCAGGGCACTGCGCCCAAAGAAGTCATGGGCATCGGCACTGGTGAAGGCCCGTAGCCCTTTGTAGGGATTGCGCGGCTCAAAAGTGGAAGGCGCCGGAGTTACAGGCTCCGGAGTTACAGCGGCAAGGGAGTTGGCAGACTGATACACGCTCCTTACAATGGCCTGGATCGCCTGGGTATAGTTATCCGCACGAGCATCGATATATTGCGTGCTGCCCCAGCCGATCGGAATGGCTTCCATCCACTGGTCACCCGCGACCCAGACAGGATAAATTGGTCGTCGATACATTTCAGCAATGCGCAGCTCATCCTTAACATAACGCGAACTACGGGCACGCGGAGAAGCGATCAGGAGCACAGCATTGGATGAACGCACTGCCGAACGCAACGCCTCTTCCCAATCAGGAGTACCCGGTTGGATGCTTTCCTGATCGATCCACGCACTGATACCATGAGTGTACAAATCACGCCTCAGGCGATCTACCAATTCTTTATCAGCACGTGAATAGGAAATAAATACAAAAAGAGAGCGCTCTGCCTGTATCATGACCTGTCTCCCTGATGAGATGATGACTGACCAACATCATTTATACACGCAAACAGCTGTATTAGTCTGCTGTGTCCTTCATGATAGCATGCTCCAATACGTGTTGATCGATATAAAGATGCTGATGGCGCTGCTTCCACTTCAGATAGCAATCATACAATACAAACATGCCTTCATAAGGATGATTGCGAAAAAAACCGGGAACTCGTGCCAGCACATTCCAGCGATCATCTAAACCTCCACCCAATAAGAATAAAGTGGCATCTTCATCCAACAAGTGTCTCGTCAGAAAAACACCAATCTGGTGATAAAAGGAAAGTAAACGGTGAATATCTTGTTCCTGTCGCCAGAGCGCTTGTCGTACCTCATTCGGTCCGTCACATGTTACTATAGGCAACTGAAAATAGAGCTGATATGATTTGAGATCCTCCACCTGTTGCCATTCAGGGTCCTGCATGATAGCCCGAACATTAGCTCTGGCCTGTTTAATATCATCACTATTGTACTGCTTATACACTTCCCATATGTTTGTGTTTATACGGGTTACAATTCCCATGCGCCAACTCAGAGCTACACCGGCACAAGATATAAATACAGCGATAATACTAAAGAGCTGTGTAATAGTGTTCACATTCATGGAATATCCTCCTTCTCTATCCCTGCTACTTAGCCGCTCAAACTGATAAATAAGCCTATTCTTGCTTCAGTGCAAACGTATAATATTGATCATCACAGAGACATCACATAGAATATTTTGCCGTCACAGAAATATCACAAAAAACTTATTTTTTATAAGCATAACAATTAAAATATAGCGTTAAGCCAGAGCACCATCAATTCCACATGCTTCTCTTCTAACCAGATAAATACGCCATTAATATCAGGGGACCCGATACCAAGCCCGGTGCGCAAATTCTCAGATTCTGATTATAGGTTGGTCAACCAGAGGCAAAAGAAATGTGTGTTCTCTTCAGCGGTCATGGTCAAAAATTATACTCATTAAAACACCACAGCGATTGAACGCCGATTGATAAAGCGATACACATAGGAGATCCTTTGAGGTTGCACTAGGGATTACAGAAAGGGCACTGGCCGGCATCGGCGCTCTGCAATCCGTCTGGCCGTCCATGGCGTTCCTGGGAAGTGCAGGCGGGGCAACCGAAGATTAGCGCGCGCACCAGTTCAGTTGGTTGACCACACCAGCTACAGGGCAGTCCCGCCTCGTGATCAACGATGCCCCAGCCAGGGGTCGCGCAGTGAGGACACAGACGAGCCAGGCGCTGTGCCAGTTGCTCCGCTAGCTGGCTAAGCACGCGGCGGCGCGTAGGATTCATATGAGCGCGCAGATCACTCTCGATATGGGCCAGACCCGCTGGCGATTCGGCCGCGCATAGCGTGATGAGCTCTTCCAGGCGTTGTGGATCAGTGACCGCCTTAAAGATCAGGTCGGGTTGGAACAGGCCCTCTGGACGCACGATGAGCGCATGGGATGGGAAATGAGCACCTTCCAGAAACGTTCCTAAGTCAGCGAACGTTCGTGCCGTACATTGCGCGGCCACCACTTTCTCACTGACCAGAACCTCCTGTACCTTGATGCCGCGTTCATCATCGATGAAGAGCAAGAGCTCTGTATCGGCCAGCATCAGGGGCATAGCAGGATGCGGTCCAAAGCTTCCCTCATTGGCGAGGCCCAATGGAGATCCACTGATCTGCATACCCAGGCGCGCCTTGGCATAGACCGTCTCCATAGGCGAACCTGTGCGTGGAATCTCGCCAGTAAATGTACCCAGCACATCCGTATCTATGCCTGCCGGAACCTCCACTCGCATCTGTAGCGTCTGGGCGAAGGCAGGAGCGATCTGCCCCTCTTTCCCATGTTTGGTCGCCAGTGAGACACTCCTACCTGCATATGGATGATCATGAGACGCTCTGACTGAGCTACTCTTCTCAGAATGAGATGACTCCGCTTGTTGCATCATTTTACCTCATACGATTGAAAAACAGTCATGGCTGCTGCTCTCTGAATGTGTTTGACTTCCGTCATGTTGGGGGTGCATGCGCGCCCCCGCACGCGCGTCCGCTCCGCGGCCGCACCGATTTTATGTATTCGTGCATGGGCGCGCTGATGCGCGCCCATGCACGAATACATAACGGAATGCTGAGCACCGAAGGTGCGAAAACCGATGCAGACCGCAGGCCATCATTATGAGAGTCAGACACGTTCTTATAGGTTGTTGCATCGGGTGCACGGATGCGCACCCGATGCAACAATATACAAACCGGTGCAGACGCGCGTGCGGGGGCGCTCACATATCCCCAAAGTGATAAGGGTCAAACACACTCTCTGACAGTGTTGGATTTGCATGATCATGGCTTGCAGCGCGCCTGAGCTTTCGCTCTTCTGGTGCTCATGAGTCCATGGTAAGTTGGTGCAGCAGGGGCGCTTTTGCGCCCCTGCTGCACCAACTTACAAACCAGCGCGGCTGCGCAGCGGACGCGCGTGCGGGGGCGCTCACTCACCCCCAGGGTGACGAGAATCAAACACTGTCTCTGGTGGCGAGCTCTGCTCACACAATTGAACGGCATACCATAGGTTCAACATACGAAAACCATATCACGAAAATTGTAGCATATATTGAAGCCCGATGCAAAATGATGCTGGAAGAGACCTGAGCTTTAAGAATAGTTATTGTCAGAGGTCTCTTCCATGATTTGTTCTAGCAGATCACCAACGCGTTGTCCATGCTGGGCCGGGTGGCGCAGTGGCATATCCAGATCGGTGGTGTAGCGATTATTTCTGCCTTCACGGAAAGCCTGCACGTAGCCGTCTTCTTCGAGATCGCTTAAGATGCGTTGCACTGCACGCTCGGTAATACCAACTATTGCCGAGATCTCCCTGGCAGTCAGGTGAGGATTCTGGGTAACACACAGAAAGACCTGGGCATGATTGGTTAAAAATGTCCATCGAGGACGCATAACGGCATCTCTCCCTTCCATAAGCAAATGTGGTTAACACGAGCACACTATTCCCAAATTTGAGCTGCCGATCCACCAGTTTCCAGGAAACGTTACAGAAACCTTGACAAACGACTCCTTTTTACCGCATCATAATACATGAATTATATTTCGTGTTTTGATTTTCGCAACTACGTTTACACGGTAATCATAGCATCTTTTTGGGAAGAAAGGAACTATATGGTCAGTGTATTAGCGAATGGGATACTGCTGCCGCTGCTACTCATTCCACTATTGATGGTCACGTTGATGGGAATTTCTTTATTCCTCCCCCATTTATCTACAGCCCGCATAGCTCGCTATGTGCAGATACATTTTGGTTTGTTATGGATGTGTGCGCTGAGCCTCTTTGTGCTGGTCATCGTGCATGGGCCATTCGATCTGTCGCTGGTACGGGTGCCGCTGGCATCCACACAGATTGTGCCTCTGGGCTTTCTGCTGGATCGTGTCAGTGTGAGCATGCTCCTGCTGGTAATCACGGTCAGCGGAATTGTCCATCTCTATTCTTTGCGAGCGATGCAGGAGGAGCGTTACTTTTACCGCTACTTCTTCCTGCTGAGCCTGGTCACCCTCGAAGTGATCCTGGTCATTCTGGCCAATAATCTCTTGATGCTCGGCCTTTTCTGGATGCTCAAAGGTTTGACGCTGACCTTTTTGCTCGCTCACTACCAGCACCGCCCGCTTTCCTGGCGCGCCGCATGGATGAAATTGCGCATCGACCTGATCGGAGACATCGCGCTGATATGTGCGCTCATCCTTACATGGCAATTATTCCATACATTCAGTATTCAGGCCATCCTTTCCACCAGCATGGAGCACATGGGAGGCGTCGAGGGAACGTTACTCACGCTCGCACTCCTGGTAGCGGCCATAGCCAAATCAGCGCAACTACCACTGCACAGCTGGCTGCCATCATCCGTTGAAGCTCCAACGCCAGTCTCAGCGTTAATGCATGCCGGTTTAATCAACGCCGGCGGATTTCTGCTGATCCGCTTGAGCGCGCTCGTCGTCGCCACGCCGTTCACCATGGGATGCGCCATCGTCATCGGTGGCCTGACGGCCCTGTATGGGTCCATGGTCATGCTTACCCGCAACGATGTCAAAGGCATGCTTGTCTATTCAACCATGGGGCAGATGGGCTTCATGATCCTGGAATGTGGCCTGGGCATGTTTGCTTTAGCCCTGCTGCACATCATCGTGCATGGTTTCTTTAAAGCGCACGCCTTCCTCAACTCGGGATCGGTGATCCAGCAGAAAAACAGCAGCCGCCTCTTCTCCCCACCAGCATCCGCCACGCCGCTCACCTCAGCGCGTATCCTGTTCATGAGCGGCCTGCTCGTGGCACTGGTCTTTGCCTTGATGCAGATTGCCATTGATCCGCCGTTCAAGCCAGGTAATATGATCCTCCTATTTGCCTGGATGACGATCGCCCACGCACTTGCCAGAACGCTACGCATCTCCTTCCATTTTCCGCGATACATCCTGCCTGCCACCATTGGTGTGCTCGGTATCATTTTGCTCTACACCATCGCCATCCACGGTATCGAAATATTCTTCGCTCCAGTCGTGGCCGCGAATCCATTTACACCAAACAGTCTGCTCTTCACGAGCGGCAGCATCTTCCTATTGTGCGCGGGCCTGATCTCAATCATCCTGCCATCTCTACACCAACCACAACAGATAAACACCTTCCTCAAGAGGCTCTATGTGTTTGCTCTGTATCGTGGCGTGCGAAAGATTGGTTAAGCCATGCAAGAACAAAGAGCAGAAAACAGGAGTATCTTTATGGAAAAAACCTACACAGAGAGTAAGAGCCCGGCCCTGATGGAGATGCAGGTGGATGTTCCGCGTTGTATCCGCGAAGCGAGCCAGATCATCGCGCCCTACTGGCCGCTGGACTCATTTATCGCTAACAACGCCCTGGCCAATCTGGAGCATCTCCCCTTTCACCAGGCCGTACGGGACGCGCGCAAAATGGGGAGAGGACAGGGTTTTCTCCCTCTGACAACGTATCGTACCTTTTTCACACAACGACGCATCAGTGAGCAGGACATAAGCTCCGCCATTGTGGCCTTGCAACAAACACTTGCGCTGCCCACCAGTATTGAACTGGGGACCCGGACGCTGCCCCTCCAACAGGTATACAGCGCCTGGCTGCGGCAGGAAGAGACCCCTGAGAAGGTGAAGGCGGGGAAGTCTGAACTCTGGAAAGTGGTCAGTCAGAGCCTGCCAGCGGCGCATCCAGTGTGGTCGGAGGACGTACAAGAAGAGGGGAAACAGGAAGAAACGCCTGTCACATCAGAGATTACCACGATGGTCAACAACCAGATGGTTCTGTGGTGCGCGGCCTTTCTCGATGAGGGCCAGGCCGGCTGGAGCATGCCAGGACGTGAGAAGGGATTTTACCAATGCTGGAAAGATCTGGCTGGAGAAGGTGGGATCTTCAGTTTTCTGGGAGATCGGACACTGCACAAGAGCATTCGTGACCTGCCGGATGAGGCGGACGCGACCCTGGAACTCTGCCTGCAGGGTCTGGCGCGGCACCTCTCTCCTTCAGCAGCCAGCGACATACAGATGTTCTGGACCGAACAGTTCATGCGTCACCTGGCACAGCTTCCTGGTTGGGCAAGCATCATACGCTGGCGTGAGGAACATCCCGAATCCCTATGGCAGCAACGCTATCCCATCACACTCACCGACTACCTGGCTGTGCGCCTCTTCTACGAGCTCACGTACCTGGAGATGCATGCCCGACAGCCATCACATATAAAGTCTGTGTTGACGAGCCTCTTTACAGGCAAGGGCAAAGAGAGGGAGCCGGAACAAACGAAGGAGCTGATCGCGCGCCTCGTTGTACTGTGCGATATTGTGCATCTACAGGCGCAGGAGATAGCCGAGCTTCCCGCCACGCATTTCTCTCGACTGCTGCAACTCGCCAGCAGCTGGAGTGTCGAGAAACAGCAGGTGCTCTGGCAGAAGGCGTATGAGCTCCACTATCGCGACCATCTGCTCACCACCTTGCGCGCCCACAAAACCGTAGAGCCGAAAACGGCGGCCGCGCAAAAAGCACAGGTGCAGGCCCTCTTCTGTATTGATGTACGCTCCGAGGGCATGCGCCGCTGCATTGAAACGCTGGGCCCCTATGAAACCTATGGCGTGGCTGGCTTCTTTGGAGTACCGATGCTCTATCATCCCTTTGGGGCATCGGGCAATCTCACCCTGGCTCCGGCCCTTATCACGCCCACATCACACGTCAGCGAGCTCCCCAGAGCAAACGCCCGGACCATAAGCAAGCAGAATTTGAGCGGGAACGCTCTGATCCATAGCTGGCACCTGCTCATCCATGCGCTCCGTGAGCATCTGCTCACACCATTTGCCTTTGTGGAAATGGTTGGAGGTTTCTTCCTCTTTCCTCTCCTGGGCAAAACCCTGCTACCCGACCGCTGGAAACAGCTACAGAACAGAATCACAGAGAAACTCTTGCCGAGGGTTCCAACCGAGCCATCAATCCTGACCGACCTCTCGGTGCCTGGCATGAGTAGAGAAGAGCAAGCTGGCATGGTCGGGAACATGTTGCGCGGCATCGGTCTGACCAGTAATTTCGCGCGCCTGATCCTGCTCTGTGGTCATGGCAGCCAGTCCGAGAATAATCCCTATGCCTCATCCCTGGATTGTGGTGCCTGTGGAGGCAATGCTGGCGGCAACAGTGCCTTCGTCACTGCCAGCATCCTTAACAGCCCCGCCATTCGGGCGTTGCTGGCGGAGCAGGGCATCACCATACCTGAAGAGAGCATGTTTCTGGCCGGCGAGCACAACACAACCACCGACGAGATCCGCATCCTGAACGAAGACCAGGTGCCTGCCAGTCATGCAGCCGAGTTGCAACAGCTCAAGCAAGATCTTGCCCGAGCAGGAAAAGACAACGCCAGCCTGCGCCTGCTCAACCTGCCCGACGCCAGCCAGGGACAACAAAACGTCACCCGGCACGTTCAGCAGCGGGCCACCGACTGGTCTCAGATCCGTCCCGAGTGGGGGCTGGCCCGCAACGCTGCCTTCCTCTGTGGACGCCGTAGCCTGACAGAGCAACTCGACCTGGAAGGACGTGTCTTCCTGCACTCCTATGACCAGGGCCAGGATCCAGACGGCAGCATTCTGGAAAGCATCATGACGGCCCCGCTGGTGGTCGGCGAATGGATTAATATGCAGTACTACTTCTCCACTATCGACAACCAGGCCTTCGGCAGCGATACCAAACTGCTGCATAACGTTGTCGGTCAGATTGGAGTAATGCAGGGTCAGCAGAGCGACCTGCTGATCGGACTTCCCATGCAATCTGTCATGTACGGTAACAATGACCTGTATCACGAACCCATGCGTCTGCTCGCCATCATTGAGGCTGATCCAGAGCGCATAGCCACTATCCTCGTACGGCATGAACAATTGAACAACCTGGTGAAAAACCAGTGGATTACGTTGATCGCTTACGACTCAAGCACAACAGCGGCCTATGAATTTGCATCCGCTACAAGTTGGTATGCACTATAGCCCGAAGAAAGAAAGGCACGGTGACCCATGTTAAAAGATATTGATATTCTTGAGATACCTGACATCCATCGGCAGCCATCCCTGTATATATGCAGCAATACTGACGCGAGTGAAACGCCATTCACGGCATTCTGGCAGCAACAACTGGCAACATTGAAGCAGGAAGCAATCCCATTTCGGTTCCTGCCCGACGCTCCGCAGCCGACACTTCTGCTGGATATCGAGCAGCACCCACGCCTGCCAGGACTTCTTGAGCACCATGACGATGCCTTCGACTACTGGCCATCCTGGTGTACATATATGACAGCCGACCAGCACCTGAGCGACACATTCCTATTCCTGAGCGTCAGTCACCATGAGAACTATCGGCTCATCCTGCGCTTTGAGCACAGCCAGCACTTTGCCTATCTGGAGCAGATAGCGCAGGCAAACCGATTAATACTGGCCATCGAACCGCAAAGCGCATGCTATACCGTCAGCCTGGACGAAGCCAGGTTGACCGGGCACCTCGACGTGATCAATAGTGCGAGGAAGCGGCAGTAGTCTCCAGGTATAACGCTCACGAGAACAAATAACTATGCTCATGCAGACGCCATCAAGTTTGTACGCGTAGGCTAATAGCGCATTGGCAAAAGAGGAGTTGCGGTCCCCATAGCACTATGGGGGCCGCAGCTTTTCCAATACATGAGCATTTCCAGCAAAAGGGCAAACGATAAGTGGTACGCGCTTGCGCTGATCGGTGCCGGTAAGGAGCGGTGTTATCTTTGGTGGAAGGTGCGCCCCAGGGGTACGAGTTTGCGCTATTCGTTGCACGAAGCAGTGGAATCGTCAATCGTGATACTGTGATATCATGTGCATGTCCGATACCAGGCACCACACTGCGCGATAATTAACATCGCTTGAGAACAAAGATAGTGCAGGTCAGATGCTATTTACTGTAGCCATCTGCTGCTGACCAATCGTTACAGAGGAAAGCATGTCGAGAAATGAGCGCTTGCGCCGGCAACGTGTTTTGCGCAACTGGCGGCAACAGGATGTCGCAGATCAGATAGGCGTTTCAATTGTTACGTATCAGCGCTGGGAACGCGGCAACCAGCAACCCAGTGCCTACTATCGCATCAAGCTCTGTTCTCTTTTTGATGCCAGCCCCCAGGAGCTCGGCCTGGTTGAAGATGCTCTCCCCACCACTCCCGAAGATTCGCCCACGCCCGCCCCTGAAGCCGCCCCCGCTTCTACGCCCGAAAGGAACGAACGGCTAACGGCGACGCCATCAGCAGTCGCACCTGGCGAGGAGTCCATGCTCTGGACCGTGCCATACACGCGCAATCCCTACTTTACCGGACGCGAAGAGATACTGGCGCAGTTGGAACAGCAATTTACCGTTTCCAACGAGACCGACCCTCACCAGCCTACCATGACGCAACTGCTGGCGCTTACAGGATTAGGTGGGATTGGAAAAACGCAAATCGCGGTGGAATATGCGTATCGCGCGCGCATCAAGGGACTCTATACGCATACCATCTGGATCAATGCGGCCAGCGAGGAATCCATTCTGACCGATTTCATATCACTGGCGACACAGCTTCCCTCGTTTAAAGCCAGAAATGAGACGGACCAGCGTCAGCTTGTCGCGGAGATTATCCGCTGGTTCGAGTATTGCGAGCAACCCTGGCTGCTGATTGTAGATAACGTCGATGATCTTTCTTTTATCTATGACTACCTGCCGCGACGCGGCAACGGCAATATCTTGCTGACCACGCGCGCCAGCGCAGTGGGCTCACTGACGATCCCGATTACCCTGGAGACTATGAGCGTAGAAGAGGGGACCCGCTTCTTACTGCGGCGCGCGCGACGTCCGCATACGCTGCCGGAGGAGGTGGCCGAGGCGGAAAAGATCGTCGTCGCGCTCGGACAATTTCCGCTGGCCCTGGACCAGGCGGGCGCCTATATCGAAGAGACCGCCTCCCGGTTCTGTGATTATCGGCTGCTCTATGAACAGCATCGTCATGCCTTGCTGTCGCGCCGTGGCTGGCAGAGCATGCGCTATCCCGAGTCGGTGGCTACCACCTGGTCTCTCTCTTTCCAGCGCATCGAGCAGGTCAACCCGGCGGCCGCGGAATTGTTAAATCTGTGCGCATTCCTCTCTCCCGATGATATCCCCGAAGAGCTGCTCATCAACGGGGCGAGCCAGTGGCCACCCGCGCTACAAAAGGCTGTGTCGGATCTCTTCACCTTCAACCAGATGCTGGAGGAGTTGCTCTCTTTTTCTCTGGTAAAACGCCTGGCGGAGCATCGTCTGCTCAGCCTGCATCGCCTGGTGCAGGTGGTCGTCAGAGCACGTCTGTCACAGCAGGAACAACGCCTGTGGACAGAGCGCATCGTGCGGGCCGTCTGGCTGGCTTTCCCCGATGATCCCAAAGATAATGTTGCCGTCTGGCGCAAGTGCCAGCGCAATATGGCGCAGGTTCAGGCTCTGGACACACTGGTCCAACAATATCAACTCTTTTTGCCAGAGGCGGCCGAGATGTTCGATCGCACCGCGACGTATCTCGGCGAGCGGGCCATGTACAGGCAGGCCGAAACATTCAATAAGCGGGCCATACATATCTGGGAGCAGCTGGCCGGGCCGGACCATTATCTCAAGCTGGTTGCTTCCCTCAATGGACTGTCGCAGCTGTACTATGAGCAGGGCAAGTATGCCGAGGCCGAACCTCTGCGCCAGCGGGCTTTGCATATCCTGGAGCAACAGGTTACAACGCCTCAGCCCTCCCTGCTGACTATTACCCTGCATGGATTGGGCTTTCTGTACTCAGAGCAGGGCCGCTACGCCGAGGCCGAGCCGCTCTACCAGCGCGCCCTGCAGATCTGGGAAAAGCAGGTGGGATCAGAGCAACCTCCCCTGGCCTATCTACTGCATGGACTGGGATTTCTCTACGCGGAGCAGGGCCGCTTCACTGAGGCCGAGCCGCTCTATCTGCGCGCTCTGCGCATCCGCGAGCAGCTGCTGGGACCCGAACATCTCCGGACAGCCTATACCTTGAATGCGCTGGCGCTTCTCTATACCCAGCAGGGTCGCTACTCAGAGGCCGAGTCGCTCTACCAGCGCGCTCTACGCATCCGCGAGCAGCAGCTGGGACCGGAGCATATGAAGACCGGCATCATACTGAATGGATTAGGCCTGCTCTACTACAAACAGGGAAAGTACGTGGAGGCCGAGTTATTTTACCAGCGCGCACTGCACATCTGGGAGCAGCAGGTTCAATCAGCCCATCCACAGGTAGCGATCACGCTGAATGGGCTGGCGAACATCTACCACACACAGGGCAAAGATGCCGAGGCGGAAAGACTCTATCAGCGCGCCCTGCAGATCCACGAATCATACCTGACGCCGCAGCACTACAAGACGGCATGCGTGCTCTATGATTTCGCCCGCTTTCAGCAAGACCGGGGCTGTCTGGCGGAAGCTGAACTCCTCTACCAGCAAGCCCTGGAGATACAGCAACATGTCTTTGGCCCCGACCATCCCGCCACCATTGCTACCAGCCAGCGTCTGCACGCCACCGAGACCGCCCTCGATCAAAACAAGGAAACACTATAGATTCCGCCCGCCCGGCTGATTTCCCTCTCCACGCCCGGCTCAAACCTCCAGGACATCAAGCGATGGATAGACGATAGGTAACGATCTCTGCATCCGGTGAGCTCGCTGGTATGCTTTCCATAGGACATACAGGCCGCTACACCTACGCCGTTGCGCTGCGTATCGTCGGGTCAATGTGTCTGCAGTAACAAGAAAGAGACGAGAGTACGTGCGGGGCTTGCCCCCGCTTGCTTGCTCGCCACTCGAAAAAGCAACGAGCATGATGCGATGCATCGCATGCAACTGTTCTCAATCGCTTTGAAGGAGCTTTTTCTTTTGGGAAGCAAACAAAGCGGGGGCAAGCCCCGCACGTACTGTGGTTTTTTCTCTTTTTGCATGTCCTTAAATTGAAAGTATTGGCCGCAAGGGCCGAGCCTACGGGGTAAATCGATGAAGAATGGGAAGAGACAGCATAGATAATGTCGGAACACACACGCCTCTCCATACCGGTCAACGAGCTGGATCACAGCCAGGGACCGACTAACGCCCCCATCACTCTAGTCCAATATGGTGATTATGAATGTCCGTATACGCGCCAATCCACAGTCATGGTACGCGCCATTCAACAAAACTTTGGGGAACGATTGCGCTTTGTCTTTCGCAATTTTCCGCTCAGCGAGATTCATGCCCACGCTCTGCACGCGGCACTGGCCGCCGAAGCCGCAGACAATCAGGGCAAATTCTGGCAGATGCATGATGCCATATTTCGCCACCAGCATGCTCTCAGAGACGCGGACCTGGCACATCTGGCGGAAACGGTGGACCTTGATCTTAAGCAGTACACATACGATATGGCGATCCAGCGTCACCTGGAGCGCATTGAGAAGGATGTAGAAGGAGGCGAACAGAGCGGCGTGCAGGGAACGCCGACGTTCTTTATCAATGGACGTTTGTATAATGGTTCCTGGAGCTACGACGCCCTCATAGAGGCGCTCACCACCACACAATAACAGAAAGATATCGTCATTATCATAGTAGAGAGCAGGGCTTGCGGATGCAAGCCCTGCTCTCTACTATGATAATGTTTCTACTTCTACTTCGCCTGCAAGAAGGAGAGCAGATCGGCGTTAAACTGATCCTTATGGGTCAGGGTCAGGCCATGGGGGGCGCCCTGGTAGACCTTCAAGGTGGCGTCCTTGACCAGCTTGGCGGCCTCGTAGGCAGAGGCCTCGATCGGCACGATCTGGTCGTCATCGCCGTGCACGATCAACGTCGGCACATCGATGCGCTTGAGGTCTTCGGTCAGGTCGGTCTCGGAGAAGGCTTTGACGCAGTCATAGGCGGGTTTAAGGCCTACCTGCATCGACCAGAGCCAGAAAGCGTCACGCAGGCCCTGCGAGACCTTGGATCCGGGGCGGTTGGCGCCAAAGAAGGGGCTACTGAGATCCTGGTAAAACTGAGAACGATCGCCCGCGACTCCGGCACGAATGCCATCGAAGGCCTCGATGGGGGTGCCCTTAGGATTGGCCTCGGTCTTGAGCATCAGCGGGGTGATCGCTCCTACCAGAACGGCGCCGGAGACCCGCGAGGTGCCATGGCGACCAAGATAGTGCGCGACCTCACCGCCGCCGGTGGAATGGCCCACCATGGTAATATCACGCAGGTCGAGCGCCTCGATGAGTTCGGCCAGGTCATCGGCATAGGTATCCATGTTGTTGCCATCCCAGGTCTGGCTGGAACGACCATGGCCACGGCGGTCGTGCGCGATGACGCGATAGCCATGGGAGGCCAGGAAGAGCAGCTGTTCGTCCCAGGCATCGGCGTTGAGCGGCCAGCCATGGCTGAAGGTGACCGGATTGCCGGTGCCCCAGTCCTTATAAAAAATAGTTGTGCCGTCTTTTGTCGTAATTGTGCCAGTACCCATAATGTTTTTCTCCTTGTTTGCTATATCTTAACTTACTTCTTAGTAATGCTGAGAGCTTGTCCGCTCTCATGATCATCACCCTCAACCTGTAAAAGCTTTCGCTCCTACTGTTTTGTCAAACTTCATTTGGTGGATTGTTCGCCCGCTACGCGGGCGAGAGAGGGAGGAGTTGCCGGGGGCACAGCCCCCGATCCCCCGTAGGTGCTGGGCTTGCCCCGGCTTGGGCTAGCCGCTTGATCATGCCCCCGGCATGCTCGCTTGCATCCCCGCTCCCCCATCAAATGAACTTTGACAGTGCACCAGGCAACTATCGAATTGCGCTTTCATTTAGAGGATAGCTGTTTGGATCTCCCTTCTCAGAGATCATTACCTATCGTCTAACCATCGTCTATCTTCGCCCGACCCGACTTTATGCGGGAAAAAGATAAAACATCTGCGATGTACTCGGAAGTAGCAAGTCGCTGGCGCAGCTGCAGTTTGGCGCGATAGAAATAGGTCTTCGCCGTTGACTCTGGTATGTTGAGCGCCTGCCCAATCTCGGTAAAGGATGGCTTGAAGATATAGCGCAGCCAGATCACAGCGCCAAGCTTGGGCGGGAGAGTGGAGATAACTTCGCGCATAAACTCCTGCATTTCTCGCTTCTCGGCGATCGTATCGGGCAGCGGCTCCGCGTCGATAATATCGAGCAGAGATTCCTGGTCGTCAGTATCCTCGCCATAGGATTCCACGCGTGAAAAGGGGAGTGCATTGCGCTGCTGGTGCCGGATTTCATCGATACACTTGTTGCGTGCGACGTGGAAGAGCCAGGATCTAAAAGCTCGATCGCCATTCAGGCGAGGCAGGGAGGTAAAGAAACAGATAAACACATTCTGTAACACGTCCCATGCCTGATCGTAGTTGCCAAGGTGCTGATAAATAAAGTTAAACAGTGGTCGCTGGTAGCGCTGCACCATCGTCGCGAAAGCCTGCTGATCGCCGTCCAGCGCCTGCCGAGCCAGCTCCGCATCGGGTATCTCCATGCCTGAGCTTACAAAGCAATCCTTTTCTTTAAAAAAGGCGGAACTCATTTTCTATCTCCTCGTGTATTAATGACATCATGTCAACATTATCTTATTTGCATATATTTATGCTGCTAGCTTGCGAATAGGGAGAGTGGTGAACGACGGATATATCCTGATCATGGCGCGAGCAAAGGGTGAGAAAGGCTTCAGCTACACGAGGATCATATGCACGACCGGTGCAGCGCCGAATCTCGGCCAGCGCCTCAGTTGGGGAGCGCGCCGTACGATAGGGTCTCGACTCTGTCATGGCGGCATAGGAATCCGCCACCGCCAGAATGCGTGCATGCAGGGGGATCTCCTCGTTCGCCAGCCGATAGGGATAACCATCCCCATCCCAGCGTTCATGATGCGCCAGAACCACCGGGGGGATAAATGTTGTTGCTGAGAATGTACTTCATCGGGCAGTACAGGAGCCTCTAGCGTATGCATGTTCTGACCTTTCCTTCTTCATCACACGTCCATTTTGACGTCCCTTACATGATAGCTGAAGAAGAGGGCATTCCAGAGATCGTTATCTATCGAATAGCCATCGAGTGATCATCGTCATGCGTTGGTTTAGAGTCTGGTGGGGATTCGAGCATGATTCCAGCATGCTCAAATCCCCACCAGATCTCTTTTTCACAATTCAGGAGTGTTTCGCTGGCTGTACAAGCTCTTGCATGCTTTGCGCAGTAGCCATCGTCATAGGGTTATCGGCACCCAATACCCGTTGTTGTATCCGTAAGGCGCGTTGATAGAGCTTAAGCAATAAAATTTTTTATAGAAAGTATACCGTTATAAACCCGGCATTTGAAGAGCGTTACCTATCGTCTGACTATCGTTTTCAGCTCACCCATAACACAGAATAGAACCAGAATAGATCATTCCTATAAAACCGCATCGCACGTTTGCTTCTGCAGAGCTTGAGAAAGTGCCGACTATATATTGACGGAAAGGCGCGAGTTGCTGTGCTTATATCAAGTATCAGCGGGATAGCCAAAGTTGAAGGTATTGAGCATCGCAGAGCCGGCTCTATAGCCTGTTCCAAAACGCATCTATTGCATCTTCATCTTTACGAAATCGCGCGCGCCCAGCATGCGCAGTGGAAAGCGTAGGATGGCGGGGAAGGTCCGCAGCCCCGTGCCGGGATCAACCACCTCAAACGCATCGCACTCATATGCGCGCCCATGCCAGAGGATGGTACAGTGTCCCGCCGCCACGACATTGCGATACCAGTCCACCGCGAAGCCATACGTCAGCTCGATCACAAAACCGTCTGCGACCGGCACAAGCAGCAGCGGCGTCGCATACGTTCGCCCGCTGCGCCGCCCGACATGACGAACGACCGCAAAAGGACTGTGAGCGGACCCCGCGAACCTCATCACCAGCGGATTGACGACCCGCTTGCTAAAGATCCGCATGCGCTCCATGAATGACCCTCTATCTCCCAACACAAGAATCCTTTTTTTCATCGTACTTCTTTCCCTACAATGATATACTCCCTCGGTGCTCTTCCCTATCATAACGAAAAAATCCAGTTTATCAAACAAAGTATTAAAATCGAAATATTACCTTGACAGACACAGTAATATGACGCATACTCTAACTACGAGGTGATGATATGAGTGAGAACAAACTTACCTCCGACCTGCTGCGCGGACATACCGATACGATGATTTTACGGCTCTTATCGGAGGCTGACCACTACGGCTACGAGATTGTCAAACTGATTGCCGAACGCTCGGGTGGTGAATATGAATTAAAGGAAGCCACCATGTACTCTAGCGTCCGACGGCTTGAGGTCGACGGTGATATCGAGTGGTACTGGGGCGATGAATCGCAAGGCGGCAGGAGGAAATACTTCAGGATTACGGAAAAAGGGAGAGCGACGTACGAGCGCAACAAAGGCAACTGGGAGTATGCCAAGCGCGTACTGGAGAACCTCTTATAAAGGATACGTGATGCTTGGTCGTTCCATGCGCCACATTTTCCGCAGCATGGATACCATCATCACGGTCACCATCATGCCTATCGCGTTTATGCTGCTGTTCGTGTATGTGTTCGGCGGCGCCATTCAAAATTGAGCGCTTTCGCTCCATGCCGATAGCCCCTTCCACCATGCTGTGGAGCCACGTCCTGACCTCGCTGGTCTCCAACGCGATTTCGGTGGTGGTTATCATTCTCGTCGCGTTGATTATGGGCTTTCGTTCGTCGGCGGGCATCCTGTCATGGCTGACCGTCATCGGTATCCTCGCATTGTTTACGCTGGCTTTAAGCTGGGTCGCGGTCATCCCTGGGCTGACAGCCAGGTCGATAGACGGCGCATCGGCCTTTTCTTATCCCATCATCTTCCTGCCCTTTATCAGCTCCGCGTTTGTGCCAACCCGGTCGATGCCCTTTGTCGTCAGGGTCTTCGCCGAAAACCAGCCGGTAACGGCCATCGTGGATGCCATCCGTGCCTTACTGGCTAATCAGCCGGTGTCTCAGAGTATATGGATCGCTCTTGCCTGGTGTGTCGGCATTCTGCTGCTGGCCTACATCTTTGCCATGCGGGCATATAAAAAGCGGATGTAAACACCATCCATGTAAGGAAGGGGAAGTCCACCGCTGGGAGTGAGCATCCAATTGTGACTTTTTGACCACAATTGGATGCTCACTCCCAGCGGTGGGAAGTTTACCTCTCTTACAGTATTACTTGGATTCGATGCGACCCAGTGGATCAGGGGTCTCCGCCAGGGCGGCACGTGCTGCGGGCCACGCGGAGTCATCAAGGCCGAGCGCGCTGCGCAGGTAGGCCACTGAGAGCCGCTGGATCAGGGCAACGCGCGCGGGATTCTCATCCGTCGTTTCCGTGACGGTGTAGCCAGGGATTCCTCCAAGCGAGTGTTCCGCCCCGAACAGGGTCAACAGGCTCTTGCTGCCTGAACTCAGGTAGTAGGGATCGGTAAACCAGTCCGGCCCGCGAACAGACAGCATGGACTGGTCGTGGTCTCCCGCGACTATCAGGGCCGGCGTGGTCATCTCAGCGAAGCTGGGATTCATAAACGGGAAGTGCTCGGCCGCGAATGGAGTCAGGTCGGCTCCTCCCTGACCAGTCGCGGCAAGCAGTACGCCGGCTTTGACGCGCGAGTCGTACATGTCCTCTCCCTTTTCGCCATTGGCATCCAGGACGCGCGCACCCAGCAGCATACCCACCGTCTGCGCACCCCAGGAGTGTCCGGCTACCGCGATGCGGCTGCGATCAAGACGCCCGCTGAGTCCGGGAACAGCGGCCTCGATATAGTCAAGCTGGTCGAGGATGCGCTTCACATCCTCGACACGGAACAACCAGATGCGCGGTGTGCGGGGATCCTGGGGGAAAATGTTCAGCGTCCTTGAGTCGAGATGGGTGGGTTGAATAACCACGAAGCCGTGAGCAGCCCAGAAATCGGCCAACGGGGCGTAGCCGTCCAACGACCAGCCAAAGCCGTGCGAAAAAATGATAACAGGAAGTTCGCGCCCGGTCACGGGAGCAGACACACGTACCTGCAGATCCTCACCACGGCCCGGAGCGGATAGCACAACCGGCTTCACCGAGACAATCGGAGTAGCCACACCAACGATCATGTCAAGATCTGTAAGCGCCACGTCTGATGTGTTGTTCATAAAAATTTTTTCCTTTATGGTATGATAGTATCAACGCCGAAGAAGCGGATCACCGCTCCGATAAATATTATACGGAACAACGATCCACTTTGTCAAGGCTGTATTATTATTTATCTGTCAAGCTACTGTTATTGTTTAAGGAAGGAAATGAAGCGATGACCATCAGCGACGAGAAAGTAGGGCAAGCAACCCGACAGAAAGCGGCCCGGCCAAAGCGAGCCGACGCGCAGCGCAACGAGCAGGCGTTACTCGCCGCCGCCGCCGCCGTGTTCGTCAAGTCCGGTGTCGAGGCGCCGGTGCGGGACATCGCGGCCGAGGCGGGAGTTGGGATGGGGACGATTTACCGCCATTTCCCGACGCGAGCGGATCTCGTTGTCGCCGTGTACCGCCACCAGGTTGAGGCCTGCGCCGAGGCCGGCCCGGTCTTGCTGGCCAATGCTGACTCACCCTACGTTGCACTTGGTCAGTGGGTTAACCTCTTCGTTGATTTCCTGGTCACCAAACATGGACTCGCCGCCGTCCTGCAATCCGGCAGCAGCTTCGATGCGCTGCATGCCTACTTCATTGACCGGCTCGTGCCCGTTTGCGCCCGGCTGCTCGCCGCCACCGCTGAAGCTGGCGAGATCCGCGCCGATATCGAGGCATACGAACTGATGCGTGGCATCGGCAACCTCTGCGTCGGCGCCGATAACGATCCGCGCTACGATGCCCGCCGCATGGTCGCGCTACTCATCGCGGGACTCCGCCAGGCGCGCCCGGCCTGATATGGCTGCTCAGAGCAAGATGAAAAACCTGATGGGAGATTCCTGGACGTTTAGCTGTCCAGGAATC
This sequence comes from Dictyobacter aurantiacus, assembly GCF_003967515.1. Taxonomy (GTDB): domain Bacteria; phylum Chloroflexota; class Ktedonobacteria; order Ktedonobacterales; family Ktedonobacteraceae; genus Dictyobacter; species Dictyobacter aurantiacus. The sequence goes on along the minus strand of NZ_BIFQ01000001.1, from coordinate 4,996,646 downwards.
TCCCATCAGGTTTTTCGGATTCTGCAAAAATCTGGAATAACGTATGCCTATCGGAAAGACTTTCGACAATAAGCATCGATATGCATCTATGGATGCCAGATAAAAGTAACGCCAGCACCGGGATGGAATGTCCAGTAGCTTATCACGCCTACACCACCATTCCAGTTCATATTGCTGACGCTCACGCCATTCGCATTGGCGCTGGCTGCACTCACACCTGACTCGACCACGCCAACGTGCCCATAGGCACTGGCACCCTGGGTATAAGGCTGCAGCACAATAATCGAAGGCCCATATGGATTGGGCTCAGACGACGTAATCCAGCCATTGGATGCAGCGCCGCCAACCCATTCGGCCCCATTACCCAACCACTCAACCCACCATCCGCTCAGGCCATGATAGTGGATATTCGCCCAGGAGGTACACTGGCCGGCCGAGAAACGCGCCGAACTATCAGCATTCCCGGCAACATTCGTGTACGCAACCGGCGCTTGCGTTGGGACTGGCGCTTGCGTTGGAACTGGCGCCTGCGTGGGAACTGGTGCCGGTGTGGGAACCGCCTGTACAGGAGTTGGCGCCTGCGTGGGAACCGCCTGTACGGGAGCTGGCGCTTGCGTTGGCGCTGGCGCCGGTACTTGCGTTGGAGCCGCTTGAGCCCGCTTGATACTGGCGGCCGAAGACACATGGTCCCCGGCTAATTTAGCTTGACTTGCAATCGCGTCATGCGCTGCAATCGAGGTTGCGTGAGTCTGCTTTGGAGCAACGCTGATCTTTGGTGGCTCAGAGGACTTGCTCGATTGAAATGCCAGGCTCATTCCAGATGGAATGACAGCCAGAACTCCAGCGGCAACAACAACGAGCATCAGCACGATGCCAGCATAGACCATGTTTCGCCTTTGTAGAAGGCGCATCGAACCAGAACTCTTTTTGCCATTTCCAGCAGTAGCGATGAGCATACGTAGCTTCTCTACTTGAACCGCACTATTTTGAACTTTGGTAGTGACTTTACGATTACCAAACACTATACAAGTTACCCTTCCATCTTACACGGTTGCATGGTACTTATTCGCATACAGGTACCTATGAATTTGTACTTCTCGGTACGCTGAATGCAAGGAAATACCACATACATCAATTGCTATATTTACATCTATAAACTTTATCAATAGTTCCATGGTGAGTCAAATGATTCACCAAAATACAGGACTATATAACTAGTACACTTTTACGTTTGTGCTTATATACAACGTGATGAGCTTCTTTTGCATCTCAAGGGAGAAAATACTCAACAGTTAGAAGGGCCCGGAATGGGCGGATAAAAACCGCCCATTCCGGGCCCTTCTCTGTTCTTTTCGCTTCCTATGCGAAAAAGCCGGACTCGGCGATAATCTCGCGTGAGGGGAGGAAGGTGGCTTCGGCGACTGATCTACCTGTGCGCTGGAGATATTGCCGCACAACGCGATAGCCGATGGCGTAGCCGGCAAAATCGGGAATGCCAGCTCTGGGCAATCCCCAGCTCGCGGTAATGGCATCGCCGAATATGTAGCCACGTACCGCATCGAAACCGCTAACGTCAAGCGCGCCACCGATGACACGCCGGGCCGTGGTCAGTTCATCTTCGTTGAAATCGGTGACATAGTATCCGACCAGTTCCTCGCCAAAGAGCTCGGCCGCGAACGCTTCCGCCAGCCCTTCGGCGATAATGTAATCAGCGACCGTCACCTGCATGGGCAGGAAGGGCACGATCTTGAAACGGACGTTGTGGTTGAGCTCGTGCACCGACGCTGGCCCGATGCGCGGCAGGGTATAGTCATCGACGAGGCTGAGCGAGACCATAAGATAGCCAGGGAGACCGCCAAATCCGGCATAGCCTCGACCAGGCATGGCACTATTGTGCTTCGTGAGCACCACGGCGCAGTTGATGGTGTCCAGCGCAATACGATCAGTGTAGGGGGAGAAGCAGGCGATACCACGTTCAAGCGCGGCCATAGACTGCTGCCACGCTCCCTCATCGCTCAGTCGCCTGACCATCTCTTCGATGACGGGACGCTGCTCCCCGTCAAAATCTTCCGGGGTATAGAAAGTCCACGTTTTCGCCCAGGTCAGGAGATCGTCACCTCCGCCATAAATGCGCGCCATACCTGCAAACGGGGCCAGCAGTTCCCGCCGATAGATGGCCTCGCGTTCCTGCGCGCTGGCACTGTCAAGCAAACGTCGATAGATAGACTCGGCATCGATAATGTGTAATTGCAAGGGATACTCCTTTCCAGCTACAAGCCGACCCTACGAGTCTAACCCATGACGTTACGTCATATGCAAGCCCTTGTTTCACACGCAAATGTTTCCCTATAGGCGGCATAGGATTGCGGCTTTCTTGAGACGCTGGCGTGCCTCCCACGCAGCAATCCGGCCTTGTGCATATCGCACCCGTTCACGTATGATATCGTACCTAAAAAGCGAGAAAAGCGTTCCTATGGACATGCAAAAGCCAACATATCGTACGTCAACAGAGCAGCATGCACAAGGCCGGATTGCTGCTTTTCAGAAGAAATACCGTATTGAAAAGTCCGCAATCCTATGCCGCCTACGGGGGCATGACCGTGTGGGGGGGACCGTTCACATGCGTTCTTAACAACGTTTCGGGTTGATATGGAGGTTGTTCCTTTGTCATTTTCGCCGCGCCACATACAGGATGGCAAGGTATCCTTTGGTGATGCGTCCGTGGTAGCGAGTATTGATTAGATCAGCGATCCCGTCAAAGAGGCGGTCATGGCGGTCCTTCTCTAATATTCTATGGTTGGAATAGGTGTCCAGCAGGCGCAGATAGCTGGCTGCGTCGTAGCTGACATCCCAGTGATAGCGGCGTACCGCCACATCCCGAAAGAGGCCCGTCTGCTCTATTTCTGCCTTGACTGGCTCCGGAACCGCGTGCGGCCACAGTAGCGGACCATATTTATCTCCCTGTTCAGGAACCAGTGGCTGATAGATCTGCTGCACTTCCTCAAAAAAGCCTTGCGAAGCCTCACTCTGAACATGCACATGCCAGAACAAGGCGATAGAGCCAGATGGCTTAAGGATCCGTGCTATTTTCGGATAGGAGATGGCGGGATCGATCCAATGAAAGGCCGTGGCGGAAAAGGCGAGATCAAACGCTTCCTCCTCCGCTTGCCAATCTTCAAACGCTTCGGTGTGTATGCTGACGCGAGGATAGGCTGCCAGATTACGGCGGGCGAGGGCGGCCATATTGGCCCCAAGCTCTACGCTGAGTATGTGATAGCCTCGCCGGGCCAGTGGAAGCGTTGCCTGCCCTGTGCCACAGCCAATTTCAAGCAATCGCCCGTCTGGAGGGAGGTCTGAGAGCGTCACGATGTCGTCAAAAAGGGCTTCGGGATAGCCTGGGCGGGCCTGGTCATACAACAGAGCATCCTGGTCAAACGTGGTTCGCAGCTGTGTTTTGTCCTGTGTCATCGGACCTTTCACCTTTCGTCAGACAAAAAGCATGCCGATCAGAATACAATGAGACGGTGAGGCGCAAAGCGTCAGCCGACGCTGGCGCCGCTGGCGTCGCGCAGCCGTTGTACGTCGCGCATAGGAGGGATGCCGAAAAGGCTTTTGTATTCGCGGTTAAAGTGGGAGGCGTCCTGGTAGCCGACGCGATAGGCGGCGCTGGCCGCGTCGAGGTCTTCGCTCAGCATCAGGCGGCGCGCCTCCTGCAAGCGGAGCCGCTTCTGGAATTGTAAGGGGCTCATAGCCGTGACAGCCTTGAACTGGTGCTGCAGGCTGGAGACGCTCATGCCTAGTTCGCGCGCCAGTAGTTCGATGCGCAGGGGCTGATCGAAGCCCTGGCGCAGGCGTCTGACCGCCGTCGCGATGTGGGGCGTGTAGCCTCCCTCCATCGCCAGGTGGCGCAGGCGGGCACCCTGCTCTCCTACCAGCAGACGGTAGACAATCTCGCGCGTGATCAGCGGTAGCAGAACCTGTGCTTCGGTCGGGGAATCCAGTAGACGGACGAGGCGCACGAAGGCGTCGAGCAGGTCGCCATTCAACGGGCTGACGTCGATGGCCCTGACCTCGGCGTGATCCTTCAGCGAGGCGTGACCGGCCTCCATCATGACCGCGCTGACCAGGGTGGGGGGCAATTCCAGACGCAGGCTGAGATAGGGCCGCTCCGGCGATGCTTCGAGGATCTGGCTGACGCGGGGCAGTTCGAGCGTGGTAAGCAGGTAGCGCGAGGAATCGTAGAGGTAGCGGCTCTCACCCAGCATAACCATCTTGCTGCCCTGGGCAATCACGGCTACCGAAGGCTCGACTACGCTATGGACACGCTCCAGAGGTGAGGAGCGGCGAGCTAGATACAGCCCCTGTCCCGGCAGCGGCTGGATGCTCCCATCTTCGCGGATAGCTCGCCCGATGCGCTCGGCCAGTTCTTCACGATTGGCCCGGGCCCGCAATGTCTCGCGTTCCGCCGGACGGTGGGTCATGACATCCACAGCAGCCTCTCCTCCTATTTCTTTCTCGCTCATCTGGAAGATTTGCAGAATCAGACAATCATTTTCCACAATCATTCTATCACCCTGTGTGCGAAGGCGTCTATAATAACTCTCAGGCAGCAAGAAACATACGAATTTCACACCTGCGGAGCACGTTGGAGCATGGTCAGCGGTTACTTTGTGGTGGACCATTCGTGTCTGGCATGTTCGCGGCATGCCAAAAAGTACAATGCAGCATGCAAAAATAATGCACAACTTCAACAAGGAGGATATAGCACTATGGATATTAAGAGAAACGGCTCACAGCCTTCCGGCAAAGGGCCGGCCGAGTATTTTACCGGCACGGTACGCATCGATCCTCTGATCGAGGCGCCCGATCCGGCACGCGTGGCTGGCGCCAGCGTCACCTTCGAGCCCGGCGCCCGCACGGCGTGGCATACCCATCCCCTGGGGCAGACCCTGATCGTAACGTATGGCTGTGGCCGCGTGCAACGCGAGGGTGGTCCGATCGAGGAGATCCGGCCGGGGGACGTGGTCTGGTTCGAGCCGGGTGAGAAACACTGGCACGGCGCCTCGCCAACCACGGCCATGACGCACATCGCCCTGCAGGAACGCCTCAACGGCAAGGCCGTCGACTGGCTGGAGCACGTCAGCGACGAACAGTATCAGGGCTAATCAAGAAAGGAAGCTGACATGGAATATACGAAACTGGGCCATACCGGCATGGATGTGTCGCGCATCTGCCTGGGCTGTATGGGATTCGGTGACGCCGAACGCTGGACGCACAAGTGGGTGCTCGACGAGGAGAACAGCCGCCCGGTCATCAAGCAGGCCCTTGAGATGGGGATCAACTTCTTCGATACCGCCAACGTCTACTCCATCGGCAGGAGCGAAGAGATCGTGGGACGCGCACTGAAGGACTTCGCGCAGCGCGATGAGATCGTCATCGCCACCAAGGTACACGGCAAGATGCACGACGGCCCCAATGGCGCCGGACTCTCGCGCAAGGCGATCCTGAGTGAGATCGACAAGAGCCTGCAGCGGCTGGGCACGGATTATGTGGACCTCTACCAGATCCATCGCTGGGACTACCAGACCCCCATCGAGGAGACAATGGAGGCGCTGCACGACGTGGTCAAGGCCGGCAAGGCCCGCTATATCGGCGCCTCCGCCATGTTCGCCTGGCAGTTCCTGAAGGCGCTCAACGTCGCCGAGAAGCATAACTGGACCCGCTTCGTCTCGATGCAGAATCACCTGAACCTCATCTACCGCGAAGAGGAACGCGAGATGCTGCCGCTGTGCCGCGAAGAGAAGATCGGCGTGATCCCCTACAGCCCGCTCGCTGGCGGCAGATTGACGCGCGACGGATCATCGGAAAGCACGCTGCGCGCCGAAACCGACCAGGTCGCCAAACGCAAGTACGACGCCACCGCCGAGATCGATCAGCAGATCGTCAAGCGAGTGGCGGAGATCGCCGAAAAGCACGGGGTGCCGCGCGTGCGCATCGCCCTGGCCTGGCTGCTGCAGAAACAGCCGGTAACGGCCCCCATCGTCGGGGCCACAAAGACCACGCACCTGGAAGAGGCCGTCGCGGCGCTATCCATCACCCTGACACCCGAAGAGGTCACCTACCTGGAAGAGCCATACGTACCCCATCCGGTCGTCGGCGCCCAATAAACCCGGGCACGTTAACGCCCATCGTAGGTTCGGGCCTCGCGCCCGATACATTCAACTTTAGAGCAAGCAACAAGAAAAATGGAGAAGCTTCCCGCAAAGGATGGACGCGTCCCCTCACACGATCATGTACCCGTAGGCGGCATAGGATTGCGGCCTAGTTGACACGCAGAATGCATAAAAGCAGCAATCCGGCCTTGTGCATGCCGCACCCGTTCACGTACGATATCGTTCCTAAAAAGCGAGAAAAGCGGTCTTATAACCATGCAAAATTCGGCATATCGTACGTCAACAGAGCAGCATGCACAAGGCCGGATTGCTGCTTTTCAGAAGAAATACCGTATTGGAAAGGCCGCAATCCTATGCCGCCTACAGGGATACATCTTCGTGTCAAGCTATAATCAACGCCGTTCCCTTTGCCCCACCTCATGTATTGAAGGTTCGCCACCAGGTAGCATAGTACTCGGTCTGAGAATATGGAGAAGCGCGACACGTTTTCACTTTTTCATACGTACAAACCAGATAGGTTTATTCTCAGAGGTGGATGCAAGGCACTATGACCTTGCTCACCGCGCATGAAATACATGATTGTAGGGAGGTTTCTATGGAGGATGAGCAGCAGATTGCGCTGGCAAAAGAGCCGGCTGAAGTTGATAGAATGGCATCTGAGCCAGAATTGGTGGCGGTATCGTCACCTGTCGTACCATCATTAAATACCGGCGAGCGCAAAGAGGTGGTGAAGCGTAGCCGCATGAGCGCGGTCGTGGTTCACGAAACGATTCGCGAGGAGGGCGAACGTGAGTTAAGGCGTTCGCCCGCCGCCCTGGCCCTCTCGGGATTGGGAGCGGGGCTATCAATGGGCTTCTCACTGGTGACGCAGGGGCTCATTCATGCCTGTCTGCCACCCAACGCCCCCTGGGGTCCGTTGCTGGAGAACCTTGGCTATTGCGTCGGCTTCTTAATCGTCGTGCTGGGGCGGCAACAGCTCTTTACCGAGAACACCCTGACGGCGATTCTCCCTCTGCTGGCGCACTTTAATCGGCACATGATCTTGCGCGTCGCCCGCCTGTGGGCGATCGTGCTGCTGGCCAATCTCTGTGGCGCGCTGATCTTCGCCTGGGTGATCTCCCATACGGAGATATTCACGCCGCCGATTCAGCATGCCTTCGCGCAGGTCTCCATGCACTCGCTGCGTGGTGGCTTTGGCCTGGTCGTGCTACGCGGCATTTTTGCCGGCTGGCTGATCGCGCTCATGGTCTGGCTGCTGCCCAATTCAGGTGATACGCGACTGCACGTGATCATCATGATCACTTACGTGGTCGCGCTTGGAGGCTTCGCCCACATCATCGCGGGGTCCGTGGATGTGCTCTACCTTGTCAATAAGGGGATCATCTCCTGGCTCACCTACCTGGGTGGCTTTATGCTTCCGACGCTCATAGGCAATATCCTCGGCGGCGTCTCGCTGGTGGCGGTGCTCAACTTTGCCCAGGTCGCCTCGGAGAAGCTGGGCAACGGATACGGTGGTGTCAAACCCTGAAAAACAAAAAGAAGCGTATAAGGCAGATTCGGGTCTTGCGCCTGATTTTTCCTCTATGCATTTTATAATCAGAAAAGTCATGTTATTAATGCATAATCGAATGGAGGGCGAAATCGGGCGCAAGGCCCGAATCTACGTTATCGCCATCTGACTTTCTAGATGGGGTATGCTATTCTATTACCGAACGATGTACAAAATGTCGGAGAGACAGACATTGTTCTATTTTTTTCTGGCTTCAAGCGGAATGAAGGAATATAACAATGACAACGTATGCATTAGTACTTGGCGGTGGGGGTGTGGCGGGGATCGCCTGGGAGACCGGGATCATCGCGGGGCTGGCGGAAGCGGGGATCGATGTGCGTGACGCGGATCTGTTCGTGGGAACGTCGGCGGGCGCCAATGTGGCAGCGCAGATCACCAGTGGTCTATCAATGCAGGAGCTCTTCCAGCGGCAGGTTGATCCGGCGCTACAGGCTCATGAGCTGGCGCCGCAGGCGGACTTCCAGAAGATGATCACGGATTGCGCGCGCGCCTTCCAGGAGGGAGGGAGCAGCACGGAGATCATGCAGCGCATCGGCGCCCTGTCACTGGCCGCGCCAACGCCGCCTGAGTCCGAGCGCCGGGAGGTGATCGTTTCGCGCCTGCCGGTGCGGAGCTGGCCGCAGAGTCCATTGGCGATCGTGGCCGTTGACGCGGTGAGCGGTGAGCGGACCGTTTTCAGGCGCGACTCGGGGGTTGAGCTGGTCGACGCGGTGATGGCGAGCAGCGCGGTCCCCTATGTGTGGCCGCCGACCACGATCAAGCAGCGTCGCTATATCGATGGTGGCTGCTATTCAATGGCCAATCTAGACCTGGCCGCTGGCTTCGACAAGATTCTGCTGCTGCAGCCCGATAATCCTCCATTCGCGACAATCGAAAGCCTGGATGAGCAGATCGAGCGTGTGAAGCGCCAGGGAGCGCAGATCGAGGTAATCATGCCCGGTGAAGAGATGAAGGCGGCTCTGGCCAGCGTCGGTGGCAACGCGCTCGACCCCTCCCTGCGCGAGATCGCCGCCAACATTGGCCGCGAGCAGAGCCGGCACGAGACGGCACGCGTGTCCGCTCTGTGGTGCTAACTCGCCAGTACCATGAAAAAGGCGGGAGAGGCGGTTTTGGGCAGCAGCCGCGTTATTAGGGCGTAATTTTGCCGCTTTTGGTGGTAGTCTGTGAGGAGAGAAGAGAAAAAGGAGGCAATATTATGGCTGAACAGGCAATGGATACGATGTTCTACACTGCCCTGTGGAGGCAGTTCGGGGCGGCCGTCGATATGCTGGAGAACGCCCTGCTGGCCTGCCCGGATGCGCTGTGGAGTGCGCGTCTCTGGAGTGAGCCACCGCCAGAGTGGTTCCCGCCGCGGTTCGCGGAGTTCTGGTATGTCACCTTTCACACGCTGGTCTTTTTCGACCTGTATCTCTCAGGTCTCCCTGAGGAGGATTTTGCTCCCCCGGCTCCATTTGTCCAGGGAGAGATAGATTCCATAGAGGCGCTACCCGAACGGCCCTATAGCAGGGAGGAGCTACATGTCTATCTGAAAGAGACGCGCCAGAAGTGCTGTACCCGGCTATCGCAGCTGACGGACGAGCAGGCGCGCCAGGTCGTCTCCTATCCCTGGTTGAAGGAACGAAGCATGAGCTACCTGGAATTGCAGATCATGACGCTGCGACACGTGCAGGAACACACGGCCCAGCTGAGCCTCTTCCTTGGTCAGCATGGCATCCCGGGCGAGGCGCTCGACTGGGTCGCGTGGGCGAAGGAAGAACCTGCTAGCTGAGGCTCGCGGGTCTCCTGTATGTAGGTACTCGCGCCTTGAAAGGATTGAAGATGACAGCACTGCAATGGCGCCAGGTGCATGCCTGGCGCCTGGCGCAACACGGCCTCTCCCCCCGTTTCTCCTCGCGTGATTTTATGCAGGCCGTGACGCGTCCGGCCGGGATTCAGGCACAGGTGATGTCGGCCGCCGAGCTGGCGATGTGTACCCGTGTGGAAGGTTTTGCTTCCAGTGATGTCCAGGCGGCGCTGTGGCAGGACCATACCCTGGTGAAGACCTGGGCTATGCGCGGCACCATCCACCTGCTTGCCACCAGCGAACTCCCTCTGTATCTAGCGGCCCGCGACTGGCAGCATAGCGAAAGCTGGTCGAATTATTTCGCTGAGTTTGGCCTCTCGAGCGCGCAGCAGGAGGCTTTTCTGCTGGCGATTCCACACGTTTTGGAGCAGGGACCACTGACACGTCTGCAGCTGGCTGACGCGGTCGCCAGCCATACGGGGATGGCGCACCTGCGCGACCTGATCCTCTCTTCCAGCTGGGGAACCCCCTTGAAGCCATCGGCCTATCGCGGAGATCTGTGTTTCGGACCCGGCCAGGGGAAGACGGTCACCTTCATGAATCCCAGGGGATGGATGGGTGAGTGGCAGCCCATCGAGCCGCAGCTGGCGCTGCAGGAGATCGCCCGGCGCTACCTGCGGGCGTATGGTCCGGCAACCTCAAACGATTTTGCCTTCTGGTGGGGAGCTACAAAGACCAGCGCCAGGCAGACCTTCCAGTCGCTGGCGGCGGAGCTGGTCGAAGTCGAGGTCGAAGGATGGCGAGCCTTCGCCCTGCGTGAGACGCTGCCGCTCATGCAAAGCATTGAACCCACAGAGCAGATCCACCTGCTCCCCTTATTCGATGCCTACACGATCGGAGCGCCGCGCGATTGCGAAGCCCTGCTCGCCCAGGTCCACAAGCGCAAAGTCTTCAATCTGCAAGGCTGGACCTTCGCGGTCATCCTGATCAACGGCTCCATCCAGGGCATCTGGAGCTCGACCGTCAAACGCGCACATACCATCGTCAAAGTGAATATGTTCTCCCCCGCCAGCGCCGCGATCCAAAAAGGAATTGAGGTCGAGGCGGAACGGCTCGGCCTCCACTTCAAGAAGACGGTCGTGCTGGAATATGCATAAGATCCAGATCCAGCCTGCCTCATCGTAAGCGATCAGGCAGCTGGTCCTGTTTTGAGGATCTTAAGGGATAGACAGAAAGGATTTTCGATCGTTATAATACAACAGGCTCCTTGAGCCAATACTATATTTCCGGGGTAATTGCATGGAAGCAAACGAAACACCACCACTCACCGAGAGTGCGCAAGCAATGCCAGATACCACGCTATCTGCGCGACAAATCTACCTTCATGACCCGTTACTGTTTCTGCTCAAGGATAGGCTACACCTGAGCAATCTCAGGATAAGTGTTGGCGCACTGCTCCCTCCAGGGTTCATCTACCTGCTGTGGTGGATGGTATGGGGAAACAGATTTCCGTCAGGACAGAATCCGGGCCCCCTTGTAAGTATTATTCTTCAGACGTTTGTCCTTTTTCCTTCCCTCTTTTTTATCTATACCAGCCTTCCCACTACTATTGCAAAAACCTTCAATGCATTCTACATGGATGGCATGGTTGGCGCGTATCGTAAAAATGCGGCTGATAAAGAAGCATATACACGCTTCCGACAACGATTCGTCGACTGGATAGATAATCACTGGTGGCCGATTGTACTTATCATCATCATCATCCTGTACGCGCTGCTGAGATTATTTCTGCGTGAATTGCCCAACCGACATCAAATACTGCCATTAGTGGTACGCGGCATCGTGATTGTGGTCTATGTCCCCTTGATGTTCGCGACCGGGATGAGTGTGATACGACTGGTGCTGGCTTTGATTTTTGTGAATCGTCTGTTTTATCTTTTCAAGCTGCGGATCAAACCAGCACTCCCTGATAGCTCCAGCAGGATTCAGGGCTTTGAACCGCTACTCTGGTTCTGTGTCAGCATCATGCTCTGGGTAGTAATCCTGCTGGTCGTCATGATACTTGCGCGCGACGTGGGTTCGCTTGCCTTCCCAGAAGCCGTGCTCCTCGTTGCTATCTATATCTTGCTGATCCCCGCGCTCCTCATTGGCTGGTTGATCTTCCCTCATCGCATGATGGTCAAGGCGCGCGATGAAGAGCTACAACCCCTGGCAATAGAATACCAGCAGGCGCTCATGCGCTCTCTGTCCGCCAAAACGCAGGATACGCAGGCTATCGAGGCTGAAGTGCAGCATCTGGAAACGCTCAAGAAACGCTATGATCTGATCTACAATTCATTTCCCGTCTGGCCCCTGAAAACCCGTACGCTGAGCAGCGTAGTTGCCACCATCATCATACCGGTGATTCTACCACTCGTCTTCCCTTTCATTGTTTCCTTTATCGCATCCCTGTTCCAGAAAATCGGATTTTGAGCCTGTCTTCGCCAGGCGAATTGTCATGCATACACATGGCCTGCTCTCACAAAGATCACCTCTTTAGAAATCGTTTTCTGCTCGGTGCTGCATTGATAGGATACTGTGGTGTATGATAATGGCAGCACCGTTTGTCCGCAGAGCATCGCGGTTGATGCATGAGTATTGAGTAAGGAGGCTTTGATGGGAGAGAACGAGAGGCCGCGCATAGGCTTTATTGGCGTGGGGGTAATGGGGCAGCCGATGGCGCGCAATCTGCTGCAGGCTGGCTATGCCTGTACCGTGTACGATGTGAATCCAGCGCCAGTGGCCGCGCTGGTGGCCGAGGGGGCGCGTTCGGCGGAAGATGTGCGGACCGTGGCGGCCGCCAGCGATATTTTGATTACGATGGTGGTCGATGACGCGCAGTTCTCCGCCATCCTCTTCGAGCCGGGACAGGCCGCGCAGGCGCTGTGCGAGGGCGCGATCGTGATGGGCATGAGCACTATGAGCGTCAGCATGGTGCAGAGCGCGGCGGCCCGCCTGGGGGAGCGTGGAATTTCATACGTGGACGCGCCGGTCAGCGGAGGTGAGGTGGGGGCGATCAATGGGGCACTGAGCATCATGGTGGGCGGACCGAGCGAGGTCGTGGAGCGCTGCCAGCCGGTCCTGCAGACACTGGGATCGAATGTGTATCATGTGGGACAGAAGGCCGGCGATGGGCAGGCCGTCAAGATGATCAATCAGCTGATGGTCTGCGTGCATAACGCGATCGCCGCCGAGGCCCTGGTCTTTGGTGAACGCGCCGGCCTGGATCGGGCCATGCTCTACGAGATCATCACCAAAAGCGCCGGCAATAGCTGGATCTTCTCCGACCGGGGCCAGCGCATGGTCAGCGAGCAGTTCACACCACCCAAGAGCGCCCTCAAGATCCTGGTCAAGGATCTGGGTTTCGTGATGGAGACCGCCAACGACATGGGCCATCCCCTGCTGCTCGGCGGGGTCGCGCATCAGCTGTACAAAATGGCCCACGCGAAGGGATGGGACAACCTGGACGATTCCATCCTGGTCAGACTAATGGAAGAGATTACAAGCAAGTCATAGGGAGGGAACACCATGCAGGATAGATTTACCAATAAGGTGGCGCTGGTCACGGGCGCGGGCTCGCAGCGTGGTATTGGACGCGCGACGGCGCTGGCACTGGCTAAAGAGGGGGCCAGCGTCGTGATCACCGACGTGGTCCCCGAGAGCGTGCAGAAGGTTACAGAGGAGCTGCAGAAGATCGGACCGGCGATGGGAGAGGTGGCCGACGTGCGCGATAAAGAGGCCATGCGGCGCGTGGTCCGCTCCCTCACTGATCGCTTTGGCGGCCTGGATATCCTTGTTAATGTGGCGGGCCTAACGCGTCCGACCACCTTTCTCGACATCAGCGAAGACGAGTACGACCTGGTGCTGGATGTGAATCTGAAGGGGACCTTTCTGACCACGCAGGTGGCCGTACCTGCCATGCTGCAGCGCGGCGGCGGAGCGATCGTCTCGCTGTCGTCGGTCTCGGGTCAGCGCGGCGGCGGCGTCTTCGGCTCTTCGCACTATAGCGCCGCCAAGGCCGGCATCATGGGCTTTACCAAGGCCATCGCGCGCGAACTGACGCCGCGCGGCATTCGCGTCAACTGCGTGGCGCCCTCGATGGTCGATACCGACATCGCCGGCGACCTGCTCACAGAGCAGCGCAAGGCCGAGTTAGGACAGGGCACACTGATGGGACGCATCGCCAACGTCGATGATGTCGTGAAGTGTATCCTTTTCCTGGCATCCGATGAAAGCTCGTATCTGACCGGGGTGACGCTGGATATCAACGGCGGCATGCATATGCACTGAGGCGGACAGCTATGGTAACACTCAGCGAATTAACGGCCCACCTGCCACCACAGCTCGACGAGGCCGCGCTCTTCCCGCTCATTGAGCGCCTGAAAGCCGAGAGCAAGCGCGTGCTCGTCGTCATCGACGATGATCCCACCGGGACCCAGACGGTCTCCGACGTAGAGCTGCTCACCGCCTGGGACGAAGAGCTGCTTACGAAGACGTTGGAACGCGAGCAGCGGCTCTTCTATCTGCTGACGAACTCGCGCAGCCTGCCCGAACACGAAGCGGCCGAGATGAATGAGACGATCGCGCGTCAGTTGCTGGCGGCCTCGCGGCGCACCGGTAAAGAGTTTGTGGTCGCCAGCCGCAGCGACTCCACCCTGCGCGGCCATTATCCAGCCGAGATCTTCGCGCTTGAACGTGGCATGGGGCGAGAGATCGGGGGGCGAGGGGAAGTCGGACGCGAGGTCCGAACCTATGATGGGCATCTTGTGGTGCCGGCGTTTTTTGAGGGGGGGCGCTATACGATTGGGGATACGCATTATGTGGCGACGCCGACGGCCTCGTCCGATACGCTGCGGCCGGCGCACGAGACACCCTACGCGCAGGATAGCGCCTTCGGCTATAGCACGGCGTATCTGCCGGATTGGATTGAGGAGAAGAGCAAGGGATACTGGCGCGCAGAGCAGGTCGTTAGCCTGGATCTGAAGTTGATTCGTGAGGGCGGACCCGAGGCGGTGGCGGAGCGGCTGCGCGCAGTCACGGGCGGACTGCCCATCGTGGTCAACGCGGCTGGCTATGGTGACCTGGCTGTGGTCGTCGCCGGCGTTCTGCAGGCCGAGGCCAGCGGGAAGAGTTTCGCCTATCGCACGGCCGCCAGTTTTGTGCGCCTGCGCGGCGCGGTCGCCACGCGTCCCCTCTTGCAACCAGGCGAGATCGTGGGAGAAACGCCCTCGACCAATGGCGGTCTGGTCATCGTCGGCTCCTATGTCCCCGCCAGTACAGCGCAACTGGAAGCCCTGCTCGCGCTGCCCTCAGTAGAAGGGATTGAGCTTCCCGTTGAGCGCGTGATCAAGAGCGAAGAGGGGGCGCACGAGATCAGCGCCGCCCTCGCCCGGCGCGTCGATGAGCTCATCCAGTCCGGCGTAACACCCGTGGTCTTTACCAGTCGCTCATTGGTGACAGGGGCAGATAGCGCCGATTTTCTGGCGCTGGGACGACGCGTCTCGCGGGCGCTCATCGAGGTGGTGCAGTCCGTACAGCAGCGGCCGCGCTTCATCGTTGCCAAGGGGGGCATCACCAGCCATGACGTAGCCCGGCACGGGCTGGGAGCGGAACGCGCGCACGTACTCGGCCAGATCCTCCCAGGCATCCCGGTCTGGCGTTTAGAGAGGGGTCCTCATGCGCGCTTCGCCGGCGTCCCCTATATCGTCTTTCCCGGCAACGTGGGCAATCCCGAAACCCTGAGAGAAGTGGTGCAGGCATTGTCAGTATATAAGAAAGAGTAAGTAGCCATGCTAGCCAAAACGCTGGAACTAGTAACAGAGGCGCGCCAGCATGGCGTCGCCGTCGGGGCCTTCAACACCTACAGTCTGGAATTGACGCAGGCCATCCTGGGGGCCGCCGAGCAGCTGAAGCAGCCGGCGATCCTGCAGCTGGGTGTCGCCTCCGTGAAGACCGGCGGGGAGCCGCTGGTCAAGGCGACCGTGCTGGCGGCGCAAAACGCAAGCGTCCCGGTCGCGGTCCACCTGGACCACTGCGCCGACCTGGACATGATCGAACGCTGCCTGGCCTGGGGCTGCGCCTCCGCGCTGGCCGACGGCTCGCACCTCTCGTTCGAGGAGAATATCCTGCTGACGAGACAGGCCGCCGCGCTGGCCTCATCGTACGGCGCGACGATCGAGGCGGAGCTAGGCTACCTGGCGGGGACCGAAGACGGCGTCACCATCGAGGCGATCAAGGCCTCGCTCACCCATCCAGAGCAGGCGCGCACCTTCGTTGAGGCGACAGGAGCTTCGATGCTGGCGGTGGCGATCGGCAATGTCCACGGCTTCACCCCCAATCCCCCACCGCTCGACTTTGAGCTGCTATCGCAGATCGCTTCCCAGGTCGATGTACCCTTAATCCTGCATGGCGCGAGTGGTCTGGGCAAAGAAAGCATCCAGCATGCCATCTCGCTGGGTGTCGCCAAGATCAACGTCAACACCGAGGTGCGCACGGCCTTTCTCACCGCCATCGCCGCCTGGGGGCAACGCGTCGGTCCCACTCCCGACGTACGCCGGCGCGGCCAGGATTGGCTCGATCTCATGCGCGAGGCCACCGCGGCAGCCCGAGCAGTGGTGACGGAGCACATGCAGACGGTCGCCATGATGGCGTAGGGTCGACCTTCAACGGTCGATAGGGCCGCTTGCGGCCCCCGTACCCCAACGACATCGCTTCC
The DNA here is from genome assembly GCF_003967515.1 of Dictyobacter aurantiacus. GTDB lineage: Bacteria > Chloroflexota > Ktedonobacteria > Ktedonobacterales > Ktedonobacteraceae > Dictyobacter > Dictyobacter aurantiacus. The sequence continues at coordinate 4,980,366 of NZ_BIFQ01000001.1, read as the reverse complement.
CATACCTTTCACGTCGGACCACGCCGTCCCTGCCCGCAACGTTGCGCAGGCGTTCCTAAAAGCGAGCGCTCCTCGCCGAGTACCACGTGGGGCGAGGTGTTTTCCACGAGAATCCGGACCGGCCGGGTACGTGGGCTGCCGTCGCTGGCGCTGGCAGCCCGGTCGACCGTTGAAGGCATCTGTTGATACTAAATCACGATGAAGGTGAAAAAACGAGGCACAAAGTCGGGTCGATCCGAACGTCCCTGACGGACACGATGGGCGTAGCGTGGCGGTCGGATGGTCGGCAGATCAGGTGGGGCCGGGGTGTAGGACCTCAGCAGAGCAGGGACGGCTGGCTCGATGCGCCGCGAGGGCCGGATCAAACCCTGGCGCCGACCCACCTCGAGCAGTCGCTGGATCAGGGGCTGCCCACCCGATCGCGTGGGCGCCTGAGCAAGCAAGGTGGCAAGCACGGGCAAGGACACGTCGAAGAGAGGGACCTGGGCGGCGAAGGCCACCTGAGCGTGGAGCGCATGGAGCACCTGAGCCAGGATGAAGGCGGCGAAGAGCTGCTGAAGCACCAGGAGAGGATCGCAGGACCACCACACGCGAATGCCCAGCGTGCATTTGAGCGCTTTGAACGCCAGCTCGATCTCCCAGCGACGCGCGTAGAGGCGAGCGGCCTCGCTCATGCTCAAGCGATCGGGTTCGCAGATGTTGGTCAGATACTGGTACAGCTTGCCGTGATGCTCAAACTGGATCAGGCGCACCCGGTGGGCACAGCGATCGGCGCGGTAGGCTCCCAGCCAGACCAGGGCGTCGAGCGTGGTGCCTTGCTGCACAAAGACGTGCAGGATCTGGTAGGAGGTCTTCTCCCGCATCCGTGAGAGCCAGAAAAAGCCCTGGTCCGTGAGCCAGTCAAACCAGGGAAAGCTGAAGTAGCCCAGATCGGCCAGCAGCAGGCTGCCAGCGGGCAATCCACGCACCACGTCCTGGACGAGCAGTTTTTCATTGGCAAAGACGTCCTCACGGAAGAGGATACGAACCCATTGCTGGCGGCGGACATCAAAGAGGGCGGCCAGTCTGCCGACCAGCAGGCGTGGACTGTCCACGGCTTCATCGCGCACATCCTGCATGCGCCGCTGGACGGCATCGAGCGTGGTTTGATCCAGAGCGAAGATATGGGAAACCCAGGGAAGCAGATCACACTGGGCGACCGCCTGGGTTTGGGCATGCAAGCCGGTGCTCACGCGCAGCAGGAGGCGCTGCCAGACGTCGAGGGAGGTGTGCAAGAGGCGTTTGCGGATGGCGTCACGAGTATGGGGCAAGAGAGGAAAGTGGCCGACCCCCGACCAGGTGATCAGGCGCCAGACGCAGGCATAGCTCTTCAAGCCGCGCAGCAGCGCCAGCAAGACCGCCAGACACAGATGCTCAGAGGAGAGCACTGCGGGTCGTCCACGAGGGCGGCTCACCGCAGCGGCAGGGGGATCAGAGGGTTCGATGAGGCGCTGCAAGCAGCCAACGATCTGTTGTGAGAGCGAATCGGCATTCGCCTCTTCGGGCCCAGATGCGGTATGATGAGGCATACGAGGAAGATCCTTTCGAAAACGTGTGATGACAATTTCTTTGGATGTTCCTCGATATTTGCCACTCTGGCAAGTCTCCCTCCCCATCCAGAGACCTTTTGGCTATTTAGTATCAACAGATGCCGTTGAAGGTCGACCCTACAGGGGTGTTTCTCGTTGGGGAGGATTTTCTTGCCGGGTTTTGGTTCGTGGTGGGAGGCGGTTCGTGGTGGGAGGCGGTTCGTGGTGGGAGGCGGTTCGTGGTGGGAGGCGGTTCGTGGTGGGAGGCGGTTCGTGGTGGGAGGCGGTTCGTGGTGGGAGGCGGTTCGTGGTGGGAGGCGGTTCGTGGTGGGAGGCGGTTCGTGGTGGGAGGCGGTTCGTGGTGGGAGGCGGTTCGTGGTGGGAGGCGGTTCGTGGTGGGGGACTTCTCCTCGGTCGGCTTAACAATGATTTAATGATAATATCGACAATTTTTAATACAGAGGTTCTATGCTTAATTTTAGCGCACAATCATATTCGGTCACTATTTTTATAAGCTTTATTGTCAGTAAAGGCGATATAGGGCCCGCTGCCTGAAGTCACTTCTGATTGGATGTTGGTGATTGGGCGTATGGCACACTCGATTTTATTTCTCTCTAAAAGTTTTTACAAAAGGAAACAGTATGAAAAAGTATCGTGGCATAGTGCTGGTGGCGGCGGTCATATTGGCCATCGGCCTGACCAGCATTCCTTTTATCCAGAATGTACAGGCTTCTTCTGAAGATGTACATAATAGCAGACATCATGTTCTGCTGTTAAGCATCGATGGATTTCACGCGCAAGATCTGGCGCGCTATGTTCGGTTGAATCCTAATTCGACCCTGGCGAAGTTGTCGCAGAACGGGGTCACCTACACCAATGCCTCTACCTCTAAGCCATCCGATTCATTTCCTGGCATCCTGTCGATGACGACCCGTCCCGGCCCACGGTCCTACACGATGGGCATGGAGAAGATCCGATTCATTTCCTGGCATCCTGTCGATGACGACTGGCGGATCGCCCCGTACAACGGGTGTGTTCTATGATGACTCTTATGATCGCACCCTTTCAGCTCCAGGATCTAAATGCGCGACAAAGGGCGCCGAGATTGTGTATGATGAGTCAATTGATAAAGACCCCACGGCGCTCAATGGCGGCGGCGGCATCGATCCGACCACGCTGCCACTCGATCCCAGCAAGGGCTGTACCCCGGTCTACCCACACAGCTTCCTGCGTGTAAACACCATCTTTGAGGTGGCACGACAGGCGGGCCTGAACACAGCGTGGTCGGATAAGCATCTGGCCTATGACCTGCTGAATGGTCCTTCAGGCAAGGGCGTGGCCGATCTCTATAGTCCCGAGATCGCTTCGGTCGGCTCTACAGTGGCTGATATCGAGGCCTATGATGATGTCAAAGTGCAGGCCATCTTGCATGAGATCGATGGCAAAGATCATAGCGGCACAAAGAACGCCCCGGTCCCGGCCATCTTTGGTATGAACTTCCAGGCGGTGAGCGTAGCGCAGAAGACGGCCGGAGCGGGCTATGTGGACGCGGCCGGCACCCCCAGTGCCCAGTTGCAGGAGGCACTCACCCATACCGATCAATCTCTGGGTAAGTTTGTAAGCGAACTGAACAAGCGTGGTCTGTCGAAAGATACCACCATCATTGTGACCGCTAAACACGGTCAGTCTCCGGTTGATCCCAACAAGCATCAGATCGTAGATTCAAAGATCATCCCCAACCTGGTCAATAGCGTCCAGCCCGGCCTGCTGGCCCAGGCGACGCAGGACGACGTGAGCCTGATCTGGCTGACCGATTCGAGCAAGACCAACGCAGTGGTGGCGAAGTTGAGCGCCAATGCGGCCCAGGCTAATATCGGCCAGATCATCAGCGGGGATGAGCTCAAACAGTTCTTTAATGATCCGCAGACCGACTCACGCACCCCTGACATTGTGGTGCTGCCCAACCAGGGTGTAATTTACGCCAAACCTACGGCCACCAAAATCGCCGAGCATGGCGGCTTCAGCGATGATGACACCCACGTCGCGCTGCTGGTCTCCAATCCTGACCTGAAGGCCAGCGCTGTCTATACACCGGTCTCCACCACGCAGATCGCTCCCAGCATCCTGCAGATCCTCAACCTGAATCCACAGGCGCTGCAGGCGGTACGCGCGGAAAAGACGCAACTCCTCCCCGGCCTTTCTTCTAACAAGGGCGACGAATAAGCAACGTTGTGTAACCGGGCCTGGTGGGTGGGATCATTATTATCCCGCCCACTGGGGATCTGGAGCGTCTACTATTTTCTGCAGTACGATTTCGACGATGTACCGGGTGGGCGCGGCATCAAAACTATCTTTTTCAACACGCCCTTCTCGGGCGAGTTTTTCAACGGCACCCTCTTTCAGCCGGCGGTCCTGCTGCCGATGGCGCTGCTGGCTGGCTGAGCCTCGAATCGCTGGGGACGCAAGAAGCTGGTCTACGAACCGGAACATACACGCTCGGGAACGGGGTCGCCGCTCCTGTGGAGGAGACAAAGCCGGGGCGTGCCCGGCATCTACGACGCGAACTCCACCCTCTTCAACAGAATGATCTTCTTGCCCATGGTTTGCAGCAAACGAGCTTCTAGCTCTCGCGCACGCTTCATCGTCTTTCCATCGATAGAAACTTCCAGCATAAGAGGATAGTGTTTAAACTGAGACCAATTCCAATCTTCCTCCATCACATTGTAATTTTCTTTGAGGGAAAAATGCTCATCGTAGTTCTCTGTCCGTACCGAGTAATAATCCCCCCAGAACGAGCTCTCATGTGGCTCAAAAGGCAGGCCTAGCGCATCCGGCAATAGACGTGCGGCAGTATCGATATCGGTATCGGTAATGCCATAAAGATCATATATACCAGCCATAGCTACCTCATTGCAATAGAGCTGTCTTAAACAGCACCATCTGAATACATTGGCTCTACAATCATAACCAGATTATAGCCGTTTCGCCCTAAGATTCGCTTCATCCTTGACAGAAACCGGTTTCTATGTTACGTTTTTTGTATCATCAAATGGATTTGATGTTCTGGGAGCGCGAACAGATATTGCGGCCTTATTATGTAGCGTAAGTGGTATACACTTACTGATGACCTTTTGTACTGTCATACTTTCAAAGGATTGAAAGGAGTAGGTGAGTCTTATGTTCTCGACGCAGAGAGGAGCAGATGCTGCTCATCCGACAGCGGGAAGGATTTCCCTCCAGCGTTTCTCACTTCTTTTTACAGCTGTGCTGATCCTGGCTTTGTCCAGCTACGCACTCTTCAATCGTGTGCCCAGCGCACACGCGGCCTCCTGGAATTTTGTCTGGGGAGATGATTTCGATGGCGCGGCCAACACGCCGCCCAGTTCTTCCAACTGGCTCTACGACCTGGGAACCAGCTATCCGGGTGGAGCACCTAACTGGGGGACCGGCGAGGTCGAGACGATGACCAACAGCACCAACAACGTCTACCTGGACGGCAATGGACACCTGGCGATCAAGCCGATCCGTGATAGCAATGGTAACTGGACATCCGGTCGTATCGAGACACAGGATTCCTCCTTCGCGGCTCCTGCGGGAGGCGAGATGGCGGTTGAGGCTTCGCTTCAGATGCCCAATGTAACGGGTGCGGCGGCCCAGGGCTACTGGCCCGCGTTCTGGATGCTGGGCTCATCGTTCCGTGGCAACTACACCAACTGGCCCATAGCCGGCGAGATCGACGGGATGGAGAACGTCAACGGTGTCAATACAGAATTCGGTACACTGCACTGCGGCGTCGATCCCGGTGGCCCCTGTAACGAGACCAACGGGCTGGGCGGCAATACCCCCTGCACCGGCACCACCTGTCAGGCGGGCTTCCACACCTATCGTGTCGAGGTTGACCGCAGCACATCTCCCGAGGAGATCCGCTGGTATCTGGACGGCGTCGAATTCTGGCATGTCTACTCCAATAATCCTGGGATGGACCCCACCACCTGGGCCAACGCCGTCGACCATAGCTTCTTTATCATCCTGAACATTGCCATGGGCGGCAGCTGGCCCGGCAATCCGAGCGGCGCGACCGCATCGGGTGTTCCTATGCTGGTTGACTATGTGCATGTCTATACGACCAGCGGCTCCGGCGGTGGTCCCACACCCACACCCACCTCGAGCAACCCCACGCCCACACCAACATCCACGCCGACATCAGGCTGCACATCCGGCACAAACTTCGTACAGGGTGCCGCCAGCTCAGGCTCCACGACCATTCCATGGTTCCAGCCCTGCGGCTGGACGGCCGGCTACGTCATCCTACACTATATTGTACCCAATCAGGTGCAGCAAAATGTCTATATGACGTACAACAACAGTACGGCGCGCTGGGAGTACAATGTCAGCGGCCTCGGCTCCGGCCAGACCCTCCAGTACTCCTTTACCTACCAGCAGAACGGGCTGCAGTACGACACGAGTACGTATAACTATACGGCCCCGTAAGTCGCCTGCATCTCGCTTCGCTTCCGAGCGAAGAAAGGAGGCCATGCGCGGCACCAGCTCTCCCAGTGTTATGGATGACAACAGAGAGCAGGCCGCGGATGGCCTCCCATTTTTTAGTAGCTGCTCCTTGCATTGCACCAGCTACTAAAAAGCCAGAGGAGTGCCGTAGGTGTGGAACTTGCGGCTTTCAGAAGTATTTTATAATTTCATGCGTCTTTCATTGACATATATAATTGCATTGTGCTATATAAATTAAAGCGATTAGTTATATTCTATATGCATTTCAAAATGGGATAGCTAAGTTGGCTTTTTTAGCTGCTAAATATCTGTTCTTCTAATATAGAAGGGAAGATTTACAAGGTGAAATATCCTCTGGTAGCTTATCTTTCAAGGATGAAGATTCTCATAGCGGGTATGTTATTAATGATCCTGCTGGGTGCCTGCAATAGTAGTGCTGCAACGAATCATCCAGCGCACGCGACATCCTGTATGCCCCTTCCCGTAAGTACGGCCTATAAGCCATCAAGTTCTCCGCTTACTGTCGCGGTGCCCGGCCATCCTTTTGCAAGCACCATCACCAGCGATGGGCAGTGGATCTTTGTATCGTTGGATAGTTCTAACGGTCTTTTGGGGAGCGGCAGCCTGGCTGTTTTACAGAAGCAGGGAACCAACATATGTCTGCTGCGCACAATTGCTCTTCCTTATCATCCATTAGGCATGGCTCTGACGCATGATAATCGGCTGCTACTGGTGGCGAACGTGACTGGCGTCGCCGTTATCGATGTCGCGCAGGCCAGGGTGGGCGCGCAAGGCGCTATTCTGGGCACGATCCAGGAGGACAGTCAGGTGCACAGTAACGCGGCGGTGGTAAAGGAGGCCATAGAAGTCGTCGTTGCTGGCGATGATCGCTACGCATTCGTGTCCAATGAGAATGATGGGACGGTTGGCGTGCTCGATCTTCAGCGTGTTCGTCAGCATGACTTTGGTTCGGGTGCTGTAGCCGGTCAGATCCCGGTCAATAATGGGCCGCTGAATATGAATAGCGGGGCTGTCGGCATGGCCATCTCGTCCGATAATCGCTATCTCTATGTGACCAGTCGCATCAATACCGATGACACATCTGGAGATAGAAGAATGTGTGGCGATTATCCACAGGGATCGCTCGCTGTGATTGATATCGCCCGCGTGCCGCACGATCTTCCCCATGCGGTGCTGGCCCATGCGGCGGCCGGCTGTGGACCGGTACGGGTCGCGCTCTCGTCGTCGGGGACGGTAGCGTGGGTGACGGCGCAGGGGAGCAATAAGGTGCTGGCATTTAATACGGCACAGCTGCGCGGCCATGCAGACCACGCCCTGCTGGCATCTGTCCCGGTTGGTTCCGCGCCAACCGGAATTATCCTCGCCGATAATGATGCCAAAGTTGTGGTCACCAACTCAAATCGGATCAACAATACCAACTCGCAAAGCGCAACGAATGATCCCATGGCACCGTCGACGCTGACCATCCTTGACGCGAAAAGCGCGCTGGCCGGTCGTCCCGCTCAACTGGGAACAATCACCGTGGGGGCCTTTCCCAGAGAGCTAACAGGTACGCCGGGTGGGCAAACACTCTACCTGACAAACTTTAATTCCAACACGCTCTCCCTTATTAATGTAGAGGCGCTGCCGTAGGTATCACAAAAAGGCTCAGCGTTGATTGTTGACGAAGGCGACGAGGCGGCAGAAGGCGGCCTCGCCGCCATTGAATTTCCAGGGGAAGCAGCCGATCCAGACACGCTGATCGAGGATCTCGTCGATCATGCCGCCGGCGTTTTCGACGTGGAAGACACCGTGGGGGAACATGTCGTAGTGCATGAGCTGCAGGTCATCGTCGGGCCAGATCTCTTCCAGGGGCCGGCCCAGCTTGTGGGCGCATTTGGCTGCCAGGTCGGGGCGCACTTTGCGGATAACGGTGTTCATGGGATGGTCCATCGAGCCGGCGTCGATGGCGAACCAGGAGATCTTGCGCTCCAGGACCCAGTTGGCGAACTCGCGCGTCGGGCCGGGATGCTTGATGAAGTAGCGCGTCTCGTCCGGCTGGCTGTCGCCGTACCAGTTGCTGGGATAATACTTGTGGTAGCCGGTGTGGACGACCACGATATCGTTGGGCTGGATGCGCTGGCCCGTCTTGCGCTCCCACTGCTCAAAATGCTCTGAGGTATAGATATCATAGTCGCCGATGCCGAGCGCCTCCAGGTCCACGACGACGGCAGGGCCGACCAGCTTGTCCAGCGAAATGCTGCCGATGTCCTGTCCATTGGTAATGAAGTGCAGCGGCGCGTCGAGGTGTGTTCCCACATGGAGCGTCGAGGAGATATGCTGACCACCGACTTTGTCGAAGGCGACGCGCTTGATCCATTTAATGGTTGGCCCCTCATAGGTAGCGAAGCCCGGTGTGTGCATATCCCAGTTCTGCGAAAGATCGAGCACGCGCATATGGCTTAAATCAACCGGTGGCATCATCTTGTATCCTCCTCCTCCCACGCAACAAGCCGGGGCAAGCCCGGCACCCATGGCGAGACGTGAACTCCCGGGAACGGGGTCGCTTCGCGACAAGCGCCCGCAAGGGGCGCACCTACGGCGACAAAGCCGGGGCAAGCCCGGCACCTACGATACGGGTTCCATATAATTGGTGTGTGTGTGTGATATCCTTTATTATCATTATATCATGCCTCCTGTTTATTTCTTGTGGTTATATATGCATTTTTGCTTCTTTGTATGCTAGATGTAGGAGAGAAGAGGAGGTTCGCCCGTGATTCATTCGGCATCGTTGATGGGGACCGCGGCCGCGCTTCGTAGTGGTCAGATGGACCCGGTGGCGTATATCGATACCCTGTGCGCGTGGATCGATACGGTCGATCCACAGGTGCACGCGCTGCTGCCGGAAGAGGATCGCCGGGGCCGCTTACAGGCCGAGGTGGCCGCGCTGCAGCGGCGTTATCCTGATCCCGCCAGCCGTCCGCCGCTGTACTGTATCCCGGTCGGGATCAAAGATACTTTTCGGGTCGATGGATTTCCGACGCGGGCGGGATCGCGTCTGCCGGCGGAGCTGTTCGCGGGCGAGGAAGCATCGTGCGTACGCGCGCTCAGAGAGGCCGGGGCCTGTATCCTGGGCAAGACGGTGACCACCGAGTTCGCCTATTTTGAGCCGGGAGAGACGCGCAATCCCCACAACCTGAATCATACGCCCGGTGGCTCCAGCAGCGGCTCGGTGGCGGCGGTGGCGGCGGGAATGTGTCCGCTGGCGCTGGGGACGCAGGTGATCGGCTCGACGATTCGCCCGGCGGCATTCTGTGGCATCGTCGGCTTCAAGCCAACCTATGGGCGCATCCCCATCGATGGGCTGGTGCGCTGCGCGGACTCGGTGGAACATGTGGGCTATTTCACGCAGAGTGTGGCGGACTGCTCTTATGTCGCACCGCTGCTGTGCCGCGACTGGCGCGGTGAGGATAGCGTTCGCGTTGAGTCTTTACCTGTCCTGGGTGCACCCCTTTCTGATGGACTCTATCTTGCCCAGGCGTCCGCTGAAGCCCTGGCTGCTTTCGAAGAACAGCTCACGCTGCTAAAAAAGGCGGGGTATCGCATCCGCCGTATACCTGTGCTCCCTGACATAGAGAAAATCAATCGTCAGCATATGCGCATGGTGTTCGCGGAAATGGCCCGCGTGCATGCCCCGTGGTTCACACGCTATGAAGCGCTCTATCGGCCACGAACCCTGGCCGCGATTCGCGAAGGGCAGACGGTGAGTGACGAAGAGCTCAGGCAAGAACGTGAGGGGCGTGCCAGGCTGCGCGAGATGATAGAAACTCTCATGAAACAGGCAGGCATCGATCTCTGGGTCACCCCGGCAACGCCGGGTCCAGCCCCTGAAGGATTGGACTCGACTGGCAGCCCGTTGATGAATCTGCCCTGGACCTACGCGGGGCTGCCAGCGATTACGGTGCCGGCGGGACTGGCGGCCAATAATCTACCACTCGGCCTGCAGTGTGTGGGTGCGGCGATGGCGGATGAGCAGTTGCTGTCATGGGTCGCGCCCATGGCGGATATACTGGCGAGCCGATTGCAGTTCCTGGAGGACCAGGCATGAAACCTGCGCCTTTTCAGTACCGCGCGCCCGGCGCCCTGGCTGAAACCCTGGCATTGTTAGATCAATGCGGCCCGGATGCGAAGATATTAGCGGGCGGGCAGAGCCTGATCCCGGTCCTGAACATGCGCCTGGCCGCTCCACGATACCTGATCGATATCAATCGCGTCGCCGGACTGGATTATATGGAGGATCGGAAGGGCTACCTGGCGATCGGGGCCCTTACACGTCAGCGCAGCGTCGAGCGAGCAGAGATAGTCAGGCGGCGACATCCACTGCTGGTAGAGGTCATCAAGTATATCGGACATATGCAGATCCGCAATCGCGGCACCATAGCGGGCAGCATCGCCCACGCTGATCCGGCCGCCGAGCTGCCGGCGCTACTGACCTGCCTGGATGGCGAGGTAGTGGCGCGCAACAGTTCCGGCGAGCGCGTTATCGGGGCCGATCGCCTCTTTACCGATCACCTCACCACCTCATTGGAGGAAGGCGAGATACTCACGGAGGTGCGCTTCCCCTGGCTGACGCCACAGGCTGGCTGGTCCTGCATCGAGTTCGCGCGCCGGTCCGGCGACTACGCGCTGGCGGGCGCCATCGCGATCGTATGCGCTACATCCAGGGGCACGTGTCAATCGGCGCGCATCAGCTATTTTGGCATCGCCCCCACCCCGATACGCGGCCACGAGATCGAGCGTATGCTGATCGGAACGACGCTTGATGAGGCGACACTACAGACGGCCGCCCGCATGGCTGAAAGTCTGGTCGATGACGATTTCAATGATATCCACGCCACAGCGACCTATCGACGCGCCCTGGTAGCCGAGGCGACCAGGCGCGCCCTACAAATCGCGTGGCATAAAACGTAGGTTCGATCCTTGCGGTCGATTTCCCTCCCCGCACAATTCCCTCCTCCAAACATATGAGGCGTGATCGTGCGGGGAAGGAATAATCGACCGCATAATATTGAAGAAAAGAAGAAGGGGTAAAAGTGTTGGCAGAACACGAAAACGATCCCGTAGGCGGCATAGGATTGCGGCCTATGTATCGCTGTTCCGGTTTGAAAACCGCAGCAATCCTATGCCGCCTACGAGGGGGGACGTAATCGTGGAAGATGAGACATTTTCGGTGGGTGTGAGCGTGAATGGTCGGCGCTATGAGCGGCGGGTGCCAGCGCGCCTGCTGCTGTCGGATTTTCTGCGCCATGAGCTGCACCTGACGGGGACCCATGTTGGCTGCGAGCATGGCGTCTGCGGTTGCTGTACGGTCCTTCTTGAGGGAGAGCCGGTGCGCTCTTGCCTGATGCTGGCGGTGCAGGCCGATGGGATGGAGCTGACGACGATTGAGGGCTTCGCGGGGCCACAGGAGCCGCTGCACCCGATTCAGCGGGCATTTCAGGAGAAGCACGCTCTGCAGTGCGGCTTCTGTACGCCCGGCATCATCGTTTCGGTGCAGGCGCTGCTGCGCGAACATCCCACGCCGACGGACGAAGAGATCCGGCATGGGCTGGCCGGCAACCTCTGCCGCTGCACGGGCTATCAGAATATCGTGGAAGCGGTCAAACTCGCGGCGGTTTACATGGCGGATGATACAATTTTGCGTTGATGGAACGTGGGTGTTCGGGGACGGGGTCGCCTTCGGCTCCAAGCCGGAGCAAGCCCGGTTGAGGATGCCGGGGGCATCCTCGCCAACGGGGGTGCGTTGTTCAAAGGAAAGGGGTGAGGTATGGCGACGCGTTGGTTTGGCGCTCCTGTGCGGCGCAATGAAGATCCGCGCCTGCTGCGGGGAGAGGGGACCTATGTCGATGATATCGATCTGCCGGAGATGCTGCACGCGGCTGTGCTACGCAGTCCCTACGCGCGGGCAAAGATCAGGGGCATCGATACGCGGGCGGCCCGCGCTCTGCCGGGCGTACATATGGTGCTGAGCGCCGCCGATCTGGGCGAGGTGCTGGAGCCGTCGCCACTGTTGATCCCGCACCAGGCGCTGACGCAGCCGCGCACGCAGCTTCCCCTGGCTACCCACGATGTGCGCTATGTGGGAGAGGCCGTCGCCTTTGTGGTGGCGGAGAGCCGCTATCTGGCCGAGGACGCACTAGGCCTGGTCGATGTGGAGTATGAGCCGCTGCCCGCCGTGCATAGCCTGGCGGTGGCATCGGCCTCCGAGGCCCCGCTCGTGCACGAAGACGTTCCGGGCAATCTGGCGGCCCACCTGGTACAGAGCGTTGGCTGTCCGGATAAAGTGATCGCCAGCGCGCCTCATGTGATACGCGAGACGTTCGAGATGGAACGCGGCGCGGCCATGCCGCTGGAGTGTCGCGGCATCGTGGCGCGCTGGGATCGCTATGAGCAGATGCTGACCTGCTGGATCTCAACACAGGCACCGATCCCGCTGCGCAACGGGCTGGCCGCCATCTTCCACCTGCCGGAGCACAAGGTGCGCGTGATCGCCCCCGATGTCGGCGGCGGCTTTGGTCCCAAGATCATGCTCTTCTATCCTGAGGAGGTGCTAACGCCACTGGCCAGCATGCGGCTGGGCCGGCCCGTCAAGTGGATCGAAGATCGGCGCGAGAACTTTATCTCGACCAATCAGGAGCGCGGCCAGCTGCACGAGGTGGAGTACGCCTTCGATGACCTGGGTCAGCTGCTCGCCGTACGCGATGTCTTCCAGCACGATACCGGCGCCTATACGCCCTACGGAATTATGGTACCGATTATTACCGCCTGTTCGCTGCCGGGACCCTATCGACTCAAGCACTACGCCAGCGATTGCCGCGTCTTCTACACCAACAAGGTGCCGGTGAGCCCCTACCGTGGCGCCGGGCGCCCCCACGCGGTCTTCGTGATGGAGCGCATCATGGATCGCATCGCCCGCGAGTTGGGCATGGACCGACTGGAGGTGCGCGCGCGCAACTTCATCCGGCCCGAGGAGTTTCCCTGGGACGTTGGGCTGGTCTACCAGGATGGCGGACCGACACGCTACGATAGCGGCAACTACCAGGCCGCGCTGGATAAGCTCAAGGAGCTGCTTGATTACGGCGGCTTCGCGATACGGCAGGCACAGGCTCGCGCGCAGGGCCGCTACCTGGGACTCGGCGTTGGCTACTACGTTGAGGGAACCTCGATCGGGCCATATGAGGGGGCACACGTGCGCGTCGAGAGCGATGGCCGCGTCTTCGTCTCTACCGGCGTCACCTCGCAGGGGCAGAGCCATCAGACGGTCTTCGCGCAGATCGTGGCCGAACAACTAGGGATCGAGCCAGGAAATGTGCTGGTGACGGAAGGGGACTCGCAGGCCTTCTACTGGGGCGTCGGCACCTTCGCCAGCCGGGCCGCCACCATCGCCGGCTCGGCGGTCCACCTGGCGGCGCTCAAGGTACGAGAAAAGGTGCGGACGCTGGCCGCCGAACTGCTTGAGGCCTTACCCGAGGATATCGAGCTAGCGGGTGGCAAGGCCTTTGTCAAAGGGACCCCGCAGCGCGCGCTGACGCTGGGACAGCTGGCCATCAAGGCCAATCCCTTGCGCTACACCTATGGTGAGAGCGCGCGTACGCTGGCCGCCATGAACCTGGCCGCCGCCCGGCCGGGACCCGCCCTGCCATCCGAGCGCGGCGGCCCCGGTCTGGAGGCCGACGGCTTCTACAGTCCCCCGCACGGCAGCTTCGCCAGCGGCATCCATGGGGCGATCATCGAGGTTGATCCACGCACCGCCATGGTCTCGTTCGTCAAATATGTCGCCGTCCACGACTGCGGCCGGCTGATCAATCCGCTGGTCGTAGAGGGACAGGTGCATGGGGGCGTGGCACAGGGGATCGGCGGCGCCTTCTTCGAGCGCCTCGTCTTCGATGAGACGGCGCAGCCGCTCAGCGCAACCTTCATGGACTATCTCATCCCGACGGCCGCCGAGATCCCCGACATTACCGTCGAGCATATCGAGACGCCCTCGCCGCTCAACCCGCTGGGCATCAAAGGGGTCGGCGAGGCCGGGACCATCCCGGTGGCGGCCCTCTTCGCCTCCGCGATCGACGACGCGCTCTCACCCTGGAAGGTCCGCATCCGCGAGATGCCCCTGCACCCCTGCCGCCTGCACGAAATCATCCAGGCCGCCTCGGGGACCACGCCTCACGATCCTGTTCATGGCGGTTGATAGGAACATCGTCGCGAGACGAGGGGAAATCGACCGCAAGGGTTGAACCTACTGCTCTGTTAAAGTTCATTTGATGGGGGAGCGGGGATGCAAGCGAGCATGCCGGGGGCATGATCAAGCGGCTAGCCCCTTGACTGGGGGTTCGGGGGCTGTGCCCCCGGCAACTCCTCCCCCTCTCGCCCGCGTAGCGGTCGAACAATCCATCAAACAAAGTTTGACAAAGTACTTACGGGAGGTATGTTCATCAATCATTATGGGAACGGCCTTCGAGGCAAGGCGTTTTCGCATGTGAAAACAGACAATTGACAGGATGAGGTTGGCACGTATACACTAATAAAGGGATATTCTTGACCTGTATCGCGATAAGGAGATTCTGATGCCTGTTGAAATGGCGGGAGATAATCCGTGGCAGACATGCCCACGGGTGGATTCTGCCCTTTTCTAGAGGGTGCCTTTTTCTATATATAGGAGAACAGGCTCAATCATTCCTTAGCTGACTTTAGACCGTGGGTATGCATAAACACGCATCCACGGTCATTTGCTTTTTGGTTAATCTATCATTGTTTAGGCAGGCCGTGGGTCTTCGTGACTCGCGGCTTTTTTGTTCCCTTTGCTTCCTGGTGAGAAGCAGAAATAGGAAGGTTTTTATATGTGGACTGGAAATGTCATCTCTATACATATTGCCGATACAGTGGGCGCGCCGATGCAGGCCCTGCAAATGGTGAGAGCCGTGGCAGGGAAAGGATTGGAAGGAGATCGTTACTTCAAAGGGGAGGGCTTCTACTCCTGGTTTACGGGCCCGTTGCGCGAGATTTCGCTGATCGAGGCCGAAGTACTCGAACGGCTAGAGCGCGATCATCATCTTGTTCTGGAACCCGGAGAAACGCGGCGCAACATTATCACACGGGGAGTGCCCCTAGGGCACTTGATCGGGCAGACTTTTCGGGTTGGTTCAGCCCTGCTGCGTGGCGTCGAGATCTGTGAGCCATGTCAGCACCTGGTAGAGGTGACCGGCAAGAAGCCGCTACTATCAACGCTCATTCATCGCGGAGGATTGCATGCTCAGATTATCGCCGACGGCGTGATTCAGATTGGCGACGCCATCGAACCCATTGAAGGCTGATTCTCATTTTGACATCATCATTGCGGAGAGTCCCAAAAATCGGAGCCTCTCCGCTTACATATGCGTGTTAAAAGTCAGAGGACAGCGAGAGACCGAGATGAGATCAACATTCTTGATATCGTATTGGCCAGAACACGGAAATGTATCCTCGTAGGCGGCATAGGATTGCGGCTTTGCCAACACGTTTTCTCCCTTCTTGTTTTCTTCAATATCATAGATTTCCCCTCACCCACATTAATATGCAACATCCATGCATTCGATTCCAATGACCGATTTTTCTTCTCTCCTATGAGTTATACGAAAGGGTAACACGATGGCGGAAAAAGAGCGGGGCTCAGCGTACAGATAGATGATCTTACATGATGGTGTCTGATGCGTTGAAAAGGAAAGGACTCGCTTCATGCTCACAGGGCAGATTCTTATGGAGCTGATCGTGATTCTGATTACGGTGCAGGTCGCGGGCTTCCTCTGTCGTCTGATTGGCCAGCAATGGGTCATCGGTGAAATCCTGGCCGGACTGGCATTGGGTCCATCGCTCTTAGGATTGTTCATTCCCGGTCTGCAGTCGCAGCTCTTTCCGGCAAGTGCTTTGTCCACGCTGCAGGTGCTGGGCGACATCGGGCTGATCCTGTATATGTTCGCCCTGGGGGCGCACCTGGATACCGGGCAGATGCTGCGCCAGAGCCGCACGGCCGCCATGGCATCGCTGAATAGCATGCTGCTACCCTTTGTGCTCGGCGCCCTCTTAGGCTGGGGACTCTATCCGGCCTTCGCGGGGCCACATACCAGCGCGCTGACGTTTTCTCTGCTGGTGGGGACCGCCATGTCGATCACGGCCTTTCCCGTGCTGGCCCGGCTGCTGGCGGAAAAAGACATGCTGCACTCCAGGATCGGCCTGCTCGCCCTTACCTGTGCCTCCGCCGGTGATGTCGTCGCCTGGTGCCTGCTGGCGATTATCGCCTCCACCTCTCACGCACAGCTATTCTCAACAGCGGCCCTGACCGTCGGGGAGACGATTTTGTTTCTCGCCGCGATGCTGCTGGGCGTGCAACCACTGTTGAAACGGCTTGTGACGGTCATCTCTTCGCAGTCGCTCCAGATAGCGATCAGCCTGACCCTGCTGCTGCTGGCCGCCTTCATCACCAATGCCATCGGCATCCATCCGGTCTTTGGCGCCTTTATCGCCGGGATCATCATGCCGCGCGAGGGCGCGCTGAGCAAAGAGCTCCACGACATGGATAAGCTTAACAATCTGCTCTTCCTGCCCATCTTCTTTGTCATCAGCGGACTGCGCACCCAGCTCGGGCAGCTGCAATCCCCTGGCATCTGGCTGATCTGCGGCCTGACCATTTCTATCGCCTGCTTCGGCAAGATCTGTGGCGGCACGTTCTCGGTGCGCCTGATGGGCGAAGCGTGGCGAGACTCGCTCGTTCTGGGTTTCTTGATGAATACACGCGGACTGGTCGAATTGATCGTGCTCAATGTCGGTTACGAGATGGGCATCCTCTCCTCCACCATGTTCGCCATCCTGGTTCTGATGGCCCTGGTCACCACCATGATCACCTCGCCCATCCTCAACCTGCTCGGCTATCGCGCCATCAGGCACCCGGTCACGAGTACAATCGCCGATAAAAACGGACCTGTGTGATCGCTTTTCTTGTTATATGATCCAAATTCTAGACGTTAATGTTGAGTATGCATTATCATATTGATAGAAAAAACGCAGCAATGGATGCGAGTCAGGAACCCCATAGCTAAAGCTAGGGGCTTGCTTCGGTAAGCCTACCTGACCAGCTTGAGGTTTGAAAGACAACCTACGTTACGAGTGAAATGAGGTACGACAGGGTGCATGCCAGCTCTGCCCGCTACGGTCAGCGATTAAACAGAGGTACAAGGGTTAACTCAGTGTCGTTGGCGATAAACCACTCGATAACTTTAGCGAGGCACACATTACCCGTGCAAACGGAGGCTCTGAAAGGGGCAACAACCAATGTCCAACGTATTCGTTGTAGATACCTATCAGCGACCATTGAATCCGGTCCACCCAGGACGAGCACGAATCTTGCTCTCCGAGGGGAAAGCAGCCGTGTTTAAACGCTATCCCTTTACGATCATCCTAAAAATTGAAGTACAGGAGCCAGCAGTACAGCCACTACGCATCAAGCTTGATCCTGGTTCGAAGACAACTGGTCTTGCGATTGTCAACGATGCCACAGGTGAGGTGGTCTTTGCTGCCGAGTTATCGCATCGAGGACAGAAGATTAAAGCCGCCCTTGATGATCGTCGAACGGTGCGCCGATCTCGTCGGCAACGCAAAACCCGATACAGAAAACCACGGTTCAATAATCGCAAGAACAAGAAAAAGGGGTGGCTCCCACCATCCTTAGAAAGCCGCATTGCCAACGTGCTCACCTGGGTCAATCGGATGTCTCGCTCTTGTCGTATCACTGCCATCAGTATGGAGTTGGTCCGCTTTGATATGCAACTGATGCAGAATGCAGAGGTGTCCGGCGTTGAATATCAACAAGGAACGCTCGCAGGATATGAGATCAGACACTATTTGCTGGAGAAGTGGGACCGAACGTGTTCGTATTGCGGATCGAAAGACATGCCATTGCAGATAGAGCACATACAGCCACGTGCCAATGGGGGCACCAATCGCATTTCAAATCTGTGTTTGGCCTGTGAAGCGTGTAATACAGCGAAAGGGACGCTCGATATAGCGGTATTCCTCAAAAAGAAACCGGAGGTACTCAAGCGTATCCAGTCCCAGGCCAAGAAGCCTCTCAAGGATGCAGCCGCCGTCAACGCCACGAGGTGGGCGCTTTTTGAGAGACTCAAGGCCACGGGACTCCCGATTGAATGTGGTTCCGGCGGTTTGACAACGTTCAATCGAACGACAAGAGCATTCCAGAAGACGCACTGGTTAGATGCTGCCAACGTCGGCAAGAGTACGCCTGATGTCCTGATCGTAAAGGATATCGTGCCGGTACTGATCACTGCCACAGGGCATGGTTCACGCCAGATGTGCCGTCCCGATCGCTATGGCTTCCCACGCACATCAGCCAAAGGCAACAAGAAAGTCAAAGGCTTCCAGACGGGAGACATCATCAAAGCCATCGTGACGACTGGCATCAAGAAAGGCACGTATATCGGGCGTGTAGCAGTTCGTTCAAGCGGATCATTTACTATTGTGACATCGACCCAGACGATCCAGGGAATCAGCTATCGTTTCTGCCGAATGGTGCATCACAGTGATGGCTATAGTTATACCAAAGGAAGCGCACTCCTCCCCATGCATGAATGCAGGGGTATCCGTGCGATTGAAAAGAGATGAATCAGCAGGAACAATCACTTGAAAGAACTCAGCCTCCTCCTGTGCCCCCCGCATGGCGCAGGGAAGCGGAGATTGACACAGCGCGTCAGGAGTTCTTGCGGCAGCGCCTGGCCATGGTGGCCGACGTTCAGCAGGGCATCTATCCATTTAAAGATATCAGGCTGACGCGCGCCGATGTCGAATGGCTGCTGGTAAATCATGAGCAGGGACGCGGCCCGGTTGATTGGAGCGATGTCAACCAGCGGCAACGGCAGGGGCTTGATCTGCGCGGGGCTGACCTGCGGCGCGCCGATCTGCGCGGCCTGCCCCTGGCCGGTCTGCGAGGTGGGCTGACACAGCCGGAGTGGGTCGCGACCACGAATGAGCAACGGGAGCAGGCGATCATCCACCTGGAGCACGCCAATCTCAGCGAGGCGCATCTTGAGGGAGCGCTCCTGCGCGGCGCCTGTCTGCAACATGCCTCGCTACGCTTCACCAATCTGGAGCAGGCGATCCTCTTCCAGGCCCGCTTAGAGGAGTCGTATCTGCGCGGCGCACACCTTGAGAAGGCCAACCTGATGTATGCACACATGGAAGGGGCCTATCTACGCAAGGCCAGACTTCCCGGGGCGGATCTACGTTATGTCCATTTCGATAGCGCGACGCTGCTCGAAAAGGTCACGCTCCATGATACATACTGGGGATGCGCGCTGCTGGCGGATATCCACTGGAACGACTGCAACCTGTCGCTGATCAACTGGCGCCGCATGCCGCGTCTGGGTGATGAAGCTTTGGCAAGAACATTCTCGATCCGCGCGGACAGCAAGAAGACCATCAAGGAGAAGCAGCGGAACCTGGATCGCTATCAGGGCGCCGCCCGTGCTAACCGTCAGCTGGCCCACGCCATGCGCTCACAGGGGATGAACGATGAGGCCATGCCCTTCGCCTATCGCGCCCTGGTCTTGCAGCGCGTGGTTCTCCTGCGCTACCTGGCCTGGGGCACCAGCATCTTCTCCGAGGAACAGGCGGGACACACGGGTATCAGGCGGCTCCTACTTGATATATGGGGCAGGCTGCACGCGGGCGCCTCATATCTCTTCTCCTGGTTCCTCGATCTACTGGCCGGCTATGGCTACAAGCCGGAGCGCAGCCTGGCCATCTACCTCGTCACCATCTTCGCCTTCGCCATCGTCTATCATGCCACCGGCGGGCTCTCCGACCACGAGGCGCTCATCTTCAGCATTACCTCGTTTCACGGTCGCGGCTTCCTCCCCGGCACCTACTCGCTGGCCAATCCGGAAACAGCCGTCTCCGCCTACGAAGGGATCATCGGCCTCTTTATCGAGGTGAGCTTCGTCGCCACCTTCACCCAGAGATTCTTTGGCCGCTAAGGGCCGGTCGTCGGCGGTGGAACATGGTCGGCCGGGTGCGGGAAAGCCGGGGCGAGCCCGCCACCTACGTTGGAGGGATCATGTGCGTGCCGGGCGGTCGGGGTCGGGGACGGACTGGAAGGGTGGGCGAGCGGCCAGCTTCTTCAGGAGCGGATCGAGCAGGGTGCCGGTGGGCGAGAGGCGCGGTGGCATACGCCTGGCCTCGGCCTCGTCGATGCTGTTGACAAGGCGCTGCACTTCGCTACGAATGCGCTGGAGCTCGTATTCGGATTGATTGGAGCGCTGCAGACGCGCCAGCAGGGTGTTGAGCGAGGAGGCAACGGTCCAGAGAACGTTCTCCTGCGCCAGCGGGACGCGTACGGTGAAGTTGCCGTTGGCGGCTTCGGTCAGGGTCTGCTGGATCTGCTGGATGCCCACCTCCAGGTCACGCTTCTGCTCGGCCAGAGCGAGTTGCAGGCGCTCAACCTCCTGGATGCGGTCAACGCGTCTGAAGGCGCGCAGGGCTCCGCGTACCCATAAGAAGGTGACGACAGCCACGACCACCTGCAGGGCGATGGGGCGCACCAGCAGGGTGTATGATTCCTGGGCCCATAGGTGCGCGAGGTCCGGGGCGTGCGCCTGCAGGAAGAGGTCCGCGCAGATACAGCCGATGTTGAGGGCCGCCACCACAAAGACGCTGACCGGCGGGAGCAGGGAGACCGCGAGCAGCTCTGAGAAGACGAGGAGATCGAAGGTGAGGAAGCCGTTCATGGTCAGCAGGCCAGATGGCGAGCTCAACAGGTTAAGCATGATGGCGGCATTGATGGTGATAACGCTCAGTATGCCGACTACGGTCACATGCCCGCGACGATTGAGGAAGATCGTCAGCAGGCAGATAGCAATGCCCGCCAGGATAATGGGGAAGAGCAGTGGATTACGGCTCAGGAGCGCGAGACGAATAAAGGCAAGCAGAACCACCAGCATGAGCAGCAGAATTACGCTGGCAAGCCGGAGGCGGCGCTGCTTATCGTGAGTGGCAAAGGAAGGCTTCGCCGCCACATCAGAGGGGGTCGCGATCTCATACCATACGCGCAGTGCCTTCATCGAACTGGTCGACTGACCCTGCTGATCCAGTGGAGGATGCCAGTTAGTATCTCTATTATGGCCATTCTGGCTATTTTTGTCCTCTAAAGGAGATGGGCGCTTGCTATCCATACACAGTCACTCCTCACGCTACAAAGCTTTACATTTCTATCGTTCGATCATCAAATAGATTTTTATATGCTATTCTTAGTTTGCTATATAATCATACATAAAACAAGAGAGTATAGTACTTTTTGAGTTCCAATTATTTTTGATAGCGTTTCGTTTAAAACTAAGTAAAAACTAATCCAGAAGGATACGTTATAGGTATAACATGCCTTTTATTTCCGCCTTCGGCGGGGAGAGAGGGGAGGGAAAGCCTGGGGGACACCCCCAGACCCCCGGCAGGAGGGCTCGTCGCCCTCCTGCACCTCCTACTCGGGAGTGAGGGGGGAAGGGAAGCTCTGGGGGACACCCCCAGACCCCCGGCAGGAGGGCTCGTCGCCCTCCTGCACCTCCTACTCGGGAGTGAGAGGGGAAGGGAAGCTCTGGGGGACACCCCCAGACCCCCGGCAGGAGGGCTCGTCGCCCTCCTGCACCTCCCACTGGAGAGAGGGGGGAGAAAACACTGGGGGACACCCCCTGGCCCCCGCAGGAGGGCTCGTCGCCCTCCTGCACCTCCTACTGGAGAGAGAGGGAGGGGGGGAGGGAAAACACTGGGGGACACCCCCTGGCCCCAGCCAGGAGGGCGACGAGCCCTTCTACACCTCCTACTGGGGAGAAGGGGGAGATAAAGCTCTGGGGGGGTTCGCTGGCCGTTGGGAAGTGCGGTAGTCAGACCGTCAATCGTGTCAGTTGTTGGGCCTCAGCGGCGGTCCGACCACCGACTCGGTGTTCCATCTCTCGTCGGCACGCCGAATGACCTCGGGGTCCGGCGGCCCCGGCGGGGGAGGAGTGGGTGAGGTGACTGGCACGCCGATGTCGGCGAAGTAACGCTCACTGCCGCCTGGTGTCAGCAGGCCGAGCATGATAGCGTCCTGGTCGCCGACGACCAGGAAAGTATGCGGCACGTCGCGCGGCAGCAGCACGAAGGAGCCCGGTCCGACAGTGAAGTCCCGCTCACCACAGCGGAAGCGCACCTGCCCCTGGATGATCCATACGGCCTCGTCAACGCCGTGATGGATGTGCAGCGGCGGGCCGCCGCCCACCGAGGCGTGCGACTCGATCAGCCCATAGTGGCCGTCGGTGTCTGTGCTGCTGGCCTTGATCGTGATCTGGTGACCGCCGACCCAGAACGACTCACCATCGTTTGGTCCAACGATGAGAAGCCGGTCGAGGTCGTGCTTGCTCATTGATATTTCCTTGCTCATTGATATTTCCTTGCTCATTGATGTTTCCTTGCTCATACGGTGTATCTGAGCCTTTGAGAGAACAGCGAGGTCGAATAACCTGAAAGGAAAGCACATTGTGACCCGAATATTGCACAGTTGCTCTCCATGTTGAGTCCCCGTGATAGATTGGATGATCGCAGGTCTTCCGAATCCCATCACGGTCTTCGCGAGGGGAAATGCACGAACCAGATGGACGAGCAATTTCCGCCTTCACCGCTGTCCTGCTGCCAGAATAGCCTGCTTCAGCAAGGGGATCTAGGAAAATCTTGCGGTTTTGCGGTAAGTTCCTGGTGTCACCAGGTAGCGGCGCTTAAACTGCTGGGTGAAGTGCGATTGATCAAAAAAGCCGGTTTCACTGGCTACAAAGCTCACGTCGTACCCTTGTGCCAGTAATGTCCTGGCACGCGCCAGGCGCAACTCGGTCTGGTAGGCATGGGGAGGCAAGCCAACGGCCTGGCGGAAGACACGAGCGAGATGAAAGGGGCTCATGTGTACCAGACCACCCAGTTCTTGCAGCGACACCTCCTGGGCGTAGTGTGCTTGCAGATAGTCCTTCGTGTGCTTGATAGCAGGGTGTTCCCTGCCCGACTGAGGTAGTATGCGAGCATTTTCGGCATGGGAAAGCAGCAACGAAGCCACCAGGTGCAACAGCGTCTCTTCCTGTTGCAAACGAGAAGCCGGAGCCTGCGATCTTCTCGCAAGGTCATACACGGCCTGGCTCAAAGACGGATCAAAGAAGGTCTGGCTGGGAAAATGGGGCAAGCTCTTCTCCCTGTGCAGCAGTTCGGTGGCGAACTGTTGCAGCCAGGCAGGATCAATTGTGAGACGATAGAAGGTGAAGTCTTTCTTCTGGCCGGTCCAGGATTCTCCAGGCTCGACGACACAAAGAGTCCCATTGATGAGGGGGCCGCTGAAACGAGCGTTTCGGTACTGGAAGTCCGCTGTCCCTGAATGCGCGCAGATAATCAGGTACTCCTGAATCAAAAGCTGGCGAGAGGGGGTAGAGACGGCCACTCCCTGGAAGAGTTCGAACTGTTTGATCTGCCAGGGCCGCCACACCGTGACGCTCCCTTTGACCGCCTCACGCCCTGCGCTGGCTTCGAGAAGTTTCATAGATGCTTTTTGCTCCTTTCTCAAGCTTCAGGGCAAGCATACCCTTGCTGAGCTCCTTTTTGCTGATAAGAAGAGGTTATGCATCTGCCAGTTGCCTTTGACTGCATAGATGTAAATGCCTTTCTGCATGACCAGGGAGAGGATTTCCATGCATTCCAGCATGCTTCGGCCCAGGCGGAATAATTCACCGACAATAATCGTATCGCCCGCCTGGGCCTGCTCCTGAATAACAGCGATCTGTTGTTTCCGCCGGGTAACTTTGCCAGAAATTTTCTCTTCAATGAACTAGACATGGCCGAGATGCAAGTCGTTAGCCAGTTTCAAAATGTCCACTTTATTCTTTTCCAGGCCCTGGTCAACTTTGGAGACTCACAGATAGGCAAACGTCTATCCTGTCATCCTTGTTTCATGGGTAGTGAGGATGAAAACCTCATGCAATGAAGTTATTTTACCCCGAAAGTGAGTAAGAATACCAGTACAGGTGCGCGCCTGCGCGCTTGCTGCATCCGCATAAAACAGAGAGCGGGAACGCCTGCGTTCCCCAGGCCAGGGCACGCTCAAACACGGCGCAGCTTAAAGAAGAAGGGTTGCTCCATGCCTTTGTAGTCCATGATGCCGAGGAGGGTATTGTGGTCGATGAGGCGGAAGGTATCGTAGATGGGAAGGTTGTCGTAGATCATGGTGGCGCTGAGCTTGCCGCGATACTCAAGCATGCGTACGCGAGCTCGGGTGCGCCGGGTCTGCAGGAGGATACGCAACAGCAACACGGCCCGACGCGTCAGCGGGGTGCGCAGCAAGAAGCGCAATTTGAGGCCAATGGAGAGTGGGAGCCGCTGGGGATCGATGGCGAAGAGCACTCCCCGCCGATCCGCGAACTGTAGCGGATGAACATGGTCGCGGTCGATAAATTCTTTTCCGTACCAGCCACACGCTGCCAGCAATCCATCCATCGGATGGTTGGTCGAGACCTCGCTGCCACGCCAGAGGCCCGTCAGGGTCTCGATATCCACGCTCGGAAGCGTGTCGCACAATGCCAGCGCCTCCTGCTGGCTCATGCGATTCTGGTAAGCCCTCTCTCGCGATACGTTGGCGTCCCTGACATCTGACATCGGCGTCCTCCTCTTGCTCGATCTATATAAGCGCTATAACTACACTCCGTCGCTCTCCAAAGTTTTCGGGCTACTTCCGTCGCGTGACGTTGTCACTCCATTCTGCCATCTTAAATTGGAATCTGTCAAAATTATGTTCCTCACAGGCAGGGCCATTTAAAAGTCTTTTCTCGCCGCCTTCGGCGGCGGTGAGAGAGGGAGGAGTGAGCGGGGACTGATCATGCCCCCGGCATGCTCGCCCGCACCCCGCAAGGGGCTAGCCGCCCCTTGACCCCGCTGTTCGCTACTTTTAAATGGCCCTGCCTCACAGGGGCGACCAATCCAGTCGCGACGCGGGCTAACTGCCATTACAGGGATCGCGCGTAGTAGAGGTCATGACATTATTTATTTTCTTGCGATGCCGAGCATGAGGTTTATTTTGAGGCACAGGTAAACTGTAAGAGGATAAAGCCCATTTTTATGTAAAGATAAACATCTCCATGGGAGAAGTGAGGAGGAACGTGTCAATGGTTTCATCGGAGGATACTTCTTTGGGGAAGCACGAAGAGCGGAGCGGCTCGAATGGTAGGGTGGCTGAAGCCACACCGCGTTCAATTGGTCGTCGGGCCCTTTTCACGCAGGGACTGGTGCTGGGGGCGAGCGTAGTAGGATTGCACCTGCTCGACGGTCGCCTGCCAGTCGCCGAGGCCGCCGTGGCCCCCAGGATACCATGCTGGGAGGAGAGAGAAATAGCCCGGTGGGAGATGAGCGAGCGCGCCATAGGTACGACGCGCCTGCAGACCTGTGCGCTGGGAACCGATGGCAGAATCTACCATACTATCCGCTATCCCGGCGGCTCCTGGCAACCTGCGTTTGGCAACGTCAATGCCCAGGAGAGCAACGGCGGCACGCTGCGCTTCACCGATATCGATTGCGGGGGCGCCCTCGACAGCCTGCATGTGACGGCGGTAACGCGTGATGGAACCATCTGGCATACGATCCGCCTGGCCAACGGCTCCTGGCAACCCTTCTTCGGCAACGTCAATAACCAGGAGAGCAATGGCAAGATGCTGCGTTTCAGTGATGTGAGCTGCGCTGGCACCACGAGCAGTAAGTTGCACGTGGCGGCACTGACCAGCATGGGAACCATCTGGCACACCATCCGTATGGCCAATGGCTCCTGGCAACCCACGTTTGGCAACGTCAATAATCAGGAGAGCAACGGCCGCTTGCTGCACTTCACGGATGTTGATTGCGCCACCGTGGGCGAAAATCTGCATGTGTGCGCGATCAATCGAAACGGCACCATCTGGCATACCATCCGCTTCGCCAACGGCTCCTGGCAGTCCTCCTTTGGCAACGTCAATAATCAGGAGAGCAACGGCCGCTTGCTGCGCTTCACCTCGGTAGGATGCGCCGCCATCGATAGGAACCTGCATGTAACGGCGACCGATGAAAAAGGCGTCCTCTGGCATACCATCCGCTTCGCCAACGGCTCCTGGCAGTCCTCCTTTGGCAACGTCAACAATCAGCAGAGCAACGGCGGGAGTCTGCGCTTCTCGGATGTTGACTGCGCCAATGTAGCCGGTGATCTTCAGGTGGGGGCGGTCGGCCTGAATAAAGCCCTCTGGCACACCATCCGCTTCGCCAATGGTTCCTGGCAGGGCGCGACCGGCAACGTCAATGCCCAGGAGAGCAACGGCGGCACGCTGAACTTCACCTCGGTGGGCACCGCTGGCACCGTGTAGACAGGTTCCGCCCCCTGGGCCGCTTAGAAACGGCCAGCGACCCCTTTCCCGCCGCAGGCGGATGGTTGTAGGAGGGCCTCAGCGGCCCTCCTGCCGGAGCCTGGGAGCGTCCCCCACCCATCCCTCCTCCCCTCTCCCTACCACAGGCAGGAGAGGCAGGAGAGCCTCGGCAGCCCTCCTGCCGGGGGCGTGAGGGCGTCCTTTCAAGTATAGGTTTTCAAGGGCCTTGCCCCTTGAACCCGCTTGTGCCGCCTGACGGCGGCACAAGGAGAGGGAAAATCAGGGGACACCCCTGAAACCCCGCCATGGGCTGCCGCCCCTGGACCCCGCTCCAAAAGACCTATACCTGTAAGCCCATCCCTCCCCCCTCTCCCTACCACAGGCAGGAGGTGCAGGAGGGCCGCCGAGGCCCTCCTGCCGGGGGCGTGGGGGCGTCCCCCACCCATCCCCCATCCCCTTCCCCGCCGAAGGCGGGGAGACAAGAGGAACGTGCGCGCCCGGGCACGGGGTCGCCTGACGGCTCCAAGCTGGGGCAAGCCCAGCACCTACGGGGGCTTATGAATGTATTTATTCATTTTCTGTTTTTGGTTGACATATTGTTGATGCGTCTTTATACTATTATGTATGAGCCGGGCATTCTACTTTTCGATACTGTGATCTGCTTTCTGTATGAAAGAATCATGATTATGGCATTTCTATTGCTATTTGTTCATGCGTACCTTAAACGTGTGCTTGAACCTATCAATGAAAGGTTTTGCACGGATGCAAAAATCTCCTCGATCTTTGTATTTCAAGTATTTCGTGTTAATCCCCTCACTTCTCTGTTTGCTGTGTTCCACCGCTATCGGGCTGATGAGCAGCAGCGCCTATGCGGCTACCGCGGCCTCTCAGGGGAATGCGAGCGTTAACGATGCGATCGCACAGGCTTCTAAGGAGACCGGCGTTCCGGCGGAACTGCTGAAGGGGCTCTGCTATATGGAGGGCCGCCTGAGCAACCATCAAGGCAAACCGAGCCTGGACCATGGCTTCGGCTGTATGCACCTCATGCAGAATAAGCGCGCCGATACGCTGTCCCTGGCCGCTCAAAAGCTGGGCGTATCGACCGATCAAGTGAAGAACGATATCACCCTGAACATTCGCGGCGGCGCGGCCGTGCTGAAGGATGAGGCGATCAAGCTCTCTCCCAGCCATACGGAGCCTACGAAGCTGGCGGACTGGTATGGTGAGATCGCGCAATATAGCCATTCTGAGACGCACGCGACGGCCATCATGTATGCCGACGCGCTCTATAAGTTGCTCAATAGCGGCTTTAGCGCGCCGACGGATAGCGGTGAGACCGTTACGCTCGCGCCACAACATGTGCAGCCCAATACGTCAACGGCCGCCCCGGTGAAGGCCATCACTACGGCACCGGGATGTAAAAACGACGGCAACGTGGATTATCCGGGGGCAGTCGATTGTATCGTCGATCCCAATACCTTCGACTGTAATATCGTGCCCGCCGGCTATCCCCATTGTACCTATGAGGATGCCAATCGACCAGATGATCTGACGGTCAATTATGTGGTCATCCACGACACCGAGGAGTCGCTGGAGGGCACGTTCAACGTGTTCCAGGACCCCAATAGCGCCGTCAGCATCCATTACGTGGTGGATACCGATGGCACGGTCTACCAGTTCTTGCATGATAAGGACGTGGCCTACCAGGTCGGCAACTTCTGGTATAACCAGCACTCGATCGGCATCGAGCATATCGGCTGGGATGCGACTGGCTATCTGTGGTATAACGCGGCCCAGTATCTGGGTTCGGCCAGGCTCACCGCCTACCTGCTGGACAAGTTCAACATCCCACTGGATCACGAGCACGTGGTATCGCACGGCACGGTACCATCGCCGATTCTGACCACCAACCACGTTGATCCGGGTCCCTACTGGCTCTGGACCTACTACCTGAATCTCATCCACAAGCAGGGAATCCCCTTCGCGGACGGCCCAACCGATCCGCATATCATCAGCCTGAAGCCAAAAACGGCGGCGCGCCCGCTGGGTGGCAACGGGACCGAGACCCCGGCCAACTTCAATTTCTTCTACCTGTACAATGGTCCCAGCACCAGATCGGGCCTTATTCCACAACTGGTAGATCCGACCGACGTCACGGATGAGACCAACAACGTCGAGAGCAACATGAGCTACTATTATCTTGCCAAAGTCAAAGATCCCGCTGGCACTGGCAACATGATGTACGAGATCTGGTATGGCGAATCGGACCAGGAGCATAGCAATCCATCCAGCATCGTGCAGCACGCGCACCTGGCCTGGCTGGCCGTGCCGCCCGACGCGGTAATAAAGGGGCACGGCACACCGGTGACCCTGACATCGAGCGACGGCAAGGATGTGCCGATCTACGGCAAGCCAGCAACCGGCGCCACCGTCATCGGCTACGCTCCCAACAACTCCATCTTCGCGTCCGTCATCACCACCAATGAGGATGGCACCGACAACCTCTGGTATGAGATCAACTACAACCATCGTGAAGCATGGGTGCCCGCCACATCGGTCACCACCGTCCACGGAGTCAAAAAATAGCGCCATTACGGCACAGAAAGGACCCGCACCACGTGCCCGGCGCACGGTGGCGGGTCTCTTTTGTGTCGTACGTGATTGAGGGAACAAAAATCGGCCGCGAGGGCCGAACATATGGGGGCGTTTCGTGCGGGAAGCGGAAATCGGCCGCAAGGGCCGAACCTACAGGAGGTGGTGTTCGATGGCGTAGCGGGTGGCGGCGATACGGGTGCTGACGCCGAGCTTGTTGTAGATCGAGCGTATGTGCGCGTTGACCGTGACCTGGCTGATGGTCAATTGTTCGCCGATCCGGGCACTGGTGAGGCCACGGGCCAGCAGGCGCAGTACGTCTATTTCGCGTGGAGAGAGGCCACCAGGGGATGAGGGGGATGGCGCTTTGATGGTGGTCTCCTGCTCAACTGGTGATGGCAAAACGGGTTGCTGGTCGGAGAGAACCTGCTCAAGCGGGAGGGTTCGTCCCGTGGATAAGAGGTTGGAGAACAACTGTTCGGGAAGGGTGGCACGGGCAATGGCGATGGCGCACTCATGATCGGGTCGCCAGGCGGCCGGCAGGGGCGTTCCCCTGCTCGCGCGCAGGGCCTCGGCCGCGCTCCAAAGGCGGACCGCCCAGGAGGGATTGCCCTGGGATGCTACGATAGCGGCCAGCCCTTCCAGGCTGAAGGCGAGGATGTGGGGAGTGGACATGTGGCGCGCCGCCTCCAGGCTCTCCTCGTGCAGGGTTCGCGCCCGGACCGGATCTCCCTGGCGCTCGACGACACGGGCATAGAGGGAGAGCGCCTCGGCCAGGTTATCCTGGGACGGTCGCCAGTTCGATGCGATCTCTCGCAAGATGGCGATACTCTCAGTCAGCAGGTCATGCGCCCGATCAATCTCGCCCTGCAGAAAGGCCAGTTGACCCTGCAGCATGAGCGTAATGCCGATGATGCGTTTGACGCCGTTCTCACGGTCGAGGGCGAGCTTTTCGTCCAGAAAAGCTCGGGCACGGCTATATTGGCCCAGGTTGATGGCCGCCACGGCCAGGATCTCCAGAATGGGGGAGATACGAAGGCCATCTCCGGTTGTCCTGAAGAACGCCAGGCTCTCCGAGGCGAGTGTACTGGCGCGGGCATACTCTCCCTGCAGATTGGCGATAGAGGCGAGGCGATGAAGGGTAAAAGCCACGCCGCCCGACACAGGTAAAGATCCTATCTGCGCGGGACTGCGCTCTCCGCGCGCGTCCAGTTGACGGAACAGGGCCAGGCTCTTCTCCAGGATCTGCTGCGCCTCCGTATATTTCCCCTGGTACATGGTAGCGATGCCAATATTGCTGAGTGCCCAACCGCTGCCCAGCGTGCCATCTATCTGCTCGAACAGGGCCAGGCTGGCCTGCCAGAGCTCTACGGCGTGGGCAAAGTTCCCCTGGTTGCTAACCAGGATGCCTAGAGTCTGCAGCGCCCAGCCCCGGGTAGCGCACAGTCGATCCCCAATGAGGGAGAGCCCACGCTCCAGAAACATACGCCCTTCGCTCGGGTAGTCGCGCGTCCACCAGAACCAGAACAAGTCATTGCACAGGTTCAGGGCCTGCTCCGCCTCACCGCGCTCAAGCAACCAGTTCAGAACGGCGCGCAGGTTATCCTGCTCGCGCTGCAGTTGATCGAGCCAGCGCCCCTTTTCGGGACTGCTGATATCCGCGCCCGCCGCGGCCGCCAGGTCCTGGTAGTAAAGCGCGTGTTCCCGCCGCGCGTCCTCCAGTTGTCCGCTGGTCTGCAAACATTCCAGGCCGTATTCACGGATTGTCTCAAGCATGGAGAAACGCGCCTCGCCCGCTGGCTGCTCCACGAGATACAACAGACTCTTCTCCAGCAGCAGATCCACGCCATCCAGAAGCGCCGCGTCCCGCTCATCGCGCAGCAATGCGCCACACACACGCTCGGCGGCCTCCAGCGTAAAACCGCCGACAAAGATAGAGAGATAACTGAAGAGGCGCTGCTCATAGCTATCCAGCAGGTCATAGCTCCACTGCAACATGCTGCGCAACGTCTGCTGGCGCGCGGGCAGCGTCGCGTCCCCCCTGGTGAGGAGTGCCAGGCGCGGAGAGAGCCGTGCCAGTAGAGCCTGAGGAGTCAGCAAACGGCTGCGCGCGGCCGCCAGTTCGATCGCCAGTGGGAGGCCGTCCAGGCGCGCGCAGATCTCCGCGATGACCGGGGCGTTGGCTTCGGTCAGGCGAAAATCGGACTGCTGCGCCTGAGCGCGCTGCACAAACAGCGCCACCGCCGCCTGCTGAGCCAGCGCCTCCTGTCCCGGTAAATGCTGCAGGTCGGGCAGAGCCAGTGGCTGAACCGAAAAGGCCTGCCCACCATCCAGGTGCAGCAGGGCGCGGCTGCTAATCAGGAGCTTGAGGCGTGGGCAGGCGGCCAGCAAGTCGACGAGCAACGGCCCCGCTGACGCGACCTGTTCCATATTATCCAGCAACAGCAGTAGATGGCGGTCTCGCAGAGCGGCGATGAGCAGGTCCAGGATGGGCCGCTCCCCCTCCTCTTTCACCCCCAGTTGCTGCGCCGTGGTAGGGAGGACCAGCCGGGCATCGCTGATGGGAGCCAGTGAGACGAAGCAGGCTCCGTCCACAAAGGAGGCGCACAGGCGCGTGGCGACCATCAAGCCAAGGCGCGTTTTTCCCACGCCGCCCGGCCCCACCAGGGTCAGAAGGCGCACGTCCGGCTGCCGCAGCAAGGCGCAGACGCGCTCCACATCCTGCTCGCGTCCGAGCAGAGGCGTGAAAAATACAGGGGCGTTCCCACGCAACTCGGGTGTAGGAGGTGGATCTTCCGTATGCTTGCCACTTGCCCCGGAAGAAAGCGAAGCCGTGATAGGTTGGGGAGTGAGAGAAGCGGGCACGTCGCGCACGGCCTGCTCTAGAGCCAGCGCCAGGTCCTGCACACGGGCGAAACGCTGCCCCGGCTCCTTGGCCAGCGCCTTCATCACCACCTGCTCAACGGCTGGTGGGAGATCGGATCGCAGCGTGCGCAGGGCAGGCGGCGGCGTCAACGAATGGTGCATCGCAACCTCGATCGGCGATCCCTGAAAGGGCAGAGTGCCCGTCAACCATTCAAAGAGCACGACCCCCAGCGAATACTGGTCGCTCGCTGACTGCGGCCGGCCCCGCATCTGTTCGGGTGCCAGGTACGCCGAGGTACCCGCGCCGGTCGCGAGACCGTCCTGTGTGCTATAGAGGTGCATAGATGGCGCGAAGACCGCCAGGCCAAAATCGCTGAGCAGCACCTCTCCCTGTGAACCCAACAAGATATTTTCCGGCTTGATATCGCGATGCACCAGGCCCTGGTCGTGGATATACTGCAGGGCCGAGACTACCTGCCTGAGCACACGCAAAAGCGTATCCATGGGAAGTCGGGTCCCTCGTGGACAAATGGTTCGCAACGTACCACCCTGCGCATATTCAAGCACCAGGTAGGCGATACCCGAGGCGACCGCGAAATCGAGCACACGCACGATATGCGGATGCTCAAGGTGCGCCATGATGCGTGCCTCCTGCAGGAAGGCTGCGCTCTGATCCTCCGTAAATGGTGTACGCACCACCTTGATGGCGGCATCTTTTTTAAGATGAATCTGCTCACCAAGATAGACATCCGCGAATCCACCACGCCCCAGGCGGCGCAGCACACGATAATTCCCCAACTGGTGACCGACCAGATCAATCATACCAATCCCCCCCTGGTCATACGCGGTCGGTTCTTCATCCAACCTTAGAAATAGAAAATATACATTTCATTAGCAAAACGACTGAATTCACAGATTTTACAGCATCGGGTACATAGCTTCTCATCATATTTTTGGTTTTTGCCGGTAAGATGATATTAGGAACTTAATATGAGTTCCTATATCATGAAGTCGTTTCGCTTATAAGATGACGGAAAAGGAGATGTGATGAAAAACAAAAAGATGGTGCGCGGTCGGCGCGACTTTATTATGGGTACGGGTACGGCTGGTATGGCGACGCTGCTGATGGGCAGAGGGGGAACGGCTTTTGCCCATTCCTCAGGGGAGAAAGCCGCCAGGAATGAGACCACCTATACCTACGCGACGCAGAATTCATGGGGGGCGATTACCTCCTGGCACACGGCCTCCGACCTCAGCTTCAGCATTGACGCGGGCACGGGGTCACCGCCCGCCAACATTTCCTGGCGCGACCAGCAGGGAAATTCCTTCGCTATCAGCTTTGCCAGCGATATGAGCAGCTTCTTTGGCTACTTCCAGCGCGTGAATGAGGGTCCCATCGCCTATCGAGGCACGCGCAAATAATCGGGCGCATTAATCGGACGCGAGGTCCGAACCTATGGTGGCGGCCGCCCCCGGTGAGGGGGCGGTATTACGTTATATTTGGGCGCCCATGAGGTTGCCGCTTTCGTAGCGGCGCAGTCCGGCGTGGAAGAGGGCGATGGCGCTCAGGATGAAGATCAGGACAACGCTCAGCATGGCGCCCAGCAGCGGCCATGAGAAGCGGTGCAGGAGCTGCAGCGGCACAAATGAGATGAAGCCGGCCGGCAACACGGTAAAAAGCAGTACGCGTACGACACCATTGAAGATGTCCATCGGATACGAGCTGAACGAGATCAACGCGTTAAAAGCCTGCTGGGACAGACCTTCGGTGTTGCCGAGAAAGAAGGCCAGCGAGCCAAGCAGGACCTGGAATGATGTATAGATGAGTGCGGTCAGCGGCAGCAGCAGGAAGAAGAGCGCGATATTCCATGGGTCGGGGCGCACCAGCAGCAGGTAGGCGCCGACGGCAAAGAGAAGATCGCCCCAGGCCGCTGGATCGGTGGCCGCGATGCAGACGTGCAGCAGTACGGAACGGGGCATGCCCAGGTAGGCGTCCAGGCCACCATTCATGATCAGCGCAGGGATCTGGCGCGCGTTACCGAAGACGGTGACACTAACGCCGAAACCACCGGCGGCAACCGCCCATAAGATGACGATATCCGTGCCCCGCCAGCCGTTGACGAGGGGGAACTGCTTGAAGTAGTTCCACCAGAAGAAGAGCCACAACGAGTCATTGGCAGCCATGGAGACGACCTGCACGATAAAGGCGGAGCGATACTCAAGCGCGGACTGTACGTTCGCCACCGAGTAGGCCGCGATCAGTCGCAGCTCCGACACGCAGCGCTTGAGCCAGGTTTTGACGTATTCCATCCTCTCTTTAACCTCCATTGATGTTGACGCGGCGTAAGGCAAAGCGGTAGATGATCAGCATAATAGCGATGACGGCCAGCAGGGTCAGGCACTGCTGCACCAGCAGCGAGAGCAGGCGCGCGGCCTCGAAATGGACCAGCGTGCGCGAGGGTCCGTAGAGGATGGCGCTGAACGGCAGGGACTGCGCGATGCTGCGCAGTGGCTGCGGGAAGATCTCCAGCGGGGCCAGCACGCCTCCCAGCACCAGCGTCAGCCGGCTGAAGATCAGCGAGAACGACTGCGTCTCCTCGCTCCAGAAGGCCAGCAGGCCGATGCTGAAGTGCATCACAAAGTCGATGCTCAGCGCGAGCAGGGCGACCAGCGGCCACGCCAGCACTCCTTGCCAGGTGAAGTGAGGAAGGCCAGCCATCAGTAGAGCCAGCAGCGCGCCGACCACGGCGTTCATCAGCAGGCGCACCAGGCGCTCGCCCAGGTAGTGCGCGTAGTTGTAGAGCACGTAGCTGGACGGTCGTCCCAGCAGGTAGGCCAGCTGGCCCGAGCGCACCTCCTGGTCGATGCGCCTGGTCAGCGCTGGCAGGCTCAGGGCGATCGCCTCAGCGGCCACCAGGTACCAGATCATGTCCGCGATGGTGAAGCCGCTGAGCACGCGCGCCCCGCGCAGGGCGAAGGTCGTCTTCCACAACTGTGTCAGCACAAAGACCAGCACCACCAGCATTAGGGCGCGGAAGAACACCTCCATGATATAGGCCAGATTATTCAGTACGCTCACGCGCAGGATGGCCAGGTATTTTAAGCTGGAGAGGCGCACGCGTCTCGCCACGCGCGCCCACATACCTCCAGCTGGAGCCTTCTCTATCTGCGTCTGCATAGGCCACCTATCCTTTCATCGGTATGTCTGCTTACTCGGTCAAGGATGCAAATTTTTCGGCAGAGATCGGCGTCGGGACCTGGCTGCCATAGATGCTGGCGATGATCGTCTCCATCGGCGGGTCCGAGATCGTCATGTCCAGGATGTGCTGTCGCTGCATGATGGTCGCCACCACCGGCTCCAGTGGGCAGCGCAGCGTATCGACGGACAGGCGCAGACTATGTTCCCGCGCCTGCAGGACGCGGATACCCGCGTGTCTCAGCTCGGGTATAGAGAGCTGAGGCTCGTCCGTTCCAGGGCTGAGCAGTTCATCGACCGTACCGGCCAGCTGCAGGTCGATGGTCTTCTCCTTGAGGTAGTCGCGCTTGAGGGTCGCCACCGACTCGTCCAGGATAATCTCGCCATGGTTGATGACGATGGCGCGGCGGCAGACCTGCTCGACATCGCCCGCGTCGTGGGAGGTTAACAGGACGGTCACTCCCTCCTCGGCGTTCAGGCGGGCGATGAGATCGCGGATGCGCTGCCTGGCGATCACGTCCAGGCCGATTGTAGGCTCGTCCAGAAAGACGATGCGCGGCCGATGCAGGAAGGTAGCGGCCAGCTCGCAGCGCATGCGCTCCCCCAGGCTCAGCTTGCGGGCAGGCGTGTGGATATAGTCGGCGATATCGAAGACTTCGATCAGGAAGTCGCGCCGTCGGCGATACGCGTTCATGTCCAGCTCGTAGATGCGCGCCAGCAGATTAAAGGTATCCTGCGGCGGCAGATGATACCAGAGCTGCGACTTCTGCCCGAACACGCTGGCGATGTGATAGGCCAGCTGGCGCCGCTGCTGCCAGGGGGTATAGCCGAGCACGCGCACGCTACCGGCGCTGGGATAGAGGATGCCGGTCAGCATCTTGATGGTCGTGCTCTTGCCAGCCCCGTTGGGGCCAATAAAGGCCAGCACCTCGCCCGCCTCAAGCTCGAAGCTGATATCCCTGACCGCCTCGCGTGAGCGGTAGCGCGGCCGCACGAACGAGCGCACGCTCTCGGCAAGGCCGGAGGCTCGCTCCCGGCTGCGAAAGGTCTTGGCTAAATGACTCACCTCAACAATCGACATAGGCCTGCTCCTTTGCCCGTAGAACAACCTGACCTGTGCGGTACAACAACAAAATGATCAGCCAAAAGCAAAAAAGGGAGAGGCCCGGGTAGGTGTCACCCGGGCCTCTCCCTTGTATCTCAATCTGTCTGACTGGCTGACAGATGCTGTGTTACGGCTGGTTCAAGTCTGTGTAGAGGGAATGAGAGGACAGCGACACCCGGCCCATGGATAGCCCGTACAGGGCTGACAATGGGCGATGGAGGTAAAAAACATAGTGGAGGTAAGAAGCCATGCAGCTTTTGCCTGTACCATGTTCATCGCGTTCCCTTCATCCAAAAATGATAAGATCAACATAAAAGCATATAACGTATAGAGCAATTGTAGCGGCAACCATTGTGTTTTGTCAAGTAGCGTCGACCTTCAACGGTCGACCGGGCCGCCAGCGCCAGCGATTGCGGCCCACGTGCCCGGCCGGTTCGGCTTCTCGTGGATGGTACGTCGCCCCGACGTGGTACCCCAGGGGGAACGTTAGCTTTTGGGTTCATGTGCGGAACGTTCCCCCTGGGGTACCACGTTTCCCAGCGTGTAAGGCAGGGGAAGCGGGGGCGTGGGGGGACGTGGGCTGCCGTCGCTGGCGCTGGCAGCCCGGTCGACCGTTGAAGGTCGACCTTACGATTACGTTCCTTTTTTAAGGGGCGTTCCGGTTTTCGGGGGCGTTCCGGTTTTCGGGGGGTTATTTGAGGGTGGCGAGCCACTGCTGGACCTCGGCGGTGCGGTAGTGCTCTTCCATGGATTGGAGCAGGGCAAGGCTTTCGGTCCCGTAGCGGCGCGCCAGGTCGGGGTCGTTGAGGGCGGCGGCGACGCGGGACTGTACATAGCGCGCCAGAGCGGCGCCTTCCGGCGAATCGGGGACGCTGAGCCGATATGATTCGTCGAGCGCGACCCGAGCCTCCTGCAGGCGCTGCTGCTGGAGGTAGAGCTCGCCCCATTCGTAGAGGACCCCCGCCTGTAACCAGGGAAACTCGATGGTGCGGGCCTTTGTCTGGGCCTCCTGAAGATACGCCTCGGCCATGGACATATCACCTTGCTTCCACATCAGTCGTCCCAGGTTACACAGCACGCCGATCAGGTATTCGGGATGCTCAAGCTGGCGAGCCAGCGCCAGTCCCTGCAGTAGCGCTTCGCGCGCCTGTTTGTAGTGACCCTGCTCCATGGCCGCCACGCCCATATGCGAGTAGAGCAGGCACTGCGCGGGCAGGTAATTGATCTGCACCGCGATATCCAGGGCTTCGCTCGCCAGCTTAGCGGCCTCGGCGAAGCGGCCACGCATCATGGCCACCTGGTTGAGATTGACCAGCAGGGGACAGATCTGCTCGGGCTTGCCGACGCGGCGCGCCAGCCGCAATCCCTCCCGCAGCAGGCGTTCTCCCTCGACCACCTGTCCCCTGTCACTAGCAACGGCGCCAGAGCTGCGCAGGACCAGGGACTGCAGTTCCTCGTTGTCACACTGGCGCGCCAGTTCCAGAGCCTGTCGCAAATGATCCTCAGCCTCTGAATAGATTCCGCGATAGCTTTCGACACAGCCCAGCATGCGCAGCAGCTGGCTAGTCAACAACGGATCATGCTGAGAACGGATCAGCCTTAACCCCTCCTCAAGATGGTCTTGCGCCTGCTGGTACTCGCCCTGGTTCATCTCGATCTCGCCGAGATGATAGAGCGCGGTTGCCTGGCCCTGCTGATCCCCCAGTTCAGAGGCCGCCTGCCGCACGCGTTCGAGCAGGCTGATCGCTTCCGCATAGGCACCGCGCACAAAGAGAAAGGTGGCGAAGATATTGCCAGCGGTCACCAGGTCAGTCAGCTGTCCGTGTTCGGCGGCCAGGCGCAGAGCGGTCAGCACATTCACACTCTCCAGTTCCAGGCCAGGATAATCCTTCTCGCTGGCATGCACATAGCCGGTCATATAGTGGCTCAACCGCGCGATGGGTGCGGGATCACTGCGCTGCAGGCTGGCGTAGTCGGCGATGGTCTGGTGCAGCGCGTAGCGCTCGGGCGCGTAGCTTTCGAGCAGTCCCGCATCGCTGAGGGCATCCAGGATATCCACGGAACAGTCACCCACGGCCAGGGCCGCCTCTTCACTGAAGGTATTGGGCTTGGGGGGGAAGACAGAGAGGGCGTACAGGGCCACGCGCGCCTCCTCGTCAAGCTGTTGATCGCTGACGGCGATCAGGGTGTGCAGCGAGATGGCGGGTACGTCGGCCAGGCTCGGCGAGCGCTGGGAGAGGGGCTGTGCCTCCCGCAGGTGCAGGCGCATCTCGGCCGTACGCAGGCGCTCGATGGCCTGGCGCACACGCCGCGGCTGCCGGTTATAGGTCTGGACGCGCAAAAAATTGCCTGTGAGCAGCAGGGCCAGCGGCAGACCTCCCACCAGCTGGGCGATCTCTCCGGCGGCGGCCTGCTCGCCGCGCACCACCAGCGGGACCAGTCGTTCCAGCAGGATCATGCTATCGGTGCTGGACAGCTCGGGTACCACCAGGGCATCATCGGCGGCGGCATGCGAGGCCAGTTGGGGGAAGCGCGTCGTCACCAGGTAGGCGCAGCCAGTGCCGCCAAGCTGAAAGGCAACCACGTCCTCCAGCGCCCAAGCGTCATCGATCACGATCAATACGTGTCGCGTGCCGATGGCCGTACGTATGGCCTGCGTCCAGGCGCCAAGCGTGGTCAGGCGCGCGGCCTCGATGGAGGAGATACCGAGCAGCGTTCCCCAGCGACTCAGGATGCCCGGCACGTCTGGCTGCCTGCCCACGCCGGCCCAGAGGATGCCACCCTGAAAGAAATCGCGTACCTCTTCATCATGCGCCAGAGCGGTCGCCAGGGCCGTCTTGCCCACGCCAGGCAGGCCGCTCAACGCCATAATCGTTGAGGGCGAACCTGCGCACAGGCGCGTCTTAAGGTGATGGAGTAGTTCCTGACGGCCAACCAGGTCATGCGTGGGACCCGGCAGTGGCGGGATGGTGGGATCAACGATGGCCGAGTCGGCCTGAGGTGGCGCGGCAGTCACAGCCTCGGAAGGGGCCGCCTCCTCGTTCGCGGATGCGAGCGGCTGCTCCGAACGGGATAGAAAGCCAAGCTCACGAGCATTTTTGCCGAACAGCGCGCACAGCTTCTCACGATAGTAGGGGCTGGGAAGCGTCTTGCCGTGCTCCCAGCGACTGAGGTAGTAACGATCCGCGCCAATCTGTTCCGCGACGTACTGCTGCGACCAGCCGCGCAGCTCACGCTCCACTTTCAGACGCGACGACGATCCGTGCAACTGTGAACCCATGGCGCGTTCCTCCGCTATAAAGGGCGCATTCAGGGGATTTTTCCGCTACCCCCGGCGTGATACGTCTTTGCTACCTGTTTGATACATCGATGCTATTTTAACATATTCGGGTTTACCGGCATACTAGAAGCATCACATTAAAGAGGGAAGCCAATGGACGCGCAAACGTTCTTTTTGCTGCATTATGACGTTGTGCGGATGCTGGCCGAATGAATCATTGCTGGTTGATATTTCTAACGTATAAACCAATTTTTTATCACGCACTCAATGTATTCTTCATAATCAGACAGGAAAGGACGACCCGATGCAACAGGTATCCAGCCGCATCTGCCCCACCTGTGGGACGAGTCTGGCGCCGCAAGAGGTGTTTTGCCATAATTGTGGCCAGCGCTACGAGGCGCAGCAACCGGTCGCCGGTGGCGCGCCGGGCCAGAACCAGTATGGAGGGAATGCCAGCAATACGCCGCCGCCTCCCTATGCCGCTCCGCAGGGACCCTATGCCAATCCGATGGGCGGGCCGCCCGTTCCCCCCGCGGGTAGTATGGCAGGCCCGCTCAATCGACCACCGCGCCGCAGAGGCAATGCGCTGGTCGGCATCGTCAGCGTGCTGGTCGTGCTGGCCGTGGTCATCGGTGGTGTAGCCTTCTTTTTGCTGCCACGCTTGAACGGAAAGAGCAGCACGTCCAGCTCCACCACATCTTCACATCCGACGCCAGCGGCACCCACGCTCAACATTCAGCCATACACCTACAAGGGACACAACTCGGTCGTCTGGCAGGTCAAATGGTCGCCCGATGGCAAGCAGATCGCCTCCTCTGGTGGACTCGGCGACGACTCCGCGCAGGTCTGGGATGCCATTAGCGGCAAAAACGTGATGACCTTCAGCGGCTACTCGGTAATGAACGCGGTCGTCTGGTCACCCGACAGCAAATATATCGCCTGCGGCGGCAATAGCCAGGACATCGACGTGATCAAGGTCGATGGCAAGCAGCGCATCTCGAACTACAAGGGACATAAAGACGCCGTGGTCTCGATCGCCTGGTCGCCCGACGGCAAGCGCATTGCCAGCGCCAGCTACGACAAGACCGTCCAGGTGTGGGACGCCATGACCGGTGAGCACATCTTCACCTACACAGGCCATAGCGATACCGTTACCGGCGTGGCCTGGTCGCCCGATGGCAAGAAACTGGCCTCCAGCAGCTTCGACGGCACGGTCCAGGTGTGGGACGCCACCACCGGCAAGCAGATAACGACATTCAAGGGACACAGCTATCGCGTCTATACCCTGGCCTGGTCGCCCGATGGCAGCAAGATCGTCTCCGGTGGCGATGATCAGATGGCCTATGTATGGGACGCCACCACCGGCAAGAAGCTACTGATGTACAGCGGTCATAAAGGGAGCGTCTCCGGCGTGGCCTGGTCGCCCGACGGCAAGCGCATCGCCAGCGCCAGCTACGACAAGACCGTCCAGCTCTGGGACGCCACCACCGGCGGCAACGCCTTCACCTACAGCAAGCATACCGACTACGTCTACGCCGTCACCTGGTCACCCGACAACCAGTATATCGCCTCGGCCAGCGCCGACCACACCGTCCATGTCTGGCCAGCGCATCCGTAACCGCGTCCGATTGCTTGATCTGTGCCGGGCAGCAAGCGCCCACAAGGGACGCACCTACGCAAGGTGGTTTATATAATGGTGCAACAGATGCGCGATGCGCATCTGTTGCACCATTATATAAACCACCAAATTTTTGCTTGCCGTCTTATGTAAGCCAGGGGGAGAAATTCAGCGCTCGCACGCGGGCATTTTTCTTGCAAGGGGTGAAGAAATTCAGCGGCGAGTTTTAATCGAAGACGAGTTTTGAACCCGCAGGCAGAGGATAGAATAATTGCGAATGAGCTTCGAACCTATGATATCAACTATATATGCATGCTTCACTGTGTATCACCGCATCCTTGTGGAAAATCTTATACAATATGTTACCAAATCTTTGTAGTCTTACGCTTTGATTAAAAATATTATGTAATTTGAGTTGAAGTAACCGCCAAGCCATTGACTATATACTTACATGTAAAGATGGACGTAATTGAGTGCCAACCATCTTCTATAATTTTTTTTATATGTCCGCCATTAGAGAAACGTTTCTATTGCCTTAAAAAAAGGAGTTTATTTGTGCGGAAACGAGTGATGCAATTTTTCTCTCTGACGGTATTCATGCTGTTGTTGACAGCGATGTCGCAGGCGACGGCCTTTGCGGCAACCGCAAGCGCTGACAATGCGGCTGGCGTTAACCCCTATTCGCCGGCGTATCAACACAGCTACCGTCACGGCGCGGTCCCTACTATTGCTCAGAGCAATAAAATGAAGACGTATAGCCAGGTCCATCCAGCCGTTACCGGCAACACGCTTGGTTATGGTGGTGGCATCGATGGCATCGGCGTCACCAGTGGTCATGAAAAAGTATATTTAGTCTTCTGGGGAACTCAGTGGGGTACACAGAGCACCGATAGCGGTGGCAACCTGACCTTCTCCGGTGATCCAGATAGTGGTGCTCCTCTCCTGCAGAGATTGTTCAAGGGACTGGGCACAGGTAACGAGCTGTGGTCAGGTGTTATGACCCAGTATTGTGATGGCTCTGGTGTCGCCACTGGTGCCAGCACTTGCCCATCCACGTCAGCGCATGTCGGCTACCCGACCAATGGCGCGCTCTCCGGTGTCTGGTATGACAATTCCGCTGCTTCCCCAAGCGCGGCCACTGGTCACCAGATCGGCACCGAGGCGGTCAACGCGGCCGCTCACTTCGGCAACACGTCTGCGTCATCCAACCGCTACGCGCAGTATGTCATCCTGTCGCCAACGGGCGCCAATCCGGACAACTACAAGACCGGTGGCTTCTGTGCCTGGCACGACTACAACGGTGACAGCTCACTGAGCGGCGGTGCTGTATCTTCTCCCTATGGTGACATCGCCTTCACCAACATGCCATATGTGATGGATCAGGGCGCCAGTTGCGGTCAGAACTTCGTGAACGCCAACGGCACCGATGATGGCTACACCATGGTTGAAGGCCATGAGTATGCCGAGACCATCACCGACCAGAATCCCGCCGGTGGTTGGACCGCCTCCAGCGGCCAGGAAAACGCCGACGAGTGCGCATGGATCAGCTCTGGTCAGGGCGCTTCCGCCAACGTTACCATGGGCAATGGCACCTATGCGATGCAGTCCACCTGGTCCAATGACACCAACCGCTGCGATATCTCGCACAGCATCGTTGGTGGCACCAGCGGTGGCAACGACTTCTCGATCAGCGCCAATCCAAGCAGCCTGTCGATCAATCCTGGTAGCAGCGGCAGCTCGACCATCAGCACAGCGGTCACCAGCGGTTCCGCCAGCACCGTTAGCCTGACAGCTTCTGTCTCTCCTTCCGGCCCGACAGCCTCGCTGTCCCCAACCTCCGTTACGGCCGGTGGTTCTGCGACCCTGACCGTCTCGGTTGGCTCAACTGTAGCATCCGGCACCTACACAGTAACCGTCACAGGTACCGAGGGTACCACCAGCCACAGCACGTCCGTAAGCGTCTCGGTTGGTTCCAGCGGTGGCACCAGCAACAAGATCACCAATGGTGGCTTCGAGAGTGGCTCAAGCCCCTGGGTGGAAAGCTCGACGGGCGGCTACGAGATCGTCGATAGCAGCAACCCGCACAGCGGCAGCTATAGCGCCTACCTCTGCGGCTACAACTCTTGTACCGACTCGATCTACCAGACCGTCAGCGTCCCATCGTCGTTTACCAAGATTACGCTGACCTACTGGACATACATCAGCACCAGCGAGAGTGGTAGCACCTGCTACGACTACTTCTACGCTCGCTTACGCACGTCGTCCGGTACGACCATCTCGACTCCACAGAAGCAGTGTAACGCGAACACTCATGGTTGGACACAGTACAGCTTTGATGTAACATCAGCCCTGTCGAACTACAAGGGTCAGAACGTTCAGGTCTACTTCCTGGGCACCACAGACGCTTCGCTCGTCACCAACTTCTATGTTGATGATGTCGCGTTGAACGTCCAGTAATACCTACAGCACAGACTCAGGCACTCACGACCGGGATGGCAGCAATGCCATCCTGGTTTGTTTTTTTCGGTGTTTCGGGTTGTCTCCCCGCCTTCGGCGGGGAGAGAGGGGAGAGAAAAATGTGGGGGGACACCCCCACTCCCCCGGCAGGAGGGCTCGCCGCCCTCCTGCACCTCCCGCTTGGGGGTGCTGAAGGCTCGCACGCGGCTTAAGTTAACGCTTATGGGGAACGCTCCTACACCCCCGGCAGGAGGGCTCGCCTCCCTCCTGCATCTCCTGCTTTGTTCGGGGAGGTTAGCGGGTGAGGCGGGCCATTTCGGATTGGAGGCCGTGGGCGTCGAGGGGAGCGATCCAATGGGCCACGACGGTGCCGTGGCGGTCGATAAAGATGGTGGCGGGCAGCCCGGCGACGTTATAGTCGATGGTGGTCGACGAGCTGAAGGTGTCCTGGGCGTTGGGATAGGTGATGTGATAGCGCCTCAGGAAGGCGAGGGCGGAGTCGCGCTTCTCGGGACCATCGATGCCGAGCAGGGCGATGCCGCGCGCGTTGAGCATGGGCCAGGAGCGCTGCAGGAAGGCGGCCTCCTGGTTGCAGGGTGTGCACCAGGAGGACCAGAAGTTGAGGATGATCGGCTTTCCTTTATAATCGGATAGCCGCAGCATGGATTGAGAAGCGTCAGCGGCAGACGCGTCGTGGCTGGCAAGCAGCGACAGGGTGAAATCCGGCGCGGACCTGCCAAGCAGCGGACTGGCAAAGTCGCCGTCGCTGACCGGACGCCCGCTGGTTCCGGGCTGCGCAGGGGAGAACGGCGTTAGCAGTTGTATGATCAGCAGCACGAGCAGCGCGAGGTTACCGCCGACCAGCAAAACAATAGGAAGCGCGCCACGCCGGCGCAGGCGAGCCAGAAATGATCCCGAGGGGGGCGCGGCCTGACCGGTGGTGGCCTTCTCAGGTTGTGACATAAAACGTTCCACTCCTTTCTTCATGATGGAGGTAGTCCTGCTTTAGCGCAGCACGCGATCGAGCACCATCGCGGCGAAGAGCAGGGCCAGGTAGCAGTTTGAGTACCAGAACAGCGTGCGCGCCCGGCGCTTTGTACGATCCAGCAGCAGGCGCAGCGCCATGTAGACCAGGATCGCGTTCAGCAGCAG
Source organism: Dictyobacter aurantiacus (assembly GCF_003967515.1). Classification (GTDB taxonomy): domain Bacteria; phylum Chloroflexota; class Ktedonobacteria; order Ktedonobacterales; family Ktedonobacteraceae; genus Dictyobacter; species Dictyobacter aurantiacus. The sequence goes on along the minus strand of NZ_BIFQ01000001.1, from coordinate 4,935,544 downwards.
GGCGCCTACGAGATAGAGGTTGCCCAGGCCGCGCAGCAGCCACGGCAGCAGCGTAATGCCCACCAGCAGCAGCGTATAGAGACCGATCTGCCGGCGCGTCTCGCGTCGTCCCCTGACGACGGGCAGCATCGGGACGCGCGCCCGCGCGTAGTCCTTATGGATCAGCAGGGAGAGCGCCCAGAAGTGGGGTGGGGTCCAGAAAAAGATGATGGCGAAGAGGAGGATGGCCGTCAGCGACAGGCTGTTGGTGACGGCCGCCCAGCCAACCAGCACGGGGACCGCACCGGCGGCACCGCCAATCACAATATTCTGCGGCGTCGTGCGCTTGAGCCACATGGTATAGACGAGCACATAGAAGAGGATGGCCGAGCCTGCCAGCAGGGCGCTGAGCAGATTGACAAAGATGGTCAGGATCACAAAGGAAGCCACGCCCAGCACGATCCCAAACAGCAACGCCTGGCGCGGCCGGATGCGTCCCGAGGGCAGCGTGCGGCGCCGCGTGCGGCCCATCAGCAGATCAATATCACGATCGAGATAGCAATTGATGCAGTTGGCGCTTCCAGCCGCCAGGGCGCCACCCAGCAGCGTCGCCACGATCAGACCCAGAGCGGGCAGGCTCCCTCCACGCGCGATTACCATCGCCGCAAGGGTCACACCCAGCAGCAGTACCGTCACATGTGGCTTCATCAGGTTGACATACGCCGCCAACAGCGTTCCCCTGTCACCCGATGCTCGCCGTGTCCCCACAACCTCAACCTCCAACGCGCCACCCCGCATCCCGGCAACGATGCTGAGATCGGTGGGCGCCCCAACCTTTGTCCATGATCTTCGGTATGGTAATTTCATAATGCAAGACCTCCCGTATGTGCCGGGCTCGCCCCGGCTTGTCCCCTTATCCCTGGCAGCCAGCGCCGCATGCCGGCCAGCAAGCCATCCTCCTCGCTACGCAGGTCCGCCGTGAGACTGGAGGAGAGCGTCTCGTAATAGAGGCGCGAACGCCCACCGGCATCGATAATGAATATGGTGGGATCGTGCGCCACCTCGGCATCGGCCCCAACCTGATCGTAGACGTTGTACTGGTGGTAGATGGCCTGCAGTTGCCGTGAGTTGCCGGTCAAAAACTGCCACCGATGCAGCATCCCATGCCTGTTCGACCAGGCCTGGACCTCGGTAACGCTGGTAACGTTCGGATTGGCGTTAACGGCCAGCAGCACGACCTTGCCGGCCTCTTGCGGCTTCAAGCGAGCCTTCGCGTTATACATAATCTCGGCCGTCAGGGGACAGAGCGTGGTGCAGCGCGCGTCAATAAAGGCCAGCACCACCTCGTGTCCACGCAGCGCTGAAAGCGTCACCGATCGATTGAACTGGTTGAGCAGCGTAAAATCGGGAGCGCTCTTCCCGTCCATAGGGAAGCCGCCGATGGCCGTACTCGTCGCCGATGGAGGCGCCGCCAGCAAGGTCCGGCCACCCCACAGCAAGCCAACCACCATTACCACCACACACACAACGGCCATAATCATAGGTGCCGGGCTCGCCCCGGCTTCCCGCACCCCCGTCGCGCCTGCTCCACCAATGGGGCCACGTCTCCGGGCAAGGATGTGATCGTAATCGGATGCGAGGTCCGAACCATGCGGGGGAGCGTGATCGTGCGTCGAGAGGGGTAATCGGACGCGAGGTCCGAACGTATGGGGCGCGAGGTCCGAACGTATGGGTAGAGTGTCGCTGGTGTGCAAGAGGAGCCAGCGCTGCAGGAGAAAGCTGAAGGCCAGGCCAAAGGGCACGTCGCCGAAGGTCCACATGATGCCGGCGCCAAACTGCTGATCCTGCAGGGGCGAGAGCGCGCCCGGCCACGCCACGCGATGCGCGTAGGCTCCGTAGATGGGATGGGGGGCAAAGCCGAGCAGCACGGCCAGCACAAGGTTCTGCGCGATGGCGAACCCGATGCATCCCAGTTGCCCCAACGAGCTCGCGCGCACGCGCAGTGGAGGCGAGGGGATCACCTGCGACCAGAACACGAAGCTGACGGCGTTAAAGCTCAGGTGCTCACCCCAATCATGAATAAGATCCTTCGACAGCGCCAGGTCATAAAGCGGCGGCCAATGCCAGATCCAGATGCCGACCAGCAGCAGTCCACACGACGCCGTGGGCCTGCGTAGCCAGTGTCCCAGGCGTGCGCAGAAGCGCCCGCAGCGACCGGAGAACAGCGCCCCCAGCCATGTCCTCGCCCGGCGAGGCAGACCCCACCACATCGCCAGCAGTGGAGCCGCCGCCACCAGCAACGGCGCCATCACCATCAGCAACAGCAGATGCTGCACCATATGTACCCAGAACAGCCGTTCAGACAGCTCATCGATAAAGCCGCTGGCCGCCAGCAGAAACGCCAGCAAGGCGCCCACAAAGCAGAACCCGCGCCACAGCCAGCCATATCCCCGCGCCTCCTCGCGCCGGGCCACCACCAACCAGCCGCGCAGATACAGCACCTCCCCCCCCAGGCAGATCAACAACACCACCGGCGGCACCGGCCACCCATCATTACCAAACCACAACATACACCTCCCCTATCCCTTCGAAACTTCCTGCAACGTATCCCCACCAATATCCATGCATGCGCACACGCCATCGCATTAACGCAAGAAAGTGATGAACAGCCACATGACCAGTCCCGCCGCGACGGTGTAGTACCACCAGTAAGCGGTGGCGATGACGAGGTAGATCGCATCGGCCATGCGTCCATGCAGCACGCGACCGAGCACGAGCAGGCCGACGATGACCGTCAACAGGAGGTGGACCGCCGCGTACCAGGTGAAGAGCAGCACCAGGCTCACGTAGGCGTCATAAGGCCGGGCATATCCCAGGGTGACGCCGATCCAGATCTGCCCCGCCAGCGCCAGCATCATCAGGAACAGAGCCAGCAAGAGGAAGAGATGCCGTCCGCGACCCTCGAATTTGAGCATGGAGCGCGCCCAGGCGTAGTAGGACAGACCGCTCAGCAGCAGTCCGATGGTCAGCAGCAGTCCGGGCCAGAAGGCCGGGGCGTGCTCGCTGGGTAGCCGATACTGGTTCAGGGTGTTGAGGGCGCTCAGGTAGCCACCGGCGGCCATGATGGCGACGACCGACAGCGCATCCGATAGAATCAACAGCAGCACGGCCGCCCGCGCCCGCAGCGAGCGCGCACGCGGATCAATGTCATGCATCTGCTCCAGCGACGTATCCATATACATATCTCCTTTCAGCACACGCGCTCAATTCTCCAGCGGTGACTCCTGGGTGACCTCCGTCCGGCCCCCGTCCGTCAGCGACGCGGGCAGGTGATAGTCGCGCGGCGTGCTAGGAAGCACGGAGGGCATCTCCACCGCCACCGGGGCCGGAGAGGCATAATCGTAGGGCAGATCCTTCACCTCGGGCAGGTACTCAAAGTTCTCCAGCGGCACCGGCGTAGGCACCGTCCACTCCAGGGTCCGGGCGCCCCACTCGTTGGCCTGCGCACGCTCGCCGATCAGCAGCGTCATCACCACGTTGCAGACCAGGACGAACACGGAGGCCGCGATCAGGATGGCGAACAGGCTAGCGACCAGGTTGGCCATAGCATAGGGCTGCGCCACGTTGGCCGACCAGCGCGGCTCCCCCTGCAGTCCCGCGTAGAACAGAGACAGGAACGTACCCAGGAAGCCAATCTCAAAGAGCCAGAAGTGGAGCCGGCCCAGGACGGGATTGAGGCGGCGCCCCAGCATCTTGGGGAACCAGTAGTAGAGACCCGCGAAGAAGCCAAAGACCATGCTGCCGACCAGCGTAAAGTGGAAATGGGCCGTCACGAACATGCCGCCATGCAGGATCTCGTCGGTCGGTAGATCGGCCAGGTAGATGCCGGTCACCCCACCGATCACAAAGTTGACCAGCATGCCGGCGACGAAGAGCAACGGCACCGTCATCCAGATCTTGCCACGCCACAGCGTCCCGATAATGCCCAGAAAGAAGACGCCGGTCGGGACCGAGATCAGCTCGGTATCGAGCATATAGGGACTATTGAGGGCGCCAGCCGAGCCGCTGGTGTAGAGATGGTGTCCCCACACCAGGACGCTGAGGACGCTGATGCCCGCCAGGCTGCCGATCATCATGCGATAGCCAAAGACCGGCTTGCGCGTAAAGACAGAGGTGACCTCGGCCGCCACGGCCATCGCCGGCAACGCGATTACATAGACCTCTGGATGGCCCATAAACCAGAACATGTGCTCGTAGAGCCAGTTGCTGCCGCCGAAGGAGGCCACGAAGAACGAGGTCTGGAAGACGCGGTCCATCACCACCATCACTTGCGACATCAAAAAGGATGGGAAGGCCGTCAGGCCCAGCACGACAGAGAGCAGGACGCCCCACACAAAGATCGGCAGGCGCCCCCAGGTCATACCGCGCGCGCGCAAGACCAGCACAGTCGTCACGATGTTGAGGGCCGCCACCGTGGTCGAGATGGCGAAGAGGATAATGGTAAAGCAGTAGGCGTCCATGCCTGGCGTCAACTCCTGCACTGACAGCGGCGCGTAGCCGGTCCAGCCGGTTGGGAAGCCGCCGAGGAACATGGTCGAGAAGAAGACCGGGATAGCCGCGAAGAGCAGCCAGTAGCTCAAAGCGTTCAGGCGCGGAAAGGCCATATCGCGGGCGCCGATCATGATCGGCAGCACGAAGTTGCCGAAGGGACCGCTGATCATGACGACGGTGGCAGCGATCATCAGGATGCCATGCATACCGACGATGGTATTGTAGGTGGAGGGCGTCAGAAAAACAGCCCCCGGCCGCGACTGCTCCAGGCGGATCAGGAAGGCGCCCATCGAGCCCAGTAAGAACATCACCAGCACCGTGAACAGGTACTGCATCCCCACCACCTTATGGTCGGTGGTATAGCGGAAGTAACGCCAGAAACCCTGGTCCTTGCCCGCCAGGTACAATTCCTCGGCCGGCGTGGCGTCGCGACGCGCGAAGCCCCAGCGCGCCACACCATTAAAGGCGCCGATACCGATAAAGAAGAAGAGCGTCCAGGCGCTATAGGCGGCGACCACCTGCGCGTCGTAATTTTCTGGATACCAGATAGCCACCAGCAGCACCGCGCTCACGGCCGCCAGCACGCCCAGCAGGATGCCAGAGAGCACGCTGGGAAACAGCCTCTGCAACAGATTCACACGTTTAACTTCAGTCATACATGTCCCCCCTGACTAACGATCCAGGCGTTAAAGTCTGAATCGCTCACCACATCAACCGCCGACCACATATACGAGTGATAGAGTCCGCACAGTTCCACGCAGGCCACGCTATAATGGCCGATGCGCGTCGGCGCCACGGCCGGAGTCGAAGTCACCTGACCCGGATTGGCATCCACGCGTATCCCCAGGGCGCGAATGGCGAAGCCGTGCAGCACATCCTTCGAACTGACCTGGAACTCCACGGGACGGTTCACCGGCAGTTCGATCACCTGTCCCCGCGTGGAGGCACTATACTGGGGATAGCTGAAGTTCCACAGCCACTGTTGACCCGTCACCTGGATGACCAGCGTATTCGAGGGCGCTGCTACGGTCCGCTGATACGAAGCCAGCAGGCCCCAGATCACCAGGAAGAGGCACAGCAGCCCGGTCACGCAGAGCCAGCCGAACTGCAAAGCGGGCGTCGGGTGCAATGGCGCACCCGCCCCGCTCGGTCGCTCCCTAACCCGGAAGGCCAGCAGGCTATAGCCCAGAAAGACAAACACAAACAGCGCCACCGGCACGGCCAGCGCCGTAAAAACGACCAGCGTCCCATTATCGGCCGCGTCAAAGTCGTCCGCGGCCACCGGCAGCAGCAGCGGAACCAGGAAGACGGCGGCCACGGTCCCGATGATGGAGAGTAGTGCCCAGATAATGAGCGCGCGGCGCAGGTGGCGCGCCTCCCCGCGCACGGGCGGCATTCCCTCAGTGATCCTCTCTACATTCTCCTCAGACATCTTCTATCTCTCCCCCTGTTGTAAAAAGCATTTGGAAACGCCGCTCACTCGCGGCTAGCTCCGCCACCATTGCTCATCAATTGAAGTGGGTCTTTGCTGAGCCATCAGTGATGGTGACCCAGGCGGCTTCGCTCATCCAAATGAGTAGCCTCCCACTAATAATTCGTCACCGTCAACGTACCAGCCATAAATCCGGTGGTAGACATAGGACCGGTAAAGCCATATGGGGGCTCGCGATCCTCGCCGCAAGGATCGTAGCAGTGCCAGACATAGCTGCCCGCTGGTCCCGTACGGAACTGGAACGAGATCACATTGGGTTTTGGATACTGGTTGCCCGCGATCGTCACCACGTTGGGGGCGTCATCGGCCACCGCCACGATCGGCACGCTCACGAACAGAGGATTGTTCGTCTCGGGCGTCGATTGCAGCGTAAAGGTATGCGAGACATGATCCACACTCACCTGACTCATCGGCTTATTATTGACCAGTTCAACGCCGCCGACCGTACCCTGCACCTGCCGGAAATAGCTATTGACCAGCGTAGTCGCGCCATCGTAATTGTCGATGACAACGGTAACCAGGCTATTGGCAGGCACCTCAAGGGTCGTCGACGGACAGTAGCTCACCCATTCAAGCTGTTCCGCGCTCGCCCCCCGGTGGCAGACGTTGCTATCGGGGAATGTGGAGAGGGAGATGGTCGCCGCGTGTGCCCCCGTTTTAGAGGCTCGCAGCACCCCTGGTTCATAGCCAAGGCCATCGATCGAGGTTACCCCGCGCCAGATCGCGGCCACAATAGCGAATCCCAGCACAAGCGCTCCAACAACACCCAGAACAATACCAGAGGCATGCTGTTTCACAGTCGTCCTCCTCATCCGCATGTAACATACAGGCCGGCCAGATGGCAGCCCATGCGTAGAGTCACACTACACAGGATGAATATTTAATGGAGATACTTTAGCTATAAAACAACAACGTACAGTTGTCAGCTTACTGGCTTGCATAGCAGTGGCTATGCACGTCTTATATAACAAATGATGACTGCAACTAAACAACCGTTTACAATGTATTTAGCGTGTTGGATGTAATTTGAGTATACCATATAAAAATGTATTTGTATATGGTTGATATACACATTCAAACCTATATGTTTTCTTTTTGGATATATCACGAGATAAATAAGAAATCTGTATAAAGCGAGCCTTTGCATACCATGATCGTACTATGATATAGTTCAATGTATTTTATAGTGGAACAAGCATAAATGCAATTATAGCTTTCCAGTTTTTTCTACTATGTATTTAAATAAAGAGGAGAGAGGGTGTCGGTGGTGGAAGGTACGCGCCCGGGTACGGGGCAAGCACCCGCAAGGGGCAATACATTCAACTTAAGCGAAAAAGGGAAGCACTTGGGAACCTGAAACATCATAGGAACGCATGTGAGTTGTCCCCGATCACGATCATGTCCCCGTAGGCGGCATAGGATTGCGGCTTTCTCGAGACATTGTTGTGCCGTTCAGGCAGCAATCCTGCCTTGTGCATGCCGCACCCGTTCACGTACGATATCGTTCCTAAAAATCGAGAAAGCGGCCCTGCTCCGTGCAGAAGCCGACATATCGTACGTCAACAGAGCGGCATGCACAAGGCCGGATTGCTGCTTTTCAGAAAACATACAACCTTAAAAAGGCCGCAATCCTATGCCGCCTACGGGGACATGATCGGGTCGAGGGATGTTCCATATTCCGCTGGCGATTTGTCGTGTTTTTTGTTGCTTGCTCTAAAGTTGAATGTATTGCCCGCAAGGGGCGCACCTACGCGCGGCAAGGCAAGTTTTCTATCGCCTTGAAGGCAGGCCCCACCCTCAGGGCCCGCCGGGTGGGTTATGCGATGGGCATGATGGTGAGATCGAGTTCCCAGATCTGGATGGTGCGGATGGCCTCGAAGCCGACGGAGCGGTAGAGGGATACAGGCGCGACGGAGCCACCATCGACGCCGAGCGTGGCGGACCCGGCTCCCTGCTCGGTGAGATAGTTCAGGCCGATTGTCAGCAGCAGGCGTCCCAGGCCGCGGCCGCGCTGGGAGGGATCGGTGGTGAGATTGGAGATCCAGGCGGAGGGCTGGCCATCGGGATTGTGCCCTTCGCGGTCGAACAGCGCATGGACCGTTCCCACGATATGGCTATCGTCATTCTCTTCAACGGCCACGAAGAAGCTGTCCAGCTTCCCATTGAGATCGGAGAGCAGCATCTCCATGGTGATGGGACGAAAGTTCCAGGTACCGGCCCAGGCGCGATTGAGGGCGTCCAGCGCCGTCTGCTCCTCGCCGGAACGCAGTGAGCGGACGCGGATACCTTCGACAGCGCGTACCGGCAGGGGCGTGGGCGATAATGGGCGCAGCATCATATGGAGTGAGCGCTGGAGCGAGAAGTCACGCTCCCTCAGAGCGTTACCGGCCCAGTCCGTGTTGCCCGAAGACACGATGCGCAACCGCGTCTTCTGCTTTGACTGCACGATCAAGAGCACGTGATCTATCATCAGCAGCACCAGCACGGGCTGCCGGAACTCGGGCAGCAGGGCCAGCCGGGCCTCAGCCACCTCTTTTTCCTGGGTGATATGGATAGCAGCCACGCCGACCGGCACTTCATCCTTGACCAGCAGCCAGCTTTCGGTCGCCCAGTCATTGAGCGACCACCAGCCCTCATCTGGTTTGAAAGCCGCCTCGTCGGCATCCTGGGACGCGGACCAGACGTTCTCAAGAGCGGCAATCTCACTCTCGGTGGTCGCGCGCGCCATCTGCACACCAACATATTCTAGCTTTGTCGCCGACGTTAGCGAAAGCTTTGCATTCTCCTCAATATCCTTCGACGGGCCATCCATTCTTTATATAACTCCTCTATAGTATCTCTTCTTATTGCTTCTTTTTATACGCGATCGACATGGAAAAATAAACAGGGGCATATAATCTTAATGCATCCCGCCCGTAGTTTTTGTGTTGGTGCATGGGCGCGCGAGTGCGCGCCCATGCACCAACACAAAATGAATTCCTGAGCACCGCAGGTACGAAAACCATTTGTGTATTGGTGTGGCGGGAGCACGAGCGCGCTCCCGCCACACCAATACACAAACAGTGCGTTCGCGCACACAGATGCCCACGTGGGGGCAGGTAGACATAGAAATCTTATCACAGGAATAGAGGAAAGACAAAATCCTGCGGGGGAGGCCGCAATACATTCATCCGTGTGGCGACTGCATGTCAGCATTGGGCGCAGTGGTCGACAATCGCGCGGGCCGCCTGCTGCAGTTGCAGGCGCAACTCGGCGGGCGCCAGCACCCTCGCATCGGTCCCCAGACCCAGCAGCACACCGATCAGCCAGTCATAATCGGCTGGACGTAGATGCATGCACAGCAAACCCTCGCCGTCCGCCTGTATCTGGAGGCGCGAGGCCAGGTGCTCCACGTGTTCCAGCTTCATGACGCCGCGCGCCGTCAGGTGGATGCGCACTTCGGGAAAAGATGGATCGGTATGGCGAACTGGCTCGGGTGGCCGCTCCATCTGAGGTGGGATGGTCGCGCGCACGCTCAGGAAACGGTCAACGCGATTCATAGCATCTCTCACCTTCGCGTGAAGAATTATCTGGCGCTAGCCAGCGGCGTGAACGTGAGCTCATCCATCGCCCGGTAATAGCGCAGGGTATCTTTAGATGATAGTGTGCAAGAATTCGAGGATCTCCTGCAGGCGCAGGTAGGTCTGCCTGACCCGGTCATGGTCAGGCCGGCGATGGAGTTCGAGGCGGGCGGCACCAAAACTCATGCCGTAGTAGACGTGGAGACGGAACTGGGAGCTGCTATCGGAGGGCTCCACTCCTTGATCAGAATATGTCTGCCAGAAGGCCCGCGTGCCGGCGACGACTTTGGGATCGAGGCTCTCGGTCCCTTTGATGCGCAGCAGGAACATCGTCCAGTCGGCCAGGGGATCGCCCCACCAGCAGCGATCGGAGTCGAGGACGGCACTGATGGTCGGCGGCTGCTTCTCGCCGCCGCGTCGGACCAGCAGGTTGAAGGTCCAGAGGTCACCATGCAGCAGATGGGGACGGCGAACCTCGTCGAGCAGGTACTGGTGATCTCGTGCCAGGGTGAGCAGGGCGCGCATATCGCTGGCATCTAGCCGGGCCGCCTCGATATCCTTGATGGTGTGCTCCAGGGTATGAAATACCTGGGCGCTCCAGCTATCGAACGTGTGGCCCCGCGCGGGCTGACCAAACGTCTCGCCCTCGACGTCGTGGATGAGGCGGGCGATCTCGCCCATCTGCCGATAGAGGTCCAGGTCCTCCTCCATGGCCAGTTCGTTCTCGATATCCGACCACAGCTCGCCCGGCATAAATGTCTGAAATATATAATCACGCCCGAGCAGCTGGTGGGTAAAATCGATCATTAGCGTCTTAGGCAGCAGCGGCGCGATCGGCGCCAGGAACGGCTGCGCGTACTGCTCGTTGCGCATCAGGTCAACCTCGTAGTGCGCCAGGCGGGGTCCGCGCTCCGGCGAGACGCGCAGGATCACCGGCTCCATATCCGCCAGCTGCACGCGATAGGTATTGTTGTGTCCCCCGCCGCCCAGTTCCTTCACGGAGAGCAGCGCCCTCCCCTTCCCAAAAGCCCGCTGGCACATGGCCTCAATCTGCTCCAAAGGGACCGGCTGCTGAAGCGCGCCGGCCTCGCGCTCGATCATTGTATATTCGACCACAGGGAAACTCCTTTTTTAGGGAATGCACAAACGAAAGGGGTTATATTGTTATATCATGCATAGTGTCTGTATTTCCCATAACACACCTCCTGTGACTATGAGCGCGAGGAAGGACCAGCCATTCAAGCAGCTTAAAGGATAAAAGCTCTTTGATTATAGCAGAACGTGTGGCTACAGGGAAACGCTCAATCCGGTTGAGAGGATGGTCATAAGCACAAAAAGTGGGTAGTAGTTACGAATAATAAGATGAAAGGATCGATAAGATGTCACAATCCAGAGTATCCGCCGAAGAGAGGGTCGCTGAACTGGCCACGTTCGCGCAGCAAGCAGCAAAGGCGCTAAGCGACGACAACCGCGTGCTTGCCATCTGGCTCACCGGCAGCCTGGCAACCGGATCAGCGGACGCGCAGAGCGATGTCGACTTACGTGTAGCCATCAAGGCGGAGGCCTTTTCAACCATTGAACAATGGTGGCAAGAGCTCATTGACCTCGTCGCTCCTACGGTATGGAAGCGGCGCTGGCCGGGACCGCCAGAGGAAGCCATCATCGGTGCCATCACATCGGACTACCTCCGCTTCGATCTTGTCATTCAATCGGCAAGTGATACAAAGCCGCGCACGCTCGAAGCGGCACAGTTGTTATTCGATAAGGATAATACCGCCCGGCAAATTCATCTCACCGCTTCCGCCCAGAAACAGCCCTTAAAGCAACTCGCCTACATTGTCGAGGAGTTCATTCGTCTCCTGGGCATGCTGCCAATTGTGGTCGAACGCGATGATGTGCCCATTGGCATGGAGGGGCAGCTGGCCATACATAGCATGCTTATCAGCCTATTGTTGATGGAGAACGGCATTGACCGGGCTATTACCGGCAAACGACACGTCGCCATCCATCTGAACGAGGAGCAACGAGCAACGCTAAATAGCGTACCACCACTGGAACCAACCATAGAATCTATATCACAGGGTCGCATGGCATATGCTCGCCTCTTCCTACCACGTGCCCGTCGCCTGATGGAGGCCAACGGTTTACAGTATCCAGCCGCATTCGAGGCGGCTACCCGCCAACATCTACAGGATACGCTCGGCCTGAGCTGGTAACGCCCTGATCTTCAATCTTTCCCACCACTCAAAGGTGGCTGAATTTTTATGAACCATCATAGGGCCGATCCAACGGCGCTGCGGAGGAGGGCGATCCAAGTGTGAGGGAGATCTGGCGGGCGTGGTCGGCGACGAGGGTGCCGATGTGGGCGAGCTGCTCATCGGAGAGGCGGTAGCTGGGTCCGATGACGTTGATGGCGCCGACGATACCGCCAGCCTGATCATAGATGGGCGCGGCCACCGAGGAGACATCGGGCTCGACGGCATCGCGGCGGGCGACGTAGCCGCTGCGATCGACGCGGCCCTGGATAGCGGTCCCGATGGCGGTGTTGCTGACTGGCACGGTCCGTCCGACCCACATGCCGGCCTGCACAGCCTGACGACTGGAGACCTGGTCGACGTAGAGCACGCTGTCCTCGCCCAGCAGGACACCCAGGTGGGCGCTCTCGCCGGTCTCATCAGCCAGCTGGCGCAGATGAGGGCGAGCCATCTCGTAGAGCGACATGTCCTGCAGGGCAGCCAGGCCCAGCTGCATCACCTGCGGGCCCAACCGATAGAGGCGATCGGGGCCACGGCGGATAAAGGCGTAGCGCTCCAGCACGCGCAGCAGCCGTGTCGCCGTCGCCGGAGACAGATTGGTCATCTTCGCCAGCTCGGTCAGGGACAGACCATCACCATGCGTCTGGAAACAGATGAGGAGATGAAGGGCTCGCTCGACCGGCCCGACGGCCTGAGTCGCGTCCGGGGCTTCTTTCAAGGCATACTCCTTAGTAATTGTGTTGGTGTTATACGTCGCGCCGCCTATGCCGGATGAGTCCACGCTCGATGATACCACCCGTGCCAGTAGGTGTGTATTATTTTTTCGGCCCGATTTGATGGCACAATTGAATTGTGTGCAATTCAATTGTGCGTGATTTTCATCCAGTGAAAAAGAAGATGGTAGCCCCGGCAATATAGCATATGCACCTCGCGGCGTCAAATCAAGCACCACAGAAGCACCACAAGAGAACGGCGGGACCGGGGTCCGAGAATGATCAGGTGCGAGGGCAGAACATATGCGGCGCGAGGGTCCGTATGTTCGGGGAACAGGGTCGAGGGCCGGGGATAATAATCGGACGCGAGGTCCGAACTTATGGTGGGGTGTGAGTGGTTGACAGGGGCTTTTTCTTCGTGGTACATTTTCGTTGAGCGATAGTTGTTTTCATTGAGTGGAATTCAGAGTAGATAGCTACGAGTGGGGAGTTGTGCTATGAAGGGACTGGCTCCTGATTATGTCTATACGCCACAAGGGTTGCTGGCGAACCAGGTGGTGCGCGTCTCGGATGAGGGGATGATTGTGGAGGTGGTAGAGCGGGTGGAGGGGATGGAGGTGACGGAGGAGATGCCGGGGCTGGCTCTGCTGCCGGGGTTTGTCAATACGCATAGCCATGCCTTCCAGAGGGGGCTGCGCGGGCATACGCAGCGCCGGCTCTCGGTCCATGATACGTTCTGGACGTGGCGCAACGCGATGTACGCGCAGGCGCAGCGGCTGACTCCCGAGTCGATCTACGAGATCAGCCGGCAGGTGTACGGCGAGATGCTGGCGTCCGGCTATACGAGCGTGGGGGAGTTTCACTATGTGCATCACCGGCCCGATGGGCGGCCCTACGCGCATCCCAACGCGCTGGCGCAGGCGGTGGTGCAGGCGGGACGCGACGCGGGCATCCGCGTGGTGCTGCTGCTGACGGCCTACGCGCGCGGCGACTTTAAGCGGCCGCCCTCGGACGAGCAGCGCCGCTTCTGCGACGCCTCGCTGGTGGCCTATCTTGAACGAGCCGAGGCTCTGCGCATCAGCGGCATCCCCTGCGGGATCGCGCCCCATTCGGTGCGCGCCGTTCCGCCCGACTGGCTTGAGGCCATCGCCGATTACAGCCGGCAATACCAGCTCCCATTTCATATTCATGCCGATGAGCAGCGGGCCGAGATCGAACAATGCCTGGAGGCCGAGGACTGCCGGCCGATCGAGCTGCTGCGGCGCTGCTCGGCGCTGGGTCCCCTGACCACGGTGGTGCATGCCACACACGCCGATGAGCACGAGATCACCCTGCTGGCTGAAGCGGGCGCCACGGTCTGTGTCTGTCCGACCACCGAGGGTGACCTGGGTGATGGCATCGCCCCTTACGCGGAGCTGGTCCAGGCCAGTATTCCCCTCACCATCGGCTCCGACAGCAATACCCGTCTTGATCCATTTGAAGAGCTGCGCTGGGCCGAATACTCGGCGCGCATGCGCTACCAGCGCCGGCGCGTGTTGATTCCCGACGGGATAAGCGCGCCCGGCCCCCTGCTGTTCGCGTATGGCACGCGCTACGGCGCTCAGGCCCTCGGATTACAGACCGGTCTGATCGCGCCTGGACTGGCGGCCGATTTTATAGCCATCGATCTCAAGGCGCCCGCGCTGGACGGCTGGACGCCGCAGGATCTGCCGGACGTGCTCTGCTTCGGAGCCTCCGCGAACCAGGTCATCAAACAAACATGGGTACAGGGCCGGAGAGTCTGGTCGGTTTGAAGATGGGCGCCCGGGCACGGGGCCGCTGCGCGGCAAGCGCCCGCAAGGGGCGCACCTACGGGAAAATGACATCTTTGGTGGAAGGACGGCACCCGGGTACGGGGTCGCCTTCGGCTCCAAGCCGGGGCGAGCCCGGCACCTACGGCGGGAAGGTGACACATTGTTTCGACGGGAAGATGACGCATTGTTTCAACGGTGAAAGGAGACCGAGACATGGTACAGAAAACGCAGATACGCGCCCCGCGCGGGACAACCCTGAGCTGCAAGGGCTGGCAGCAAGAGGCGGCCATGCGCATGTTGATGAATAACCTGGACCCCGATGTGGCGGAGCGGCCGGAGGACCTGGTGGTCTACGGTGGCTCGGGTCGGGCCGCGCGCTCGTGGGAGGCCTACGAGGCGATCATCCGTTCGCTCAAGCAGTTGGAGAACGATGAGACCCTGCTGGTGCAGTCGGGCAAGCCGGTCGGCATCCTGCGCACGCACGCCAATGCGCCGCGCGTGTTGATCGCCAACTCGAACCTGGTGCCGCACTGGGCCAACTGGGACGAGTTCCGGCGCCTGGAGGCACTAGGTCTGACGATGTATGGGCAGATGACCGCCGGTTCCTGGATCTATATCGGCTCACAGGGCATCGTGCAGGGGACCTTTGAGACGTTCGCGGAGGCGGCGCGCCAGCATTTCGGCTCGACGCTGAAGGGGAAATTCGTGCTGACCGCCGGCCTGGGTGGCATGGGCGGTGCCCAGCCACTGGCCGTGACCATGAATGAGGGGGTCTGCCTGGCCATCGAGGTCGATGAGTCGCACATCCAGCGCCGCGTGGCGACCGGCTACTGCGACACGATCGCTTACACACTGGACGAGGCGCTGGCGCTGGTGCGCGAGGCCTGCTCGGCAGGACGACCGCTCTCCATCGGCCTGCTGGGCAACGCCGCCGAGATCCATCCCGAACTGGTGCGCCGCAACATTATTCCAGATATGGTGACCGACCAGACCTCGGCCCACGACGCCCTCAACGGCTATATCCCCGCCTGGCTAACACTGGAGGAGGCCGCGCAGCTGCGCCAGCGCGACCCCCAGGAATATATCCGGCGCGCCAGGGAATCGATGGTCACCCACGTACGCGCCATGCTAGACATGCAGAAGAGCGGCGCCATCGTCTTTGACTACGGCAACAACCTGCGCGGACAGGCCCTGGAGGCCGGTGAGACGCACGCCATGGACTTCCCCGGCTTCGTCCCCGCCTATATTCGCTCGCTCTTCTGTCGCGGCAAGGGGCCCTTCCGCTGGGTAGCGCTCTCAGGCGATCCCGAAGACATCTATCGCACTGACGAGACGCTGCTGGAACTGTTCCCCGAGGACGAACACCTCAAGCGCTGGCTGACACTGGCGCGGCAGAAGATCCAGTTCCAGGGTCTACCCGCCCGCATCTGCTGGCTCGGCTACGGCGAGCGCGACCGCGCCGGACTGGCCTTCAATGAGCTAGTGGCGAAGGGCATCGTCAAAGCACCGATCGTGATCGGGCGCGACCACCTGGATAGCGGCTCGGTGGCCTCACCGTACCGTGAGACCGAGGGCATGAAAGACGGTAGCGACGCCATCGCCGACTGGCCGCTGCTCAACGCCCTGGTCAACACCGCCTCTGGCGCCACCTGGGTCTCGCTACACCATGGTGGCGGCGTCGGCATTGGCTACTCCATGCATGCCGGGCAGGTCACGGTCGCGGACGGCACCCCCGAGGCGGCGGAGCGGCTCGCCCGCGTCCTCAGCAACGACCCCGGCATGGGCGTCATCCGCCACGTCGACGCTGGCTACGAAGAAGCATTGACACACGCGCAACAATATAATATGAAGATTCCCATGCGCTAAAAAATGATGCATTGCGCGCCTGCGGCGCGCCAAAGGAATGTGAGGTGTGCAAGTTCTGCGCGGCCGCGCAGAACTTGCACACCATAAAAATGAAGGGGAGCTGGGATGCACGGGTACGGGCCGCTTCGCGGCAAGCGCCCGCAAGGGGCGCACCTACGGGATGCGGGGATGCAAGGGGCGGCTAGCCCCTTGACTGGGGGCTCCGGGGGCTGTGCCCCCGGCCCCTCTTCTCTCCCCCGCCGCCCGTAGGGCGGCGCCCCCAGGATGGCGAACACAATACTTCTCAACGGCGAGAAAGAGTCTGACATATGTCGTCAGAAAGGACAAAACTTTGAGCGCAGATCATCATTTAGAAATGCCCACACGAGTCATTATTAACGGGCAGGCATTGAGCTTTGCCGATGTGGTGGCGGTAGCCCGGCAGCACGCGCCGGTCACCATCGGTGAGGAGGCACTGGAGAAGATCCGAACAGCCCGCATGGTCATCGACCGGCTGGCCGTGGACGATAGCAAGAAGGTCTATGGCATCACCACGGGCTTTGGACATTTGAGCAAGATGCGCATCTCCTCCGACCAACAGGTCGAACTACAGTACAACCTGATTCGCAGCCACGCGGCGGGCGTCGGCGAGCCACTCTGCGAAGAGGTGACGCGCGCCATGATGCTGCTACTGGCGGCCAGCCTGGCACGCGGCCATTCCGGCGTACATGTGGAGATCGTGCAGACGCTGGCGGACATGCTCAACGCGGGCATCTGCCCGGTGATCCCGTCGCGCGGCTCGGTGGGCGCCAGTGGCGACCTGGCTCCGCTGTCGCACGTGGCCCTGACCCTGATCGGCGAGGGCGAGGCCATTTATCAGAGCAAAAAGATGGGCGGCGCCCAGGCTCTGGAGCAAGCGGGACTCCAACCGATCAGGCTGCACACCAAAGAGGGACTGGCCCTGATCAACGGCACGCACCTGATGGAGGCCATCGCCGTGCTGGCCATCGTCGATGCGCGGGTCTTACTGCGCAGCGCCGAGGTGGCCTGTGCCATGAGCCTGGAGGGTCTGCTGGGCAGCCATGTGCCGCTGGATGAGCGCATCCACCAGCGCAGGGGGCAGGCGGGACAGATCGTGAGCGCGCGGCGGCTGCGCCAGCTGGTGCGCGAGAGCGCGCTCAACGCCAGCCACCAGAACTGCGCCCGCGTGCAGGATCCCTACACGCTGCGCTGCGCCCCACAGGTCCTGGGAGCCGTGCGCGATGCCATCGAGTACTGCGCCACCATCTTCGAGCGTGAGCTGCACGCCGTCACCGATAATCCACTTATTTTTCCCGACGAGGGCGACGTGCTCAGCGGCGGCAACTTCCACGGACAGCCGCTGGCCCTGGCCCTGGACATGCTGGCCATCACCCTGGCCCAGCTGGCCAGCTTCTCTGAGCGCCGCGTCTACAACGTCATCGGTCCCCATGACTGGGAAGAAAAAGGGTCCGAGACCACCCTCTTCCTCACGCCGCATCCCGGCCTGCACTCGGGCCTGATGATCGCGCAATACGTGGCCGCCTCGCTGGTCAACGAGATCAAGGTCCTGGCTCATCCAGCCAGCATCGACTCGATCCCGACCTCGGCCGGCATGGAAGACTTTGTCAGCATGGGCGTAACCAGCGCCCACAAGCTGCGCCGCGTCATCGAGCAGACGCGGCAGGTGCTGGCGATCGAGCTACTGTGCGCGGCGCAGCTGCTTGATTTCCGCCTGCCCCTGCTGCCTGGCTCCGGAGTGCAGCGCGCCCGCGAACTGGTGCGCGCCCATGTCGAGACCCTGACCAGAGACCGCGTGCTCTCAGGTGACATCGAGACGCTCGTCCAGCTCATCCAATCCGGCCAGGTAGCCGAAATCGAATAACATAATGCCAAAACCCATCGTAGGTGCCGGGCTTGCCCCGGCTTAAACCATCAAAGGAGATACGCGAAGTGGAACAACAGCAGTTCCAGGCCAGAGCGATAGTGCGCAATATCGGGCAGCTGGTCAGCGTAGCGCAGACGCCCATCGATGGCGCCAGCGGTCCGTTGCAGGTATTATCCAACGCGGCCATCGTCGTTGATAATGATGGCGCCATTAGCTGGATCGGACCCGATCATGAGGTCGATGCCATGCAGGTCTGCACCGATCAGCAGCCGGTGAACGTGGTGGATGCCTATGGCTGCGTGGTTACGCCGGGTTTCGTGGACTCGCACACGCACCTGGTATTCGCTGGCGACCGGGCCGAGGAGTTTCATCTGCGCCGGCAGGGTGTCGGCTACGGCGAGCTGCTGCGGCAGGGACGCGGCATCCTGACCACCATGAACGCGACGCGCAGCGCCAGCACAGAGATGCTGATGGACCTGGCCCTCAAGAGACTGGACTCGTTGCGCGCCCATGGCACGACAACGGTCGAGGTCAAGACCGGCTATGGGTTGAACATGGAAGCCGAGGAGCGCTGCCTGCGCATCATCAACGACCTGAACTGCAGTCCCTCCCTGCCGCACGAGCATATCCGGGTCGTGCCGACCTTTCTGGGCGCCCATAGCGTGCCACCCGAGTACCGCGATCGGCGCTCGGCCTACGTCGATCTGGTAGTCGAAGAGATGCTGCCCGCCTTCGCCGGGATGGCCCGCTTCTGTGATGTCTACTGCGAGCGCGAGGCCTTCTCGCTGGAGGAGTGTCGGCGCATCCTGACGCGCGCCAGAGAGCTGGGCTACCAGCTCAAGGTTCACGCCGACCAGCTCAGTCCTTCCGGCGGCAGCCAGCTGGCCGCCGAGCTAGGGGCCGTCTCGGCCGATCACCTGGACTATGCCAGCGATGCCGATCTGGAGGCCATGCGCGCCTCCGGGGTGGTCGCCACCTTGCTGCCCGGATGCTCCTACACGCTGCGCAGCCCCTATCCATCCGCCCGCCGCCTGCTCGACCACGGGCTGACGGTCGCCCTGGCCACCGACTTTAATCCGGGCACCTCGTACAGCGAGAACATGCAGATGATGCTCGGTCTAGCCATGTCCGCCATGGGCATGAGCCTGGAGGAGGCTCTGAACGCAACCACCATCAACGGTGCCCGCGCCCTGGCGCTGCAGGAGCAGGCAGGCAGTCTGGAGATCGGCAAGCGCTGCGAGCTGGCGCTGTGGTCGATCCATGACTACCACGAGATCGGCTACCACTTCGGCACCAACCTCATCCAATCCATCATGGTCCTTTGATCGGAGGCAAGCCAGGCCGGGGCAAGCCAAAAAGCCGGGGCAAGCCCGGCACCTACGATGAGGGTGATGTCATGGAGACATGATAGGTTTGTTCGAGGGTGCCGGGACGCAGGGTTGAGCGTACCATGCGCAGCAGGAACTGCTGGAAGGTTTCCCCTCGGGTGTTGTAGGCTTCCTGCCGCATGGCGGCATAGAGGCAGGCAGCGAAAACATGCATGCCCTCGTCCTCGTCGCGCCAGCGTTCACGCGCCTCGCTGCGTGCGATGCCAAACTTCTCGTTGACCAGTTGCTCCAGCGCGCGCACGCAGCTCTCCTCGATAAATCCCTTGAAGGTGTTATAGCCATAATCGGGATTGCGGCCTTCAAATGTGCGCGCCAGAAAAGGATCTGCGCACAGGGACGCGAGGCAAGCCTGGAAATCGGGGCTATGTTGGTCAAAGGGAGGATGGAACATCTCATGGACCGCAATCCTGGCCACGGTCGCGGCGGGATAACTGACATCGGTAATGAAGCGCGTCCCGGTCACCCTGATGCCGTGCGGCTGAACGTAGTAGAGCACATAGACGGTCAGCTCATCCGAGGGTAACGAGGCGCCCAGCATGGCTTCGTCCTCAACTACGATATTAAAGCGTCCCAGTTCCTCCTGTAGCTCGCGCACGCGTTGTTCGATGCGTGGCAGGACGCTGCTGCGCCAGTAACCCTCAAAATCAGTCTCTTGCAGGAAGCGCACGATGGTGGTCAGATCTGGACGCGCCGCCGTATAGAGCGCCCACCGCTCCTCCTGGTAGTAAGGGGTGCTCCGCAGACTGTGATACATCTGGTCACTATCGGCGAGGGTTCGCAACACATCGTCGAGCGTCTGGTCGGCGGTAGCGGAGAAATAGAGGCAGAGCAGCGCCGAGATAATCTGTTGTCCCTCATCCTTGACCGTGGTCTTGAGACGCCGCAGGGCCTCCTGAATCTCGGGCGTCAGGCGTTCCTGAAATGCTTCATAGTCCTGTGCATAATAACGCACATAGAAGGGATCGCCAGTCAGGATGTTGATCCAGCAGAACATGTCAAAGACGAGTGAGGGCGTGATATACCAGCGCGTCGTTGTATGCATCCTATGCTTAACCTTTCGTCGATTGAATTGAGAGTATTTCAAAGGTGTCGCGTGCAAAGAAGACCTCGTGCGTAGCCTGACTGGACACAGCCTGGTAGGCCACGCGCAGTGCCGGTCGCCCGGTAACCTCCAGTTCGCTACGCGGCAAGAGGCAGATGCGCTCGTGCTCCAGCCAGAACTGACGTCCCGGATGAAGCACGAGCGCGAGAAAGGGCAGGGAGTTCTGATTGATGGTATGGCAGTGAGAACAGCGAAGCAACAACTCCTCGTTGCCACGCTGCAACGGTGTGGTGCGTCCACAACCGGGACATGGATAGCTTGCATGCGCCAGCGAGTCGGCGTAGCGCCGCTCCAGCGTCTTCATCATCGCCTGTAGCAGGCGCTGGTAGCCGCGCACGCCCGCCGCGGGAGCCATCGTAATATATGGCCCTTCCATAGAGGAGCAGGAAGGGCAATCGAACTGCAGCAATCCCTTTGAGAAGCGTGCCCGCAAACACTGCTGCCCACAACGAGGACAGTAGAGCCGCGTTGTCTCCCAGGGTCCTCCCTGTTGAGGCGACAGGAGATAGGGGGCCACATCAGAATAGAAGTCGGTCTGCAGCAGATGGCGAAAGGCACTCTTGCCACGCTCCAGGCGCTTCTCCACTGTACGCACGGAGATGCCCAGCCTGAGAGCGCTTTCGCTGGCGGATCGTCCCTCGATGAGGTGCGCGACCAGCAGCGCGCGCGTCTCGATGGGGAGACATCCAAGAGCGCGATCGAGCAAGTAAGCCAGTTCGCGCCTCTCAACCTCCTCCTCCAACGTCATCCCTCCCAACTCGTCTATAGCCTCGGACAGGTCCAGCAGGGGTGCGCGCTGCTGGTGCAGAACCTTATGGCGCAGCCACATCCTGCATACATTGCGCGCGATAGCGGAAAGCCACCGCGGCAGAGCACGCTCATCCCGGACGGAGTGCCGATGCTCCCATGCCTCCAGCAGGATCGTCTGCAGCAGATCGTCCACCACATCCTCGCTCCTGGTCATGTACACGCACAGTCGCCTCAGCGCCGGCTGCTGCCGCAAAAGTAAGAGGTTAAATTGTTCGTCCGCCAGCATACGTGTCTCCTTTCCTGCTCCTTCCATATATGTTGCACGAGCCACTCAGAATACGACACTTTTTTGGCCAGGTGTCAAACTCTCGTTATATAGGGGAACGTGATAGCCCCCGCACGGGCGTCCGCGTGCGCGACCGTCAGACCCTGACGGTCTATGGTACAGTGAATGGAGAGATCCTGGGCAATGGGCCGCTCTGGTATCGCATCTCAGACCAGGCCAGCGCACCCCAGTACATCTATAGCGCGCTGGTCAGCACCACAAAGCCGGTGCTGGTGGTCACGACTGGACCCATCACCACGCCCGGCAAAGTCATCAAAGTCAATCTGACGGCAGTGACTTCGGTCCCGGCACCAACGTGCCGCACACCGTCAACGGAACGCAGATGACCGGTCCCACGGCTGTGTCTAGATGTCCATCGACAACTCCGCCTGGTTTTACAACTGGGCCCCCATCGGAACTCCACTGGTTATCTCCTATAGATATAGGATAGTAGCACAGTTTATAGAAAGCGCAGCAGTTCGGCAGCACAACCAATGTGCTGCCGAACTGCTGCGCTTTCAGGTGCATGTACACATACAATATATTTATGCTCCTACACCAATTCTAACTACCAGTGGTAATACTATTACTCATATAGGAACAAATAAACATCTACCTACTATACCCCATCAGCATCAGAGACGGTTCGATCGCCTCTATCGCGAGAAAAAAGGGTTAGGAGAGCATGAGATGATATTTACCATTGATCCACTGCATAGCCTGGTAGAGTTTAGCGTTCAGCATTTGAAGATCAGCCTGGTAAAGGGGCGCTTTTCTGAGGTGCATGGCATCATCAATTTAGATACCCAGCAACCGGAAAAAACGACCATTCAGGCCCAGGTCAAAGTCGACAGCATCTATACCGGTTCGGCCCAGCGCGATGCCCACCTGCGTTCGTCCGATTTTTTTAATGTCTCCAAGAATCCATATATGTTATTTGAGAGCACGCGGGTACGGTTGATTGATCAGAACCATTGCCTGGTCGATGGTAACTTCACTATGCACGGGGTCACGCGGCCGATCACCTTTCAGGTCACCTATACCGGCACCAACCGCGATCCCCTGACCGAGGCCTGGCGCATCGGGCTGTCCGGCGTCACCACCATCGACCGCCGCGATTTCGGCATGGTCTTCAATCGCCGCCTGATCGACGGCATCGCAGCTATAGGAAATGAGACCCGCATCGAGATCCACATCGAGGCCATTCAAACCTCATAAAACCCCGACCCCGCCATGCATATGTGACGAGGTCGACAGCACCACAAGATATATTTATGAGGGCAGCGATGAGGTCGAGATGATGTCTTTGGGTGGATGCGTGAGATAAGGATGCAGGCGGGCGCGGCCGGAGAGCTCAAAGTGGTCGTAAGCCTGGGCCATGGAGGCGATGGCCGCCGCCGCGTTGGTCAGAATGCGTTCCGTCACGCTATTGATGCCAGTGATGTCGGCCACTGAATACATGATGGAGATATCCATCGCGCCCACAAATGGCCGTACATCTCCGGCTGCCAGCGTCGAGACCAGGAGCTTTGGCACACCCAGGGGCAGGGCCTTCATGGCGCAGGCTGCCAGCGTAGATCCGCCACCCCCTCCGATAGCCATGATGCCGTGCAGGCGCCCACGCGCAAATAGTTCAACCACCAGCGAGGTCGCGCCCCGCGCCATCGTCCTGATGGCCGTCGCCTGATCGGCGCGTTCGAGTTGAGCGATGTCGCTATGGGCGGCGCGCGCGACCACCTCCCTTGAAATATCGGGCTGGATCTGCGGCACACCTTTGCTACCCGCGTCCATCAACGTCACCTTACATTGAGCTGCCTGAATGCAATCGCGCACATAGGCATACTCCGGTCCTTTGGTATCCAATGTTCCAAGCAGTACAACTGTCGTCATCTGTACACTTCCTTATAAAATAAGGATCAGCACGGCCGCGAGTCGGTCCGGCGATCATGACAAGGTAAGACAATGATGCATTACATCAGCAACGGCCCTACTCAGTTAACGCCCGAGAACAATCAGTTGAAAAACACTGCGGCAGCCTGTGCCGATTCCTCATCCCAGAGAAACACACAGGATGCGACAGCCTGGAAAAATATCCTACATAATAAGTATATAACATAGCTCACATTTCATACTCGCCCATGACCATCCAATCGTCCCAATGTTGTATATTATGACATATCGCCCGATTAATTTCATTTACAATACATGTATTTTAAGCACGTAGCACCCGATCAATATGGCACTCCGCGTCCGACAAACGTTGACGTGCGTGAAGAGGAAATCGGCCGCAAGGGCCGGCATCTGCGTGTGGGATGCGTGAAATCGGCCGCAAGGGCCGAACCTACGGGGATGGTGGGGTGTGGGCCAGGTCTTGGAGGACGGATTGGAGATCATGGAGGAGATAGGTGATGGATTGAAGCAAGGGCTCTGAGGGTTGCTGGGATTGCAGCGTGGAGAGGCGCTGGTGAGCGGCCTGCACGAAGGCGTTGTAGAACCAGAGCTTGTCGTCCTTGCCGGTGCTGAAGGCAGCATAGGCCCGTGTCCCTTCAAACCAGACCTGCTTGCGCAGGTCGCGCGCGTTGTGCAGCTTGTCGGCGCACTTGATTAGCAGGGCATAGGAAGAAGCTGTATGGATCTGCTGAAGATATCCCTCCTTGCGTTCGCGCCAGGGAGCTTTGGTGGGACCTCCAGTGCCGGGCTCGGTACATTCCTCGACCAGGCGTAGCACCTCATCGCCCAACTGCTCCTGGATCAGCACGCGCGTTTCAGCCCCCTGATCCTCAATCGCGTCGTGCAGCAGGGCCGCCGCCACCGCCACCTCGGGCGCACCGCTGGACATCACGATACCCGCCACCTCCATCAGGTGTCCCAGATAAGGAGTATTGGGGACCAGCGAAGCCTTACGCGTCTGTCCCGCGTGCAGTTCGGCCGCCAGATTAAAAGCACGCGTCACCAATGTATCGTGCATCGGATTTTGTTCCTTTCCATAATAATAATCAACTCACGCTATTTACTACGTCAGGGAGATAGCTTACCTCAAGTTTACGATACCTGGCTGGCGGCATGCCAATCTCTCGCTTGAAGGCTTTGCGAAACGCCACTCCTGACTCATAGCCTAGAAGCTCAGCTATCTTTTCCACCTCAACGTCATTTTTGAGCAGGCCGATCGCTTTGTGCATGCGCCAGCGGGTCAGATACTTGATAGGAGGTTCCCCCACAAGATGGGTGAAGCGGGCAGAGAAAACCGGGCGCGAGAGAGCTACCGCCGCCGCCAGTTCCTCCACCGTCCATCCATGTTCAGGCGCCTGATGGATCAAACCCAGAGCAGCACTGATAGGCTGATCACGGAGCGCCGCTAACCATCTTTTTGAGACTCCCGTTTGCTGTTCCACCCAGATGCGAATGATGTGAATGAAAAGGAGCTCGGTTAAGCGCCTGAGCATCACCTCCGTACCCAGTCGGGGTCCAGCCGTTTCGCGCATAATCAAACGCACAATCTCACTGAAGCCAGGCGCCATGTTGCCTTGTTCAGCGGGGATATGTATGACTTTTGGCAAGCTATGCAACAAAGGAAACGCTCCGGGACGCTCCAGGCGAAATGCGCCACAGAGCACAATCATCTTTGCTTCCTCGTCTATGTCCGGGGTAGCGCGATACTCACCTTGCGCGGAATATGCTACCTGTACGATGTTGGTCAGGGGTGATGTGGGTATATCACAGATCGAGTGGGCGTTGCCAAACGGGAAAAGCAGGACGCCCCCACCCTCGATACGCAGCGGCCTGGGGTCTCCCTCAATAAAAAGGTAACCGCCGCCAGAGCTGAGCAGGTGGAAGATCATATCCTGGCTGGCGGCAAAATTGTAGCGCCAGGGAGGGACAAGCGCGTTGCGCGCGGTGATCCGTCCTTTTAGTTCGAGCGCATTCAGAACGTCGGTGAGCACATCCATGGTCTTCTCCAATCGCCGTCTCTTTTGAGACGATCAGACAACTCTTTGAGATGATTTAGCATAGTTTACCACGGCATTCAAAGGTATACTCCGCGTGTACTTGCAAAAAGCAAGTGGGTCTATCCTACTGACAGGCTATTCCGAATCCTTTGAGAGAAAAAGGAAAGAAAGGAACACAAGTGAACGCACTTGACCAGCAACATTACACCGCAACCTTTTTGGTAGACCAGACGCCGGAAGAGGTCTTCAATGCAATCAACAACGTTCGTGGCTGGTGGTCACAGGCAATTGAAGGGGATACCAACAGGCTCGGTGCTGAGTTTACGTACCACTACCAGGATGTTCACCGTTCTACGATGAAGATCACCGAATTTGTGCCTGGGAAGAAAGTTGTCTGGCACGTTGTAGACAACTACTTTAACTTTGTGAAGGACAAAAGCGAGTGGACCGGGACAGACGTTGTCTTCAAAATCGCTAGAAAGGATGACAAAACAGAAGTTCACTTTACACATATCGGGCTCGTGCCTGCATATGAGTGCTACGACGTTTGCTCGAATGCCTGGGGTTCATACATAACCGGCAGTTTGCGCGACCTCATCGCTACGGGTAAAGGGCATCCAAATCCCATAGAAGACGTTGTCAACCAGGCTCGCCAGATGAGTGAGCAGCATTACACCACCTCGTTTACAGTAGACCAGTCCCCCGAAGAAGTCTTTGCAGCCATCAACAATGTTCGTGGCTGGTGGTCAGAAGAAATTGATGGAAGCACTGACACACTCGGCGCCGAGTTTACGGTCAGCCACGAGGATCAGCACCGCAGCATCCAGAAGATCACTCAACTGGTACCGGGAGAGAAAATCGTCTGGCATGTCCTGGATAGCCAGCTAACCTTCGTCAAAGAGACTGACGAGTGGACAGGTACTGACATTGTCTTTGAGATAAGCAAAAAGGGGGATAGAACCGAGCTGCATTTCACCCATGTCGGCCTGACACCTGTCTTCGCCTGCTACGGTGACTGCTCAGATGCATGGGGCTTTTATATTAACGACAGTTTGTTCAATCTTATTACGTCAGGCACAGGGAAGCCTAATGCCTCATAGTGGTGGCTCTTGCCAGGCCCCACACGCGCGGCCGCTGCGCGGCCGCGCTGGTTTTATAAGGTGGTGCAACAGGGGCGCGGATGCGCCCCTGTTGCACCACCTTATAATGGGCTGGTGTGCACCACTGCTACGCCGCACTAATTTTGTATAGTGGTGCAAGGACGGCGCGGATGCGCCCCTGTTGCACCACCTTATAATGGGCTGGTGTGCACCACTGCTACGCCGCACTAATTTTGTATAGTGGTGCAGGGGAGGCGCGGATGCGCCCCTGTTGCACCACCTTATAATGGGCTGGTGTGCACCACTGGTGCGCTGCAATCAGTTGTATAGTGGTGCAGGGGAGGCGCGGATGCGCCTCCCCTGCACCACTATACAAAACCAAGGCGGCCGCGCAGCGGACGCGAGTGCGGGGGCGCTCACGTTCCCCCATGGGGACGAGTGTCAAACACATTCCTAGAGCTGCGACCGCAGCTCTAGTTTCTCATGATTAGAAGAGCGGGCGCAGCAGATAGAGCATATACTCGCCAATCTTCCAATAGATGGGACGCCGACTCCACTGCTGTAGCGTCAGCTCATGGGAGCGGGCCGCGTCATACTCAAAGATCTTCTCCATCTCTCTGGCCGCATCCTGATTATAAAACTCGACGTTGACCTCGAAGTTGCCCACCATGCTCAGGCGATCCACATTGGCGGTCCCCACGGTGGACCACTGGCCGTCGGCGGTGGCCGTCTTGGCATGTATCATAGCATCTGCGTAGAGCAACACGCGAATGCCGTGCTTGAGACACTGGGTATAAAAGCCGTGGGAGAGCCAGTCGGCGATGATATGATTAGAGACCGCCGGAACCAGGATGCGCACATCAACACCACGCTTGACCGCTTTGATCAGGGCGTACAGGATGCCCCGGTCAGGAATAAAGTAGGCGGTGGTGAGATAAAAGCTACTCTGGGCGCGATCAATAGCCTCCAGATACATCGAACGGATCGGGAACATCAAAAGCACGGGATCGTTGCGCTGGATGGCCAGGTTATGGCTCCAGTCGCGCTTCTTTACATCGGGCAGTTCAGGCTGTTGCTTCTTTCTGTGCTCATTCCAGAAGTCGATAAAGATATTTTCGATCTCAAGCGCACCCGGACCCACCAGGCGCACATGGGTATCGCGCCAGTGCCGCGCATAGAAGTCCCCGATGTTGTAACCCCCGATGAAGCCAATCTGGCTATCGACGATCAGCAACTTGCGATGATCACGAGCATAGGTCTTGAGCTGGAAGAACCTGAATGGGAAGGAGAAAAGAGGATAGGGCAGGACCCGGATGGCGGGGTCGAATTGGAAAAAGGAGCGAGACACAACCAGGTTGGCGAACGAATCATAGATGATATAGACCTCGACGCCGCGCCGGGCCGCCTCGGTCAAAGCCTGCTTGAACTGATCGCCGATCGTATCATCTTTCCAGATAAAAGTTTCAAACAGGATGCGCTGCCGCGCATGACGAATCGCTGCCAGCATAGCCCGGTACAGATCGTTGCCGTAGGTATAGAACTGCACCTCGGTGTCCCCCACATGGACCGGCGGCTCATTGCGCAGGCTCAAGAAGTGTCCCTGCGAACGCGTATGCTTCCTGATGCTATCCATCAGCACCAGGATCAAGCTCATCAGCAGCGGCGGTAGACAGATCAGCGCCAGCAACCACGCCAGTAACCGCCGGGCAGGGATACGCTGAAAGGCTCGCCACATCATTGTCTCACCACTCCCGCATAGGATTCAAAATACCACTCCTATACATCATTATCGGCGCCACCACAAATTTTGCCATCCCGCTTCATATTTTGTACGAAGGGACGTTTCCGTGCGTGGAGAGGGAATCAGCCGCGAAGACCAATACATTCAAATTTAGCGCAGGCAACAAGAAACACGAGAGACCTCCAGCGAAGGATGTACGCGTCCTCCACACGATCATGTCCCCAGTAGGCGGCATAGGATTGCGGCTTTCTCGAGACGCTGGTGTGCCTCCCACACAGCAATCCGGCCTTGTGCATGCCGCACCCGTTCACGTACGATATCGTCCCTAAAAAGCGAGAAAAGCGGTCTTATAACCATGCAAAATTCGGCATATCGTACGTCAACAGAGCGGCATGCACAAGGCCGGATTGCTGCTTTTCAGAAGAAATACCGTATTGAAAAGACCGCAATCCTATGCCGCCTACGGGAACATGATCGTGTGAGGCGACCGTTCGTATGCGTTCATATGATGTTTCCGCTTCCAAAGGTTTACCTTTTCCCTTTTTTGCGCTAAAGCTGAAGGGACTGTCCACAAGCGTAAAGGGGGGGCATCCAAACTTATTTCTGTAATTATATGTGCTAAAAGCAGAGCAGTTTATTAATAGTGCATAGTTTCACAGTGTAATTGTGAAGTGCAACATTGTTAGCTCGCTTGCTTTCGGCTAAACTACTCCCATAAGATACTTCTCAATTGAGAATGTCTCTCCCAGTACATAAACAACTTAATAAAGTCAGCTAATGAATGTAGATCACCTGCATACACGACTATCCCGTTTGAAAGTAGAGCCTGTGCAGGAGTAACAAAAATGATGCAGAAAGGAAAAAACACCATGCTGAACAAGAATAACGCAGAAAGCAACGCAGTTGAGCTACAGGGAATGATTGAATTGAACGAGCAGGAGCTGGCGGCCATCAGCGGAGGTTGGGGTGGTTACGATGATGGTGATTTTGATGAAGGCTACGGCAGCAGCAGGCGCTCATTTGAAAAGATCGTGGTCATCAAGCGCCGGTTCTCGCGCCGCCACTTTGATTACGACGACTTCGACGACTAATAGCGGTCACATTCGTAGGAACACTTCCATTTATAGGCGTCAATTTTTTCAATTTCCAGTGAACAGAGCCAATACATCAATCAATGCAAATGAAAGGAACAACACGATGAAGTTCAACAACATTTTTTCCACATCTAACGTACGCAACGATGAGCAGCAGCCACTTACTACTGTAGAATCAATAGAAAAGAATGTCGAGTTGAATGAAGAGGAACTGCAAGCAGTCAATGGCGGTTACGGCAGACACTTCCGCCACTATCGCCGCCATCGTCACCACCGTGGTTACGGCTATGGTTACGGTTGGGGCTGGGGCTGGGGCGATGGCTGCTACGGCGATGAGGACTATGGCGACGACGATGACTTCTAAAAAGCACGCGAATGTAAAGATAGATGTTCTTCATAAAAAGTGCAATGTAGCTGTATAACAACCAGGTGTATGGAGATTCCTTTGGCAGGGACGCCTCCATGCACCTCCTATTATTTTTAGAGCGTGTCTGACCACCGTCTTTTCAAAGGCCGCATTAATCTTATGAGTTGGTACAGCAGGGGTGTAACTGCGCCCCTGCTGTACCAACTGACCAATAACTAACTTCTCTATATATAAGTTTATGCAGAAAGGAACTTTGTGATGGTACATCAGCGTCGACCTATCTTCCGGCAGCAAGCCATGCAACACTATGTACAGAAGAGAGAAAAAGATGTCCTACCACGTTTTGTATCGCCGCTGTTATTGCTCTGGCTCTGGATCCTACTATTCCAGCTCACCCTGGTCGGGATGCTGATCTATACAACGCTAACACCATCCGCCGGGAGGTAATACTATATGAATCATATGCAGGTCATTGGCGGGGACAATCGAGAAGTGGTGGCGCAAGTTACGCAGGATGAGCATTCCAGGCGGCCCGCGCCCATGGTGAGATACATCCAGGTACTGTGGCTGACCATCGCGGGGCTGTGCCACAGGATGCTACGGCGTCGGGTGCCGGTGCTGCTGCAGATGAACGCCGTCGAGTGTGGAGCCGCCTGCCTGGCCATGATCCTGAGCTATCATGGCCGCAAGACCAGCAGCGCCGAGATCAGCGACCAGGCTGGCCTGGGTCGCGATGGCCTCTCGGCGCTTGAGATCGTGAAGACCGCCCGCCAGTACGGATTGCGCGTCCGGCCCATCTCGCTGCGGGACAACGATTTTCGCGCAGTCTCGCTGCCGGCCATCGTCCACTGGCAGTTCAACCATTTCGTGATCGTCGAACGATGGGGTACGCGCAGCGTCGACATCGTCGATCCCGCCACGGGGCGCCGGCGCGTCTCCAGCGCGGAATTCGAGGAAAACTTTACCGGCGTCGTCATTATGCTGGAGCCGGGGACACAATTTGTGCGCCACACCACCAGCGCACGGGTCACTTTATACGGCTATGCGAAACACTACGTGCGCCGCGCGCCCATCATCCTGCTGCAGATCGCCGCCGCGACCCTGCTCCTGCAGGGACTGGGACTGGCCCTGCCGCTGGCGACCGGTTTTGTCATCGACGCGGTCATCCCTCACGGGCAGGTGAGCCTGCTGCTGCTGCTGGGCGCGGCGGCCATCGTCGTCGTGATCGCCGAGTTCGTCACCTCGTTGCTGCGCACAATCCTGCTAACCTACCTGCAGACACGCATCGACCTGACGATGCTGCCCAACTTCTTTGAGCACATGCTCTCGCT
The DNA here is from genome assembly GCF_003967515.1 of Dictyobacter aurantiacus. Lineage (GTDB taxonomy): Bacteria > Chloroflexota > Ktedonobacteria > Ktedonobacterales > Ktedonobacteraceae > Dictyobacter > Dictyobacter aurantiacus. The sequence continues at coordinate 4,904,305 of NZ_BIFQ01000001.1, read as the reverse complement.
CCCACACAGCTTCTTCCAGAAGCGCAGCAGCGGCGACATCATGGCCCGCGTCAGCAGTAACGCCTCGGTGCGCGAGATCGTCAGCAACCAGTTGATCTCGACCTGCCTGGATAGCTGCACCATCATCATCTCACTGGTCATCCTGTTCTGCTACTCTACGCTGTTTGGCGCCGCCGTGCTAGCGATCGGCCTGCTCCAGGTCCTGCTGCTGTTGTGTACCAACCGCAGGATGCGCACGCTCGCGCGCCAGGATCTGGAGAGCGCGGGCAGGCTGCAGGGCTACGTGGGCGAGATGCTCACCGGCATCGGCAGCATCAAGGCCGCCGGCGCCGAGCAGCGCGCCTTCGAGCAATGGTCAAATCTCTTTGTCGACCAGCTCAACATCTCGATCCGCCGCACCTACTTCAGCTCGGCTATCGCGACCTGCCTGGTCAGTCTGCAGGCCCTGGCCCCGCTGGCGCTGCTGTGGCTGGGCGCCCAGCAGGTCATGAGCCACCACCTGCTGCTCGGCGCCATGGTCGGATTGAGCACGCTGGGCGCCTACGTGTTATCGCCGCTCTCATCCCTGGTGCGCAGCGCCCAGCAGATCCAGCTGGTCAATTCGCACCTCGAACGCATCGCCGATGTACTCGACGCCCGGCCGGAGCAGAACGTGCAGACCGTGCAGCAGCCGCCACGATTGAGCGGTCGCGTCAGCCTCGACCATGTCGGCTTCCGCTACGACGCGCACGCCCCCCACATCCTCAAAGACATCTCGCTACACATTCAGCCACGGCAGAAGATCGCCATCGTCGGGCGCACCGGATCGGGCAAGAGTACTCTCGGCAAGCTGCTGCTGGGACTTATCATCCCGAACCAGGGCGAGATCAGCTACGACGGCATCCCGCTGCGCTTCCTGAACTACCAGGCGGTGCGCGCCCAGTTCGGCGTGGTCATGCAGGACGCCAGCGTCTTCAGCGGCACGATCCGTCAGAATATCGCCTTTAACGCGCCCGGCATCAGCATAGAGGCCGTGATGCAGGCCGCGCGGCTGGCCGATCTGCACGAGGACATCCAGAAGATGCCCATGGGCTATGAGACGTTCGTCTCTGAGGGCGGAAGCGCCCTCTCGGGTGGGCAAAGACAGCGACTGGCACTGGCCCGTGCCCTGGCCAGCCATCCGGCGATCCTGCTGCTGGACGAGGCCACCAGCGCCCTCGACGTGGTCACCGAGCAGCACGTCGAACGCAATCTGCGCGCCCTGCCCTGCACCCAGATCATCATCGCCCACCGCCTGAGCACCATCCGCAACGCCGACCAGATCCTCGTCCTCGACGACGGACGCCTGATCGAGCAGGGCACCCATCAGCAGCTCCTACAGAGGGACAGCTACTACGCCCGGCTGATCCAGAACCAGCTCGCCAGCGGCGAGATCGCATAAAGCATCGTCTCCTACCGCGTGTTCGGGCCTCGTCCCCCTCACACGAACATGTTTCCCTGTAGGCGGCATAGGATTGCGGCAAGGATGGCACGCAGGACGCATGAGAAGCAGCAATCCGGCCTTGTGCATGCCGCGCCCATTCACGTACGATACCGTTGTTAAAAAGCGAGAAATTCGGCCGTATAATCATACATAAATCAACATATCGTACGTCAGCAGAGCGTCATGCACAAGGCCGGATTGCTGCTTTTCAGAAGAAATACAAATCGAAAAGGCCGCAATCCTATGCCGCCTACAGGGAAATGGGTATATGAGGGTGCGGGGTCGCTTCGCGGCAAAGCCGGGGCGAGCCCGGCACCTACGGGAGGGCGGATACGGGGCCGGGTCCGGAGCGGCCATGTATGAGGTTAAAGCTTGACGTACTTGCTTCATTTCTTTACAATTGGGCCAGAAGACATGCTGCGGGCTGACAAGCGCAGAAAAAGGAGCAAGGATGGTGGATCGCATCGGGCAGCGACTGGGGAATTATACACTAGTGCAACTGCTAGGCCAGGGCGGCTTCGCCGAGGTCTATCTCGGGGAGCACCTCTACCTGAAGTCACAGGCTGCCATTAAGATCTTACAGGCACGACTATCTGGTTCAGACGATTCAGATAGTTTCTTAAAAGAGGCACAGACGATTGCACGTCTATCGCACCCCAATATTGTGCGTGTGCTAGATTTCGGGATCGAGGGTGAGACGCCCTATCTGGTAATGGACTATGCTCCCAATGGAACGCTGCGCCAGCGGCATGCACGGGGCGTGGCTCTACCCCTTACAACCGTCATTCCCTATGTGACGCAGGTGGCGGATGCGCTCCAGTACGCCCACGATGAGCATATCATTCACCGGGATGTGAAGCCGGAGAACATGCTGGTCGGCAGGCGCAACGAGATCCTGTTGAGCGATTTCGGCATCGCGCTGGTGGCGCAGAGCTCACGCTATCAGGGGACGCAGGATGTGATCGGCACGGTGGCCTATATGTCGCCCGAGCAGATCCAGGGCAAGCCCCGACCAGCCAGCGACCAGTATTCACTGGCCGTCGTCGTCTACGAGTGGCTGACCGGCGATCGTCCCTTCCATGGCTCGTTCACCGAGATGTGCACGCAGCATATGTTCGCGGCCCCACCTCCCATCCGAGAGAAGCTGCCGCAGATCGCGCCGGAAGTCGAGCGCGTGCTCATGCAGGCCCTCGACAAAGATCCCAAGAAGCGCTTTGAGAGCGTCAAAGCATTCGCCAACGCGCTGGCACAGGCGGCCCAATCCAATCCGACCGGTTTGATACCGGGCGCGGGCATGCCATCGAGTCCATACAGCACGGTCGCCATGCAGTCGGGCACGCAGACGCCGCCACAGACGCCAAACGCGAGCGGCGTGCCACCGGCAGCCTTTACAGGTCTGATGTCGCAACCTTTCAATTCCGGCAGCGGCAGTCAGCCCAACAATACAAATAATCCCTATGCCACCCAACAACAACAGAATAGCCAGACCAACAATCAGTATGGCACTCAGCAGATGGGGACACGGCAAGACGGCCCGGCCAGCAAGACGAATAATCCCTATACTACCCAGCAGCAGCAGAATAGTGGCATGGCTGCAAGCGGACGGGAGAATGTCGGCAATCAGCCGGGGAACCAGGGGCAGGCGCCAACGATGCATTCGGATCGCACAGAACTGCAGACCAGCATGCCCCAGTCCCAACAGCCCAATAATGCCTATCCGCAACAGCAACAGCAGCAACCCAATCAGCCTGGGCAGCAGAAGATGTTCCTGCACGGGAACAACCCTCCTCAGGGTGGACCCCAGAATGGGCCGCGTCCACCGATGCAGGGCAATCCACAGCAGCGGCCCCCGCAGCAGCCGTATCCACCGATGCAGCGACCCCCACAGCAGCCACCCAATCAGCCTGGTGACTATAACAATAGGCCGCAGCAGGGCTATCAGCAGCAGCACCGGGGACCGCAGGGAAGCTATGGCAACCAGGCTCCCTATCGGCAGCAGGAACCACCGATGCAGCAGCAGCAACAATATCGTCCGCAACAATCGTATAGCGCACCCGAGCGCGATTACGACGAGCCGCCAGCGCCGCGTCCCTCCTACGCGGATGAGCGTGGACAGAGGGAATCGATGGCCGAGTGGCTGGGGCCTTTGAACGCCTGGAAGTGGCCGATCCTGGCCACCGTCGTCGGTATTATCCTGTTCTGCTTCCTGCATAGCTTCCGGCCGATCATCTACGGCCGCAGCATCCCGATCCTGCTGGTGCTGCCACTCTTCTTCGGCGCCTCATTTGGTCCGATCGTGGGCATCCTGGTGGGGGCGGGCGGAGCGATGGTTGCCGACTTCATGTACCGCAGCAACGACACGCTGACGAACACCCTGTTCCATAACGTCAACTTTGGGCCACAGTACCACGCATGGTGGTTCCCGATGGCCTTCTACGGCATCGCCGGACTGATTGCCGGGCTCAGCATGCTGCGCCGCCGCAAGTTCCCCAGCATCGGCTCATCGATCCGCGCCTGCCTGCTAGCGACGATCACCATGGCCATCGTCGTCGGATTCATCATCTACAACGCCAGAGAATGGCGCCTCTTCCCCGAAATCGGCCTGATCGTCCTGATCAACATCGTCATCAGCCTGGTCATCCTGATCGTCTACAGCATCATGGGTCGCCTGATCGATCCCGCCTAGAAAGCAAACGAGCAGGGGGCACAGCCGGTAGCGGCTGTGTCCCCTGCTTTGTTGTAGGTAATACCAGCAGTACGATCTATAAAGAGGTCCACCCCAGGGCATACTGATAGGTACCGTTGTCCTGTGGGACCGCCGTCAGGGTGCCGCCCGCTTTGGAGGAGCCGTAGGCGATCTCAGGCGTGGTCCCCGAAGCTGAGGGCCAGTTAGAGACCACGAACATGCTGCCATCAGCGGAGGTAGCTACCGTACCATTGCCAATATTCATGAAATTGGGAGATGAATTCCAGTTACCAGGCGCGCTGGCAAGCTGGATCGCGCCACCGCCATCGGTCTTCACCAGCCACAGTTCACGCCTGCTCGCCGCGGGATTGCTGGCGATCACCAGCAGATTTGTGCCGCCCACGCTGAAGTCATTCAGGAGCAGTTGCGGCTTCTTAAACAACACCTGTGGCGACTTCCAGTCGGTTGAAAGGCGTTCGATCTCCGACATGCCTGCCTGATTAGTACCACATGTCGCCCCCGAACAGGAGGATGCAAGCAGGTAGATGTTTGAGCTATCAGCACGTCCCTGTACATACTGCTGTGTGCTGACCAGAGGCAATGCACTGAGGGCCTGATGTGTACCATTGTTGAGATCAAACAGGTAGGTATGGAAGGGGGCTGAACCAAGCGAATACGACAGGTACAACTGTGTGGGCGAACCCCAGAAGCTGGGGCGTGGAATGTATCCGGGAGGGGTGGTTTGCGGGGGAACATCGACCGCATCCAGATACTGCCCGGTTGTAGTGTTGATCAGATGGATCGTATCAGCGACACCAAGAGCCTGAATAGGATCGTCAAAGGCGATCCACTTTTTATCGGGCGACCACGTCAGGCTGGCCAGCTCACCACAAAAGAGCGTCTGCGCCCCCTGCCCATCGACGCGCACCATACGCAATTGGACATTCGCATTGTCGCCAGGCTTTGTAGTATCGAACAGCGATAACAATACCCATTGTCCATCAGAAGACAGAAAACTGGATCTGACTATATATGGGCTGGGAACGGCGTAAATCTCACTGCTCTGATGCGATACGGTATCGTAGCGCATGATGCGATTCGCGCTGGCCAGATTATTCATATCCTGAGCGATATAGACAATCTGCGGATGTGGACCCTGGGCCAGGGGAGCCGTCACCATGGCACGCGCCGTGCTGGGAGCGGGACAGCTCGTTTGCGTCGCTGGCACCGGTTGCGTGACATTGGTAGCGGTCGGCGACGGCGTTGGGGTGGCAGGAGCGGTCCGCGAGGGGGTCGCGGTCGCAGCAGGAACCGGGTAGTGCGGCGGCCGCGGATTATTATTGTGGCTACTGACTAGCAGCGATCTTAAGCTAAAGAAGCTACCGACGATAACAGCCACCACCAGGACCGCCACCAGCGTAATCCAGAGAGACGTGTTTGTCTGGCGTTTTACATACATGTGTTGTTGCATAGCAGGCATCCTTTTTTGAGCATAGGCATTTGGGTCAGGTACATTTTTCAATCTATAATCTTTTGTGCTATTGTGTTGATCGCGCACATCCTGTCTTTGCGCGATTTCTGTATCCATAACGCCTGAAGCATCAAAAAGCGGACGCATCGGGGCGATATTTTCCTCATGCCGCCGATTTTCCGCTGGCAACAATTGAAAGGCGGCAGATTGCAAGGCCGACGGCTCGTTGAGTCCCCCCAGTATGGTATCGGCCAGAGAAGACGCGGCGGCTGGCGGCGCGCCGTCTCTCAGGGTCGCCATCAGACGACGGACGTGTTCAATCTCAGCTATATCCTGCTGGCAATGCGGGCAGGTACGTACATGCAATTCAACACGGGATCTCATGTGCTCGCTGAGTTCGGCGGAAACGTAATCACCCAGAAGGGCATTGGCCTCCTCATGGGTTAAAGCCTGCATATCACTCACTAGCACACCTCCGTATCCAACAACCTGTACGCCTTGCGCAGAGCGATCAGCGCACGCGACACGCGCTTGCGCACGGCCTCGCTGCTCATGCCGAGGCGAGCCGCGATCTCGCCATAACGCTCCCCGCTGACATAGTGCAGCACCAGGCAGGCCGCGTCGTCCTCATCCAGCGTGCTGAGCGCGGCGCGCAGCAGTTCGCGCGCGATCGAGCTATCTTCAAACGAGGACTGCCGGGCGCCCTGTTCAAATGGCGTCTCCCTGTTTTCGGAGCGATTAACAGCCGGACCATGCATCCGCCTGCGTACCTCCTGTTTGCGTAACAGGGAAAGCGCGCGATTGGTCGCGATCCGATAGAGCCACGGTGCCAGCAATCCGGCCCCATATCCGGCATGTCCGGACGCTTCAGCGCCGGCATTAGCGGGCGGCTTCCAATGCGGGAGGGTTTGATAGACGGCGATAAATGTTTCCTGCGCGATATCACAGGCATTCTCCTTATCGCCCCCCAGCATCTGTGTCAGGTAGGCAATCAGCCGGCCCTCATACAAAACCACCAGATAGCGAAAAGCCTCGGCATCACCATGAGTGACCCGCTCAATCAATGCCAGCTCCCCATCGCTATCTGATACTTGTTGCTCCATACACCCTGGTCGCTCCTTCTCATCTTTGTGTGGACAAAGAAAGTATCCCGGTTCTATAACGCCTCATCCATAAAAAAGCGGACACGTATGTTCGGACACGTATCCACGTGGCCCGAAAATGGGGCATGGGCGGTAATCGGACGCGAGGCCCAATACGTTCAATTTTAGCGCAGGCAATAGGAAACGCGAGAGGTCCAGCGGAGCATCGAAACGTTCCTTGACACGAAGAGGTATCCCTGTAGGCGGCATAGGATTGCGGCCTTCCCAATACGGTATTTCTTCTGAAAAGCAGCAATCCGGCCTTGTGCATGCCGCACCAGTTCACGTATGATATGCCCCTATAAATCGAGAAAGGCGGTCTTGTAACAATGCATAATTCAACATATCGTACGTCAACAGAGCGGCATGCACAAGGCCGGATTGCTGCTTTTAATGCATTCTGCGTATCAATCCGGCCGCAATCCTATGCCGCCTACGGGTACATGATCGTGTAAGGGGAGGCGTCCATCCTTCGCGGGAAGCTTCTCGTGTTTTCTGTTGCCTGCGCTAAAGTTGAACGTATTGGGCCTCGCGGTCCGAACCTATGTGGGATCGGTGGCGTGGGGGGTGCGTTTTTTGGCGCGGGCGGGGGTAGGTTTGGTGGCGGTTTTCGCGGTTTTCGCGGTTTTGGGTTTGGCAGTAGTGGCTTTCACGGCTTTAGGTTTGACGGTGGCGGTCTTTGTGGTTTTGGATTTGGTGGTGGTTTTCACAGCTTTGGGTTTGGTGGTGGTGGTTTTCACAGCTTTGGGTTTGGTGGTGGTGGTTTTCACAGCTTTGGGTTTGGTGGTTTTGGGTTGGATGGCGGCTTTGGTCTTTGCGTTGGTTTTGGGACGGGGGGTGGCGGCTTTTTTGGTGGTGGAGGTTTTGGTGGTGGCGCGGCGCTTGCGTGGAGCGGTCGCGGGCGCGAGATCGGCCAGGGTGGCTTCAGCGTTCATGGGGACGGTCTCTTCGTAGAAGACGCTATCGTCGATGGGGGTCTTGCTGGCGTTTCTGGGGGTGCCGGGGGCGCGCAGGATCAGGCGCTTGCCACGCCGGGGTGCGACGGCGGGGGCGGGCCAGTCGGCGGCGGTCACCTCGGAGGAGGGCTGATGGTGAGCGCTGAGCGCTTTGATAAAGGCGGCCACGTCCTTGAAGCGGTCGACGGGCTTTTTCGACAGGCCGCGCAGGATGGCCTGATCTATAGATGGGGACAGGCCGTTGACCAGTTGCGAAGGCGGCACGGGCTCTTCGTGGAGATGCTTCTGCATCAGGGTGGCGACGTCGCTGCCCGCGAAGGGACGCCGGCCGCTCAGCATCTCATAGGCCATGCAAGCCAGCGCGTACTGGTCGCTGGCGTAGCTCACCTTGCCCTGGAACTGCTCGGGCGCCATATAGGATGGGGTGCCGCCGATGCTGTGGCCTGCTGTCTTCACCGATTTCAGCACGCGCGCGATATCGAAGTCCGAGATCAGAGCCTGATCATCGGCATTAAATAAGATATTCTCCGGCTTCAAATCGCAGTGCACGACGCTGTGGGCGTGGGCGAACTGCAGGCCCTCGCCGACCTGGCCCAGCAGATCCAGCGCCTGCGACAGGGGCAAAGGATGGCGCAGGCGCTCGCGCAACGATCCGCCCGGCGCGTACTCCTTGACGATATAGGGCGCGCCCTCGTGGGTACCAAAGTCGATCATAGATAAAATATGGGGGTGGCGCAGCTGCTGCAGAATCTGGGCCTCCTGATGAAGTATATCGTGCTCGGCGCCGGGATCGACGAAGGTGGTGTGCAGGATCTTGAGGGCCACCGGACGCTGCGACAGAAAGCTATGGACCGCCTTGTAAACGTACGCATACGCCCCCCGGGCAATCTCATCCACGATGCGGTAATCGCCAATCTTCTGACCTATATGGATCTGGAGCTGCATAGAAACACCTCGATTCGTTTTCTTTCTTGAAATAACGCGCCACTCCTGGCCAGCGCGGTGCATACAAAGGCCCATTATAGCACGTCTCATCTCTACTTGTAGAACATTTACCGGTCAGTCGCAAAGGAAGGTTTCGCCGCACTTGTGCCCGCAAGCATTTGCGGCATGGTAAGACATGAGCCACGGAAATTGACAGGGAATAGAATTTTTGTTAAAGTGCGAGAAGATTGGGCGCTTTTCATTTTGTGTTGATTGAATAGCTTTGTATACGGGTGTGAGAAAATAGATGACCTCAGAATCACCTTCTATCGTTGATGTGGCGAAGAGAGCGGGGGTTTCCGTTGCCACGGCCAGCCGGGTCATGAGTGGCTCGACCTATCCTGTCAGCGAGGGGACGCGCGAGAGAGTATTGCTTGCCGCCCGAGAGCTGCGCTATGTTCCTAACTCCCTGGCGCGTAGCCTTAAAGCGCAGCGCAGCAAGCTGATCGCGGTCCTGGTAGGTGATAACGCCGATCCTTATTTCGCGCAGGTGGCGCGCGGGGTCGAGGAGGTCGCCAACAGCCACGGCTATCTCACCATCATCTGCAACACCGAGCGCGACCCGATCCGCGAGCTCTCGTATCTGCAGACTCTGCAAGACTACCGGGCCGACGGCATTGTCTTCACCGGCAGCGGCTCCGACGAGACCAGCGTCCCCGAACAGCTTGAGATCGATGACATGATCGAAAAGATCCAGCGCAGAGGCGCGGCCATCGTCATGTTATCGCCCCACAATCTCCAGGCGCCCTCGATCCAGCCCGACAACCTCGGCGGCGCATACGAGCTGACCAGATACCTAATCGAACTGGGACATACACGCATCGCCTTTGTGACCGGGCCCGCCAGTGTAACAGTCGCCAATCAGCGCCTGCAGGGCTATCGCCAGGCCCTGACCGAGTCCGGCATCACGCCAGATGACACCCTGCTGTTCCCCGGCAACTTCACCCAGGCCGGTGGCGAACGGGCGGCCGCGATGCTGAACCAGTTGCCACGCGAGAAGCGGCCCAGCGCCGTCTTCGCCTGCAATGACGAGACCGCCTTTGGCCTGATGTATGGGCTGCGGCAGCACGGATGGCGCCTGCCCGAGGACATCTCCATCTGCGGCTTCGGCAACCTCCCCATGGCGCGCATGGTCACGCCAGCGCTCACCACGGCCAATATCTCCCTGCGCGAACTGGGTCGGGCCGGCGCCCAGAAGATCCTGGCCCTCCTGCAGCACCAGGACACATCCGCCCAGGAAACATTCCCGACCACCATCGTCAAACGCGCCTCCACCATCCCCTTCGCCCACGCCACCTCTAACATCGACGAAAAATAAACGGTTTTGAGGAACATCACGTACGTGAATAGGGCGGCATGCACAAGGCCGGATTGCGGGGGAATCGTGAATTCGGCGTGTATAAAGAAGTCCGCAATCCTATGCCGCCTACGGGATGCGTTTCGCGTTGGGGGTACGATCTCGTATGGGGATTTTTTTGTTGACCGGGAGGCGTTCCGAAACGTGTATATAGAATGCGATGAATGTAACCGGCGGTTGCCGGCGCCATATATATGGGAGGAAGCGCGATGTTATTAGAGGCATACCTGGCGTATAGTCTGGTTCCTTTGTTCTTTATCATTCTAGGATTTCTGGTGTACCTGGTGATGAGATATAGCCACACGCCTGAGGTGGCGCAGCAGACAATGACTGACGGGCAGACAGACACGGCGCGGCAGGCCAATTCAGAGGGGCATCAACCACGGTAGCGGCTATCTTTGAGATTGCTCAGAGCCCGGTATATCGCCCTGGGGAGTGGATCTTGCGCGCTGGTGGACGAACTGCTCGGGGTGGGTGTGCCGCCATTCGAGCCAGATGGTGATGAGCAGGGCCTGCAACACGCCCGCGATGGGGGAGGCCAGCAAGGCGCCCCAGATGCCGAAGAGCTGGGAGCCAGCGATGACGGCGGCGATCGAGACGATGGGGTGCAGGCCGATCGCCTCGCCAACGATGCGCGGCCCGACGATGTCACCTTCGAGGATGTGCACCAGGATAAAGTAGATCAACACGCCAACCGCGATCCAGATACCCTGCGTCAGAGCGATCAGGGTGCAGATGGCGCCCGAGATGAGGGTACCAAGGATTGGGATGAACTCTAGAATGAAGGCCAGCACACCCAGCAGCAGGGCGTATGGCACGCGGAACAGCGCCATCCCGATGCCGACCAGCAAACCGATCAGGGTAGCCAGGATCAACTGGCCGCGAATGTAGCCGCCCACCACACGCTGCAGGGTGTCGATCAGAAAATCCGGCCGCAGCTTGTCCGGCAGATTGTGGCGGCACCAACGATTGATGCGGTGCCCATCGATGAGGAAATAGATGGTGATAACCGCCACCACCACCGTGTCGAGCAGGACATCCAGGATGCTGGTAATCAGAGGCAGAGCGCTGCTGGCCAGGCTCTCACCACGCTCGATCAACTGCTGGCGCGCCGTCGCGATCTGCTGCTGCGTAATGCCGATAGACTGCAGAAAGTTCTCCAGCGGAGACGAGGCTCCACGGCGCGGCGCCAGCACAAAGGCCAGCGAACGTGCCAGCGAGGTAAACTGGTGCAGGGCGGTTATGGTCACAAAGTAGAGCAGCAGGCTCAGGCACGCCAGGGTGATCAGGCAGATGCTCACGATGGCGAAGGGGCGCGGAATAAAGCGCTGCAGCCACTTCACGCCCGGCGTCAGCGCATAGGCCAGCAGGGCCGCGATAATCAGGAGCAGCAGGGCCCGTACTATGTGGGCCGCGCCCCACAACACCACCGCCACCACGCCGATCCAGGCCAGGATCGCCACAGGGATGTCCCGCCTCCGCTTCCACTTGATATCGTTTTCATCAGCAGGCGCGTCCTGCGGTAGATGTCTCGTCGTCGACATATCTCCCAATCCCTTCCAGGCACAGGTGGCCTGCATACTACCACTTTCTCTTTATTATGAAGGAGGCAAAGATGGCTACATATACATTTTCCCATCCTTCTAAACAGAAGGAGTTGTAAGGAGTCCTGCCGGGGTGCAGGGAGACCCCTGCACCCCCTTATGCAGCTTTGCATGCATAGGCTATACTGGAGGTGCGGTGAAAGAATATAGTATGCAGCTATGGAAAGGCAGAATATTTTTTATGCGTATTGATGATAGACATATTGATCTACGTAGTGATACTGTAACACAGCCGACAGAGGCGATGCGCGAGGCCATGTACCGGGCCGAGGTGGGCGACGACGTGTACAGTGAAGATCCCACCATCAATCGGTTGCAGGAACTGGCCGCGCACATCACCGGCAAGGAGGCCGCGCTCTTCGTGCCCAGCGGCACCATGGGCAACACCATCGCCCTCCTGACCCACGCGGGCCGGGGGCAGGCGGTCATAGTCGGCGACCAATCACACATCTATCGCTATGAGGCCGGCGGCGCCTCCACCCTGGGTGGATCTCCCATGTATGTCGTCCCCACCCATCCTGATGGCATGCTCGATATTGACGCGGTCACCCATGGTATCGCCGATGAGAGCGACGAGCACATAGCGGCCACAGCGCTGGTCTGTATCGAGAATTCACATAATCGCTGTGGCGGTACTGTGCTGGGGGTGGAGCAGATAGAGTCGATTACCACGCTGGCCCACGATCGTGGAGTCGCGGTCCACATGGATGGCGCGCGCGTCTTCAACGCGGCCACCGCGTTAAAGGTACCGGTAAGCACGCTGGCGAGCAGCGTCGACTCGATGATGTTCTGTCTATCCAAGGGATTGAGCGCGCCGGTGGGCTCGCTACTGGTGGGCGAGGCGGCCTTCATTCGTCGCGCGCGCAGGATGCGCAAAGTGCTGGGTGGAGGGATGCGGCAGGCGGGAGTGCTGGCGGCGGCCGGCATCGTGGCGCTGGAGCAAATGGTGGACCGCCTCGCAGAGGATCATGAGAACTGCGAGCGCCTGGCGTATGGTCTGGCGGACATCCCCCACGTCCAGATTCAGCCCGACCAGGTGGTGACCAACATCCTGCTCTTCTCGCTCGAACATGGAGAGCAGCAGCCGTTCTCCAATAGCGAGATCGACCTCTTCCTCAGCAAGGCACGCGAGCACGGCGTTCTGCTGGGTCGCATGGGCGAAAAACATATTCGCGCCGTCACCCACGCGGGCATCGAGGCCGAGCACATCGAGCGGGCACTGACCGGCATCAGAAAAGTGCTGCAGGAGATGCGACCCGCGTAGTCACTTCAGCGACGATACAGACAGGTCAAGAGTAGTGCGCCTGCTCTGTATCGTCGCTGATCCATCACTACATATATATCTATCGTCATAGAGTAGCAACGCTAGTGCGACAGGACATTGGTGGCGAAGAACGCCAGCACCAGCAACCCACTGACGACCAGGGCAAAAAAGATGCGCAAGAGCCAGCGCGAAGTTAACAGGCTCGAACGCCCACGTGTAGCCATATCAATCAATCCTCCATCGTCTCAGTAGCCATTTCGAGTGCCAGAATACTCTAAAGAGTTTTACTTACACTACCTTCTTTTCACTAGCTAAAACGATGTGGGGATTGAATGCTAACAGCTAATGATTATTACGGCCTTTTCTTCCTACATTCATCGCATTCGCACATGGCGCGCAATTTCTCGTAGGTATAGATGCCCGTCTTATGGCCATCTTCCCACACCGGGGTCAGACCATAGCGGCCGACCGGCTCGATATTGACCAGGGTCGTCTCTTCGCGGCTCAGACTCTTCTTGCTGGCCAGCACGCCCGGCTGTCCACCCTCACCGGCGCACCAGGCGCAGGGACAGGCCCAGCGCAGCCGTTCCCAATCGTGGACGCTCTCGTGCTCATCGGACCATGAAAGATACAGTGTACGCTTCTCCTCGTCCAGGAAAAAGGAGGTTGGGGATGGATGATTATATTGCGACATAGAAGGCTCCTATAGGAATGTTGTCATCTCTTATAGGTGGTGTTGTGTGGTCAGCCGTGCGCGCTAGGCGCGCACGGCTGACCACACAACACCACCTATATACTATGTAGCGCTATTATATATCTTTTTGCCTTCAGGGGCTATACAGGCCGGAGCAATTTGATGCATGATGCATGCCGCCGTGTGAATTAAGTATCTTGCGCACAGCACAGGAAATAAAGTACAATCTATTTCGGCTCTTTTAGTTACTCCCATGCACCTATTCACGTTCTACGAAATAGAAAACGTTGGGGGATTGTGAAGGATGAGTGAAATCATTATTCCCGGCGGCATTATCTGCTGCTGGATCATTATTATCGGCCTGGCCATCTCGGTTGCCCGGTCGCAACGGCGGGGCATCGAGCGGCTACTCAGTCAGTTACAGGCCTGGGAAAAGGCCCAGGGGGTACGTCGGAAGCGCTGGGAGGAACGGGTCGAAAAGGACATGATCGCTATGGAACAGCGCCTGACCGCCCATATCGATCGTATGCACTTCGAGGATCGTCGGCGTAGCATCCAGGTCACGGAGCGCGTCACCTATGAGCTCGCGCACCTGCCACGCCTGGAGGACACACCGCTTCCTCCCAAAAAGCCAGCGGTAACGGAGACTGCGGACATCCATCAGTTGCCGCGCAGTTTTCAAGGCGCCAACCTGGCCAGCTATGATCTCTCGTATCGCTACCTGCGCTACGCGGATCTGCGCAACGCCGACCTCTCACACGCCAACCTCTTCATGGCGGACCTGACCGGCGCCTGCCTGCGCGACGCCCGGCTCACGCACGCCGACCTATCGGCGGCCAACTTCACGCACGCCGATCTCACGAATGCCGACCTGACCGGAGCCAACCTGCTGGTCACCGACCTCTACGACACCCGGCTCACCGGAGCCTCGCTCCTACAGGCACGCAACCTGACCAACGAACAGATTCGCGGCGCCATCATCGATCGTTACACCCGGCTCGACCCCGGCATCGACATCACGCTACCGCGGGTGCCACGCACCACAATTTAACAACTCCACAAAGGAGCGCATCCCGGTGCCGGGATGCGCTCTTCTGTATCCACCAGACGGAACATATTTCGGGGGTACGTGACCGCCCGGGCACAGGTCGCTTCGCGACAAGCCGGGGCAAGCCCGGCACCTACGGGGACGTTTCATTTGGAGCCTTCGTTTCCGCTCTCGTCCTTACATTGAAAGGCCTTTTTCGGGCGGGAGGTGCAGGAGGGCGGTCAGCCCTCCTGCCGGGGGTCTGGGGGTGTCCCCCACCCTTCCCTTCTTCCGGCTCTCAAGTGGGAGGTGCAGGAGGGCGGCTAGCCCTCCTGCCGGGGTCTGGGGGTGTCCCCCATCCTTCCCTTCTTCCGGCTCTCAAGTGGGAGGTGCAGGAGGGCGGTCAGCCCTCCTGCCGGGGGCCTGGGGGTGTCCCCCACCCTTCCCATTATCCCCTCCCCCACCGCAGGTGGGGAGACAATTGGTATGAGCTAGAGGGACTATGCTATACTACAACAAGCCAGATAGCCATCAAAACTATTTCGATTGAAGGAACAAATGTATGTCAAATGAACATCCTCTTCCACTAACGGGTAAAGTTGCCCTGATTACCGGAAGCAGCCAGGGTATCGGTCGCGCTATCGCCCAGCGGCTGGCGCAGATGGGTGCGGATATAGTCATCAATTATCGCAGTAACGCCGAGGCGGCTGCGCAGGCCAAAGCCAGTATCGAGGAGTTGGGAAGGCAATGTATCGCGGTCCAGGCTGATGTCAGCAAGGAAGAAGATGTGACCCGGCTCTTCGCAGAAGCGACCGGAGCACTGGGTCCGGTAACGATTCTCGTCAATAACGCAGGTACGACACGCGACAAGCTAATCCTGCAGATGTCATTGGCCGATTTTGAATATGTAATGAATACGAATTTGCGCGCGGCATTCCTATGTACCAAGGCGGCCCTGCGCGGCATGATGAAGGCGCGTTGGGGACGCATCGTGAACATCGCGTCGGTGGCGGGTCTGATGGGTCCGGCCGGGCAGGCCAACTATGGCGCCTCCAAGGCCGCGATTATCTCTTTGACGTTGAGTACAGCCCGCGAGATGGCGAGCCGTAATGTGACAGCCAACGCGCTGGCCCCTGGCTTTATCCCAACAGAATTGACATCCATCGTCACCGAGCCCCAGCGCAAATATATGCTGGACAACACGCCGCTGAGCCGCTTCGGCACCACCGACGAAGTAGCCGCCGCCGCCGCGTTCCTGTGTTCGCCGGAGGCCGGATATATTACCGGGCAGGTACTTGCCGTCGATGGTGGCATGTCGATGCACATGTAGGTCAGGAGGTTCAACGTTGCTCGAACAATTTCGCATATCAGTGAAACAAGTTACCACTAAAATTGATCTAATCTTTAACAAACAGTTTGGTTAAGGAGGCTTCATTTATTATGGGACTTATTGAAACTGATGAGACTAATTTATATACGTTCGAGCCGTTCGCAGCCCATGCATTCTATACCGAGGTGAACCGCGCGCTGGTGAAGCAGACGCTCACCCATCTCAAGCCACAAACAGCAGGTGAGACGCTGACAATTGTGGACATGGCATGCGGAACCGGCGCGGTCACCCGTCTCATCGCGGAAGAACTTGTCAAGCAGGATCGCGTAAGCAACATCAAGCTGGTGGGCGTCGATCCATCGGCGGAGGCGTTGCGGCGCGCGCAAAAAGGCATGGAGGAAGCCGGGCTCCCCATCTCGGCAGACTTCCTGCAGGGAGAATCCGAAGACCTGCCACGCATCGTCCAGAACGTCGACGCGGCCTTCTTCTGTAATGCCATCCATCTGGTACCAGACAAACTGGCGGCCTTCAAACAGGTATCCTCCATCCTTGCCCCCAAAGGTATTTTTGGCTGCAACAGTGCTTTCTACGAGGGCACCTATGTGCCTGGCACCGAACGCTTCTACCGTCTATGGACGCGGCGTGCCGTGGGCTGGCTGAAAAAAGAGCATCCCGAGGCCCGTCTCTCGCGCGACGCGAAGGCGATGGCGATGCAATGGATGACCAGGGATCAGTATATCCAGGATCTCAAGCAGAGCGGTTTCGCCACCGTCGAGACAGAACAGAACGACGCCATTATCTCGCTGGATGGCTGGCGTGACCTGGGTCAGTACTGGCTCTTCATCGAGGGTGCTTTGCCAGGCGTGGCGCTGCCCCTGGCTGCAAAGGCCCTGGAAGTCGCCGTCTATCAGGCCGGAGAAGAGCTTGGACTCACCGAGATCCCCCGCACCTGGCTGCAGATGGTCGCGATTAAAAATTAAAGACGATATATACAAAGAGGGAACGAAAATCCTCCCACATAAGAGAGAAGAAGAAAGAGCCAGCAAAAAAGTGCGCTTTTTTGCTGGCTCTTTCTTCTTCTCTCCTGATTACGCCTTAAGGCTTTTTTTATGGCAATATAACTTTTTCCTGTTGACGTCATAGTTGTTAGCTGGTATCATGGTTCCAAGTAGGCGCTTTTCATGTTGAATTCAGCAATTAGGGTAAATATATGCAAGAAGCACGGACGTGGCGCGAATTATTAGGACAAATTATCAGCGACCCGAAAGAAAAGCAGCATCTCATCGATACGCTGAACGTGACGCCTATCACATTTACGCGCTGGGTCGGTGGGGAGTCAGATCCCCGTCCACAGAACTTGCGCCAGCTGATTAACGCGTTACCACAACGCTACCAGGAGCAGATGCGCCAGCTGGTAAAAGAAGAGAGGGGCGTCGCCGAGATAGTGGCCGCGCCACAAGAAGTTACCCTGAAAACCATCCCCGCCGAATTCTATGCCCGCGTACTGGTGGCGCGTGCATCCACAACCGAGAATTTACGCTTCTGGTCAACCTCACATCTGATCTTGCAGCAGGCGATAGGACAGCTTGACCCCGAGCGCCATGGTATGTCAATCTGGGTAGTGCGCTGCATGCCCCCCTCTGGCCCATACAAGAAGGTGCGCAGCCTGCGTGAAAGCGTAGGGCTGGGAACACCTCCCTGGGTAGGCAACCTCGAACAGAACGCGATGTTCCTGGGAGCCGAGTCCCTGGCCGGAAACGTGGTGACGCTCTGCCGGCCCGGCATCATCCAGAATCTGGATAAAGAGCATAATCTGATGCCGGCGTCGCGCGTCGAGCACGAGAAGAGTACGGCCATCTATCCCATCCTGTACGCCGGTAAGATCGCTGGTGTTCTGCTCGTGTCCAGCACGCAGATTGACTACTTTCTATCGCAGTCGCGCACCGACCTGGTCCAGCAGTACGCGGACCTGGTAGCGCTGGCCTTTGAACCCGAGGATTTCTACGCACCCGAGGAGATCGCGCTCTGTGTCATGCCCTCCCACCACCAGCAGAAAGAACATTTCTCGCGCTTCCGCCAGATGGTGGCGGAGACCATGATGCGGGCCGCAACCAGGAATAAGCCGGTCAATAACCAGCAGGCCGACATGCTGGTCTGGCAGCGATTAGAGGAAGAGTTGCTGCAAATTCCAGCACGTAAAGTCATATCCCTGGACGTAGAAACGAACAACCAGAATTAAACGTGCCGGAAGCAAGACACACCGATAGTAGATAGAGAGATAGAGGGTAGAGAGACGCAACAGGCAGCTTTTAGCGACAACTTCGAGCAGGGCATTCATGCCCACTGGACGCAGACCTGTATCGGCACTGGCAAACTTCAGCTTGAGGCGGCAACGCTACAGATGCTGCTGCCAGAAAATCCGGCCGGGGACTATGCCGACGCCCAGATTGATGACTATGGGAAACTGCCGCGCGCGCAATTTCCCTGGCGCCCACCCCTGCGCATGGAGGTGCGGGCGCGTGCATCCCATCCGGCCGCCAGCCTGACCACCAGCGCGGACGATATGACGGTGCTACGCGGCACAGCTGGCTTCGGCTTCTGGAACTATCCCTTCTCGGTACGCGGCGATGTACTCATGCTGCCGGAGGCGGTCTGGTTCTTTTATGCCGCTCCACCCTCAGACATGGCCCTGGTCCCTGGTGTGCCCGGCTGGGGCTGGAAGGCCCAGGTCATCCACAGCATGCGGCCCGGCGCACTGCTGGCGACGCTACCTACCGCCCTGGCCACCGTCTGGGGTCGTGTGAGCCAGAATAGCGCGCCCGCCGCCCGCTGGCTGCAGAGGCTGAGCGGAGCACGCGAGGCGCTGATTGAGCCCGACATCACGGACTGGCATAGCTACAGTCTGGAATGGCGCGCCGGAGAGGCGCGCTTCTGGGTCGACGGCAACCTGGTGCTACGCGCACCGCAGCCACCCACCCGTCCCCTGGGCTTTGTAGCCTGGCTCGATAACCAGTATGCCGTCGCCACCCCACGCGGCGTGCTGCGCTTCGGCGCCACACCGACCGTCGCCCAATCGCTCACCATCGACAGTATCCACATCCAACCGTTGTAAGCCAGGTACCCGTTGCTGCGGCTTATTTTGCCTCAGCCTGTTCAGGTGGTATACTGCTGTGCTTGCTCTCGCGATCCATTATCCTGCACAATGAAAAAGATTTGCAGACAAGGAAAACTATTTCATGACTATCCATCCTTTAACACTTACAGGACAGGTCGCGCTAGTAACGGGGGCGAGTAGTGGGCTGGGGCGCGCTATAGCTCTAGAGTTGGCAGGGGCTGGGGCGAACGTCGCCCTACTGGCGCGTGGGGCCGATGAGCTGGAACAGGTCAGGGCAGAAACGGAAGCACTGGGGCGGCGCGCACTCGCACTGCCAGGAGATCTGACGAACGAAGATCACATCGTGAACGCGGTGAAACGCACCATCGCATCCCTGGGCCGCATTGATGTGCTGGTCAATGCGGCCGGCTTCGACGTTCCGGGCGCGGTGGTCGAGTTGGCCAGCAACGATTGGGATTATGTGGTAGACGTCAACCTGCGCGCGCCTTTCCTGCTGGCAAAAGCTATCTTTCCCCACATGGCGCAGGCGAAGCGCGGCCTGATCATCAACATCTCTTCCGTAGCCGGCAAGCGCGGCTGGGCAAATGCCGCGGCATACTGTGCCTCCAAATTTGGCCTGACCGGCTTCACGCAGTCACTGGCAGCCGAAGGGAAAGCGCATGGCATTCGTGCCTGCATCCTCTATCCCGGCGGGATGGCAACCAACTGGGGAGCCTGGGGCGCGAACGCCCGGCAGGCCCGATCGGAGAATACCCCTCCGGTGACAAAAGCTCTACCACCGCAGGAGGTGGCCTCCTTGATCGTCTGGATGGCGGCCGCGCCAGCCGAGCTGGTTCTCAACGAGGTTATCGTCAGCCCGCTAGAAGAACAAGGATGGCCATAACACCTGATATATCTTATGATGTGTTATGACGCGGTGAAGAATTCGATCAGAGCGGGAGCCATGGCGTCGGCGGAGACGTCGTGCATCTGACCCAGCAAGACGCGGTATTGGGCATTGGGGATAGTGCTGGCGAGGGCTTGCGTGCTATCGAGCATCCACGGCCAGCCTGCGCCACCAGCCATGACGAGCGTGGGGATCGAGAGGGATGAGGCTCGCTCACGCGGCAAAGAGCCATCGCCCACGATAGTGAGGTCGTATACCAGTGTAGGAGCAAGCACCTCCATCATTGACCACATCGGCGCGTTGCGCATCTGGCTAATAGCCTCGGCCGGGAGACCAACCTGCCTCATAAAGGCCTCGACCATCTCACCCCAGCGGCCCTCGGCGCTCAAGCGTCTGATCTGTGCCAGGGCCGCCAACGATTGCGCACGCGTACCTTCATCAAGGTTGAAGGGGGGCTCATATAGGGCCAGCTTCTTGATGGCGAGTCCGCTAGCGGTCGCGACCAGGGACAGGGCCGCGCCCGAAGAGATCCCATAGACAAAAGCCGATCCGCCGGCCTCTTGAATGAGGGCGTCAAGATCTTCGGTCTCACGCTCAACTGCGTAGGGAAGCGTATCGCCGCTCTCGCCCCGGCCACGACGATCGTAGCTGAACACCGTAAAATGCGTAGCCAGCTTTGGCGCCAGCTCTCCCATCGGCCCAAATCCTCGATAGCACATGGCCCCATCGACCAGGATCAGCGGCGTCCCCTCACCCAAACGATCAAAAGCGATCAAGGTACCATCTTTTGAATGCACTTTACCCATGTCTATCCTTCTCATGCCTGTTCTGTATTTTAAGTTCGGCCACTCATATATAAAACCAGTATATGGTCTCCAGACAGAAAAAACTTCTTTGAAATTGCTCACAATAGATACATGCAGAGTTTCTTCTGAAAAAAGGGGGGGAGTACTGGCGATTGACCACGGGTTATTGATGTGTTATGATGCCTGCGTCAAAAGGCATGACCGGTCAGGTAGCCCGGTCGCCCTCCGCAACACAGCGCGCTGAGGGTAACTGTCCCCGCGCGGCAAACAGCGCCCGGACCCATGACGATAACGGCAGATGAAGTACATCTGCTGATTTTGTTGAGGTCCGATGTGTGCAAAAAGGGGATTTTTGACCACAAGGGTCGAACCCACGGTGATGACGTGACGCACCGTTATATCGGACCTCCAATTATGGAGGTTTTTATGCGACTCAACCACATTAATCTTTGTGTCGATGATCTGGTTATGGCACGAGACTTCTTCCAGAATTACTTCGATTTCCGGCTTCAGGAGCAAAAGGGCGATGCCGTCGCCGTTATGGATGATGGACATGGCTTTCTACTCGTTTTGAGCAACATGCACGCATTTAAAAGCGAGGTCAAGCCCTATCCTGAAAATTTCCATCTTGGATTTATCCTGGAAACAAGCGATCAGGTAGATCAGGCTTATGATCGCCTGGCAGCCGCAGGGTTGCCACTTCCACAACAGCCTAAGAAGGTCAGGGGCAGCTACGGCTTTTACTTTACAGCCCTCAATGATATTCTCTTCGAGGTGAGTTGTCCGCTATAAACAATTATATGTGGGAGGTGCAAAACCTGCGTGCTCAGCACGCAGGTTTTGCACCTCCCACATAAATCATCCTTCTTTGTCGGCCAGGGGCAGGACTTCGTCGATGATGCCGTATTCGAGGGCCTCTTCGGCGCTCATGAAGTAGTCACGCTCGGTGTCGTGGCGGATGCGCTCCAGGGGTTGTCCTGTGTGCTTCTGGATAATGCCGTTCATGACATCACGGGTGTAGAGGATCTCGCGAGCATGGATGTCGATATCGGTCGCCTGACCGCCGATGCCACCCTGGATCAGGGGCTGGTGCATATGGATGCGGGCATGGGGTAGCGAGCGACGCCGACCCTTGTCACCGGCCAGCAGCAGAATAGTGCCGAAGCTGGCCGCGTAGCCGACGCAAGTCGTAGCGACCGGGCAGGGCAGCGAGCGCATCGTATCGTAGATGGCCAATCCGGCGGAAATGACGCCACCGGGCGAACTGATATACATGTTGATCTCGCGCTCCGAGCTCTCAGATGCCAGGAACAGGAGCTGGGCCACGATCAGGTTGGCCATGGTATCCTCAACGGTCCCATTGACCATGATGATGCGCTCTTTGAGCAGGCGCGAATAGATGTCGTAGGCGCGTTCGCCGCGTCCGGTATTCTCTAAAACGGTCGGAACCAGTACACTGGAAGCCATCATATCTATCTTCTCCTTCTAACAGTCTGCGAGTTAAGCATTCAAATTCTGGCGCACAAAGTAGTAGTAGACGTGGGAGCCCTTCCCCGAGGTGCGCTCATCCAGGATATTGACCAGGATCCAGCCATCTTTCCCCAGCTCGTTGAGCTGTTCGGCATCCGCCAGCGCATCCTCACGGGTATTTATGGTGAGCAGGTGGTATTCCCACTGCGCCTGTCTGGCGGGCGCCGAATCATAGATGGTCGGAATTGGTAAGTATGAGCGCACCTCATGATCTGCTAATCTCGGTGCAAATGGTTGTGGTGAAAAAAACATAATCCTTATTCTCCTCTTTTTTATTCCTTTCTCCTCTCGCGCCGCCTGCGGCGGCGCATAAAAAGAGAAAAAGGGGTTGGCGGGGACACCCCGCCCCCCGGCAGGAGGGCTCGCCGCCCTCCTGCACCTCCCGCTTGGGGAACGCAGGGGGTCATTCCTCGGCTTAGTTAACGCCTTTAGGGGGAACCCGGGATCCACGACGTTGACGACGATTTATTTATCTTGAATATAGCAGGTGCGTAAGCGATACTGATAGGGGATAGCTATGCTGTTAGCATGTGAGTTTTTTGGAGCAATGCTCTCAGCATAGGTAAAAATCATCCAGTGAGTCCTGAAAACATATATAATAAAGAACAACAACTATCGGGTGAAATACAATGAGGGGATGAACGATGGCTGATTTACAGGAAACACTGGGGCGCGTCGTACGCCAGGAACGCCAGTATCGCAATCTGACAATTAAAGAGTTGGGAGAGAAAGCTGGTCTCTCAGAGATCTATGTAGGAGAGATTGAGCGTGGGCAGAAGTATCCCTCGGCCAAGGTGCTGGAGAGCCTGGCGCGGGCGCTGGGGTTAGATATCGCGGAACTGCTGGAGATGATGGCGGAAGCGATTCGTAGTGAGCGCGAGCCCGAGTATACACGCGTGATCGGCTTTACCGTGCCCACAACCACCGGTCAGCCGCGCCGTACAGTCATCAAGCGCATCGTCAACCTGCTGGACGGGGGCGAGATCGAGAACATCACCAATATCGGCTCCTTCCTGATCTCCCGTCACCTGACACCGCAATAAACCAGGACCAGCATACAATAAGGAATGAAAAAGGCGTGCATCGGGCACGCCTTTTTCATTCCTTATTGTATGCTGGCCTTTGCTTTTCTCTCTTCGCGCCATTTAGCCAGCCAGGTGGTGACCCAGCGGTAGAGGAAGATGAAGAAGAACAGGTAGACCGTCCCTTCGAGGTAGCCTCCCATGACGTCGGTAAACCAGTGATCGCCTTCCAGGATACGAGAATACCCGATCATCAGGATATCGTAGACCGCGTAGAGCTGCAAGGGCAGCAGGAACCAGCGATAGCGCCACTCGCGCACCGGTTTGGTGAAGCTCAGATAGAGCAGAAAACCATAGTAGGCCACGTCATGCTCCGTATGTCCTGAAGGATAGGTGGGGAACGGCACGATCGGCCCCATCACATGGATCGGCTCGGTATGCGGATTCGGTCGCGGACGGCCCACCAGGTCGTCGGCCAGCACGTTCAGGCCAGCGGAGCTCATCACGGTCACCACCAGGAAGACTACCGATTGCAGCCAGGTCAGGGGCGATCTACCACGCAGGCGCGTGATCAGGGCCATAATCAGCATAAACGCCAGCCAGAGCCCCAGCGCGATCTCGGAAGGAACGGGGTTATTCAATGTGCTGGGAAAGGTAAAGATCGCATCGATATAGTCCGGCACCTTAAAGCCCTGCACCGTCTGTGTAATCGATAGATCAAAGGAATAGGGTTTGGGATGCCCATGGATGATGACACAGGTAATCAGGAAAACGATAAGTCCGACGCACCAGACGGCAAACTGGATCGCATAACGCCTCTTCGCGTTCCGCCGGTCTTCACCACCCGCAGTTCGCTGTGCCGTTGGCGGCTGTATGCCCTGGGGATTAGCAGTTGTAGACATTGTCATCCTCGTTGCATTTTATAGTAATAAATAAACATCTGCTTATAGTACGTCCCGCTAAGCTCAAATAGATACAACGCAATACAGCATAAAGCGATAATTTACAGCAAAAGACGCGTCAGGAGCGAAGGAGCTCATGGCCAGCCTGCTGTAACGCGGCGCTGGCCTGTGCCAGTTGCGCCTCTTTGAGCAGGATATAGTCGGTATCAAAGGTAGAAACGGCGAAAATAGAAACCTGTGCCCGCGCCAGCGTGTCCGAGAGCGAGGACATAATACCAATCAGCGAGAAGTCTAATGGTCCTATTACTTTCAAGGCGCGCCAGCCACGCTCACAGCGCACGCCCGCTGGAACGTTGTCGGCCGCACAGACCAACGACAGCTCATCCTCAGTCGCGGTAATTGAGAAAAAGCCGATCCGCCGCATGGCCCAGGCGGGCACCTCTTCTTCGGGCGACAGGCGGCACACCGCCAGCTCCATCTCCAACAAAACCAGGCGCATAGATAGATCCTTTCACCAGAACGTCAATACTGCCCCCATTTTACCGCAAAAAGAAGAAAGATTAACCGCCGACCGTCACACATCGATCGGCGGCCAACATTTTGTTACTCGTTAGAGGCGGGGATCGACGGGCTCGCTTTCGAGGGCGAGGACGCCGAAGACGCATTCGTGGACGCGGCGCAGGGGCTCGCCACGCACGAAGCGTTCAAGGGCTTCGATGCCGAGGGCGAATTCGCGCAGGGCAAGCGAGCGCTTGGCGCCGAGGCCACGCGAACGCAGGCGGTTCAGGTTCTCGGGCACGTCGTACTCCAGACCATAGATGATGCGCAGGTACTCGGGTCCGCGACACTTGATGGCTGGCTGCAGCAGGCCGCGTGATCCCGAGGCGATAAAGTCATAGGGCTTGACGACCATGCCCTCCCCACCACGCGAGGTGAGCTGCCTCCACCAGTCGCTCCCCTGCTCGACGCTGATGGGATCATTGACATCGATGACGCGGTACGGCGTGGCCAGCAGCAGTTGCGGATCGGCGCGACAGATCTCGGCCAGCGTCTCCATGTGCCAGACGTGGTTTTTGTCGATGTGGACGGCTCCCTGCGTGGCCAGGATATGGAATGGGGCCAGATTGAGATCGTCCAGGCTATTGACGGGCCAGCAATACTGACGATAGGCGTTGACGTAGCGCTCGGCCAGTTGCTGCTTCCGCTGATAGGTGCCCAGCAGCTGATCGACCTCTATGCCATGCCCTTGAGCCTGTGCGAGCGCCGCCAGGGACAACTCCAGGGCGTGGCGCGACGCGGACCCCACGGCGGCATACTGCTTTAAGACCAGCGACTGCGCCTTGACGGACCACGGCAACAGCTCGCAGTCCAGGCAGACCCAGTCCGTTTCGAGCCGTTCCCAGAAGCCGCTGGCGCTCAGGGCGGCCTGGACGCGTCCCAGCAGAGCCGCCTCTAATTGATGGTCGTCGAAGAAGTGGCGACCGGTACGGGTATAGCAAATGCCAATGCCCTCATCGATGACGCCGAAGCGCTGACGGGCAACCTGCTCATCGCGGCAAAGCACGACGATGGCGCGCGAACCCATGTGTTTCTCCTCGCACACCACACGCTCGACGCCCTGGCGGCGATAGTAGGCAAAGGCCTCCTCCGGATATTCCAGGAAGCCCGGCTGCTGGCTGGTCTCGCTCGGCGACATGGTTGGTGGCAGGTAGATCAACCAGCGAGGATTGGCGGCGAAGCGGCTCATGACCTCCAGAGCGGCGATGGCGTTCTCCTCGCGGATCGTCAATTTCGCCTGCAGCCGCGTCTCCAGCAGGCGCTTACCGCTCACATCCTGAACATCCAGCAGATCATCATGCTGCTGCTGCAGGGAGAGTTCGGGCGCCGCCACGGGTGTCAGGGGGCGTACCGGCTCACAATAGGTGTGTAACGCCGCCACCGAGACCAGCTCTTTCTCAGGATATTGCAGAGCGGTCAGCCGACCACCGAAGACGCAGCCGGTGTCGATGTTGATGGTGTTGTTGAGCCACGTCGGCTCGGGGACCGGCGTATGGCCATAGACCATCATCGAACGACCGCGATAGTCGGCAGCCCAATTGTAGCGGATCGGCAGGCCGAACTCGTCGGTCTCCCCGGTGGTCTCACCGTAGAGGGTAAACTCGCGCACCGCCCGCGAGCCACGTCCCTGCATGGCCTCAGGCAGTCCCGCATGGGCCACCACCAGCTTCCCATCGTCTAGCACATAGTGGCTGATCAGCTTATCGATGAACGCCAGCACGAGCTGCCTGAATGCCGGGGATTCCTGCTCCAGTTGCTGCAACGTCTCGACGATACCGTGCTTGAGCGAGACATCTCTGCCCTTCAGCTTGCGCAGCAGCTTAGCATCGTGGTTGCCGGGCACGCAGAAAGCGCTACCAGAAGCAACCATATCCATCACCAGGCGCAGGACAGCCGGCGTGGCGGGTCCGCGATCGACCAGGTCCCCCAGAAAGATCACCTTGCGACCCTCGGGATGCGTCACCTGAAAGCGAGCCTCCTCACCATCATTCTGCTGCTCCAGCACGTAGCCAAGCCGCTGTAACAGCAGGCACAGCTCATCGAAGCAGCCATGCACGTCGCCGATGATATCAAAGGGACCATGCTCGTGCTTAAGGTTGTTCCACAGCCGCTGACGCTCGATCTCGACCTCGGCCACCTGCTCCGGCGACGAGAGGACCACGACCTGCGGGAAACCCTCGGTCTTCAGGGTACGCAGCGACTTGCGCATCTGCGCCGACTGCAGGCGAACCACATGGGGACCAAACTGCCGATCGGCGCGCTGGCGATTGCGCTCATAACAGACGCTCTCGGGCAGGTTAAAGACGATCGTGAACACCAGGCAGTGATATTGCCGGGCCAGAGTCAGCAGGGCCTTGCGCGCCTCCGCCTGGACATTGGTGGCGTCAATAACCGTTAGTTTACAGGCGGCCAGGCGTTTGGCGGCGATAAAGTGCAGCACCTCAAAGGCATCTTTAGTCGCCGCCTGGTCGTTCTCATCATCGGAGACCAGGCCACGGCAATAGTCGGACGACAGAATCTCGGTCGGCTTGAAGTGGGTGCGCGCGAAGGTAGACTTGCCCGAACCGGAGGGGCCGATCAGCACCACCAGCGCGAATTCCGGAATAGTAATCTTCATCTCTATTAAACCTCGGACCTACTGTGTTAATGACTGGTGACGCGAGAAGATGCCCATCTGCGAGGGGGCGCCCACCTCGGCATCCTCGGGTCCAATGGGAGCGAACTGCACCTGGTAGCCAAAGCGCTCGGCCAGCTGCCGCGACCAAATTTGAAACTGCTCACGCGTCCACTCGAAGCGATGATCCTGATGGCGAAAGGTGCCCGCGTCCAGCGTCTCAAATTTGACGTTATACTCGGCGTTGGGCGTGGTAATCACCACCGTCTCGGGATGGGCGAACTCGAACAGCACGCGTTCAAAGGCGCGCAGCCGGGGCTGATCCATATGCTCGATCACTTCGATAACACAGGCGGCATCGTAACCCTCAAGACGCTGATCGCGATAGGTCAGGGCGCCATGCACCAGCGTCAGGCGCTCGCGCTGCCGCGCCGGCATCCTGTCCAGGTGTAGACGCTTTTGGGCCAGTTCCAAAGCACGATATGAGACGTCCAGACCCAGAATATGCTCGATGCTCTTCTCCTGCAGCAGCATCCTGAGCAGACGACCCTCGCCGCAACCCAGATCGAGCACGCGCTTCGCTCCCCGCTGCCTCACTACCTCAAGCGCGGCCTGCAGGCGCTGCTCATGCAGGCTCCTGCGCTTCTCCTTCTTTTCCTGTACCACCCGCGCCGCTTCAGCCGTGGCGGATTGTGCCTCTGTGGAGGCTCCCTCCTCGCCTGTCTGCTCATCGACGACCTCTAGTTCACTGGCCTCATCAGTGGCCTCTGGCGCCTCCTCCTCAGGAACCAGGCGCGACAGGGCATCACGAGTCAGGCTCTTCTTGTGGCGCAGATAGTTATAGGCGATGCGCCGCCGCTCGGGGTGCTTCTCCAGCCAGCCCTGTCCGCGCGTCAACAGCTTGTTGACCTCATCATCCCCGATCCAATAATGTTTGCTATTATCCAGCACAGGAATCAACACGTAGAGGTGGGTCAGCAGCTCGCTCAGACGGCACTCGGCGCGCAGCGTCAGCGTAAAGTAGGGACTCATCCCCCACTCGGGATGCAGCTCATCCAGGGGATGCTGGACCGCCTCCACGCTATAGCCCAGCGGCTCAAACAGGCGATGTAGCCACTCCTCTCCCTCCGGACAAGGGATAACCGCGATCTGCGCCTGCAGCGGTAGCGGGGTCACGACCAGCTCGGGCCGCTGCTTGCAGCGTCCATTGAGAGCGGTCCCGAACACATCGGCCAGCGCCACGCTGAGGAAGGACGAGGCCACATAGGGACGATCATTCACATACTGATCCAACGAAGATCTGGCATTGCCCTTGCCACGCACCAGCTGGACCGCGTCAACATCGAGCAGCAGGGCAGCCATACAGCGCTGCTCGCTCGCCTCGGGATAAAAAACGTGGGCCTGACCAAAATTCAAATCAAACGTCTGCAGCCGCGTAGGATTCTTATGCAGCAGATAACCCAGCTCCGTCGCGGGCTGGTAGGTAGTAGAAATCGTCAATAACA
This sequence comes from Dictyobacter aurantiacus, assembly GCF_003967515.1. Lineage (GTDB taxonomy): Bacteria > Chloroflexota > Ktedonobacteria > Ktedonobacterales > Ktedonobacteraceae > Dictyobacter > Dictyobacter aurantiacus. Next base: position 4,875,390 of record NZ_BIFQ01000001.1, on the reverse strand, counting down.
TCGGCAGGTATCCTTACCCAATTCACATAATGTCGCATAACCCAACCATTGTACACCCATAATGCAACGAGGAAAAACACAACCACCCCCACCCCATATATTCGGACCCCCCACCCGATTCCCCCCGCCCATAGGTTCGGGCCTCGCGCCCGATTTCCCCGTTGCCGGGCGGCATGTTTCCCCGGCATTTCCGTTCGGGAAGAGATAATCGGACGCGAGGTCCGAACGTATGAGGGCGCGCTCAGGCGGGGAGGAGGGGACCGGCGTCGCCGATGAGATGGAAGGCGGCCCAGAAGTAGGGGTGGATGCGATAGGCGTGGTCAGAGGTGGCGCGGGCATGGGCGATGAAGACGCGCTGGGCGTAGGCGAGGGCGGTGGCCTTGCTGGCGCCTCCCAGCAGGGCCTGGTAGAAGTGGGCCATCAGGTCGGCGCTGCTGGCGTCATCGACCTTCCAGAGGGTGGGGAGGATGGAGGCGGCCCCGGCATAGAGGAAGCCACGGCCGAGGCCGATGACCTCGTCGACGCCGCCAACAACGGCGCGACCGGTCTCGCAGGCGCTGAGGACGAGCAGCGAGCATTGGGCGAGGTTGAGATTGAAGACCTCGATGGTGCTGAGCTGGCAGTCGGCCAGCTGGATGTGGGAGAAGTTGGGGGCATCCAGGCGGAAGAGGCCGTGGGCGGCAATGTGGACGATGGGACTGAGGGGGCCGCGCTGCCAGAGCAGGGCCGATGTGGCCTCCTGGTTGAGCGCGCAGTGCACCTGCAGCTGCCGCGCCACCGTGCGCGCCTCCTGGATCGCATACTCCAGGCGTCCGCTGTCGGAGAGTCCCATCACTAGCGATTGCTGAAGAGGGATGTGGCGCTCCAGCACCGATTGTCCCCGGCGACGGCAGATATCCATCAACGTAGTGGAGGGCAGATAGGAGATCTCGGCCTTCTCGATCACAAAGCGCTGCCCGTCGTAGAGGCAGTGGAAGGGAACATAGTGCAGCATGCCATAGGGGACGATCGTCAGGTGGCGACAACCCCGCAGCAGATCCGCCACCGGCGTCAGGAGCAGCTCGTAGAAACGCTTGAGCAGTCCCAGGCTATTGCTCTGCAGACTCAGGAAAGCCTGCGCCTGGTCAGCGGTGTTGGCCGCGCGGCCCGAGAGGTCCAGATTGGTGCGCCAGAGGGAATAGAGCCTCTCCAGCTGGACCACGGCGTCCGGGACGGTACGCACGGTCATACCGGAGGAGGTCAGGTGAAAGATGTAGAGGTCGCGATCCGAGAGATAATATTCGAGCAGATGAGCGCCGAGAGCCAGCTTCTGACCCATCTCGGCCATGCCTGGATACTTCCAGTCGGCATGGGGACGTGAGACCAGCGAGCCCGCCGAGCGCAGCTGGATCTGTTCAAAGAGCTGCTCAATGCGCCGCTCGCGCCGCTGCATCTCCTGGCGAGCCGTAACGGGATCGACCGCGCGGATGCGCATAACGGCCGTATCGCTCAGATTGGACTCGTCCTCGGTATGGTAGACGATCGAGCTAAACCAGGCATGCTCCTCGCGCGCCTTGACCAGGGCATCCAGGATATCCTCACTCATGCGGTCATCAGGTCGCACGCGGATATCGATATTGTGACGCAGATAATCGCCCAGCACGCGCGACTTGGCCTTCTCGACGTAGGTCAGGGCCTGCTCGACCTGGCCACGGCGCAGGGCCAGGATGATGGCGCGCTGATAGATATCGCGCTTATTCTCCAGGAAGCTGGTGCGCTCATCCAGCACGAGACGGCTCTGCACCTCGTCGATACCCTGGATGGCCTGGTCATAGTAGCCGGCGGCCTCCTCAAGATCGTCGCGACGCTCGGCCAGCTGTCCCAGCAGATCGAAGCAGCGATACTGCAGCTCAAGCAGGCCCTGTCCCTGGGCGATGTCCAGTGCCTGCGAGCAGAGATCCTGGGCGATCGGAATGTCGCCGCGCGCATCGGCGATGCGACCCTGCAGCAGGATCGCCTGGGCCAGGCGGGGCAGATCCTCCTGCTCGGCGAAGATGTCGGCCACGTGTTCGACCTCGCGCGCGCTGGCATCGACCTGCTGATCGGCGAAGTAGAGCTCGGCGCGCTGCAGGCCGGCCAGGATCGCCAGGCGATGGAAGCCCCCCTCCTCCAGCAAGCTGCTGGCCTCACGCAGCATCTCTTCGGAGGAGCGTATATCATCCAGCAGGATAGCGGCGGCGGCCTTATGCATCAGTGAGCGCGCCAGGTTATGGCGCTGGGAGGGCGAGGAACGGAAGTAATCGATGGTCTCGCTGGCCAGGTCGTAGGCCTCCCGGGCGCGATTGAGGCGCACCAGGCACAGGCACATCTGCTGCGCCACCTCGTAAGCGGCGAACGTGATCCTATGACGCTGGAAGCGCTCGCGGCTCTGATTGTAGAGGCGTAGCGCCTGGCTATAGTGGCCCTGGGCCGCGTAGATATCGGCGATATTCAGCTCCTCGCGGGCCACCGAGATCTCTTCGCGCTCGCCATAGCGATCAAAGGTAGTGCGCGCCTGTTCATGCAGGGCCACGGCCTCGCGGAACTTCCCCTGGGCCGCCAGGGTCAGCGCCTTATTGCCCTGGGCGCGCGCCAGGTAGAGATCCACATTCTCGCCATGCAGCAGGTAGGTCTCGATGGCGCGATCGAACAGGTGCAGAGCCTGTTCATAGCGGCCAAGCTCGAAGTTAATGATGGCCGCGTTGGCATCGATCTGGCCCGCGCGCAGCAGCTTGCCATGGCGCATAAAGATCGTGCGCGCCTTCTCGGCATCCTGGATCGCCTCGGTGGTGCGGTTGAGGCCCAGGCAGGCATTAATGCGGCCAAAGCGTGTCCGTGCCCAACTCACCTCATCGCCGATCGACAAAAACTCCTCGCCGGCGGCATCAAAGAACGGCAGCGACTCCTGGTTGCGTCCCAGGCGGCGTAGCGCATCTCCGCGCGCCATCAATCCCAGGGCATGATAATAGGTGCTCTTCGTGAAGTCGCCAATCAACACCAGGTAGCCCGCGAGCGTCAGGGAACGCTCCACGTCGGCATTCCAGCTGCGATCGGCCTCTTTTTTGAGCCCATACACCAGGCGATCGAGGGCCGGCGTACTGAAAAAAGGCAGGTGGGCCAGCAACAGCTGTCTCCCCTGCTCTTCATTCATACCGACCAGTGCCGCCACAAGATCTTGAGGGGTCATGGTTTTGCCAGGTTCTCTATCTAGCGCGCCTCTTGTACCGGGAGTTGATCGATGACTACAACACCATCGGGCAACAGGAGTTCAATGGTATACGTAGTGGGCTGCAAAGCGGGAAAGATAACGTTGCCTAACTCATCGATGTGCTGTGTCTGGACGACTCCCTCGGCGGTCATCAACTGCGCGGTCGTGCCCTGCAAGGCATTGATCGCGCTGCCCTGGCGCGTAACCAGGCCGATCAACTGCCAGGCACCGCGCTGCCTGGGACTGCTCTCAAGCTGCAAGGATATGTGTACATCCTCGGCCTGATAGTCGCGCGGCCAGGCCAACCCTGGCTCGGCCAGGCTACGCTGGAAGGCGAATCCTGGCTGGGGAGGCAGCAGCAGGGCTACGATCCGCCGCGCCCCCTCCACCGTCTGCTCACGCGCCTGCCCCAGCGTACGCCTGATATCTTGCAGAGACCGCGAGGCATTGCGAGAAACTACCGAGCTACCAACCCGGCCCACAGCCACAGGCAGCGGATCGGCGGCCATAAAATTGGTCAGCGTCACCATTTCAGCCGAGCAGAGCACGCACATCCGTAGATGCGCCTGAACGGCGTCGGCATGGTCCCCATCGACCAGACCCAGGGCGAAATCACCCAGGACCTGATTAGACGGGCAGTCCCAGCGATACAGCTTCTGGCTCAGTCGATGTTCCATACGACGATAGCTTGCCAGCTGAGACGAACATTTTTGACAGCGCGCAAGGTGCTCTACCACAGCGGGCCGCACGTTTTCGCCCTCAAGGTAGGCAATGAGCTCTTCATTGCTAATCGCACCTGGTTCACGACACTCCATCAGCGTTTCCTCTATATCAACATAGGCTACAGGTTCAGCACATTTCTCCCTCCCCCAGCGGGATCGTCCGTATACAGGTAGAACGGTAGAGATGGCATCCGCGCATACAATATAGCCATACAATAGCCACATCGACCCACGGCCCATGCACCCTACAAAGCTGAAAGCCTGGAAAGAAGACCCTGGGTCTACTCCTTCATCAAAATAAACGAGCCCATTCATGCTTTTCGGACCCATCATGCGAGATTTCTCGCCCTACCAGCGTGCCGGGATGGGAAGTAGCTAGCGCCGGAAGAGGGCCTGCAGGCGTCGATTGCGGCGCAGGCGCTCCAAAACGTTGCGCTTAATGCGGTACACATCATCAACTGAGGCGAAGTGCCGTGGATGCTGCATGCTGATCTCGCCTGGCTTCATGCCATGAACGTAGGCCTCATAGATCAGAATACGCTCATCTTCACCGCGCACCTCTTCCAGGATAAGCTGCCACAGATGCTGCGCCGCGAGGCTGGAGACTACATCCTCGGCCGGATCATCGCTGGCCGGCTCATGCTCGATGGAATCCAGTGTCTCTTCATACTGGCGCGCCTGCCGCACCCGCACCTCATCCGCCACCACGCTATGCACGCACATCTTCATATATTTTAATATAGCCGCCAACGATTCAAAATTGCCAATTTTGAGCGGGGTCAGCGCCTGCGCGAACTTGGCAAAGGCGGCATTGACCAGCGGCGCTCCCCCATCCTGTCCCAGGATCGGAGCGGCGCTCTGGTGCTGCGTCACCCAGGTCAGAACCAGGGGGGCATACTGCTGATAGATATAGCTCCACGCCCCCTCGTCCCGGTTGATAATAGCACGGCGAAATAATTCAAGACAATAACGCTCATTGGAGGCGTTCTGCTTCAGGAACTTATTGGTCTCCTCAGAGCAACGGCGAGCCAATTCATTAATTGAAAGTAGCCCCGTGGGTGGTGCACTGTCACCTGTTTCTCTCGCCTCGGGCTCAGATCCAGGCAATTGAGAAGGGTTGTGAGACTCCATCAAAGATTATAGCTCCCTACTTTCAAACTGCTGCACGCGAGCAAGAGCACAGTATTGGACATCTACGGTTCCTTGTTTCTGGTAGATCACAAGTCGACCTCGAAAACGTTTTGATTCATTATCGCATGTTTGAGGGTCTATAGCCATACAATGATCATACACCAGGAAAACAGAAAACTGGCGATGCCGCAACTATCACTTAGAACTTATATTACTCATTAGTGAAAGGAAAATGGTACTGTTTATTAGGTGATTCAGTTCATAAAAAGGAAAAAATGCTCACACTTTCCGTTCTTTATGCTATGCTTATATAATCTGCAATAGAGAAAATCTTAAGGGTTTAACCTGCTTAGAGACGGAGCAAGACGCTCATGGCATCACGACGCGGCATCGCGACAGACCAACTAATGAATGTAATTCAAGTTCTCCAACTTGGGCGCAAGACGGGACAACTCTCCATTGAACGAGGAGAAGAGCCACAGAGAGAGTGGGGAGAGATCACCTTTTTACAGGGCCGCATCATCTCAGCTCAATGCGGGCAACTTGAAGGGCAGGCCGCTATGGATTGGCTCAAAACCTGGGGCCCGTGTCGCTTTATCTTTGTAAACGATATCGATAGAGCCACGGGCCCGATGGTGAATCTGCAGAGTTCATCATCGACAAGCACCAATCCATCCTTACCTGCGATTCGTCCATCGGTGTCATCCCCCTTGCCAAATGACACCCGGAGACGACCCAGCACAGGGCCCATGCCTGCCTTGCCAGTTACGCCCACGCCTATACCCTCTATCCAGGCCAGCCACAGCGGACCCCAACGCGCCTGTACCCCTGAAGAAGGCTTGCGAAGACTGGCCCAGGCCAACCTTTCACGTCATCACCGTCAGCTATATCTGCTCATCGACGGAAGTCGATCCGTTATGGAGCTTATTCGCCTGACAGGTCGTCAGCCCGGCGAAGTGCAACAACTTCTGTATGACCTGGAACGCATTGGAATTATTCGCTAAACCGTACTAAAAACAAAGGATCAATAAAAATGGTTCAAAAACATAGACAAACTAAAAGACGAGGAGGGTTCCCATTACCTCTACGCATCTCGATCGGCTACGTGTTCGCCGCCATCATCCCGTTGCTACTGGTAGTTCTGTTCATCATAACGCAGACGCGGCCAACGTTGCTCAACCAGGCCAACGATACCATGACCAGCGATTCGCAGACGCGCGTGCAGTTGCTTGATACCTATTTCAATGAACGCAAACTGGATGCGGTGGCACTCGTCCAGGTGCCCAGCGTTCAAGCCTTTATGGCGCTTGCGCCAGAAACAACGCCGCCGGCGATATATAAAGATGGATTATTGCACTCCACGTTTGCTTTACAGGCCGGACTGAGCCGCAGCAAGGACTACAGTTACTGGGCGCTCTTTAATACAAAGGGCAGTTTGATTCAATCCTATCCTAATGGAACGCCCAAACGTGGCAATGCCTATGCGACGCCCCAGCAGCTAAAAGACATTCTAGCAGGCAAAGAATTTATTTCGCCCGTTTTCTACGATCCCGGCACAAAGGTCGCGACCGTTGATATTTACGCTCCTATTTTACCGACCGCGATACCAGATGCCAATCCTCACCAGGTTCTGGGCTTCATGCGTGCCACGCTAAAATTGGACTATATCTGGAATGAGATCGTCAAAAAGGACCTTAATGTCCATGGCCAGGGCAGCTACGCCTTTATCACCGACGAGAACGGCGTGCGCATCGCCGACACCGATCCTAACCGGTTGTTCACCAGCATCAAGCCGCTCGCTACGGATGCCCAACAGCAGATCCTGAACCAGCAGCGCTACGGCGATCAATCGCAGATCAAGGGTCCCTATGACCCGGCACTGAGCAGCCATACCAACGATCAGCGCGCGTCCGAAATCTTTACCGCGCGCCCGCAGGGTCAGCAGGAAGACTTTGAGGTGGTGCGGAGGACGGCCACCACTGTTCCCTGGCAATATTTTGTGCTCAGCCCGGTCAATAGTGTCACCAGCATCGCCAATCAGCAGGTAACGACCATCTACTGGCTGGCCGGGCTGGCGGCCCTGATCGTCGCCATCGGCGGTGCGTTCGCCGGTTTCGGCATCTCGCGTCCGATCGAGCGTGCCGTCGAGAGTCTGCGCGGCAACAGTCAGGCGCTGAACATCCTGGCCCAGAGCCAGCAGGATGCCGCCGGAGAGCAGGTCTGGGTGGTGGATTCCTCGCAGGTAGGGTTGCAATCGGTACAGTACTATACCGAGGCCGCCAAGGTCGCCTCGGATAAGCTCAACAATACCACGCAACTCATCAGGCAGCACCGCAACCAGATGAATCCGGCCCAGATGGAGCAGGCACTGGATGAGATTACGCGCTCGGCCAGCTACCTGGTCAACGCGCTGGATTATCAGCATGCCAGCAACCAGAAGCTGGCCACCGCACTGAAAGTGGCCACCCAGGTAACCGAGCAATTGCAGTCCGGCGCGTCGTCCGCTACTGATGCCGCCGAACAGCTCGAACAGGTGGTACAGGAGTTGCGCTCGGTCGTCGGCCGGTAAAGCAACACGTTCCCACACATGAAGGAGCCCCGGTCGCGATGCGCGACCGGGGCTCCTTCATGTGTGGGAATTTTTATTCTCCGTAGGGGACCCAGATGTTTTTCACCTGGGTAGCCTCGCGCAGGAACTCTTCACCCTCACCCTGGACGCGATCGAGCCAATTGCGGCCGCGACCGTAGTTGACCCAGGTACGCTTCATATTGCTGATCGAGGCCAGCTCGACGGCTTTTGAGCCCTCGGCGCTGCCGAAGTACCACATGGAGTTGACGTCGTGGTGCTCGGCCAGAACCTTGCTGAGGGCCTCGCGCTCGCCGGTGACGATGTTGATGACGCCAGCTGGCACATCGGAGGTCTCGAAGACCTGATAGCAGTCGGTGGCGCTGAGGGGCGCGCGCGGCGAAGGGATGGCCACCACGGTATTGCCCATGGCGATGGCCGGGGCGACCAACGAGACAAAGCCGAGCAGCGGATAGTCGTCTGGACAGGCCAGGCCGAGGACGCCGATGGGCTCCTTCATGGCCAGCACGGCTCCGCGCAACGGCGGCAAGTGTACGCTCCCCTCGAACTTATCGGTCCAGGCGGCGTAGCTGAAGAGGCGCGATAGGCTGGTCCGCACCTCATTGAGCGCGTCGGCATAGCTGCGAGCGGTCTGCTCGACGATGCGGCGCGCGAACTCGGCCTCGCGCGCGCCCAGGTTCTCAGCGATATAGTAGAGGATCTGGGCGCGATTGTGCGCGGAGGCGCCACCCCAGCCGCTGGCCTTGTGGGCGGCCTCCACAGCATTGCGAATATCTTTGCGATTGCCCTCGCCGACCTCGCCCAGCACGCGTCCGCCGGGACCCGTGATCGTCAGGCTATAGCCAGAGTCCGGACGCGCCTGCTTGCCGCCGATGAACAGCTTGGGCGTACGATCAATGGGCGGGAAACCATAGCCATCCTGCGCATCGGTGGCGGAGAACTCCTCCAGCGCATCCGTGTGGACCGCGCCGTTGCCATTGCTGGCCTCCATCTGTTCCCCGGCGTGTGTCGCGGCCTTTACACCGCCCGAGCGACCGTGGTGCGCGGCGAGCCAGGCGGGCTTCACATATTCATAGAGCCCCTCCTTGCCACCCTCGCGACCATAACCGCTCTCACGATAGCCGCCAAAACCGCAGGCCGCGTCGAACAGATTGGTACTGTTTATCCAGACGCTGCCCGCTTTGAGCTTAGGAGCGATATCCAGGGCCAGATTGATGTTGTCGCTCCAGACACTGGCCGCGAGTCCGTAACGGGTATTGTTGGCGATCTCAACCGCTTCCGCGGGTGTTCTAAAGGTGAGAGTAACCAGAACCGGACCGAAGATCTCTACCTGCGCCAGGGTTGAGGCGGGCGCCACGTTGGTAAACAGGGTCGGTGGGAAAAACGAGCCATCGGCCGGACAGGCCGTGGACGGCTGCCACAGCTGCGCCCCCTCTTTAACACCGATATCGACCAGGTTCTGGATCTCCTGCCGCTGTCCCGGCGACACGATGGCGCCGATATCCATGGTCTTGTCCAGGGGATCACCGATGCGCAGGTTCTCCATGCGCGCGCGCAGCTTATTGATCAGACGCTCGGCGATGTTCTCCTGCACCAGCAGGCGCGAACCGGCGCAGCAGACCTGGCCCTGGTTGAACCAGATAGCGTCGACCACACCCTCGACGACGCTATCCAGGTCGGCGTCGTCAAAGACGATAAAGGGCGATTTGCCGCCCAGCTCAAGCGAGAGCTTCTTGCCGCTGCCGGCCGTGGCCTTGCGGATGCTGCGGCCAACCTCGGTTGAGCCGGTAAAGGCGATCTTATCGATGTCAGGATGGTTGACCAGCGCTTCACCGGCTTTGGAGGCCTCGCCGGTGACGATGTTCACCACGCCGGCCGGCAGTCCAACCTCCTGCATGATCTCAGCGAACTTCAAAGCGGTCAGCGAGGTATAGCGGGCCGGCTTCAACACCACGGTATTGCCCATGGCCAGCGCGGGCGCGATCTTCCAGGCCAGCATCAGCAGCGGGAAGTTCCAGGGAATGATCTGTCCCACTACGCCAACGGGCTGATAACCGGGGAGTTCGCTTTCCATTAACTGCGCCCAGCCGGCGTGATAGTAGAAGTGACGGGCCACCAGCGGGATATCGAGATCGCGCGTCTCGCGAATGGTCTTGCCGTTGTCCAGCGACTCCAGCACCGCCAGCAGGCGCGCGTGCTTCTGAATGTGGCGCGCGATGGCGTAGAGATAGCGGGCGCGCACGTGTCCCGGCGTCTTGCTCCACGAGGGAAACGCCTTGCGGGCGGCGGACACCGCCTTGTCTACATCGGCCTTATCGGCGGCGGCGACCTTTGTCAGTCCCTTGCCGGTGGCTGGATTGCTGCTCTCAAAATAGGACTCAGCAGCGGGCGCGGTCCACTCATTATTAATGAACAGCTGGAACGGCTCATGCTCTTTTATCCAGGCCAGTGCGAGGGAAGAGGCCTCCGGGGCCGGACCGTACGCCATCGTCTCAAAAATTTCCATGATACTCATTAATTTTACCTTCCCAGACTAGACCATCGGATTTTCGTAGGCGGCGGCATACTGGCCGCTGACAAAGTGGGCCAGCTGGCGCTCGATGTCGGACAGCAGGCCGCTGGCGCCGAAGCGGAACAGCTGGTTGTTCAGCCACTCGTTGCCCAGCTCTTCTTTAATCAGGGCCAGCCAGTCCAGCGAGGCCTTGGCGGCACGGATGCCACCGGCCGGCTTAAAGCCTACCTTATAACCGGTCTGTTCATAGTAATCGCGAATGGCGCGCACCATCACCAGGCCAACCGGCAGCGTCGCGTTGACCGGCTCTTTACCGGTCGAGGTCTTGATAAAGTCGGCCCCGGCCATCATGCAGACCAGGCTGGCCATGCCAACGTTACGCAGGGTCGCCAGTTCGTGGGTCGCCAGGATCGTCTTCAGGTGAGCCTCGCCGCAGGCCTCACGGAACGCCTTAACCTCGTCATACAGCGCCTGCCAATCGCCGGTCAGCACGTGATGGCGCGAGATCACAATATCGATCTCGCGGGCGCCAGCCGCCACGGAGGCCGCGATCTCCTGCAGCTTCTGCTCAAACGGATTGAGGCCGGCCGGGAAACCGGTCGAGACGGCGGCCACCGGAATATCGCTGCCGCGCAGCGCCTCGACGGCCGTCTCAACAAACTGGTGATAGACGCAGACCGCCCCGACGTGCAGACTGTCAAAGCCCAGCGCCTGCAGAATCTCTGGTCGCACCGGCTGGCGTGCCTTGGCGCACAGACGCCGCACATTGCCAGGGGTATCGTCGCCCGACAACGTTGTCAGATCCAGGCAGGTAATGGCCCGCAGCAGCCAGGCAGCCTGCCATTCTTTTTTCACGGTACGGCGCGCCGGCAGGGTAGCCGCGCGCCGTTCGATCGCGCTGCGATTGATGTGTACGCGACCGACCCACCCCAGGTCCAGGGGCATGCCCGGATTTCGCACCAGGGCTGCGGTGGTCGAGGGCTGTGCATCGCCCGCGACCGACTCTGTACGCGCTTTAGTCGTGGTCATGAATTTTTTCCTTTGAAAAGGTACAAATGAAAGACTAAATTTTTGTCTGTGGTGCCGCCTGCGGCGGCACCACAGACAAAAGGGGGGACGATTGGGGGACACCCCCATCCCCCCGGCAGGAGGGGCTAGTCGCCCCTCCTGCACCTCCTCGCCTGCGGCGGCACTACAGACAAAGGGGGACGATTGGGGGACATCCCCATCCCTCTGGCAGGAGGGGCTGGTCGCCCCTCCTGTACCTCCTCGCCTGCGGCGGCACCACAGACAAAGGGGGGACGATTGGGGGACACCCCCATCCCCCCGGCAGGAGGGGCTAGTCGCCCCTCCCGCACCTCCCCACCTGAGATGGGGTTATGGGAGGGCACACCTGCTCGGTGTGTGGGGTTAACCTCCCACCGGCCTGAACTGGTTAGTGGCAGGCGTCGAGCAGGGTGGCCCAGGTGGATGCGTGGGTCGCCAGGATACGCAAGCTAGCCAGCGTGCTGGTGGTCTCACGGATACCGATGAGCTGTTCTTCTTCTGAGGCCACAGATTCGCCCAGCGTGCGACGCATGTTAAAGAGCAACCAGCCAAGCAAGGTGCCCATGTAACCATTGATGGCATCCTGACCGGAGCTGACGATAGTTCCGCCCGCGTCTCGATAGGCTGTCAACAGAGCGGTAAAACGTTCTTTACTCCCCTCGCCCGTGAGTAGTCCGCTCCAGGTCAGGGCGGCCCCCACCAGTTCCATGGTAGGATTCACCAATCCAGCCGCCTCCCAGTCGATCAACCAGGGGGTCCGGGAATCGCTCCAGATAACGTTGGAGGGATCGCAATGGGTATGGCTCACCAGCATATGCTGGCTCAACGCCTTGCCAGCCTCTTCATAGGCGCGAGTCCATTCAAGCAGGCGCGGCAGGACCGAGCGAACCGGATTGGCCCAGGCGAGGTTGAGGTCAGAGGCCTGAAAGGTCAGGATGTCCCAGTCCTCGTCCTCAAAGTGCGTCCACTCAAGGGGTTGCACTCCGGGGAGGCGCAGGTTCAGGGCATGCATGCGCGCCAGCAGAGCTCCGACCTGGCGCACCTGTTCAAGCGTCACGCTTTCGGTCGATAGCACCGGGCCATCGACCCATTTATAGATAAGCAAGGTCATATCATCCAGCTCGTAGAGGACGTCGCCAGCGCCATGCGCCAGCGCCGTCACGGCCGGGATGCCCCGCGCCGCCATCTCACCGGAGATCTGCTCGGATAAGCGATAGGCATGGTGAACGCCCGGCCGCTGTAACAGGGCCGCGTTTAACTGCTTCAACACGAACGTGCCGGCGTTGGTCTTGAGTCGCCACACGCGATGCAGCAGCCCGCCGGTGACCGCCTGAGGCTCCTCCAGCGGCTCACCCAATCCTGCCATGGCGCATAGATGTACGACTTGCGTAGTATTCATCAAAAATAACCTGATCCCTATTGTTGCTGCGCGTATCCCATCTCAACACATGGGAGGTGATACACATAAACAAACCCAAACACAATTCTACCATAAGCGATCGATATTGTGTTCCATTCGGAATTATCAAACACGCGGGGAAACGAATTCATCATGGTGTGGACGGGGTCGCTTCGCGACAAAGCCGGACAAGCCCGGCACCTACGGTGGGGGGTCGCCGAGGTGGTGACGATGAGGAGGGGTTTGTGTTAAACTGCACCATAATGTAATATCGATCAATACCAGGAAAGGTTTTTTTTGCGTGAGCGAAATTCAGGCCTCGTTAGAGTGGAGTTCGATCCTTAAAGCTGTTCTCGATATAGATGTACGGTCCAGGCTGCCAGGTCTGGATAAGAGCGGGGTGATCGCCTATACCGATGGGGCGTGCATTAAAAATCCCGGCGGTCCGGCCGGATGGAGCGCCCTGCTGTGGGCGGCCGTCGATGCGGTCGGCGAGCAGCTTCCGCGGCAGGCTCCGTGCGTGGAGTGCTACGGACATATTCCAAAATCGTCCACTACCACCAATAATCGCGCCGAGATCTCGGCGGTCCTGGCCGTCCTTTCAATCGCGCCCCCCACGCTTCCACTGACGATCTACAGCGATAGCGAGTATACCATCAAGGTCGCCACCGGCGTCTATCAGATGAAGGCCAATCCCGATCTGTGGGATATTTACCGCAAAATGCTCAGCTATCGCAAGGAGAAGCCAAAGTTCATCTGGGTACGCGGACACGCCGGCCACGAGCAGAACGAGCGCGCCGACTACCTGGCGGGTCTTGGCGCCTGGAACAACAACAAAGCTGGCTTCGAACGCTGGCAGAGCTCCCAGACACCCGAAGCGCGCAGCGGCCTCTCAACCTCTCAGATCAACACCATCCGCAAGCAGGTCCAGCAGCTACAGGCCTACGTGGATACGATCGACCCAGATAGTGGACGCGTCAGCCAGCAGGAACGTAAGTTCATCGCCGACATGACCAAACGCCTGCGCAAGAACAACTTCGTCCCCTCCGACAAACAGAGCAGCTGGCTACAAAAGCTGGTCGTCAAATACCACCTTTAAGAGTTCATATTCCATCAGCGTTTGTTCCCTCGTGGTGATTTCTGTAATCACCACGAGGGTTTCTTCATTGTATTTTAATGGATGGTGCTGGATGGGCGGAAAATATGAGCTGGCTCACACAATATTGGTAATTATTTCCATTGTTTACAATCCGAACAATACATATAATGTGTGCGCATAGGGAATGGAGATCTGGTGGGGCGGATTATATGCATACATGCGAATTCATTATATGTGGAGGTTTTCATTATTTCATGTTTCTACGAAAATTGTGCAAGCGGATAACAGTTTTGTGCTTGCTATGCATCTGTTTATTAACGCTCACCAGCTGTGAGCTGGGAGATACGGCATCCAGTGAGGCCACACCGACACCCACATCGAACCTGCAATACCAGACACTCAAGCTGGATATTCCTCAGCAGGCACTCACAGCCCCGGTGACCGGCACACTGCCGGCTAACCAGGTATTGCATGTGGGTGTCACATTTAAGATTGATCCCAATGCCATCAAGAAGTTCGATAGCAATGGATCCGACAGCAGCAGTCAGCAGAACAGCGATGATATGGCGAAGAAGCTGGGCATCAACGAACAGGCATATCAACAATTTAAGCAGTACTTTGGTATCAAAGACGCAACCATCAATCTGAACCAGACGCGTACATGGATGACGATCGATATCAAGGCTGGCGAACTGGCAATGTTGATGCAGACGAAATTCGTCATACACAGCCTCAACAATCGCAGCTTCTATACACCCGATCCCCATCAGATGCCAAAGGTGCCGGCACAGATAGCGGGCGCGATCCTGGCAGTAAGTGGTCTGGATAACTATAGTCATCCTGCGCATCCAGGTGGCTTTTTTCAGCCAGCAGTAACGGCATCAGCGCGACATCGACAAAACAGCATGGGCGTCGATTGTACTCCGATCACCAATAAATCCGCCTGGACGGCACCTATTCTGCTGCCCTCCGATTATGTGCAAACCTATGGCCTGGCGCCTTTCCAGCAAAAGGGCTGGTATGGTCAGGGTCAAAAAGTGTTGCTGGTCGAGCCATACGATACCTATAATCTAGATGACGTCAATGCCTTCTTGAACTGCGCGAATTTTAAAGGCACGCTGGACACAATCACTTTGGATGGAGCACCGCAAGTGCCGACAGGCTTTTTTGATGAATCTACCCTCGATATCGACACGGTTGCCAGTGTAGCACCTGACGCACAGATCGTTGACTACCAGGGAGATGGGGCAGGGGCCTATCAACGTGGCGGGGATGATTTCGTGGTCATCAACGACCTGCTGCAGCGCATCATCGGTGACTACCGTCATAATACCCATTCAGGGGCGGTCATCAGCATGAGCTTTGGGGGCGATGAATCCGCGATTACAAATAACGACCTGATGATGATCAATCAAAGCTTGCAGATTCTGACTGAAGTTGAGCATATGACCGTCTTTGTTGCCACTGGCGATTGCGCCGCTTTCAGCAGCGGAATTTATGGTCAGCTCGGTGTGAGTTTCCCGGCCAGCGATCCTTGGGTAGTTGCGACGGGCGGCACCATGCTCCAAACCGATATGAGTGGGCAGCGGGCCAGTGAGACCGCATGGTCCGATAGCACCGCTGATCACAGCACCTGCAACAATTCATGGGGATCAGGAGGCGGGGTTAGCACTGCCTTCAAGGCACCAATCTGGCAACAGCAGAGCAGGGCATCTATCGCCGGACTACAAAACAGGTATTCCACGGGTTATCGCCAATTGCCTGACCTGGCCGCGGCCGCGACCAAGAATGTGTGTTACATGCAGTACCAGTGGGGAATCTGTGATGGTACCAGCGCGGCTACACCACTGGTCGCCTCTGGCATGGCGGTTTTGAATGGCGCCTTCAAGCATAATATGAAACACTTTTTCTTCGGCCCTTCCGGCTGGTACGCCGCCCAGGCGCGTGAGTCGAGATATCATCCCTTCTATAACATCACGCAGGGGAATAATATCTACTATCAAGCCACGCCTGGCTGGAATTATCCAACCGGTCTTGGTACGCCCAACTTCCTGGGACTCTATCAAAGCCTGCAACAGTTACTGCGGCATAAATAGTTATCATCCCGCAGAGTAACGCCTGTCGCTCATCGCGAACGTCACCGGGACTTCACAATACAGAGATGCGTATTGTGAAGTCCCGGTGACTTCTTTTGTCGTTTTTGTGATCTTTATGAGATGGGAAGGGCTTATTCTATGGGTGTAAGAGATACAGAGAGAACACGAGGGAGACGGAAAAGAGAAGAGTGGGTGGCAAGTGGGCGGGGTTCTGGCTGGCTCAAGCAAAGAAACAGAATTTTGTAGCACGCTATTATCAAGATTTAATTATATCGATGTTCGAAAAGGAGATTCGATCATGCGTCAGTTTCAAGCAATTCAACCACGCACAGCCACACAGATTTCAGAGCCTCCGATTGCTCGCTTCCTGTTTGCCGATACACGGATGGCATGGCTGTGGCTTATCGTTCGCCTGTATGTAGGATATGAGTGGATCACCGCCGGCTTCGAGAAGCTGACCGGCCATTCAATCGCCATCGGCTCATTTGGCGAGGCGGCCAGAGGTGGTCCCTGGGTGTTCAGTGGACATGACGGCGCGGCCATGAAAGGCTTTGTGGCGGGCGCACTGGCCCAGGCTACGGGAGCCCATCCAGCGGTACAGGGCTGGTACGCGGCCTTCCTGCAAAACGTGGCTCTGCCGAACGCGGCGGTCTTCGCCTACGTCATCACCTTTGGTGAGATCCTGGTCGGTCTCGGCCTGATCTTCGGTGCCCTGACCGGTATCGCGGCCTTCTTCGGAGTCTTCATGAACCTGAACTTCATGCTGGCAGGTGCTGTGAGCATCAACCCGGTAATTGGTACGCTGGCCCTGTTCCTGGTCCTGGCCTGGAGGATCGGCGGCTACTACGGCATCGACCGCTACCTGCTCCCGCTGCTCGGCACTCCCTGGACCGGCACGCTCGTCCATAAAGACGAAACCAAACCGATCAGCAATAAACCCTCGCTGGCAAGCTGAGGCAAAGTGCTTACACGAGTAGAGTATATGACGGCCCCGACGCGAGAGCGTCGGGGCCGTCATATACTCTACTCGTGTTAATGATCTTCTTGATGATCTTTCACCATTTCAAGCACGACGGCGAGGGCGATGATGAAGGGAGCATCCACGCCGTTGGCGACATCGACGCCGTAGCTCTCGTGGAACAGCGAAAACTCACGACCGACGCGCCCCAACAGGTTTCCGGCGTCGTCGCTAATGGCGAAGTTCCAGGCCCAGAGGTCGCCATCGATATGGAAGACCATACCATTGTCACCCTGGACCTTGAAGCGCTCACCAAAGAAGCGGAACTGCTCATGCACGTTGGCCCAGTGCTCGCCATTGCGGAAAATATCATAGCTGGGTCGCAGAGAGATCACTCTTTGCTTGATATGGACCAGCTCCTGGCCGCTATAGAGGTCCCGCATCACCAGGTTATCGCCCACGTGGAAAAATTTGCCGTGGATTTCAAAGACAGCATTTCCGGCGTCGTCGCGTACAGTAAAGGTGTCGGTCAAGCCCCAGGCGTGTTCTCGTAGATGGTAGCGCATAGGCGTGAATAAGCTCCTTTCAGTCCTACAGGTCTGAGAAGCGCAGGCGCCTCACTTTTCTCGCGTTGGTGGGGCGTGAGCGCCTCCGCACGGGCGTCTGCACGGGCGTCCGCACTGTTTTTTGTGTGAGTGCGACAGGGGTGCATTCGCACCCCTGTCGCACTCACACACTTATGATAGTGCAGCACCACTAATATACAATTGACTCCCGCATGCGGGCCGAGGCATCTCAGACGAGATTTATTGTTGATCCTATGTATGGTAAACGCTGAAAAGGTTCAACAATAAAAAGGGGATGAGAGGCGGCCTTATGGTAGCACCAGGCGTTTGGCCTGGACCACATTGCGCTTGCTGCACTTGCCATCGACGATGATCACCGCGCCCTCGGCCAGGTCGCGCATGGCGGCCTCCAGATTGGAGATGCGGCGTCCCTGGTGGTCGAAGATGGTGGTCTTCTCGTTCACAATTACCGCGCCTGGATCGGACTGGCCCGATCTCTTCTGGACCTCTCCGGCGATCACATAGGTGTTGGGCGCGGAGGCATTGGGAGCTTTACCGTAGACGGCTACCTTGCGTCCATTGGAGGCCAGGGCATCCATCACATCGGGCAGCTCTTTGCTCAGTTCCTTGACGTGCTCCATCTCCCGCTCAGATTTATCATCTTCGCTGTGCAGCTCCGACTCCGTCAGCGTCTCTACCGCGGTCGTATGCTTCTGGGCGGCGGTATCGACGGCCTTTGGATCATCTTTACGGTGGCGACTGAAGAGGCCATGCCTGACCCTCTGGGTCGGGGCCGGATCTGCTTCTCCATTGTCAACACGATCTTTATCGGCCGGATGGTAGGCGTGCTCAAACAGCTCCTCATCATACGTCCTGGGAATAGCGACCGGCAGGGCCTGAGGCAGCGTATCGATCTGATAAGTGATATAGACCTGGTCCAGGGCCTCCTTATTTAAATGCGCCAATCTTTCCCAGTCGCTGGAGCTCAGGTAATCTTTGAGCTTGATCGAGCTGCCATCTACCTGTAAGGGGGCGCTGGCCGGTACTCTGATGCGCAGATGGGCACCCTTGAAGTACTCGGCAGTCGTGTTGTCCGGCTTCTGGCGCAGCAGCAGCGACGACAGCTGTTGCATGGTCGTCAATGCATTGCCAGATGTAATCACGCAGACATCGATGGCGCCATCGTCTACGTAGGCATCCGGCGTAATGCGCTCAACCTTGGCGTAGCGGCGCGTATTGCCCAGCACGATCTGGATTGCCTCGCCCCGCCAGAGCGAATCGTTCCCCTCACCAACCAGAATCTCAACCGGGAAAGGGTGCTGCGCAGGCACTTCTTTAGCAGCGGACGCAGCAACGGCGAAGGGTCCAATCTGGTACTTTAACGGCTTGGAGACGCCGCTCATGATGGCCGCGTCCAGGCCGATGCCCGCCATCAACAGGAAGTGGTGGCGCACCTGCCCGCTCTCCTCAGAAGCCTTCTTACCAGCTTTAGCGAGTTCAATCGAGGGCTTATCGTCGCCCGGAAAAGCGATCGAGCGTAACGAGATACGCCCCACATCCACCTTGCGCGTCTCACTATTGAGCAGGGCCAATGCGGCCTTCACAGGATCGGTTGGAATACCAACCTCACCGGCCCACACATTCGCGGTCCCACCGGGGATCAGCGCCACCGTCGGTCGCTTACCCTTCACGCTCATCACACCATTGACGGCCTGATTCAGCGTACCATCGCCACCATAGGCAATAACCACATCACTCTTCTTGCCCAGTGTCACCTCGCGTGACAGAGCCATAATATGCTTGCCATACTCTTTTAAAGCGATCGTAGTCTTGTATCCACCCGCCGCCAGCACGGCCAGAATATCCGACAACTTCGCCGTATTCTCGCCTGCCCGGGGATTAATAAGGAATGAAGCAGTTTTACTAGACATAGAATACCCCCTCGCTGCTATCAAGATATAAAAATGTTAATCAATTCTGCTAGGGACACGCGAGAAGCAGTGGTTCAGTTTCAAGGGCGGTAGATATATAGCCAAAAGTGATAAGGTGGAGCGGCTGCGCATATGCGCAGCCGCTCCACCTTATCACTTTTGGCTATAGCTATATATGAATAATGTTATTTGACACCTCGGACCAGGGTTTTGACGGCCTGGACAATGTCGTGGGCACTGATGCCAGCGGCTTCGAGCAGCTGGGCAGGCTTTCCGGAGCTTGGCATCGACTCAACGGCCATTTTGATGACCTGTGGCATGGGGACAGAAGCCTGCGCGAACGCTTCCAGCACGGCCTCGCCCAATCCGCCCTCGGGCCAGTGATCCTCGACCGTGATAATCTTACCACCGGCCTCAGCGGCCGCCGCCAGCAGGGTCTCGTCGTCGATAGGCTTGACCGAGTAGGCATCGATGACGCGGATATTGATACCCTCGCTCTTGAGCTGATCGTAAGCCTGCAGGGCCTCATGCAGCGTGATACCCGCCGCCACGACGGCCGCATCGTCCTTATCAGATTGACGCAGGATCTTACTGCCGCCGACAGGGAAGGTCTCATCGGGACCATAGATGACGGGTGTTTTTTCGCGCGTCGTGCGGATATAACAGATGCCACCGTGATCGGCCATCTCCGCGACCAGCTTAGCCGCCTGATTGGCATCACAGGGATAGAGCACCGTACTATTCCAGACCGCGCGCATCATCGCCAGATCCTCCAGGGCCATCTGCGAGGGACCATCCTCACCGATTGAGACGCCGGCATGTGAGCCGGAGAGGCGAATGTTGGCCTGTGAGACCGCGCCCATGCGGATAAAGTCATAGGCACGCGACAGGAAGGCCGCGAAACTCGAAGCGAAGGGGATCTTCCCTCGGACCTGCGTACCAACGGCAAAGGCCACCATCTGCTGCTCCGCGATATACTGCTCGAAGTAGCGATCGGGATAGGCCTTGGCGAACTCGTTGGCGTAGGTAGAGTTGCTGACCTCACCATCCATCACCACCACCTCGGGATTGGCGGCGCCGAGCGCGACCAGCGCATCACCGTAGGCTTTACGAGTCGCCTCAGATGAGTTCAATTCGTAACGTGGCAGTTCAAGGGGCTTCTTCTCTCCCAGCGGCGCGGGTTTGGCGGGGTTCGGCTTCTGCACAGGATAGACCATGCTGCGAGCCGCGGGGTTCAACTCATTGATAGCCTGCTCGGCCTGCTCCTGGTTCAATGGCTTCCCATGCCAACCCTCTTTATCGGCCAGGAAGGAGACCCCCTTACCCTTGATAGTTTTGGCGACGATGACTGTCGGGCGATCGGTGGTCTCGGCGGCCTGGCGATAGGCCTGATCGATCTCCTCATAATTGTGGCCATCGATCACGATCGCATTCCAGCCAAAGCCACGGGCGCGGGCCGCGTAAGCCTCGGTATTCCAACCCAGTTCAGTCTCACCGCGCTGTCCCAGACGGTTACAGTCGATAATCGCGATCAGATTATTCAACTTGTAATGCTCGGCCAGGTGGAAGGCTTCATAGTTAGAGCCCTCAGCCATCTCACTATCACCCAGCAGAACCCAGACCTTGTAAGGGAGTTTATCCAGGTACTTGCCCACAGCCGCGATACCGACCGAGACCGGCAGGCCCTGTCCCAGAGAACCGGTCGCCACATCCACCCATGGAATCTCAGGTGTAGGATGACCGGCCAGGCGGCTACCAAACTTGCGCAGCGTCAGCAGTTCTTCATCTTCAATCGCCCCCGCCGCCTTAAACATCGAATACAGCAGCGGCGCCGCGTGCCCTTTGGACAGGATGAAGTGGTCGTTAGCGGGATTCTTCGGATCATCATAATCGTAATGCAGGTGGCTCAGCATCAAGACCGACATCAGATCGGCCGCCGACATCGAAGAGGTAGGATGTCCAGAACCTGCCGCGGTCGTCGAACGGATACTATCAACACGTAATTGCTGGGCAAGATTTGTCCATTGTTGCACCTGGGAAGTCGTTTCTGCAGTTGTCATAAGTACTCCTCACTATACAAGCATCGTACGCTTTAAATCCCAATTTCCTTGTGTATGCAGGTAGCTGGTAAACATGCGGCAAAGCGTATGCGATACGAAAACCAAAATATCAGCCACCTGATATCACTGTATAGGGTGACAACAAGGCCGCGAGCGCAAGCTGGAACGGTCCTGTCAGTTTTTATTATGCACGCTGGCAAGCAGCTTTGTGAAGTGGTCGGCTATAGCGACCACAACACCTTTTAACACGATTGGGCGCGGATCAATAGTTTCAGAATATCTGATCTCAAGGGGATGGACGTGGATCTCATGGTGGAGAAAGCGGAGATGGTTATAGAGTACAGAATATGAGACATACACAGGCTTGCAAGAACGGTGTATGTCTCATTATGGAAGCGCGAGTAACCGGTTTAGTGACGAGCTCTGGGAGCCAGGGCCCAGAACAGCAGACCGGCCATGACAAAAAACATCACCAGCATAAGCCCCATGACGGGATCGACGGCGCCGGTTACCGGAAACTGGAAGACAGCTGCCAGAAGCAAATAGAGCAGCCACAGCCCCCCCAGAATCGGGAAAACATATAGCCAGTTAAAACGCGCACGGGGGTTCGGTTCACGAACAACAACTTCATAGTCTGAATTAAGTGGCTCCATACCATACCTTTCCTTCAAGACCGCATAGCGCATATTCCTATGCTGTTTATTGCAGGCGGCCGTGAGACACATCTCTTCTAAGAAAGATCAGAAATATGCCGGGTCGAGCAAATCTTATGATAATATCGATCAACAGGTCGCTGATTAAAGCAGCCCGCTGAAATTCAAGTCATATTATAGTCGTTCGCATCCAACTGCGCAACTTTTCGCATTCTCATTCCACAGCCAGCTTATGGAAATTCGCCAAACAGGTTCCGCGGGGTTCACAGGGGTCTCCCCTGATCTTCTCTACACAGCCTGGTAGTTAGAAGAGGGTCGTGCACGACCCTCTTCTCCGATTAAATGAGCGCCGTTCCCATCGCGGCGCTGTTTCCAGCATGAGGTTCTCTTTCGCTTCTAAAGTCTCATGCCACCTGACACTTCTATTCTCTGCGCATTCACCCAACCGGTCTCCTGGGAGAGGAGAGCGGCAACGACCCCGCCAATGTCTTCTGGTTGACCGACACGACCAAGGGCGATCTGTGAGGCCACCAATTGGTTGAAGTCTTTGTTATCACGCACGATGCCCCCTTCAAAGTCCGTTGCAATGGCCCCTGGAGCCACGGTATTGACCACGATGCCTCGCGGACCAAGCTCAACTGCCAGGTAGCGAGTCAGCACCTCGATGGCCCCCTTGACGGCCGCATAGACACTATTGCCTGCAGGGGTAAAGCGCGTGAGTCCGGTTGAGATGTTGATGATGCGTCCACCATCCGCCATCAAGGGGAGCAGGGTTTGGGTGAGGAAGAAGGTCCCCTTAAAATGCACATTGACCATCTGGTCAAATTGTGCTTCGGTCGTCTCGGTGAAGGTCGCGTAGATGCCAAATCCCGCATTATTGACGAGGAAGTCAAATGTATCCCTGTTCCACGTGCGTTTAAGTGTCTCCGTGACCGCAGATGCAAAGGCGGCAAAGGACGTTGTATCGGACACGTCGAGGTGCAGCGCGACCGCTTTACGGCCCTGCTTCTCGATCGCAGTGACCACGGCTTCTGCTTCTTCTTTTTTGCTGTTGTAGGTTAGAATAACATCGTTCCCTTTAGCGGCGATCTGCATCGCCATATCTTTCCCCAGTCCTCGGCTTCCGCCAGTGATGATAGCTATGCTCATGATCATTCCTTTCAAGCATACTTCTTATGTTTCTGTAATAATCTGTTGTGCCAGCCCGGAGGCGATCTTCCCTATCTCTTGTGCCCTGGCATCGTCGCCACGCTGGACTGCTTTCCAGTATGCGACCTTTTGCTCCAGATAGCGAAGATGCTCTTGCTTCTGCGCCAGCTCGTGCTCCAGGGCTTTTTTCTGAGCTTCGAAGAGCGCAAGTTGTTGATCGGCAGCCGCTTTTCCATCTTTGAGAAGCGCAAAATACGTCCGCATATCAGCAATTGACATACCTGTTGTTCGTAAGCACGCCAGAGTCTCAATATTCTGGACATCTTCCGCAGTATATTTCCGATGGTTACTGCTGCTGTCCCGGCCTACTCGGTCGAGCAAGCCAATCCGTTCGTAGTAACGGAGGGTATGCTCGCTCAGACCGCTTCTCTGAACCACTTCCTGCAGGGTAAAGTGGAGAGGCATTTTTATATTTGTATGTGTATCACGTGACATGGAGATAGTATGCCATACCTAGAGTGCTCCAGGTCAAGAGTTTTTTGTCATTTTTGGGTCATTTCAGGAAAGCGGTCAGAACTTCCTTGTTTGTGGGGGGTTCAGGGGTCTCCCCTGGCCTTCTCTATTTTGTGGTGCCGCCGTCGGCGGCACCACAAAAAAAGACCTTAGCGGCCAAAGCTGCAGAGGTCGAGATTGGTGGAGTCACAAGAATCGGAATGGGCGGGCGAGAGGATATTTTCCAGAAAAGAAATAGTGGGAAGGGAGTAACGTTTATTGAAGTGGCGACGCAACTCAAACGCATTGACCTGATAGGTAGAGCCATCAGAGGCGGCAGTCAGTCTTCCTTCAGCAATGGCGCTACAAACATCAGCAAGAGTCGGGATGTGGTCGGACATAAATTTCCTCCCCCTACAGGATATACTGCGGCGTGTTATACAATCAACGCAACAGCAGTAGAAACACAAGGTACCAATTACAGACACGACTAAACGCTCTTTTTCGTTTCACTGTGCCGTTTGTAGCATAAGAGCCACGAGATGCGATCCTCAGTGTGCGCGCCTGCGCTGACGCATGATGCTGAATACCGCCGCTTCGACCCCTTATACGTACAGATGGTACATTCACCTGGCTATTCGATCTCTTTTTGATCAGGATCATCTATTACCGC
This sequence comes from Dictyobacter aurantiacus, assembly GCF_003967515.1. Taxonomy (GTDB): domain Bacteria; phylum Chloroflexota; class Ktedonobacteria; order Ktedonobacterales; family Ktedonobacteraceae; genus Dictyobacter; species Dictyobacter aurantiacus. The sequence goes on along the minus strand of NZ_BIFQ01000001.1, from coordinate 4,851,089 downwards.
CTCATCATCCAACAACCCCTTCATAGGATCAATATACATCACCTTCCGGATCAGGTCAATCTGTTTGATGACCTCTTTGATGGCCGGGATCAAAATCTGCTGACCTTGCGTTCCTTTGATGACGTAAACGTCATTCCCCCCGGTGGTCCAGATATCGGTAATCACACCGACCTCCTCACCGCTCATGCGCAGGACGCGCAGGCCGAGGATATCATGCTGATAGTATGAATCGGGAGGCAAGGTGGCCAGTTCGGAGAGAGGAATCACAATATCGCGTTGCCGCAATTTCTCAGCAGCGTTGGCGTCATCGATACCCTTAAATTTGAGTAGCAGCATATCTCCCTTGTAGGGGCGCACCCCCGCAATGGAGAAGCGATGATGGTCGGGCGCCAGGTAGACGGTCTCCAGCGACACAAAGCGATCGGGTACATCGCTGAGTGGAAAGACCTTCACCTCGCCCCGAATACCAAAAGGGGCCACTATTTTTCCGATAGTAGCCCATTCTGTCGTGTTTTGCATAGCACGTAGCTCTATTTCTGTCTGACCAGCCTGAGAAAGACTCTGGTTATTGAATCTCAAGTGAGGTATGACGACCTTCACGGGTGCCGCCCGCGCGTAGCAGTGTACGCATCGCTTTGGCGACACGCCCCTGGCGACCAATCACTTTACCAAAGTCATCGGCCCCCACGTGCAATTCAAGCACGAGTGCGTTACGATCGTTGCGAACTTCACGCACCTGAACGGCGGAAGGGTCGTCCACCAATGACTGAGCTACATACTCAATCAATTTCCGCATATAGTATCCTTACTTCAGATACAACCTGGCCGATGCCAGTAAGCGGACGCTACTTATTCAGCGGCAGGAGCAGCTTTAGCAGCGGCCTTTTCTTGTGTGAAACGGTCAAGGATGCCAGCGCGCTTGAGGAGCAGAGTAACGGACTCTGTGGGTTGCGCACCGTTTTTCAACCAGCTGAGAGCTTTTTCCTCGTTGATGTTGATGGCGGAGGGCTCGACGCGTGGGTTGTACCAACCGATATTCTCGATAATGCGGCCATCACGAGGAGAGCGTGCATCAGCGACCACAACACGATAGCTAGGGGCTTTCTTCATCCCTGTACGTTTTAAACGAATTTTGACAGTCATGCTTTATTAATTCCACCTCTGCCCCACACAAAGGGGGCTGTATTTTCAGCAGCGCCACGTTTTCACAGCACATAATAGTGGCTCTAAATTACGGCTTGATTAGAATAGCACGCTGCCGCGAAATTGTCAATGTTGCGTGTTGCGCCTGATTTTTGGGCCTGCGGCGCTGGGGCTTTCCCCGCCTTCGGCGGGGAGAAGGAGAGAAAGGGATGTTGGGGACTTGAGCATGCTCCCAGCATGCTCGCCCACACCCCGGCAGGAGGGGCTCGTCGCCCCTCCTGCACCTCCCCTTAGGAGCCGTGGAAAAGGGGAGAGAAGGAGGGATGTTGGGGACTTGAGCATGCTCCCAGCATGCTCGCCCACACCCCGGCAGGAGAGCTTGCCGCCCTCCTGCACCTCCTGCCTGGATGCGCCGACGGTAATTTTGAAGGCCCCCGACAGGAGGGCTCGCCGCCCTCCGGCACCTTCAGCAGAGTTTTTTGTTTTGTGAGGGGATAGGGATGAGCTGTGATGGGGATGAGAGGGGGTGGATGTATGCTGGATAGTGGGAAGGTAGATCGGGGGGTGTTATGGGGAGGGGTGAGGAGATATCTGTCTTCCAGGGAGAGAGCCTTGGTAGTCGATCAGGAGAAGTTGCCTATTCAAACGATATGTTAGCAGTTCCAGGCTGAGGCCATTATGCAAGGGAGGGATTATATGATGAAGGCGTTTGTCATGAAAGCGATTGGTCAGGTAGGAATTGTAGAGAAGCCTGTTCCCCGGCCGGGTCCGGATGATGCAATCGTCAGGACGACGAAGGCGCTTATTTGCACCTCGGACTCGCATACAGTTGGCGGCGCCATTGGTCCACGCGAGAACTTGACATTGGGGCACGAGGCGGTGGGTATCGTCCACGAAGTTGGCAGCAATGTCAGGCTCTTCAAACCAGGAGATCGGGTAGTGGTAGGCGCCATTACGCCTGATTGGGGTGATCTGGCGTCGCAGGCGGGGCATTCTTCTCAATCCAATGGGCCACTAGGTGGCTGGAAGTTCTCCAATACCAAGGATGGCGTCTTCGCCGAGTACTTTCACGTCAACGAGGCCGATGCTAATATGGCGCTTATCCCGGATAGTGTGCCCGATGAGATGGCGGTCTACTGCGCCGATATGCTCTCAACCGGCTTTATGGGGGCTGAAAATGGCAACATCCCCATCGGGGGAACGGTCGCGGTCTTCGCAGAGGGTCCAGTAGGATTGATGGCAACTGTGGGGGCAAGGTTGCGCGGCGCCGGATTGGTAATCGGCGTCGAGTCGGTTCCCCGCAGGCAAGAACTGGCGCGTACCTATGGGGCCGATGTCATCGTAGACTTCACCAAAGAAGACGCGGTGCAGCACATCCTTGATCTGACGAATGGGCAGGGCGTAGACACCGCCATTGAGGCGCTGGGATCAGATATCACCTTCCAGAACGCCATCAAGGTCACCAAAGCTGGTGGCACCATCTCCAACATTGGTTACCACGGACACGGTGATTATGTGCACATCCCGCGCATCGAATGGGGCGTCGGCATGGCGGAAAAGACTATCACTACTGGCCTGTGCACCGGTGGACGGCTACGCATGGAACGGCTGCTGCGCGTCCTGGAGACAAAGCGCGTTGATCCAACGCTCATGACGACCCACACGTTCTCGTTCGACCAGGTGGAGGGGGCCTTCGAGATTATGGATAAAAAGCTTGATGGTGTCATCAAGCCGCTCATTGTCTTCGTTTGATGAGAAGCCAATTTCCCCTATGGTGCCGCCCTGCGGGCGGCGCCATAGGGAAAGAGAAGGCCAGGGGAGACCCCTGGACCCCCCACAGGGGCTAGCCGCCCCTGGGAACCCCGCTCAACTTACAGGGGCTAACCGCCTCTGGGAACCTCACTCAACTTACAGGGGTTGGGTATCCCTGGGAACCCCGCTCAACTTACTGGGGTTGGGCATCCCTGGGAACCCCGCTCAACTCACAGGGGTTGGGCATCCCTGGGAACCCCGCTCAACTTACAGGGGTTGGGCATCCCTGGGAACCCCGCTCAACTTTTTTTCGGATTTTTGAAAAATCTGGGATGGCTCATAGGCCTTTTATTTCCCCCACACAGCTCTGCTTGAATATAGACTTCATGGACATGTTGTCCAGCCATCAAGGATGCTATAATGCTGGCAGAATGGCTGAAATGTTCGATGGCGAACGCTCAATAGAGAAAGCATCGTAAAGCTATCATGGATGATCGCAACTGACGCCCGGAAGGGACAAAAAAGCAAAAAGGATAGTTTAGAACATGCGTAGAACCAAGATTGTATGTACCATAGGACCAGCCACCAATAGTGAGGAGAGACTAGAGGAGCTGATGCGGGCCGGGATGAATGTGGCACGGCTCAATTTCTCACATGGTACACACCAGGAACATGCCGTCGTCATCGAACGGATACGCTCCGTTTCTAACCGTTTGCGTTGCCCCATCGCTATTTTACAGGATTTGCAGGGACCCAAAATCCGAACTGGCTCGCTACAGGATAAGAAACCCGTTATGCTGGTCGATAACGCGGAGGTCACCATTACCAGCCGCGATGTGCCGGGGACAGCGGAGATCATCTCTACCACCTATCAACAGCTTCCCGGTGATGTACAGCCAGGTGACCGCATCCTGCTCAACGATGGTCTGCTGGAGCTGCGCGTGCTGGATAAAAACGCTACCGATGTGCGCTGCCAGGTGGTGCATGGGGGTCCGCTGGGAGAACATAAGGGCATCAACCTGCCAGGGGTGGCGGTCAGCGCACCCGCCTTGACCGAGAAGGATCGCGAGGATCTACGCTTTGGCATCGAGCACGATGTTGATTATGTGGCCCTCAGCTTTGTGCGCAAGCCAGAGGACATCCTTGAGGCCAAGAAATTCATCCACGAACTCCAGTTGCAGCAGAATGGGAACTACAAGAAGCATCCTTTGCCGATCCCTCTGATCGCTAAGCTTGAGAAGCCGGAGGCTATCGCCCGCCTGGATGAGATTCTTGAGGTGACCGACGGCGTCATGATCGCGCGCGGCGACCTGGGCGTCGAGATGGCCCCCGAAAAGGTTCCCATGATCCAGAAGCACATCATCGCCAGGTGCAATGAACTGGGGCTACCGGTGATTACCGCCACGCAGATGTTAGAATCGATGATCACCAATCCACGCCCCACCAGGGCCGAAGTCAACGACGTCTCAAACGCCGTCCTGGACAAGACCGACCTGGTCATGCTCAGCGCCGAAACGGCCACCGGAGCCTATCCAATTGAAGCGGTCAAGATGATGGTCCGCATCGCCCAGGAGACTGAGGCGGGCAATCGCACGGCGCAGCAGCCCAGACACCAGCGGCTCACGCAGGCGCGGGCCGTCAGCCATGCCGCGCGCGCCCTCTCCGAGGAGGTGAGCGTCAAGGCCATCGTCGTCTTTACCCGCACCGGCAACACGGCACACCTGATCTCCAAGGACCGTCCTCGCGTCCCCATCCTGGCCTATACCCCCTCGGAAAGGGTACGGCGCCAACTTGCCCTCTGCTGGGGTGTCAGTTCACACTGCATCGAGCTGACGGGCACTACTGAAGAGCTGATCGAGGCCGTTGAACATCGCCTCATCGAAGATCAGCTGGTTCAGCAAGGCGAATACGTGGTCATCATGGGAGGGCTGCCCGTTGCCAGCCGGGCCCGCACCAACTTCGTCAAGCTCCACCGCGTCCAGGCCGCCGACGAATAAGAAGAATCGGCTCTAATGAGAAAGCAAACGGGATGGGGGATGCGCAGTGCGCATCCCCCATCCCGTTTGCTTTCTCATTAGAGCATGGAAAAATATCCTTATGTCATTTCCGCTTTTTGGGAAACTCCAGGTACTATATATAAGATGGATTAAGTGTGCTAATAGATATTGACGTTTTTCATGGCACCGATATATAGTAGCGCACATGAGATTTTTATGGGTACTGATGCATAATACATTCTTTTTTATGCGTAAATAGTTTGAGGGAAACAGGTGGAAGTAGTGGGGATATCCCGTAAAAAATATAGTATTGATATTGAACAGCGGCGCCTGCATATCATTAAGATATTCAATGAATTGCCCGTGTATGACTCATTGGAGTTCTGGCGCGTCGTCGAACGATCAGAGTTACCGCGCGAAGTGCTGGTTAAGTCTTTGCGTTTCGCTCGTCGCCAACAGGATCACGCAGGGAGCCGGCGTATCGCTGAGGTAATCATGGCGGGCACGCTGGCGAAAAACGAGCGGTGGGCCAATGGCGTGGTGCAAAAATGCTATGGATTGGGATGGGATGAGCAGCGGAATATGGGCTTAGATTTATGCTCAGATTTAAATGAAGCAATCTTAAAAGCCATCTTCGATCCCCTACGCCACTTCTGGGAAGAAAACTTTATCCACTGTGTGCGCTATGAACGCATGCACGTCTATCACTCGTTTATGCTGCGCGAGGGACGGCTCAGCACAGCCCACGTCGAGAAGGGGCGCCGCATTCCTCGCCGCCTGCTGTTAAGCCTGGATCATGTGTCTCCATGTATTGACTATATGCATAACCCCCTGGATATTGAAGATGAGCAAGCCTATCTGATGCTGCGCTCAATTGATTCCAGCGTGGTGATTGAGGTTGTCAGCCGGCTCCCTGAGCGCCTGCGGTCCGTGGTGCTGTTGATCTACTGGGCCGACAAGACGGAAAAGGACGCGGCGCGGGCATTAGGAATCTCCGACCGTACCGTGCGCAATCGCCTGCATGACGCCATCCATACCCTTTCGGCTAGCCTCGCTCACGAGCAGAATCGCGTCACGTATTCACCGGCTATAAGCAAGCTACAGGCAGACATAAACGAACTGTGCCACCAGGAAAATGTATGATACATTCTATGTATAAATGCGTATGATCAAAACGAGCGAGGAAAAATCGGCCGCAAGGGCCGAACCTACGGTGGTCTTTGCCTGTTTTAAACCAGAATGGATGGATTTTTATGGATACCATTGCCTATATCGATTGCTCAATGGGGGTGAGTGGCGATCTCCTGTTGAGCGCGCTGGTGGATGCCGGTCTGCCGCTGGCCAGCCTGAGGGAGGCCCTGGCGCGGATGTTCCCTGACGCCGAGGCGTATCAGATAGAATCAGTCAAAGCACAGGGACAGGGAACCCGGATCTTTATAAAGAGCGGGGAGAGCGAGGCGCGGTATTCTCTGTCTGAATGGGAGGGTCGTTTACAGGCTGACCATCTACGCGATGAGGTGCTGACGTGTCTGCGCGGACTGGTGGAGGCCGAGGCGACCGTCTCGGCGGTCCCTATCGAGTCCATTCGCGTGCCATCCTCTACGCTGTATGAGATGCTGGCCGTACTGGCGGGCCTGCGGGAACTGGCCCCTGGCGGCGTCTTTGCTTCTCCCCTGCCCCTCACCAGCGGCGTAGTGGAGAAGGAACAGCAATTCGTGCCCGTCCTCTCACCGGTGACGCTGGAGGTGCTACGGCGGTCACCGGCGCTCTGGCAATCCAGCGTCCTGCCGGAAGAACTGGTGACGCCGATCGCCGCCGCCGTGCTGGCGATCCACGCGCGCTTCGATCCTCCCACCATGTCTATTGAACGGACCGCCTATGGCCTGGGAGCGGCTGGACGTAACTGGCCCGGCGCGCTACGCATGTGTTTTGGCCAGCCAGCGTCGACCGGTGGCGAATCGGCCACCAGTGGAGCAGTAACCGGGCAACCGGCCGACAGCGATTGGGTGGCCGTGATCGAGACCCATCTTGATACCATGACCGGTGAACTGCTGGGCGGTCTGATGGAACGGCTCTTTAGCGCCGGTGCGCTGGATGTCACCTACACCCCAATTCAAATGAAAAAGAATCGTCCCGCCACCCTGCTGACTGTGATGTGCGCGCCCGAGCTCGGCGAGCCACTGGCCCTGCTCTTGCTGCGTGAGACGACCACGCTCGGCGTCAGGATACAGCACATTCGCCGTCTCAAGGCGCAGCGCGCACAGGTACGCATCGACACCGAGCTGGGTCCGATGCTGGTCAAGGTCAAGCGCCTGGGTGGAGAGCTGATCCAGGCCGCGCCCGAGTACGAGGAGTGCCAGCGTGTAGCGAAGGCGCACAATATTCCGCTATCCGCCGCCTATGAGGTTGCCCGCAGCGCCATCAAACGCGTTATAATAGATAGAGAAAGAAAGGAATAAAGACATCTCTATATAAGGAACGAGAGAGTGGTGTATGAAATTTGTCGATTGGCGCAAGAAAGCAGAGCAACCAGGCGTAGATGCTGAGGGGCAGCAGCGTTCTACCTATCGCGGACGACGCATGGGAGACTACGTAGAAGAAATGATTCGCCAGGCGCAGGAGCGCGGGGAATTTGAGAATCTGAAGGGGATGGGGAAGCCGCTTCAGCTGGATATGTCAGCCAGGGATGAGAACAGCATGGCTAACAAGCTCCTGAAGGATAATGGCTTTGTGCCCTTAGAGATTGAGCTGCAGAGGCAGATCGACACCGACCTGGAGCGGACCACACAAAAGATTCAGTATCTAATCTCGCAGCATCAGCGCCTGACCACGCGCAGGCTGGCTCCCTTTGAAAGCGAGAAGCGCCGCTTCAATGCCGCCGTAGAGAAGGCCGCCGCTGAATACGACGAGGCTCTGCGCCGCATCAACAGCAAGATCTTAACCCTCAATGTCTCAACACCTTCCGCCATGCACAGGCCCATTCTGAAGGTAGACAAAATGGTAGAAGAGTTCCGCCAGCGCTGCCCCCTGTTCGATCTCAAATAGCCGTTCGCGACAGGTGCTTTGGCGTGCATGGGAAAGGAACAGGCGCCCACGAGGGGCGCATCCACATCATCAGTCGCTACTCTGTTTGTCCGAACCTTTTTTGGGGCCTGTTCCCTGCTTGCCTTCCAGGATGTCTGGCATTTTCGCCAGGGCTTTGACAAGCGCGGGAGCCAATTCTTCCGCCAGCACCGGGGCCAGCGCCTCCGCCAGCGCGGGAGCCAGCGCCTCCGCGAGGACGATCGTTTCCAGGGATGCCTCCGAAGTCGCCTTTGCCTTTTCCTCTGGTTTCAATGAAGCCATATAAGCCTCCGCCAGGGCCGCCGTAATCTTATCCTCACCGCGCGATGAAGATTTTTGATAGGAAGCACCACCAATCAGCTCTTTGATAAGTGCTTCGACTATCGGATCTATGGTGCTCTGACCGGCCGATTGTCCGGGGTTAGTTTTCACGATCATGCTTCCCTTTCATCATCTCTAAGGTGCGCGCTTTTCCATACCACAAATAAAAAGAGTACACTCGGACACCCGAGAGGGGGCGCGTTACATCCTGAAAGACAGGACGCCCCCCCCGGGTGCCACGTGACACTAGACGGTCTGCTTCTCGCGCTCCTCGCGGCGGACGGAGGCCAGGGCAGCCAGCACGACAGGATTGATACCCTCTTCTTCGCGCTCCTCGCGACGGGCCATCAGGGTGGCGAGCACTACCGGGCTGATGCCGAAGCCCTCTTCACCCTCTTCCTTTTCAGCACGGCGGCGCGCCATCAAAGCGGCCAGCACGATTGGATTGATGCCGCCTCTGCGCTCACGACGGCGCGCCAGCAGGGTCGCCAGTACGATCGGGGTGATGCCGAAACCCTCTTCGCCCTCTTCCTTTTCAGCACGGCGGCGCGCCAGCAGGGTCGCCAGCACGATCGGGCTAATGCCCTCGGACTCCTCATGCTCGCGGCGGCGCGCCAGCAGGGTCGCCAGCACGATCGGGCTAATGCCAAAGCCCTCTTCCTTTTCACCACGACGCGCCATCAAGGCAGCCAGCAGCAGCGGATGCTGAATACCTTCGCCCTCTTCTCGCTCGCGGCGGCGGCCCATCAAGGCAGCCAGCAGCAACGGATGCTGAATACCTTCGCCCTCTTCCTTCTCCTCGCGGCGAGCCAGCAGGCTGGCCAGCAGCAACGGATGCTGAATGCCATCGACTTCTTCGCGCTCCTCGCGACGAGCCATCAACGCAGCTAAAATGAGGGGCATGCCTTCGACCGCACGCTCTTTGCCAGCCTGTCCACGAACTTCTTCGCGTACCGATGTAGTAGCCATGAAATTTTCCTTTCGATATCATTTGTCTCTATCTGGACAATCCCTTTGACTGTCTTACTCTCGTTGAGGGTACATATATATGCGTAAAAGCGATGTCACTTGTACACTCGTCGTCATTATAAAAAGCACTAAGAAGCCACATCTTTCAATTTTGTCATGGAGGTACATCGATCTACGATGTGAGCGTGTCTGACTCCCGTCATGCTGGGGGTGCGTGAGTGTTCCCGCACGGGCGTCCGCTACGCGGCCGCACTGGTTTTGTATGTTAGTGCATCGGGTGCGCGGATGCGCACCCGATGCACTAACATACAAAGAGGTGGTGAGCTCACCGAAATCAAAAACTCATGAGGAAAGAAGGCGTACACGACGGAAGTCAGGCACGTTCAGAGAGCGTCTCTGACTTCCGTCATGTTGGGGGTACGTGAGCCCCCCGCACGTGTGTCCGCTGCGCGGCCGCGCTGGTTGTGTGTTGGTGCATGGGATGCGCGAATGCGCATCCCATGCACCAACACACAACGGACTCGTGAGCACCGTAGGTGCGAAAGTTCAGGAGTGCCGCAGGCGATGATCATGAGTGTAAGACACGTTCTAATATCGTGTGGTCAATTAGCATAAACGGGACGAACAGGTACCCGTTCCAGAGGACGGAGGCATCCTGGAAACATACATTTTTCTATTGCAGAAATAACGGTATGGCGATCAGGCCATGCCCTGCATAGCCAATTTTTGCTATCGCACCTTATTCGGGGCAGGCTGGCAATGAGCCCCTGCATATGAAGATCACGGTAATATGAAGCACCGCGATCGACTATATATCAACGCGGCCACTTGTTATACTATTCACAGGCTCATACTTCCGCCAATTGCCACCTACCTTTATCGTTACTGCATTTTTTTACTATATCGTTGCTGGAGATAAGATAGATAGCATTATATATATGCCCAAATGTGATCTGGAGGAAAGATCAATGCAGGACAGAACGTATCAACAAGCTATAGAGGATTTGAGAGACAGAATCTCTGATGATTTTCAATCATCGGTCAACCACATGCTTGTGCATCGCACCACCGCCACGGACGCTACCCTTAACATCCAGGATGAAGGTGTACGCACCGTCGTCACCGACGCCCTGATAGCCGGCCAGATCCTGACCCTGCTCACCCTGATGAGAGATCTGTGCATGGTCGACGAGGAGCAACACCGCGAGTTTACCGCCTACCTCCTACGCTCCCTGACCTCCTGAGGCCAGCCGTCAGCTACTCGCCGCATTCAGGATTACCATGCTGACACAGTAAGGATAAAAAATAAGACCAGCATAAACCCGCTTTTGAAGCGGCATTATGCTGGTCTTAGGCATCAAAAAAGCCGATGGTCGGAATTGAACCGACGACCGACGCTTTACGAAAGCGTTGCTCTACCCCTGAGCTACATCGGCTGGGTATTGTTATGAGAAGCTGGCTTCGTGTGCCGCGTTTCTCTTAACACTGCGGATTATACATGTAAACCAGTACTATGTCAAGCATTTTTTTGCGATTTTTCTGCGCTCCTCAAGAATGCGCGAAAAATACCACGAGGGGCTTGATCGTGGGGGTACGGGGTCGCTGCGCGACAAAGCCGGGGCAAGCCCGGTTGAGGATGCCGGGGGCATCCTCGCCTACGGCGAAACACCGTTATGGTGTGAAGGTGTGGGATGTACGCCGGGCGTACGTCCTTACACCCTCTTTTTTCTCGACAACTCTACTGTCTTATGGTAGAATGGTGGCAATGTTTCGGTTCCGCCTAGTTTGGAGTCTTATATGCGCGCCCTATTGGTAGCAACCACAAATCGTCATAAGTTGGAAGAGTATCGAGCAATCTTTGCGAACCTACCATATGAATTGCTTTCGCTCAACGATCTTCATATCGATTTTGATGTTGAGGAGACCGGAACGACTTTTCAAGAAAACGCAGAATTAAAAGCCCTGGCATATGCACGTGCTTCGGGGACACTCTCTCTCGCTGATGACTCTGGTTTGGAAATCGATGCACTGGGCGGCGCTCCAGGCGTTTATTCAGCACGTTTTGCTGGCGTAGATACCCCCTACGAGAAACGCTTCCCTATTCTCTTTGATCGCTTACGCGGTGTACCACCGGAGAAGCGGACCGCTCGCTTTACATGTGTGATTACCATCGCTGAACCTTCGGGCTATCATCAGAGTGTTGAAGGGTCGATCGAAGGTCTGATCACTGACCCCCCTCGTGGTACCAATGGCTTTGGCTATGATCCGATCTTCCTGGTTCCAGAATTGGGGAAGACGACCGCCGAAATTGAGCCAGAGCACAAAAATAGCATCAGCCATCGTGGGCAGGCCGCATTGAAAGCCCGGGCCTTGCTCGAACACTGGCCGCCATCCCCTTCCTCTCCAAAATAGTGCCGGGGATGATATTTATTGAAAGTAGCCGAGAGAGAGATGAGGACCGATAATCTATGGCGAAACGATCTGCCATTCGTGTTGCCCTTGATCTAGAAACGACTGGCTTACATCCCGAGCAAGATACTATTCTTGAGGTTGCCGCCGTCAAGTTTCAGGGGACCGAAATAATCGATACATTAGAGACTTTTGTAGCCCCCGGTCGCTCGATTCCCTATCGCGTACAACGCCTGACCGGCATCAAGCCTGAGCACCTGGCTGGCGCGCCTCCTTTTTCCGCTGTGGCAAACAAATTGCAGTACTTCCTTGGCGATCTCCCTATTGTCGGACATAGCATCCCGTTTGATGCGGGATTTTTGCGCATGCGCGGCATCGCGCGTACTAATCCGCTTATCGATACTTTTGAACTGGCAACTGTACTACTGCCGTCGCTGGTCAGCTATAACCTGGGGCAGGTGGCCGAGGCGCTGGGGGTACGTGTGCCGCACGATCGGCACCGCGCTATGGTTGATACCGTGCTGGCGATGGAGGTCTTTAATGCCCTGCATCAGCGCCTGCAGGCGGTGGACCTGGATGTGCTGAACGACCTGGCCAATCTGGATGCGCCGCGTTCATGGCCGCTGCTGCACTTTTTTCGCCAGGAGCTGCGCGATCGGCAGGAACGCGATGGCGTGGTTGGCAGGCTCGCGCGTGGCAGCCTGGGCGATCGCTTCGCCTCTCAACTGGGCATGGATCCACGCGTGCTCTCGTTCGCGGTTGGACGCCAGCAGGACGCCGAGGAGTCGCCCGCCGCTGACGCGATGCCGGTCGTCGATGTGCCCGTTGAGACCCCGGCCGTGCGCGGCAACGAGGTTGCGCGCCAGGCCATTCTTAGCTCGCTGGAGCAGCGTGAGCCGCTGCTGCTGGAACTGACGCTGGGCGGGCACGACTATACAGCGGCCCTGCTGGCGGCACTGGAGTGGCTGGATACACCTCCTTCCGCCGACACCAACGCCGAAAATGAAACTGAAGCGCATGGTCCGCGCAGGCTGGTTATCGCCTGCGCCAATCAGCAGAGCGCGCGGCGCCTGATCGATACGACGCTGCCCCTGCTGCAGCAGAAGATGAGATCGCATCATTCTGTGGCCTACCTGGCAGAGCACGGGGGCTATCTGTGTACCCATCGCTGGTTCGGGGCCGCCATGCGGCGCACCAGCGGAGAGCTGACAGCCGAACAGGCACGAGGGCTGGCCAAGCTGCGCCTATGGACGCATGAGACGCTGCAGGGTGACCGTAGCGAGCTGACACTGCTGCAGCAAGAGATTACGGCCTGGGATCGCATCTCATCGAGCTTCGAGCAGAGGCGGTCGGTCGATGAGCGCTTCGAGAAAACGTATCAGCGCTGTACTTATCGCCGCAAGGGATATTGCTTTGTGAGCCTGGCGGAGGAGCGTGTGCGGGCGGCCAGCATCGTGGTGACGACGCATGCCGGCCTGTTTGATGATCTCTCATTGCGGCAGCCGCTACTGGCCGACATTGATCGGCGCCTGATACTGGATGCTGATCTGATTGAGGAAGAGAATATCCGCTGGGGCGGCTCCGAGTTCGATCAGTTGCAGGTTCTGCGGGTCCTCAATACCATCGGCGCCGAGCTGGCCGATGGACGCTATCAGGGTCTGCTGGCCCTGGCGGCGCCCTCGCTGCGTGACAATGGTCCCGGCGGGCTGTCCACCACACCGACCGTGCCAAAATCAGAGCTGGATCAGCGGCTGTTACAGTGGTTTCAGACGCTGCGCCAGGCACGCATGGCCGTGGGGCGTCTCTTTCTGGCCTTTAACAGCCTGATTGATGAGTCCGTCCAGCTGCATGGACGCGACAAGGGTCGGGGGCAAGCGCGAGGTCATGAGCAGCGACCCGATCAGCCGTTGCGGCTGACGAATCATATACGCCAGCTGGGCGCGTGGAACGAGGTGGAACAGGCGTGGCAACAGGTGGAGCAGCGCCTGCGCTCGGTCATCGAGCTGGCTAATGATGCCGAGCGGCGCATCCTGGCCCGGCAGAGCAATCGCCGCCGCCAGGATCAGGGAAGCGGAGAGGATACGTCGGTGGCCTCTGAGCTGGTGGCGGCCGCCTATCAACTGAACGAGCAACTGCAGATGGTGAAGCAGGCCATGTCACTGGGAGAAGGGGATTCTGTCTACTGGCTGCGCATGCCGCCGACCCCTCCCACGGCGGCCCAGCAGCACGCGGCCAGAAAGGTCGCCGAGCCCGGATCCAGCGCGATCTCTATCGAGCCCGCGCCAGTCCTCTATTCGCAGCTCATACATACGTCCGGCATGCTGAAGCGGTTGTTGCTCAAGGAGCGGGCCAGTACGATCTTCGCCGGCACCGCCTTTTCTGTGGATGGCACATTCACCTTCGCGCGCCAGCGCCTGGGGCTCGACCAGGATTCGGTAGCCGTCTGCTCGGCGGTCTTTGAACACCAGGAGCAGACACTGCTATATCTGCCAAACGATGTGCCGGAGCCCAATGCTCCCCAATATCAGCGCCACCTGGATGACACGCTGGTGAACCTGGCTACGGCCCTTGAGGGGCAGGTGGTGGCCCTCTTCACATCGCATGCCGCGTTGCGCAGCACCTATACCGCGATTAAACCTATCCTTGAGGCGCGTAACATCCTCGTTCTGGGACAGGGGGCCGATGGCTCCCCGCGCCAGCTGTGGCAGGTCTTCCAGTCGCAGGAGCGGGTGGTGATCCTGGGGACGGGCAGCTTCTGGGATAATGCCGACGAGATCGTGCGTTCCCCGGCCTGCCTGTTTATTTCCCGCCTGCCCATGCCGGTGCTGAATGATCCCCCGATGGCGGCGCGGGCCGAACAATATTCCGACCAGCTGCGTCAGCTAACCGTGCCGATCGCGACCCTGAGGGTCAATCGGGCCATCAACCGCTTTATGTGGGGAGATGGCAGGCGCAACGCGGTGGTCCTCTTCGACCGGCGCGTCACTTCGAAAGAGTACGGATCGACCGTCCTGCATAGCCTGCCGCGCAGCTCGCAGCGCCATGCCGCCGCCTCTTTGATGCCCGATGCTATACTGGATTGGTTGACTGGCGAGGGAGCCTGGGAAGAGCATCCGGGATAATGAGGAGGCCGAGTCGGCCGGGAACGGGGTCGCTTCGCGACAAGCCGGGGCAAGCCCGGCACCTACGGGGAGGCATTTTCGTGCAGGGTGGGCATTTTCGTGCGGGGAGAGATAATCGGACGCGAGGTCCGAACGTATGAAAGAGAGTATGTCGGTGAGAGTATCTGGAGAGAGAGAGAAGGGGGGGCGCGGTCTGCGCGTGGTTTATGGGGCTTGTCCCCATGATTGCCCCGATACGTGTGCGTTGGAGACGCATGTGGATGAGAGCGGGCGCGCGGTCAGCGTGCGGGGACGATCGAATCATCCGGTGACGCGCGGCTGGCTGTGCGCCAAGGTCAATCGCTACCTGGAGCGCGTCTATCACCCGGAGCGGGTGCTGTATCCTTTGCGCCGCAGCGGTCCCAGGGGGAGCGGCCAGTTTACGCGTATTTCCTGGGATGAGGCGCTGGCGGAGATTTCTGAGCGCTGGCGGCAGATTATCGATCAGCATGGCGCGGAATGTATTTTACCCTACAGCTACGCGGGGACGCTGGGCCTGGTGCAGGGTGGCGTGACCGATGCCCGCTTCTGGAATCGCCTGGGCGCCAGCCAGCTGGTGCGCTCAATCTGTGGCTATGCCGCCGAAGAGGCCGTGATGCTGACCATCGGTGGACGCCTGGCCCCATCGCCCGAGGATGTGGTGCACAGTAAATTGATCCTGATCTGGGGCAGCAATCCCGCCAGCACGGCTCCCCACGTGGTCCCCTTCCTGCGCGAGGCGCAGCGGAAGGGCGCGCGCGTCGTGGTGATCGATCCCATTCGCACGCTGACCGCGCGCTCGGCGGATCAGCATATCCAGCCCCTACCCGGTACGGACGCCGCCCTGGCCCTGTCGATGATGCATGTGATAGTGAGCGAGGGACTGCACAATGAGGCATGGATTGAGCAGCATACCGTCGGCTGGGAGCAGCTGCGGGAGCGCATCATGCAGTATCCGCCCGAACGAGGCGCGGCCATTACGGGACTGGCCCGCGAGACGATTGTGGAGCTGGCTCGCGCCTATGCCACGACGAAGCCGGCCATGCTGCGTATCTCCGATGGCATCAACCGGCATACCAACGGCGGCCAGACAATACGCGCCCTCGCCAGCCTGCCGGCCGTGCTGGGACAATATGGCGTACGCGGCGGTGGCCTGATGTACAGTACCAGCGACTGGCTGAAGTGGGATAAGGCGGCCCTTGGGCATGCGCACGAGGAGAGCTGTCCCCCCCCCACCCGCAGCCTGAACATGAACCGCCTGGGCGCCGTCCTGACCGGCGAGGCCGATCCCCCGGTCTACTCGCTCTATGTCTACAACAGCAATCCGGCGGCCTCCACACCCAACTCCGGCAAGGTGATTGAGGGACTGCTGCGCGAGGATCTCTTCACGGTGGTTCACGATCTGTTCGAGACCGACACTGCGCGCTACGCCGATATTATCCTGCCGGCGACCAGCCAGCTGGAGCAGGTTGACCTGCACAAACCATACGGTCACCTGTCCCTGCAATATAATACGCCAGCAATTAAGCCACTGGGCGAGGCGCGCTGCAACTGGGACGTCATGCGCTCACTGGCGGCGGCCATGGGCTTCGAGGAGCCGTGGCTGCAACAGGACGCCGAGTCCGTGATCGCAGAGGTGCTGGCGGCGACCGCCGGCAAACAGCCCACCCTGCAGGGCATCACGCTAGAACGCCTGCAAGCCGAAGGCTCGATCCCGCTGTCCATCCCCGAGAACGAGCGGGTACCATTCCAGGATGGCGTGTTCCGCACGCCCTCACAGAAGGTCGAATTCTATTCCGAGCAGGCGCAGGCCAAAGGCTATGATCCCGTACCCGACTGGGTGCCCGAGGTCGAGACGCGCCCGGCGACAGCGCGGATCGCGGGCAAAGACGAGCTATTGCCCCTGCTCAATCCAGCGGCCCACCACTTTATCAGCTCGACCTTCGCCAATCAGCCAACGCTGATCGCCAAGGAGCGCACGCCCACCCTGCGCATCAATCCGGAGGACGCGAAGGTACGCGGCATTCGCAGCGGGCAGATGGTCAAGGTCAGCAATGAACGCGGCTGGTGTCATCTCGTAGCGGAAGTCTCGGAAGATGTACGCCCGGGTGTCCTGGCCACCACCACCGTCTGGTGGCCAAAGTTCAGCCCCGACCGGCGCAACGTCAACTGGACCACCTCTGACCGCCTGGCCGACTTCAACGGGGGCAGCACCTTCTACACCAACCTCGTTTCCGTCGAGTCCGTAGAACACAACGAAACAGAAGACTCCCCACACGAAAACGCCGTCGGCGTCTTCGTTTCCCGATAACCCACCCAACCCCATAGGTTCGGACCTCGCGCCCGATTAATCGGACGCGAGGTCCGAACCTATGGGGTTGCGGGGGGATGTTGGGAGACCGTTGGTCCATTTTATTTGACGGGTTTTATGCTCTATGTTACCATAACTTTAAAAGATTTTTTGAGACCTGCCATTTATGAGGAGTGTCGAAATGAACTTATATGAGCAGTTATTGGTGGTGAGAGAGCGGCTCGAGGGTATTGGGGCGCATGATGATAGCATGGACCTGGTAGAGAAACTGTTGAAGAAGGCTGAAGCCGCTAGAAATGACCGCACGAGTATCTCTCAGGTACAGGTGCTACGTCACATGTTGCGCATGCCTGAAACACTGGATAACTACAACGTCTACAACGATCTACAGGAGTTGATCAGCGAGCGCGACGAGACTGAGATCGCGGCGCGCGAAGATGCCGCTCCCGCTGCCTATATAGATACCGAGCGTCGCCCAAAGCCCAAATCGTACTATAGAGACAAGGCGCGTAAGGAAAAAGAACAGAAGAAGGGCTAGACTACATTTCAGTAGCTGGCCCTTTAATTTGTTTGTGTTGAGCATCGGGACCTTCAAGCTGCAGCTGTTGCTTTAATGCCTGCAATTGTGCCTCCACATTTTGCTCGGCGGCAATCTGCTGCAGCTCGCGGTCAAGCGTATCGCCGCTGCCGGCCCCGAGGAGTCCCTGCTCACCAAGCGTGCCTTGCTCGATCAGGGTATCCATGGCGTTGGCACGTGCCTGCATATCCAGGACTTTGTTCTGGGCACGCTGCATGGCCAGGTTCATCTCGGTCATCTCCTGCGAGATACCGGTGACCGCCTCGTTGATCTTCACCTGCGCCTGGGCCGCGCTATACTGCGCCTTGACCATTTCCTTCTGCGTACGGAACGTCTCGACGCGCGCTGAGACGGTCCGCTCCATCGTAATCAACTTCTCTTCCTGGGCCTTGAGCTGCGCGATCTGCTGCTCGTAGCCATTCAACTGCACGATCAGGGTCTCTTTGCGCTGCAGCGCCATGCGCGCCAGATCTTCCCGGTTGGCACGCAGCGCCTGCTGGGCCTGGAAATCGAGCTTGTTCAACTTCTCCTGCAGCTGCGACTGCTGCAATTCTAAGCGTTTCTCCTGGGTGACCACGTCGGCGACCGAGCGTCTGAGCTGCTGCAACTGCTCCAACTGCTTATTGTAGGAATAATCCATCACCTGTCCGGGATCTTCAGCCTTGTCGAGGGCGGCGCTGGCCCGGATCTGGAACAGGTTGGCGAGGCGAGAGAAAAGCCCCATAACATCCTCCTGACATCGATAAGTGTTGATAATTTCGAGCCTGATTTCTGATACGTACACTATACGCCTGAAGAAGAGTTTCGTTGCTTTTTATTTTTATCATACCATAGTTGACGCGTTTTCTGTCCATGACAGAAATTCAGCAATAAAAAGCTTGACAACACCTCGTCGATCGGCTATAATTCGTCTTGTCAGTGACAATGACAGCGCGGGTTTGGTGTAGTGGCTAACATGCAACTTTCCCAAAGTTGAGATCACGGGTTCGATCCCCGTAACCCGCTTCAAAAAAAGCAAGCCGCCTACTCAGTAGGCGGCTTCTTTTATTACCTGGTGGATGATTCTTCGTCGCGCCGGTTGACACGCCTATGCGCCCGCTGAATATCGCCCGCCACCGTTTTGACGCCGATGAGGCAGATCAGGCCCGCCAGCAGCAGGCAGGTGGGACCCGTGATCTGCAGCGCGAAGCCAAGCGAGTTTGTGCTATCGCTGATGGCGCCCACGATCAGTGGTGAGGCCGCATCGCCTAGCAGGTGTCCCAGTAAAAGCGCCAGGCCGACCGCCGTGGAGCGAATATTGGGGACCGTGATATCCTGGATGATGGCCTGGATCGGACCCAGGCAGAGGCTCAGGCAGACGATCGCCAGGGCAAAGACGGCGATGAAGGCCGATAGAGAATGCATGTTCATGGCGATCCAGGTCAGGGGCGCGCCGGCCAGGAAGGCTACGGCGGTGATAATCATACGCCCCTGCGGTAACCGTCGCTGCAGGAAGTCCGCCAGCCAGCCGCCGATCAGGGTACCAACGAGACTGCCACCGGCCAGCACGCCGCCCGAGACCGTACCGGCCCTGGCCACGCTTAGTTGAAACTCGCGGTGCAGGAAGGTTGGTATCCAGGAGAGCGCGGCCCCGATAATGAAGAAGCTACAGATGAAGGCGGCGACCAGCACCCAGTAAGTGGGCGTCTTCGAGAGTTGCCGCACGACCTGCAGGATGTTGCCGCCGATGCTGCCGTGAGCGGCGGCCGCCCCATCGTCGCCCTCGTCCTCCCCCTCGACATCAAAGGCGCCACGCTTCGGCTCGACCGCGCGCCAGATAAAGAAGGCGGCCAGCAGGCCCGGCAGACCAACGATGTAGAAGACCCAGCGCCATCCCAGTGCTTCCGCCAGGATGCCACCCATGATCAGTCCCAGCGCGGTCCCGATCAGATTGCCGACCGACCAGACCGAGAGCATGAAGCCGCGCCGCTCTTTATTGAAATAGTCACCGATCAGCGATACCGATGCCGGCGCATAGCCAGCCTCGCCGATCCCCAGGATCGAGCGTGTCAGAAAGAGCTGGATAAAGTTGTGGGTCAGGCCGCTCAACGCCGTCGCCACACTCCAGATCCCCACGCAGGCCGCGACGATATTCTTACGAATACCGCGATCCGCCCAGATACCGATCGGCAGCGTCGCCAATCCATAGATAAACAAAAACGAAGAGTTCAGCAATCCCAGTTCCACATCAGTCAGGTGAAAATCATGTTGAATAGTAACCTGTACCGCCGCCAGAATCGAACGATCCGTATAATTGAGAATATTTATAATTAATAGAATAATAAACGCGAAACGGGCCTGCGCAGGGGTCGGTCGCGCCAGGCGTCGCTGCTTACGCTCAGAGGAAGTCGCCGTATCCATCAATGGGCATCCTTTATCTGTTTTTCATAACGTGGCAGTTCAGTCAAAAAAAAGTCATCAATAAGAAGCTACGTAATTGTCAGGTCTTATGTTGTATATTGTACAGCGTTTTCCATAAATTCAACGTCATCCATAGGCCTTTTCAGCCATATCAATAAACTTCACCTCGTAGGAGCACCATTCCGAAACTTTATGGCAGGGTTAGAACGTATAGAAAGTGATGAGCATATGTTGTATAACATAACTATGAGTTTTATTCTATCCATCGCCCTGCTGGCTGGTATTTTCATACATATATTGGTTTTCGGACTCATCGAGAACGAAGGAAAGATGCAAAGGAGTGTATCATGTTAGTTCTTGCAGATGGAGTAACCATCACCATCGGTCATAACGTGTGGTCCTTTGGTATGAACGTCATCATGTACATCATTATCGCCGCCATCGTTGGCATCGTTGCGGAAATGATCGTAGGCTGGCGCGTACCGTTCGGCATTATCGGCGCGATTATCGTCGGAGTCATCGGTGCGTGGTTGATGACCAACGTCATCACCATCTCCGGTGTAGGAGACATCTACCTCTTCGGCGTCCCGATTATTCGCGCCCTGATCGGCGCTATCATCCTGATCGCCATCTGGCACCTGATCACAGGCGGCGTTCGTGGTCGTCGGCGCCGCTACCGCGCCGCTTAAACGGTTCGCGGGTTGCATATAATCGGACGCGAGGTCCGTTCATATGCGGCGTGTCGTGGGCTGGCACGATAATCGGACGCGAGGTCCGAACCTATGTGGTATATAACTCTCGACCCGCTTGCCGCTTCACCGCATGGACGCCCCTCGTCACATATACGTGTGACGAGGGGCGTTTTTGTGTATGGGGCATCGTGGTGTTTTTTTATAAATTCACCATTTTGACTCCGAAGATGTTGCCGGCCTGGCTGATTTCGTCGAGGGCCCATTCGGGGATGGGGTTGTCGACGAGTATGACCATCAGGGCGGAGTCGGTGGGGCGTTTGGCGTCGTAGGCGCGGGCGCGGCGTACGCTGGGGCCGACATCCATGTGGCGGATGTTGACGCTGGCCTTGCCCAGCACGGTGCCGACGATGCCGATCATGCCTGGCTGGTCGATGTTGCGGCAGAAGAGGATGGGACCCTCTGGCGCGAACTCGGTCCAGTAGGGGCCGACCTGGACGATGCGCGGCTCGTCGTGCATGACGGTGCCGCTGAGTACGTTGACGAAGTTCTCAGGATGGCTCTCGCCTCCGGCGCGTCCATCGCTGACTACGCGCAGCGTGACCTGGTTGGCGAACTCGGCCGGAGTGGTCGATTTCTGCTCGACGATCTCGATGCCCCACTCTTTGGCCAGCACCTGGGCGTTGATCATGTTGACGTGCGCCTCCGAGACCGATTCAAGCAGTCCCTTGACCAGCGCGGCCTGTAGCGGACGCAGATCGTAGCTGGCGATCTCGCCGCTATAGGTCAGCTCGATCTTGCGCAGCGGCTCGGGCTGCAGCTGCGTGTACAGGCGTCCCATCTTCTCGATCAGCGTCATGTAGGGCTGCAAGACCTTGAGGGTCTCGGGCAGGATCAGCGGAGCGTTGACCGCCGCGCGTGGGAAGCCGCCGCGCAGCACCGAGACGATCTGCTCGGCGACATCGGTGGCGACGCCGACCTGGGCCTCTTCGGTGGAGGCGCCCAGGTGCGGGGTGGCGATGATCTGCTCGTGCGCCACCAGTCGCTGCAGCAGGGCATTGTCGCGGATCGGCTCCTGACTGAAGACGTCCAGCGCCGCTCCGGCGAGATGCTTCTCATCCAGCGCACGCAGCAGCGCCTCCTCATCGATCAGTCCGCCGCGCGCGCAGTTGATCAGGCGTGATCCTGGCTTCATCATGCGCAGCTCGGCCTCACCGATCAGACCACGCGTCCCACTGGGGCCGCTGGTCAGCGAGGTATGCAGGGTCACGAAGTCCGCCTGGCGCAGCACCTCTTCCAGGCTCATCAGAGTCACGTTGGACTTGCGCGCCTGCTCGGGCGAGACAAAGGGATCGAAGGCGATGATATTCATCTCCAGACCCTGGGCGCGCCGGGCCACGGCCATACCGACCTTGCCGAGTCCGATGACGCCCAGCGTCTTGTTGCGCACCTCGATGCCCAGGAAGCGACTCTTCTCCCACTTGTTGGCCTTCATGCTGGCGTCGGCCGCCGGCACGTGGCGGGCCAGCGCCATCAGCATGGCGATGGTGTGCTCGGCCGCCGCCATGATATTGCCGGTCGGCGAATTGACGACGATGATGCCATGCCGCGTGGCGGAGTTGGTATCGATGTTATCGACGCCCACGCCGGCACGACCGACGATCTTCAAACGTGTGCCGGCCGACAGGACCTCGTCGGTGACCTGCGTCTCACTGCGTACCACCAGCGCGCTATACTCGCCGATGATCGCCTTCAGCTGCTCGGGACTCAGTCCGGGCCGCTCATCGACCTGGGCCTCGGGCAGCTGCTCGCGCAGGAAGGTGACGCCTTCGCGCGCGATACGATCCGTAATCAGCACCTTGATATTTTCAGGATGGGTGACATCTTCAGCCATTGCTCTCTTCTCCTCTTGCTTGTTGCCGGGGTCGGGCGCAATCTACGCCCGGTAGCCCAGCTCCTTAAGATGCCGTTCGACCGCATCCATGGCCTGCTGCAGATCAGCATCTGTGAAGTAGCCCAGGTGACCAATGCGGAACATCTTGCCCTTCATATGGTCCTGTCCATCGGCCAGCACGATCTGATCCTGGTCATGCAACTTCTTGAGCAGCGCCTTCGTCTCGATGCCTTCAGGTGCCCTGATGGCTGTGACGGTATTGGAGGCGTAGCGCGCATCCTTCGCCAGCAATTCAAGTCCCATGGCCTGCGCGCGTCCACGCACGTATTCGCCAGCCCTCACGTGGCGCGCGAAGATGGCCTCACGCCCCTCGTCCAGCATCTTATCCAGCGCCACATCCAGGGCATAGAAGAGCGAGACTGGAGGGGTTGTCGGATGCTGCCAGCTGCTCTCCAGCTGCTTCAGCGTCGAGCTCCAATCCCAGTAGAAGCGGGGCATCTTCGAGGTCTTATGGGCCTGCCAGGCGCGCTCGCTGGCCGCGATCATCATAATACCGGGAGGGATCATCCAGCCCTTCTGTGAACCGGTAAACACAACGTCCAGATCCCAGGGGTCCATCTCCAGTGGCAGGCTGCTCAGCGAGCTCACGGCATCAACGACTATCAGGGCATCGGGACTCAGGCGGCGCACCAGCGCGGCCAGCGTCTGAATATCATTGGTGACGCCGGTCGAGGTCTCGTTGTGCGTCATCATCACGCCCTTGTAGGGGGCCAGCTCTTTCAGACGCGCCTCGACCACGGCGGGATCGGCGAACTCACCCCAGGCGAACTCGATGCGCGACACCTTGACACCGTAGGCCTCGGCAATCTTCGCCAGCCGCGTGCCAAAGTTACCGATGATGATAGATACCACGTGATCGCCAGGCGAGAACACGTTGACGACGGCGCATTCCTGTCCACCGGTACCAGAGGCCGGATAGGTAAGGACGCGCGAACGGGTCTGGAAGAAATATTCTAAACGTGGCGTCACTCGCTTCATGATAGCTGAGAACTCGGGGCCACGGTGATTGATCATAGGGGCGGCCTGGGCTTCCAATACATCGGGAGGGACGGGAGTCGGACCGGGAACGCGCAAATTTTGCCGGGGAACGGGGGTTCTCGCCTCTACCTGGGGTACTGGGATCGCCTTTCTTTCCTGAATGGTCATTGCTTTCTTACTCCATCTCTCTATCAATTGAATACCAACGTCTATCTGTAATGTGGTGCTGTACCGGGCATGGTATTCTCGCTCTGCCTGCCTCATTGCAATGACATATGGCGGATAGACAACATTGTTATCCGCCGCGCAACTTCGAGGGGTATTCTTTCTTCCAAGTATAGCATATACGGCAGAATTGCCGTAAGATCTTACGGCAATT
This sequence comes from Dictyobacter aurantiacus, assembly GCF_003967515.1. Taxonomy (GTDB): domain Bacteria; phylum Chloroflexota; class Ktedonobacteria; order Ktedonobacterales; family Ktedonobacteraceae; genus Dictyobacter; species Dictyobacter aurantiacus. The sequence continues at coordinate 4,827,007 of NZ_BIFQ01000001.1, read as the reverse complement.
CTGCCGTGGGGATTGTGTGCGCGGAGAGCGCAGGTTCTTCTCCTATGGAGATGTATTCCCGCCTGCGGCGGGAGAAAGAAAAAAAGGGCATGGGGGACACCCCCATTCCCCCGGCAGGAGGGGCTGTGCGCCCCTCCTGCACCTCCCCGCCGTACATAGTTTTATTTGCCGGTGTTGTGATATTCGAGGGCGTTGCGGTAGACTTCTACGTAGCGCAGGGCGGAGGCGTGCCAGGAGTGGTCGGCGGCCATGCCGCGCATCTGCAGGGTGCGCCAGATGTCTTTGAAGGGATAGAGGGCGAGGGCGCGTACGATGGCGGCGAAGAACTCCCAGGCGTCGTAATTGTTGAAGACGAAGCCGTTGCCCTCGCTGCCGTGCGGATTGTACTCCTGGACGGTGTCGGCCAGACCGCCGACGTGGCGCACGATGGGGACGCAGCCGTAGTGCATGGCGTACATCTGGTTGGTGCCGCAGGGCTCGAAACGGGAGGGCATCAGCAGCATGTCGCTGCCCGCGTAGATGCGCTGCGCCAGTTCGGTATTAAAGGTCAGGAAGATCGCCACCTGGTCGGGATAGCTGGCGGCCAGCTTCTGGAACATCTCGTGGTAGTGCTGGTCACCGACGCCCAGCAGCACGAACTGCACGCCCTGGGCCAGCAGGGGATGGATGATCTGCGCCAGCAGGTCGAAGCCCTTCTGATCGGCCAGGCGCGAGATCATGGCCAGCAGCGGCACGTCCGGCTTGACCGGCAGGTGCGCCTGCTCTTGCAGGGCCGCCTTGTTCTCGGCCCGCTTCTCCAGCGAATCGGCATCGTACGGCGTGTGGATAAAGGCATTGTTGGTCGGATTATTCTCCTGATAATCCACGCCGTTGAGGATGCCGAACAGGCGGTCACGGCGTGAGCGCAGCATATGGTCCAGCTTCTCGCCAAAGGTCGGCGTCAGGATCTCCTGCGCGTAGCGCTCGCTCACCGTCGTCACCGCGTCGGCGAAAAGGATGCCACGCCCCATGATATCGACCACATTCGCCAGTTCCGCGATCTGCGGATAGACAAAACCGTTGGCCGCCACGCCAGCAACCTCAAGCAGGCGATAGCCAAAGATACCCTGATACGCCAGATTGTGGATCGTATAGACCGAAGCGGTGTGCGCGAAAAAGTCTTCGGACCGATAAATGGTATGGAGCCAGTTCGGCACGATGCCGGTATGCCAATCATTACAATGGACGATATCAGGCGACCAGTCTAAGGAGCGAACCGCCTCCAGGGCAGCCCGACAGAACAAAATAAAGCGCTCACCATCATCTGTATAGCCGTAAATATTTTCACGATCAAAGTACCGGGGGGCATCAATCATATAAACAGGGATATGATTGCCGATCTCCGCCTGCCGCACGCTGGCCGAGATCTTAAAGTTGCCCATGGGCACCGAGATCGAATCAAGGATTGTCGATAGCTGAAAATGCTGCTCATCAACCTGGCGGTAGCGTGGCATGATCAGGCGCACATCATGTCCCAGGGCCTGCAGGGCCTTGGGCAGCGCACCCACGATCTCCGCCATGCCTCCCACCTTGACGAACGGCTCAATTTCAGCCGCAAGGATCAGAACCTTGAGAGGTTGTTCGGACTGCATACAAGTTCCCTCCCACTCACGAAATGTACCCCATTATAGCATGTTGGTATGGTCGGGCGTAAGGTAACCAGGTCCGTACGTGCGCAAAATCCGCCGTGAGTCGTCTGTCTGGATCGGCTATAATGTAACGCCTCTCGCAGAGAGATGCGCAATGACTTGATTGATAACTAACTGAAAAAGCAGCTATGGCGTATCCCGTTCCAATTGGCGTCTGGCGGCCCTCATCCCAACTTCATCATTGATTGAGGAGAAGATTGTCAGGGCATATTGAAAATATTTTTCTGCATCAGTTTCCTGTAAAGGAGGAAGGTCTGGCGGCAATGTTCCCGAGAGTTGTCGACCGAGACACATTTCCCCAAGGAGATAGTATTGTTGAGCTATATTGTTTTCATAACGATATGGGGCAAATGCTCGCGTGAAGAAGACTCCCCCATTCGCGAGGCGTTGCACGATACAATCTGGAATCGCAAGAGCTCGCTGCACTATTTCAGAGGTCGCACCTCCAGGAGCCAGATAGCAACTGCCTTCACCATTGAGAATGGCTTCAATATCAGGAAGCACTCCTCGGGCCAGTTGTTCCTGCAATGGACGATCTCCATGCTCTCCATAGATCCCGCTGATAGCGCTCATCCCGGTATATCCAAGGGCGTATATTGGATCTATGATCTGGCAAAGCAACTTACTCCAGTGGAGAAAACCACGATAGGCTTGCAGATACGGTAACAGGCTCTCCATGGTGCTGGATACAATGGGTGTGTTACTACGTGTGACATCGCAATAGAGCGAGACATGACCGAAAGGGGCATCTTCTACTGGCTCGAGATCATCATTGTTGTCCTCATGGGGATCAAGAGAGAATAAAAGATCATACGGGATCGCGCCATCCCACATGGTGAGATATATCCCGGTCTTCTCTTTCGCCAGAAGCTCTCTCAGTTTGCCTTCAAACGTCTCAGCGGTGCTGTGAAGAACGTAACTGTTCGTGGACTGTAGCTCTCCATCCCATGTAAGGGATTCTGGTGCCGGGTAGGTAAAGTGAATTCCATGTTTCCATAGTTGTGAAAGGATAACTGTCACCCATTCCCATGTGAGAGGCTGACGAGGTATATAGAGCTTCATTTCATATGGTGAAGTACCCATAAGTCAAAGTTCCTTTTCTCATATCTGGTTATCTCAGGGGGCAGCACACACATTGGGTTGAGAATTTTGGGGGTAAATGACAAAGACATTTCCCTCACCAACTCCATTAACTGCTCTTTTGTACGCCGTTCTAAAATCTCTCGGTTGTTGGTCGAGCGGCCCCGGTTGTGGTGCAATAAGACATACACAGGGTCTGGCGGAGGTACCTGCAGATTGCTTCAGGGCATCTAACTGTTTGGCGAAGCGATAAGGGTCTTCCACACCTTTATTTTCTCCCCCTACTTCAACAAACAGGATCTGGTTACCAGCCTTAATTTTAATAACAAGATCTATATCACGATCGTTACTAATATTTATACGTCCACTCGCAGAAGGCCTTGGTACGCTGAGTCCTACGATATTCCATGGGCCAACAGGTTCTCCACTAGGAATAGAGACTTTTGTAATAAAGTCCTGGCTAGTCCAGAGATGGGTCATTGCAATAAGGATACGTTGTGCTCCTAGCATATCACTTGGATCAGCTGAGATAATATTGCCATTTTTATCTGTTGTCCTACCAGCCGCAAGATCAATCAAGGTATGCAAAGAGTCTTTCGTTTCCCCTTGATCATACATGCCTTGCCAACGGTTCCAATTTATGAGTAGATCATTAATCTGTGCTTCCGTATATCCCAGACAGACCAATGTAAGAATATCAGAGAGCTTCAACTCTTTCGCTTTACCATACCACTTATTAAAGATAGCTTGTGCAGACGATTTTTGCCCAACGGTTGGACTTGGTATAGCAACCGATATAGAGTTTAACGCCGGAGAACGAGGTAACGCGATTTCAGCAGTCCCAGCGGCTACCTCTAATGATCCGATCAGAGCAACCATTGCAGCTATCGCTTCAGTTACTTCCTCCTCCTTCTGATTAAAAATAAACATACCAATTGCCGCAGCAACAATTGCCACTGGAATAAGAGCCTCTAAAAAAGCCGCGCCTATTGCTGTACCTTCTAATCCTCCAAGTAGTCCTCCTCCGATCCCTATGGTACCTATGCCTGCAAAACCCATGGCCAGATTTGGATTAGATGAGTTTTTCTGTTGCGCTTGCTGCTGATAATCAACCCAGGGAATCCAATGTGCCTGCATATCCCATTGAAGTGTTTTAATCGCAACGTCACATAACATTTTAACATCACTAAGTCGCTCGGAAATGCCGGTGCTGTTAAAATTTGCTTCTGCTTGTAGATAGTCTCCAATCAGATTGGCTGCCGCATCAGCCGCTGGTCCACTAAATGAATCTGACCCGATAAAAAGCGATCCAACAGCATCAGAAAATTTTTGTACATGAGTGTAATGTACCCCATCCATTGAGGATGTATGTTCAAGAAACGTACTCAGGGGAGCAATCAAGTAATTTTCTATCGCTTGATCTACTGGATCCATCCTTCTACTCCTGCTGTTTTATATGTTGATCACAACATATATTTTTATTCATCAGCTACGATAAGATGCCCATGGCCAAATCCCGTAAACTTCGCATTGTCTATTTTTTGAAATGAGGTTGAGATATTGCTATCTGTATTTGATACAGTATCTATTGCATTAAATAATGCACCTGCAAAATCTTCTTGCCATTTGTATGAATCTCTTATCCTTTGCTGATGTTTATTTAAAACATCCATAAATGCAGGCTGGAGTGGGTCTGGAAGGGATTGTACATAATCCTGCGCCTTTTTCCATGCAATTTCATGTTCTGAGAGCGCGATACTTACATTGGATAAAATAGTGGCTGCTACTGTACGCATCGTGTCAAATGGATAACGCATGATTTCATCAGAAGATGTAGCACTGTTGTCGGGGGAGACAAGTGGCATAAGCTTACACTCCTTACAATTGTTATAGATCAGAGATGGATACATTAATAAGCTTCACACTGGTAGAATAAACGTGGAGAAGCGCTCGGGATCCATCCTGGAACACTTTACGAAGAAAAGAAAAAATGTAATGCATTGCACATGCGAAATAAATCTTCATGATTTTACCATTATTTGGCTGTGTTGTATAGATTATAGGCGAATTTTGCAATTTAAAATTTTACTATGTTTGATGTTGTCTCATGCGCAGGAAGTCATCTATTACAGACTTCTTTTATCATTGTTCGCCTCTAGGAACGAAACGCATCGTTAAAGATTGATCTCCAAAAGTTGGTGCATTTATATTTTTTGGTGCATTGGGATTGGCGGCAAAATGAATGTTACCGGATGGGCTTTTCTGGCTTGACAATATCATTAATTGCATGTTAGGCTTTCTCTACCATAAAAACAATATTAACCTCTTTTATTTTTGGTATCGATAAATTCCATATAAGTAATATTTTATTGTGCTTAGACTCGCGAGAGCCTGGCACCGTTCTGGCACTGTGTGCCTGGAACAGGTAGACAATGAGCTATGGTCACTGAAATTGCCCGCAGGGATGTACAGGAGCTTTCAGGTCGTCAGCAGGTGCAGGACTTCTTCGCTGCGCTGGGCTATGCTACTGATGATGTTACCCCATTTACGCCTCAGTCACTCGGTATCACCAATGATTTGCGCCATCAGATCGCTTCGATCGCGCGTGTGGCTCGCCTCTCCAATGATTGGACGCTAGAGGTGTTTCTGTTTGAGATGCGGTCGCCGTCGGTGACGAAGCAGCAGACGCGTGAACTGACGCGCGTCTTTAATCAGCGCGGCGGCGATTTCTTGCTGGTGCTGACGACAAAGTATCTGCAGATCGATTTTGTGCTGGTGGCCGGGGTCGATGATGCGGCGCAGGCGCAGGATGGGACCCCTGGGATGGCGCAGAAGCGCAAGGAGAATCCCTATGCGCGGACGATGACGGTGAATCGGCGCAATCCCGATCGCATCTCGATGCGTGTGCTGCGCCTGTTTATGTACCATGATGGGGAGAGCGTGTTCGATTATGTGGAGCGGCTGCGCTCGGCCTACATGGTCTCGTATTGGAGCGAGGCGTTCTTCAATAACCGCGCGCTCTTCTCCGATTATTATTTGATCGAGCATCTGCCAAGTATAGACAGAGCTTTAAAAATTCATTACTTTTCTATGTTCTCTCACAAATTTCAAATGAGGCCAACAAGCTTTCGCTTGAGGTAAATTAATCGGTTTACCCTCCCAATCACGAATAAAATCGTAATCAGGATCATTTGGCATATTTTTATTGATCATAACTGTATACTGATCAGAAATTGCAAACCAACCAACATCAAAAGCCCAATGGTGTCTACGACATAAACAGATACCGTTCCGAATATCATCACTGCCATTTAGTCCTTTAGGGTAAAAATGAGCACTCTCTACTTCTGTTTCATTTTTAGGACCGCGCACTCCTAAACTACAAATTGCACACTTAAAGTTGTATGCTTGCTTAACGGATATAGAAAAAGCTATATCTCTATATTTGTATCTACGAATTGAATCTTTAACATCCTGAGTAAGCAATGGATCATCACCATTTTCAATAAGGAGGTTATGAATTTCCACCAATTCAGCATTTATTTCTTCCTTTTTGCTATAAGCATCATAATATTCAGGCGCTTCCCTAATCTCTTTAATAGTACTTTGCTTTTCTTTCTGTAAGTCTTCATAAGATATATTATTAAATGTACTCATAAATTTTAGATAATTAGTACGTAAATATTTAGCATATCCCTCTGCTTCTCCAAATTTTGCTATTCTCTCATTTCTGATAGATAAAAAACTGCCTGCAGGGTTGAAATTTGGTTTATATTCTACCTGTTCTAAAAAATCTATCCATGGCAATTCTAATTGTTCTGTTTGGAAAAAGAAAATGTAAGGGTATTTTTTATTGCCCCAAAGGGCTTCTGACAAAACAGGTTGTAGTGATTGAATATAATATTTGACGTGACATAAAGCGGGAATAAAACCGTCTATCCTAGCACTTTCTACAAGAAGAACATAATCTCCTGCATTGAGATTTCTTATGACAAACTTTGCTCCTTCTGGAACTCCCCAACAATTGAAATGCCCATCAGGGAATAATGAGGATAATGCTTTTATAGCAGAATCTTGTATATCAGCAGTCAGTTTATTATTTAGAATAGCAATATCTACATCCTTGAAAACAGTCTTATCGAAATCTGAAGAACCTGCTTGGCCTACATGATGAAAAAAGAATTGCATATTTATGCCTCCTTACTTATACGGAAGATTCTAACACAAAAAATGCAACATTAAAACCTTTATTTGAATTGCTAGAAAAAATAAGCGTATAAAAGATTGGAGAATTAAAGATGCTAGAAAGCAAGTTAACATTATAAGTTCTCTAAATTTTGCTATACCATTTCTACTATTAAGATGCTCTTTATCCTGAATATTTATAGCACCAAATTGTTTAGATTTGCCAATCAACAACAGCGTCTACGACCTCTACAACCAGGTCGCGCTCTTCACCGGAGGCGACCGCAGCTTCTTCGCCGCCGCCGGCATCGGCGATCTGCAGCGCTACTTCATGGCGGCCGGCCGCGCCCAGCGCCAGCAGGACAGCGGCATCGCCCTCTACAACCTGCTGGAAGAGATCGTCATCCGCCGCACGCGTCCCTTCATCAAGCAGGCCTATCCCAACGCCACCATCAAGGGGCAGCCCATCAAGTGGCCCGAACGCCGCCTCAAGACGATCCGATACAATCTGGAAGCCACCTACGCCGGCATCTACCAGCAGGTCGTCAGCAGCGTCGAGCGGCTCTCGCTGGCCCCCTATCGCCTGGAGACCTATAAGAAAAGCGGCATCGAGCGCGACCAGTTCGAGGAGGGACGTGAAGAGGCCCTGGTCGGCATCTTCAAGAGCCGCTACCTCAAGCGCTTCGAGAGCAGCATTGACGCCTTTCGCATCAGCGTGCGCCGCGCCCTCGAATTCCTGGAGACCTTCGAGAGCTATATCCTGGCTGGCACCGTGCTCGACAGCAGCAGCTTCCAGAAGGCCATGCGCTTCATCAGCAGCGAGGATGACGAGGACGACGCCACCCCCAACTCGCGCGCCGACGACCTGGACGCCAGCGAGGAGGCCAGCCAGTTCATCCAGAGCCTGCCCACCCTCGACGCCTCGCAGTACGATCTGAAGCGCCTGCACAAAGATCTGCGCAAGGATGTCGACGCCCTGCGCGGCATCTGGTACGCCATCAGGGAGATCACCCCCGAGCGCGACGCCAAACTGGCACAGCTCAAGAATCTGCTGGCAGGCGAGCTCAAGGGACGCAAGGTGCTCATCTTCACCTACTACAAGGACACGGCGCGCTACCTCTACCGCAACCTGTGCGCCCAGGATGAGCAGGGCGAGAGCTGGCGCGCCAGCGCCGGAGAGCCGACCATCCGCCGCATGGATAGCGGCACCGAGGTCAAAGAGCGTGCGAAGGTCGTCAGCCACTTCGCCCCCATCATCAACAACCGGCTCGACATCGCCGGCACCAGCGACGAGATCGACATCCTGATCTCCACCGACGTGCTGTCAGAGGGCCAGAACCTGCAGGACTGCGGCCTGCTCATCAACTACGACCTGCACTGGAATCCCACCCGCATGGTCCAGCGCGCCGGCCGCATCGACCGCATCGGCACCAGCTTCGACACGCTGTGGATCATGAACATGTTCCCCGACGACGGCCTGGAACACCTGCTCGGCCTGGTCGAGAGCCTGTCGCAGAAGATCGCCAGCATCGATCGTAGCGGCCTGCACGACGCCAGCATCCTCGGCGAAGCCGTCCATCCGCAGAACTTCAACACCCTCAGACGCATCGAGAGCGAAGACGGCCGCGTCGTCGAAGAGCAGGAACGCTTCGCCGAACTGACCAGCAGCGAATACCTGCTGCAGAGCCTCAAGGGCCTGCTCAACAGCGACATGCGCCAGACCCTGGAAGCCCTTCCCGACGGCATCCACAGCGGACTGCTGCGCCGCGATGCCCGTGGCGTCTTCTTCTACTTTACCGCGCCCGACAGCCAGCGCGCATCCGGCAAGGACGTCAAGAGGAGGCAGCACTACTGGCGCTACGTCGATCTGAGCGAACATGCGCGCAGGAGGCACATCGAGGACAATAGATATCTGATCACCAACTACATCGCCTGCCAGCCCGACACCGCCCGCTACGTCCCTGGTAGTGACGAGGTCAACATCTTCGAGCTGCAAGAGAAGGTCATCGACTCTATCCTGCAGGCCTCACTCGAACAGGTCGCCGTCGAAGAGGCCCCCAAGATCCTGGACCCCATTCAGCAGAGCATCGTCACCGCCCTGCGCGGCCACATCAACAGTCCCGACTTCAACCGCCGCGAGCTGATCGCCGCCATGCAGAAGCTCAACGTCCCCCTGCCCCGCGTCTACATCAAAACGCTGCGCAAGGCCTACGAGACCTATAAACGCGACCGTCAGGCCCGGGATCTGCTAGCCGTCGTCCAGAGCATCGACAGCGAAAGCAATCCCGAGAAGAAAGCTGATAGTGGCAAACGTATCCAGCTCAAACGCGAAGACCTCAAATTGATCTGCTTCGATTACGTCTGGGATTAACCAGAAGCTGCTTTGTCTGGGGAAAACCCCGTATATCCCCATGACTGAAGTCATGAGGATATACGGGGCGCTTTGCTAACGACGAGCAGGCGGTGTCGCCGTCGGCTTGTTACCATTCGCGGATGGTGTCGCCGTCGGCTTATTGCCATTCGCAGATGGTGTCACTGTCGGCTTATTGCCATTCGCAGATGGTGTCACTGTCGGCTTATTGCCATTCGCAGATGGCGTCACTGTCGGCTTGTTGCCACTTTGATCGCCATTATTATCACCTTGATTGCTCTTTGTGTCGCTATTTTGGATAGATATAACAGCAGTTTGAGCTGTAGTATCATCCGGATTGATAATTCCCAGGCTATGTGGATATGAACGCCCATACCAGTCGATCATAAAGATAATATTGCCATGCTGCACATATCCGCTAGCGTCAACCATTTGTCCATCAATCAGTAGATGTGCCTCTGGATCAATATTATTCCCCGTAAAGCGAATAATTGCTTTATCATTAGGATGAACAGGCAGTTGCAATATAGCACTGTCTATATGAGGTACCTTATCGCCCAGATTTGCTAGTTCGTCAGTGGTTGCCAGTCGCTCAGGAATAGCGAGCTTGCCCAATAAACTGCGCAATACATGGATAGTGTTTCCTTTGAAACTGGCTAGTTCTCTAGCCAGATGATCATGCTGCGTGCCTGCGGGCAAACCGTCAACAATTGACGTAGCAATACTTATATTCTGACCCAGATCAGCCAGGGTCTGGCGATACGCAGATGCCTGGTTAGCACTGGTCAGGGAAGAGAGCGTATTGAGACGCTCATGAGCGAACTGCAGATTCAAGGTAATCTGATTCTCATCATTACCAGCAAGTGAAAGCTGTACATTCTGCTCCCAATGCTTAATCACGTAAAATGGATTATCAGGATTTGTAACCTGAGCAGCCATAACTAATGTACTGGTACTGGCTAAAATGAAAAGGAAACAGAAGATCGTAACAGTTCTAAAGGCAAAGCGTGTACGGAATAGAGAGAATAAAGAAGACTTTTTGTCTCTTTGCTGTATTTTGAGCTCTGCATGATGTCGAAGCACGCGTCGCTCTAGCATTCGAGCAAAATCAGAAGAAGCCTGAACCGCCTCCGCTTCCCGTATCCTGCGGGCAAGGACGATCAATTCATCTATTCTCTCATCACTCGCCGATTGCTGGAAGCTATCCTGATGCTGCTCACTCAATTGAGAAGATGAAACGATCTGATCTAAACGATGATTGAGGTGCTCATAGAGTGATTTCATTGTACTTCCTTCTGCTTCTTTGTATGGGATAAGATCGGACGGAATGGCTTTCCAAGAATTCTTTGCAATCTTTGCAATGCACGAAATTGCAAAGCTTTTACTGCATTAGATTTTTTCCCGACTATACGGGCTACAGAAGCCACATCATATCCCATGATCAATCGACCAACCAGCACTTGACGCTGTTCTTCAGTTAATTGATTAATAGCCTGAACAACGACATGCCAATCTTCACGCATCTCCACCCAGCGTATAGGATCAGTATCAGAGGAGCTCTCTATCTTTGACAAACTCTCCTCTGGCTCTTGTTCCCAGAATTCTGGGAGCAGCGAAACCTGTACCGGTTGTTTCTCGCGTTTGCGATAATAGGCAGCAACGACTACACGAGCAATACTAAAAAGCCATGCAATAAATGTCTGTTCGTCTTTTGCGCGTAGCCGATGAATATCCTCGACCATTTGCAAAAACACTTCTGAAGTTAAATCCTCTGCAGTGCTACGATCAGGTACACGTGTCGCAATATATCCAAATACGCCAGGTAAGAAACGGTTATAAAGTATACTTAACGCCTCGGCATCACCCTGGCGGGCACGATCTAACTGGTGCTCACTAACCTCCATCGATCACTGGCCTCCATGAAGAGCAAAATAAATCTCTTCAAGGAAGGTTGTAATTTATGTGGTCGAAGTTATGGGTAGAGGCGAATTTACTATAAAGTTTTACTATAATGGAAAATTTCATCAAGATCACATCCCCAAAGTGAGATATTGGCAATTGAATGCTCATCTACTACAGCGCTTTCACGAAAGACTACAAAGTCTCCATTATTAGCAGGTTGATAAGCCTGCATTATTCCTGAGAACGTGTCTGACTTCCGTCATATTGGGGGTACGTGCGCGCCCCCGCACGCGCGTCCGCTACGCAGCCGCACTGTTTTTGTGTGTTCGTGCAGTGCGTGCGCAGATGCGCACGCACTGCACGAACACACCATGGACGCTTGAGCACCGCAGGTGCGAAAACGCATGCAGTCCGCAGGCGATGATGATGAAAGTCAGACACCCTCTGAGTATTTTGGCCTATATGGGACAAGGCCGTAACCAAATATTCATCTGCCACAACTCTTTCATTGAGGGCCGCAAAACAAACTGTGAAGTACTCAAAAAAGGGGACCTGATACAATTTCGGCTCTTGCGCTATTGGCGTGTCTGTTAGCAATAGCTTCTATATTTTTAACACCGGAAAGGAAAAGAACATGCTTAAACTATTAGCGATCGTTAAGGGAAAAATCGTTCTGGCTACTATTGGTAGTATGATTTTGATTGGTAGTGCTACCGCAGCTTTCGCAGCAACGCCAACCGGAGGACAATTTGTCCAGTCGATCATACATGCTTCTCCTACGGTAGCCTTGACTACTGCCTCTGATAAGAAAAGCGAAAACAAGCCTACAAGTACTCCAGGTAATCAGAAAGGCAGCGATCATAGTAGCTGTCCTGGTTTGCCAGATATCCAAAATCTGGCAACTAAATATAACTTGAGCACTTCCAGTTCTGGGGATGCAGTAAAGGATATCTGCGCACTTCATCAGGGGACATTCACAGCCACAACGGCCAGTGGTGCAGCTATTAAAGTGAGCCATGTCTATGGCAATGGCGAGATTGATCAGGTATTGGCTTATGCACAATACCTGGCTTCGAAAGATGGCACAAAACTAAACGATACCAACGTGACCCGATATCTGGCAGCAGTTCTGAAAAGCTGTGGTACATCACCGCTAGAGGTCTGTTTGAAAACCAATATTCCCAACTATAAGCCAGGCAACAGCGATAACTATAATAATGGCAACAAGCCAACCGCGACTCCAACCAACAGCGGCAACAGGCCGACCGCAACTCCGTCTGCGAATGGGAGCAGGCCGACCGCAACGCCAACCGACAATGGGAACCGGCCAACCGCGACGCCAACCGACAATGGGAACCGGCCAACCGCGACGCCAACTGTACATTAACTCATCGCGCTTTCTTTTTCGCTCCCTTTTTGTCTCTCTTGGGGCCATCGGGATGTACCTATGCTGAGTGCTACAGAACTGCGTATGTCTGAGGCATCCTGACATGGCTCCTGTGTGCAGGAAGTCAATAATAGATGACTTCCTGCATCATTGTTCCCCTCATTCATGACCGAGGAACATCCTCTCAGAGGTTTAGCCTTGAATAAAGGTTAGCAGGTCCTCATTGAGGCGCTCTTTGTGGGTGAGGAACATGCCGTGGCCGCCGCCGGGGTAGGTTTTCAGTTCGCTGCCGACAATGCCCTGGACGGTCCTGCGGGCACACATGTCCAGGGGAGCGATCTGATCGTTCTCGCCGTGCAGAACCAGTGTCGGCACGGTACAGGCGCGCAGATCGGGCAAGAAATTGGTCTGCGCGGAGATGCGGAAGCACTCGATGCTGGCTTTGGGTGAACACTCAAGGATGAGCCGGATCGCCCACTGCACCATCTCCGAGGAGAGCAGTGGCGCCGCCGGCCAGGTTGATCCCAGGTTGAAGTACTTGATGGCGCCATCCGTCATGTACAGCGGGCGATCCTGCTGCATCTTCATGATGGCGAACTCGGCGGCCTCCTTCGGAAGTCCCTGCGGGTTCTCCGCCGATTTGAGCGTACCAGGGGTGACACCGCTCACGAGCGCGACGCGGGCAATGCGACTGGTGCCGTGACGCGCGAGATAGTGGACGATCTCACCACAGCCCATCGAGTTGCCGACCAGGGTCAGGTCGCGCAGGTCGAGCTGCTCGATCACCTCCGCCAGGTCATCGGACAGCCGGTCGATATCAAAGCCACGTCCAGGATCATCCGAGCGGCCATGCCCGCGACGATCAAAGGCGATGCAGCGCAGTCCGCGCTCGGAGAGGTGGAGCATCTGGTACTCCCACATGGCGCCGCTGAACGCCCAGGCGCTGACGAAGAGCACGGGGGTACCCATACCCCATTCCCGATAATAGAGCCGGGTGGAATCGCTGGTGTGAATATATGGCATCGTTTCTTCCTCTTCTTTCTTTCTTTCTTTCTTTGAGGGTGTGGCTTACGCTCTCTCCTCTTACAGTGGAACGTGAGCGCCCCCGCACGGGCGTCCGCTGCGCGGCCGCATTAGTTTGTTTTGTAAGTTGGTGCATCGCAGGCGCGGATGCGCCTGCGATGCACCAACTTACACATGATTCGTAAGAACGTGTCTGACTCTCATGATGATGGCCTGCGGCCTGCATGGGTTTTCGCACCTCCGGTGCTCACAAGTCTTTTATGTATTGTTGCATCGGGTGCGCGGATGCGCACCCGATGCAACAATACATAAAACCGGTGCGGCCGCGCAGCGGACGCCCGTGCGGGGGCGCTCACGTACCCTCAACATGACGGAAGTCAGACACTCTCTAAGCAATGCGGGTGTGAAAACCCTGGCATGCGCTACAACCAAACTACTCCGGGCTGAGTTTTCACCCGAGGATATCAGTGGCTTTATGATCACCGGGTACTGTGTCAATCAGAATTACATCTCCCTTTGTATTGGATAGGCGGAAAGGGAGGATTTTTTGGTAGGCTTCTGAGGAATACCAGGCCTGAGCGTGTTGTCGATCGGGGAACTCGATAATGATCAGGTCTCCCGTCCAATCACCTTCAAGCTTCTTGAACTCTCCACCATGAACCAGGAAGTGTCCCTGGAAAGGGGCCAGGGTCGCATCAATTCCTTCTAAGTATTGGACAATCTGCGGTCCCATTACGGTATCCCATAAGCGGGCTACAGCATATGTCGCCATGTATCTATCTCCTGACTGTTGATGATCTACCTTACGCAAAGAAGTATAGCCGGAGAAGCTGGCGCCTGCCTTCACCTGACCTGGTGATTAAAGGGGTGATTGGCTCCCTGGTGTTGGGTGCATCGTGGTTGTACACAACCATGGTGGTAGGGGAACACCTCTCCCCTGAGAAGCGAAGAATATAGAGGTTAGAGCAGGTGGAGCTGCTGCGCGATGAGGCTGGCTTCGGCGCGACGGCTGACACCCAGTTTGCGATAGATGCTGCTCACCTGGGTTTTGATCGTGTTGGGAGAAACGATCAGTTCGCGGGCTATTTCGGCATAGGTGTGGCCAGCGACGAGCAGGCGAAGCACGCGCTGCTCCTGGGAGCTGAGCGGGTCATGGAGGTTCGACCGGGCGGGCGCGGCGTCAGGCGAGGGGCTGGCTTCTCTGTGCCGGGTCAGAGGCGGCGCCAGAAGATGGTGCCACCGCTCCTCTTGATCAAAAGCCTCCAGCAAGAGGGTGAGATGGCTAGCCAGGTCGCCGGGTAGCGTGGTCTCGGTTGCGCGTGCGGCGTGTAGCTGCCGCAGCGTTCGGTGCATGGGTTCGCCGGCATTCAGGAAGACACGGATCAGGCCAGCCGATTTCGTTAGCTGGAGCAGGCGCAACACGAGCTGCCGGGCCTGCTCGCGCTCCTTTAGCCCCGCGAGAGCAAGCACCTGGAGCGCCAGTGTCTGCGCGACTCGCTCGCGGCGCTGGCCCTGTTCAGCACTGCTCAACAGACGCGTCAGTATAGAGCTGGCGGCCGCATAGGCGTGCTGCGCCAGCCGCAGGCGGGCCAGTGAGAGGGAGGTTTCCCAGGAGGAAGCCTCGGTCGGACTGTCCTGGTCGAAGCAGGTCTGATCGGCCCAGTCTTGCGCCGCCGCGAGGTTTCCCCGGGCTAGCCAGAGCCGCAGCTGCACACATTCAATCTGGGGGAGGCGAATGGCGATCCCGCCCTGCTGTATCAGGTGCCGCAGCGTGTACAGCGCCTGCTCCGCCTCATCCAACCTGCCCTGGTCAATCGCGAATATCACCCTGCACTCGACGCATTCCGCGAGCAGGGCCATATACTGCCAGTTCTGGGCGAGGTGGAGCGCGCTGGTCAGGTGGGAGCGGGCCTCTTCGCAACGATTGCCGGACCAGCAGATGCGGGCCAGGGTGAGGAAGAGATAACCGCCAATGGAGGTGTGCTGCGTGCCCTCCCGTTCAAGTAGCGCGAGGAGCAGGCGGCACTCGTGTTCGGCCTGGTGCAGATCTCCTGCTTCCCAGAGGATCTGCACCAGCCACTGCCTGGTTCGCAGCCATTCATAGCGCTGCTGCGTCTCTTCGGCCTGTTGTCCCGCGGTCAACAGGGCCGCATTGAGGGCATCACATGCCTCCAGCGTATTCATGCACAGGATAACGTTGACAAACAGCGGCGCCATCTGCCAGATAATCTCGTCATCTCTGACCAGCGGCAGCATCTCCTGGCAGCACTGCTGGAGACGTGTCATATCGCGCACCTCGATAGCCTGGCTGGCCGCGCTCCACAGATGAAAGAGTCGCACGCGCCTGCGCAGGCGTTCGTGTTCCTCTGCGGTGAGGTCCGCCTCACCCAGCAGACTCTCTACCCGGTCAATCGTGTGTCCGACCGCGCTTCGCTGCTGTTCGTCCGAGACCCCAAAGAGGGTGTGCAGCAGGCGCAGGGCCGCAACGAGCGCGAAAGACATATGGGCGCGCAAGACCTCGTCCGGCAGCAGCGCAATCCACGCGTGGACGGTGTGGGCTTCTCCCATGGCCCATGCCTCTGCTGCGGCATGCTCCATCAGATGGGCGGCGTAGGCGAAGTCCTCGGCGGAGAGTGCATGGGTGAGGGCTTCGCGTAGCATTCCCTGCGCCTCATACCAGCGGGCGGCGCGCCGATGCAGGACGGGCACGCGATCGGGATGGCTCATGCTGAGGCGCGCCAGCAGGGTCTGGCGAAACAGTTCGTGCAGACGGTACCAGTGCCGCTCTTCATCCAGGGGAACAAGAAAGAGGTTCTCGCGCTCCAATCCCTCCAGAAGCTCCTGACTGGCAGTCTCGCCGGTCACGGCCTGACAGAGAGGGGCATGTAAACGCGAGAGGAGAGCGGTCTGGAGCAGGAAATTCTGCGTGGCTGGCGGCAGATGAGACAGGATATCATCCTGAAAATAGTCCAGCACATAACGATGGCTGCCCCCAAAGGTCTGGACAAAGGCGGCGTGATCCGCGCACTGGCGCAGCGCCAGCGCCGCGAGCTGTAGACCCGCGATCCAGCCCTCGGTGCGCCGCTCCAGGATCGCAACCTCCGTCTCCGCCAGGGGCAGTTCCATGCGCTGCAGCAGGAAATGCCGGGTGTCATCAGCTCGAAAGCTCAGATCCATGTCGCGAATCTCGCTCATCTGTCCGCGCATGCGCAGCCGAGCAAGAGGAAGAGGAGGATCAACCCTGGTGGAGAGCAGCAGGCGCAGATTGACGGGCAGGTGCTCAAGCAGATACAGCAGGGACTCGTGGATGGCGGCATCTGTGATCAGATGATAATCATCCAGCACCAGCACCGTGGTCCCCTCCAGGGTGGTCACTTCATTGAGCAAGGAGGTAAGGATGAGCGAAAGATGCACGGGCTGCGGCGCGTACAGCAGGGCCAGCGCCGTCGCGCCGATCCCAGCATGGTGTGTACGCAGAGCCGCGATCACGGCGCTCCAGAAGCGGACAGGGATGCTATCCATCTCATCGAGCGAGAGCCAGGCAATTACATGGGACGAACGCTGCGCCCACGCGGAGAGCAGGGTCGTTTTTCCCCAGCCACCAGAAGAGGAGAGCAGGGTTAACGGGAGGGCCAGCGCCTCATCCAGACGCGCCTGCAGATGGGCGCGCTCAACCAGCGTCGCCGGGAGCCGTGGAGGCGAGAGCTTGGAGGCGAGCACGGGCAGCGCAAGAGGCTGGCGCGGCGACGATGGAGGAAGAGCCGCGTGAGAACCGGCCGCCTCTTCCAGGCGTGCCAGCGTCACCTTCGGCGTCGGGCCAAGATAGTGTTTTCGGGAGCCACCTTGCGGGGTGCCATAGGCATACCAGTATCCACCACCGCGCGCCCGTACCTCCCTGACCACGCTCAGATGTCCGCGCTGTCCCTGAAAAGCAAAGGAGGTCTGCTCGCCGAGCCAGTCCAGCCAGATCTGCTCGTCATGCGCAGCAAAGCAGCGCTGGAAGCTTCCTCCGCTAGAGAGTTCATAGCGCTGCTGCTCCGCGGACCAGGCAAGCATGTGTAGTGATCGTTTTGGCATGGACGCTCTCTACTATGTGTTTCCCCCCGATTTTTGCACCCAACCCAACAGCCGCCAGTGTAACACACGCCGAACTGCTGAGCAAGGCGCGCAAGCGAAGGAATTTGCATCGCCGCCGTAGGCGAGGATGCCCCCGGCATCCTCAACCCAGGCTTGCCCTGGCCTGGAGCTTCGCGGCCCCGTGCTCAGACGAACCATTCCCCCTTGCGAACATACCATACCGTATGGTATGTTTTAGAAAAGAGGAATAGAACGAGCCAAGGAGGAAACGGGATATGGCGCTTCTCACCAGGCGCAGGTGGTTGGAAGAGGGTCTTGCCCTGCTTGAAGAGGCGGGGGCCGAAGCTCTCACGATCGAGTCCCTGACCAATCGGCTGGGGGTGACCAAAGGATCCTTCTACCATCACTTCGCCAATTATCAGGATTTTAAGGAGCGGTTGCTGGAGTTCTGGGCCGAAGAGGGGACGCTGCGCATTATTCAATGGGCCGAAAAAGAGGCCGCTCCATCAGAAAAGCTGGCGCGGGTGATACGAGCGAGCCTACAACCTCCCCGGCTTGATGTTGCCCTGCGCGTCTGGGCGTTACAGGATGAACAGGTACGTGTGCACCAGCAACGCATCGACCAGCAACGCCTGGAGTACCTGGAAGCGCTGGTCGCTGCCAGCGGAGCCGATCACCTCTACGCCCGGCAGTTCGCCAGGGTACTCTACAGTATCTATGTTGGCAGCCAGCACATTATCCCACCCATCGAGGGTGAGGATCTCGGCGCTTTATACCAGCTGGTACAGCACTGTTTTGAAAAGGAGATGAGATAATGTTCGTTGTGATCTATACTCATGGTCCGGCCTGGATCGAAGAGAGAGCCGTCACCGAGCAGCCCTTTTTTCGTGAGCATGGCAGATATATGAAGCAGCGCTTTATCAGTAAGCAGCTCCTCATGGGTGGTTTTTTCCTGGACAATCAGGGCGGCCTGGGCATTCTCGACACGTCCAATGAAGCACAGGCGCGGGAACTGGTCTTTCAAGATCCCGCTGTGCAGGCGCGGGTCTTTGAGCCACATATTCATCCCTGGTATGCCTACTTTAATCAGTACCAGGCTCAGGACGCCCAATAATGAAGTATTATTTACATAATTATTCTTTATTACCATTTCTCGTGCCGTATGACGAGAGAGGAAGCAGAGAACGAAAGGGATCTTCTTTATGCGTGTTGTTGAACTACCAGTGGCGGCGGAACAGTTTCAGGTGCGTCCGGATATTACATTTTTGAATCATGGCAGCTTTGGGGCGTGTCCCAGGCCGGTCTTTGATAGCTATCAACGCTGGCAGCGGGAGTTAGAATCGGATCCTGTTGAGTTTCTGGGGCGTCGCATTCATGGATTGCTGGACGAGGCACGCGCGCCCCTGGCCGAGTATCTGGGAACGCGGGCCGATCATCTCGTATTTGTACACAACACGACGGTCGGGGTAAATATCGTGGCGCGCTCGCTCGCGCTGGGTCCTGGCGATGAGGTGCTGGCGACGAATCATGAGTACGGGGCATCGGACCGTACCTGGAGGTTTCTCTGTACGCAGCGTGGGATGCGCTACATCAATCAGCCAATTCCGCTCCCCATTGAGGGCGAGGAGGAGATGATCGAACACCTGTGGCGAGGCGTAACGCCGCGCACAAAGGTGATCTTCATCAGTCATATCACCTCACCCACGGCATTGATCTTTCCGGTGGCGAAGATCTGCCAGCGGGCACGCGAGGCGGGCATCCTCACGGTCGTGGACGGGGCGCACGCTCCCGGACAGATCGCGCTCAATCTCGAAGAGATCGGCGCGGACTTCTATATCGGCAATTGCCATAAGTGGCTCTGCGCGCCCAAGGGGGCCGCGTTTCTCTATGCACATCCCGAGCGACAGGAGCTCTTACAGCCGCTCGTCGTTAGCTGGGGATGGGAGAGCCTGGCGCCGGGCCCCTCACGGTTCCAGGACTATTTCGGCTGGCTCGGCACAGATGATCCCTCGTCCTACCTGAGCGTGCCCGCCGCGATCGCGTTCCAGCGCGAGCATGATTGGGACGCGGTACGGATCGCCTGCCACGATCTGGTGGTGTCCGCGCGCCAGCAGATCGTCAACCTGACGGGGATCGGACCGATCTGTCCCGACAGCTGGTTGGGACAGATGTGCTCCGTGCAACTGCCCGATGGGGACGCCGGGGCTCTGCAGCGCCAGTTGCGCGAGCAGTGGCACATCGAGATCCCGGTGATGGCCTGGAACGGTCAGCGCTTCATCCGCATCTCGATCCAGGGCTACAACAGTCCCGCCGATGTCGAGCGTCTGCTGGCAGCCCTGCGTGAAGCCATCTAATGTGACATAGGAGGGCGGGCACGTTCCACCACACATCGGAACCGTTCCAGAAAAACATACGCCACTGCAACGTTCTTTGGGAAGGTTACGTCGGTGAAGGAACGTGCCCGCCCGCCCTGATTGCCTCAATACAGGCATTGCCCGATTAAGTGTACACAATAATCACCAGCACGGATAGGTTATCAGGTGTTGCACATATATCATAAGATACACATATGCCACTTCCTCTCTAATTATAGATTCTTCCCCTTATGGTCGATCAAGTTTT
This sequence comes from Dictyobacter aurantiacus, assembly GCF_003967515.1. Taxonomy (GTDB): domain Bacteria; phylum Chloroflexota; class Ktedonobacteria; order Ktedonobacterales; family Ktedonobacteraceae; genus Dictyobacter; species Dictyobacter aurantiacus. The sequence continues at coordinate 4,806,672 of NZ_BIFQ01000001.1, read as the reverse complement.
CAGATGGCATTTCAGATGCATAAATGATCCTCTCGCTATGTCAGAACGTGTCTGACTTCCGCCACCATGGGGGCACGTGCGCGCCCCCGCACGGGCGTCCGCTGCGCGGCCGCACTGTTTTTGTGTGTTAGTGCATGGGGCGCGCATCAGCGCGCCCCATGCACTAACACACAACGGAATTCTGAGCACCGGAGGTGCGAAAAAACATGCAGTCCGCAGGCCATCATCATGAGAGTCAGACACTCTCTCAGGCATCCGCTGCGCGGCCGCACCGGTTTTGGTTGTTGGTGCATCGGGGGGCGCATCAGCGCCCCCGATGCACCAACAACTATATGACCCTTGGGCACCGGAGGTGCGAAATCTCATGCAGATCACAGATGATGATGACGAGAGTTAGACACGTTCTGAAAAAAATGCATTCAATCTGACATTAGAGTGAAATGTGGAAAGTGAGGCTTTCGATGCGGTTCTCTTTCTTCTCGAAGGGACGCGATATATCCTTACGCTTTGTACTGGCCATGCTGATAGGAGCGGTAATGGTAAGTGGAGCATTGTATGTATCTCCCACCCATGCCGCAAGCGGCACGTCCAGCGGAATGTCCAACCGAGGATTTTATCAACAGACCAACCTGGTTTCTGATATCGCGGGGGTAGCCCGTTTTCTCGACCCGAACCTGGTCAACTCCTGGGGAATCTCGCATGGCCCCATCGGCCCATGGATCGTTTCGGACAACGGCACCGGCGTCGCGACATCCTACCTGGGCAACGGCAAGGCCTTCCCGGTGGGCAACCCGCTGGTAATTAAGATCCCGCCTCCAAATGGCAGCCCGATCGGAACAACCGCGACCCCAACAGGCAATGTCTTCAACAATACAAATGATTTTGTCATCTCCGCCAATGGAAAATCGCGCCCCAGCAAGTTCATTTTCGCCACTGAAGATGGCACCATCTCCGGTTGGAATCCCCAGGTTGATCCGACCAATGCCATCCTTAAGGTCGATAATTCACCGGGCGCGGTCTATAAAGGGCTGGCCATCGGGCATACCTCCTCGGGCAACTTCCTCTACGCCGCCAACTTCCGCTCTGGCAATGTTGATATGTTTGACGGCAACTTTAATCTCGTCCATTCCTTCACCGATTCACAGTTGGCGGCTGATTGCCCGCTATCCAATCAATGTTTTGCCCCCTTTGGCATTCAGAACATCAATGGCAAAATTTTTGTCAGCTTTGCTCTGCAAGATGCAGCGAAACACGACGATGTGGCGGGACCGGGCAATGGCTTCGTTGATGTCTTTAATACAGACGGGATGTTTCTGCGGCGCCTCATCTCCGATGGCGTGCTCAATTCACCCTGGGGAATGACCCTGGCACCAAAGGATTTTGGTCCGTTCAGCAACGATCTGCTGGTCGGCAATTTCGGGGATGGACATATCAACGCGTTCAATCCCAGGACGGGCACGTTCCTCGGGCCACTGAATAATAAATTTGGCGCCCCCATTGTCATCAATGGCCTGTGGGGCCTGGCCTTTGGCAACGGTGCCCTGGCGGGTCCACGTAACACACTCTTCTTCGCCGCCGGAATCGCGGACGAGGCACATGGCCTGTTCGGAGCGATCCAGTTTAACAATAATAAGAACAACAACAAAAAGCACAGATAAGACACATTAAGCGCATCCCATAGGAGCGCCCATTCATACTCTCCCTAACTGGTAAGGAGAGTATGAATGGGCGCTCCCGTAACTCTTAGTCCGTATATATTTAGAGCTGAGATTCATGGCGTTGCAGGCGCGTGCGTTCCCAGGTAAAGAAGCGTTTCAGGAGGGTACGCAGAGCAAAGATAGCCACGAACATCAGGATCTGTTGCCAGCTGCGCAGGTCGATGGTCTTGAGCAGGGTCCCGGCGAGTTTAAAACTGAGGCCGGTAATGACGCCATCGGCGACCACCAGGCGGGCGCGCGTAATATCGCGGGTACGCAGCAACACGTACAGGGAGGCGAGGATATACGCGCTGATCAGTAGTGCGCCCGCGAATTCGATGAGCGTGGCCCAGGTGGTAAAGCTGAAAAAGCTAGTGAAGAGCATTGGTGATGCTCCTGGTGGCTGCGGGAGCGGCTTGCTCGGTCGGTCCGGAGCGTGGCGTGTGTGGCTGCAGAGCCGTGTCGGGCTGACGGCGGGCCGCGCGATCGATCTCCTGCTGCAGGAAGTAGTTGAGCAGGGTACGAATGGTAGCGATGGCGGCCAGTTGGCCAATCTCGTTCCAGGTCGGCGCGATAGCGGTACGCAGGATATCAGCGCCCAGCTCAAATTCGAGGGCCAGAGCCAGCCAGCGCCCCAGGCGCAAGCGAATATTCTCCGTCTGCGGCTCCTGCTGCTGATTGGTTCCCTTTCCCCTACCTAAAAAGAGGAGTAGCGCGCGAATGGTCGCCTGCAGGGCGGCAATAGCAATAAGTAGTCCAGCGATCCCTTCCACTCCTGACGCCAGGTTGCCGGTCCACAGTTTCAATAGCGTTTCCAATATTCCCCCCAATTCTATAATGAGCTATATAAAGTATCGTATTGCGATACTTTATTTACTAACAGACACGATGCAGGGGTCTAAAAAGTTGAGGAAGGGCACCGGCGCCGCTGGCACCACATTAATCCTCAAACTCTTTCAGAGTGTGTATTATTCCCACCGCTTTGGGGACACGTGAGCGCCCCCGCACTCGCGTCCGCTGCGCGGCCGCACCGGTTTTGTGTGTTGGTGCATCGGGCGCGCATCCGCGCGCCCGATGCACCAACACACAATGGACTCCTGAGCACCGCGGGCGCGAAACCCCATGCAGGCCGCAGGCCATCATCGTGAGAGTCAGACACATTCTCAGCTCGACTTTGTACATTTCCAACTAAAAACAGGCGGCAAACAGTAGCCGATCAAGCACGGATGACCCGAGCAGTCTGACAGCAGGGTCACGGGCAGCTGTCAGATTGATTTGCTGCTTCCAGATCTGCACACGAATGGTGGCCAACACATCATGGAAGGTCGCTTCTGATTTGTGGTACCAGGCCGTATACTCTGGTGTGATCGGCTCACGCTTCTGCAGATGCGTTCCCATCAGGGTGAGCAAACTGTAGGTGCCTAAGAGCAGCGGCGTGCTGCGCTCAATCGCGGTATCAGACCACTGTCGTTGGGTTTGAAACCCCAAATGGGCACGTGTTTGCTCAAAGGTGGTTTCAATGCTCCAGCGGAGCATGAACGTGAGGATGATCGTGAGCGGGCTGACGTGTTGATCTGTACACAACAACGCTTTGGGTTCCTGCTTGCCCTCTGGATCTCGGATGAGGACCCAGCGAATGGGCAAGGGGGGCTGTTTGGCCCGATGCCACCATGCCGTTCCACTGCACCACTGCATGCGGCGCCCTCCTTGCCCATACCAGGGGATCACCTGCTCTTCCCATTGCGTACAGGGATCGTGCAGCACCTCGCTGAGCTTGGCTTGCCGTTTGCCCACTTTGCGTGGTTTGCCCCCTTTGGGCAACTGCTCAGGTGGGGGGAGGGGATCATGAAACGCGCTATCGAACTGGCAGGGAGTGATCAAGCGGACCGACCGTTTGGCACAGTGCAGTCCAAACGCCAGGCAGTTGTAGGCTCCATCACCCACCACCCAGATCTCGCGATCGGGAAGCCAGCGATGCAACAGACTGATCATCTGCCCCGCCCACATGGCAATCGTTTTGTGCCGCTTGCCAGTGTGCTCGCTGACGGCTGGAGTGGTGCTCAGGACTGCGAGAAAGGGCAAGGTCCAGGGGTGCTGACTCCAGGCGGGCGTGCAAACGACTCCCATCACGATCCAGCGCAACCCACTGCTACTCACCGTTTTCTTGCGACTGGAGCGGACGCTATCACGATAATGACCCCGTTTGCTGATCATGGGACCCCAGCGTCGCTCCAGCGTTTCATCAATCACGATGTGAATGGGGGCTCCCTTGGGCAGCAAGGTCTCGACGATGAGTAGCAACAAACACCGACTGGCCGCCAGAGGAGACCACCGCGCGCGATTGAGCACGTGATGATAGCTACTCCAGTGCTCGTTCCCCTGCTCCCCGCTGAAACGCAACGCGCTACAGACGGTGCGAGGACCATGAGCGAGCAGGGTTCCTGTCAATAACGTCATTAACTTTCTCCAAGTCGGAGCGGTAAACAATGGCCGAAAGGGGGCCACAACGGCTATAATGGTTTCTGGTACGGGCATGACAGCCTCCGTGGTAAGAGAACTTTTTGCTAGATCGTTCTATCTTACCTTCACGGGGGCCTCATGCCTGCCTTTTTAGCAAAAATGTACAAAGTCGAGCTCAGAGTGTGTCTGACTCCCGTCACCTTGGGGGGACGTGCGCGCCCCCGCACGCGCGGTCGCTACGCGGCCGCACTGTTTTTGTGTGTTCGTGCATGGGGCGCGCATCAGCGCGCCCCATGCACGAACACACAACGGAATGCTGAGCACCGGAGGTGCGAAAACCCATGCAGGCCGCAGGCCATCATCATGAGAGTCAGACACTCTCTCAAGAAGCTGGGGAGTGATGTGGTGGATTGAGTTTCTCATATAGCTGATGGGCGATAGGAATGTCGGCGGCGGAAAAATCATAATGCTTGAGATCACCGGGGGTGATCCATCGTATCTCGGCATGCACATTGAGCTGAAATTCGCCCGCCAGGTACGCCGTGTGATAGGCCAGCAGCTCAATCTCGATATGCTGATAGCGATAGACCGTCGAGCAGAAAAAATCGCCTACCGCGACCTCGACGCCAAACTCCTCCATCATTTCACGCTTGAGGCATTGCTGCGGCGTCTCGCCAGGCTCGATTTTGCCGCCGGGAAACTCCCACTTATGTTCCAGCACATCGCCCTTCTGTCGTCTGGCGATCAGAATTTTGCCATCCAACACAAGGATGGCCGCGGTAACCTTTTTCATCGATACGTCCTCCCTCATTTCAACGACCGCGCCCCCCGTAGGTGTCGGGCTTGCCCCGACTTTGTCGCGCAGCGACCCCGTACCCCCACGACACCGCTTCTCATAGCGCACATGCCGGAAAACGTGGTGCCCGCACGAGTGTGGGGCGAGGCGTCATCCATAAGAAGCCGAACCGGCCGGGAACGGGTCGCTGCGCGACAAGTCGGGGCAAGCCCGACACCTACGATGGGTGGTTGGTCTGCCAGACGCCGATGAATGATGCGGAGGCATCTTTCGTGGCGAGACCGATGCGGCGGGCTCCTATGGATATAGGAAACACTGTAACCTCGGGTCCATCGAGAAAGACGTGAAGCTGGTCGGGCTGGACATCCAGGCGCAGGGTGTGCCATTCCCGCAGATTAAGTTTCGGCAGTTGCAACTGGCTGGCGCTCGGGATGCCTTCTACCCTCAAGGTGGCGCCTGCGGCTTGCTGCTGGAGCCAGATGATGATCGGCTCATCCTCCTCAGCCTGCAACGCGAGGCCGATAGCCCCATCCTCTCCCGCTACCTGCTCTACCTTTATGGTAGCAGCGCATTCAAACTGCGTGTAGCGAGAGCCTTTATAGATAACATGGGTACCGGTCGCGGCGCTGGTCTGCCGCAGCGCGTCGTCACGGACCTGCCAGTCCGCGAGATGACCGGACCAGCCCAGCAGAGATGGCGCGTGGTCGGGATTGAGGAACTCGTCGCGGAAGTGGTCGGTCAGGCTGACGGCGCTGACGGCGGCCGAGCAGGCATCGGTCGTCAGGGCGAAGCTGTGGACCGACCGGGACAGGATGGTCTCGATAGCGGATCGGCCGTCGAAACGGATGCTGAGCACGGAGCCGGACAGCGAGAGCAGGAGCTGGTGCCAGCGCTCAAGCAGGATGTCCTCCGGCAGAGGCCAGAACTGGCTGGCGCCGCTGGCTGTATCTATACAGACAAGCTGCCTGTTGGCGGTGAGAAGGATTTGAAGCGGGCTATCGCTATCATCGCCGCGCAGCAGCACACCATAGCCACCCGAGCCGCCCAGGTACTTGAGGTTGATCTCAAGCAACCAATCGCTGCTGAGACGCTCCTGCTGGCTCAACTCGGCGCGTGGAGCGTTCTCATCGCTCTGCACCACGCATTCTTCGTCAGGAACAGGGGCCCACTGGCCGGACAGCGGCTGCCAGGCTGGCTGCAGATCGGGGGTAGTAAAGAGATCGCGCAGTCGTGGCATGGCAGGAGCTGGCTGTGGCGTGTGGATCGGAGCCGGAGTCCACAGCTCATCGCCATGGAAGAAAAGGCGATCCAGGCAGGGCTGACGCACCTTCATACCCTGCCGGGTGGCGTGATAGGCGATATAGGAATCGACATTGTTGGGTGCCAGCACCACCGAATTGTGGCCGGGACCGATCAGCGACTCATCGCCGTGCACGAGGCGCGGATCGCCCTGCCGTCCCGACCAGTCCTGCCAGGAGGTATCATGCAACCCATCGGGTCCCATGGGGATATCGGAAACCGCGTAGCTAATGGCGTAGTTGTCACGGTAGTAGCAACCACCGGAATACATCTGATAGTAGCGGCCACGCTGGCGCAGCACGGCCGGACCCTCCACCGTGTACCAGTCGAGACCACCTTTAGAGGCCCGCTGCTGCTCAAACAGCTGCCAGGGCTGCGTGGGACGCGTCACGCGCGTCAGCGGTCCCTGCAGGGTAAAGG